>NZ_JAFIDL010000002.1:575121-772930 GCF_017051665.1 Aliamphritea spongicola
ATTTTCAGGCATAAAAAATCCCAGCACGAAGCTAGGATTCTTTAAGAATTTGTTGGTGCCCGGAGGCGGAATCGAACCACCGACACGAGGATTTTCAATCCTCTGCTCTACCGACTGAGCTATCCGGGCAACGGCGCACATTAAACACGTGTAGCTTAAAAAAAGCAACAGAATTATTGCCTTAAAGGTGCTTTATTTCTGAGTTTGGGAATGTGGGTCGGATCGAGAGAGGAGTGGCCGGTGAAAAGGCTTCACCGGCCGGGTTAATCCTTAGTGCAGTTCTAAGGCATCGTATTTTTTCTGAATTGCCAGCAGGGCCGGTTGGGCTTCAAGTGGCGCGTATTCTATGGCTTGTTCAAACAGTTCCTTGTTGGCTTCAGACAGGCGTTCTTCCTCCGTCATAGCAGAGAGTTTTTGCATTGCTTCAATAAACTTTGGATGTTGGTTCTTCGCCGGTTTCATAGGATGCCTCCTTAAATTTCGAGCTGTGAAGTTCCGACAGCCTGAGTTGCGTACGTCGGAAATTTTCATGCTGTCGTCCACAGTATACATGCATGATTGCTACAGATGCATTACTGATTCATTTGTTAAATGGTGGTTTTGGTGATCAGAGCATTCTGACTTTAAACCGGCGGCCTTTGATTTTGCCGTCCAGCAGACGGCTGTGAGCCTTGCGGGCTTCGGTCCGTTTCACGGCCACATAGGTGCTGTAATCGCTGACGTCGATCTTGCCAACGTCACTGCCGGGAATGCCAGCATCGCCGGTCAGGGCGCCGAGAATATCACCGGGACGGATCTTGTCTTTACGGCCGGCCTGAATGGCCAGGGTGCGCATAGCGGGCTTTGGCGGTTCCGCATGGACCACTTCCAGTTCCGGAATGCTGAAGCACACCGGTTCTTTGTTCTGGTATTCGCTGATGGCGTCCAGTTTGTACAGCTCAGATGGTTTGTAGAGGCTGATGGCGGTGCCCTGCTTGTCGGCACGGCCGGTACGGCCGATGCGGTGGGTATAAACTTCTGGGTCCCGGGGCAGGTCGTAGTTAATGACCAGTTCCAGATCGCTGATATCCAGGCCACGGGCGGCAACGTCGGTGGCGATCAGTATGGTGCAGCTGCGGTTGGCAAACTGAACCAGTACCTGATCGCGGTCGCGCTGATCCAGATCGCCGTGCAGAGCTTTGGCGAAGTAGCCGAGGTTTTTCAGATACTCTTCAATGTCGCTGCACTGGGCCTTGGTGTTACAGAACAGGACGATGGAGTCTGCCGGGTGGCGGGCCAGCAGTTTAGTCAGGCCGGATGGCTTGTCGACGCTGTCCAGACAGTAGAAGATCTGTTCGATTTTGCCCTGATCGTGAATGGCTTCCACGCTGATTTCTACCGGGTCACGCTGCAGGTTTTTACTCAGCTTAAGGATGTTGTCCGGATAAGTGGCGGAGAACAGCAAGGTCTGGCGGCTGCGGGGTGTGTAGTCGGCAACTTTATTGATCTGTTCGTTGAAGCCCATGTCGAGCATGCGGTCGGCTTCGTCCAGTACCAGGGTGTGGCAGCGTTCCAGATTCAGGGTACCTTTGCGCAGGTGATCCTGAATACGGCCAGGGGTACCAACGACAATGTGCGCGCCGTGGGCCAGTGAGCCGATCTGCGGGCCGATAGGCTGACCACCGCAAAGGGTGACGACTTTCAGGTTGGACTGAAAGCGGGCCAGACGGCGCAGTTCCTTGGCAACCTGGGTGCTCAGTTCGCGGGTCGGACAAAGGATCAGTGCCTGGGTACCGAAATCCCGTTGTTTGATGCGCAGCAGCAGGCCAATGGCGAAGGCGGCGGTTTTGCCGCTGCCGGTTTTGGCTTTGGCGATCAGGTCCTTGCCGTCCAGTGCATGTGGCAGGCTTTGCGCCTGTATCGGCGTCATGGTTTTGTAGCCAAGGTCAGCCAGATTATCCAGCATGGGTTTAGGCAGCTTCAGGGAGCTGAACAGGGTATCGGTCACAGGTTTTGAATCTCAGAATCGGGGTGCTTTGTGCACCGGGGAAATAATTTTCGGGATTATAGCGGAAATTGGCAGCAAAAGGGGGCTGAAACGAAAACATCCCGCCGGGGCGGGATGTTTGTGTGTCTGCAGTTAGCGTGCAGTTTATGCCGGGTGCTTGGCTTTGAATTCCAGACGGCGACGGTGCAGGACTGGCTCGGTGTAACCGCTTGGCTGGGTGCAGCCTTCCAGTACCAGTTCCAGAGCTGCCTGGAAGGCAACGCTGGCGTCGAAGTCAGCAGCCATTGGGCGGTACAGTGGATCGCCGTCGTTCTGGCCATCTACCACAACGGCCATACGCTGCAGGGTTTCAATAACCTGCTCTTTGGTGCAGATGCCATGGTGCAGCCAGTTCGTCATGTGCTGCGCAGAGATCCGCAGGGTAGCACGGTCTTCCATCAGGCCAACGTTGTTGATGTCTTGTACTTTGGAGCAACCGATACCCTGTTCAACCCAGCGTACCATGTAGCCCAGCAGGCCCTGTGCGTTGTTGTCCAGTTCCTGCTGGATTTCTTCAGCACTCCAGTTAGGATCACGGGCAACCGGGATGTCCAGAATGTCGTCAACATTGGCACGGGGACGGCTCATCAGTTCGTTCTGACGGGCGAACACGTCTACCTTGTGGTAGTGCAGAGCGTGCAGTGTTGCGGCGGTCGGAGATGGTACCCATGCGGTGTTCGCACCGGACATCGGGTGGCCGATCTTGGTCGCCAGCATGTTGGACATCTGATCCGGAATTGGCCACATGCCTTTACCGATCTGTGCGCGGCCCTGCAGACCACAGCCCAGGCCGTTGTCTACGTTCCAGTCTTCATAAGCGTGAATCCACTTAGTGCCTTTCATGTCCGCTTTGCGGATCATCGGGCCTGCTTCCATAGAGGTGTGGATTTCGTCACCGGTACGGTCCAGGAAACCTGTGTTAATGAATACCACACGCTCTTTCGCTGCGCGGATACATTCTTTCAGGTTTACGGTGGTGCGGCGTTCTTCGTCCATGATGCCCATTTTCAGGGTCAGTGGCTCAAGGTTCAGCGCGTCTTCAATGCGGGCAAACAGTTCGTTGGCAAATGCCACTTCTTCCGGACCGTGCATCTTAGGCTTAACGATGTACATGGAGCCGGTAGTGGTGTTGCGACGCTCGCTGTTACCGTTGATGTCGTGGCTGGAAATCAGGCTGGTGACAACACCGTCCAGAATGCCTTCAGGAATTTCGTTGCCGTCTTTGTCCAGTACTGCTTCGTTTGTCATCAGGTGACCAACGTTACGCACGAACAGCAGGCTACGGCCTTTCAGCGTGACGTCTGTACCGTCAACACCGGTGAAGGTGCGGTCCGGATTCATGCTGCGGGTGAAGGTTTTACCGTTCTTGGTAACTTCTTCAGTCAGGTTGCCCTGCATCAGACCCAGCCAGTTGCTGTAGGCAACGACTTTGTCTTCGCCATCTACGGCGGCAACGGAGTCTTCGCAGTCCATGATGGTGGACAGTGCGGATTCCAGAATCAGATCGCATACGCCGGCAGGGTCTTGCTGACCAATCTGGCTGCTCGGGTCGATCTTGATTTCAATGTGCATACCGTTGTTCACCAGCAGAATGCTGTCCGGTGATGCGGTTTCACCCAGGTAGCCGACCAGTTGGCTGTTGTCCTGCAGTTCGGCGCTGCCTTCTGTCAGTGCAACGGTCAGTTTACCGTCCTGAATGCTGTAGCCCTGGGCATCTTTGTGACTGGCGCCGGCCAGCGGTGCTGCCTGATCCAGCAGTTCACGGGCATAGTTGATAACCCGTTCGCCACGGACCGGATTGTATTCTTTACCCGGCTCAGCGCCGCCTTTGTGGCTGATAGCATCGGTGCCGTACAGTGCGTCGTACAGGCTGCCCCAGCGGGCGTTGGCTGCGTTCAGTGCAAAACGGGCGTTCATGATAGGCACAACCAGCTGCGGACCTGCCATGGTAGCCATTTCAGGGTCAACGTTAGCGGTGGTGGCTGAGAAGTCTTCACCTTCTGGCAACAGGTAACCGATTTCCTGCAGGAAGGATTTATAGGCCGGGAAATCGAAACCGTTGTCACGGTTGGCTTTGTGCCATTCGTCGATTTGCGCCTGAATAGTTTCACGTTTGGCCAGTAACTCACGGTTACGCGGTGCCAGATCGTGAACGATTGCATCCAGCTTTGACCAGAACTGTTCCTGGCTGACCTGAGTGCCCGGAAGTGCACGTTCGTTAATGAAGTCGTACAGAACTTTAGCGACGTCTAGATCGCCAACCTTAACCCTTTGAGTCATGTGGATGTGCCCCATTGTATATGTGCCGGTTCCGGAGAGAGGCGGCCGGATCCGTCGTTTTCATTTTTTTATATCAGTATCCGGCGTCGCTGTGCTGGGCGACATAATTGCCTGATACCGGCAGCATCAGTGTATGTGGCCGGGTGAGTGCTATTACCGGCGAATGATGCTTTATGTTGCAAGTGCGTAAAGATACAGGAAACAAAGCTTACTGTCCTTACCCGTGGTGCTAAGGTATGAGAAAAGTTTCCTATTGTAAAACGCTGTTTCTGATCGGAGTTGCTAAGTCCTTATATTCCGGGGAATTCAGGCGTTTTCATATCGTGAAAGTATGTGCTGGCAGGGGGCTTTAACCGGTGTTTTCAGACTTAAGTCGTAGGTGTTTCGCCGCTTTCAGGCGGTGTCCGGGTTTTATTACTGGTATCAATGACTTGCTGAATCAGAGCTATACTTAAAGGGTAACCGTTTATGACTGTTCTTTGCTGAGCAATCACTTGAGGGGAAATAAGGTGACTCAAATAACCCTAGAAGGGCATTGTGAGCCCTGCAGTGCGACAACTGAGGCATTAACTGCTCAGGCTGCAAACCGTTTACTGGATGAGGTTCTGCCTGAGTGGCAGCTGGATCTGGCTGGCGTTAGTATTTACCGGAACTACAGGTTCAAGAATTATCATCAGACCATGGCATTTGTGAACGCAGTGGCGTTTATTGCCCACCGGGAAGGTCACCATCCTGATATGGAAGTAGGCTATAACCACTGCCTGGTACGCTACAGCACCCACAAAATCGGCGGTCTGTCGAATAATGATTTTGTCTGCGCCAAACTGGTGGACGGCCTGTTATAGCGCTCCGGCCAGAAGAGTTTTGTGCATTGAGACGTTCGTCAGTGTCTGGCCGTGACGGATAATCCGGTTTTCCTGCCCGGTGATGAAGCCTCTCTTCAGGAAAAATGCTTCTGCTGCTTTCGACGCGTCTACTTTAAGAAACTTTGTTTTCTGTTTTTGTGCATGTGCTTCCAAATGGCGGTATAACGCCCCGGCGATGCCCTTACCCTGATAGTCCGGATGGGTGTAGGTGCAGTCTACATAACCGCAGTCAGTTTGCTGTGCCGGGTTGGCCGGTGAGCCGGCCGGCAGATATTCCATAAAGGCAACTATTTCTCCGGCGATGCGGGCAATGAATGTCGCGCGCTGATCTTCTGCCAGCATGCGGTTTTCCCACATAGAGTAATCCGGTGGCGTGGGCGCCCAGGCTTCCTGCGCAGCTTCACTGTAAAGATTTGGATCAATGGCGTGTACCGCTGCATGGAAGATGTCTGCAAGGCGCTTGCTGTCTGAAGCGTTAGCCAGAGTGATGTGAAGGGGCTCGTCAGGGCTGTTCATTATTCAATGCCTTTGCGTCTTAAGATCAACAGTAACAACTTGCGCCCCGCTCTCATTAGCGGATAACAGAGTTTTGCCCTGAGGGGCGAGCGGAATAACCAGTGATTCAGCCGGTTAAACAGGCCTGAGTTGCTGCCAAGCATGGCCAGCATGTGCAGGGCTTTATCGCCGCTGTATTCCTGATCGTCCAGTCTTAGCAGCATGTCGTTGTTCAGGTTGATGCCCTGCTGCCTGAGGGTTTGCACCCATTCAGGGTGTTCACGGGCGTTAATCAGTTCCAGTTCACCGATGTCTTCGCGGATGCGAAGTAAGCGGGTGTAGTGTTCACAGGCCGGGCAGGAACGGTCATACAGAAGCTGTATTCGGGCCACCGGTTCAGTCCGTTAAAAAGCTTTCTAACAGGTCGTTGAGAAATAACCTGCCTTGTTCTGTCGGTGCTATGCGGCCGGGATCATCGACCAGCAATCCTTTGTGGCGAAGCTGCTGCAGCTGTGTTTCGATCTGGCTGAGGGGCATACCGGTGGCTGGGGTATAGAGGTCTGCACTGACGCCGTCATGTAACCGCATGGCGTTCATCATAAATTCAAAAGGCAGTTCGTCACTGGCGATTGCCTGTTGGCCACTGACAGGGTCGATAGCCTGCATATACGCCTTAGGCTGGCGCTGTTTCCAACGGCGCAGGATCTTATCTTCGCCGGGCAGGGTCAGCTTACCGTGGGCACCGGCGCCAATACCGATGTAATCACCGAATTGCCAGTAGTTCAGGTTGTGCTTCGCCTGGCGGCCTGGCTGGCTGTAGGCAGATATCTCGTATTGCTTATAACCGTTCGCAGCGAGAAGGGCCTGCCCCTGTTCCTGAATGTCCCAGAGTGTTTCATCTTCAGGCAGGCGTGGCGGTCGGCTGTGAAATTCGGTGTTGGGTTCGATGGTCAGCTGATACCAGGATATATGGTCAGGGGCCAGACCGATGGCGGTCTGTAAATCTTCCAGTGCCTGTTCCGGTGTCTGCTTTGGCAGGCCGTGCATCAGGTCGGTATTGATGTTGGTAAAACCGATTTGCCGTGCTGCAGAAACCGCATGATGGGCATTTTCACTGTTGTGAATCCTGCCAAGGGTTTGCAGGTGCTGATCATTAAAGCTCTGAATACCGATGGACAGACGATTAACCCCTGCTTCCAGAAAGCCGGCAAAGCGTTCCTGTTCGAAGGTGCCTGGGTTAGCTTCCATGGTGATTTCTGCATCGCCCGCCAGTGGTGTGCGTGCCGCTACTCCCTGAAGGATTTCATGCAGTGCCTGTGGAGAGAACAGGCTGGGGGTGCCGCCACCAATGAAGATGGTTTCAATTTCCCGGCCCTGTATGTAGTCCAGTTCTGTTTCCAGGTCCCGCATCAGGGCGGCGGTATAGTCGGCTTCCGGCAGGGTGCCACTGTTGTCTCCCGGTTTAACCGCGTGGGAATTGAAGTCACAGTACGGGCATTTACGGATGCACCAGGGAATGTGAATGTACAGGGAGAGCGGGGGCAGTTGCAGTGACATCGGATTTCCGGCGGACCATACCTGTTGGTGTGGCCCGCATTGTGGTTACAGGTAAGCGGGTATGTTTTCGATCAGTTGCCGAACCGCTTTACCCCGGTGGCTAAGGCTGTTTTTTTCAGCCGGAGCCAGTTGTGCTGAAGCTTTGTCCAGTTCCGGAATATAGAACAGGGGGTCATAACCGAAGCCGTTATCACCGGAGGGTTTGCGCAGGATTTCACCTTCCCAGCTACCCTGACAGATCAGCGGAGTCGGGTCCTTGGCGTGGCGCATATAGACCAGTACGCAGCGGAACCGTGCCGTGCGCGGTTCGTCCCGAACGGCCAGTTGCTGCAGCAGTTTCTGGTTGTTGTCGGCATCGGTAGCGCCGGGGCCGGCAAAACGGGCGGAGTAAATGCCCGGTGCGCCGAGCAGGGCATCCACTTCCAGGCCGGAATCGTCTGCCAGTGCCGGTAAACCGGTAATCTCGCAGGCGTGACGGGCTTTGATGATGGCGTTTTCCACAAAGCTCAGGCCGGTTTCTTCTGCATCTTCTACGTTAAATTCAGACTGGGGAACGACTTCAACGCCCAGTTCTCCCAGTACCTGATTAAACTCTCTGAGTTTTCCCTGATTACCGCTGGCAAGCACGATCTTCTGAGTCATTTAGCTTTATTCCCTGCTGTGTTTAGTCGGCGTAGAAGCGCTGTTCAAATTTGATATTGGTGGCGGCACTGTTCGGGTCAGCCTGCACCTGCAGGTTAAAGCGTAATACCTGATCGTCTGTGAATGCGTATTCGGCAATGTAATACAGGGCGTTGGTTTCACGGATCTGACGGAAGTTCAGTGCCTGTTCCTGTGAGGTCAGGTTGGTGGCTTTACCGTTCACAACGGCAACGACCGGTTTGGTTGAGCCGTCGGCCTGTTTCTCCAGCACTGATACATTCAGCAGACCGCGGGTTTTACCACGCTTGATGCCATAGCTTTGCGCGACGTTTGGCTGCAAGAATGTGCTGTTAAAGGCGTTGTAGTGTACTTCGTATTTTCCCTGGGTAACTTTTTGCTCTGCCAGTGCCTGCTGGCCAAACATCGTGATACCAAGGGCCAGTACGGTGGCGGCCAGGGTTCTGAAGTAGTTGATGTGTTTCATGATGTAACCTTTATTCCCGCATTGGATTACCTGTGGTGTTCCTATGCTGTTCTGCTCCGCCGGGGATTCACTGAGTGTAACTTCAGTCAGAAGCGCCGGTCCGGTGTTTTATTCCATTATAGAGGACGCCGCCGCAGTTGGGGCTGCGGCGGCTGATGGCTGCGTGCTTAAAGTGCCATAGCTGTCAGGGTTTTCAGCTGGGAATTCAGTATCTGAATGATAATGAAAATCAGGATTGGCGAGAGGTCCAGTCCGCCCAGTGAAGGGACAACTTTACGGGCCAGATTGAAGACAGGTTCGGTCAGCTGGGTGATCAGCTGCGGGCCCGGATGATAGCTGCCCGGTGCCACCCAGCTGATGATCACTGAGCCAAGTACGGCCCAGAAGTAAATGTCCAGTATTGTGCTCAGTACTGACACGCCTGAAATTACAGCGATAGCCGGTAAGTTTGCACCTACTCCGTGGCCTTTGAGTGTCAGGATAAGCAGCCAGCCGGCAGCGTTGACGACAAATGCCAGTATCAGCGGAGTAATATCTACACTGGCAACTCTTGGTACAGTTTTCTGTAACGGCGCCAGTGGCACGGCGGTGAGTTTAACGACGGCCTGGGAGATCGGATTGTAGTAGTCGGCTTTGGCTACCTGCAGCAAAAACCGCAATACGATAATGAAGACGTAGAGCTGTACGATCAACTGGATGATGGAGCTGGTCGGATCCTGTCCCATATGAATTCAATTCCTGTTAAATCTGTTTGTATGAATACGAGTATAGAGCCTTTATAGCTGTCTATGAACAGAATAGGCTTGTCTATTTAGCTAATTCTTCCGCCATTTCTTCGGCTCGGTCGTAGCAGGCCTGCATGGCGGTGCTGAACATATCTTCCAGCCCTTGCCGTTCAAAACTCATGATCGCCTGCTCGGTGGTACCTTTCGGAGAGGTTACCCGGCGGCGCAGTTCGGCTGCGTCCACATCGCTCTGGCTGGCCATTTTGGCCGCCCCCAGTGCTGTCTGAAGGGTCAGTTCACGGGCGACTTCAGGGCTAAGGCCGAGTTTTTCGCCGGCGGCAGCCATAGCTTCCATAACGTAGAAGTAATAGGCAGGGCCACTGCCAGAGACTGCTGTAACGGCACTGAGTTCAGTTTCCTGCTGTACCCACAACGCGAGGCCGATGGTTTTCAGGATAGCTTCGGTCTGTTGCTTCTGTTCGGCGGTTACTTTGTCGTTGGCGAACAGGCCGCTGGCGCCGGTCTGTACCAGAGATGGAGTATTGGGCATGCAGCGTACGATGGCGGTATTGCCGCCCAGCCAAGTGTCCATGCTGTCGCAGCGGATGCCTGCAGCCACAGAAACGATCAGCGGTTGGCTGGCCTGAACGGTATCCGCAAGGGATTGCGCCACGCCTTTGAGAATCTGCGGTTTGACTGCCAGTACCACAATGTCGGCAGCGGCACATGCTGCCTGATTATCCGTGGTGGTTTGCAGGCCCTGTTCGCTGAGATCCGCAAGGCTTTCGGTACGGGTTGCGGTGGCCCAGATGCTGGCCGCCGGATAACCGCTGTTGAGCAGTCCGCCAATGATTGCCCGGGCCATGTTGCCCGCGCCGATGAAGGCCAGTGTGGGTTGCGTGCTCATAAGTGTGTCCTTGTTATCAGGCTGCGATGATGCAGCTTATTGTAATCGGTTATTCAGGCTTTTGGCTGTAGTCGCGGGCACCGAAAATCGCGGTGCCAATCCGTACCATGGTGGAGCCTTCGCTGATGGCTGCTGCCATATCGCCGGTCATACCCATCGACAGGGTGTCCAGTTGGGCTTTCGGGTTGGCCGTACGGATATCGGCAAGTAACTGAGCCATTTGCTGAAAAGGTAAGCGCTGAGCTTGCGGGTCTTCGCAAGGGCTGGGAATAGCCATCAGACCGCGCAGGCAAATGTTTGGCAGTTGAAGAATCTGGCCAGCCAGAGTGACTACATCTTCCGGCAGAATGCCTGACTTACTTTCTTCGCCGCTGATATTGACCTGCAGGCAGATGTTCAGGGGCGGCAGATTTTCCGGCCGCTGGCTACTGAGCCGCTGGGCGATTTTCAGGCGGTCAACGCTGTGTACCCAGGCAAAGTTTTCACTGATCGGACGGGTCTTATTGGACTGAATCGGACCGATGAAATGCCAGCAGATATCCAGATCCTGAAGCTGTTCAATTTTTTCCAGGCTTTCCTGTAAATAGTTTTCGCCAAAATCCCGTTGTCCTGCTTCGTAAGCCTGGCGCAGATCTTCAGCCGGGCGGGTTTTACTGACAGCAAGCAGGCATATTTCGGAGGGATCGCGGTGGGCGTTTTCAGCGCTTTGCTGAATCTGCTGCCGCACCGTATTCAGGTTTTCTGTGATGTTTGTCATACAGGCGTTTAAGGAAAATTGGCTTGAAAGTTTATATTCTGCTACATATAGAGGCGCGATTGAATAGCTACACTTATATTACAAGTGTTTACACCCTGTTGATGTACTGAGGCATTATGGATATTACCGAGTTACTTTCATTCACGGTTCAGCAAGGCGCGTCTGACTTACATATTTCTGCCGGTATGCCTCCGGTGATTCGGGTCGATGGTGAAGTCCGCCGGATTAAGCTGCCTTCTCTGGATCATAAGCAGGTTCACACGCTGATTTATGACATCATGAATGATAAGCAGCGTAAGGACTATGAAGAGCTCTTTGAAACGGATTTCTCTTTTGAAGTACCTAAGCTGGCACGTTTCCGTGTCAACGCATTCAACCAGAACCGCGGTGCGGCGGCAGTATTCCGGACCATTCCGAGTAAAGTTCTGACGATGGAAGATCTGGGGATGGGTAAAGTCTTCCAGGATCTGGCAGAAAAGCCCCGGGGGCTGGTGCTGGTAACGGGGCCTACAGGTTCCGGTAAAAGTACCACGCTGGCGGCAATGGTGGATTACATCAATGAGACCCGTCAGGATCATATTCTGACCATTGAGGATCCGATCGAATTCGTTCACGAGAGTAAAAAGAGTCTGATTAACCAGCGTGAAGTGCACCGGGATACCCTGGGCTTTGATGAAGCGCTGCGCTCTGCGTTACGTGAAGACCCTGATGTTATCCTCGTGGGTGAGATGCGGGACCTTGAAACCATTCGTCTGGCACTGACGGCGGCAGAAACCGGTCACCTGGTATTCGGTACCCTTCACACCACCTCAGCTGCCAAAACCATTGACCGTGTTGTGGATGTTTTCCCTGCAGCAGAGAAGGCCATGGTGCGCTCGATGCTGTCAGAGTCGTTGCAGGGGGTTATTTCCCAGACGCTGCTGAAAAAGCCACAGGGCGGGCGGGTAGCAGCCCATGAGATTATGGTAGGTACACCGGCGATCCGTAACCTGATCCGCGAAGACAAAATCGCACAAATGTATTCTGCAATACAAACCGGTGCTGCATTTGGTATGGTTACCTTAGATCAGTCACTGACGGATCTGGTGAATAAGGGACTGATCAGCCGCGAAGCGGCGCGCGAAAAAGCCCTTAACCCAATGAACTTTTAATGATGTGTTGGTCACAGTCTGTATGTAGTTGACGGCTAACTGACTTTTTTCTGCACGGGCGCGCAGGTTGTAAGCGCTGACAGGCACTGATGGCTGCCGTGTATTTTGCGACTTTTGGTTGGAGAACCAGGTGGATATTACTCAGCTCTTAAAGATTATGAATGATCGCGGTGCCTCAGACCTGTTTGTGACCGCAGGTGCCAGGCCCAGTATCAAGGTAGATGGCACGCTGAAGCCGTTAACTAAAGAAGCTTTAAAGCCTGATCAGGCTCGTAAACTGACCTGCAGTACGATGAATGATCAGCAGTTGGTTGAGTTTGAAAGTACCCGCGAGTGTAACTTTGCAATCAGTGCCCAGGGTCTTGGCCGTTACCGGGTAAGTGCGTTTTATCAGCGTAACTCGCCGGGCATGGTTTTACGGCGTATCAATACCCGTATACCGACGATGGAAGAGCTTCACTTGCCGGCAGTACTTAAAGATCTGGCGATGGCTAAACGGGGGCTTATTCTGTTTGTCGGTGGTACCAGTACCGGTAAGTCCACCTCGCTGGCGTCGATGATTGATTACCGTAACAGCAACAGCGGCGGCCATATCATCACCATTGAAGACCCGATTGAATATATCCATGACCACAAACAAAGTCTGATCACTCAGCGTGAGGTTGGGCTGGATACTGATTCCTTTGAAGTAGCACTTAAGAATACCCTGCGTCAGGCTCCGGATGTGATCCTGATGGGGGAAATCCGTAGCTCTGACACCATGGGCTACGGCCTGTCGTTCGCTGAAACCGGTCACCTGTGTATGGCGACCATGCACGCCAATAATGCTAACCAGGCGCTGGACCGGATCATCAGTTTCTTCCCGCCGGAGAGTCATGCGCAGGTCTGGATGGATTTGTCTTTGAACCTCAAGGCGATTGTTGCGCAGCAGTTACTGCCGACCCGTGACGGTAAGGGCCGCCGCGCGGTAATTGAAGTCATGATTAATACGCCGCTGATTCAGGATCTGATCCGTAAAGGCGAAGTGCATGAGCTGAAAGAGGTTATCAAGAAATCTTCTAACCTGGGTATGCAGACCTTTGATCAGGCGCTGTACGACACCTACAAAGAAGGCATTATTAACTATGATGTGGCGCTGGCACATGCGGACTCGGCTAACGATCTTCGCCTGATGATCAAACTGAATGCCACTGAGTCTGAAATTGTGCCGGAAGACGATACGATGAACTTCTCTCTGCAGGATGAAGACGATTACATCGCTAATCAGGGCAGCATCGAAATCAATAAAATGTAGCCTTCAGTAAGCGAAAAAAACCGGCAGTTAAGCCGGTTTTTTTTGCCTTTATCTGGTCAGTTCAGTGAACAAAACATCCCCGGATATAGCTGTTACAGGCCTGAATGGCATCATCGGGGCTGAGTGCATGTTTGTTGAGGGCTATGTTGCTCCATAAACCGTCGAGCAGTGCCAGCAGCCCCAGTGTTGCCTGTTCAGCCGGAAGGTGCAAGGGGGTTGTTTTGGCAGCTTCGCTGAAAAGGTGCAGATAAAACGCCATCATTTGCTGGCTGTTTTCCTGAATAATTTCCCGGTATCGCAGGGTGTAACGGCTGGCACTGGTAAACGCCTGCCAGGCAGCCAGTACGTTTCGGTCAAAGCCCGGCGGCTGAAAGCTGGCGGCGGCACACCGGTGGATCAGTGTCAGCGGGTCACTGCCGGTATCTGCGCCGATCTCCCGCTTAATGTCTAACGCATCGGCAAACATTTTGCTCAGGCAGGCGGCCAGCAAATCTTCTTTGCTGCTGAAATAATGGGCGCTCATACCTCTGGAAGCGCCGGCTTCAGCACAGATTTTTGCGATAGTTGCGCCCTCAATACCCTGTTCAGCAACAGTTCTTACGCTTGCTTCCAATAAACTTTTACGTCGGTATTCTCGGTTTTCTGCCTGGGTAAGCGGTCGGGAAATTGCTTGCATATCAGTTGTCTGCGTCAGTTCTTCAGTGTCGTATGGTTCACATTATACCTTGCCTGGCATAAAAAATGCTGATCGTAATAATTATGTTGATTGACATAACTTTGTTGGTTGTCATAAATTTGAACTGCAACGTGATCCCGTAACAACAATAAAAAACGAGGATGTATCTATGAGCACAGGGCAGGACTGGTTCAAACCTGAAATAGATAAGAAAACCCTGAAACAGCTGATGCGCCGGGATAATAAACCGGCTTTGCTGCAATTCGGGCTGTTCTTTGGCTTGCTGGCTGGGCTGGCGCTTACGGTAGTCGTCAGTTGGGATACCGGCTGGTGGTGGTTATTTTATCTTTTGTACTGTGTCGTGTTTGCCTTTGCGACTTCAGCGGTGCATGAACTGTGTCACGGTTCGCCTTTCCGCACCCGCTGGCTGAATGAAGTGAGTCTGTTTATTACTGGCTGGATGATGCAGATGGAGCCGGTTGCGGCCCGCTGGGGGCATGCCGGGCATCATACCTATACCCATTTTAATAAAGGTGATACTGAGCTGGCACTGGCGAATCCTCTCAGCTGGAAGGAGTTTTTTGTCCAGTTGAGTGGTGTGGGGGCTATGCACCGTTACTATGCTGAAATACTGATGCTTTGCTGTGGCAAGCAGGTGGCGCGGATTCGCGGCATTATTCCCCGGCAGGAGATGCCACAGGCGCAGCGTAATGCCTGTCTGATGGTGCTGGGGTATGTGCTGGTTATCGGCTGGTCAGCTCTGTCGGCCAACTGGTTACCGTTTCTGTTGCTGATGCTGCCCCGGGTTGTCGGTGGGCCTGTGGTGGGGCTGTTCAGGGTCACCCAGCATGCCGGGCTGGCAATGGATATTCAGGATCATCGTATGACAACCCGTACCTTTTACACCAACCCCTTATTCGAATTTCTGTACTTTAATATGAATTACCATGTGGAACATCATATGTTCCCGCTGGTGCCTTTCTATAATTTAAAGAAGTTACACCGGGTGGTGAAAGATCAGTTGCCAGAACCCCTGGATGGTATGGGTGCAGTGATGGCTGAAATTATTCATGCCATCCGCATGCAGCGCAGCCAGCAGGGATACTTTGTTAATAAGCTGGCCGCAGAGCCGGTACAGTCCGCAGTATAAATATCAGACCGGAGCCAGAATATGAATTTTATCGATGTATGTGATATTGAAGATATTGATGAAGAAGATGTAATGCGGTTTGATCACGGTGATGAGACCTTTGCCATTTACCGCACTGAAGAGGGCTACTTTGCCACAGCGGGGCTGTGTACCCATGAAGAGGTTCATCTTGAGGATGGTCTGGTCATTGATGATGTCATCGAATGTCCGCTTCATCAGGGACGCTTTAATGTCCGTACCGGGGAAGCGCTCAGTGCACCGGCCTGTGTGAATTTGAAGACGTATCCTGTGAAGGTGGAAGGCAGGCGGGTAATGATGGACCTGGACGGCTGATAGCTTCAGGTGCTCTCAGCATGTACGGGAGCGTTGTGCTTTTAAGTTAGCAGGTGCATAGTGCTGCCATTCTTTGAGGGCTGATATACGGAGTGGCTGTGCAGCATATTATTCTGTCGGATATTTTCGGTTATACCGCTGCGCTGCAGGCACTGGCGGACCAGCTGCCCGGTGACTGGCGGATTCTGGATCCTTACGACGGCGCTGAAATGAGCTTTCAGGATGAGTCCCGGGCGTATGCGCACTTTCAGAATGTTTCCGGTATTAATGTTTATGCGGCCCGGTTAACGGATTGCCTGGTAAAGGCTGAAGCGCCGGTGAAGGTTATTGGCTTCAGTGTCGGCGGAGCAGCACTCTGGCAGGTACTGGGAAGCAGTGTTGCGGATAAGGTTGGGCAAGCCGTAGGGTTTTATGGCAATCAGATCCGCCATGCTTTGGATTCAGAACCCCGAGGACCTGTGAGTCTTGTAATTCCTGAGTCGGAAGTGCATTTTTCAGTGGTGGACTTTGCAGAGGCGTTAAGTGTCTATCCACAGGTTAGTGTGCACCGTGCGGCTTACCTGCATGGCTTTATGAACCCTGAGTCGGTGAATTATTCGGCGGTGGGCTATGCGCAATACACCGCCTGGCTGCAGCAAGTCCTTGGTGATTGATGAATTAAAGGCGAAAAAAAACCTGCCAGTGGCAGGTTTTTTTGTGCTCATAAGTGGTCAGTGTGTGAATTACTGGCCAGTCAGCTGCTTGTATTTTTCCATCAGCTGTTCTTCAGATTCAACGTGATCCGGATCTTTAGGGATACAGTCAACAGGGCAAACTTCCACGCACTGCGGAGTGTCATAGTGGCCGACACACTCTGTACATTTCTTCGGATCAATTTCGTAAATTTCGTCACCCGGAGTGATTGCCTCGTTCGGACATTCCGGCTCGCATACGTCACAGTTTATGCATTCATCTGTGATGATTAATGACATCGTAGCTACCTCACTAGCTCGTTAGTATTAGTGTCCGAAACGGCTCTTCAGTGCCTGATTTACCGTTGGGTGCACAAATTGTTCTACATCTCCTCCCAGGCTCGCAATTTCCCTAATAAGGGTAGAGGAGATGAAAGATAAATGTTCTGCCGGCGTAAGAAAAAGACTCTCGGCGGCAGGTGCCAGATGGCGGTTCATATTGGCCAGCTGGAACTCGTATTCAAAATCAGAAACTGCTCTTAACCCACGCAGGATAATATTGGCGTCGTGCTGGGTGACCAGTTCTGCAAGCAGGCAGTTGAAGCCAACAACTTCGACATTGTCGAGGTGGCTGGTAACAACCTTTGCTAATTCAACACGTTCATCTAACGGCAGTAATGGTGCCTTCTTTGGGCTTGCCGCAACAGCAACGATTACCCGGTCGAATATGCGGGAAGCCCGCTCGATCAGGTCGTTGTGTCCGTTTGTAATCGGGTCAAAAGTACCCGGGTATACCGCAGTGTTCATGTTTAATTCACAGCTGTTCTGCATAAATGAATATTAGCAAATCCGCAAGTGCGCGATATTAGCTGAATTAAAGGGAGTTCACAAATACAATAATGGAATGGAAAATTGTTTATTGGTTATAAGCAGTGTTTTTTTAATTCCAATGCGAAATAACCACGCTTGCTTTACGGGATTCCCTAAATGAAAGTATTTCAATATCTTAGCCTGAGCTGTCGCGCCGGTTCTCTGAAGGTGTTGATGGTGTTGCTCGGCACGTTGCTGATCAGTGGCTGTCAGGTGCTGCAGAGTATTGATAAAGGTTTGTATGACGTCGCTGAAGCGGTGACTGAAACAGATCGGGTTACCGGACAGCGGTCACTCAGTACTGCGAACCGGAATCAGCAGATTGCTCAGGGAAACCAGTATGTTGAAAAAATGCTCCAGAATGAGCGGCAAAAGGGCCGAAAGGTAGATGCGGCACTGGATGCCCGGCAGTATCAGCGTCTGGTGCGTATTTTCGACCGCATTCATCCCATTTCTCATTTACGTCAGGAGCGCTGGAAACCGGTACTGATTGATCGGGATTCCTTTAACGCCTTTACCACCGGCGGTACCTATATCGTGGTGCATCTTGGGCTGATGAAGCAGCTAAACGATGCAGAAGTGGCTGCAGTAGTTGGCCATGAGATTGCGCATACCGTGGCGAATCATGTAGCTGAACGGCAGACACACCAGCAGTTAAGTGTTCTGACATCGTCCAGTGCCGTGCGCCGCCAGGGCTATCAGGCTGCCTTTACCCATGAGCGGGAACGGGAAGCTGACCGCATCGGCATTCTTTATTCAGCGCTGGCAGGTTACGACCCTTATGCGGCCAGCCATATCTGGCAGCGTCAGTATCTGCAGCAGGGGAATGCCCGCAGCCTGTTTGCCCATGATCACCCGGTAAATGCCGAACGGGCTGCAGAAGCGAAGGCCGTTGCTGATAAAGTGAAGCAGTATTACCGGCCCGGTCAGGTGAATCCCCGTGCACATGCTTTGCTGGATAACAATGTGTTGTGGCAGAAACGCAGTAACCGGCACGGGGATAGTGCAGGAGAGGGTGGGGGCCTTGCCGCCATTCTGTCGACAGCTGTGGGGGTGATGTCTGAGCACCAGCAGGCCAAGCAGGAAGAATACCGTCAGGCGCAGCAGGCGCAGTTTGTACGTTCTGTGCAGCAACAGATGCGACTGGAAGAGCAACGCCGTCTTAATGATCGCAGTTGGCAAACCCGCTGGCATTACACCGGCAGGGTGAGTTTGCATAAAGTCGTCGTGGGGATTATTGCCCGGGACAGCAAAGGCAAAACCTATCGCTTTGTCGGGCATCACAAGGGCGTGTTACGTCCCGGCCAGCGGTTTAACGTCAGTTTTATGCTGAATAAGGGGCTGACCCTGAATCAGCTGGAAAAAATGCAGACCCAGTATTATCTGGATGATGCATTGCCGGTGCGTTAAGCCCCGGCCTGCTCTCTGATATATAGCCGGTATGTCACCTGTCCGGCTTTTTTCTCACGGTGCAAATGCCAGTTCTCAGGTACCTGCAACATACTCAGTTCAGATTCGGTTTCGACGTAAATCATTGCCCGGGACGCCAGCATTCCCTGCGACTCAAGTTTTTCGCAGCAGCTGACGGCAAGATCCTTACGGAATGGCGGGTCCATAAACACCAGATCATATTGCTGGTCATTACTTTGCTGGCTGAGCCAGTGCTGGACGTCTGCCTGAATGACATTGGCATTGGTGGCTTTAAGGGTTTGTAAATTACTTTGCAGCTGGCCAGTGGCGGCAGCGGATAGGTCGATCATTGTTGTCTGGCCTGCTCCGCGGGACAGAGCTTCCAGCCCCAGTGCGCCACTGCCGGTAAACAGGTCCAGACATTTTGCCCCCGGTATATGGGCGGCGATCCAGTTGAAGAGGGTTTCCCTGACCCGGTCCGGGGTTGGTCGCAGGCCTTCTATTGCCGGAAAACTCAGTTTTCGTCCCCGCCATTCACCGGCGATGATCCGCAGTTGCTGATTACCGCTTTTAGGTGTGCTGGTTTTTTTAGTGGCTGGCCGCCGGCCAGGCGCTCGTCGGGACATGCGCTGATTTTCCTGATCTGTTAATTGACCGCGGGATTATACGTTAACGGGCGGGCAGATAAAAAAATTGCTGGTTATTAATGTTCAGCATGGTCTGCAGCTGTTCCTGAACGGCTTCATCCGAAGTGTCTGCAAGCCGGTCAGCAAATCCTGATATGTAATCTGTCGGTAGCCGGTAAAACGCCAGGGTGTTGAGTAATCCTAATTGAGCCTGCTGTTCGCTCATGCGCTCGAGGAAGTTCTCCTTAATGTTTTCCCGGGTGGCACTGATCACATTGATATCAGTGGCATTCAGCAGGCGCCGGTTCAGAGGTGTCAGCGCTGAAATGTCTGCCGGTGGACGCTGACCGTAAAGTAACAGTGCGAAGTACCCCTGCTGATCCAGTGATTTCCACAGTAAACGGGTGGACACGTCTGGCTGTAAGGTCGTCAGAGTCTGTTGCAGGCTTTTCACGGCGATCAGTTGTGCCATGAAACTGTCACTCTGCCTGCCTGGCAATGAAAGCCCTGCCAGTGCGTATGCCTCGTTACCGATTGCCGGCAGGGTCTGGCGCTGCTGAAAGCTGGCGGATGTGCTCAGTGGCTGTTCAGTTAAACCCCGGGAAGGCAGTTCTTCAGCCAGTAGCCGGGCGGCGGTTGCAGCATCCGGGCCGGACACCGCCAGTGTCAGGTTATGATTGCTGAATACATTACGTGCCCATGTCGGAAAACGCTGCAGAGGGTGAACGGAGGATTTGTCACTCAGGGTGTCCGTGAATGCGCTGAGCAGGCGGTTTTCGGCTGTCTGATTTTCCAGATATAACTCCGCTTTCAGGCGGTTCCATTCGGCCTCGGTGCCTGTTGTCATATCGCTGTGATTCAGCGCTTGCAGTAACTGTGGCAAGAGCTGGCTCAGTTGATTTGTTCCTTCTGCTTCGGTGCTGAGCAGCAGGGTAATCCGGTCGTCCTGAAGCGATTGCTGCAGGCTTGCCTTAGCCGGAGCTACCAGGTTGTTAACTGTATTGCTGTTCAGGACTTGTTGTAGTCGTTGGGAAAGCAGTTTGTGCAGCAGCTTCTGCTCGTCATTCAGGGCTGGCCCAAGACCAAAAATTAGCTGTACAGACAGTGTTTCAGTATCGTCCGGTTCAGCAAAGTAAATCGGCTTGTTTTCGATTGTTTCAATATTCAGGTAGTTGTTGGTATCACGGCCGGAAGCTGACAGAAAAACGATGGCGATGGCGACTATCCACAGCATTACTTTGAGATAGGTACGGTTGAACATCGGTTTGTATGTGTCTGCCATTACGTGAAACACCTGTATTGCTGGCTGAAAGCTGAATGTTGAGCTGCATAGTTACATGTTTTGGTCTTTTTCGCAGCCCTGAAAGGCTTTTGTCGGGGGCGGATAGTGGCGTTGCGAATGCGGGTTCAGGAATGTCGGTCCGGGGCGTGGTTAAATAAGCACCGTATGGTAACATAGCGCACTTTCTCAGCGCCTGATGCAGCAGGCAGTACAACGGCCATTTCCGGTCAGGCGTATGCTGCTTTTTTTCACTCAGGGGCGCTGTTTCCGGTATCAGATTCTTTATGCTGATCAGTAAGTCTCCGGAAATATCAGAATTACCCGGGGAGACACGCGACGGCGGTGTCGCCCTGAAGATTGCCGACAGGAATAGCAATGTTTAAAAAGTTAAAGTCATTATTTTCATCAGATACTGCCAGTGAAGAAAAACTGCAGCAGCCAGAAGCGGAAGCCCGTGAGCCCGCACAGACTGAAACCGCCGAGCCTGAGCGTGCCGCAGTTGAGTCTGTAGAGCAGGTTGCGGAGCCGGTGCAGGAATCTCCGGCTGAGTCTGCAGAGTCGGTTGCTGACGTTGTGGAAACTGAGTCTGTAGAGGAACCGGTTGCTGAAGTTGCGGAGCCGGTGCAGGAATCTCCGGCTGAGCCTGCAGAATCGGCAACTGAAGTTGAGGAGCCTGTACAGGAAGCTCAGGTTGAACCTGCAGAGCCGGTTGCTGAAGTTGCAGAACCCGTGCAGGCGTCTCCGGCTGAAAGTGAAGAACCGCCGGTCACCTCTGAGCCTGAAGTTGCAGACGCTATTGTTGAGCCAGAACCAGAGCCAGAGCCAGAGCCAGAGCCAGAGCCAGAGCCAGAGCCAGAGCCAGAGCCGGAACCTAAGGCAGAAAAGAAAGGTCTGTTTGCCCGTATTAAAAGCGGCCTGACCCGCACCAAGGCGAACCTGACCGAAGGTCTGGGAAATATCTTCCTGGGCGCGAAAGAAATTGATGATGATCTGCTGGAAGAGATTGAAACCCAGTTACTGATGGCTGACGTAGGCGTTGAAGCGACGACCGAGATTATCAAGCGTCTGACTGACCGGGTCAGCCGTAAACAGCTGGCGGATGCCGATGCCCTTTACGTGGCGCTGAAAGAAGAGCTGGCCTCGCTGCTGGCGGATGCTGAGCAACCACTGGCGGTGGAGACTCAGAACGGTCCTTACGTCATCCTGATGGTGGGTGTAAACGGTGTGGGTAAAACCACCACTATCGGTAAGCTGGCTAAGCGTTTCCAGGGTGAGGGTAAGTCTGTCATGCTGGCGGCCGGTGATACGTTCCGTGCTGCCGCAGTGGAACAGCTGCAAGTATGGGGCGAGCGTAACAATGTGCCAGTTGTCGCACAGCATACCGGTGCCGACTCAGCGTCTGTTCTTTATGATGCTTTGCAGTCTGCCCAGGCGAAAAATGTCGATGTGGTGATCGCGGATACCGCCGGCCGTTTGCAGAATAAAGACCACCTGATGCAGGAACTGGAAAAAGTTGTCCGCGTCATGAAAAAGCTGGATGTATCTGCACCCCATGAAGTGATGCTGGTGCTGGATGCCGGTACCGGTCAGAACGCGATGAATCAGGCCAGTCAGTTTAAGGATGCCGTGGGTGTAACCGGTATTACCCTGACCAAGCTGGACGGCACCGCGAAAGGCGGTATTATCTTTGCCATTGCCAAACAGCTTGAATTGCCTATCCGTTTCATCGGTGTCGGTGAGCAGGTAGATGATTTGCGTCCGTTCCGGGCTGGTGAGTTTGTTAAGGCGCTGTTTGATTAAGCGTTGACCCGGTGACATAGCACAGTATAAGGCTGCTTCATGATCAGTTTCGATAATGTCAGTAAGCGTTACCCGAATGGCTATGATGCTCTGAGTCAGGTGAACTTCAGCCTGAAGCAGGGAGAAATGGCTTTCCTGACCGGTCACTCCGGGGCAGGAAAAAGTACGTTGATGAAACTGATCATGCTGATGGAGCGGCCAACCAATGGCCGGGTTTTAGTCGGCGATCAGGACCTGGCAACTTTAGGCCACCGGCAAATTCCCTACCACCGTCGCAGAGTCGGGGTGGTATTTCAGAACCATCAGCTGCTGTTTGACCGTTCAGTCTTCGATAACATTGCTCTGCCACTGCGCATCTGTGGATATGATCCGGATGATGCTGCCCGCCGGGTACGTGCCGCGCTGGATAAGGTAGGGCTGCTCAGCAAAGAAAAAATGAATCCGGTCGTGTTATCCGGTGGTGAGCAGCAGCGTATCGGCATTGCCCGGGCGATTGTGCATAAACCCCAGTTGCTGCTGGCGGATGAGCCGACCGGTAACCTTGATCCGAAGCTTTCGGTCGAAATTATGCGTTTGTTTCAGCAGTTTAATCAGGTGGGGACCACCGTGCTGATCGCCAGTCACGATCTGGGACTGATCGGTCGCTTACCGCACCGGGTACTTACCCTTCAGCAGGGGAGATTAGTGAACGATGGCTAATCAGTCCCGTACTCCCCGCGCCGCTGCGCCTAAAGGAGCGTCCCGGGTTCAGCCTAACCAAAAACGTGATGGCAAGGTCGCCCGTGGTGCTGAACAGCACCGCCTTAAGGTTAAAGATAAAAGCCGCAGTTACCTGCGTCACCACGGTGATGTAGCCAGGGAGTCTTTTGATTCGCTGCTACGCTCGCCGCTAACTACCCTGATGACCCTTGCGGTACTGGCCATTGCACTGGCGTTACCGGCAACCCTGTATACCGGTTTGAAAAATCTGCAGGCGCTGAGTTACGGCTGGCAGGGGGATCCGCGCATTGCTCTGTATTTGCAGGAAAATGTGGATGAGGTCAGGGCAGAGCAGCTTAGCCGTGAATTATTACTCCGGGAAAATGTTGCTGCCACCGAACTGATCAGTGCCGAACAGGGGATGCTGGAGTTTAAGCAGAACTCAGGTTTCGGTGAGGTCTTCGATTTTCTGGAGATTAATCCGTTACCGGCGGTGATCATGGTGCTGCCAAAAGATTTATCCACTGCCATTGTGCCGGTACTGCAGGCGCAGCTGCAGGCGCTGGATGAAGTGGAAGAAGCCAGTGTGGATATGCTCTGGGTGCAGCGTCTGGAAGCTTTTGTGGTGCTGGCGGAACGGGGTGTCTGGGTATTATCCGGACTGTTTGCCCTGGCGGTACTGCTGGTGGTGGGTAACACCATTCGGCTGACCATTGAAAACCGGCGGGAAGAAATCGTCATTGCTAAGCTGGTTGGGGCGACTGATGCCTACGTACGGCGTCCTTTCTTATATGACGGATTCTGGTTTGGCATTGCCGGCGGTATTCTTGCCTGGCTGTTAGTGCAGATCAGCCTGCTGTTACTGGATGCACCGGTATCCCACCTTATTACTCTGTACAGCAGTAACTTTGAGCTTTCCGGCTTAGGGTTTGTTGAAACATTCTGGTTACTTTTAGCCAGTATACTGCTTGGATCGCTGGGGGCCTGGCTGGCTGTCGGACGGCATTTACGGGCTATCCAGCCAACCTGACAGGCGCTGTATTTGCAATAATACTGAGAATAGCGGTGAAACTGTCTACAGGCCCTTGCCTTTTGCAGTTTGCCCCGCTATTTTTACTCATCCGTTTTTGTCTCGGAATCTTGTGGATAAAAGGACGGACAGCCCCATTGAACTTTTCCATCAGGGTTAAGTCTACTTAGGAGCTGTATAGAAAAGTTTTATTAAACCCTGATGTTTTATAGAAATTGAGGTCGTGTAATGGGCAAAAGCCTGCAAGTCGTTGAAGCATTATCCCCGGGTCAGAATCTCGAGGCATATGTACGCTCGGTTAGCGCTATCCCTGTGTTATCAGTGGATGAAGAGCGTGAGCTGGCGGAACGTCTGTATTACAACAATGATCTTGAGGCGGCACGCCGTCTCGTAATGTCACACATGCGCTTTGTTGTGCATGTGGCCAAGAGCTATTCCGGTTATGGCCTGGCTCAGGCAGATCTTATTCAGGAAGGTAACGTCGGCCTGATGAAGGCTGTTAAGCGTTTCGATCCTAATGTCGGTGTGCGTCTGGTGTCTTTTGCGGTGCACTGGATTAAGGCCGAAATGCATGAGTACATTCTGCGTAACTGGCGGATCGTGAAAGTTGCGACCACTAAAGCCCAGCGCAAAATGTTCTTTAATCTGCGCAGCAAGAAAAAGAGCCTTGGCTGGCTGAGCAACGATGAAGTTAAAGCGGTTGCTGAGGACCTGGGGGTTGATCAGGCGGTTGTCCGTGAAATGGAAGGCCGGATGAGCAGCTCAGATATGGCCTATGATGCGCCGGTTGGAGATGACGACGAGCGCGCTTATCAGTCTCCGGCATATTTCCTGGAAGATCACAGCAATGACCCGGCCCGTCAGGTTGAAGATGAGAACTGGGAAAACGATTCCAACACCCGTCTGGCGACAGCAATGTCACAGCTGGATGAACGCAGTCAGGATATTCTGGCGCAGCGCTGGTTAGCGGAAGAAAAATCCACATTGCATGAGCTGGCGGCCCAGTATCAGGTATCTGCTGAGCGTATCCGCCAGCTGGAAAAGAATGCAATGAAAAAGATTAAGGTGGCCATGCTGGAAGCCTGACGTGCATCAGCTGTCAGCGGTTCTGAAAGATACCCACTTTAGTCCAAGAATATGAATAATAAGCCGTAAGCTTTTCAAGAGCTTGCGGCTTTTTTGTTTGTGTGGATCAGTCATTTCCCTGTTTCTGGTTGCTGCACCCGCCGTGCTTTCCCGCTAGAATATCTGCCCCGACCGAGGAGCCGAAAAATGAGTGCCCGTTTGAGTCTGATGATTGCTGCGGTGAGTGGCATGCTGGCGGTTGCGCTGGGGGCATTTGCTGCCCATGCACTTCGTGCTCAGCTGAGTGAGCGTTATTATGATATCTGGCAGACTGCGGTGCAGTATCAGATGTTTCATACGCTGGCGCTGTTGGCGGTGGGGATAATGCTGGAGCGGCACAGCCGTCTGAGTCTGCGTCTGGCAGCCTGGTTGTTTAGCGGTGGTATGTTATTGTTTTGCGGCAGTTTATATATGCTGGCATTCACCGGAATAACAACCCTGGGCATGATTACTCCGTTAGGCGGCTGCCTGTTTCTGGCAGGCTGGCTGATGTTGGCGCTGGCTGTGTTCCGCGCCCCTGAAAAACTTAATGACTGTTAGGCTAAGATCAATGCAAATCCAAGTAAATGGCGACATCATTGACGTTGAAGACAACATGACCCTGGGCGCGCTGTTAACACAGATGGACCTGGGAGAGCGTCGTGTGGCAATCGAACTGAATCTGGAAATTATTCCCCGCAGCCAGCATGCAGAAACAAAGCTGGCAGCGAATGACCGGGTTGAAATTGTTCATGCGATCGGTGGTGGCTGAGCCGCAACCGCACGGGCGTCGTAACCGATAAACAGACATTGCTGCCGGCTGGCCGGGCAATGTGTTAATAAGAATATTAAGTCAGGATAAATGACATGGCTGAGCAACAGAATGATTCGCTGGTAATTGCCGGTACAACGTATAACTCCCGCCTGCTGGTTGGTACAGGCAAATACAAGGATATGGAAGAAACCCGTCTGGCAATTGAAGCCAGCGGCGCTGAGATTGTGACCCTGGCGGTGCGTCGTACCAATATCGGCCAGAATCCTGATGAGCCGAACCTGCTGGATGTTATTTCTCCGGAAAAGTACACCATTCTGCCTAACACTGCTGGCTGCTATGACGCGCCGGATGCAGTGCGTACCTGTAAGCTGGCCCGTGAACTGCTGGACGGTCATGATCTGGTGAAACTGGAAGTACTGGGTGATCAGAAAACTCTGTACCCGAACATTGTTGAAACACTGAAAGCTGCTGAAGAGCTGGTAAAAGATAACTTCAAAGTAATGGTGTACACCAACGATGATCCGATCGTTGCCAAGCAACTGGAAGAAATGGGCTGTGTAGCTGTAATGCCGCTGGGCTCGCTGATCGGTTCCGGTCTGGGCATTCTGAACCCGCATAACATCCGTATCATCATGGAAAATGCCAATGTGCCGATTCTGGTTGATGCCGGTGTGGGTACCCCGTCTGATGCTGCTTTTGCAATGGAAATGGGTTGTGAAGGCGTTCTGATGAATACCGCAATTGCTGCTGCTCAGAATCCAATTCTGATGGCCAGCGCCATGAAGAAAGCAATTGAAGCTGGCCGTGAAGGTTATCTGGCAGGCCGGATGCCGAAGAAAGCGTACGCAAGCGCTTCTTCACCGATGGAAGGCTTGATCGTCGGCTGATTCAGGCTTATCCTTCATGGCAAAGTTAATCGCACGGCTACGGTCGTGCGTTTTTGTTTCCAGCGCCGTGTTGTTTCAGGGTAATACGGTATTTTAAGTTAGTTGAAGGCACGCATGTCACAAGAGCACAACGACCCGCAAAATTCCGGAGAAAATCAACCCGGTTCCACCCCGAATGAGACTCAGCAAGGTGAAAAGTACATGCGTACAGTTCGCAGCTTTGTTGTTCGCGGTGGGCGTATGACTGAAGGCCAGGAGCGGGCTTACAGCGAAGTATGGCCAACGATGGGGCTGGACGTTGAGCAGGGAATGCTGGATCTGACAGAGGTGTTTGGCCGTGAAGCACCGGTGGTGCTGGAAATTGGCTTTGGCATGGGGGATTCGCTGGTCGCGATGGCGGAGGCGATGCCGGAGAAAAACTACATCGGTGTAGAAGTGCACCGTCCGGGTGTGGGCCGTTTGCTGAATAATGCCAGCGAAGCCGGGCTGACTAATATGCGGGTATTTTGTACCGACGCGCTGGACGTGCTGGCTAAGTCTATTCCGGATGGCAGCCTGGAAACCGTACAGTTGTTCTTCCCGGATCCGTGGCATAAGAAAAAGCACAACAAGCGCCGTATTGTGCAGCCGGCGTTTGCTGAAACAATTCGTAAGAAGTTACGCGTAGGCGGCCAGTTCCACATGGCAACCGACTGGGAACCTTATGCTGAGCACATGATGGAAGTCATGACGGCAGCGCCGGGTTATGAAAATGCTGAAGGTGAGGGGCAGTATGCACCACAGCCGGAATGGCGTCCGGTAACCAAGTTCCAGCGCCGTGGTGAGCGGCTTGGACACGGTGTGTGGGATCTGATGTTTACCCGCATCGACTGATTAAAAAAGAGTGCTGCGGCACTCTTTTTTTATGGGCGGCACTCTTTTTAAGAGGACACTTTTTTAAAGGGGCCTTTTTTAAGGGGCGCTTACTGACAAGCTGTCTTTGAGCTTAGACTTTGAACAGCGGGGAGATCGGGTCGATGTTATGCATACCGACCCGGGTAATATCCCGTTCACCGCACAGGGCCATGGTGATGTCCAGTTCATTGCGGATAATGTCCAGTGCTTTGGTAACCCCAGCCTGACCCATGGCGCCCAGCCCATAGAGATGTGGCCGGCCGATATAAACCCCTTTTGCACCGAGGCAAAGGGCTTTTAATACATCCTGGCCGGAGCGGATGCCACCATCAAAATGTATTTCAATTTTATCCCCTACAGCGGCCGTAATTTCCGGTAATGCCCGGATGGATGAGCGGGCCCCGTCAAGTTGCCGGCCGCCATGGTTGGATACAATCAGCGCATCTGCACCACTGTCAGCGGCTTGGATGGCGTCTTCTTTATCCAGAATCCCTTTAAGGATCAGCGGGCCGTCCCAGCGTGCTTTGATCCATTCGATATCATCCCAGGAAAGCCGGGGATCAAACTGGCTGGCGGTCCATGATGAAAGGGATGAGAGGTCGTCTACCCCGCTGACATGACCGACGATATTGCCAAACCCGTGACGGCGGGTGGTTGCCATTTTAAGGCACCAGCCGGGCCGGGTTGCCATCTGCCAGATGTGCTTGGGGGTGAACTTGGGCGGTGCTGACAGGCCGTTCCTGAGATCCTTATGCCGCTGCCCCAGAATCTGCAGGTCAAACGTCAGTACCAGGGCCGAGCAGTTGGCGTCTTTGGCGCGCTGAATCAGGCTTTCGATGAAGCCGCGGTCTTTCATCATATACAGCTGAAACCAGAAGGGCTTTTCGGTAGCTGAAGCAACGTCTTCGAGAGAACAGATACTCATAGTGGATAAGGTATAAGGAATGCCGGCCTCTTCGCAGGCTCTGGCGGCGAGTATTTCGCCGTCTGCATGTTGCATACCCGCCAGTCCGGTCGGGGCTACAGCCACTGGCATAGCCGTGTTTTGTTCGACCAGAGTGCTCTGTAACGAGCGGTTCGTCATATCCACAGCGACTCTCTGGCGAAGCAGGATTTGCTGAAAATCAGCTTCATTTGAGCGGTAAGTGCTTTCTGTCCAGGCACCTGAGTCGGCGTAGTCAAAAAACATCTTAGGTACCCGTTTACGGGCCAGTTCTTTTAAATCGTTAATTTCTACAATCGGTGACATGGGTGTGCCTCTGGTGTTCTGAGCAATGGTCTGAGTAGAGCAAATTATTAATGGTAACGATACTCGTTATCATAAACTGGTCTGACCATCCCGGGCTTGTAAGCTGAAAAATTCTGAACTGCTGTCGCGTATATTGTGAATTTTATCTGTGCGTTGTCGTAACTGACTATCGTTTCGTCGTATTTAAGTGTGCTCATGCCTATTGGCTGGCTTAGCATGTAACAATCACTTACGGCCATATTTGATAAATTTTGTTTACTATAGGAAACATTATTTCCCATTAGGAAATGTTTTTGCTATAAGTACAAATCCCACAAACGAGACTTACGACAGAAACAGGACAAAATCAGAGATTTTGTGTTGTTTTTGATACACAGTTTTAACAGGTATTAAACATATGGCTTCTATCCAGCAGCTCAAAAGCGCACGCGATACGGCGATCTCACTGACTCAGAATGGTCTGCCGCCAGCGACTAAAAACCAATTCTTCGGCGTTGGCCCGATCACTGACATGACACTCAACGAAGTTGACGCCCGTCTGCTGCGTTTTGAGTTTGATGCCTGGCTGGAAGCGAATTATCCGAAACTGGATGACAAAGGTAACCGTATCGGCAGTTTCACCACTGCAGAAATCGGCCGTGGTATGCACCGCGGTTATCCGGCGGATAAAGTACTGAACGACATGATGCGTGAGATCCACCGTTACTTCGGCTTCCCTAAGTCGAATAAGATGGCGGTTGGTCTGGGTGGTGGTCACAGCGGTTTCACCGCTGCAGCTATCCACATGGTAACGGCCAATGATCCTGATCAGGTGGTATTCGTTGATACGCCAAAGCCTGAGTCTGACGCAGCTAAAGCCGGCGGTTTCTTCCGTCAGTCCTGGGGTACTCAGCTGACCGAATTACACCGTTTTGCAACGAATGGCGATGAAAACCGACTGATCTTCGCTGAAGGTGAAGGCAGCATCCCAAGTGCTGAATTCCTGAAGGAACGTGGTGTTAAGCTGTTCTTCGGTGTAGGCCATGAGACCACTGGTGCAACGACTTATACGGAAGAAGAAATCCGTAACCTGCTGGCCTGGATCGATATGAACCCGGCTGAACACCACGCGATTATCGATGCAACTTCTCTGCTGGGCGCTATGCCATGGGCGGATGAAGTGGTTGAGCAGATGATGGTTAAGTGCAACATGTTCATGCCGTTCCAGAAGGCCATTGGCGGTGTGTCCGGTTACTACGTTATTTCCCTGACACCGGCTGCGATTAACCTGATTGATGAAAATCAGAAAGATCCTTCCTGGGCGATTCCGCGTCAGCTGAAAATTGCTGTACCACGTGATGCCAAAATGCCACTGACCAGTGAAAAAACCACTGAGCTGGGCCCGATCTACGACGCTGAAAATGACGTCATGAAAGGCGGCATCATCAACACGTTCAGCACTCTGGCGTTTGCAGAAACTACTTTTGCGATTCTGCGTAACGAGAAAAACATCGGTGATGTGAAAACTCTGAACCAGCGTTCCCGTGCGAACCGTGACATTGTGAACAACTGGATTGCTGCCAGTGACTTGTTCCAGCTGGGTGTTGAAAATGAAACTGCCCGTGGTGCAGCAGTAACCCTGCTGAAGGTTACGGATTCTGACATCGAAGATCCGGCGGTACACGAGCGTATTATTGTGAAGTCCAAGCAAATGCTGGGCTATGAAGGTATTACCCACAGCGACGGCAGCCACGAGAAAGGTCTGGACGTTGCCCGTTACGTAAATGCTTTCCCGGGTTCTCCTGGCGACTACCGCGCCTGGATCGGCGGCATCCGTCCTCAGGAAGACATTTCTGCACTGCTGGAAAACATCCAGTTCTGCTACCTGCGCGCGAAAATTGCGGTTATTGAAGAACTGTTGGAAGCGGCCGGTGAAAGCTATGACAGCGCTGTGGTTGCAGCTGCAGACAGCAACACCCGCGTAGATGATGCCAACCGTGCTTACAAAGTGCTGGTAGCTGACCTGATCGGCATGGTATTCGATGCTGACGGTAATGCGGACTACAGCGAAGTTAAAGCATACATCGAGTCTAAAGGCGGTGAATTCCACCTGGGACCTGTTGGCGATGAAGCGGCACTGGCGAAAGGCAAACTGCACTTCTTCTATCAGCCTGAACTGAGCCGTGAAGATGAACTTCTGGCACAGACCAGCGAAGGTCAGTATGACGCGGTGATTGCTGCAGCAACCTTCCTGCCGGCAGCTTCTAAGTTTGAGCTGGGCGGCGTCCGTATCGGTGCCGGTACCGGCAACATGGGCTCTGCAAGCTGGGGTGGCGGTAACGGTGACGGCGGTGTTGCACCGTTGATGAACACACCAAGCTTTAACTCCCGGGCGACTGCACAGACAGCGATGAAAGCGCTGCTGAAAGTCCTGCCGGATCTGCAGGTTGAGAAAATGCACGAGCTGGTTGTAGCCGGTGAGTTTGATACCGGTAAGAACCTGGCGGAATACCCGACTACCAAGCTGGAAGGCAAGCGCCTGGCGGTGATCGGCTACGGTAACATTGGCCGTGAAGTAGCGAAACTGGGTGCTGCATTCGGTATGCAGGTGACTGTATATGCCCGTGAAGCGCACCGTCAGTGGATTGAGTCTGAAGGTTTCACCTACGCAGCTACAATTGTAGAAGCGGCTAAAGACGCAGATGTAATCAGCCCGCACACCGGTCTGGGTGCACTGAATGCGGATACTGGCGTGTTCAGCAATGCTGGCATTATCAATGCAGAAGTATTCTCTGCCATGAAGCAGGGTGCTGTACTGGTTAACTATGACCGCGGTGAAGTGGTTGATATCGATGCGCTGGATGCTGCCCTGAGCTCTGGTCAGATCAGCTATGCAGCGATTGATGCGGACCTGTTTAAAGATCCTGCGAGCGGTGAGCTGTCTGGCCCGATGGTGCCGTACCGCAATATTCACCACAAGCATGAAGGCAAAATGGAGCTGCTGCCACATGCTGCTGCTGATACTGAACACATGTCCCGTGTGGAAGGTGCCAAGCAGGCTGTGGATCAGATCTACGGTGTAATTCAGTTTGCGAAAGTGACTAACCTGAAAGGTGATCTGCCGGAAGGTTACAGCAATGCCGGTGCGAAGACCGTTAACGGTGTGGGTAAAGTATCTGCCAGCAGTGTAGCTAACCTGGATGATGCTCAGGTGCAGCAGCTGAGCGATGCCGCTCACATGATGGCTGCTTACTGGGGCGCAATTAATGCGACTCAGGATGCTGACCGCCGTGCGGCACTGATTGCTGAATACAGTGAGCAGATGGTACTGCAGTCCAACATCTATGGTTCGGTTTTGCAGCAAAACGGCCTGCAGGGACCGTTCAGTAAGTAACGGCAGTTACGCTGGCTGCCTTTTACCGGCAGCCGGTTGCTATGTTTTCCGGCTGACCGGTGACAGATATAGCAGCTGCTGACAGGCGGATTTTTTCAAAGCCTGTTACTCTCAAGCCGTTTCAGGACTGACACCTGAAACGGCTTATTTGTTTTATTTGATATTTATCGCCAGGAGACAGGACGTGGCTAACACTATCAGACAGGACTTGCAGACGATGTTCACTGCGGGCGTGGATGCAGTGTCCGGATTTTCTGCTACCCGTAATGCGGTAGCGCAAATGGCTGACTTTCAGCCGGATCAGATTGTGGCCGTTGGTAAGGCCGCCAGTGGTATGTGTGCCGGTGCACTGGATGCGCTGGCAAAGCCTTGTCCGGCATTACTGGTAACCAAATATCAGCATACCGATCAGGTGATGCATGATCATTCTCAGGTAACGGTAATGGAAGCAGCGCATCCGGTACCGGATGAACAGTCTCTGGCTGCCGGTCAGGCAGCGCTGGATACGGTTGCGGGGATGCCGTCCGGCAGTCGTCTGTTATTACTGGTTTCCGGCGGTACTTCAGCGCTGGCGGAATCTCTGCCGGCGGATATGAGCCTGCAACAGTGGCAGGCGCTGACCAGTGAAATGCTGGCAGCAGGTTATAACATTGGCCAGATTAATACCCGGCGTAAAGAAACTTCGCTGATCAAAGACGGTAAGTTACTGGCTGCCTTTAACGGTGCAGAAGTACGGGTGTTGGCAATATCTGATGTGGAAGGTGACGATATTTCTGTGATCGGTTCCGGCACAGGGGATACTCACCGGGCAACTGCAACGGCCAGTGTGTCACTGATCGGCACTAATCAGGTCGCCCGTGATGCTGTTGAAGCAAAAGCCATATCCATGGGCTTCACCGTGAAAATGAACCGCGAATGTATGTATCAGGATGTGAATCAGCTGGCGGCGAATCTGGCAGATGAACTGCTGGATGCATCACCGGGTGTGTATATCTTTGGCGGTGAACCTACGGTTGAATTACCGGAAAATCCGGGCAGCGGTGGGCGCAACCAGGCGCTGGCGCTGGGGCTGGCCAAGTGTATCCGGGGGCGTCATGATATTCATGTGCTGGTTGCCGGAACCGATGGCAGCGATGGCCCGACCGATGCTGCCGGTGGCATTGTTGACGGTAAAACGGTGACAGATGTAGCGGTGGCGCGGGATGCGCTTCAGCGGGCCGATGCCGGCACTTATCTGCGTGACTGCGGTGATATTTTTATTACCGGCCCGACCAATACCAATGTGATGGATCTGGCTATCGCGGTGGTCAGCTGAATCAACTGGCCTTTTTCATCGCTTTATCGGCAAACTGATCGGCGATCTCGATAAACTGTTGTTCGGCAGCCAGGAAGGCGTCTATGACGTCCGGATCAAAATGGCTGCCGTTGCCTTCCAGAATAATCTGTTTCGCTTTTTCGTGACTGAAAGCGGGTTTATAGACCCGTTCAGAAATCAGAGCATCATACACATCTGCCAGTGCCATCAGGCGGCCGGAAACCGGAATGTCGGTACCGCGTAAGCCGTTAGGGTAGCCGCTACCGTCCCATTTCTCGTGATGGGTCAGACTGATCTCCCGGGCATACTTCAGGAAGCAGTTAGTACCCAGTTTATTTTCGGCCACCGCCAGTGCATCAGCACCGATCTGCGGATGCTGTTTCATGATGGCAAATTCTTCATCGGTCAGCTTACCCGGCTTCAGCAGAATCCGGTCAGGAATGCCGACCTTACCCACATCGTGCAGCGGTGCGGACTTATAATAAAGCTCGATCGTATAGTCATCTAACAGATCTGTGTAACGGCTGTTGTCCCGTAAGGCTTCCGCCAGTACCCGGACATAATTCTGGGTGCGCAGAATGTGGCCGCCGGTTTCGTTGTCGCGGGTTTCCGCCAGGCTGGCCAGGCCGAGAATACTGGCATCCCGGGTAATATTTAACTCCTGTGTCCGGCTTTCCAGCGCGCTGATCATGTTGTTGGTGCGCATTGCCATCAGGCCAAACTCATCGTTGCTGGTAACCGGCACTTCCACATCCAGCTCGCCTTTGGAAACCCGTTCAAGGACGTGGTTTTCAGTGCTGATAAAGAACTTAAGGTTGCGGGCATAGCCATTAATAATAGTGAGGATATACGCCATGATGATGGCAACGATGAAGGAAATTTCTGTCAGAATGTAACGCTGGGACGTTTGCAGCGGGATTGCATCGCCGGTGTGAATAAGCCATTCCAGATCCTTATTGATCACCAGAAAGACCACGCCTACGACTGAAAATGCACACACTGTCGCAAACCAGGAGAATTTCTGGGTAAGTGGATAAGGTGTTTCATCCGGTTCAATATGCTCACCGGTCTGTTGCAACCGGGCAGCAATCCGGTGCTCCCTGGCCAGCGCCAGGTCACAGGCAATCATAAAGCCCAGAATGCCCATACCGATGAGGATTTTACCGCCACTTTCCAGGGGGAAGTTATAACGCACCAGATTATAGGTACCCAGTGCCAGCGCACCGGCCAGAAAAAGCCCCGTATCAAGTTTGAACTGGTAGCTGACCTGTCGTTTCAGGGGCTGCCTGTTTACTGTTTTTTCCAGCAGCAGGCGAGTGCCCCATTGCAGGCTGAAAACGATTAGGATAGGCAGTAACAGTTGCAGTGGTGAGAGCGAATCGAGGAACGGACATACCTGAATACCGTAGAAAGAAAATAATAGCAGGGCGATCAGGTAGTGGACGTTGGTACGTCGGGAAATAGATGTCATATATAAATGCCGGCTTACAAATCTCTTAGAGTGATCGCCGTTGCTGTTCAGGTTGGAATAATGCCTGTGGGAGCACTCTGTATTAGGTGGCTGATATTGCGTCCTGCATATGCTCAACTGAGGTCACAGAGTAGTCGAAGTGGCTTCAGGGTTTCAACCGATCTGAGCAGCTTAGCTGTCAAACTGAGGAATCCTGCCCGGTGTAGTCTGAACAAGATGAAGAAATAGTGCATGAATTGAGTAATATTAAGCATTTAAAGTCTTATGAGGGGGGAATCCCCCGGTTATACTGGTTCTGACAGAGCAGGATTGTAAGCAGAAATATATGAATAAATTAAGGATGTCGGCGGTATGATGATGAACGCACAGAATGAGACCGGCCAAAGTTCTCAGGTGCTGATGGCACGACAGCCGGTTTTTAACAAAAACCAGGATGTTGAAGCCTATGGTTTGCTGTACCGGACAGAAGACGGCATGTTGCCGGCTGAGTTTACCGATGAAAAAGCGACTTCCTCGGTGATTCTGAACAGCTATGCTGTTGTCACGACTGAAGACGGTGAAAATCGTCGGTTACCTTTCTATATCAAGTTAACGGAAGCCATGCTGCTGTCCGGCGCAATTCCTGCCTTGCCAAAGGAACATTTTGTCTTTGAGCTGCTGCGCGAAGATGGTGCCTCCAAAGAGCTGATTAAAAAAGCCAAAGAGCTGAAGCAGCAAGGCTACCGTCTGGCGCTGACCCATTACAACGGTGATAAAGAGCAAACCGCGCTGTTGGATGCGGTGACCGTTGTTAAGATTGATATTCAGAAACACAGTACAGAACAGTTGAAGAAGCTGATTCAGTTTGTGCGTCCTTATCACGTGGATTTACTGGCAGATAAGGTTGAAAATCAGGATGATTTTCGCCGTTGTCTTGAACTGGGATTTAAACTGTTTCAGGGCTTTTTCCTGTGTAAGCCGGTTGATATAAAAGGTAAGGCGCTGGGCAGCTCGAGAGCGATAGTAATGCAATTGCTGGCGGAGCTGGATAATCCGAATGCCAGTGCAGATTCGGTTGAGCAGATCGTCATTAACGATCCGAACATGACCTATAAAATTCTTCGACTGGTGAATTCTGCTGCGTTCTCAACGCCCAAGGAAATTGAGTCGCTGTCCCATGCGATTGCCCTGATCGGCATGAATCAGGTGAAGAAATGGGCAACCTTATTCCTGCTCAGTGGCCAGTCCGGTAAACCGGCTGAACTCACCCGGATGATGCTGATCCGTGGGCGGATGTGTGAGTTGCTGGCGGAAATGCTGAATTACGAAGCACCGATCAATTTCTTTATGGTGGGCTTACTTTCCCAGCTGGATGCCATGATGGATATGGATTTGGGCTATCTGATGGATCAGGTACCGCTGCGGGATGATATTAAGCGGGCCATTCTGACCCGTGAGAACCAGATGGGGGCAGTGCTTGAAGAAGTGGCTTCCTATGAGCGGGGAGAATGGGACAGCATTAAAGGGTTGCTGGATAAGCGTTTTTACGAAGTGGCCTACCGCCACAGCCTGGACTGGGCCGAGCAGGTACTGGCCTCGTTATCCGAATAAGTTTTGCGTGTGCAATAAAAAGGCAGCCATGTGGCTGCCTTTTTTCGTTATGGCTGATCAGTCCAGCTGAGACAGATCGCGTACTGCGCCTTTATCTGCAGAGGTGGCCAGCTTAGCGTAGGCTTTCAGCGCGGCAGATACCTTACGTGGACGTTCTTCAGCAGGCTTCCAGCCCAGCTTGTCCTGTTCGGCACGGCGGGCAGCCAGCTCTTCATCGGACAGCAGAACATCAATGGTGCGGTTTGGAATGTCGATACGGATACGGTCACCGTTACGTACCAGACCGATTGCACCACCGGCAGCCGCTTCAGGAGACGCGTGACCGATAGACAGACCGGAAGTACCGCCGGAGAAACGGCCGTCAGTCAGCAGTGCACAGGCTTTACCCAGGCCTTTAGACTTGATGTAAGACGTTGGATACAGCATTTCCTGCATACCCGGGCCGCCTTTCGGGCCTTCGTAACGGACGATAACCACATCGCCAGCTTTCACTTTGTCATCCAGAATGTGGGCAACGGCCTGATCCTGAGACTCAGTAATGTGTGCAGGACCTTCGAATACCAGAATGGACTCATCCACACCGGCGGACTTAACAACACAGCCGTCTTCAGCAATGTTGCCGTGTAATACCGCCAGGCCGCCTTCCAGAGAGAAAGCATGATCGATAGAACGGATACAGCCGTTTTCACGGTCACCGTCCAGAGTTGGCCAGCGGGTGGACTGGCTGAATGCCTGCTGAGTCGGGATACCTGCAGGGCCTGCCTTATAGAATTCCACCACTTCAGGAGACGGGTTACGCATGATATCCCACTCGTCCAGCGCGTCACCCATGGTTTCAGAGTGAACGGTCGGAGTGTCTGTATGCAGTTTCCCGGCACGGTCCAGCTCACCCAGAATCGCCATGATGCCACCGGCACGGTGCACGTCTTCAATGTGATATTTCTGGGTGTTTGGTGCCACTTTACACAGCTGAGGAACGACCCGGGACAGACGGTCGATATCTTTCATTGTGAAATCGATTTCAGCTTCCTGAGCGATCGCCAGCAGGTGCAGAATGGTGTTGGTGGAACCGCCCATGGCGATATCCAGAGTGATGCAGTTTTCGAAGGCTTTGAAACCAACGGAACGTGGCAGAACCCGTTCGTTATCGTCTTCGTAGTAGCTGCGGGCCATCTCAACAATGCGCTGGCCGGCACGCAGGAACAGCTGTTCACGGTCGGCGTGAGTAGCGACTACAGTACCGTTGCCCGGCAGTGCCAGACCCAGTGCTTCCGCCAGACAGTTCATGGAGTTTGCAGTGAACATACCGGAGCAGGAACCGCAGGTCGGGCAGGCAGAACGTTCTACTTCGTCAACCATTTCATCGGACGCGTTCGGGTCTACAGCCAGTACCATGGCGTCAACCAGATCCAGTTTGTGCTCTGCCAGACGGGTTTTACCTGCTTCCATCGGGCCACCGGTTACAAAGATAACCGGAATGTTCAGACGCATGGATGCCATCAGCATGCCCGGTGTGATCTTGTCACAGTTGGAAATACATACCAGCGCATCAGCGCAGTGGGCATTAACCATGTATTCAACGGAGTCAGCGATGATGTCACGGGACGGCAGAGAGTACAGCATACCGTCATGGCCCATAGCGATACCGTCATCTACCGCAATGGTGTTGAATTCTTTGGCGACGCCGCCCGCTTTTTCAATCTCACGGGCAACCAGCTGACCCATATCTTTCAGGTGGACGTGGCCGGGAACAAACTGGGTAAAAGAGTTGGCAACTGCGATGATTGGTTTCTGGAAATCATCATCTTTCATGCCGGTCGCACGCCACAGGGCGCGGGCACCTGCCATGTTACGGCCGGCGGTCGATGTTTTGGAACGGTATTGTGGCATGCACAGATCCTCGAATCAGTGGTAGCGAGCCTCTGGCCAGAACAGTATGACTACGTCAGAGGCACGGCACAGGCTCTTATTGTTTTGCAGGAGTATACCAGAAAGTCGCATACAGATAGCTGAAAAAAATGCCGGTTTGGCCGTTATAATCAGAGGTCTTTTAGTTGTATAGCAAACGCAGTCACCGTGGGGTTAGAGGTATGAGCGAAACACAGAAACTGACAGCAGACCGCTGGCTGCAGCGCCTTATGAAAACCGGTATTCCTGTAGCACTTATCAGTGTGCTGTCTCTCTGGCTGGCATGGTGGTTACAAAGCCTTGCTCTGGGTAGTGTATTTCTGGTCACAATGGTGATTGCCTTAGGGCTGGGGTTTGCGTATAACATTCGTCTTGTCATTCTATCTTTACGTGCCAGAAAAAAGGCCAATATGAATGATAATTAATTCAGACATTTGTTTGAATTCCTCCGGTGCTTAAGCACTCTGAGATTCTTTGCAGTCTGTGTTTGAAGGGGCAATCTCTGCCCGGTTCAGAATGTGCTATATGTGTTGTAGCGCAGAAAAAAGTACTTTCTGATCAGCAATACCTGCCAGTATCAGGCAATGCTTCCTGCCGTCCGGGACAAGCGGACGCAGGCACAATTCAGACCAGATTAAGTGGTACAGCAAGATAATTACTGACATGCGCAGAGTGTGGATATCGTCATGTTATTGATTGGCGGCTGAATTACCCATTTTGGGTTTTAACAGGCTGCATCACAGGTATAATGCGTGGGCATTTTTACACGGCAAACAGTCATTGCTGACCAATAAGGAAGTATGTGTCTCATATGGAACCTGATACCGAGCCAACAATAACGGGCCTGTCCCGATAAGAATCGAATTAAGGTGAAACAGTATGTACCAAGCTCTGCAGAATACTTTCCAATCCCTGATGCTGGTCATCTGTCTGGGGATACTGGCAGGTCAGGCGAGTGCAGAGTTATTTGTACCCTCTACCGCAGTGGTTGTTCTGGCCGCTGACACCAGCTTGCAGGCTGCTGCCAAGCAAGTGAATACCAAGTATGGCGGTGAAGTGGTGAAGGCTGAAACCGTCAGTAAAGAAGGTCGGCAGGTACATCAGATTCGTTTACTGATTGATGGTCGGGTTAAAAATGTTGATATTGACGCAAGTTCAGGGAAAGAACTGTAACTTGCATCTGTCTGCGCAATCTGGTCTCTTCTCTGTTATATATTCTTCTGTTTAGCCCGCTAACGGGTATTTATTTTAAGGAGTGATGGATGAAACTTCTGGTTGTTGAAGACGACAGTGATTTAAGACGCCAGCTGGTTACCGCCCTGTCGAATGCCGGTTATACCGTGGAAGAGGCGGAAGACGGTCAGGAAGCTGTATATCTGGGGACTGAATTTCCTTATGACCTGGCGGTTGTTGATATTGGGTTGCCGAGCCTTTCCGGGGTTGAAGTAATCCGCAAATGGCGCGATGAAGATGTGAATTTCCCGATCATTATCCTGACTGCCCGTGGCGACTGGCAGGATAAGGTTGAAGGGCTTGAGGCCGGTGCGGATGACTATCTGGTGAAGCCTTTCCATATGGAAGAATTACTGGCTCGTCTGAATGCTCTGTTGCGCCGTGCTGCGGGACATGCCAAGCCGATGATGGAGTTTGGTCCGTTGCAGCTGGATACCAGTGGCCGGGTTGTTAAGCTGAACGGTGAAACCGTAAAGCTGACCAGCTATGAGTACCGTACGCTTGAGTATCTGGTGCTGAATGCCGGTAAGGTGATTTCGAAGACGGAACTGACAGAGCACCTGTATCACCAGGACTTTGACCGTGATTCTAACGTGCTTGAGGTGTTTATCCGCCGCTTGCGTCAGAAGCTGGACCCGGACCAGACCCTGCAACCTATCGCGACGGTAAGGGGCCTGGGCTATCGCTTTGATCTGACGTTAACCTCCGATCAGGCATGATGCCAAAATCTCTGCGGGCACGTCTGCTGCTCGCATCTCTTCTGCTGCTGCCAGTGTTTTTTGGCCTGACGGGGTTTGCGCTCCAGCAAGCCTTCAGTCACAGCCTGGCAACCGCCGAAGAACAGCGCTTAAAGCTGCAGCTATATCTGTTGCTGGGCGCTGCTGAACCTACCTCCGAAGGCATTAATATGCCTGCTACCCTGCGTGAACCGCGCTATAACCAGATCGCATCCGGCCTGTACGGTGTGCTCCATGGTGACAGCCACAGCCTGATGTGGCGTTCAGAATCCAGCCAGCTGCTCAGTGATGACTTGCTGGAACGTCTGGGCCGCACTGAGCTGGAAACCGGCATGGAGTCGTTTTATGAGCTGAGCGAAGATGCCCTGTTTGTGTATCAGTTTGGTTTGCTCTGGGATATTGACGGGGTTGGGAAGCGGTATCTGTTTACAGTGTTAGAATCGAACAGTTTTGTAAAAGCAGAACAGAAAGCCTTCAATACCCGGCTGTGGAGCTGGCTGGGGGCGGCTATCGTGTTGTTCCTGCTCGTGGAAGCCATCATTATGCGCTGGGGTCTGATGCCCCTGAACCGGCTGGCCAGGGACCTTAAGTCGATAGAGCACGGCCACAGTGACCGTTTACAGGGCGAATACCCCAGCGAAGTACAGGTGGTGACGGACAATCTGAATCTGCTGATTGAGAATGAACGTAAGCAACGTGAGCGTTACCGAAATACACTGGGGGATCTGGCCCACAGTCTGAAAACGCCGCTGGCGGTTATTCGTGGAGCCCGGCAGGAAGGGCTGGATTACGTAGATTTCCAGAACCTGGTGAATGATCAGGTGGTACGGATGGATCAGATTGTTCAGTATCAGCTGGCCCGTGCGGTGAAGAGTCAGGGCCGCCGGCTGGCAAAACGTGTCGCAGTGGAGCCACTGATCAAACGGATGGCATCTGCCCTGCAGAAGGTTTACCGCGATAAAGGCGTTGAGGTTGAACTGCAGCTGAAAGATTTACAGCTGGCGGCGGATGAACGGGATCTGATGGAGTTGCTGGGGAATATTCTCGAGAATGCATTCAAGTACGGTGACTCTCAGGTGAGTGTCCGTATGTCACAGGCCGAAGGTATGCTGCGCATCGATATTGCCGATGACGGTGCGGGCATTTCACCTGAACTGCGCCAGACCATTCTTAAGCGTGGTCAGCGGGCGGATACATCCGCCCCCGGACAGGGGATTGGCCTGTCCGTGGCGGTGGATATTCTCAGCAGTTATGGAGGTGAACTGCGGATTTCTGAGTCGCAGTATGGCGGCGCACTGTTCTGCCTGATGCTGCCACTGAGTTACTGAGCGAACGACTAACTGAAAGCTGGACTGAAAGCTTATCTGAACAGTTGATCAGTCACGTAACTTTTCGATTCGCTCAGGCGTAGATGGGTGGCTGGAGAACCAGTCATTGGTGCCTTCTTCATGCTCCTCACTTAAGCGTTCCAGCAATCTGCCAAGGCTCATGGGGTCATGCTGATGCTGTAACAGCAAATCCTTAGCAAAGGCGTCTGCTTCCAGTTCAAATGCCTGGGAGTACTCACTCTCCACCAGAATCGTTGGCAAAGCTGCCAGCACTGAACTGGCGGTACTCATGTCCCCGGTCACCACAATGATGATCAGTGGCAGTGCGCTGCTCTGCAATGCCCGGCGCAGGCCGTGACGCATATTAACGTGGCCGATCTCATGACTCATTACCGCAATCAGCTCTTCATCGTCGCCGGCCAGATCGATTATCTGATCGGTTAAAATGATACTGCCATCGGGAAGGGCAAAGGCATTTGGCCCCATAATGCCGCCGTTACGGAAATGCAGCTGATAGTTGAAATCATCGTCACGGCTGGCAATCAGCGTTTTAAAATCACCGGTCAGCTTTTCACGGCGTTCTGCATTCAGCACGGAGGGGTCAAAGATATACTTATCCAGTGTGCTGAGCGTGTGTTTACTGACCTCTTCATTGACGCTGACTGGCAGCAGAAAAGCTACCTGCCGGGCGGCGGATGGCAGGCCATAGTTAATGCCCCACCAGATAAACAGGGCAACACATATGACCGACAGCAATGCATAGCGGTAACTGTTTTCCAACCGGTGAATCCAGCTGAGGCGGTCATCACCGGCAAACTGGCCGATTAACTGATCGACCTGATCATTATCCCGGGTTTCGAATCGTAACCCGTTTGGCAAGTCCAGATACCGGGCTGTTGTGCCGATCCGTGGGCTGATGGTCAGTTCAGACCAGTGACAGCCGCTGACACTCAACTCCGGGCATTCAATCCGGATATCGCCCAGGTCTGCAACCGATAATTCCGCCGGATGACTCTTTGATGTATGACCATCAAAGAGTCTGCCTGAAAGCAGCATCAGATACCGAACTCCAGATCCATCACATCCCCGAGCTCTTCGCCCAGTGCACTCTGATGCCCTGCTGCGTCACGGGTGAATTTATCCAGATCACCGGTGGCAATAAACTGGGTGCATTCGGCTTTATACCGGGCCATTCGAATGTGGGTCCAGGGAATCAGCAGACCAGCGCTGACCATGATGGCCAGAGTGTTGGTCAATAATAGCCAGAACATTTTGCCGGTTTTCAGGTTACTTTCAAAACTATGCTGATCCAGTTTAGTGCTGTTCATGGTGGCATTAATGATTTTTGTATGAACATACACATATACGCCGTAGTAAACGGGCAGGAGTGCCATGCCGAGGAACGGTGCCAGTGGATTGTTTTCAAAATCAGTAATCAGATTGCCACCAAGAATCAGTCCGAAGAAACCGGTAAACGCAACAATGAGTACCAATGCTGCAATGAAGCAGGCAAAGAAAATCGGTTTGGCGCTCAGGTTGCTGGTGAATTTAGTCTGACCGTAACTGCTGTTATTCACATACCAGCGGTTCTGAATGGCAATGATCAACGGATAAATCAGACCCAGCGTGAAGATGCTGAGCAGAGGGAACAGCAGGTAGTTACAGAACGCCTGTCCGTAGGTGCCATGAAAGTTAAAGTTAAGGTTCCGATAACGGGAATTTACCGCCCGGAATTTCAGGGAGCGGCAAATCAGCCATGGCAGAATGATCAGGAAAGCGATAATAAACAGCGGCGTTATCAGTGGGAAAAAACTGGTGCTCAGTGAATACAGAATGATCACGAAAAACGCAATCAGTCGGCCTTTGAGGATGGTCATGGGCTTGGCTGTGTATTCAAAGCTACTGCCAGCCAGGGTTGTATGACCGTAGAAGTACTGGCTGGTACGGACTTTTGCCCAGGCGGAGTAAATGCCCAGGGTAAGCACCGTCAGACAGATATTAACGATCCAGATTTTAAAGAACTCACCGCTTTTACCGTGAAATTCAAAGGGGTGCACCGTTGGGTGCTGGGGAAGATTTTGAGACATGGGGAACGTTCCTTGTGTAGCGCCAGCCTCCTCGCCGGCGCGGTTTTTAAATCAGTTATTCAGCCTGTCAGTCTAGACAAGCTGCTTGGCAAATACCTTAGAATTACGCTGGAAGTTATACAGAGCCTGCTTTTCACCGGGCAGATCCTGAATGTTCATCTGGATGAAGCCCCGTTCTAAAAACCAGTGGGCAGTCCGGGTGGTCAGCACGAACAGTCGCTCCAGTTTTTGCTCCCGCGCGGCCTGTTCGATACCTTCCAGCAGCTTTTCACCCCGATTACCGCCGCGGTAGTCTGCGGCAATGGCGACACAGGCCAGTTCACCGGTCTGTTCTTCAGGGAACGGATACAGCGCGGCACAGCCGATAATGGCACCGTCCAGATCAATGACGGTAAACCGGTTAATCTCGGCTTCCAGCCGCTCACGGGAACGGCGCACCAGCACGCCTGCCTCTTCCATTGGCTGAATCAGTTCCAGAATACCGCCGACATCTTCAATGTTGGCCGGGCGAACCTGTTCGTAAGACTCTTCAATTACCATGGTACCGGTGCCGTTACGGCTGAACAGCTCTGTCACCAGCGCGCCGTCTTCCTTATAGCTGATCAGGTGGCTGCGGGATACGCCGCGTTTACAGGCCTGGGCGGCAGCAGCAAGGTGCCGGGAAATATCCGAAGAGGTTTCCGACGGATCTGTCAGCCGCGCCCGGTACTGGTTGACCAGACGTTCGGCGGTATCCGCCAGCAGTTCTGAGCGCAACTGATCCTTGCTGTCAGTAACGCCGTTGTCGGCACCGAACAGCACCAGTTTGTCGGCTTTAACGGCGATTGCTGTCTGGGTGGCCACATCTTCCACCGCGAGGTTGAATATCTCACCGGTGGGTGAGTAGCCCAGATGTGAGAGCAACACAATATGATTATTTTGCAGCTGATAACGGATCGCTTCGTGGTCGATACGCCGTACTTCACCGGTATTACAAAGGTCCACACCTTCATAGATACCTACCGGCTTAGCGGTGACGAAATTACCGCCGCAAACCCGTATCTGGGCGCCGTGCATCGGTGAATTGGCCACACCCATGGACAGTTTGGCTTCGATTTCGGTACGCAGATAGCCAACCGCTTCAATGACACATTTAAGTACCGGGGCATCGGTAATGCGCAGGTCGTGGTGAATCCGGGTATCAATCTGCTGAGCTTCTAAGCGCTGCTGTAACTGCGGTCGTGACCCGTGAACCAGAATCAGCTTCACCCCCAGGCTGTTCAGCAGGGCGATGTCATGGACAATATTCGCAAAGTTGTCATCCGCTAGTGCATCCCCCGGCAGCATCAGCACGAAGGTTTTACCCCGGTGTGCGTTGATGTACGGGGAACTGTGGCGGAACCAGTTCAGATATTGGGTCAGGTCGTCGATCACAATGATAAATCAGTCAGTTAGCAGTTTATGTGTAAGGCTAAGTGTTCTGTGGATAAAAGCAAGATTCAGAGGCAATACTTGCCAATTAACTGCCGCAAAATGTCCACCGTCGGGCGGATCTGGTCCATCGCCAGGTATTCATCCGGCTGGTGGGCCTGATTAATGGAGCCTGGTCCCATGACAATGGTGTCCATCCCCAGTGCCTGTAAAAATGGTGCTTCGGTACCAAAGGCGACGGTGCTGGCGGTGTGTCCGGTCAGCTGTTCAGCACAGCGAACCAGCTCAGATTGCTTGTCGTTCTGAAACGGCAGAATCTCCGGAAACAGGCGCTGATTGTTAATCGTTACACCAAAGCGCTCTGCCACCGGCTGCAGGCGCTGATTGATTCCTTCACGGAGGGTATCGATATCCATGCCCGGCAGCGGACGTAGGTCATACTCCAGATCGCAGCTGCCACAGATTCGGTTAGGGTTGTCGCCGCCGTGAATACACCCCAGATTCAGAGTGGGGACGGTTACCTGAAAAGCACTGTTTTGATAATTCTGCTGCAGCTCCTGGCGGAAACTGATCAGTTCGCCGAGCACAGAATGCATCGCTTCCAGTGCGTTATTGCCCAGGGAAGGATCAGATGAATGCCCGGCTTTACCGGTAATCTTGATCCCTTCCATCATCATGCCTTTATGCATGTGAATCGGTTTTAGCCCGGTGGGTTCACCAATGACCGCATAACGGGCTTTCGGATAACCGGCTTCAGCCAGTGCCCGTGCACCGTCCATTGAGCTTTCTTCATCGGCGGTGGCGAGAATAATCAGGGGCTGTTGCAGAGGCTGGTCGGTAAAGTGTTTGGCCGCCTCAATTGCGATGGCAATAAACCCTTTCATGTCGCAGCTGCCAAGGCCGTAAAAACGATTGTCTTTTTCGGTCAGCTTAAACGGGTCAGTATTCCAGCGTTCAGCGTTGTACGGGACGGTATCGGTATGGCCGGACAGGACCAGCCCGCCGGGGCCGCTGCCCAGCGTGGCGATCAGATTCGCCTTACCTTCATGGCCCGGCAGGGGCATGATCTCGGTGCTGAAACCTAAATCACTTAGCCAGGCTTCGAGTTTGTGTATCACCCCCAGGTTGCTCTGATCCAGATGCGGCGCAGTGCAACTGACAGACGGTGTGCCGATAAGCTCGGTCAGCATAGTAAGCAGGGATGGCACAGTAGACATAGCAACTCCGTCGCAGGGGAAAATATAGTGTACAGGCTATTGTGCAGGCTTTAGGGCGGGGCGTCCAGAAACGAAAAAAGCCGGCACAGGCCGGCTTTTTGCATCGGTAAAGGCAGTGATTTAACTGAACATACCTTTAAACATAAAGAAGAACATGATCGCCAGACCGGCACCTGCTGGCAGGGTAACTACCCAGGATACGAAGATCGTACCGATTACGCGCAGGTTCAGTGCAGACAGACCACGGGCAATACCTACACCCAGTACTGCACCCACCAGAGTGTGCGTAGTGGAGATCGGCAGGCCTGTACCGGACGCGAATACAACAGTCGTTGCTGCTGCCAGAGTCGCTGCGAAACCACGGCTTGGTGTCAGTTCAGTGATGTTGTTACCAACAGTGGCGATAACCTTGTGACCGTACATAACCAGACCGGCAACGATACCGCCGCCACCCAGCAGCAGAATCCATACCGGCATTGCTGTCTTCTGAGCCACTTCACCGGCAGACGCTACCACACCTACAACAGCAGCCAGCGGGCCAACGGCGTTAGCAACGTCGTTAGAACCGTGGGCAAATGCCATGGCGCAGGCGGTGAACATCATCAGTACGCCGAAAACTTTTTCAACGCTGGCAAAGTGATAGTCTTTGTCATCTTCTTTACGGGCGTGAATTTTCTTCAGCATGGCAACACCCAGGAACATGGTCAGCAGTGCTACACCTACAGAAATCAGGGAGCTGGCGCCAAAGCTCAGGTCCAGACCAACGTGCTTCAGACCCTTAGTGAAGGTCACCATAGAGATCATGAAACCTACCAGGAAGATGTAGTAAGGCACATACTTCTTAGCGTTCTTGAAAGGTTCTTCAGTGTCGAGAATAAGCCGTTGCACACTTCGGAAGAGGAAGAAGGCTATCAGTCCGGCGGTGACCGGCGAGACTACCCAGCTGGCAACGATCTTGGATACTTTACCCCAGTTAACCGCTTCAACACCGATACCCACTGCGGCAAAGCCTACAATCGCACCAACGATTGAGTGAGTGGTTGATACCGGCCAGCCAAAGAAGGTTGCGATCAGCAGCCAGATACCGGCTGCCAGCAGGGCTGAGAGCATCCCGTATACCAGCAATTCCGGTGTGCCGGATAATAAGGCCGGATCGATAATGCCTTTACGGATAGTCGAGGTTACCGCACCACCTGCCAGATATGCACCGGCGAATTCGAAGATGATGGCGATCATGATCGCCTGTTTCAGAGTCAGTGCTTTGGAACCTACAGAGGTACCCATTGCGTTGGCAACGTCGTTCGCACCGACGCCCCAGGCCATAAAGAAGCCAAATATACATGCCATGATGACAAGGATGTCACCGTATTCTGCGATAATGGTCATGGAAATTTCCTATCGGGAAAAAAGAGAAATCGTTATTTCGCCAGTAGCAGCTGTAAACGGCCGCCAACCTGCTGTGCTTTGTCTGCCAGATCACCGATCAGGTTAATCACCTGATACATGAACATAGCATCAATCGGGTGCAGATCTTTTTCTACCGTGAAAAGGGCCGAACGGGCCTGACGTTCCATTTCGTCTGCATTGTGTTCCAGATCATCGATTTCGTGGATCATCTGTTCAACAAGATCCACTTCGTGACCGCTGAAACCGGAAGTAACCAGCTCATCCAGACCGTTCAGCGCAGAAAGTGCCTGAGCAGACGTCTTCAGAGAGACCGACAGGTATTCTTTCATGATTGGCTGAATGGCTTCGGGAATGCTCATCTGGCGTCCCAGCATCAGACCGGCGATATCTTTCGCACGGTTAGCGATCTTGTCCTGCATGCGCAGCAGGTCCAGCAGATCGGTACGGGGTACCGGCAGGAACAGGCCACGGGGCAGTTGCTGGCGAACATCCTTTTTCAGGGTATCGGCTTCATTTTCCAGACGCGCGATATTTTGCTGCAGTTGCTCAGCTTTTTCCCAGTCGTCAGCCATAACGGCTTCGAAGAACGGGATCAGTTCAATGGCACAGGCATGCGCTTTGGCAATGTGTTCCTGCATCGGCTTGAATGGGGAGCTGGCAAACAGCTGAAAAATCGAGTTGTTAGTAACCATATTCAGGTCTCTTTTCTATTCTCGCTCAGGGCAAAATTGGCGCGAGTATACGCGGCCTTGTAATCGCTTTGTAGTAAAAATGACATGAAATAGACACATTAGAGAAGGCTAAAATTGACAATTTCGGCGGCCTCTTTTGTAAGTGTATGAATCTAATGATTTTTATTAGAATTTCTTAAAAAGGGACCGGGGCAAAAAAATTTAAGTTTATTGAAATCTCTGTTCAGAAATTCGCCGATCGGGCAGAACTGTCAGAGGATCAGTGACTTATCTCACGCCTGCCGGGATCAGCGTTAGGCAGATGCCGCGATATCAGGTAAATTGAATCTGACCGACAGCAATACAAAAACTTTTGCGTAACCGGCAATGGTTATCCGAAAAGTACGATAAGAGTGACGGAACATGGCTATACCACAGACAGACGCTTTACCTACTGCCCTTCAGGAATTTGTTCAAAAACGCTGGCTTCAACTTGAAGAGCGCTGTGAGCTGGAACAACTTGACGCTGCTCAGATAGCTGATCTGGTAACGGTAGTGGTGGGCAGCGACTATGCGGTGGATCAGTTTAGCCGTCAGCCGGCAGTGTTTGCTGAATTGCTCGAAAGCGGCGACCTGTACCGCCAGTTTCAGCTGGCTGATTATCAGCAGCAGCTGAGTGCTCAGCTGGAGTCTGTGGAAAATGAAGAACAGTTACACCGGGTATTAAGAAAGTTTCGTCAGCGCCAGATGGTACGGATTATCTGGCGGGATCTGACCCGCACGGCCGATATGCGGGAAACTACCGGAGACTTATCGGATCTAGCCGATACCTGTATTGATCTGGCGCTGCAGTGGTTACATGCTGAATGTTGCAGCCGCTGGGGTACCCCTTACAGCTATGCCACCGAAGGCCATCCGGCTGAGCCGCAGCAACTGATTGTCCTGGGGATGGGCAAGCTGGGGGCCCATGAACTGAACCTGTCGTCTGATATCGATCTGATTTTTGCCTACCCGGATAAAGGCGAAACCCGTGATGGCCGCCGCTGTCTGGCCAACCAGGATTTCTTTAGCCGCCTGGGGCAAAAACTGATTCAGGCGCTGGACAATATTACCGCCGACGGATTTGTGTTTCGTACTGATATGCGTCTGCGCCCTTACGGGGCCAGCGGCCCATTGGTCTGCAGTTTCATGGCAATGGAAGAGTACTATCAGGATCAGGGGCGGGACTGGGAACGGTACGCCATGATCAAAGCCCGTGTGGTTGGTGGTGATAAAGTTAAAGGTGCAGAACTGCAGGATATCCTGCGGCCGTTTGTGTACCGCAAGTACATTGATTTCAGTGCCTTCGAATCCCTGCGCAGCATGAAAGAAATGATTAACCGGGAAGTACGGCGTAAAGGCCTGAGTGGTAATGTGAAGCTTGGCGCTGGCGGTATCCGGGAAGTAGAGTTCATTGCCCAGGCATTTCAGCTTATCCGTGGTGGCCGTGATCCGCGGTTACAGCAGCGGGAGCTGCTGAATATTCTGCCGTTATTGCCGGAATCCGTGGGAATGCCTCAACCGGCGGTGACCGAACTGACCGAAGCTTATACCTTCCTGCGTAACGCCGAGCACTGTATTCAGGCGGTGGCGGATAAACAGACCCAGGAACTGCCGCAGGATGATCTCGGGCAGCAGCGGCTGGCCTGGAGCATGGGCTGTTCCGGCTGGGACGATTTTCTGCAGCAACTGGATCAGCACCGGGACCGTGTCACAGAGCATTTCGGCCATGTGATAACCCCGGCGGAAGAAGATGACGGAGAAGATCACCAGCAGGATAAAGAATGGCTGCTGCTCTGGCAGGCGGAAGATGAAGAGGACGGCGGGCTGCATGTCTTTGCTGAGCACGGCTTTGATGAGCCGGAAGTAGCCTGTAAGTATTTTAATGACCTGAAGTCCAGCAGAGGCGTGCAGATGATGCAGGCCATTGCCCGGGAGCGTTTATGTGCAGTACTGCCCCGGCTGATGCACGATGTTGCCCTGGTGGAAAACTCTGCGGAAACCCTCGGACGGGTATTGCAGCTGATCAAAGCCGTGTTGCGTCGTTCTGCCTATCTGGTGTTGCTGGCGGAAAACCCCGGCGCGCTGAAGCAACTGGTGCGACTATGCTCCGCCAGTGCCTGGTTTGCGGAAACCCTGACCAAGCAGCCGGTACTGCTGGATGAGCTTATTGACCAGCGATCCCTGTATAACCCTCCTACCAAAGATGAGCTGCGGGCGGAGCTGCGCCAGCAGTTGCTGAGAATTCCCGAAGAAGACACCGAACAACTGATGGAGGCCCTGCGGTATTTCAAGAGTGCCCATGCGCTGCGGGTGGCTGCAGCAGATATAACCGGTGCCTTGCCGCTGATGAAGGTCAGTGATTATCTGACCTGGCTGGCGGAAGCCATTCTGGAAGTGGTGCTGGACATGGCCTGGCGTCTGATGACCGAAAAACACGGTGTGCCTTTCAAAACCGCAGGGGTGCCCTGTGATCCCGATTTTATTGTCGTGGGTTACGGCAAAATGGGCGGTATAGAGCTGTCCTACGGTTCCGATCTGGATCTGGTGTTTGTACATGATGCTGAACTGAACCTGTTTACCCCCGGGGATAAGTCTATTGCCAACTCGGTATTCTTTACCCGTTTGGGGCAGCGGATTATCCACATCCTGAATACCTTTACGGCGGGCGGGCAGCTGTATGAAGTGGATATGCGCCTGCGCCCCAGCGGTAATTCCGGTCTTTTGGTCAGCTCTCTACGGGCGTTTGAGGAGTATCAGGAAAAAGAAGCCTGGACCTGGGAACATCAGGCGCTGGTTCGCGCCCGGGTCATTGCCGGTTCTGAGGAACTGGCAAAACGTTTTGAAGCGGTCCGTGAGCAGATTATCGGCAAATCCCGTGATGCCCGTGAGCTGGCGGATGAAGTGGTGAAAATGCGGGAAAAAATGCGTACGCATCTGGGCTCCTCAGAAAAAGAGGCGGAGCAGGCGTTCAACCTCAAGCAGGACCGTGGCGGCATTGTGGATATCGAGTTTCTGGTGCAGTTTTCTGCACTGGCTTATTCGGCAACCTATCCCAACTTGATGGAGTTCACCGATAACATCCGCATCCTTGATGCCATGGAAGTCAGTGGCGTGATTGCACCGGCGGAAGCAGAAACCCTGCGTGAAGCCTATAAAGCCTTCCGGGCGCTGGGTCACCGCCAGACCTTGCAGGATAAGTCCAACACGGTCAGTGATCATGATTTGGAAGATTACCGTGAAGCGGTCACCGGGCTTTGGGAACAGCAGGTCCTGAGTCAGGCCAGTCAGGATGTGCTGAATAAAGAGGCTCAGGACTAAAGCTGGGCCAGTAAAGCTGAGTCAGTGACGCAAACGGCGGCTCTTAAGGCCGCCGTTTATTGTAGGCTTCCGTTATTGCTTACATTTTACCCAGCCCGAAGAAATAGGTTTCGCCGGTGCTGTCATCGACACCGTCGTTATCGGTAACCGCAAATCCTTTGCCCGCCGCATCAATGGTAAAGCCTTCAATTTTATCTACCGTAATGCCATTGAGGGCCTGTAGGTCTGGCAGGAAGTCATGGGCCAGTTGCTTGCTCACCAGTGGTAGTGGCTGGTCCAGAGTCACCGGCTGCAACTGATCCATGCTGACTTTATACAGGCGCTTGATGGCTGCTTTGCTGCCCAGCTGGTTATCACGTTCGATGATATAAACAGCATCACGGTGGGCGGTAATTTCTGAAAGGCCTACCCAGCCTTTGTCTGCCGGTTTATCCAGTGGATAACGTACTGCTCCCCAGGTTTTATCCGCAATGTTATACGCCAGCAGCTTAACGATATTGGCCGGATCGTCCTTCCATGGACGCTGAATCGCTACCCACAGGGTATCGCCGATGCGGGTAATCCCTTCTGCTCCGAAACGCTTTTCTACTGCCAGTAATTCTGCCGGGAAGGGAATTTCCTGTTTAATCTCGCCTTCAGCATTTACGTTATACAGGGCGTGTGGCACCAGTTTTGAGGTTTTGCCTTCTGAGGCCAGCCAGAAACCGCCTTTGCCGTCCGGTGTGATGCCTTCAAGATCCAGCTTCTGGGCTGCTTTTCCGTCACGGGTAACCGGAATACGCCGGGTGATTTTTGCAGGCGTCTGGCTGGCATCTATTTCAAAGATGCTTGGCTGGCTGCGGTAAAAGCTGTCATTGACGGCATAAAGGGTATCCGGCGTTTCCGGATCGGCACTCAGACCTGAAAGCGCGCCCCAACCAATCGGCCGGCCATTGATCATTACTGATTCAATTTGCGGATACTGGATTGCCTGTTCGCCGATCTGATACACCATCACCTGCGCCCGTGGGCCTTTGTCTTCCAGCAGGTCTTTCTCGTTGGCGGTTGCCAGCAGACCACGGTCGCTGATCGCGACGGCAGATTCAGGGGAGACGCCGGATGGCAGTAGTTGCACGAATTCCGGGGCAGCGCCGGTGTCTTTGTATACGCCAACCATTGAGCTGCGCTCAGACAGTACGAAAATGTATGTTTCACCGGAGAACTCCGCAACCAGCAGACCTTCAGGTTCTACACCTTTATTGCCAGAGCGTTTTTCCGGATAGTGACCGGCCCGGGCAATGCGGTATTCCAGATCAAGACCGGATTCAAACAGTACGTCACCGGATTTGGAGAAAATGGTAAAGCCACGGGAGCCGCCTTCAAAATCCCCTTCGTTGGCAGTCACAAAGCGATCGTCGTCCAGCCATTTGATGGCATCGGGTTCGCGTTTTCGCTGTAGTTGTTCAGCGTCGAAGGTCAGGGCACGTTCTTCATCCAGATCGACGTTTTTCAGGTCCACCGCGCCGGCGGAGAAATGGTTAAGCACTTTACCTTTCGCGGCATCAATGATGGCCAGGTGGTTATTCTCCTGCAGGCCCACCACGATCTCATTGCGGCTGTTGAAATCGACGAACTCTGGCTCCGGATCATCAGTTCCGATTTCAGCCAGACCGGTCAGCTCAACCTTACGGGCCTGTTCACAGGCTGGCTGGTTCATTGCAAGTGGGATAACGGTTACATATCCGGCGGGAAACTGAGGCAGCGCGCCACCGTTCAGATCTTCATCCCGTTCGTTTTCGATGGCAACTGCCAGATATTTACCATCTTTGGATACCGCAATTGAGTCAGGCTGGCCACCCAGGTCACAGCGGGCAGTGACTGACTGGTTTGCCAGAGAGATGACTGCCAGGTGACCGGAAGGCTGTGTATAACTTTCCGAGGTATTAACCGCTGCCAGTACGTATTCACCGCTGGTGGCGACTGACGTTGGTTCACCCTCCAGAGCGATAAAACCGGCCGGCTGCGGTTTGGCTGGATCAGTAATGTCTATCAGGCCCAGCCCACCCAGTGGGCTGTCTGAATAGATGAGGGTGTTGCCGTCTTTACTGACATCAATGATTTCAGCGGATGTTTCGGTACTCCAGGCTTTGTCTGCTGGCAGGTTTGCTGTGGTTTCAAAAGAAGCAATCCGGTTGAAACTGCTGGCTTGCACTGAGCAGGCCAGGGTACCAATGAGCGCGGCCAGACAGCTTTTATGTAATAACTTGCCGGAGGTGGAAGACATATCCTGAATCCATAGTTGAGTGAGGTTTAATACAAAACTAGTTGTTTCCGGTGACAGACTGATGACGGAAATATTGCTGTTTTTTTATCAGTGTTCCATGAACGAGGTGGAATAAACGTCAGAATATTCAGTAGCCGGAAACCTTTTTGTGTCACACTGTTGATGTATCGGATTCAGGAGGAAAAATTATGCCGGTTTCAGCATCAGGCTTAAAAGATGCCGTCAGAAAAGGCTTGCTACGGGAAGAGCAGCTGGTTCCCCTGCTGGATCACCTGCGGGAGTGGGATACTGCGCACGGGCAACAGCCGAAGTTTGATTTTACCCATGTGCTTTATTATCTCGGTGGCCTGATTGCCATTGGTGCCATGAGCCTGTTCATGAATCTGGGCTGGGAAGCATTTGGCGGCTGGGGCATTGTTGCCCTGTGTGCGGTATATGCGCTGGCAGGGCTGTTACTGACTAACCGTTTCCGTGATACCGGCTACCTGATCCCCGCCGGCATTTGTGCCGCTTTCGTGCTTACCCTGACACCGCTGGCGGTATACGGCTTTCAGCAGGGCATGGGTTGGTGGCCGGATGATTCGGTATACCGGGAGTATCACCGGCATATCAAACTGTTGTGGATATATATGGAGCTGGCAACCCTGCTGGCGGCGGCCGTGCTGTTATTCCGTTACCGTTTTCCGTTTCTGATGATGCCGCTGGCGGTAACGCTCTGGTATATGTCGATGGATCTGGCTGAACTGGTACTGGAAAGTGGATTTAGCTGGCGGGAAAGACGACTGTTCACCTGCTGGTTCGGATTGGGAATCACCGTTTTTGCCCTGTGGGTGGATATCCGCGCCCGCCGCAGTCTGGATTATGCCTTCTGGCTGTATTTATTCGGGGTCATCGCTTTCTGGGGTGGATTAACATCACAGCATTCCGACAGTGAACTGAATAAGTTTCTCTACTTTTGCATCAATATACTGATGATTGGCCTGGGGGCGGTGCTGATGCGCAAAGTATTCGTGGTATTTGGTGCCATTGGTTGCTGTATCTACCTGGGACATTTGGCGAACGAAGTGTTTGAAGACAGCTGGCTGTTCCCGATTGCACTGACCTTTATTGGTCTGGGGATTATTTATCTGGGGATCCTCTGGCAAAAGAATGAGAAGAGAATTACCACCGCGGTGAGAAGCTGTCTGCCGGCGCCGCTCAGGGAGTTATTGGAAGCCCGTCACGGTTAAGCATCTGAAAAGTAAAAAGCCCGTTTAGTTAACGGGCTTTTTTGTTGATCAGCCTGAAATCGCTTCCAGGGCATAATCCAGTTCGGCGATCAGATCATCCACCGCTTCTGCGCCGACTGATAATCGCAGCAGGCCTTCGGTAATACCAATCGCGTACTTTTCTTCAACCGGCATACCGCCGTGTGACATTGTGAAGGCATGATTGATCATGCTTTCCACGCCGCCCAGTGAGTCCGCCAGTACGAAGTATTTTAACCGGCCGATAACCGCTTTAGCTTCTTCGAGGCCACCTTTAAGGCGAACCGTTACCACTGCGCCGCCGGTTTTCATTTGCTGTTTGCACAGCACATGCTGCGGGTGGCTGGGCAGCCCGGGGTAAATGACGTCTTCAATGGCCGGGTGCTGTTGCAGATGTTCTGCAATGGTCAGCGCGTTGCTGCTCTGGCGGGTCATGCGCAGGTCCAGTGTTTTCAAACCACGCAGGGCCAGGTAACTGTCAAAAGGTCCCTGAATGGCACCGACAGCCATAGCGATGTATTGCAGCCGTTGATGTAATTCAGCATCAGCAGCAACCACGGCGCCGCCGATCAGATCCGAATGGCCGCCAACATATTTGCTGGTGGAGTGCATCACCAGATCAATACCGAACTTGATCGGTTGCTGGTTCCAGGGGGATGAGAAGGTGTTATCCACACAGGTAAGGATCTGGTGTTTTTTGGCCAGATCCGCCAGTGCTTGCAAATCCACCAGTTTCAGCAGGGGGTTGGTGGGGCTTTCTATCCAGATCAGGGCGGTGTCGTCCTGAATAGCCGCTTCAACCGCTGCCAGGTCATTCAGGTCTACATAGCTGGTGGTGAAACCGGAGGTTTTACCGCGGCATTCTTCCAGCAGGCGGAAGGTACCACCGTAGACGCTGGCAGTGACGATGACGTGGGCATCACGGGGCAGCAGCTCCATAACGGATGCTGTCGCTGCCATACCAGAAGCACAGGCGATGGCGCCGGCACCACCTTCCAGTTCAGCCAGGCAGGTTTCTAAAGCGTGCCGGGTTGGGTTTTCCCCACGGCTGTAACCGAATTCCTGCTGGGCGCCGATGTTCTCTTTAATAAAAGAACTGGCGGTTACCACCGGTGGCATGATGGCGTTGTAGGCGGGATCTTTCTGTTCTCCGGCATGGATAACCTGAGTAGCAAATTGTGGATGTTGGGTGTCAGACATAATGCTTCCTGAGTCAGTAAATCAGCCGATGGCGACAGCATGTTCCCGGCGGCGTTTCAGTTTCCAGCTTACCAGTAAAATCAGGCCGGGTGTCAGTAATGATATGGCCAGCCAGTTGGAATTTTCCCAGCCGATCCAGACAAACAGTGCGCCGGCAGAAAATGCGCCGCTGGCATTGAGAAATGCCACAGCAGATTCGTTAATACCCTGCATGCGGTGGGCATCTCCGGGCAGACGAGCCACCAGGCTGCTGCCGCCGACGTACAGCATATTCCAGCCCAGGCCAATGCCGATCAGTGCTGCCAGCACACCGTTATAGGTTGGCTGGTAGATGGCAGTCAGCATGGAGGCCAGCATCACCACATAGCCGCCGAAAATAACCGTACTTTCACTGGTACGGGCGATGATCCGGCCCATAAAGAGCGAAGGCAGGAACATGGCGATAACGTGCCACTGTATGACCTGCATGATATCGCTGAAAGGCAGTTGCAGGGCGTTGAGCTTAAGGGAAGACTGCATCATCAGCATCGCCATGATCATGTAGCCGAAACCTGAGGCGTAGATAGCAACCAGTAACGGCAAAACAGGCACAGGCTGTTTTTCTGGTGGCTGTGCTACTGATTCAGTGCCTTGTTCCGACACTTCCGGCTGAACATGTTTTTCATGACGGGACAGCCGTGCGATAGCAGCCAGCAGCAGGGCCATAAAAATGCCCAGTGCTGAAAAACACAGGTAACTGGCGGCGAACTCCTGATCCACAATAAAGCTGCGGCTGTTACTGGCAATGGCCGGGCCGATAAATGCCGCCAGAATACCCCCGAGGGTAACCAGCGATAATGCCCGGGATTTCATCGAATCATCCAGCCCTTCGGTAGCGGCAAAGCGGAAGAAGGCGAAAGTGCTCAGGCTGACCCCAAAGAGAATGTGTGCCAGCAGGTTAATGCTGAATGATTGCTGCAGAATCGAGATATAACCGGCAATGCCTGCCAGAAACAGGGTCAGGCTGCCAACCAGAAATATCTTCAGACGGCCGAAACGCTGCATCAGCATGGCCAGCACATAGGAACAGGCGATAACGGTGGCAAACTGAATGCCGTAGGGCAGGGTGGATAACTCGCTGCTTGGCGCCAGTGCTTTACCGACGATCGGTGACACGGAGACAGAAATTACTCCACAGGTTAGCGCGATGCCCTGAGTCAGGAAGTACAGCCATGTTTTGATCTGTCGCGGTGACATAATGTGCTCCGTGTATTGATTGTCCTGTGGTGTTAAGAAATTCTGGCATGCTATATTGCATGACACAATTTTTTTATTGCATGACATACAATATGTGGTATCCCGATAACACCGGCGCCCGGATGGGCGTGAACGAACTGGTATTCGCCATCGAAGAGGCCATTACCCGGCATGAACTGAAAGTGGGGGACCGTCTGCCGCCCCAGCGCATCCTCGCATATAAACTGGGGGTGAATCCCACGACCGTGTCCCGTGCTTATCAGCGGGCGGCACAGAAAGGCCTTGTTGGTGGGCAGATTGGCCGTGGCACCTATGTGCTGGGTAACAGTAATGCGGCAATGTTTGCGCAGGCCATCGGCGTCAGTGATGCTCTGAAGATCAATCTGTCGATCAATAAGTTGCGTTGTGACGAGGTTATCCTGAAGCTCAACAAGCAGATTGAGGCGGCCAATACCCTGGCCAATACTCCGCAGTATTACGAATATATCAGCAACGATCTGGTGTTACGTTTCCAGCGTGCAGTAAGCCAGTGGCTGGATACCTGCCGGCAGGTTTCGTTTAATGAAAATCAGATTCTCGCCCTGCCCAGCTGTCAGTATGGACTGCAGATGATCTTTACCCGGTTGCTGAATGCCGGTGATGCCATTCTGGTGGATGAGTTTACCGCCCCTGGTATTATCACTGCCGCCAAGCAGCGGGGCCTGCGCTTGTTCACCTGCAAAGGAGATGAGCAGGGAATCACCCCGGAAGGTTTGGCTTCTGCCGCAAAGCAAACCGGTGCCCGCATGCTGGTGACGATTCCTTCCCATCATTCACCGTTAGGCTTTTCCCAGTCTGAAGCCCGTCGCCGGGCGCTGGCGGATGAGGTTCGCCGGCTGGATCTGTTACTGGTGGAAGAAGATATCTATGGCATGTTCGACACGCCGGCACCGGTCAGTGGTTACATTCCGGAACACAGCCTGCTGGTGTCCGGTTTCAGTAAGTGCCTGAGTGGCGGACACCGGGCCTCGTTTATCGCTTCCGCCAATCCGGTATTGCATAAGTTACGGGAGAATATTGTTGAAACCGCCTGGCTGGTGTCTGCCAGTGCTGCCAGCCATATCATTACCGCCATTGAGCATGGCCTGATCGATAAAGCAATTCAGCATTGTCTGGCGGAAATGAAACGGCGCAATGCGTTGCTGAATAAACGGTTGGGGCTGCAGTTACCGCTGACCTCACCGCATCACTGGATAGCCAGCGGTGTGCTGGATATCCGGGGGCTGAAGGCCGTCGGGGTTGATGTTGCCGAAGCCAGGCATTTTGCGGTGAATCCTTTGGATGATCCTCTGAGCCACTGCCGGCTCAGTGTTAACGGTGTGGATGACGAAACCTATGAGCAGGGGCTGAACTTACTGGCCGGCTTTGTACAAAAACAGGCTGTCTGACGCTGGCGTAATTTTATAACAGGCCGTCGCTTTTATTGATCTGCGGGTACGACTCACGGTGGTACTTTGCAGAAAAATAATAAGGAGACCGCCATGTCCCGCCCTTACTGGAATGAAACTCTGGAAACGCTGCCCGCTGGGCAGCTGCGTAAGCTTGAGTCGGCTGCGCTGCAGAAACAGATGGCATATGTTTATGCCACCAGTCCTTATTACCGGAAAAAATTTGACAGCGTGGGCCTCAAACCTGCGGATATTCAGTGTCAGGAAGATCTGGCTAAGTTGCCATTCACGGAGAAAACCGAGCTGGCGCAAACCCAGCGTGAAGGCGAGCTGATAGGGCCGAACCAGTGCGCCTCTATGGAAGACATTATCCGGATCGTGGGTACCGGCGGTACCAGTGGCCAGCCAATGCGTCTTGCTTGGACGCAGAATGATGTCCGCGGATACAACGAAATGGGCGCCCGGGCACTGTGGGCAATGGGTTGCCGGCCCTCAGACTTTGTCGTGAACTGCTTTAACTACAGCATCTATGCCGGCGGTGTTACGGACCATATGGCTTTTGAAACCCTGGGGGCGACTGTGTTGCCTTATGGGGTGGGTAACTCCCGCCGGCTGCTGGATATGAAAGCGGATATGAAAGTTGAAAAAGCGCTTTATTCAACGCCGTCTTACGCGATACGTCTTGCATCGGTTGCTGAGGAAATGGGCATCAACCTGCGGGATCTGAATGTTAAAAAAGGTTTCTTTTCCGGTGAAGCCGGCATGCAGGTACCGGGTTACCGGGAGCGGATTGAGAACCTCTGGGGGATGGAAGCCCATGACCTTTACGGGATGGCGGAGCTGGGCGTACAGAGTGCTGAATGTGAGCATAATACCGGGCTGCATTTCAGCGGTGCGGGCGAGGTTATTGCCGAGCTGATCAACCCGGACACTGAAGAAGTGATTCCCATGGAACATGGGCAGATCGGTGAGTTAGTGTTCACCAATATCAACCGTGAAGCCAGTCCGCTGGTCCGTATGCGTACCCATGACTATGTCGAGGTTTATACCGATCCGTGCCCCTGTGGCCGTACCGGTTTCCGGTTCCATACCCGTGGCCGTACCGACGATATGGTGGTCATTAAGGGGGTGAACATTTTCCCGATGGCCATTCAGAAGACCCTGCTGGCAATGCAGCCCCGCCTGACCGGTGAGTTCCAGATGGTGCTGGATAAAGCCCCGCCGATTGATTACCTGCCAATACTGAAAGTAGAAGTGGCCTCTGGCCAGCCTGCCGCAGCGTTACCGCAGCTGACAGAAGATGTGGCTCTGCAGCTCTATAAGCAGTTAGGGTTCAGCGCCAACATTGAATTTGTCAAAGCCGGTGAAATTGCGTCGGAGCATAAAACCAAACGGGTTATCCGTAATTACTGAACAGGAGAGCATCATGACGATTGAATACAAAGTTCAGGACAAGGTGGCCTGGGCAACACTGAACCGGCCTGAAGCGCTGAATGCCCTGAACGATGAACACCTGACGGGGTTGCTGGAGGTAGTGGATAAGGTCCGCAACGATGCCGGTGTCCACGTGCTGGTGATCTCTGGCACGGGTCGGGCTTTCAGTGTTGGCGGTGATATCAAGGAAATGCACGGCAGTACGGATGAGCAGTTCCATGTGACTGCCAATTATTATCAGCGCCTGACTCAGGAATTGCGCGCATTGGATAAACCGGTCATAGCCGCTCTGAACGGCCTGACACTGGGTGGTGGTCTGGAAGTCGCCTGTATGTGTGATGTGCGGGTTGCTGCAGCTTCTGCAAAGCTTGGCTTGCCGGATGCACCACTGGGGTTCAGCCCTACCGGTGGTCTTACCTTCCTGTTACAGCGAATCATCGGCTTTGGCCGCAGCCTGCATATGGCGCTGGATGCTGAACCGGTCAGTGCAGCAGAGGCAGAGCGTATCGGTCTGGTGACCCGGGTGACGGCTGATGAAGATTTTCTGGCAGACACCCATGCTTTTGCGGCCAAAGTAGCCAGTTGGTCCCGGGGAGGCATGGCCCGCACAAAAGCGGCATTCTATGGCGCCAGTGAAGCCAGTTTTGAAGATACCCTCGCGCTGGAAGCCCGGTTTGATCTGGAATGCTTCCAGTCTGCCGAAACCCGTCAGGCACTGGCGGATTTTGTTGAATCCCGCAAAAAGAAGTAATACGTGCCGGTTTCTTCTGTTTCTGCAATATCCTCTGAGAATAGTTTCAGCGTCGGCTTTCGGTTGGCGTTGGTACTGCTGTGCACCGCCATCATCATTGCGACATTTGGTTTCGGGTTATATCTGTTCTCAGCGCTGGCGACGGATATGCGTCAGGAACTGGGTTTCAGTTATACCGCTGTTGGCAGCATGATTGCACTGGCACAACTGGGATTTCTGGGGGCGTCGCTGGGCAGCAGTGCACTGGTACCACGCTGGGGAGAGATCCGGGTCGTGCTCAGTGCCGCAGCACTCTGTGGCCTGAGTTTACTCTTGCTCGGGGCTGCCAGTGATGTCTGGTTAATAGGGTTGTTGCTGGTGGTTCTGGCGGCCTGTGCCGCAGCTGCCTGGACGCCCATGGTCGGGCTGATTGCCCGTTATATTGACTATCAGCACCGGGCTAAAGCCATGGGGCTGATCGGCAGCGGTACCAGCTATGGGATCTTCATCAACGGGTTAGTGTTGCCGTGGTTACTGCCGGATTATGGCTGGCGTTCGGTGTGGTTTGTGCTGGGGGGTTTAACCCTGCTGATCACTGTGCTGGCTGCTGCAGTGATGCTGCGTCAGCAGAAAACGGTAATTTCTGATGAAGAGCCGGGGATTCTCAGCCAGTTACCTCTGCTACGGGAGGCCCGGCCCTGGGGACTGCTGGCGGGAGTATTTCTGGCGGGGATCAGTTTCATTGCATTTATGAATTATCTGGCCATGTATGCCCGGGATGACCGGCAACTGAGTGTAGAGGTTTGTGGTGAACTGCTGATGATTATCGGTGCGGTCGGGATGTTTGCCGGTGTTATCTGCGGCATTCTGGCTGACAGGCTGGGTATCCGTCCGGTGATCGCCCTGATGTGTCTGGCTTTTCTGATTGCGGCTGCCCTGGTAAGTGTGGATGCAGATATTCCTGGGCTGTATGTCGCTGCGGGATTATTCGGCAGCGCTTATGTCGGATATTTCGCCATGGTTCCGGCGTATATTGGCAAAAGATACCCGGCAGCACTGGCGACCAGTTTGTTTGGCGGGGCAAACTTTGCCATGGCCGGTGGTGCGATGCTGGGGAATTTTCTGGGCGGCTGGAGTAAAACTCTGCTGGGTAACTTCAGCGCGGCGTACATCAGTGCAGCAGTCATCGCCATGGTACTTATTGTGCTAACTCTGCGTTTGCAGAAGGAGTCAGGCTGATGTTACGTGCGCTCAGTCAGGGCAGTTGTTACCGGGTAGGGTTAGTACTGCTGCCGGGGTTTTCGATCATGTCGCTGGCCTCGGTGATCACACCGCTGAACAGTGCTAACCGCATCAGTGGCCGTCAACTGTATCACTGGACAACCCTGAGTCTGGCGGATGAAAAGGTCATCTCGGCGGATGGCATGCCGTATCCCGTAGATACGCCACTGGCAACCGCTGCTGATTTTGATGCAGTGATTATCTGCGCAGGAGAGAATCCGCAACTGAGTTGTATGGAACTGTTACGTCCCTGGCTGCTGGCACGGCTCAAACAGCGGCGCAGTTATCCCCTGGAGCTGGGGGCACTGGATGCCGGCAGTTATGTGCTGGCGCAGATGCGTTTACTGGATGGTTACAGCTGTACCGTGCACTGGGATTATCTGACGGTCATGCGCGAAAGCTTTCCTCAGGTGGAAGTGACCAACAAGCTGTTCGTGTTCGACCGGAACCGTTTTACCTGTGCCGGGGCCACCGCCACGCTGGATATGATGCTGTATCTGATTTGTTACCATCAGGGGGGCGAGCTGTGTGCCGCTATCTCGGAACAGCTGAACTGTGAACGTATCCGTGATGAACAGGAAAGCCAGCGGGCACCGCTGCAGAACTATCTGGGGGTGGGGCAGCCACAACTGATTGAAGCAATGGCGCTGATGGAAGCCAATCTGGAGGAACCCATTTCTACTGCAGAGCTGGCGTTACTGGTGGGGGTTTCCCGTCGGCATCTGGAGCGTCAGTTTCAGAAATATTTGCAGACCACACCGACCCGATTTTATCTGCAATTACGTTTACAGCGGGCCCAGCAGTTATTACGGCAGACAAATATGGCATTGCTTGAGATCGGGCTGGCGTGTGGGTTCGCCAATAAAAACTATTTCTGTAAATGTTACCGGGATTTTTTTGGCACCCCGCCCGGGGAAGAGCGCCGCAATGTCCAGGGGGCTGCTGCCAGACGGTCTGCCACCACACCTGTTTTGCAATGAAACCGCCATCCGGCGGTTTTTTTATGGATTTTTGACATGTTTCTTCTGTCGTTTGAGTTCAGGTAAATGTGACATTTAAGTCATGTTGGCTAAGCTGTCAGAAGCCAGAATGGCGTATATCCGATAACAAAAATAAACCGGATATTCAGTATTACCGATATTGCTAGTGCACTGAATATCCCTTCCGGAGACGCTCATGGATAACGAAATTTATCTGACCCGCGAATATCAGCGCTATGCCGAAGGTACCGAAATCGGTGCACCGCTGCAGCTGTACCGTTGCGAAGTATCCCCTGACTGGGTGGACTACAACGGCCATATGAGTGAGTCCTTTTTCCTGTTTGCCTTTGGTGATGCGTCCGATGCCCTGTTCCGCTATGTGGGGATCGATGAAGCTTACCGGGCGTCAGGCAATTCTTTTTATACCGTTGAAACCCATATCAATTACTTTCTGGAAGCTTCAGAAGGTGAGCCGCTGTATTTCACCACCCAGTTACTGGGGCTGGATGAAAAGCGCCTGCACTTTTTCCACAGCATGTATCACGGTGAGACCGATGCTCTGCTGGCAACCACTGAGCAGATGTTACTGCATGTGGATATGGAAGCAGGCAAAACCGCACCGATCCGTGCAGAAGTGCATGGGGTGCTGGAAAAAATTATGCAGCGTCACACTGATATGCCTAAACCGGCGCAGGTCGGCCGGGTGATGGCCGTGAAGGCAAAGTCCTGACAAACAAGCTTGCTTTAAAACCTTAATCCTCTGCTGTGTGAAACAGCAGACTGTTTTCAGCGAATAGAATGATTGTCTGATCCGCCTGGTCGGAGGGATGCTGCTGTTCGCTTAACCGAAAAATATTAATAGGTGCCCTTATGGAATTCTCCGTCAGCAGCGAACAGCAGATGATCATCGACACTGTTAAAGCATTTGTGGAACAGGAACTGTATCCCCATGAAGCGGAAGTGGAACGGACCGGTGTGGTCAGCGATGAGATTCATGAAAAGATTAAGCAGGCTGCCCTGGACTGCGGTCTGTATGCCGCCAATATGCCGGAAGAGCTGGGTGGTGGTGGCCTGGATGCGGTGACGCTGACATTGCTGGAAAAAGAGCTTGGCCGTGCCAGCTTTGCCCTGCAGTACATCGTTGCCCGCCCGAGTAACATTTTGCTGGCCTGTGAAGGCGAACAGCGGGAGAAATACCTGTTACCGGCGATTCGCGGGGAAAAGGTGGATTGTCTGGCGCTGACCGAGCCGGATGCCGGTTCCGATGTGCGTTCTATGAAGTGCCGCGCAGAGCGGGACGGTGATCATTTCATCATTAATGGCAGCAAGCATTTCATCAGTCATGCGGATGTCTCTGACTTCGTCATTCTGTTTGCCTCTACCGGTGTGGAAGATACGCCACGGGGGCCGAAGAAGAAAATTACCAGCTTCCTGGTGGATATGGGTACACCGGGCTTCACCGTTGAGCCGGGTTACAACAGTGTCTCTCACCGGGGTTACCAGAACTGTATTCTGAACTTTGATAACTGCCGGATTCATGAATCTCAGATTCTGGGTGTGGAAGATCACGGTTTTGATGTGGCCAATGAGTGGTTAGGCGGTACCCGTTTATCGGTGGCTGCAATGTGTCTGGGCCGTGCCGAGCGGGCGCTGGAAATCGCCGCTGACTGGGCGGCGGAACGAAAGCAGTTTGGCCAGACAATTGGTAAGTTTCAGGGGGTCTCGTTCAAACTGGCGGATATGTCGCTGGAACTGAAAGCCGCAGAACTGCTGACCATGCATGCGGCTTGGAAGCTGGATCAGGGCAATATGACCGATACCGATGCGGCGATGGCGAAACTGAAGTCTACGGAAATGCTGGGGATGGTATCCGATGAGGCGATTCAGATCCTCGGCGGGATGGGCCTGATGGACGAACTGCCACTGGAGCGTATCTGGCGGGATCACCGGGTTGAGCGGATCTGGGACGGTACCAGTGAAATTCAGCGCCACATTATTTCCCGTGCGCTGCTGCGTCCTCTGGAAGCTTAATACTGCCTGGCAGAAGGAAGGTGTCTGTGTCTGAAATTGATAAGAGCCGTTTTGCCCGCTTGCTCAAGCCCCGCTCGATCGTTGTGTTTGGCGGCGCGGGGGCCCGTTATGCAATTGTTGAAAGCCAGAAGTTGGGATTTGACGGCGAAATCTGGGCAGTGCATCCCTCTCACAGTGAGATGGCCGGTGTGAAGTGTTATCCCAGCATTGCTGACTTGCCGGGAGTGCCCGATGCCGCTTATGTGGCGGTGAATGCTGAAGCTGCCATGGAAATTGTCGGGCAGCTGAGTGAAATCGGCTGTGGCGGAGCGGTGCTATATGCCTCCGGCTTTGCTGAAGTGGGTGAAGAAGGTGCCGAACGCCAGCGGTTGCTGGTGGAACGGGCCGGCAGTATGCCGATGATCGGGCCAAACTGTTACGGGGTACTTAACTGTCTGGATAAGGCGGTGCTCTGGCCGGATCAGCATGGCAGCAAAGCGGTGGATAAAGGCGTTGCGGTGATTACCCAGAGCGGCAACATCGGTCTGAATATCACCATGCAGCGTCGTGGTTTGCCGCTGGCCTTTATGTTTACCATGGGGAATCAGGCGAACGTTGGCGTGGCGGATGTCATGGACGCGCTGCTGGATGATCCGCGTATTACCGCGATCGGCCTGCATATCGAAGGTCTGTCTGATATCCATCATTTTGATGCGGTGTGCCGGCGGGCGCTGGAAAAACGGATTCCGGTAGTGGCAGCCAAAAACGGCCGCAGTGAAGCGGCGGCCAAGATTGCCATGAGCCATACCAGCTCGCTGACCGGTTCTGACAAGCTTTTTGATGCACTGTTCAAGCGTCTGGGGATTGCCCGGGTGGATACGCTGGAAGAACTGATTGAAACCCTGAAACTGGTGGCCATTGCCGGGCCGTTAAAGGGTAACCGGGTCGCTTCCATGAGTTGCTCCGGCGGTGAAGCCGGGGTTATGGCTGATCTGATCGAGCGTCATGATCTGACGTTCCCGGCGATGACCTCTGAGCATCAGGCGCAGGTTCGGGAGACTCTCAGTGAATATGTGGTGGTGGAGAATCCACTGGACTATCACACCTTTATCTGGGGTGATGAAGCACGTAAGACAGCAACTTTCAGTGCCATGATGAGCGCCGGTTACGATGCCACTATGTTATTGCTGGACTGGCCCAGTTTTGCGGATGCCGATCCTGCGCCGTGGAATGCGGCCATGCACGGACTGATCAATGCCAGCCAGGCGACCGGTCATCAGGGAATCCTGCTGGCGTCTTTGCCGGAATGTCTGCCCCAGGCGGCGATCGATACCTGCGTGCAGGCCGGGGTGGTGCCGATGATCGGGCTGGACACCTGTTTACGGGCTTTATCTGCTGCGTATCAGATTGGACTGAAGCACCAGCAGCCAGCACCTTTACCTCTGTTGCACAGTGCCATGTTCGATGATGAACAGGCAGGCCGCAATATTGATGAGTACCAGGGGAAGCAGGCGCTGGCTGGTTATGGCCTGCAGATCCCGGCAGGTGAACTGGTCAGCAATGCTGATGAAGCCGTCAGCTGTGCCGAACGCATCGGGTATCCGGTGGTGATCAAGGCGGTCAGTGATACCATCGTGCATAAAACGGAACAGGGGGCTGTGCAGCTGTTTTTGCAGTCCGCGGAAGATGTCCGTGACGCAGTATCGCGGATGGCCCATCTGAGTGATGCGTTTCTGGTGGAGCAGATGCTGACGGAAACCGTCGGTGAGTTGCTGATAGGGGTGACCCGGGATCAGCAGTTTGGTCCGTCGCTGGTGATTGGCTCCGGCGGCATTATGGTGGAGTTGCTGAAAGACAGCGCGACCCTGTTGTTACCTGTTACTGAAACCGATGTCCGGGAAGCAATTACAGGGCTGAAAATGTTCCCTCTGCTATCAGGATTTCGTGGCAAGCAGGCCGGTGACATTGATGCCTGTGTGAATGCTGTTATGGCGGTGGCTGAATACGCAAGTCAGCGGCGGGATACTTTATTGGAACTGGATATTAATCCGTTGCTGGTGGCACCTGAGGGTTCAGGGGCGTATGCGGCGGATGCCTACATCCGTATTGGTAAGGAATAAAGGCGATGAGTGAAGCATTACAACTGGTGCGTAACGGCGCCATTTTGGAAATTACCCTTAACCGGCCAAAGGCTAACGCCATTGATGCCAAAACCAGCGCAGCAATGGGGGAAGCCTTTTTGGCATTCCGGGATGATCCGGAACTACGGGTAGCCATTATTACCGGTGCTGGCGAGCGGTTCTTTTCCGCTGGCTGGGATCTGAAAGCGGCAGCAGAAGGTGAGGCGGCCGACGCGGATTTTGGTAAAGGCGGCTTTGCCGGCCTGACAGAAATTTTTGACCTTGATAAGCCGGTGATTGCGGCGGTAAACGGCTATGCTGCCGGCGGTGGTTTTGAACTGGCACTGGCTGCAGATATGATCGTGTGTGCGGAACATGCCATGTTTTCACTACCGGAAGCCGGGCTGGGGATCATTGCTGACAGTGGCGGGGTATTACGTTTGCCAAAACGTTTGCCGGCGGCAATTGTTAATGAAATGCTGATGACTGGTCGTGCGATGGATGCTCCAGAAGCCGCCCGCTGGGGGCTGGTGAATAAGGTTGTCAGCAGCGAGCAGCTGATGGACAGTGCCCGTGAACTGGCGGAGCAGGTCGCTGCCAGTGCACCGCTGGCCATTGCGGCGATTAAGGAAATAACCCGGACCACCGCTGAAATGACGGTTGAAGAAGGTTATGGACACATTCGCAGTGGGGTGCTGAAGCATTATCCGGATGTGCTGCACTCGGAAGACGCTCAGGAAGGCCCCCGGGCGTTTGCTGAAAAGCGTGATCCGGTCTGGCAGGGCAAGTAAGATCTGTAATGAGACTGTGTAAAGAGGTGCTGAGATGACGGCAGATGCTGTACCTGAAAAAATCGGTTTTCTGTTACAACCGCGATTTTCGATGTTGTCGTTATTCAGTGCGCTGGAGCCACTGCGGGTGGCGAACCGCTTCGGCGGGGAGCTGTTCAGCTGGCACTTCTTTTCGCAGAACGGTGAGTCAGTTACCTCCAGCAGCGGTATACCGGTTGCGGTCGAAAACAGCATTGAGCAGGTAAACGAATTTCCGACTATGTTTGTCTGTGCCAGCTTCGAGCCGGAAGCCGGTCTGGATAAAGCCTTGCTGAACTGGCTGCGGCGGCTGGACCGTCAGGGAACCGTGCTGGGGGGAATTGAAACCGGCTGTTATGCCCTGGCCCATGCGGGCTTGCTGGATGAGCACCGGGTGGCGTTGCACTGGGAAGCGCGGCCGGCGTTTGAAGAAAGTTTTCCCCGGCTGAAAACCTCGGAACAGCTGTATCAGGCGGACGACAAACGGCTGACCTGCGCCGGCGGTATTTCAGCGATGGATATGATGCTGCATCTGATTCAGAACCGTCACGGGGATGCTCTGACAGGCCAGGTATGTGATGCCTTTATGCATGACGGTATGCGCCAGCCTGGCCAGCTGCAGCGGATGCAGACGGTGGAGCGTTTTGGTGTCCGGCATGCGGATGTGGCGGAAGTGATTGAACTGATGGAGCAGAATCTGGAAGAGCCCCTGACCGCTTCCGAGCTGGCATCATTCAGCGGTGTACAGCTACGCCAGCTGGAGCGGCTGTTCCGTAAGCATTGTCATGACACGCCAACCCGTTTCTATTTACGTTTACGGCTGGAGCGTGCCAGGCAGTTACTGAAGCAAACCCAGATGACAGTGGTGGATGTCGCGGTTGCCTGCGGTTTTCGGTCGCCGGAATATTTCTCCCGCCGTTACCGGGCTGTATTCGGTATGGCGCCCCGCGAAGACCGTAAAATGGCGCCTGAACTGTCCCGGATGGCGCTGGGGCAGGATATATCTGCCGGGCTGGAAAACGGTTCATTGCAACATCCGCTGTAATTATCTTCAGCGCAAAAAAAAAAAGCGAAGCTGCTAGCTTCGCTTTTTTGTATGCGGAGGCAGGTATTACACCTTAGTCAGCCAGCCGTGCTTATCTTCAGCCTGGCCCCACTGAATGGCATTCAGTGCCTGACGCAGTTTCACTGTGGTAGCACCGACACCGCCGTTGCCAACTTTGTAGTCCTGGCCGTTGTGGATCAGGGTGCCAACCGGTGTCAGAACGGCTGCGGTACCGGACAGAGCCGCTTCGCAGCCTGGTTTCGCAGCACGTTCCAGCAGCTCCTCAACGGTTAGTTCACGCTCAGATACCTTCATGCCCATATCGCGGGCCAGGGTCAGAATGGAGTCGCGGGTCACACCGTGCAGGAAGCTTTCATCCAGTGCTTTGGTGATCACTTCGTCACCGTCGATCAGCAGGAAGTTTGCCGCACCGGTTTCCTGAACATCGCCATTCGGGCAGAACAGCACCTGATCGGCCTTAACGTCCTGCTTGGCACGCATAATCGGGTTCAGAGCGCTGGCGTAGTTACCGCCGCTCTTGATCATACCCATGTGGGCTGCGCAGCGGGCACCGTTTTCTTCCAGCAGCAGACGCAGAGTCGTATCGCCACCGGAGAAGTAATCACCTACAGGAGACAGCAGGATGTACTGTAAAGAAGTTGCTGTTGGCGCAGCAGCCTTACCGATGGCCGGTTCAGTACCTACGTGAGTAGGACGGATATACATGGAGCCCGGTGGTTCAGGTACGTCGCTGGCAAAGCGGCCAACGATATCCAGAATCATTTTTTCAGTGGCAGCTTCATCAATCTCAGGCATCGCCAGCAGGCGGCTGCTTTGTGCAAAGCGGGCGATGTTCTGATCCATACGGAAAATCTGGATAGAACCGTCAGCGTGACGGAACGCTTTCAGACCTTCAAAGCAGGTGCTTGAGTAGTGTAATACGTGCGAGCCAGGGTGCATCTGGATGCTGTCGCTGCTGACCACTTCAGCATCGCTCCAGCGGGTTCCATCGAATTGTGAAATTGCCATTTCAGGCATAAAAACAGTACCAAACGCGGCCATTGACTACCTCGGAAAATTAAAACGTCAAACAAGCTAAGGCGAATGCACGCGGTATGAGAGTAAAGCCCTCAGTGGATACTGGATGCCTGCACAAAAACTGCTACATCTGTGCGGGGAATGGGCGTTGCTATTTAGCCGGCTGCCGGCGAGGGCGTCGTGCAAAACCTCGATTAAATACAAAGAGCCTGATTGTAACACCGGCGCTGAAAAAGGGAATTGGCCAGCTTACAAAAATGCATGAAACCAGTTGTTGCAGGGGCCGGTTTCGTCAGGAAACAGAAAAATACCCTAAAAACCCCCTGAAACCGGGGTTTTCGCAGCAGATCGGTGTTAACTTGGCCGGTCAGCGAGTATTATTTGCGGCTCGGCTCTGATGTTAGTATCAGGCGGTGTTTTTTTTGAGTGTTACAGAACAGATTTCCGGTGTGTAAAACCGGTCATCACAGGTTTTTTCAGACGTTATGCAAAATATCTTTTCCAGACTTTCCGATGTGGCAATGGCTGCCCCTAAACGTGCGTTTTGCGCCATTGTACTTTTGGTTCTGGCTTTTGATTTAGTGTTGGTACGTGATTTTGGCTGGGTGCTGGAAAATTTCCAGGGGAAACGCTTCCTGGTGAATTATGGGCTGAGCAGTCTGGCGCTGGTGTTACTGACGATTCTGCTACTGCCGTTACGGACCTATGTTGGCCGTACCGTTGTGATTGCGCTGATTCTGATCCCGCAGCTGGTGCAGCTGTCGTTTTTCGCGATCTACCGGAATTTTGTATCTGTTTTTGATTTACGGTTTGTTGCGGAAGATCCTCTGCTGACGCTGATCCTGTGGCTGGATAATGCGGCCATCTTTAAACCGTTGCTGCTGATTGCGCTGGAACTGCCGTTATTACTGTTGCTGACGCGCCTGCCGTTGCGACCCCGCTGGTGGGCCAGGGGCATCTCCGGGGTGTTTGGCAGCCTGCTGTTTCTGTTGCTGGCCTTTAACTGGTACGGCGTGACGAAATTTCAGTTCAGCAGTCTGGCGTATATCGGTACGTTTCCGGGACTGATCGAACAGCAGGTGTTTGCCGCAAAACTGGTTGAGAAACCGGTGCTTGAAAAGCAGGTAGCGGCAAAAGATGCACCTAATATTGTTTTTGTGGTGGGTGAGTCCCTCACCAAGAGTCAGATGGGCGTGTACGGTTACGACCGGGATACCACGCCGAATCTGCAGCGACTACTGGATGTCGGAGAGCTAGTCCTTTATGACAATGCGGTGAGTATCGGTACTAAGACTCTCAGCTCTGTGCCTTATATGTTAACGGGCCTGCAGGGGATCGACCCTCACGGCAGAGTGTATTCAGTCCCGACGATTTTCAATTACGCCAAGGCGGCGGGCTATCAGACGGCACTGATCACCGCGCAGGATTTTAAATGGCGCAATGTGGATCAGATGTTCCTGGACGGCGATCTGGATTATTTTCAGGAAGGCACTGACTTCAGCAGTAATATTTCGGTGTCGATCGGCGCCGATGATATGACGGTGTTAGAGAAGGGCGTGATGCCTTATCTGAAGCAGGCTAAACAGTCTGATGCGCCCTATATGCTGGTTGTTCAGATGAACGGGAACCATTATCCGTATTCAAAACATTCGCCGGATGAGTTTAAGAAATTCCTGCCGGAAGAAGATGAGAACGGAGTGAATGCCTATGATAATTCCGTGGCTTACAGTGACCATTACTTCAATGAGTTGATTAACGCTATTCGTGCGGATGATCCGGATGCCTGGATCTTCTTTTCAACGGATCATGGCCAGAATATTGATTCCAAGAATTCGCCTTACAACTATGGTTATGGCCTGGGTACTACACATAACGCAATGTTTGCCGTGCCGCCTGCCAGCGAAGCCGCTGCAATGCAGGTAAATACAGACCGGCCGGTCAGCAGTGCGGATATTTTTGCCACCATTCTGGGGCTGATGGATACCCGTCCGGTGAGTGATATCGATGGCGAGAACTTACGGGAACCGATTGATCCTGAAAGGCTCAGAGTGATTTCAGCGTATATGAAAACCCTGCATAACGATCCTAATGCTGTGCTGGTTTTTCCTGATCTCAGTTACCTGCATATCGACTTTGAGCGTAAGAGCGCAATCTTACCTGAAGACGGCAAAGTGGTGCCGTATACCAAGTTACCGGACAATTACCGGCGTTTATTTGACCGTTACCTCAATCCGCAGCAAGAAGGCGCAAATGATGGCTGAAAAAATCCTGATAGTAGGACCCTCCTGGGTAGGCGATATGCTGATGAGTCAGTCTCTGTATCGTTTACTGAAGGCTCAGCAGCCGGACTGTCAGATTGATGTACTGGCACCGGACTGGTGCCGGGCGGTGCTGGAGCGGATGCCTGAGGTGGATAACACGGTGGCCATGCCGGTGGGACACGGGCGTTTACAGTGGAAGGTACGTAAGCAGGTTGCTGAAGGGCTTAAGGGCCGTTATGACCGGGCACTGGTCCTGCCGAACTCTCTGAAATCTGCGCTGATTCCCTGGATGGCAGGGATTCCGGTGCGCACCGGCTGGAAAGGTGAGTTGCGTTACGGTCTGCTGACGGATCTCAGAGCGCTGGATAAGAAGGCTTTTCCGCTGATGGTGCAGCGGTATATTGCGCTGGCTCAGGCGCCCTGTGCATCCGGTGATGACCTGCCGGAAATTTTGCGGCCTGAATTACAGGTTGATGCTGATGCTCAGGCTGAACTGAAGGCCGCCCATGGCCTGACGGATAACTACATTGGCTTATGCCCCGGCGCTGAGTTCGGCCCGGCCAAGCGCTGGCCGGATTATCACTATGCTGACCTGGCGAAACAGCTGATCAGCGCGGGCTTTCAGGTGTGTATTTTCGGCTCTGCTAATGATCAGGCGGTCAGTGAACAGATTCTCGCTCAGCTGAGTGATGCAGAAAAACAGGCTTGCGTGGATTTATGCGGTAAAACGTCCCTGCAAGCAGCGATTGATCTGCTGGCAGGTGCCCGGGCAGTGGTCAGCAATGATTCCGGCCTGATGCATATGGCGGCTGCGCTGGGAACCCCTCTGGTAGCGCTCTACGGCCCGACCAGCCCCGATTTTACCCCGCCGTTAACGGATAAAGTTGAAGTTATCCGTCTGATTGATGGCTATATCAAAATCCGTAAAGGGGATGCTGATCAGGGATATCACCAGAGCATGATTGATATCAGTCCGGCATCGGTATTCAAAGCGGTTGAGCAGCAATTATCATGAGAGTGTTAGTTGTAAAGACCTCTTCTATGGGCGATATCATCCATACCTTGCCGGCCCTGACAGACGCTGTGCAGGCGATTCCCGGTATCCGTTTTGACTGGGTGGTTGAGGAAGGTTTTGCTGAGATCCCCCGCTGGCATGCAGCAGTGGATAAGGTAATTCCCGTGGCAATCCGGCGGTGGCGTAAGCAGCCACTGAAGACCTGGAAAAGCGGGGAGTGGCAGGCCTATAAGCAGGCGTTGCAGGCGCGGGACTATGATTTTGTGATTGACGCTCAGGGGTTAATCAAAAGTGCCTTTCTGGTAACTCGTTTAGCAAAAGGTGTGACCTGCGGTTATGACAAAGCCTCGGTGACTGAGTCACTGGCAACCAGCTGTTACCGCAATACCTATACGGTGGACCGTCAGCAGCATGCGGTTGAGCGAATCCGGCAGTTGTTTGCATTATCTCTGGGATATGCGCTTCCCGGGGAGAAAGGTGATTTCGCCATCCGTCAGCATTTTTTGCAGAAGGCGCAGGATGAACAGCCATATCTGGTCTTTTTGCACAGCACCACCCGCGCAGACAAGCACTGGCCGGAAGCATACTGGCAGCAGCTAATTGAACGGGCTGCCGGTGAAGAGTTCAGAGTGAAACTGCCCTGGGTGACTGCTGAAGAGCTGGCCAGAGCAGAGCGCCTGGCGGCTGATAATCCATTTGTGGATATCTTGCCCAAGCTGAATTTACACGATGTGTCTGCGGTGATTGCCGGTGCAACCGCCTGTGTATCTGTTGATACCGGCTTATCGCACATGGCGGCGGCACTTGACCGGCCAAACATCACTTTATTCGGACCGACAGACCCCGGGCTGGTGGGCGGTTACGGAAAAAATCAGTTATCGCTGGAGGCCAAAATGCAGCCGGCAGTGGATGTTCAGATTGAGCCTCAGGTGTTTGCTCCGTTGACGGCGGATATTGTGTGGCAATATTTACAGGAAACACTCCGCCGGAGTGAATGTCAGGCCGGGGAAGCGTAATGGGGATTAAATTACAGATTAATCGGCAGTTTAGTGATCTCAAAGAAGAGATAGAGAACCTTGAGGGCTTGTTCTCAGGCTCTGCAGAGTCGATTCACAAAGCACGTAATGAATTACGCATAGTCACCCTGAAAGGTAAGCGCTATGTGCTGAAAGCCTTTAAAGTGCCGGGCTTTCCTGCCAATGCTATTTACGGGCTGCTGCGGGCATCCAAAGCTTATAAGTCTTATCATAACTCCATACTTCTCAAAGATTACGCACCCTGCCCGGTGGCATATATGGAGCAGCGGCAGGGCTTTTTGCTTCAGCAAAGTTATTACCTGAGCGAAGCCTTTGATTACGATTTTACTATCCGTGAACCTTTACTGGATGCGGACTTCCCGGACCGGGAAGCGATACTCAGAGCCTTTGCGCGGTTTTCCCTGAAATTGCATAACGACGGTTTTTTTCACCGGGATTATTCGCCGGGAAATATTCTGCTGAAGCGGGACGGTGATGATTTCGTGTTCAAAGTGGTGGATGTAAACCGTCTGAGTATCTCAGCGCTGTCGGATACTGACCGTGCCCGGAGTTTTTCCAAATTGTGGGCCAAGCCGGAAGATCTGGCTGTCATTGCGGAAGAATATGCCCTGCATACAAAGGTAGGTAAACGTTTTGCGGATGATGTTGTAAAGTTTTCCGAGAAGAATAAAACCTTTAAAAACTTTAAGAAGCGGCTTAAGGGCAAGCCGGTAACTGACTAGAGACTGATTGCTGTCATATGGATAAGCATCCCTGGGATCACCATTCCGATCAGCCCTATCCGATACGGGACCGGGCGTATAAAAAGCGGATGAAACGCCGTCACAGAAAAGATCTGCTTAAACTGGTTCTCACGAGTTTAATGGTCTTCCCCATTGCCTTGCTGCATTTTCTCTTTAACCGTAACACCGGCATGCAACGTGCAGATGCGTCTTTTTTTGGCTTGTGTATTAATCTGGATAAGGGGGAAGAGCAGTTCCGGCTGCTTGATGAGCTTGACTGCCAGACGGTGCAGTTCAGGGTCTTTCTGCGTGATTTTACCCAGCGTAAGGACGAGTATCTGGCGTTTGTGAAACGCTGTCAGGGGCGGCATCTGCTGATTACCCTGGTACAGGATTCTGACTGTATTGATGATCACAGTGGGCTGCGGTCGGTTCTGGAGGATGTGTTTGCGACCTTCAATGGCTTGTGCAGTGAGTATCAGGTGGGTAATACCATTAACCGGACTAAATGGGGATTCTTCTCCGTCAGGCAGTATCTGGATTTTTATCAGGTCGCTCAGCAACTTAAAGATGAGAAGTACCCGGAACTGACTTTAGTTGGCCCTTCTGTTATTGATTTTGAGTATCACTATCTTATTCGGGCGATGTTCAGCCTTGCGAATGTGCATTTTGATAAGGTTTCTTCACTGCTTTACGTCGACCGGCGGGGAGCGCCGGAAAATACTCAGCTGGGGATTTTTGATACGGTTAATAAGATTAACCTGTTGCACAGTATCTGCCGGTTAAGCCCGAAAAGTTCAGACCGGATATTACTCACAGAAGTTAACTGGCCGTTATCCGGTACTGCGCCCTGGGCGCCGACCAGCGAAACAGAGTGTGTCAGTGAAGATGATTACGCCCGCTTTTTATTACGTTACCACCTGCTGGCGCTGGCCAGCGGTAAAGTGGAGACGGTTTACTGGCACCAGTTAATTGCGCCGGGTTATGGTTTGATCGATACCCGGGAAGGTATTCGTTACCGCACTGCGTTTAAGGTATACCGGGCGATGCTGAAGCATTTAGGCGGTGCTGAACAGCTTCGCTATTCTGAAACTGATGGTTGGCATTGTCTTGAGTTTATTCAGCAGGGGCACAAAGGCCGTGTACTCTGGAGTGAGCAAGGGCAGAAATCAGTTGCAAGTCTGACTAAGCCTGACGAGGCTGCATTTGATCTGTGCGGCGAACCTGCAGATGCTGATCTGCAGGTCGGCACTGATCCCGTCTATTTAATCCGGCCAGTTTAGTCGCTGGCCGATGGCCGGCTTTGAACCTGAAACAGCATCTGGCTGAGTATAATCAGCAGACCTGTATACATGATGATGCCGTTGTTCAGGAAGATCATGTCCTGCGTCAGATTGGCAATGGCAAATACCAGCCCGAAGCAGAGCAGGGCATAGGCGTAAGGCTGCTCTTCAGAGCTGCCCCGGCGGATAGCCGATACTGCTATATAAACCGGCACCCACAGGAAGGTGCATAAAATCGCCAGACCAATTAGCCCGCGGCGAGCGACTGTGTTCATGTAAGCGTTATGTGAGCTGTCAAACCGTTTCAGTTTTTCAGGAAAACGCCCCTGATCAACCTGCTGGGTTTTATACTCGACTAAGCGGTTTTTACCCACACCTGTGATCGGAGAGGTTGCAGCCACTTCACCTGCAACCTGCCAGAGATTAAAGCGGATACTGGTTGAAGTGGCTGCTTGGGAATTGTAGTTTGAAATTTCTGCTACAGCCTGCGCTAAACGGCCTGTTTTAGATATATTCAACGCTAATATAGTACCTGCCAGCAGACTGGATCCGATGAGTACCAGAACAGTTTTTTTTAGGCTGATTTTAAACTTATACGCTTGCAGAGCGATCAGGCAAAGTGCCAGCAGGGGAAGTGTAATTATGCTGCCACGGCTCCGCGATAAAATTCCCGCATAAAGTGCGCCGCAACAGAGTAGACAGCACAGCACATAAAGCAAGAAGTTGCGCTGGGAGCTTGTGTTGCGAGTAGCACAAAGAGCAATACCTGCAGCGCCGATCGCAATTGCAATAGCACCATACTGAATCGCGTTGACGTCGCCATTCACGCGGGCAACACCAAGGTAGTATTTCTCGTAAACAGACTGCATCAGCAGCAATACTGCGCTGAACATAAAGCTGTATATCAGTTGTTGCCGTCCCGGACGCAGGGCATTGCACAGCAGCAGAGCCGGCATTAAGAGGAGTACTTTTGCCGGTGCGTCCAGAATTCTTGGTTTAACGTCATGGAGGAGGACTTCCATGATAAAACTCAGTACGTAGAGTGCAGCAATGATGATGAGCAATTTTTCCGGACGGCTCAGGGTAATCTGCTGGCGGACTTGTTTGCTGAAGAAAAATACATAACTGGCAAGAATTAACAGGCTGGCCAGGTTATAGCTACCTTCGAATGTCACACTTACCAGAACAAAAAAACTAAGGGCAAAGCTAAGGTAATACCGCCCTGCCGTAACAAAATTCAGATTGCTCATTATTTAGTGTGTCCCGATGTTAAGGCGTTCGCCTGTGTCACTTCCCAGTTGATAAATGTGCGCTGTAAGTCGATGAACATTGAGATTTTCTCCTGAGACAGAGCAGGGTTATCCACCGCCGCATCCAAGGTCAGGCTGTCGCCGTGCCATGGGTAAATTTTACTGGTGTCATCCAGGTTTACAGTGCCTTTACTGTTTATCCAGACAGATTCGTTAAACCCAAAGTTGCGTTGTGGGTCGTCCCGGGTCATCAACAGATCCCGGCCACCGATATTGAAATACGGCTTGCCGCTCAGGCTCAGGTTGTACAGTGTCGGCATAATGTCTTTATGGGAGCCGATCCGTTGGCTGTCATAGCGGAACTCCCGGCTGTTGAGAATACTGTCTGGTACCCGCAGGTAAAAAGGTACGGCACTGTCGAGCATGGATTCTTCAGGCAACCTGGCTTCAAAACGGCGCATCTGATGGTCACCGGTAGCCGCGATGACGGTGTTATCGGCCAGCTTATCGCTGGCTTTTACGTCACCAATAAAGCGCCCGAGGCTGTCAGCCGCGTACTGGAATGTTTTCAGAATGTTATCCAGTTCGATTTCACCGCCGCCGGCCCGTGCCTGATATTCAGCCGATACATCTACCGGTCCAGGTGTATAGCTGTCCGGGGTGAAATAAGGCGGATGATTGCTGACGGTCAGGATGTTAATGAATAACGGCTGGTCTGACTCATCGAGCAGTTTTTTAGCCAGTTTAAACGCGTATTCGTCCGGGACTCCCCAGGCGGTCAGCTGACTTTTAGCTTCCGGATATTCTTTCATCAGGAAGTTCTGGTCATACACGACATCAACCCCTTGTAAAGGCAGGTAGTTCACCAAATTACGCCACATCATATTACCGGGGGAGATAAATACGGTTTTATAACCGGCCTCTTTGTAGGGGCGGAAAATACTGCCCGCCAGTGGGGTTTTCTGAGCCGATGAATGGCTGATACTTCGAACCGGGCTGTTAAACAGAATGGCTGCCAGAGACGGTGCTGTGCCGTCCCCTGCGGAGACGAAACGTTTATATAAAAAGTCGGATTCGAAGTGTGGCCGCAGTGCCCCCAGAAGATCATTGCTTTGGGGGTTGTCCAGTTCAAGAATGTTAGACCCCATGCTCTCCATCAGTGCCAGAACTACGTGTGGTGCCTGTGCTTCAAGATAAGGATTGACGGCTGAAGTTTGTTGCAGGGCTTTGTTACCGAAGAGCTTCATATTCAGCTGTTCAACTTCAGCGACTTCTACTTCATCGAACTTGGCATCTTTGCGTTTATCTTTGTTGGCCCAGCTGATGGCGATTAAACCATTGGGGGTCAGCTTATTCAGGATATTCAGGTCAGAAATCTGTGCGTTACTCCGGCGCAGCGGGAATGTATCTACGGACCCGCGGGAGGCCACGGCAAACAGGCTGAAGAAGATCAGACCGTAGCTGATTGCTGCTGTTTTTGACCAGACTGTTGTGACCGGCTTTTTGGAAGATAGGAGGTGGAACAGGGCGCCGGCAATAATCGCTGCGATCAGCGCCCTGATAACCGGATAGTCCTGCCAGATATTTGCCAGTACGGCGACAGTATCGTCTTCCGCCAGGCCAAATATGAAAATATCAAAATGGTTATGGTAGGTTTCGTAGTAATAAAAATTACTGATAGAAATCAGTGTGAAGCCAAAGATAACCAGCAGGCTGTAACCGCGGACGAAAGCGCTGAATCCCTTCCAGGCTCTTTCGAAAGCAGCAAACGCCAGGCCTGCTAAAAACACCGGGACCATAAAAATAGTACTGGCCTTGAGGTCAAATAATAAACCGGTGGTAAAGAGTTTTATCAGGTCGGCTTCTTTGCCTGCCAGTTTGTCGGTGTCCACGAAGGCAATAAACATGGCCAGGCGGGCCAGCAGTAAGATAATGACCGCCGCCAGAACCGTTTCAAAAATAGTTCGGCTGAGCTCTCGGTAACGTAACTGATACATATATTTTTAAAAATATTCTGACGGTTAAAAATTGGCCACATAATATCATGAAGCGTTTACTTTCAGATATCAGGCAGTGTCGTTAAGTTATGATTCCGGTTCAGTTGGCCGGGGACTTTTCCAGGTGTTGCTGTAACCTGGTTTGGATGACGTTTAACTGCTTCCTGATTTTGTAGGTGCGCAGGGGCCGGCAGTGGCGGTAAATAAAAAATTTAAAGCCCGGGTGCCGTGAACCAATCCCGTCTATAACACTGATCCGGTAGCTGCCGTCTTCCTGCCGGGGCAGTAAAATATTGGCAAAGCCAACGTCGACAAACAGGATTGAGTTTTTATGCAGGTAACCGGCAAGACGGTCAATCAGAGTATGGATAAGCGTTTCGCTAAGCAGATTCTGTTCAAGCGCTTCCAGCAGGCTGACCGCATCAGTTCCGTCATGGTTACAGACCCGCTCAAAAATGAGGCCTGGTCCCAGGTCGGTTTCAGTTTGTCCAAAGTAACCTGCCAGCATACTCAGATCTGCTTTGGCTGTTAGCAGGTGCTGATAGTAGACACTTTCAATATTGTTTTGGTTTCTGTTTTTTCCACCTTTGAAAGCGACTTTAATAACTTTGCTGTCGTCATTCGGATGCAGGTAGCAGCGGCGCTCGGATCCCTGGCCAAGAACAGGTGAGTGTCTGAGATGTATCAATGTTGGGACTCTGGTCGCCCCGGTGTTGTCATGCCAGGGGTCATTGGTTAGTATTGTGCGGACTACATCCCTTCCTGGTTGCAACCCTCTGTGAATAACATTTCCTGTGTCATTATCGCTAAAAATGCCGCCGGCTCACTGCCGAAAACATTGGATTCGTTGGCGGATTTCAGCGAGGTCGTAGTATACGATAACGGTTCAACTGATGCCACGAAAGAGATCGCCCGGCAATATGCCAATGTAAAGCTGGTATGCGGTGAATTCTTCGGCTTTGGCGAAACTAAAAATCATGCAGCCTCTTTTGCCAGCCATGACTGGATATTATCTCTGGATGCGGATGAAGTTATCACGCCTGAATTACTGGATGCTATTGCGTCTGCCGAATTACAGCCTGGAAAAGTTTACCGTCTTGTGCGGGTAAATTATTACCGTGATCACGAAATCCGTTATTGCTGGAAGCAGGAACATCTGACACGTCTTTACCACCGGGGTGAGACTAGCTTTAACGACTTTAAAGTCCATGAGTTCGTACTGGATGATGGTTTTGATGTTGTGGTTCTGGATGGCATTCTGAAGCACTATCCTTATTCAAACCTGAGCGATTTTCTGCAAAAAGCAGATCGTTATTCAACGCTTTTTGCCCAGGAGCGGTGTGGGAAAAAACAGTCTTCGCCTGCTAAGGCGGTGATGAGTGCCTGGTTTTCTTTTCTGAAAAAATACCTGTTTAAGCTGGGATTCCTTGATGGCTATCCCGGTCTGGTTATTTCTGTGTCACATATGGTGACCAATTTTTATAAATATCTGAAACTGTACGAAGCCAATAAAGACCGTACAGCGCTCCGTAAGCCTGAGGTGTAGCGTGAAACGGATTGCTCATCTTAATTTCGCCAAGGGTTTTCGCGGCGGCGAACGTCAGACCATGCTGCTGGTTGAGACACTGGCTGCACGGGGTTATTCACAGAAGCTGTTTGTCCGGCACGGTTCTGAGCTGGCAGAACGGTGCCGTTCGGTACCGGGGCTGACCATAATTGCTTTGAGTAAGCCATATATTGCCGGCTGGCGGGCGTTACGGGATACCGATTTGCTGCATGCCCATGAAACCAAGGGCGCTCAGGTTGCCTGTCTGATGAATTGTCTGTTCGGGGTGAAATACATTGTCACCCGTCGGGTAGATAACACGATTAAAGATAACTTCTTTACCCGGATGATGTACGCCCGGGCCAGCAGAAGCGTGGCGCTGTCTTCGATCATCCGGGATATGATTCTGGAGCGTTCTCCAGATGCACAGGTGGATGTTATTCCCAGTGCGGCAACTCACTTTTCTCTTAATCCGGATCAGGTGGCTGTTCTGCGTGAACGCTTTGCCGGTCGTTACCTGATAGGTAATATCGGTGAACTTGATAATACTCATAAAGGTCAGAAGTATCTTATAGAAGCCTTTAAGGAACTGCCAAAAGACGTGCCTTACAGCCTGATTTTGCTGGGAAAAGGGAAGGATGAAGAGGCTTACCGGCAGCAGGCGGAAGGAATGGAAAACATTATTTTTGAAGGCTATGTGAATAATGTCGGTGACTATATAGCCTGCATGGATCTGTTTGTATTTCCTTCGCAGAATGAAGGCCTGGGGTCTGTATTGCTGGATGTGATGGAACAAAAAGTGCCCGTCATTGCTTCGGATGTCGGGGGTATTCCTGATCTGGTTACACATGAAAAGACCGGGTTACTGGTGCCGCCGGGGGATTCCCGGGGGCTGAATCAGGCAATCCAGCGCCTTCAGGGAGATGAAGCGTTGTCCGGTTTACTGGCTGAGCAGGCTCACAAGCAGTTACCGTTATTTTCCGTCACCGCGATGGCGGATTCCTATGAGGCCCTGTACGCCCGCTGCTAGCGAAAAAACTGCAGGGCTGCCGGTGGCTGCAGGCGGCGTTTCAGTTCTTTGAAACCGTATTTTCCTTTTATAAACCGGAATATCAGGTCGGCAGATTTCACCAGATGCTGGCGGTAGATATTCCGGTAGATACTCTTCTTATTGAGTGATTCACGGGTGATCAGTGCGTCCACAAACTGCTGAATCTGAGCCGGTGTGATTTTTAGCTTATCCTGATCCCTGCTCAGGTTCTTGGCCAGCATGCTGAACATCTTGATCAGATATTTATGCTGTCGGCTGAAGATTAAGTCTTCGGTATCCAGCAGCGTTACCTGCTTACCGTCGGTAAAAAAATTGTCCGTATGAATGTCCAGATGGATCAGGCCGCATTGCAGCAAGCGGTTAACAGTGTCTTCCAGAAGGAGGAGTGTGGTTTGCGGGCCATGTGCTGCGATGTAATCGCTCATTAACTGTGTATCAGGATTCGCGGCTAAGTAATCCTCTGTAATCAGAATGCTTTCCTGCATGCCTTCAGGCGAGGTTCGTAGCAATACACTGGCCGGCTGAATGGCACTGAATCCCAGTTTCTCTAATTGTTTCAGAGTAGCCAGTTCCTGCTCAGCTTTATGCTGTTTCAGGCCCTGTTTTAATTGTAACTGATGACGGCGACGGTGTTCGCAGAAGTGTTTGATGTAATAGCTGTGGCCCTCAATGACACTCCGGTAAACATTTTTCTGAACAAATTTCAGTTCAGCGCTTGCCAGTTGTTCCGCATCCACACTCCGGCGTTCGCTGCTATAAAGTGACCGGAGCTGTGGTGCCTGGAAGTCAGGTATGCGGGCGTCAGAATGTTTCATGGCTGTTTCAGCGGCGCGTAAAGTGTGTTGTTGATCAGTCCGTTGTTGTAGTACTGAATCAGCGCTTTGGTGTAGTCGGTCAACGGTGCTTTTTTAAGGTCGTCTGCCGCAGTGCCATTGAACGGCAGTAATTCCTGCTGTGCAAAATCTTTTGAGCTGACCAGTACCTGATTCTCCCGGATCAGGTAGTACTGATTGTTTTCCTGGAAGAACGCAAAGGGTTTCTGTACCGGTGAAATCAGGCTGGTACTGAAAGGCAGCAGTTGGTCGAAGTACTTTTGCTGTAGCCCCAGGTAGTCGAGAATTGTCGCAGGAATGTCCGTGTGCTGGGCGATTCGCTGGCTGCGCTCTGGCTGAATGTGGCCGGATGGATGGTACAGGATGATTGGCACCTGATGCTGGCCCAGTGCCGTGTTGTACTTCAGTTTACTGCCTTTGGCGGTATGGTCGGCGGTAATCACGAACAGTGTATTGTCATACCAGGGCATGGTGGATGCTTTTTTGAAAAAGTTTTCCAGCGCAAAGTCGACGTACCCCAATAGCTCGTGGATGGGCAGTTCGCCCTTTTGGAACTGCCCTTCATATTGCGGCGGCATCTTATACGGATTATGCGAACTCAGGGTAAAGATACCGGCGATAAAAGGTGGCTGTAACTGGTTGATTTTATCTGCGGAGAATCTTAGGAAGGGTTCGTCATAGATGCCCCAACTGCCGTCAAAATCTGCTTCATCAGGGTATTCACTGCGGCCGTAGAAGTGTTCGAAGCCTAAGCGTTTGGTAATGGAGTCTACATACATGCTGCCATTATTGGCGCCGTGGAAGAAGGCGCTGTCGTAGCCTTCCTGCTGCAAAATATTGCCAATACCGATCAGGTTACTGCTCTGATATGACGAGCGGACATAAGGGGTTTTGGTAAAGTTGGGCAGGCCGGCAATGATTGATGGCAATGCATCAATTGAGCGGCGGCCATTGGCGTAGGCCTGGTCAAAGACCAGCCCTTTTACCATCAGAGTCTGTAAAAACGGTGCGTAATTCTGTGGGTTATCTTTCAGGTTCAGATATTCCATAGAAAAGCTTTCAAGAATGATCAGCACCACATTGTCTTTAGTCGGTGCTTTAGACTGTGTCGGCACTGCCCGGCCCAATGCCTCGTAGGCCTGCCGGTCATCGCTGAAATAGTCCACTTTATCCAGGCTGCGCTGCCGTTGTCGCATCAGCATGAAGGGTGTGTTCAGGACCAGGTTACCGACGGATGCTTCCGGCCAGGAAAAGGCGTGAATGGGCTTGAGTTGCTTAGGGCCGGTGCTGCCGCGGCCAAGTGCTGCTGTAACCAGCACCAGAATCAGGCAGTAAGTAAAGCGTAAATACCAGCGACTGTTGCTTTTCGTTCTGCCGAGGGCCGGTTGCAGGAAATACTGGCTGGCGATCAGGATTACCAGCCCGATGACGATCATGTACCAGTACTGCATCATTAGCTGGACGGTCTGATCCTGCAGATCGCTGGCAAAGCTCAGAACTTCCATGCCAGACCGGCGGCCGGTAAACGGAAAATAGACACTGTCCATCAGGTTCAGGGCGATGACCAGCAAGCTGGCGAACAGAAGGTAAGCCCGGCTGCTGAACAGCAATAGCTTGTTCCAGCGGAACACATACATGGGCATGGCAACCAACAGCCATGGGCTCAGCAGAAGCATGATGCTGACAAGGTCAAAGCGAATGCCGTGAACAAATGCCAGGGCGATATTTTCAAAACTGCTCAGGGCAAATGTGTCCTGGTTAAGCAGGTAAAAGCACAGCCGCAGAAAACCGGACAACAGTGTCAGACCAAACACTGAAATTAAAAAAATACGGGGCAGGGACGGATGGTTCTGTGCGGTGTCCCGGAAGGTATTGTCGGTAAATAATTTCATCATGTTTACTTGTAGAGTTTTGACTTGCCGTCAGGCTGGGTTTTAAACCGTTTATGGACCCACATGTACTGGCTGGGAGCCTTACGGATACTGGACTCCAGCGCTTCATTGATCAGCCTGGCGTCCTCTGTTTCATCCCCTGAAGGAAAGTTTTCAACCCGGCTTACTTCCAGGGTGTAGCCTTTATCATCAGGGTTTCTCAGGCAGCTCAGCAGTAACAGTGGTGAGCTGTTTAATCTGGCAATTTTGGTTGTTGCGGTAATGGTTGCCGCAGTTTGCCCGAAAAAGGGGACAAAGACTTTATCTTTACTGGTGATGTCCTGATCCGGTGCGTACCAGATGCAGTTGTTTTTACGCATATGGCGTAACATCAGCCGGGTTTTAGAACGTTCCAGCGGCTCACTGAACCGTTGCCGGCCATTGAAAAAAAACATTTCCAGTAAGGGGTTGTTGTGTTTCCGGTAGAGGGTACTCACCGGGCGGCCATAGAATGAAAATAACAGGCCACACAGGTCTATATGTGAGTAATGTCCGCCCATCAGAATGACGCCGTTATTGTGAGACAGTGCCTCATCCAGAATATCGGCGCCTTTCAGGGTGGTGATGCTGCGGAAAAACTTCTCTGAACCCCAGTAAGCCCAGGCCATTTCGATCAGGCCGATGCCGTTGTTCTGAAAGACTTCACGGACCATCTGCTGTTGCTGGCGTTCGTCTAACTCTTTAAAGCACAGGCGGATATTAACTTCCGTGATGTGCCTTCTTTTCGGCAGAATTCTGTACAGCAGGTTACCCATGCCGCGTCCCAGGGTAATACCTGCAGAGAACGGTAACAGAGCGGTGATTCGCAGCAGGCCGATCATCAGCCAGACTGGCCAGTACTTAGGGGCTAAAAAATTGCGCCAGGTTAGTTCTTTGTTATCCACAAACCACTCAGTTACTGTAAAATTGGCAAATCAAAAGGTCCACTATTATAAAGTTGGCCTGTCAATAACACTAGTACGTGCCGGTTTTTTGGCCGATACGTCAGTTTTTATGAGTGAAGGATTAGCCCGTTGGCGAATAAACAGAGTGGCCTTGGAATTTATCTGCGCTTGCTTAGCTACATTAAGCCTTACCTTTGGGCTTTTATACTGAGTGTTTTTGGATTCCTGATTTATGCGGGTACCCAGACCGCTGCAGCAAAGTGGCTGGAAGTCTTTGTCGATGCCATCGAAAATGGTCAGTACGAATACCGTGGCTATCTGGCTGGGGGGATTCTGCTGGTATTTCTTGTCCGGGGGATCGGGGCATTTCTGGGTAACTACGGTCTGACCTACGTGGCGCGCTATGTGGTGCATTTTCTCCGTCGTGATCTGTTTAACCGCCTGCTGGTATTGCCAAGCAGCTTTTACCACCAGAACTCTTCCAGCGATTTACTGGCCAGGTTGACCTATAACGTCGAGCAGGTGACCGGGGCAGCCACTAACGCCCTGAAGATTGCTATCCGGGAAGGTCTGACAGTCGTTGGCCTGTTCGGCTATATGCTGTATCTCAACTGGAAACTGACGCTGTTATTTGTGGTGATAGGCCCGGTGGTTGGCGCAGTGGTGGGGTATGCTTCGAAGCGCATGCGCCGCATCAGTAAGAATGTTCAGGGCAGTGTGGGTGACATTACTGCCTCTGCGGCGGAAGCCATTAAAGGTTATCAGGTGGTGCGTATTTTTGGTGGCACCGAGTCGGAAAAGAAGCGCTTTGAAAAGGCCAGCCAGCGTAACCGTCAGCAGTTTATGAAGATGGTTGTGACCCAGTCGGTAACCACGCCTATCGTACAGATGCTGGTTGCCGGTGTTATTGCAATTCTTACTTTTCTGGCGATGGAGCCGAGCCTGGTGGAGCAAATGAGCACCGGCCAGTTTATTGCATTTATATCTGCCGCTTCTCTGATGGCGAAGCCGATCCGGCAGTTAACCGAGATTAATGCAACGGTACAGAAAGGTCTGGCGGCAGCGCACAGTCTGTTTGAGGTCATTGATACCGATGCAGAAAAAGATACCGGGCAGCATTCGGTGGAGCGTATCGACGGCCGGATTACTTTTAAGGGCCTGGGGTTCAGATACGAAGAAAGCGCCAGAGATATTCTGCAGAATATAAATCTGGATATTCAGCCGGGTGAAACCATTGCCCTGGTCGGTAAGTCCGGCAGCGGTAAAACCACACTGGCTAACCTGTTACCGCGTTTTTATGATCAGACCAGCGGTGAGCTACTGATTGATAATGTTGCTATCGGTGACATTCCTCTCATGGATTTACGGCGTCAGATTGCCCTGGTGAACCAGCAGGTTGTGTTGTTTGAAGGGACGATCGCACAAAATATTGCTTATGGCTCCCTTGCCGAGCATTCGGAAGAGGCTGTGCTGGCCGCAGCTGAAGCGGCCCATGTACTGGAGTTTGCCCGGAATCTGCCGGATGGCCTGGATACGATGATCGGCGAAAACGGCATGCTGCTGTCCGGTGGTCAGCGACAGCGAATCGCGATTGCCCGGGCCATTCTGAAAGATGCACCGATTCTGATTCTTGATGAGGCGACATCAGCTTTGGATACCCAGTCGGAAAGGCATATTCAGGATGCGCTGGAAAACGTCATGCGAGGGCGCACGACGCTGGTGATTGCACACCGTTTATCGACGATTGAAACCGCGGACCGTATTTTGGTGATGGATGCCGGCCAGGTTATCGAGCAGGGCTCACACCGGGAACTGCTGGCGCAGGCCGGGGTCTATGCAAAGCTGCACAGTATGCAGTTCAGCGAACAACAGCAAACGGTGGCGCAAGACAGCCATTCAGATCAGTTTACACAAGGTGAAAATTCATGAAGTTTGTAATGCCTCGTTTTGATAAGGCACAGGTGTTGGTAGTAGGGGATCTCATGCTGGACCGCTACTGGCATGGCCCAACGTCACGGATTTCTCCGGAAGCACCGGTACCGGTGGTAAAAGTTGAACAGAATGAAGACCGTCCCGGAGGGGCGGCTAACGTGGCGCTGAATATCTCAGCACTGGGCGCCGGTGTATCACTGATTGGCCTGGTGGGTGAAGATGAGGCTGGCAGCGCGTTGGAAACTCAGCTGACGTCTGCGCGGGTTAACTGTCAGTTCTGTGTCAGCAGCAATGAACCTACCATTACCAAACTCAGGGTAATGAGCCGTCATCAGCAACTGATCCGGCTGGATTTTGAAGAGCCGTTTGCGGCGGATTACAGCGAAGCTTTACAGCAACAGGCAGATACGTTGCTGAGTAATGTCGGTGTGATGATCCTTTCCGATTACAACAAGGGCACCCTGAGTGATCCTCAGGCACTGATCGCGCAGGCCAAAGCGGCTGGTGTGCCGGTGCTGGTGGACCCTAAAGGCAGTAACTTTGACCGTTACCGCGGCGCCACCCTGCTCACGCCGAACCTGAGTGAATTCGAAGGGGTTGTGGGAGCCTGTGCATCTGAACAGGAGCTGGTGAATAAGGCGCAGCAACTGATTGAACATCTGGAACTCGAGGCCTTGCTGGTTACCCGGAGCGAACAAGGGATGACCCTGATCCGTGCCGGGCAGGGTGAAGTACACTTTCCCGCCCGTGCCAGAGAAGTCTTTGATGTGACCGGTGCCGGTGACACGGTTATCTCTACGCTGGCCAGTGCGCTGGCGGCGGGAGAGCCGCTGGAAGTAGCAACCGGGCTGGCAAATATGGCGGCCAGCATTGTGGTCGGTAAGCTGGGTACGGCTGCAATCAGTGCACCGGAACTGCGCCGGACGGTGAACCGTGAGCTGGGGGCGGAACGGGGTGTGGTCAGTGATGAACAGTTACTGGTTGCGCTGGATGATGCCCGCGCCAGCGGCGAGAAGATTGTTTTCACCAATGGTTGTTTTGATATTTTGCATGCCGGACATGTGGGCTATCTGAAGCAGGCCCGGGCGCAGGGTGACCGGCTGGTACTGGCGATTAACGATGATGATTCAGTTAAGCGTCTCAAAGGTGAAGGCCGGCCGATTAATCCGGTGGAGCGGCGTAAGGCCGTATTGGCCGGACTGGAAGCGGTCGACTGGGTGGTCAGCTTTAATGAAGATACCCCTGAACGTCTGCTGGAGCAGGTGCGCCCGGATGTGCTGGTGAAAGGCGGTGATTACGGCATTGAAGGGGTTGTTGGCGGTGAATTTGTACGCAGTTATGGTGGCGAAGTGAAGGTGCTGTCATTTCTGGATAACTGTTCCACAACAGCCATTGTTGAAAAAATTCAGAATAGCGACGACTGATTCTGTAAGCCCTGATGGGCAAATACTTCACTGAGACGGGTGTTGGCGGGTGTTGCTTCTGACTGATAACGCCCGTCAATAAACTTGCCCAACTCATGTATCTGCCGGTTGTGCAGTTTTGCCAGCCACAGCTCCTGATTCAGGACCACATCCAGCTGTTCGGTTTCCCAGTTATATTCTTCTTCCGCGTGGAGCAGAGATAGCTGGGTATCCGGTAGCCGGCTCACTTCTAACGGATAAACCAGTTGTGCCGAGCAGGTCTGGCTGTGGATATACAGCATTGGATTGCCGGGCAGCAAATGTTCGTTCATGTAGATATCTGTCTGAGGTAAATGTAGCGGATTCCAGGGGCTGCTCTGCAGTTCCAGTAGCACTTCACTGCAATAGTTCAGCTCTTTATAGGGCGTCGCCAGCAGATCATTATTCAGGCGACAACGGGCAAAGGCCGGGCCGTTTTCCAGTAAACACTCTTCGGCGATTTCCTGTGCCAGCGTCAGGTAGGGATTGTGCAGCTGCTCATCGGGTATGTAACCGGAAGGCAGTTTCAGTTGCCAGTGGTCATCTTTGAATTGGCGAACCAGAACCAGATAGTCGGTGTTATCTGTTCGGAGGTGGATTTGTGCAGACACCCCCAGGTTTGCGAACCTTCCGGGAATATGGCTCTGACAGGGTTTACGCAGTTTTTGCAGGGCCTTGAAGTTAATGCGTTCGCCGACAGGGGTGATGTTAATGCCGTGGCGGTAGGGCGTCAGTTCAACTGAACGGGTATGGAACTGCCGGGGATCTTTGTGAGTAATGATCATTGCCGGCGCTCCTTTTGTGCAAAAAAGTATCAGGTCAGATTATTTATACCATGGTTTCTATGGCGCGTTTGACTGCAGCGACGTTTTTTTGCAGATGATCGGGGTTGATTGTACCCACTATGGCACTGTGTACCCCGGGATGACGGAAAATAAAGTTAAAACTGGCCTGTACCGGGTCTTCGCCTTCATTCAGGCAAAGGTGGCCTGACGCCAGGGCTTTTTTGATCAGAATGCCTTTGTGATGCTGGTGAGCATAATCAAGCACGGGAGCTTCATCTGGCTGGTTCAGGTTGTAGGTTACCATGGCACAGTCCGAGCGTTTCAGGGTTTCAATGCCCCCTTCCACGGTTTTTCCTGACATTCCCCCCGCGCGAATTTTTCCTTCAGCCTTGAGATCATTCAGGACATCCAGCGCCCCAAACTCGTTGATGATCTGCATATCATTGCCATCAGAGTGGATCAGCAGGATATCGATATAATCCGTTTCCAGCCGGCGTAAACTGCGTTCCACACTGCTGCGGATATGTTCCGGCGTAAAAATATAGGCAGACTCGCCGGTAGTATTATCAAACTCTTCGCCGGCTTTACTGCAGATAACCCAATGGTCCCGCTGGCCGCGTAACAGCGGGCCAAGCCGGGTTTCACTGGTGCCATAAGCCGGTGCGGTATCAATCAGGTTAATGCCGAGATCCCTGCAAAGGGCCAGCAGGTCGGTGACTTGCCGGTCATCGGGTATGGTGAATCCGTTAGGGTATTTAACTCCCTGATCACGGCCAATTTTAACGGTACCCAGCCCCACTGGGCTGATGTCCAGATCGGTACCTGCCAGTCTGGTTTTGATCAAAACAATGTCTCCCATACCGGTGCGGCTACCTGAGGAGCGGGTAGCGGAATATCTGTTTCTGCTGCTGCTGGTTTAATACCCTGTTCGGTAAGCAGGTTAAGTACCTGATCACTCATATCCGGTGCCAGTGCCAGCTTGGTTGGCCAGCCGATGATGCCATTGGCAACTGGCTGGGCAAAGGCGCTGTCCGGACGGGTCAGGGCTGACTGTCTGGGTTCGGCCCGGTTAATGCGCAGAGTGCCCCAGCGGGCGTCTGGCAGTTCAATCCAGGGCAGTAAGTCCTGTAACAGCTTTTTAGCATAGCTGATTTGTGCTTCTTCGGAGCGTTGCACGCCGGTTTCTGCCAGATCTCCTCCCAAGTACCAGGCCTGTTCGCCATTGTCGGTGGGGTGGCTGGTAATGGTCACCAGCGGTTTGCTGCCCGCGCCGATGCAGTGGGCAAAGACCGGCAGGTTGGCACTGTGTCGTACAATGACCATGTGCAATGGCCGGCGCTGCATTTCCGGCTGACTGACCTGCCACTCATTCAGCAGGTCTTCGCTGCCTTCACCGGCAGTCAGAATATAGCGCTGTGCGGTCAGGCGAAGCTGTTTTGAAGATAGCTCAAGAGCTTCAATTTCGCCGTTGTCGCGGATGATATTCAGGTCATTCTTGTCAACTTTGAAAATGTGTTCAGCATGGGGAGTACTGAGGGCCCGGATAACACTGGGTACATTCAGAACCAGTTCGTTCAGTTTGTAGAGGCTGCCACGGAATTGTTTGTGCTGAAATACCTGTGGCCTCTCTTGCGGGCTGATGTCGTCTACCCGGCCCTTCAGAGCTTTACTGGCAAAAAAGGTCGTCATCTTTGAGGCCAGTGAGCCTTTGGACCAGAGGTAATGTGCTTCGGAGAGCACCTCGGCAGAGCTGAGGTCGACTTCACCGTTACCCTGCAGACATTGCTTCCAGCGGGCAGGCATATCTGCAATGGCATTAGCTGCCTGGGTCAGGGCGCCGTTGAGGGCATATTTAGTGCCGCCGTGGATAATGCCCTGGGAGCGGATGCTCTGCCCGCCGCCGAGCTCATCTGTTTCCAGTAAAACTGCCTGATAGCCCTGTGTCCGGAGACGGTTTAATAACCAGAGGCCGGCAATGCCGCCGCCCAGTATGATCAGATCTGTGTGAATGGTCTGCATGATGTCGCTAAGTGAAGTCTGTTATGGCGATGATTATATCTGCTTTTTTGTAGCTGAAGGTAGCTCTGCCCGGCGGCCGTGCACTGTTTAATTCTGCCGGGGCTGATAGAATCTGACCTCTTTGGTTGTTGTCAGTTGCATGTGATGGGGTATTACTGAGTTTATGCTACGTGTTTTATACAGTTTGGTGCTTTATCTGCTGACACCGGTCATTCTGTTACAGCTCTGGCGCAGGGGAGGAAAATCTCCCGCATACCGGCAACGCTGGGGGGAGCGGTTCGGTTATTACCCGGCTGATATAAAGGTGCCGCAGTCACCTTTATGGATTCACAGTGTTTCCGTTGGGGAAACCATCGCCATCGCCCCCATGGTCGAGCGTATTCTGGCGGAGTATCCGCAGATGCCGGTGCTGATGACGACGATGACACCGACCGGCAGTGAGCGGGTCACGTCGATGTTTGGTGGCCGGGTCACCCATGTTTACTGTCCTTATGATTTGCCAGGGGCGCTGGCCCGTTTTCACCGGCGTTTTAATCCCCGTGCCTGTGTGATTGTAGAAACAGAGCTGTGGCCGAATCTGATTCATAGCTGTTATCAGAATAAGGTGCCGGTGCTGGTGGCAAATGCCCGTTTGTCGGCCCGTTCAGCAAAAGGTTATCAGCGCTTTAGCAGTCTGACCCGGACAATGCTGGATAAGCTGACGGTAATTGCTGCACAAAATGCCGTGGATGGTGAACGCTTTTTGTCGCTGGGGCTGGCGGAAGAAAAGTTACAGGTGACCGGCAGTATTAAGTTTGATATCGAAATTGATCACAGCAAAACCGAACTGGGAAATCAGTTACGCAGTCATTGGGGGGGGCAGCGTCCGGTCTGGGCGGCGGCCAGTACCCATGATGATGAACACCGTCAGATAATCGCCGTTCATCAGGCCTTGCTGAAAGTGTTTCCGACGTTAATGCTGGTGCTGGTACCCCGTCATCCGGAGCAGTTTGCTGTAGCCGGGGATCAGGCGGAAGCCGCCGGGCTGAACGTGTGCCGGCGCAGCAGCGGTGATATCCCTGATGCAACCACTCAGGTGTTTGTGGGGGATACATTAGGTGAAATGCTGGGCTTCTGTGCGGCGTCGGACATTGTTTTTGTCGGCGGCAGTCTGATTGAACGTGGCGGTCATAACCCGCTGGAACCGGCGCTGCTGTCACGGCCGGTGCTGGTCGGGCCGCATTACTTTAACTTCCTGCAGATTACCGATCAGCTGGCTGAAGCCGGCGGTCTGAATGTGGTGGCGGATGAACAGGCACTGGAATCACGCCTCAAAGCGTTATTGGAGGATACGGTTCAGGCCGGTGATATGGGCGCAAAAGGAAAGGCGTATCTGGATGCCAACCGCGGCGCGCTCGACAGATTATTAGCGCTGGTTACCGGATTGTAGTTTCCAGCGCTGTACGGGTCAGATTTCTGTGCTGACCCGGTCCATTTCTTCGCACAGCCAGTGGCCCACAAAAATATGGGCTTCCTGAATCCGTGCAGTTTCATTGCAGGGAACGCACAGGCAGTGGTCAGCAATATCCTTTAATTCTCCGCCAGTGGCGCCGGTCCAGGCCCAGCAGGTGGCTCCGATACCCTGTGCGGCTTTAATGGCGTCAATGATGTTAGCGCTGTTGCCTGATGTGGAAATTCCGATGACCAGATCCTTTGGCTGACACAGGGCCTGCATCTGACGGGTAAATACCGTACTGAAGTCATAGTCGTTGGAGTGTGCGGTCAGGATGGAGGTGTCGGTTGTCAGGGCAATGGCCGCCAACGGCCGGCGCTCTGCTTTATAACGAACCACAAACTCTGCTGCCAGATGCTGGCTGTCCGCCGCACTGCCACCGTTGCCCATGAAAATCAGTTTGCCGCCAGCTTCAAATGTGGCGGTGATATGTTCCGCAAGCAGTTCGGTATCCGCCTGAATGCTATCCAGCTTGTTAAACAGTTCCTGATGACGTTGCAGAGCATTGCTGAAAGACATGTGTTATTCCGTTCAGATATCAAATTCAAAAGTTTCGCCGGCCTGTTCGGCAAACACGCTGTTCAGCACTGCCTGCAGGGTTTCACCGTCACTGTCGCGTATCCAGGTCTGCCTGTCTTCAGCATAGTCGAAATGAAAACCGCCGCTGCGGGCTGCCAGCCAAAGCTGAGTAACCGGGGTCTGGCGGGTAAAAATAATCTGCGTCTGGTTTTCACAGATAACGGTTAACACACCGCCGTTATTTTCATAATCCAGATCCGTGCTGGCTTCATCCAGCGCTTCTTCTATGGCGACAAACGTATCGTCGACGCGCTGATTAAATTCGGACTCATTCATAATGGATATTTACCTGGCATTGTAAGGTGGGCCGATTATATACAGATGCTCTGTTGAGAGCGATTATTATTCCAAGAGTTCCCTCAGGTTCGGTCAGCTTTGCTCTGTGGCCAGATAACGGTTTCGTCCGGCGGCTTTGGCGGCCAGCAACTGCTCATCTGCCAGCTGAACCAGTTCGTAAGGCGACGGGTCATGCGCCTTAGCAGAAGTAGCAATGCCGATACTGACCGTGATGTCACAGATCTTGTCGTCATCCCTGTGCGGGTTTTCATCACGCAGTAGCTGCTGCAAATTTTCAGCAACCCTGATGGCACCGTTCATGGGGGTTTCCGGCAACAGCAGGATAAATTCTTCCCCGCCATAGCGGAATGCCATGTCTGCCGGGCGGTTGACCGATTTAGCGATCAGTTTCGCAGTGGCACGTAAACAGTTATCCCCGGCCAGATGGCCGTGTTTGTCGTTGTAACGTTTAAAGTGATCAATATCGATGATCAGAACTGACAGCGGTCTTTTCGCCCGGGTAACCCGCAACCATTCGAGTTCCAGAAGGTGTTCAAATTCCCGGCGGTTATACAGCTGGGTCAGATGATCCCGGTTAGACAGTTGCTGATACTGATCAGCAAGCTGTTTCAGGGAAATAAGACGACGACTTCTTGCTGAGAATACTTCCGCCTGTAACTCCGGGTGCAGGTAGTCGCTGTAACACAGGCGGTAACTGAGTGCTTCCGTTGCGGAAATATAACCTGTGTCCAGAAATACCACGGACAGTTGCTGCAGATTGCGCTGCTGAATCAGTTCTATACAGGCGAGGTTGGCTTCACTGTCCGGCGTACCGGTGAGTAATACCAGGTCAAGGCTTTCCGGGCTGTTTAGGTGATCGGCAAGCTGCTGGTAACTGCCCATTACCCGGATGTCGTATTCGTTACGCAGCGGTTCGATAAAGTGCCAATGTTCAGATAATGATCCCAGCAGAGCGATGATCGGCCGGGGTTTAAAGCTGCAACTGGCAACCTCGCAGGAGAGCATCTTCTCGTTGCCACTCAGGTAAGCCAGTATTTCAGTGACACTGGACAGGCCCAGCATGGCCCGGCTGTTATGGTGCTGTAAAATCGGAATACGTCGCTGAAAGACGGGGTCTTCCCAGCCCGCCTGCCATTCCCGGAGCAATGCTTCGCGCTGCGCAAGGTTATAGTTCTGTATCTCGCTGGCAGTCAGGCCACATTCGCTAAGCAGCGCCAGTAAAACCTGCTCCTGAGCAATATCCCGGCCCTGTTGCCACAGTGCCCGGTAAACCGCGAGGCGGAAGGCAGGTACTTTTTCCGGGTGTAACAACTCAAGGCTGGCGGCAAGCTGGTTAGCACGCCGGGTATTGGAGCGTATCGGTGGCAGTGCTATGTGTATTTCAGGGGCCCGGTGCCGGACGGTGGCAACTTCGCTGGCCAGTTCAACTTGTTCATCCAGCGTGAATTCCCGGATCTGCGCATCAGGTGCGTGTTCAATTAACTTCCAGCGTACGTCAGTGAGCCAGTCATGGGCGGCGAGGTGTTCGTGGAGTGCGTAGCAAAACGGACAGTTAAAATCACCGTAAACGGTATTTTGTACAGGGTCTTTCATAAAAATCTGTCTCGCGACTACAGCTATGATACGGCTTCATCTTAGAGCGGAGTGGATGCCGGCTGCAAGCTGCTGTGCTGCAATTGGGGTGGCAGAGTGGAAATTTGCACCTGCAGAGGGGGGATGCAGTACTTTTCTGGTGTAGCTGTGGGTATAATCGTCCGTTATTTGTGCGCAAGGCCGGAATAACAGGTGAAATCTGTTTCAGGTTCCGGGGCGGCGTGAAGGAAGACTAATCACCAGAGAGATATCTGACGATGAAACATTGCTGGGTTGCTGTGTTTATCAGTTGTATTTTACTGGCAGGCTGTGGTCAGAAAGGGCCGCTGTATCTGCCGGATGAGGCTCCGCAGACGGAGCAAAACTAAATTTTTTTGCGTGGCTACACGCAAGCAGCAGAAGTAGAAAAACAAGATGGATAACTTCGAATACCGAAACGGTGCCTTATTTGCAGAAGATGTAGCAGTCAGTGCCATTGCTGAAGAGTTCGGCACCCCTGCCTACATTTATTCCCGTGACGCGCTGGAACGTGCTTATCTGGCATATGCCGAGGCACTTGAAGGCCGTGACGCGCTGGTGTGTTATGCGGTGAAAGCGAACTCAAATATCGCCGTGCTGAACGTACTGGCCCGGTTGGGTGCTGGCTTTGATATTGTTTCGGAAGGTGAGCTGGAGCGGGTGCTTCAGGCTGGCGGGCAGGCGGATAAGATTGTTTTCTCCGGTGTTGCCAAGCGTGAGTCTGAGATGCGCCGTGCACTGGAAGTCGGTATTCATTGTTTTAATATCGAGTCGGAAGCTGAACTGGATCGCCTGAACAGCGTTGCTGAACAGATGGGCAAGGTTGCACCGATCTCTCTACGGGTTAATCCGGATGTGGATGCGGGCACCCACCCGTATATTTCCACCGGCCTGAAAGACAATAAGTTTGGTGTTGCCATTGAAGATGCTGCCCGCATTTATGCCTATGCCAACAGCCTGAGCCACCTGAGTATTCAGGGGCTGGATTGCCATATCGGATCACAGCTGACAGAAACCGCGCCGTTTATCGATGCGCTGGACCGTCTGCTGGTGCTGATCGATGCACTGGCGGAGCAGGGGATTACGATTCAGCACCTTGATCTGGGTGGTGGTCTGGGTGTGTGTTACACCGATGAAGTGCCGCCTACGCCACAATCATATATTGCAGAAGTACTGGCGAAACTGGGTGACCGTCCGCTGAAACTGATTTTTGAGCCGGGTCGTTCCATTGCTGCTAATGCAGGTATTCTGGTCACTAAGGTCGAGTTTCTGAAGTGCGCAGAGCATAAGAACTTTGCGATCATTGATGCAGCGATGAACGATATGATCCGCCCTTCTCTGTACAGTGCGTACATGGATATTATTCCTGCGCAGGTACGTGAAGAGGGTGAAAGCCGCGTATATGATCTGGTAGGCCCGGTATGTGAAACCGGAGATTTCCTGGGTAAAGAACGGACGCTGAATATTCAGCCGGGGGATTTGCTGGCGGTTTGTTCTGCAGGCGCATATGGTTTTACTATGAGCTCTAATTACAACAGCCGGAACCGTGCGGTAGAAGTGATGGTTGATGATAACCACAGCCATGTGATCCGTCAGCGTGAAACTCTGGCCGATCAGTTACGGGGCGAACAGTTACTGCCTTAACGGCTGTATGTCACCGGTTTGCTGTTGCCCGGCCAGAGCCGGGCAGTTACACCAAGTAAGAGAACACTATGTTAGTCCGATTTACAAAAATGCACGGCCTGGGAAATGACTTTCTGGTGCTGGATATGGTAACCCAGAAGATCAGGCTGAATTCTGCACTGGTAGCAAAGCTGGCTGACCGTAATTTCGGTGTGGGCTTCGATCAGTTACTGATTGTTGAGCCGCCGAGCAATCCTGATATGGACTTCCGTTATCGCATCTATAATGCGGATGGCAGCGAAGTAGAGCATTGTGGCAATGGTGCACGCTGCTTCGCCAAATTTGTACGGGATAAGCGCTTAACTGCTAAAGACCGGATTGCAGTGGAAACCCAGAAAGGTGAAATTTACCTGACGGTCACTGAAAATCAGGACGTTGAAGTGGATATGGGCGCGCCGGTTCTGGCTCCCCGGGAAGTACCCTTTCAGTCTGATGAACAGGCTGCTGTGTATCAAGTAGAAGCTGCCGGTGCTGTGCATGAAATCAGTGCCGTTTCCATGGGAAATCCCCACGGTGTGCTGGTGGTCGATTCGGTTGATACTGCACCGGTTGAAACACTGGGACCTGTTCTGGAGGCACATGCTGATTTTCCGGCCAAAGCGAACATTGGCTTTATGGAAGTGGTTGCCCGTGATGAAGTGCGTTTAAGGGTTTTCGAACGGGGCGCAGGAGAAACCCTTGCCTGCGGAACCGGTGCCTGTGCAGCCGTGGTGGCAGGACAGCTACGTGGCCTGCTGGATGAAACAGTTAAAGTGCATTTACCCGGTGGCAGCCTGAGTATTTCCTGGCAGGGTAATAATTCTTCGGTAATGATGACCGGACCGGCAACAACGGTATTTGAAGGGCAGATTTATTTATGACAGCTGATGCAGTTGAGGTTCAGAACGAAGTTTCTGAACAGCAGGTAATTGATTATCTGAAACAGCACCCGGATTTTTTTACCGGCAATGAGAATTTGCTGGAGAAACTTTACGTGCCTCATCAGCGCGGTAACACGGTTTCTCTGGTTGAGCGGCAGACGTCACTGTTACGGGAAAAAAACCGTGAACTGTACGACTACCTGAGTGATCTGGTGGGCGTTGCCCGGGAAAATGAAATTCAGTTCAAGAAAACCAAAAAAATGGTGGTTTCTTTGCTGGAAGCCGAAACCCTGGACGATGTGGCTGTAGCGGTAGAAGAATGTCTGTGTGAAGAGTTCCACAGTGATACTACCGCGTTACTGCTGTTCGGCCCTGCCCGTGATGATGTGAATAACCTGCGTATTATGCCCCGGGAAGACGCTGCTGTTGTTGAGGCGCTGGCGAACAGCTCTCAGACCAGCTGCGGTAACCTGACTGAACTGCAGAATGAGCTGCTGTTTAAGGAACATGCCTTCAAAGTGAAGTCGGCGGCTGCGGTGCCTCTGGTGAAGGGTGAGACCATCGGTCTGCTGGCGATTGGCAGTTATGACAGCGAATATTTCCAGAGTAATCAGGGCACCCTGTTTCTGGATTATATCGGTCAGGTGCTGAGCCGGGTTGTTTCACATATCTTACGCCGGTCCGAGGACTGAGTTTGACGGCTGAGCTGCCGGATCAGGCACGGTCAGGTTTTTTTGCTTATCTGAGTGCTGAACGGCAGCTGTCGCCTCATACGCTGAATAATTATCGGCGTGACCTGCAAAGGCTGTGGGAATACCTGCAGTCGCAACAGATTTTCAGCTTCAATGAATCCCCGTGGCATGAAGTGCTACCTCAGCATATCCGGGGCTTTGTTGCCACCGCACATCATCAGGGGCTGGGCGGAAAAAGCATCCAGCGCGCCCTGTCAGCGACCCGGACTTTTTATAAATATCTGCACCGGGAAGGGCTGGCAACGGCTGATCCTGCTGCTGGTATCCGTGCCCCGAAAAGCCCGAAGCGTTTACCCAAAACCCTGGATCCGGACCAGCTTACCGGCTTACTTGATAAACCGTTAGGGAATGATCCCCTGAGCTGCAGGGACCATGCTATGGTGGAGCTGCTGTATTCGTCAGGTATGCGATTAGCTGAGCTGGTGAGTCTGGATGTTTATGATCTGGATTTTCAGGATGCCAGTCTGCGGGTCACCGGTAAGGGACGTAAAGAGCGGTTGTTGCCTATTGGCCGTAAGGCGATGGATGCATTAGAGCGCTGGCTGGCATGTCGTGATAAGCTGGCCAGACCGGACGAAATGGCTGTTTTTGTCAGTCAGCGGGGCCGGCGAATATCGGCTCGCAGCGTGCAGTTGCGGCTGGCACGCTGGGGGGATTACCAAGGCAGTGATAGCCGGGTATACCCGCACCGTCTGCGGCACTCGTTTGCCAGTGATATGCTGGCCTCCAGTGGTGATCTGAGGGCGGTGCAGGAATTACTGGGGCATTCTGATATTGCGACCACTCAGGTATATACCCATTTGGATTTTCAGCATCTGCTGGATGTTTATGATCAGGCGCATCCACGGGCAAAACGTCAGTCAGCCCGAAAAAAACACAAACAGGACAGCAATGATTAAATGTATTACTTTCGACCTGGATGACACCCTCTGGGCAGTCGATCCGGTCATCACCCATGCTAACAACACGCTGTATGGCTGGCTGGATGAGCACGCCCCCGAATTTACCCGGCAGCACACCGTCAGTGACTTTCCTGCCCTGCGCGAGCAAGTGCTGGAAGCCTATCCTGAAACCGCCCACAGCGTAACCCTGATTCGTTTACGGCAGCTTGAAATTGGTCTGCGGCAGGCCGGTTACGGTGAGGCGGAAATAGAAAAGCTTGTGCCCCGGGCGTTTGATATATTTCTTGCAGCCCGAAATGAAGTGACTTTCTTTCCCCATGTGAAGGATATGCTCAGTGCGCTGAAACAAGAAGATTACCGGATCGGTGCTCTGAGCAACGGTAACGCCGAGGTTGGCCGGGTCGGGCTGGGTGAATGGTTTGATTTCGCGCTGAATGCGCATATGGTTGGTCATGAAAAACCACACCCTGCGATGTTTGAAAAAATGCTTGCCAGTGAACAGCTGAAACCGGCTGAAGTGATTCATATTGGTGATAATCCTGATCATGATGTGGCCGGAGCCCAGCAACTTGGAATTCGGACAATTTGGGTAAATTTACAGCAACAGGCCCATAAAACAGGTGAAACTGCTGATCAGGTGGTAACCTGTTTAAGTGAGGTGTTTGATGCGGTTGCCGCGATCCGTGCCCGCGGGTAAGGCACGCGGGTAGCCGGAAATAAAAGGGATACTTATGTCAGGCCAGTTACGTAACCAGATAAACATGACCTACGATTCGGCGGAAGATCGGATCCTGATCAGGGCGACCGATCAGGGCAGGGAGTACCGTGCCTGGTGGACGCGCCGGTTAGCGCTGCGCATGAGTAATCTGTTCGTTGAACAGGAATTCCCAACCGAGAACAGCGACAGTCATCTTGCACCGGATCAGCGTCAGGTGCTGGGTGATATGGAAAAACAGGGCGCCATTCAGAGTGCTGACTTTGATACGCCCTTTGAAGAGGCTGCCATTGATCATTATCCGCTGGGTGAGGACGGTATTCTGATTCAGCGTATCGATGTGAAAATTGATGGTAAGGTGGTGAAGCTGGTGATGTTACCGGCGGACGGCGAAGGGTTGACCCTGACCCTGCCACCCAGCCAGCGTTATTCGTTTGAACATATGTTGCATCAGGTTATGCAGGCGGCGGACTGGCATTTGGCGGCAACGCTGCCGGCAACGGAACCGGTTGATATCATTACCCATTAAAACAAAGACCGGTCTCGGTTTTCTGCTGTATAACCGATAAATACTTCCTGTTTCAGCAAGGTACGGCTATGCGTCATATTCATAAACACAGTTTACAGGTGGCGGATCTCGCCCGCAGTGCAGCGTTTTATCAAAACTGTCTGGGCATGACCCTCGTGAGTGAGTATCAGCAACAGGGGCAGCGTTGTTGTCTGCTGGGGTATGTCAGGGATTTGGAAAGTACGCCGCCTACTTTGCTTGAGTTGATTGAAACTGAGGGCTTTCAACGTTTGCCCGGCACGTTACCGGCCGGTTACTGGAAAATTGCCCTGGCGGTTGCCGATGTGGATGTTGCCCGTGAATGCCTGACTGAAAAAGGCATTGAAGTAACGCCGGCCCGTCAGGTGCCTGATGTTGCTTATCTGTGTCACCTGAATGATCCCGACGGCCATTGCGTTGAACTGATTCAGCATGACTTTGAAGCTAATCATCAACCCTGCAAAAGAGATGACCTCTATGCGCTGGGCGGCGAAGCGGTGTTCTCACTGATTACATACCGGGTGAAAAATCCTCAGGCCAGTGTGGCATTTTATGAGCAGCTGGGGATGCGTTTGCTGTCCCGTCAGGATGTCGAGTTTGCCGGTTTTACCCTGTACTTCCTCGGTTACAGTGATGAGGCTTTGCCTGAAGATGATATCTGCGCGGTGGGTAACCGTGAGTGGCTCTGGCAACGGCCTTATACAATGATTGAACTACAGCATAACTGGGGCACGGAGCAGCAGGATGCATTTGCTTATGATGTCTCTGCCGATACCGGATTTGTAGGGATTGAACTGGTTACGAATGAGGCCGAACTGCTGGCACTGACAGATCAGACTGCGGCGGAAGCGCCGGTGTGTTTCGATCCGGATGGCTACCGGATAGACGTACGGCAGATCTGTGTCGAGTAAAAAATCAGGGCCGCTATAGACTAAAGTCTTCTCACAGCAATGGTGTGCTTCTGAAAGAATAGAACGCCTGAAAGTATGTGAAAATAATAATAACGGTGGCTTGTGTGGGTAAGATTTTTCTCTGGATCAGCGCGGTACTTCTGGTGGTTTATACCATGAAAACCCAATACCTGACGTCTACTACCTGGCAGCCTTTTAAAGATGCCTGTATGACTTCTGAGGGGGCTACCGATGCCCAGTGCAGTTGTCTGGCGGATTATGTCCATAAGCACTTCAGTGACCGTGAAGTACAGCAGATAATGAACCAGACGGTGACTGATCCCGCCATGCAGCAGAAGATAGAAGGCATTGTGCGGGTCGGGTCAAAGCAGTGCCTTAATCCTTAATATCTGAGCCTTTATACCTGGCTGTTAGCAGCCTTGCTGAAGCCGGTCACGGACCATGTAGAGTGCGGCGATTGTGCGGGCTTCAGAAAAGTCATCCCGGGCAAACAGTTCATCCAGCTGCGCCAGCGGCCAGCGGACCACTTCCATTTCTTCCGGCTCATCTCCTTCCAGCCTGCACGGGTACAGATCCCGGGCCAGTACTGTCGTGATTTTGTGGCCCATATAGTTGGGGGCGGATGTCATTTCTTTGATGCTGATAATGTCACGGGCACCAAAGCCGGCTTCTTCCTTAAGCTCCCGGTCGGCGGCAATAATGGCATCCTCACCCGGATCAATCAGGCCTTTTGGCAGGGTAAGCAGATAATCCTCAACGCCCACTGCGTACTCTTTGATCAGGATAATATTATCCTCATCATCAAGGGCAACGATCATGACCGCGCCATTGCCCCGGACGGCCAGACGTTCATAGGTGCGTTCCACGCCGTTTGAAAAACGTAAATCAACCGCTTCTACTTTGAATAACCGGCTCTGGGAGGGGTGGCTGATCTTCAATATTTCAGGCTTTACGGGCATACTCTTGCGCTTCCTTAATGGTACCGGGGCTGCCCGGGTACTTCGTGAGTGAGCTATGGTGGATTATACTGATAGCTGCTGGCAACAATATTAACTCTCTGGCTGTAACTTTCCTATGGATTGGCAAAATATAGATACCGTGCTGTTGGATATGGACGGCACCTTGCTGGATCTGCACTTTGATACCTATTTCTGGCTTGAACATGTACCCATGCGTTATGCCCAGCTGCATCAGGCTGATGCTGCAGAAACCCGGGCATGGCTGCTGAAGCGCCTGCGCGAAGAGCGGGGTACGTTAAACTGGTACTGTCTTGATTACTGGAGCAGTGAGCTGAAGATTAATATCGCAGAGCTTAAACAGGAAGTACGGGAAAAAATCGCTTTCCGGCCCCATGTGAAAGACTTTCTGGCCCATTTGCGGGCCCGGCAGATGCGTACGCTGATTGTGACCAATGCCCACCGTGACGGACTGAATCTGAAGCTGCAGGAAACCGGTCTGGATAAGCTGGTGGACGATATTATCGTTTCCCATGATTTCCGCCTGCCGAAAGAAGATCCGCAGTTCTGGCATGAAATGCAAAAGGTTGAACCTTTTAATCCGGCCACGACTTTGCTGGTGGATGATAGCCTGCCAGTGTTGGAGTCTGCCCGCCAATACGGCATTGGTTACCTGCTGAGTATTTATCAGCCGGACAGCCAGCAACCGAAACGCGAAATTGATGATTTCGCTGCTATCCATCATTTTGACGAGATTATCCGTGGCTAAGCAAACAACAGGAAACAGTAAAGGGGCGTCTGAAAAAGGTGCCGGGGCGAAAGTTCGTCTGGATAAATGGCTGTGGGCAGCACGTTTCTTTAAAACCCGGGCGATAGCCAAGCAGGCTGTTGAAGGGGGTAAAGTTCATTATGAAGGTCAGCGCGCTAAGTGCAGCCGGATTGTCGAAGTGGGCGCTGAGCTGGTGATTCGCCAGGGCTTTGACGAGAAAACCGTTGTCATTGTGGATATCTCCGAACAGCGCCGTGGCGCGCCGGAAGCACAGAAGCTTTACAGTGAAACACCGGACAGTGTGGCAAAGCGGGAACTGACCGCAGAACAGCGCAAAGCGATGCGTGGCAATCTTGGCCCTGACGTCCGGCCGAATAAACGTGACCGCCGGCGAATTATGCAGTTTAAGGATCAGTAGCCGGACATTTTTCGTACAGTTATGTGTTAGAATGCCGCTCTTATTTTTTCTGCTGCCAGTAATCCGTCCGGTGATTGCAAGACGTCAGCTTTACTATCGTATGTTTGTTTGAGAGTAACATGAGCAATCCAGATCAGATCCAACGGGTTCTTTTTGATAACGCCGATATCCGCTGTGTTGTGGCCGGTGTTGAAGCTTCATTTCAGGAAGCGATGCAGCGGCACGGCTATCCGCAGGTTATCCGGAATGTACTGGGTGAAATGATGGCGGCGGTAAGCCTGCTGAGTGCGACCCTGAAGTTTGAAGGACGTTTGTCCCTGCAGGCTCAGGGTAACCACAGTGTGAAAGCGCTGATGGCTGAGTGTAATCACCAGCGTGATCTGCGTGCCATTGCCCGGTTTGAAGGTGAGCTGCCGGAAGAAGCTGATCTGAAAGAGCTGATTCAGGACGGTCAGTTGGTCATTACGATTGAGCCGGAAGGTGGCAAGCGCTATCAGGGTGTGGTGCCGCTGGAAGGTGACCATCTGAGCCAGTGTCTGGAAACGTACTTCTCCCGTTCTGAGCAACTGCCAACCCAGATTCATCTGGCCACCGGTGAAGATAAAGCGGCCGGTTTCCTGATTCAGGTGATGCCGGTTGAGGGCGACCGGGAAGATCAGTGGGAACATTTCAGTCAGCTGGCGGCGACGTTAAGCGACGATGAGCTGCTGAATCTGGATAATGAGACTATTTTACGACGTCTTTTCCATGAAGAAGAATGCCGGTTATATGAACCGGAACTGTTACAGTTCAACTGTGACTGTTCCCGTGAGCGAACCGGCCATGCGCTGCAATATCTGACCCAGGATGAGCTGGAAGATATCATCCGCGAAGAAGGCAAGATCGAAGTTAACTGTCAGTTCTGCAACGAAAACTATCAGTTTGATCAGGCCGATATCACGCAAATGTTTTCTGCCACAGCGAATGTGAAGCCTTCTGATCAGGTGCACTGACAGCTCAGTCAGCTTATACCGGGATGTGAAAACTCATCCCGTAAAAGCTGACAGAAAGCGACTAATGGACCTGTTAATAAGCAAATAGGAATGGCTCTCAGTCATAGTTTTTCAGAGTCTTTTTTGACATAATACGCGTCCTATAAAAAATAAGATCCGCCCGAGAGTGTCCGAGGTGGACGAAACCGTTTTACTCCTCTGTGCATGGGGGTAGTTGGTTGTAAAAACAACTGATTGCGCACGGAGACGAATAACTTTCCAGGTAATTATTTTTTTTGGCTGAAGGCCAAGGGAATCCAATAATGAGCAAAGACACCGTGAACACTGTACACGTCAATATGAGCCCGGCTCAGTTAGTAGAACGAGCTATTCAGCGGGGAGAAGGTACCCTGGCTGATACTGGTGCTCTGGTCGTAAAGACTGGCAAGCGTACAGGCCGCTCACCGATGGATCGTTTCATCGTTGATGAACCCAGCACTTCTGATGCAATCCAGTGGGGCCCGATTAACCGTCCGTTCGACGCCGACAAGTTCGACGCACTGTGGAACCGTGTGGAAGAGCATCTGGCCGAACGCGAACACTTCGTTTCTACTGTTCACGTAGGTTCTGATCCTAATCACTATCTGCCAGTGAAAATGAGCACCGAGACTGCCTGGCAGAACCTGTTTGGCCAGAACCTGTTCATTCGTCCGGAAGAGTACAACCCGAAAGCGAAAGAAGAGTGGCAAATCTTCAACGCTGCAGGCTTTGAATGTGTGCCTGAGCGCGATGGTACTAACAGCGAAGGCTGTGTGATCATCAACTTTGCCAAGCGTAAAGTTCTGCTGGCCGGTATGCGTTACGCCGGTGAAATGAAGAAGGCAATGTTCTCTGTTCAGAACTTCCTGCTGCCGGAAAAAGACGTGCTGCCAATGCACTGTTCTGCCAACATCGGCGACGACGGCAGCACTACCCTGTTCTTCGGTCTGTCCGGTACCGGTAAAACTACCCTGTCGGCTGACCCGTCCCGTTACCTGATCGGTGATGATGAGCACGGCTGGGGCAAAGGTGTGGTATTCAACCTGGAAGGTGGTTGCTACGCGAAGACCATCAACCTGAGCCAGAAAAACGAGCCAATCATCTGGGATGCAATCCGTTTCGGCGCTATCGTTGAAAATGTTGCCCTGAATGAATCCCGTGTTGCTGATTACGCAGATACCAGCCTGACTGAAAACGGCCGTTGCGCTTACCCGCTGAAGCACGTTGAAAAGCGCTCTGCTACCAACATGGGTGGCGAGCCGAAGTCTATCGTATTCCTGACCTGTGACCTGACTGGCGTACTGCCACCGGTGTCTATCCTGTCTAAAGAAGCAGCTGCTTACCACTTCCTGTCCGGTTATACCGCACTGGTTGGTTCTACTGAAATGGGTTCAGGCGGTGGCATTAAGTCTACCTTCTCTACCTGCTTCGGTGCGCCGTTCTTCCCACGTCCTGCCAGCGAATATGCAGACCTGCTGATCAAGCGTATCGAAGAGTTCGACAGTCAGGTATACCTGGTTAACACCGGCTGGACCGGCGGTGCTTACGGCGTTGGTAGCCGTTTCAGCATTCCGACGACCCGCGGCATTATCAGCGCCATCCAGAATGGCGAACTGGCTGGCGTAGAAACTGAACACCTGGAAGGCATCAACCTGACAATTCCTAAGGATGTACCGGGCGTTGATAACGCTCTGCTGAATCCTCGTGAGACCTGGGAAGATAAGGGTGCATACGATGCAACTGCCAATGATCTGATCGGTCAGTTCACTGCAAACTTCGAGAAGTTTGACGGTGTATCTGAAGCGATCATTCTGGCAGGTCCTCAGCGTTAATTCGCTGCTGATAAAAAAGGCGCTTTAAGCGCCTTTTTTTGTGCCTGTAAGTTGCTTAAAAGTTACTTCAGCATAGAGTTTTCCGGTTTGTTTTCCGGTGCGGGCAGCCATTCAGCAGGTGCCTGCCACTGAGCAATCCAGCTGGACATTTCTTCAGCCGGCATTGGCCGGGCGATGGCATAGCCCTGAGCCAGATCACAGTCCAGAGACAGCAGTACTTCGCCATGACGTACGCTCTCTACCCCTTCTGCAACCAGCTGTTTATTGAACAGTTTACCCAGCTGAATTATGCCTTTGAGGACAGTAAGGTCTTCTTTATCACTGAGCATGTCGAAGACAAAACCGCGGTCAATTTTTACCGTACTGGCCGGCAGCTCTTTCAGATAACGCAGGGATGAGTAGCCGGTACCGAAGTCATCAAGTGCAAAATTAACCCCTAACTGAATACACTGGCGCATGGTCTGGGATACCTTGTTCAGATCCCTGATAATGCTGCTTTCCAGCACTTCCAGTTCAATATAGCCCGGGTCTATTTGCGGGTAGCGGTTTAGCAGTTCTTCAAGCCGCTCGGTAAAGTTATCCTGTTGCAGCTGGCGGGGGCCGACATTAATGCTGACAGACAGCATATTCCCCTGGCTGTGCCAGAGTGCTAACTGGCGCAGTGCTGCTTCAATAACCCATTCGCCAATATCGACTGCCAGTGCATGCTCTTCAGTGAGGGGCAGGAAGTCAGCCGGATATAGCAGGCCTTTTTTCGGATGCTGCCAGCGAATCAGGGCTTCGACGCCGAACACCTGGGCGGTGCGCATATTCACTTTAGGCTGGTAGTGGAGTACGAACTCATTGTTACTGACAGCCTGTTTCAGGCGCTCAATTTCTTCATGCTGATGCTTTATATTCCGCGCCAGATCTGAATCGAAAATGTGGTAGCGGCCTTTGCCGGCCAGTTTGGCCTGATACATGGCCTGATCCGCCTGTCGCAGCAGCTGCTCAGCGGTAATTTCTTCCTGTTGTGGATAAAACGTTACCCCCAGGCTGGCGGATACTTTCAGTTCAAGGTTGTTTATGTAGACCGGCTCGTTGGTCGCTTTTAATAGCCGTAACAGATAAACCTCGTAAGGTAATCCTTTGGGTAAATCCACAAAGATAGCGGCGAATTCATCGCCGCCAAGCCGGGCAACAGTATCGGTTTCCCGCAGTGCAAACTTCATCCGCCGGGCTATTTCTACCAGTAACAGATCACCTACTTCGTGCCCCCAGGTATCGTTCACGGCTTTAAAACCATCCAGATCAAGGTAGACAATGGCCAGGCTGAGATCCCTGCGTTTTATCTGCAACATGCCATGTTCAAGGCGGTCGGCCAGTAACAGGCGGTTAGGTAAATTGGTCAGAGAGTCGTAGTGCGCGATGCTGCGCAGCTGCTCATCCTTGAGTTTCTGATCGGTGATGTCGTAAAACAGCGCAACATACTGACGCAGGCTTTTCTGCGAGTCCCTGATAGCGTTAATGGTCAGCTTCAGGGTGCGGGAAGAGCTGTTTGCATGGGTGGTTTCCAGTTCTCCCTCCCAGTGGCCATGCTCCTGCAGTGACTGGTACATTGCCTGCGCATCACCGGTATCGTGGAACTCCCAGAACAGGTCGCGGATATTCTGGCCAATGGCTTCATTGTGGCTGTAACCGGTGATCAGAGTATAGGCATCGTTGGTGTCCAGCAGCGTTCCTTGGGGGCTGATAATCATGATGCCTTCACTGGTGTGCTTAAACACACTGGCCGCCAGCCGCAGTTTTTCGTGGGATTTTTTTCGTTCGGTGATATCCCGGATAACCCGTATATAACCCAGAGGTTTCCCCTGTGGGTCGGCAATGACGGTTGCCAGAGTTTCACCGCGAAATGATGAGCCATTTGCCCGACGGTAATCGGTTTCGTAGATAGCAGCGTTGTGGCTGTCTTCCGAGTACTGGAGATCCTGATAGGAGGATGCATCGGCAGCCTGTTTATAAAGACGGTCAGCATCGCTGGATATCAGTTCATCCAGAGTGTAACCGAACAGTGCTTCACTGCCCCGGTTGGCGTTGATGATCTTTCCGTCGGGTGCTGCACAAATGATTGCGTCAGAGATGCCATCAAATATGGATGACAGCGTTGCTTCATTTTCTTCAGCTTTTCGGCGGGCTTCCTGGCCGCGACGCATGGATTTGTATAGCAGAAAGATGAGTACCAGGAGTAAGGCAATTGATCCGCCCATGGCCCAGATAACCTGTCGGCTTTTTGATGCAATCTGGTCGGTCTGTACATCAACCATTGCTTCAAGCTGGTCCTGATAATGGCTGACAACTTTGTCCATCTTTGCTGTGACGGGGGTGATGATTGAGTACAGTAAGACCTGTCCGTCAACCTCCAGCGGTACGGTACGGACTTCTACTTTCCGGTTGCTGCCATCTGCCATTAAGTGTCTGAATATAAAAAACTGACGGCCTTCCTGGCGGGCCAGTTTAACCTCAGCAGCAACCTGTTCAGGTGTCAGCATATTCAGATCCGCGACCGTCATTGATTCCAGCTTGGTTTCGGAGTGACCGTAGAAATTTGCTGCCGCGGCATTGGCATTCACAATGCGTTTACTGTCAGGATCAATTAACAGCATAGTGGCGGGATGTTTGTCGAATGCCTGGTTAAAGGTTGGCATTTCTGCCTGGCTGTAGGCTGGCTGTGTCAGGGCGATAGTGAAGGCGTATAGCAGGATGCTAAGCAGATGATTGGCCTTCGGTGTTGAGGTCATGATGCAGTCCGTTAGTAATTATCTGATCCGGCCGGATACTCAGTTTCAGTATTTCCGGCATGATAGCCTTTGGGCTCATCCTGAGCAGGCTGTCGCAGCTGATGTTCAGCTGCTTGTCACAGACAAAGTTTTAGCACATCAAGCGTTTGTTTTAATAGCGGTTAAGTCCCCATTATATGAGGTTAAAACGCCCTGAATGGTGATATTACAGGGCGCGACGGAAAGGAGGACATCAGAGTTGCAGGCGCCGTTGCAACGCGATGTAGTTTTCCCGGCTACTGTCCTGCAAGGGGTGCTGTCCGGCAAAGATTCTTTGCTGGCCGGCGATATACACATCTTTCACCGGATTTTCCCGGCAGGCAAAAATCCAGCGGTTCAGTAACTGCGCCGGTTGTGCGCCGGCGATTTCTGCCAACCCGTTATCAAGCGTCATGAAGTCCGCCCGGGCACCGGGACGCAGACTACTTTCAATACCTGCTGCCTGCGCACCCCCTGCCAGGCAGGCATTAAAGAGATAATCCCCAACGGCCGGCTGGTTTGGTGCATACAGGCGGTTGCGCTGCTGCGCCTGAAGCCGTTGCCCGTATTCCAGCAGGCGCAATTCTTCGGCTACCGATAAGCCAACATGGCTGTCTGAACCGATGCCAATACGCCCCTGTTCAGCGAGAAAGCTCTGGGCGGGAAATATACCGTCACCGAGATTGGCTTCCGTTGTCGGACACAGGCCTGCAACGGCTTCGGAGCGGGCCAGTTGGCTGATCTCGGCAGAGTTCAGGTGTGTCGCATGGATCAGGCACCAGTCCGGTGTGACTTCAGTATTGCTGAACAGCCATTCCACCGGTCGCTGGCCATAATGATCCAGACAGTCCTGAACTTCTTTTTGCTGTTCGGCTATGTGGATATGCACCGGCAAAGGTTGCTGTTGTGCTCCCAGTACCTGATTGATCTGTTCTGCAGTAACCGCCCGGATAGAGTGGAAGCACACTGCCAGTTGCTGAGTGAGTGGTGCTGCGCTGGTCTGTTGGGAAAGGTTTTCCAGCAACGTCAGATACTCATCGGTTGAGTGACGAAAACGTTGTTGGGCAGTGTTGCAGGGTTGTTCTCCAAAACCACCATAGCTGTAAAGCACAGGTGCCAGCGTAATACCCAGCCCGGAGGCTTCTGCTGCTTGCAGCAGACGGTTGTTCATTTCTGCGGAATCAGCATAAGGCTGGCCGTCAGGTGCATGGTGCAGATAGTTAAACTCAACGACCTGACCGTAGCCTGCTTTGAGCATATCGATGTACAACTCAGTGGCAATGATCTCGACATCATCCGGGGTTAGCCGGGCAACCAGTTTGTACATGGTGTCCCGCCAGCTCCAGAAATTATCATTCGGGTCCAGGCTGACTTCACTTAGTCCGGCCATAATTCTCTGAAACGCATGGGAGTGGAGGTTGGCCATGGTGGGTAATACCGGGCCGTTTAACAGGGATGCGTCAGTTGGCTGAGGCTGATTATCTGTTACCCGGGTAATCAGACCCTGGCTGGTTTCGATCAGAACGTTTTCCCGCCAGCCATCCGGCAGGAGGGCCAGAGGGGCAAAGAACGCTTGGTGAGACATGCTGGCTCCGCGACGGATAAATCCGTGTCTGTTTATTGTTTATCTTGTATATACAACTTTTTGGCTTGGTGTTGCAAGCTTTTGCCGTATAATTCAGTGATGCTTAAACCGGCAGGGGTGATGGATTTTCATCCTCTGCTGTTAAAACGCCAGCGGAGTAACGGATGCGCCAGCAGTCTCAACATTTAGCCGATGAACTGAAAACCAGCCTGTCTGACGGGAACGGTCCTCTCTATGAACAACTGAAACAGGCAATTGCCAGCCGGGTACGGGACGGCAGTTGGGCCGCGTTACAGCGGGTGCCTTCTGAAGCTGAGCTGGTGAAGGCGCTTGAGGTCAGCAGAATGACAGCCAACCGGGCGTTAAGAGAACTGACGGCTGAAGGTATTCTGCAACGGCAGCAGGGCGTGGGGACTTTTGTGGCGGAAAAGAAGCTGCCGTCTGCATTATCGGAAATTCATGACATTGCTGAAGAAATTGCCAGCCGGGGTAATCAGCACCGGGCTGAAGTGCTGTGTCTGGAACGGGCGCAGGCTACACAGCAGGAAGCGACTGGCTTAGGCGTGCGTACCCGACATCCGATATTCCGTTCCCTGTTACTGCATTTTGAAAATCAGTTACCGATTCAGCTGGAGTCCCGGGTGATCAATGCCGAGCTGGCACCGGAATACCTTGAACAGGATTTTACTGCGATAACGCCATCGGCGTATCTGAGCCGGATTGCCCCTTTAACGGAAGGTGAGCATCTGGTGGAAGCGGTACTGGCGACCCCTGAACAGGCGGACTGGCTACAAATGGATGCAGCCGAACCCTGTTTGCAGATTCAGCGCCGTACCTGGTCCCGGGGAGAGCTGGTGGCCAGCGCCCGCCTGTTGTCACCGGGGAGTCGCTTCCAGCTGTTTGGCCATTTCGGGCGCAGCACCTGAAATCTCTCTGATCCGCTATGCTTAAACAGCACATACATTGTGTTTGATTTTAAGTTGTATATACATGTATGCTGATTTGAAATTAAACAGTCTACGTGTTGCAGGAGCATGTCATGAGCAGTCTTAACCGAATTCGTGAAGGGGATATTATTGCGCCGACCGGTAGCCGGCTGAATGCCAAGAGCTGGCTAACAGAAGCGCCGTTACGGATGCTGATGAATAATTTGCATCCGGATGTGGCGGAAAATCCCCATGAGCTGGTGGTGTACGGAGGCATTGGCCGTGCTGCCCGGGACTGGGAAAGCTATGACAAGTTGGTGGCAACGCTGAAAGAACTGGAAGCGGATGAAACCCTGCTGGTGCAGTCAGGCAAGCCGGTCGGGGTATTTAAAACCCATGAAAATGCCCCCCGGGTGCTGATTGCCAATTCAAATCTGGTGCCCCACTGGGCTAACTGGGAACACTTTAATGAACTTGATGCCCGCGGGCTGGCGATGTATGGCCAGATGACCGCCGGTTCCTGGATCTATATCGGCAGTCAGGGCATCGTACAGGGAACTTACGAAACCTTTGTGGAAGCCGGGCGCCAGCATTATGACGGTGACTTACGCGGCCGCTGGATTCTGACCGCCGGGCTTGGCGGCATGGGCGGGGCTCAGCCGCTGGCTGCGTCTCTGGCCGGTGCCTGTTCGCTGACGATTGAGTGTCAGCAAAGCCGCATCGATTTCCGCCTGCGGACCCGCTATCTGGATGAGCAGGCAACGGATCTGGATGATGCACTGGCCCGGATTAAAGCACATTGTGCTGCGGGACGTGCGGTGTCTGTCGGCCTGTGCGGCAATGCGGCGGATATCCTGCCGGAAATGGTTAAACGGGGTGTACGCCCGGATATGGTGACCGATCAGACCTCAGCCCATGATCCGCTAAACGGCTATCTGCCACAGGGAATGAGCTGGGAAGAATATCGCCGCCGGGCAGAAACTGAACCGGCTGAAATTACCCGGCTGGCTAAGCAGTCTATGGCGGTGCAGGTCAGTGCCATGCTGGCGTTCCAGCAACAGGGCATTCCTACCTTTGATTATGGCAATAACATCCGCCAGATGGCTCTTGAGGAAGGGGTGGAGAAAGCCTTTAATTTCCCGGGTTTTGTGCCTGCTTATATCCGTCCGTTGTTTTGCCGCGGCATAGGCCCGTTCCGCTGGGCGGCGCTGTCCGGTGATCCGGAAGATATTTATAAAACCGACGCGAAAGTAAAACAGCTGATCGCTGATGATAAGCATCTGCATAACTGGCTGGATATGGCCCGTGAACGGATTCAGTTCCAGGGGCTGCCGGCCCGGATTTGCTGGGTAGGCCTGGGGCAGCGGGCAAAACTGGGTTTGGCCTTCAATGAAATGGTACGCAGCGGTGAACTGTCAGCGCCGGTAGTGATTGGCCGTGATCATCTGGATTCCGGTTCGGTGGCCAGCCCGAACCGGGAAACTGAATCTATGCGTGACGGTTCCGATGCCGTCTCGGACTGGCCATTACTGAATGCTTTGCTGAACACCGCTTCAGGGGCAACCTGGGTGTCTCTGCATCACGGTGGCGGCGTTGGCATGGGCTTTTCACAGCATTCGGGCATGGTCATTGTCTGTGACGGTACTGCAGAGGCGGACGAAAGAATTGCCCGTGTGCTGACCAATGACCCGGGCACCGGTGTGATGCGTCATGCAGACGCGGGGTATCCTGAGGCGATTGCCTGTGCGAAAGAGCAGGGGCTGAAATTACCCATGCTGGATTAAATACCTGTAACTGTTTGTTTCTGATATCTATATTAAAAAGTGCCTGTCTGACGCAGGCAGGCACAAAACAATAAGAATGGAATGAGTATGCAGGCAAAGGTGATATTTGATCAGCGGCTGTGCTGGCAGGACCTGCTGGCCGTGGCTGATGGTGCAATGCTGGAAATCAGTGAAGATCGCTGGCAGCGGATGGCGCGTGCCCGCAGCGCCGTCATGGATATGGTTGACCGGGGAGAACGGGCTTACGGCATTACCACCGGGCTGGGTGATCTGTGTAACCATTTGCTGGCTCCTGCCGAGCTGGCTGATATGTCGCGGGGGACGATTCTCAATCATGCCTGCGGTGTGGGTCCGGCGCTGGAAGGGCGTCAGGTACGGGCGATTATGGCGGCGGCCATTGCCAATTACAGTCATGGATATTCCGGTATATCCCCGGTCATTGTGACGGCACTGCTAGCAATGCTGAATAACGGCATTACGCCACAGGTGCCGGAGCAGGGGTCAGTCGGCTATCTGACCCATATGGCACATATTGCCCTGCCCCTGCTTGGCGTGGGTGAGGTGGAATATCAGGGGCAACTGAAACCTGCAACCGAGGCGTTTCAGCGGGCGGAGATTCAACTACCTGAAATCGGGCCGAAAGACGGCCTGAGCCTGGTGAACGGTACCCCCTGTATGACCGGGCTGGCCTGTCTGGTGGCTGCCGACTGTGAGCATTTACTGAGCTGGTCTGATCTGAGTGCCGCATTGAGTTTTGAGGCCTGCGGCGGCCAGTTGGCTGCGTTTGATGAGGCTAATCTGGCGTTAAAGGTTTCGCCGCAGGTGAGCCTTGTCGGTCGTCGTTTACGTGGTTTTCTTAAAGACAGTCATTGGCTGGAGTCCCGGCAGGGACAGCGGACTCAGGATGCCCTCAGTCTGCGTTCCATTCCGCAGATTCACGGGGCCTGCCGTCAGCAGTGGCAGCATTTTTGTGAACTGGTTAACCGGGAGCTGAACGCCGCTACGGATAATCCCCTGATTCTCGAAGAAGACGGAGGCTACAGGGTGGTTTCTCAGGCGAACCCTCACGGTGAAAGTCTGGCGCTGGCCAGCGACGGACTGGCACCGGCACTGGCAGAGCTGACTTCAGCGGCTGAACGGCGTACTTACCGTTTACTCAATCCCGAAGTCAGTGGGCTGCCGGGTTATCTGACCGACGAAGGCGGGATCAGCTCCGGTTTGATGATCGTGCAGTATGTCAGTGCCTCACTGAGTGCGGAGAACCGCCGTCATGCGCAGCCAGTATCCGTGGATAACTATGTGACTTCCGGGCTGCAGGAAGACCATCTCAGTTTCGGCACCAGTGCGGTTTTAAGGTTATTTAAGCAGCAGTCAAATTTACAAAAAGTACTGGCCATTGAGCTGATGTGTGGTGCACAGGCCTGTGATTTTATTGCCGCAGACGACCCTCGGGAGAGTGGTCTCTTCAGTCGGGGAGGCTGGGGACTCTGGCAGCTTATCCGTCAGCATATACCCCATTACACCCGGGAGCGCTGGGTGGCAAAAGATATTCAGCAATTAGATGCGTTACTGGCTGACCCGGCGGTTCTTCAGGCGCTGGAGCAACAGACAGGTATAGGAGACACTGAACATGTTTGAGTTACAACTGATTCCCGGCAGCCTGACGCTTACGGATCTGCGACAGATCAGCCGCCGGCGTTTGCGGATGGGGCTGAATCCTGCTGCAGTGGCTGCGATTGATGCCAGTACTGAAGTGGTGAATCGGGTCATCGAAGAAGACCGTACTGTGTACGGCATTAATACTGGTTTTGGCTTGTTGGCAAATACCCGGATTGCCAGTGAGGATCTGCAAACCCTGCAGCGCAGTATTGTGCTGTCCCATGCTGCCGGTATCGGTGAGCTGATGGACGATGCTACCGTCCGGCTGATGATGGTGCTGAAGATTAACAGTCTGGCTCGGGGCTATTCCGGCGTGCGTTTAACCGTGATTGAAGCACTTATCAGCCTGCTGAATGCAGAAGTATTTCCCTGTATTCCCAGTAAGGGCTCGGTAGGGGCTTCAGGAGACCTCGCGCCGCTGGCACACATGAGTGCAGTTCTGCTGGGGGAAGGTCGGGCACGTTATAAGGGTGAAGAGATTTCCGGTCAGGCGGCACTGGCGATTGCCGGTATCGAACCGCTGACGCTGGCGCCAAAAGAAGGTCTGGCATTACTCAATGGTACTCAGGCATCCACTGCTTTTGCGCTGGAAGGTCTGTTCCATGCAGAAGATCTGTTTGCTTCAGGAGTTGTTTGTGGTGCGTTGTCGGTGGAAGCCGCGCTGGGCAGCCGGCGGCCGTTTGATCCGCGAATTCATGCCGCACGCGGTCAGATAGGCCAGATTGATACGGCAGCGGCGTATCGCAGCCTGTTGAGTGATAACAGTGAGCTGGGGGATTCCCATGTGGGCTGTGAAAAAGTACAGGACCCGTATTCCCTGCGCTGTCAGCCACAGGTGATGGGTGCCTGTCTGGATCAGATCCGACATGCAGCTCAGGTGCTGGTCATTGAATCAAACGGCGTATCCGATAACCCGTTAGTTTGTGCGGCTGAAAATGACATTATTTCCGGCGGTAATTTCCACGCTGAGCCGGTGGCGATGGTGGCGGATAATCTGGCGCTGGCCATTGCTGAAATAGGTTCGCTGGCGGAGCGGCGGATTGCCCTGCTGATTGATAGCGGTCTGTCTGGCCTGCCTCCATTCCTGGTGGATAACGGCGGGGTGAACTCCGGTTTTATGATCGCGCAGGTAACTGCTGCGGCGTTGGCCAGTGAGAACAAGACGCTGGCGCATCCCGCATCGGTAGATAGTTTGCCGACGTCCGCCAATCAGGAAGACCATGTATCCATGGCCACCTTTGCCGGTCGCCGTTTACGGGATATGGCTGAAAATACCCGGGGTATTCTTGCGGTTGAGTTGCTCAGTGCAGCCCAGGGCCTGGACTTCCGGGCGCCGGTAAAAACCTCTGAGCGGCTGGAACAGGCTAAATCAGCGCTACGTGCCAGAGTGCCTTTTTATGATCAGGATCGCTATTTTGCGGAGGATATCGCCCAGGCTAATGCCCTGCTTGCTGAAGCGCCGCATAACGAGTCCATGCCGGCAGAACTGTTGCCTTCGCTGATCGCGGGGCAGGGCTAAACGGGAGTATCAGGATGTATAGCCAGACGTGTCAGCATTTGTGGCATGGTTTCCATGCGGTCACTATGGCTGATGGCCGCTATAACACCATTGAGGATGCGGCAATTGCCGTGGATGACGGTGTGATCAGTTGGGTGGGGCCTTATGCAGATTTTACCGGAGAGGCGGTCCATAAAACTGATCTTGAAGGCGGCTGGGTGACGCCGGGGCTGATTGATTGCCACAGCCATATTGTATTTGGTGCTAACCGCAGCCGGGAATTTGAGTTGCGGTTACAGGGGGCCAGTTATGAAGAAATTGCCCGGGCTGGCGGCGGTATAGCCAATACGGTTCAATCTACCCGGCAGGCCAGTGAAGCAGAATTGCAGCGGCGTGCTGAAAGCCTGGTGCTGGATCTGATGGCAGATGGCGTGACGACCCTGGAAATAAAATCCGGTTATGGTCTGGACCTGGAAAACGAAGCCAAAATGCTGCGGGTGGCCAGAGGCTTGGGTGAACAGTGGCCGGTGGAGATTCTGACGACCTGTCTGGCAGCTCACGCCATGCCGCCGGAATTCAGCGATGCGGATGCCTACATTGAATATCTCTGTGAGACTTTGTTACCGGCCATAGCGGAGCAGCAGCTGGCGGATGCGGTGGATGGCTTTTGTGAAAAAATTGCCTTTTCGCCGGCACAGATACAGCGTTATCTGCAAACCGCTGTAAAGCTGGGGCTGCCCCTGAAGCTGCATGCGGAGCAGTTGTCGGCACTGGGGGGCAGCAAAATGGCTGCAGAACTGGGTGCGCTGTCAGCGGATCATCTTGAATATGCCACCGCGGAGGATGTCAGTGCCATGGCTGAACATGGCACGGTAGCCGTGATTCTGCCCGGCGCATTTTATGTGCTGAAGGAAACTCAGCAACCGCCGGTACAGCTGTTACGGGATCATAATGTGCCGATGGCCCTGGCCAGCGACAGTAATCCGGGATCTTCACCGGTACGCTCGTTACGGCTGATGATGAATATGGCCTGCACCTTATTTGGCTTTACACCGGAAGAAGCGCTGGCAGGGGTTACATGCCATGCCGCCCGGGCGCTGGGGCTGGATAAAACCCACGGTACGCTGAGACCGGGTAAGCAGGCGGATTTCGTTTGCTGGAACATAGAATCACCTGCTGAGCTAAGCTATTGGTTAGGGGGACGCCTGAACAATGCCAGAGTGAAGCGAGGTGTACGCCGTGATATCTGATCCGTTTGAGTTTATGCCGGGAACAACGCCGCTGTTGGTCAGCATGCCACATTCCGGATTACAGCTGACCGATGCCGTTGCCAGCGGACTGACCGCGTCAGCCCTGCAACTGGCCGATACCGACTGGTTTATTCCTGAACTGTACAGTTTTCTGAATGAGTTAGGTGTGGGCGTGATCCGCGCTAATTACTCCCGCTATGTGCTTGATCTGAACCGGTCACTGGATGACAAACCCTTGTATACGGGCAAGGTGACGGGACTTTTTCCGGATATCAGCTTTACTGATGACAGTCTGTTTTTACCCGGTCAGGAACCGGATGAAGAGGAGCGGGAGCGCTATAAACAGCAAATCTGGCGACCTTACCATCAGCAGATCCGTAATGAACTGGACCGGCTGAAAGCCGTGCACGGCAATGCGATGTTATTCGATGCCCACAGTATTGCACCCAGGGTACCTATGCTGTTTGACGGCCGTTTACCGGACTTTAATTTTGGCACCAACAGCGGCGCCAGTTGTCGGTTTGGCTTAACCTCGCAACTTGAGGCGCTGGCCTGTGCCGATGGGCGCTTTACCTGTGTGACTGACGGTCGCTTTAAAGGGGGCTTTATCACCCGGCACTTTGGCCAGCCCGCTGAAGGCATTGAGAGCCTGCAGCTGGAGTTATCTCAGGGGACTTATCTGGCCGATGAAGCCTTCACTGCCAAGCGTTTTGATGCCTATCAGATTGATCCGAAAAAATTGTCTCATGTGCAGCCGCTGCTGCGGCAGATTACCCAACATTTACTGGATGCCCTGCAGCATTAGACCGTTTGTTTAATGTCCAGACATAGCTGGCTGGCCTGATGGGGCAATACGTCGGCAACTCTTACCAGATGATCGAAGTGTTTGGACAGCCCGCTGATTTGCTCGCTGCCGGTGACCATCAGGTAAGTACCGCCCAGATAAATCGCTGCCCGCTGGTTGCCGAATACCGTTAATGGTGCGGAATAGTGTTTAAGGCGATCGTAAAAATGTACCCGCAGGGTTGGATAGTGCTCATCAATGAGTCGGGCCATATAGTCAAACTGAGCCAGCCGTAACGGGCGCGGAATGTTCTGCCAGATGCCCTGCCCCTGTGCCAGTTCATGAAGGGCCTGAACCGGCATGCATATTTCCAGATCGTTTCCCCGTTCCTGTACGGTTTTCAGTAAATCCTCCCCAAAGTTGTACCGGGGTGAGGCTCTGTGAGGCTCAAGTTCATGATTGACCAGTTCAGGCAGGCTGAGCATGTCTGGAAGATAAGCCGGTACATAGCGGGTTTTGCCGCCATTAATTTCGGCCCGCCACTGGGTGAGAGGAGAGTGTTGGGCCTGATCCGGTATCAGTTCAATTTCGGCACTGCTGGATACCTGCAGACTGGCATCGCTGGCGCCGGTCACACCTAACAGCCAGTCGATGGACACACCCTGTGCAGCAGCAATACGCATCAGCGCTTCAGCACGGGGCAGGCGCAGGTTAGCCGGATCAAGAAACTGGCTCATGGCCGACCGGTCCAGCTGGCACTGCCGGGCGAACTCACTGGGATTCAGGCCGGACTGCGCCAGCAAATCTTTCAGACGCTCACGAAACACCGGAGCAATTTCCCGTTTATCCATAGCTGTTATCTGCTACCTATTAGCTGCTGTTTTGTAAAAATAACAATTTATGTATTTATGCAACAATATGGTTTTATTGCTGTAAATTTTATACATAAATTACAAATTCACAAATAGCCTCACCGAATGTCAGGGCATATGCTTTTCTTATTGATACTTAAGGAGATATATATGCCTGCCAGACGCGGAATCCGGATTGAGTGGCCAACTTTACTGCTGATAATTGCCTGTTATGGCAGTTGGTGGCTGGCAATGTCAGCAGCAGACTGGAGTGTTTTAGTATGGCTGAGTTTACCGGTAATTCTTGCATTGCAGTCTTCGTTACAGCATGAGGTGTTACATAATCATCCTACCGGCTGGCGCTGGCTGAATGAGTTGCTGGTGTTCCTGCCAATCGGTGTTTTTCTGCCCTATGAGCGTTTCCGGGACAGCCATCTTATTCATCATCAGGATGAGAACCTGACGGATCCTTACGATGATCCGGAATCGCATTATGTCGATCCGCAGCGGTGGCAAACGCTGCCAACAGCGGTAAGGGACATTTATAACTTCAATAACAGTTTGCTCGGGCGAATGCTGATCGGTCCGGCGTTGTCTCTGTGGCTGTTCTACCGGAGCGATCTGCGGGCGGTGATGGCTGGTGACTGGCCGGTGATCCGGGCGTATCTGCTGCATCTGCTGGGGCTGATTCCAATGCTGTGGTGGCTGGTTGAGGTGGTGCAGGTTAATCTCTGGTTGTATTTGCTGTGTGCTTACGCAGGGCTATCGATTCTTAAGATCCGCACTTTTCTGGAACACAGGGCGCACTTTGCAGTGGCGGCCCGTACCGTGGTGGTCGAAGACCGGGGGCTGTTGGCATTTCTGTTTCTGAATAATAACTTCCATGCGGTACATCATCAGTATCCCGGGGTGGCCTGGTACCGATTGCCGGCGTTGTACCGGGAGCAGCGTGAGCAGTTTCTGGCGGATAATCAGCAATACCTGTATGACAATTACCGGCAGGTGTTTAAAGCATATTTTCTGCAGGCTAAAGAGCCGGTACCCCATCCGCAGATGCCGGTAACAACAGATACCTCGATTCAGGAGAATTCCGGCGAGGTGGCCGGATGATTGCCCGGTTGCCCATGTATGACTGGCCAGAGCTGAAAGAGCAGCATGCTGCAATGTGGCAGCATCTGGCTGCTGTACTACGGGAAGATCTTCCTGCTGATATTACCGTACCTGAGCTGTTGACTGAGGATGGCGATATTGTGCAGCAATGGTGTTCGTCGTCTTTGCTGGTGGGGCAAACCTGTGGATTACCCTTTGCGCAGGGGCTGCATAAACATACTTCTTTACTGGGCAGTCCCGCTTACCGGCTGGCAGGCTGTAATGTGGGGGAATACAACAGTGTGATTGTGGCAGCACCGGGGGTTAAGGCCGATGCTGTGTGTCTCAGTGGCAGTGCAGTCACAGAGCCTTCCTTGCCACTTCGGGCTGCGGTGAATGCAACGGATTCCCAGTCGGGGTTTTCTGCCTTGTTATACAGCCTGGGGGCTGGGTCTTTGGGGAGTATCAGTGTTTCCGGCAGTCATCGGCGTTCAGTGCAGATGCTGGCAGAAGGTGTGGCGGATATTGCGACGATAGACGCGGTGAGCTGGGTGCTGGCACAACGCTATGAGCCGGCGGCGGAGACATTGCAGGTGATAGGTTTCAGTGAACCGACCCCCTGTTTGCCGATGATCAGTGGGGTCAGCAGGTATGCCGGCCAGATCAGTCAGAGCCTTATGCGGGGACTAGCGACACTTGATGAATCACTGAAAGCCGATTTGCTTTTAGAAGGGCTGGTGGAGCGTAATGTTTCGGACTATCTGTTTCTGTCGCCCCGGCTGACCGGGGCGATGCAGAAACATGCTCTGACAGAGGTTAGCGTTCCAGCAACGGTTTAAGGAACTGACCGGTGTAGGAGTGCTCAGTGGCTGCAACATCTTCCGGTGTGCCGGTGGCGATGATGTGGCCGCCTTTGGTACCGCCTTCCGGTCCCAGATCGACAATCCAGTCCGCGGTTTTAATGACGTCCAGGTTATGTTCGATAACAACAATGGTGTTGCCGTGATCCCGTAAGCGGTAGAGCACGTTCAGCAGCTGCTGGATATCATAGAAGTGCAGGCCGGTGGTTGGTTCATCCAGAATATACAGGGTTTTACCGGTGTCCCGTTTGCTCAGCTCTTTGGCCAGTTTCACTCGTTGGGCTTCGCCACCGGAGAGGGTTGTGGCAGCCTGGCCAAGACGGATGTAGCTCAGACCTACGTCAATCAGGGTCTGCAGGCGGCGGGCCAGAGCCGGAATTGCATCGAAGAATTCACGGCCATCTTCAACGGTCATTTCCAGAACTTCGTCGATGCTCTTACCTTTGTATTTTACTTCCAGAGTTTCGCGGTTATAGCGCTTGCCCTTACAGACATCACAAGGCACATACACATCCGGCAGGAAGTGCATTTCTACCTTGATCACACCGTCACCCTGACAGGCTTCACAACGTCCGCCTTTAACGTTGAAGCTGAAACGTCCAGGCTTATAACCCCGGGCACGGGCTTCCTGTGTGCCGGCAAACAGTTCACGGATCGGGGTGAAAATACCGGTATAGGTTGCCGGGTTTGAACGTGGTGTACGGCCAATCGGACTCTGGTCAATGTCGATGACCTTGTCCATCTGTTTCAGGCCGTCAATCTCCAGGTGCGGCGCGGCATCAAGGGTTGTGGCTTTGTTCAGTTCAGTGGCTGCCAGCGGATAAAGCGTACCGTTAATCAGGGTGGATTTACCGGAACCGGATACCCCCGTTACACAGGTCAGCAGACCCAGCGGAATCTCCAGGTTAACCTTGTTCAGGTTGTTGCCGGTGGCGCCCAGCAATTTCAGCCAGCGGCCATCCGGTGCGTTACGCTTGCTGGGCACTTCGATTTTACGGCGGCCGGAGATGTAATCGCCGGTAATGGATTTTTCGTTGTCCATCACCTGTTGTGGCGTGCCCTGGGCGATGATTTCACCACCGTGAACCCCGGCGCCCGGGCCTACGTCGATAACATGATCGGCAAGACGGATGGCGTCTTCGTCGTGTTCTACCACGATTACTGTGTTGCCCAGGTCCCGCAGGTGAATCAGGGTTTTCAGCAGGCGGTCGTTATCTCGCTGATGTAAGCCGATTGACGGTTCATCCAGAATGTACATCACGCCAACCAGACCGGCACCGATCTGGCTGGCCAGACGGATACGCTGAGCTTCACCGCCCGAGAGGGTTTCAGCGCTGCGTTCCAGCGACAGGTAATCCAGACCTACATTGACCAGGAAAGCCAGCCGCAGACGGATTTCCTTAACGATCTTGTCGGCGATTTCGCCACGCTTGCCAGTAAGTTTCAGGGTTTCGAAATAGTCATAGCAGTCACCGATGGCCATCTCAACAATTTGTGGCAGAGTCTCGGTGGCGATGAATACGTGACGAGCATCGCGGCGCAGACGGCTGCCGTCACAGGACGGACAGGACTGCATATTGATGTATTTGGACAGGTCTTCACGGACCATTTCCGACTCGGTTTCCCGGTAGCGGCGTTCCAGATTATTCAGTACCCCTTCGAACGGGTGGGACTTGCTGATGGAGTCACCCCGGTCGTTCAGGTATTTGAATGCAATGTTTTCTTTACCGCTGCCCTGCAGAATGACTTTTTGCTGCTTGGCAGTGAGTTCACCAAACGGGGTGTTGATATCAAAATCGTAATGGGCGGCAACCGCTTTTAACTGCTGGAAGTAATACAGCGCGCGACGGTCCCAGCCCCGGATAGCACCTTCAGAAAGGGTCAGGCTTGGGTCGCTGACTACTTTTTTCGGATCAAAGAATTGCTTTACACCCAAGCCGTCACAGGAGGAGCAGGCCCCGTGAGGGTTGTTGAACGAGAACATTCGCGGTTCCAGTTCCTGAATGCTGTGGCCACACTTCGGACAGGCAAAGCGGGCTGAGAACACCATGTCTTCGCCGTCACCGTCCATGTAGCAAACGGTGGCAATGCCGTCAGTCAGGTTCAGCGCAGTTTCAAACGATTCTGCCAGTCGGGCCTGCAGGTCAGGACGAACTTTAAAACGGTCAACCACGGCTTCAATGTCGTGCTTTTTGTTCTTATCCAGTTCCGGTGCACTGTCAATATCTACCACAATGCCATCGATACGGGCCCGGACAAAACCCTGAGTTTTCAGTTCGCTGATGGTGTGTAAGTGCTCACCTTTTCGGCCCTGAACAATGGGCGCGAGCAGCATCAGTTTGCTGCCTTCCGGCAGGGCTAATACCTGATCGACCATCTGGCTGACAGTCTGAGCTGCAAGCGGCAGGTCGTGATCAGGACAGCGGGGTTCACCGGCCCGGGCAAACAGCAAACGCAGGTAATCATATATTTCAGTAATGGTGCCCACGGTAGAACGAGGGTTATGCGAGGTGGACTTCTGCTCGATGGAAATTGCCGGTGACAGGCCTTCGATGTGATCGACATCGGGCTTTTCCATGACCGACAGGAATTGCCGGGCGTAGGTAGACAGCGATTCTACATAGCGGCGCTGGCCTTCAGCATAGAGGGTATCAAATGCCAACGATGACTTGCCTGACCCGGAAAGCCCGGTGATAACAACCAGCTTATCGCGGGGAATTTCCAGATCGATATTCTTAAGATTGTGGGTACGGGCCCCGCGAACCAGGATTTGTTCCATCAGTATGTCCGACTTGTGCGCAAAAGGAGTCAATTATAGAGGCAGATGATATATAAAAGCACCCTAAAAAGCTGTTTATTTATACAGATAATTGACGGGTGTTCGAAGGGGTAAATATGCTATGCTTGGCGCCAGGAAAATGAATCGGTCACCGTCCGGGGCCGAACCAAGATCAACAGATGCAATATAGCCCCGCAGGATGCTTGGGGGGAGTGGAGAATTCAATGGCACGCGGTATTAACAAAGTCATTCTGATTGGTAACCTGGGTAATGACCCGGATACTAAATACATGCCCAGCGGCAATGCGGTTACCAACATTACTGTAGCGACGTCTGAAAGCTGGAAAGATAAGCAGACAGGCCAGCAGCAGGAGCGTACCGAATGGCACCGTGTGGTGTTCTTTAACCGTCTGGCGGAAATTGCCGGTGAGTACCTGCGTAAAGGTTCCAAGGTGTATCTGGAAGGTTCACTGCGTACCCGTAAATGGCAGGATCAGAGCGGTCAGGACCGTTACACTACAGAAATCGTTGCCAGTGAAATGCAGATGCTGGACGGCCGTGGCGATAATAATGGCGGTTATCAGCAGCAGGGTGGCTATCAGCAGCAAGCTCCGCAGCAACAGGCACCACAACAGCAGTATCAGCAGCCGCCTCAGCAGCAGGCACCGCAACAGCAGTATCAGCAACCCCCTCAGCAACAGGCGCCTCAGCAGCAGTATCAGAAACCGCCTCAGCAGCAGGCGCCGGCACCACAGCCTGCACCGGGCATGGATGATTTCGACGACGATATCCCGTTCTGATTCATTGTTCCTGTTGTGAGGTAATAGTCAGTTATGCTGAAGGCGTTTATATCCCAGCCAGCTAAATTGCTCATTATTGGTGCTGACAGCCAGATCGGACACTTCCTGAATCTGGCTGCCCAGGCCGATGCCTTTTATATTCCGGTACCTTTTAGTGACGCTGAGCTGGATATTAATGACTGTCAGGCGCTGGAGCAGCGGCTTGATGAGGTTCAGCCTGACTATGTGATCAATACATCCGGTTATAACGATGTGGATCAGGCCGAGCGTGATCCTGATGAGTGTTACCGGCGCAATACCCAGGCGGTTGAAACCCTGGCAGCAAGTTGCGCTGCCCGTGATATCGCCGTGCTGCATTTGTCATCGGATTACGTGTTTGATGGCCATTATGCCAGCGGTTATGCGGAGTCTGATGAAGCCAAGCCACTTGGAGTCTATGGCGACAGCAAATGGCTTGGTGAAGAAGCTTTGCGTTTAACGCTGGAGCGGCACCTGATTCTGCGGGTAAGCTGGGTATTCAGCCCGGTTGGCGATAACTATATGCAGCGGGCGCTTCGTCAGGCGCGGCAGCAGGATGTGATTGATGCTGCGGATGACCGCCGTGGCTGCCCTACCTCTGCTGCAGATATTGCCAGAGTGATTGTAGCCATGCTTAAGCAGGTACATAACGGTGCAGATGCCTGGGGTACTTATCATTACTGTGGCGCTGAAGTGACTTCTCGCTACGGTTTCAGTGAAGCGGTATTGGCAGCTGCGGGTCAGTATGAAGAGTTTCGTGCTCAGGAGATCCGGGCTGTGCTTTCAAAAGATTACGGTACGGATACTGAACGTCCTGCATCTTCTGTACTGGTATGCAAGAAGTTGCTGAACGCATTTGGCATTCGACAGATTCCGTGGCGGCATGAGCTGATCAATGTGGTGAAAACTCTGTATCAGCCGGTGGCTGAACAGGATATCCAGCCTTAAAGGTTATCAGCAGCTCCGGCCGGAGCTGCTCATCTGGTTTGTCAGTACGACGGGCCGCTTACCACGGAAAAGGCATGTGGCTGCGTGCTACGGCAAAAATATATCCCCAGCAGGCCAGTGCCAGAATCAGTGCTACCGTGCGGATCGCTTTGGTTTTACCGCGTTTCAATGCAACGGTTCCCAGTACGATATAAGCAATCAGCGCACTCAGTTTGGCTGTTAGCCAGGCGTCGGTAAACGGGTACTGACTGAGTGTGATCATCAGGCCAACTGCTGTAAGCAGCAGTAAAGTGTCGATAATATGCGGCGCTATTTTCACCCAGCGGCGCTGTAACAGGCTGTTATCGGTCAGCATCCAGAAGCCGCGAATCGCAAACGAAATCAGGGTTAACATGGCGCAGGTCATGTGCAGGTGTTTAAATAGCATGTACATAGGTCAGTTTGGCTCTTAAAATAAGCGTTTCTATATATGGCGCACTAACGTAAGTTAAATCGCAATATACAGGTATAATTGGGTTTGTGAGTATTGCTCCGCTTCTGTGACGAAGGCGGCTCATTCTCACTGATTTACTCACCAGAAGCCAGTGCGGCGGATTGCAGTTATGACAGAATCGACATCTTCTCAGCCAGTTTTAATCGATAAGTTCGGCCGCCGGGTCGAATATGTACGTCTGTCGGTGACTGACCGCTGTGATTTTCGCTGTGTTTACTGCATGTCTGAAGATATGGAATTCTTACCCCGTGAGCAGGTGCTGTCTCTGGAGGAAATCTATAATCTGGCGAAAAGCTTTACGGATCTGGGGGTAAATAAACTGCGCCTGACCGGTGGTGAGCCGCTGGTGCGTAAAGGTGTACTCGGGCTGATTGAAAAAATGGGTCAGTTGCCGGCTGAGTTGCTGATCACCACCAACGGATCGCAGCTGCCAAAAATGGCGAAAGACCTGAAACGTTTTGGCGTTGACCGCCTTAACATCAGTCTGGACAGCCTGCAGAGAGATAAATTCCAGCGTTTAACCCGCAGTGACCGCTTGCATCAGGTGCTGGCGGGTATCGATGCTGCCTGTGAGGCCGGGTTTAACGGCATTAAGCTCAATGCTGTGGTACTGAAAGGCCGTAACGATGATGAAGTGGTCGATCTGGTGGAGTTTGCCCGTGACCGGGAGATCGACATTACCTTCATCGAAGAAATGCCTCTGGGGGCAATCACTGAGCACGACCGTGCTGAGTCATATTGTTCCAGTGATGAAATTCTGGAAATGCTGAACAAAGAATATGATCTGCTTTCCAGCACTGAAAAAACCGGCGGACCTTCCAAGTATTACCGGATGAGTGACAGCCGCAGTAAGGTTGGCTTTATTTCACCGCACAGCCACAATTTCTGTGGTGAATGTAACCGGGTGCGGGTGACCGTTGAGGGGCGCCTGCTGCTTTGCCTGGGGAATGAGCACTCTATGGATCTGCGCGAAGTGATGCGCAGCCATCCGGGCGATAATGAGCTTCTTAAACAGAAACTGATAGAGTCGATGGATCTGAAGCCGGAACGGCATTACTTTGATCTGGAAGCTGAGCCGCAGATTGTCCGCTTCATGAACATGACTGGCGGCTGATTCAGCCGCGCACCAGTGCCGGGAGACGTCGCGGCACCGGGCTTTTCTTTACGATAGCACTGCTGGTTTCGGCCAGTTCCACAATGTGATTCAGCTGTTCGTCCAGATCGCCGATTGAGCGTAATACCAGACGTATTATAAAACAGTCTTCCCCCGTTACTTTGTCGCATTCGATACACGCAGGCATGGCTGTCAGGCGCTTTTCTAACTGATGTAACTGCCCGGGCAGGGGCTTTACCCTGACCAGTGATGTCAGCGTAAACCCGAGTTTTTCAAGATTTACCTCGATGGTGTAACGGCTTATCACGCCGTGTTCTTCCAGTCTTTTTATACGTTCAGTGATACTTGGCGCAGACATGCCTATCTGGCTGGCTAATGTGCTGACTGGCTGGCGTGCATTTTCGGCAAGTAGGTTGATGATTTCAATATCGATGCCGTCAGGAGTAAATGTCTTTGATGATGAAGGCATATCGTAATTTTTTCCGTGAAAGATAAAGTTATAAGCTGAATTTGCCTGTGTTTATTTATAGATGATTTTTTTGGCAGGCGTAAACTGTTTCTTGTGTTCAAGCAGTTTGATCGGGTGTGAGAGATGAATTTAAACCGCAGGCAAACCGGTGTTATAGAAATGGTTCTGGCGATGGGGCTTTCCGGTACGCTGGGATTCTTCGTGGTAGAGGCTGATTTACCCGTCTGGAACATTGTGTTTTTCCGCTGCGTCTTTGCGCTTTTCGGGCTGGGGCTTTACTGCTGGTGGCGGGGATTTCTCAGCCCGTGGCCGTTGCGGGGTCGTAATCTGTTGTTTGCGTCACTGGCAGGTGTGGCGCTGGTGGCTAACTGGCTGCTGCTGTTCGGCTCTTATCAGTATGCGTCGATCTCACTTTCTACGGCGGTTTATCATACTCAGCCATTTTTCTTATTGTTGTTAGCGCGGGTTTTATTTGCGGAAACCTTTGATCTTAAAAAACTCCCCTGGTATCTGTTTGCGTTCACCGGATTGCTACTGATTATCGAGTTTCGCTGGAGTGGATTGGCTGATTCAGAACAGTTTCTTGGCTTTCTGATGGCGCTGGGGGCGGCAGTTCTGTATGCCCTCACGACGCTACTTACCCGGAGGGTTTCAGATGTCCGGCCGGAAGTAATTGCACTGTTACATGTGTTTATCGGTGCGTTGCTGCTGTGGCCGGTACTGGATACGGCTGACTTACCGGTGCTGGCTGAGCAGTGGGGCTATCTGGCGGTGCTGGGGCTGGTGCATACCTGCATGATGTATATCTTTCTGTATTCCGCTTACCAGAAGTTACCTGTAGCGCTGATTGCCATTCTTGCCTTTCTGTATCCGGCGATTGCCATCATGGTGGATTATCTGGTTTATGATCAGTTGTTAAGCGTTTCTCAGTGGTTGGGTGTTGCTGCAATTTTACTGTCGGCAGCGGCGATGAATGCGAACTGGTCGCCCTTAAAGTGGCGGCAGGCCTGAGTTGCGAATTTTTCGGGGAGTTCGGGGCATTTTATGACGAAAGGTTGGCAAAAGAACAAAGAAATGGACTGAAATTTCTGGCGTCTCGCGGTAAAATAGGCTGTTTAAGTTTGTAGTTCGCTGAGGAGCCTTAATGGCCGAGTCTAACACCCCGAATGATCCGTATCAGAATATTCGTCCGTATCATGACAGGGAAGTAAATCTTGTTCTGAATAAGCTGATCCGTAACGATGAGTTTATTTCGGCAATTACCCGTTACCAGTTTCCGAAGCTGGCATCCTGGCTGGGTTTTGTGCTGAAGCCGGCTATCCGTATTTTTCTGGCTCAGAAAACGGATGAAATCAAAACCATCGCGGATTTTCAGGGCCTGGTTGCCGGTTATATGGAAAAAATGATCAGCCGGACCACCACCCGCCTGAGCTGTTCCGGATTTGAAAACCTCGACAGCGATGAAGCTTATCTGTTTATCTCCAATCACCGTGATATCGCGATGGACCCGGCATTTGTGAACTGGGTGCTGCATCAGAATAACCTGGATACTGTGCGTATTGCGATTGGCGACAACCTGTTGCGTAAGCCTTATGTGTCTGACCTGATGCGTCTGAACAAAAGCTTTATTGTGAACCGTTCGGCAAAAGGCCGTGAAGTGTTAACGGCGCTGGGTCAGCTGTCTGCCTATATTGATCATTCACTGGTGCAGGATGAGCACAGTGTGTGGATTGCGCAGCGTGAAGGCCGGGCCAAAGACGGCAATGATGCGACTGATCCGGCTATCCTGAAAATGTTCTATATGTCGCACCGTAAAGAGCGTTCGTTTAAAGAGTTTCTGGACCGGATCAACATTGTGCCGGTTTCTATTTCCTACGAGTACGATCCCTGCGATTCTGCCAAAGCGAATGAGTTGTCTGCTAAACAGCAGGACGGCAATTACGAGAAAGGCCAGTACGAAGATATTGAAAGCATTGTGCAGGGCATTACCGGGAATAAAGGGCATGTCCATGTAGCTTTCGGAAATGTGATCCGGGACATTGAAACGCCGGAAGAACTGGCTGCAGAGATTGATCGCCAGATTATTGAAAACTATTATTTGCACCCTTCCAATCTGATTGCTGCCGGTGAAGACAGCGCAGAAGCGTCATCGCAGGACCGTAATCAGTTTGAAGAGCGTTTGCAGGGATTGGAGCCGACTGCCGCGGAGATTCTGCGTCAGATGTATGCCAACCCGGTTAAGAATAAACATACCCTGCAGGAGGGTGTATGACAGGTTTGACTCATCTTGATGAGAACGGGCACGCCAACATGGTGGATGTGTCTGAAAAGGCAGTAACCAGCCGCGAAGCGACTGCTCAGGCGGTGGTGAAGATGTTGCCGGAAACCCTGCATATGATCACTGCCGGTGAGCATAAGAAAGGTGACGTAATTGCTGTTGCCCGCATTGCCGGTATTCAGGCAGCCAAGCGTTGTGCTGATCTGATTCCTCTGTGTCACCCGCTGATGCTGAGTAAGGTTAAAGTGGAGCTGACACCCCGTCCGGAAGACAGCTGCATTGTCATTCATGCGACCTGTAAACTTGCTGGCCAGACCGGTGTCGAAATGGAAGCGCTGACCGCAGCGTCAGTTGCAGGCCTGACTATCTATGACATGTGTAAAGCTGTGGATAAAGGCATGGTAATGTCTGACGTAATGTTGCTGGAAAAGAAAGGCGGCAAAAGCGGACACTGGCAGGCTGACGTTTAATATCTTTCAAGGAATTCACTATCGTGACCGCTGAGCAAATGTCTCATACCGAGTCGGCATCGGTTTTATCCTATATTCGTGCCGGCTTGTTTTATGCTGTGTTTTACCCGGTAATGTTTATCTATTCGCTGTTTTGCGTGTGTGTGGGCTGGGCGTTGCCATTTCGGGCAAGATTCCGGCTTATTACAGTGATTAATTACTTCTGTATGTTTTGGTTGCGGGTCACCTGTGGCGTTAAGGTCGAAATTGAGGGGCGTGAGAACCTGCCAAGAGACGGTGCTTATGTGGTCGTGGCTAACCACTCCAGTGAGTGGGAAACCTTCTTCTTACAGACCCTGGTTCGTCCGCAGTGTACGGTACTGAAACAGGAGCTGTTGCGTATCCCGGGATTTGGCTGGGCTTTGGGCATGTTAAAGCCAATTGCGCTGGATCGCAGCAAGCGTCGCGGCGCGCTGAAGCAGCTGATTACCCAGGGTAAAGAGCGGTTACAGGAAGGTATTAATATTGTCATCTTTCCGCAGGGAACCCGTTTGCCGGTAGGTCAGTTAGGGAAATTCAACAAGGGTGGTGCCATGCTGGCGGCGGCGAATAATGTGCCGCTGGTGCCGCTGGTCCATGATGCAGGTTTGTACTGGCCGGGTAAAAGCTTTGTGAAACGGCCGGGCACGGTGAAGGTGATAATCGGTAAGCCGGTTGAGCTTGAAGAGCCGACTGTTGATGCGCTGCATGATCCCTCTGTGGAATGGATGGAGGCGCAGCTGAGAGCGCTGAAGGTCGTCGACTGAAGATAAAAATAAACCCCGCACTGGCGGGGTTTTTTATGTCCTGCAAAACGTTACAGGTCGTTTATTTCTCTGTTGAACTGATACTTTTTCGAGGTGACGTATCCTTCCATACCTCTTAGTTTCTTATCCAGTGCCTGTAAGCGTTCATGAATGTCCCTGAGGCGCTCGCTGGCGGGCTTTTGATAATGGAACAGTCCGTTATCATGGTGTGGTTGCCGGCGAGTGCTTGATTGGCTTGCAGGGCGTTTAGCCAGTAAGAAAATGCCTGCAATGTAGGCGATTACAAACAGCTGAGAGACAAAGATAAACAGGCTGATTGCAATCAGTCGGGCTACCCAGACCGGAATTTCAAAGTATTCCGCCAGTCCTGTGCAGACCCCGGCCAGCGGGCCGCGTTTAGGGTTGCGGTAGAGGTTACGGTTGTAACCGTTAGCTTTGTTGGCTGTATTGTCCTGCATAATGATCTCCTGATCAGTGCTTTTCCCGTCGCCAGCCCTGATGCTGGTCGTCGAGAATGCGTTCCAGGCTGTCTATTCGCTGCTCCAGCCCTTCTATTGTATGAGTGAGGCTTGCCATCAGATGCTGGTCATCCTCTGAAAGCCCCCGGTTGGATTTGTGCTTGCTCCAGTAATGCAGTATCAGCCACAGGGGGGCGACGATACTGAGGAATATGACGGAGGGCACAAAGAAAAACGCCATTGCTGTCATCGTCTGTTCGCCTATTCAGCTTTGTTTTTGATTTTGTTCTTAATTGCGTCCAGCTCGCGTTCAATGTCATCTGCCGCCGCCAGATCGTTAATTTCGTCCGCCAGGCTGGCTTTCTGGGTTTTCCCCAGGTCGTATGATTCTACCTGGCCTTCCAGGTCGTCCAGCCGACGTTCGTACTGTTCAAACTTCTCAAATGCACGGTTAAGGGTTTCCCGGTTGGTTTTCTTGCGGATTTCCAGACGGGACTTGCCGGTTTGCTCCCGTACCAGCAGTTCTTTCTGCTTGGCTTTGGCGCTGGCGAGTTTTTCCTGAAGCTGGCTGATTTCGTCATTGAGTACATCAAGCTGTTCGCTCAGGAAGCTTAGTTCATCATTACCGGCTTCGACTGCTTCTTCAGCGCGGCGCTTTTCGATCAGTGCGCCTTTTGCCAGATCTTCCCGGCCTTTGCTGATGGCCAGCTCAGTTTTGCTTAGCCAGTCGCTGGCTTCTTCACGGAGCATCTGAATACGGCGCTCCAGTTCTTTTTTATCGGCGATAATTTTTGCGGATGTGCTGCGTACTTCGATCAGGGTGTCTTCCATTTCCTGAATCATCTGGCGGATCATTTTTTTAGGATCTTCAGCGCGGTCCAGTAACGATGTCAGGTTGGCGTTTACGATGTCCTGAAAGCGGGAAAAAATGCCCATGGTTATCTCCTTAATTGTCTTGCCTGAAATATGAGTTCTACTCTGTCTATAGCGAGTTGCGTGCCAATTATTCGAAAACTCTCTTAACTATCTGATAATTAATAGATTTACTTTGTGGGTAAAATTATATGGTTGTTATTATTTTGCTTAATTGGCTAGTATTGAGTTTATTAAGCTAATCATGTGGTTTATTTGGCTATGGATATTCCTGCAATTATTGGTGAATCGACACTTTTGGATCTGGCGCTGGAGCGGTTAAGTCTCGTGGCACCGCTGCATAAGCCGGTGCTGATTATCGGTGAACGTGGAACGGGGAAGGAGTTAATGGCGCAGCGTCTGCATTACTTGTCAGAACGTTGGGATCAGGCCTTTATTAAACTAAATTGTGCGGCGCTGAGTGAGTCATTGCTGGAGTCGGCATTATTTGGTCATGAAGTGGGGGCGTTTACCGGCGCCAATAAGCAGGTTAAAGGCTGTTTTGAGCGGGCTCATGAGGGAACCTTGTTTCTGGATGAGCTGGCAACGGCTTCGTTGCGGGTGCAGGAAAAGCTGCTGCGGGCGATCGAATACGGCGAGATTGAACGGTTAGGCGGGCAGGAAACTTTGCAGGTGAATGTGCGGGTAGTAGCTGCGACGAATGCTGATTTACCTGCGCTGGCTGATAAGGGTGAGTTTCGTGCTGACTTGCTGGATCGACTGGCTTTTGATGTGTTGCATTTGCCGCCGCTCAGATTACGGGAAGGTGATGCGCTGTTGCTGGCGGAAAGTTTTGCGATGGCTATGTGCCGGGAGCTGGACCGTCCAGTGTTTGCTGGCTTTTCTGTTGCAGCAAAGAAGCAGTTGCAGGGGTATAAATGGCCTGGAAATATCCGGGAGCTGAAGAATGCTGTTGAGCGCAGTGTATACCGGCATCAGGATTATGAGCAGCCTTTGCCTGAAATTGTCACGGATCCGTTTTCTTCGCCCTGGAGTGAGTTTGAGTCGGAGGCTAAAAGCGAACCGGTGAGTATTCCGGTCAGTGATTCGGTCGGGTCTGCGGGTTCTGGCTTGGCTGGTGCTAGTGAGCCTGAAGAGGCTGTGGGGGATATTAAGGCGCAGGTGGCAGAGTTTGAGCAGCGCTTAATTAGCAGGGCGTTAAGGTTTAATCACTTTCAGCAAAAACATACCGCTGAAAGTCTGGGTTTGACGTATCATCAGTTGCGGGCGTATTTGCGGAAGTATCCACAGTTGTTATCTGATCGGTGAGTTTGGGGTGTTTCGGGCGAAAAAAAACGGGGCTGTTGCCCCGTTTTATATATACGTGTGCGGATTTAGCCGTCCATCTTCTGGAATACCAGAGTGGAGTTGGTTCCGCCAAAACCGAAGCTGTTAGACATAACACGCTGCAGATCAACGTTGTCTTTGCGTTCGGTAACAACTGGCATGCCTTCGGCAGCTGGATCCAGTTCTTCTACGTTAGCAGATGCGCAGATGAAGTTGTTCTCCATCATCAGCAGGCTGTAGATTGCTTCCTGAACACCGGTAGCGCCCAGAGAGTGGCCTGTCAGTGACTTAGTGGAGCTGACTGGAGGCATGTCGTCACCAAAGGTGGACTTCATGGCTTTCAGTTCCTGGATGTCACCGGCAGGTGTGGATGTACCGTGAGAGTTGATGTAGTCAATGTTACCTTCAACGGTGCTCATTGCCTGTTCCATGCAGCGCTGTGCGCCTTCGCCGGAAGGGGCAACCATGTCGTAACCGTCGGAGGTTGCGCCGTAGCCTACCAGTTCTGCGTAGATTTTCGCGCCACGGGCTTTAGCGTGTTCGTAGTCTTCCAGTACCAGCATGCCGCCACCGCCGGCGATTACGAAGCCGTCACGGTTGGCGTCGTATGCGCGGGATGCTTTTTCCGGCGTGTCGTTGTATTTGCTGGACAGTGCGCCCATCGCATCAAACATGACGCTCAAAGACCAGTGAAGTTCTTCACCGCCACCGGCAAATACGATGTCCTGCTTACCCAGCTGGATCTGTTCCATTGCGTTGCCGATACAGTGTGCACTGGTGGCGCAGGCAGAAGTGATTGAGTAGTTTACGCCCTTGATCTTGAATGGCGTTGCCAGACATGCGGAAACCGTGCTGCCCATGGTGCGGGTTACGCGGTAAGGGCCTACACGGCGAACACCTTTGCTGCGCAGAACGTCGGCAGTTTCAACGATGTCGGCTGAAGATGCGCCGCCGGAGCCTGCGATCAGACCTGTGCGGACGTTGGATACCTGTTCTTCGGTCAGGCCGGCATCTTTGATAGCCTGATCCATAGAAAGGTAGGCGTATGCAGCAGCATCACCCATGAAGCGAACCAGTTTGCGGTCGATCAGGTCGCTATAATCCAGATCAATGCTACCGGCGACATGGCTGCGGAAGCCCATCTCCTTATATTCTTCCTGGAACTTGATACCTGAACGGCCCTGTTGCAGTGAATCTAAGACGGTTTCTTTATCTGTTCCCAGACAAGAAACGATACCCATTCCGGTAACTACGACGCGTCTCATAGGATGCCTCTCTGTATTACTCGTAAATTGTGTTTAGCCTGCCTTCAGTTAAAGGCAGGCTGTGAAGAGTTGCTGGTGATCCGCAATCAGAAATTGTCGGTAGACGTGAACAGGCCTACACGCAGGTCGGTGGCGCTGTAGATGTCGCGTCCGTCAACCGAAACGGTTCCGTCAGCAATACCCATAACCAGTTTGCGCTCGATAACGCGCTTCAGGTCGATGGTGTAAGTAACTTTTTTAGCTGTCGGCAGGATCTGACCGGTGAATTTCACTTCGCCTGATCCCAATGCGCGACCGCGACCCAGGTTACCGCGCCAGCCCAGGTAGAAGCCTACCAGCTGCCACATTGCATCCAGGCCTAAGCAGCCAGGCATAACAGGGTCAGTTGGGAAGTGGCACTGGAAGAACCACAGATCCGGGTGGATATCGAGTTCAGCAATGATCTGGCCTTTGCCGTATTTGCCGCCTTCGGAGCTGATATTGATGATGCGGTCCATCATCAGCATGTTGTCAATCGGGAGTCGGGCGTTACCTGGGCCGAACATCTCACCGTGACCACATGACAGCAGTTCGTCACGGTTAAAAGAAGAAGGTTTAGTCATTTGAACTGTAGATCCGTAAATTGAAGCTAAAATATCGGCTGATTATACCGGCTAAACTCGCCAGTATCACGGGTTGAATTGCTAAAAACCGTATTATTGCTGTTGTGCAGCATAAATGAGAATTATTATTGCAATTAAGTGCTTGCCGGAGTTGCCTGTCAGTTTAGTCAGGCCTCCTGCGTGAGGAGGCCTGAAGCTGATCAGCTTTTCCGTTTGACGGCAAGATCTGCCAGTTGAATCATGGTTGCCTTGAAGGAGGTGTCAGGCAGGGCGTCCAGTGCTGCAATGGCCTGATCTGCCTGCTGGTATGCCTGGCTGCGGGCATATTCAATGGCACCGGTGTCGTGAACGATGTCCAGTACCGGCTGTAAGTCGTCGAGACCGCCTTTGCGGATGGCTTTGCGGATCAGCTTGCGCTGTTCGTCGGTGCCTTCTCGCATGGCGTGAATTAGTGGCAGTGTGGCTTTGCCTTCGGCCAGGTCGTCGCCGACGTTTTTACCCATTTCTTCAGCGGTGCTCAGGTAGTCCATTACGTCATCGATGATCTGGAAAGCGATACCGATATGGCGACCAAACAGTCGCAGAGCTTCCTGTTGTTCTTTATCCGCACCGGCCAGGATGGCGCCGGATTCTGTGGCAGCTTCAAACAGCATGGCGGTTTTGCCCAGAATAACCTGCATGTAGGCTTCTTCTGTGGTATCCGGATTCTTCGCGTTCAGCAGCTGCAGCACTTCGCCTTCTGCAATGATGTTGGTGGCGTCGGAAATAACTTTCATTATTTCCATGTTGTTCAGCTCAACCATTATCTGGAATGCGCGAGAATACAGGAAGTCACCAACCAGTACGCTGGGAGCGTTACCCCATTTTGCATTGGCTGTTGAGTTGCCGCGACGTAAATCTGAGTTGTCGACTACGTCATCGTGCAGCAGGGTTGCGGTATGAATGAATTCAATGACGGCAGCCAGTGAAATGTGTTGCTCGCCTTTATAGTTGGCGGCATTAGCTGCCAGTAATACCAGCAGCGGACGAATCCGCTTGCCACCGCTTTCTACAATGTAGTGACCAATCTTTTCGACTAGCGGAACACCTGAGTGCAAGTGGTTGATTATGTAGTCATTTACCGCTTCAAACTGCGGTTCGATAAGAGGGTTTAGCTGATGTGGCTGCATGTCGCATAGTATTATTGATACGGAAGTTAGGCCAGCATGCTAGGGGGGTTGAATAGCAGTGTCAAGAAAAGCCTCCGGGTAAGCAGTAATGGGCTTGTGGTTGTAGATTGACTTGTATATAATCTCGCGCCCTAACCCATCCAAATTCGCTCCCTATTATATGGCGCTGCCATTAGAAATAGGCTTCTTACAAACAGTAGCAGGGCGGGTTTTAAACCGGAGAAAGAAATGTACGCAGTAATCGTGAGCGGCGGTAAGCAATACCGTGTTCAAGAAGGTCAGACGCTGAAAGTTGAAAAGTTGCACGCTGAAGCAGGTGCAAACGTTGAATTCGATCGCGTTTTACTGGTAGCAGATGGCGACGACGTTAAAATCGGCGCTCCAGTTGTAGCTGGTGCTAAAGTTGTTGGTGAGATCGTTGATCACGGCCGCGCTAAGAAAGTTCATATCATGAAGTTCAAGCGTCGTAAGCATCACATGAAGCAGATGGGTCACCGTCAGCACTTCACCGAAGTTAAAATTACTGGCATCAACGCCTAATAACCTGGATAGGAGACTGACAGATGGCTCATAAGAAGGCAGCAGGTAGTACGCGTAACGGTCGCGATTCCGAGTCGAAACGCTTAGGTGTTAAGCGTTACGGTGGTCAGGTTGTTGCGGCTGGTAACATCCTGGTTCGTCAGCGCGGTACTAAGTTCCACGCTGGTGAAAACGTAGGTATCGGCAAAGACCACACTCTGTTTGCAAAAGCAGACGGTGTTGTGAAATTTGTTGTTAAAGGCCCGCAAAAGCGTAAGTACATCACGATCGAAACCGCTTAATCGAGCTTTAAACGTATTTAAAAAGCTCCGCCGCGGCGGGGCTTTTTTTATGTCTTGTGTGTATGGATAGCGAATTAGCTGCTTAATTGGAAGGGCGGCAGTATATTGTAATGATGATGTCTGATGGCGTGCTGTTGAAAGGGTTTCTGTGGAAGTGTTTTCAACAGTGAGTTAAGAGACATCCGGTCCTGAACGGAGGGGTGAAGAATGAAGTTTGTAGATGAAGCCAGTATAACCATTGAAGCAGGAAAGGGCGGCAATGGTTGCATGAGTTTTCGCCGTGAGAAGTTTGTAGCTAAAGGTGGTCCTGACGGCGGTGACGGTGGTGACGGCGGATCGGTGTATGCCGAGGCGGATGATTCGCTGAATACGCTGATCGATTACCGCTTTCAGCCTCGCTATAAGGCTGAAAACGGCCAGAATGGTATGAGCCGTAACTGTACTGGTGCGAAAGGTGAAGACCTGATTCTCAAAGTGCCGGTAGGGACCACAATTGTTGATGTGGATACTGATGAGGTGCTGGCGGACCTGACTAAAATCGGTCAGGTTGAGAAAGTGGCTCAGGGTGGTTTCCATGGCTTGGGTAACACCCGTTATAAAAGCAGTGTGAACCGCGCACCCCGTCAAACGACGAATGGCAGCATGGGTGAAACCCGTAACGTCAAGCTTGAGCTGAAAGTGTTGGCGGATGTTGGTCTGTTGGGCTTGCCGAATGCCGGTAAGTCTACTTTCATCCGTTCGGTATCGGCGGCGAAGCCTAAGGTGGCAAATTATCCGTTTACTACTCTTGTGCCGAACCTGGGTGTGGTGCGTACAGAAAAGCATCGCAGCTTTGTGATTGCGGATATTCCTGGAATTATTGAAGGTGCAGCTGAAGGTGCCGGTCTTGGTATTCGTTTCCTGAAGCATCTGGCCCGTAACCGTATTCTTTTACAGTTGGTTGATATGGCGCCCTGGGATGAGTTGACACCGCCGGAAGCTGCGCAGGTAATTGCCAATGAGCTGGAGAAGTTCAGTCCGACTCTGGCTGATCAGGAGCGCTGGCTGGTGCTGAATAAGCTGGATATGGTACCGGAAGATGAGCGTGAAGAGCGTTGTCAGGCGGTGGTTGATGCGCTGGGCTGGGAAGGGCCGGTGTATCGGATTTCCGCGCTGAATAAAGAGGGTACGCAGGCGCTGGTGCAGGATATTCAGCGTTATCTGGATGCTCGGGCTGAGGCATTGCTTGAAGATCCTGAACTGGCTGAAGAAGAGGCGACTGTTCGCCGGATGATTGATAGGGAAGGTCGTGAGCGCATTGAGCAGATGCGTGAAGAAGCGCGCGCCAGACGCCGTAATGATGATGGTCTGGATGACGATGACTTTGATGACGACGATTACGATGTTGAAGTGGAATACGTGCGGGAGTAAATGGTGAGCGAAGCGCGCAGTAAGCTTGGTAAAACACGTCGCTGGGTAGTGAAGATCGGCAGTGCGCTGCTGACCAACGACGGTGAGGGGCTTGATCAGGCGGCGATTTCACGCTGGGTTGATCAGTTGGCGCAGTTGAAGCGCGATGGTGTGGAAATTGTGCTGGTTTCATCCGGTTCTATTGCTGAGGGCATGACCCGGTTGGGTTGGTCTGAGCGACCCCATGAGGTGTATAAGCTTCAGGCGGCTGCGGCTGTAGGGCAGATGGGCCTGGTTCAGGCATACGAGTCGAACTTTCAGCGTCATGATACCCATGCGGCACAGGTGTTGCTGACCCATGAAGATCACTCTAATCGCAAGCGTTATTTGAATGCGCAGGCGACCCTGCGAACCCTGATCTCAATGGGGGTTGTACCGGTCGTGAATGAAAACGATACGGTTGTAACTAAAGAGATTCGTTTCGGTGATAACGATACATTAGGGGCGCTGGTTGCAAACCTGGTTGAGGCGGATGCACTGATTCTGCTGACCGATCAGAAAGGATTGTTTACTGCTGATCCCCGTCATGATCCGGACGCTACTTTGATTTCTGAAGCCCGTTCAGGTGATCAGTCTCTTGAGGCGATGGCCGGTGACGGTGGTAAGTTAGGTCGTGGTGGTATGGCGACCAAGGTGCGGGCAGCGAAGCTGGCGGCCCGTTCCGGTGCGTTGACGGTGATTGCCAGTGGTCGTGAAGATGATGTACTGCTGCGACTGAAAGCGGCTGAGGATCTCGGAACTTTGCTGGTGCCTGAGCAAACTCCCATGGCAGCGCGTAAGCAGTGGATTGCCGGGCATCTGCAGGCTCGCGGTATTCTGACGCTGGATGCTGGCGCGGTTAAAGCGCTGGTGTCAGGTGGTAAGAGTTTGCTGCCGGCTGGTGTAAAAGCGGTCGAAGGTGAGTTTTCCCGTGGAGAGATGGTTGTTCTGGTAGATGAGTCGGGTATGGTGATGGCTCGCGGTCTGGTGAATTACGGCATTGAAGATGCGGTGAGAATTATCGGTAAGCCGAGTGGTGAGATTGTAGAAGTACTTGGGTTTATGGGTGAAGAAGAGTTGGTTCACCGGGATAACCTGGTGCTGGCCTGATCCGTTTTCTGCTGTAAATAGCAGATATAAAAAAACCGGCATATGCCGGTTTTTTTTAATGCGTCAAAAGCGCTTATGAAGCCAGCTGCTTGATGCGGGCGTTCAGGCGGCTCTTGTTACGTGCAACCTGGTTCTTGTTGAACAGGCCTTTGTTTACTGCGCTGTCCATGATTGGCTGAGCAGTAACGAAAGCAGCAGTTGCAGCAGCGTGGTCGCCAGATTCGATAGCTGCAGTTACTTTCTTAACGTAGGTGCGAACCATGGAACGCAGGCTAGCGTTATGTTGACGGCGCTTCTCAGCTTGACGAGCGCGTTTGCGGGATCCTGCGGAATTTGCCACGATCCGACTCCTTTAATATATAAATTCAAATTACCCGGCAAATGACCCTGCTAAAAGGGGAGGTGCCGGCATCGTTTTTTGAGACGCGAAATTATTCCTGTTTGTGGGTCGTCTGTCAATAAATGCAGCAATTTAATTATTGAGACGTTATCATCGGACGGAAATTTTTGACTCAACAGGGCTATAACTTGAGTAACAGCAAGGAAAAGCAGGATTCAGCGGCGCAAAAAAGCGCTTCGCCAGGTTTATTGCGCTCCAGTGCGGTAGTGGGGGTGATGACCATGCTATCACGGGTATTGGGGTTAGTACGTGATGTGGTGGTGGCAAATTTTTTTGGTGCCGGCAGTGGTGCTGATGCGTTTTTTGTAGCTTTTAAAATTCCGAATTTTTTACGTCGCTTGTTTGCTGAGGGGGCTTTTTCTCAGGCGTTTGTGCCTGTGCTGTCGGAATACCGTTCACAGCAGGATAAAGCGGCAGTTAAGGCGCTAGTTGACCGGGTAACCGGCACGCTTGGGCTGGTGTTAATGCTGGTAACGGCGTTGGGTGTATTGGGTGCGCCGGTGCTGGCGATGATTTTTGCACCGGGGTTTTACCTGCAGGGTGGCGAGCGTTACGACCTGGTAGTCGATATGCTACGTCTGACCTTCCCTTATTTGTTGCTGATTTCTTTAACTGCGCTGGCAGGCAGTGTGCTTAATAGTTATGAGCGTTTTGCTGTACCTGCGTTCACGCCGGTTTTACTGAATTTATCCCTTATAGGTGCGGCCATCTGGCTTCAGCCTGTGTTTGATCAGCCGGTCATGGCGCTGGCGCTTGGGGTGTTGATTGCCGGTTGTGTGCAGTTGTTGTTCCAGATGCCGTTTCTGTGGCGCCTTCAGTTGCTGCCCCGTCCCCGGGTGGACCGGCATCATGAAGGGGTAAAGCGGATAATGGTGCTGATGATCCCGGCGTTGTTTGGTGTGTCGGTCAGTCAGATTAACCTGTTGCTGGATACTCTGCTGGCGTCGTTCCTGCAAACCGGTAGTGTGTCCTGGCTGTATTATTCCGACCGTCTGGCAGAGTTGCCTTTGGGTGTTTTTGGTATCGCTATCGCCACGGTAATTTTGCCGAGCCTGTCACGTAAGCATGCAGAGAAGTCTACTGAGCACTTTGCCAAAACCCTGGATTGGGCGGTGCGGATGGTGCTGCTGATTGGTGTGCCAGCGGCGCTGGCGTTGCTGGTGCTGGCTGAACCGCTGATCGCGACGTTGTTCCATTACGGCGAAATGCAGGACCGGGATGTGATGATGGCGGCGATGAGTCTGCGGGCTTATGCCTGTGGCCTGATCGCATTCATGCTGATTAAGGTGTTGGCGCCAGGGTACTTCTCCCGGCAGGATACTAAAACACCGGTAAGGATCGGGATCGTAGCAATGGTCGTGAATATGGCGCTGAATCTGGCGCTTATCGGCCCGCTTGCTCATGTGGGGCTGGCGCTGGCGACGACGTTGTCGGCTTTCCTGAATGCCGGGTTGTTGTTAAGAGGGCTGCGCCGGGATGGTGTGTTTGTCTGGCAGGACGGCTGGGGGCTGATGGCGGTTCGAATTTTGCTGGCAAATGGTCTGATGGTCGGGTTGTTGTACTGGTTGGTCGCTGATGCTGCTTTGTGGCTGGAGTTCACTTTGTGGCAGCGGGTAGGTCAGATGGCTATGCTGGTCGGGCTGGGTGTTTTGATCTATCTGGTCACTTTGTTAGTCACTGGGCTAAGAATGCGTCATTTACGGCCCTGAAAATGCCGAAAAAATAGTCAGTCCGCAGAGTACTCCGGGACGGCTATCTGGGGTATAATTCCGCGCTGATTTTTTTGCTACTGATGAGTTGATCGCTGTTTATGGAACTGATTCGAGGCCTGCACAATCTCCGTGATACGCACCGTGACTGCGTCGCGACGATTGGTAATTTTGACGGTGTACATCTGGGACACCGCCAGGTGCTGGCTCAGTTACAGCGTAAAGCTGCTGAGCTGCAGCTGCCATCAGTGGTTATTATCTTTGAGCCTCAGCCTCAGGAGTTTTTCTGTGGTGATAAGGCGCTGCCCCGGGTAACGCGCTTTGGAGAAAAAGTACGTCTGCTGGAACAGCAGGGCGTCGATCGGGTTGTGTGCCTGACTTTTAATGAGCGCTTGCGTGCTATGACGGCTGAGGCTTTTGTGCAGCAGTTGTTGCTTAATGGTCTGGCGATTAAGCATCTGGTCGTGGGCGATGATTTTAGGTTTGGCTGTGACCGTGCCGGGGATTACCAGATGCTCTGTGAAAGTGGCAGAACACATGGTTTCAGTGTTGAAAATACAGCTACCTTCGATGTCGATGGCGAGCGGGTCAGCAGTACCCGAATCCGTAAAGCACTGGCTGAAAATCAGCTGGCGCTGAGCAGCCGTTTACTGGGGCGTAATTACCGGGTAACTGGACGGGTGATGCACGGCCAGGCACTGGGGCGTCAGTTGGGTGTACCGACAGCCAATGTGCGGATGCACCGTTTCCCATGCCCGCTGCGCGGTGTATATGCCGTGAATGCTCATCTCGGTGATGGCCAGGTGTTGCAGGGCGTGTGTAACGTAGGCATGCGGCCAACAGTAAACGGCACTAAGCCTGTGCTGGAAGCACACCTTTTTGATTTTTCAGGCGATCTGTATGGCCGCCTGCTAAGCGTAGAATTTAAACATTTCATCCGTGGCGAGCAAAAATTCAACGGCCTGGATGAACTGAAAGCACAGATTTTTGCAGATATAGATGCTGCCCATGCTTTTTTTGCCGGCAGTCATTAAAACCGAATTAACAGATATCTTAATCAGGCCATAAGGTTCTGAAGAGAATAAACAGAGATCCAGAAGCGATACCACGATGACCGATTACAAAGCGACTTTGAACTTGCCGGAAACGGCCTTTCCTATGCGTGGCAATCTGGCTCAGAAAGAGCCGCAGATGCTGAAACAATGGCAGAAGATGGATCTGTATCAAAAGATTCGTCAGGTCAGCGCAGGTCGCGATAAATTCATTCTGCATGACGGCCCTCCGTATGCGAACGGTGATATTCACATCGGCCACGCGGTTAACAAAATTCTGAAAGATATCATTGTTAAGTCCCGTACACTGGACGGTTATGATGTGCCTTACGTACCGGGCTGGGACTGTCACGGTCTGCCGATCGAGCACAACGTTGAGAAGAAACACGGTAAAGCCGGTGTAAAACTTTCTTTTTCTGATTTTCGTAAGAAGTGCCGTGAATATGCAGCCCGTCAGGTAGACGGCCAGAAGAAAGATTTTATCCGTCTGGGTGTTTTGGGTGACTGGGAAAATCCGTACCTGACCATGAATTTCGGTACCGAAGCGAACATCATCCGTGCGCTGGGTAAGATTGCTGAAAACGGCCATCTGGTTAAAGGCTATAAGCCGGTTTACTGGAGTGTGGTGGGTGGTTCTGCACTGGCTGAAGCCGAAGTGGAATATCAGGATAAAACGTCTCTGGCGATCGATGTGCGTTTTGCACCGGTAGATGCAGAGGCATTCCTGGGCTGCTTTGAACAGCAGGGTGGTGAAGGTGAAGCGTCAGTCGTTATCTGGACGACAACGCCATGGACACTGCCGGCTAACCAGGCGGTTTCCCTGAACGCTGAGCTGGATTATGTGCTGGTGCAGTGTGATGCTGGCGCCGGCGCTGAACGTCTGTTGCTGGCTGAAGCCCTGGTTGAAGAGACCATGGGTCGGTACGGCATCGAAGATTATCAGGTGGTTGGCCGCTGTAAAGGCCAGGCGCTGGAAGGTCAGATGCTGGCGCATCCGTTTTACGATCGTCAGGTACCTGTAATTCTGGGTGATCACGTCACCACTGATGCCGGTACCGGTGCGGTACATACTGCGCCTGACCACGGTGTGGAAGATTTTAACGTAGGCCGTGCCTACGATATCGGTACCCTGAATCTTGTTGCCGGTAACGGTGTATTTGTAGAAGCGGCCGGGGAGTTTGCCGGTGAGCACGTTTACAAAGTAGAAGACAAGATCGTAGCGGCCCTGGAAGCGAATAATCGTCTGGTTATCCAGAAGAAGTTTAATCACAGTTATCCACATTGCTGGCGGACCAAGACTCCGCTGATTTACCGTGCAACGCCGCAGTGGTTTATCAGCATGGAAAAAGAAGGCCTGAAGACTAAAGCGCTGGATGCTATCAAGCAGGTTGAGTGGTTCCCGGGCTGGGGGCAGAACCGTATTGAAGCGATGGTTGAACAGAGCCCTGACTGGTGTGTGTCCCGTCAGCGTACCTGGGGTGTACCAATTGCCCTGTTTGTAAATAAAAACACCGGTGAACTGCACCCGGAAACGCCGCGGCTGATCGAAGCGGTGGCACTGGAAGTTGAAAAGACCGGTATCGATGCCTGGTTCGATCTGGAAGCCGAATCTTTGCTGGGTGCTGAAGCGGATCAGTATGAAAAAGTGCTGGATACACTGGATGTATGGTTCGATTCAGGTGTAACTCACTACTCTGTTCTTGACCGTACTGAAGGCCTGGAATACCCGGCTAACATGTATCTGGAAGGGTCTGATCAGCACCGTGGCTGGTTCCAGTCTTCCCTGAAAACCGCGATTGCTATTAAAGGTACAGCGCCTTATAAGCAGGTGCTGACTCACGGTTTCACCGTTGACGGTGATGGCCGTAAGATGTCCAAGTCTGTGGGTAACGTAGTTTCTCCGCAGGAAGTGATGAATAAGTATGGCGCAGATATTCTGCGTCTGTGGGTTGCATCTACGGACTTCAGCTCTGAAATGACTGTGTCTGACGAGATCCTGAAGCGTACCGCCGATGCTTACCGCCGTATCCGTAATACTGCCCGCTTCCTGCTGTCTAACCTGAGCGGTTTTGATCCTAAGACCGATCTGGTTGCGCCGGAAGATATGGTAGCGCTGGATCGCTGGGCTGTAGACCGTACAGCTCAGCTGCAGGAAGAGCTGGTTGGTCATTATGATCAGTACCAGATGCTGCAGGTGTATCAGAAAGTGTCTCATTTCTGTTCACTGGATCTGGGTGGTTTCTATCTGGATATCATTAAGGACCGTCAGTACACCGCCAAGACCGATTCGGTTGCCCGTCGTTCCTGCCAGACTGCACTGTTCCATATTATGGAAGCACTGGTGCGCTGGGTTGCACCGATTCTGAGCTTTACCGCTGACGAAATCTGGCAGCAGATGCCGGGTGAGCGTGCTGAGTCTGTTCAGCTGACGACCTGGTATGAAGGATTGACTGATCTGAATGCTGATGCTGAGCTGGGGCGCGACTTCTGGCAGCAGGTGCTGGCAGTGAAAACGGCTGTGAATAAAGAGCTGGAAAATCAGCGTAATGCTGGCAATGTGGGCGGCAGTCTGGAAGCGGAAGTTACTCTGTTTTGCGCGCCTGAATTGCAGGCTCAGTTGGATAAACTGCAGGATGAACTGCGTTTTGTTCTGATTACCTCACAGGCGACTGTACGTCCGCTGGCTGAAGCCGGTGATGCTGTCGCGACTGAGCTTGAAGGTCTGAGCGTACAGGTTGTTAAATCAGAACAGGCTAAGTGTGACCGTTGCTGGCACCATCGTGAAGATGTGGGTCAGAATGCCGAGCATGAAACCCTGTGTGGCCGTTGTGTTGAGAATGTCAGCGGTGCTGGCGAACAGCGTAGTTTTGCTTAATCAGGCCGCGGATAACAGGAACACAGGATGACAATGTTTCGCTCTACAGCACTGGTGTGGCTATGGTTGGTGGCACTGGTGCTGGGTCTGGATCTGGTGACGAAAACCCTGGCAGATGATCTGCTGCCTTATGGTGTACCTCATCCGCAGCTGCCGGTTTTTGATCTTACTCTGTTATATAACAAGGGTGCTGCGTTCAGCTTTCTGGCGGATGCCGGTGGCTGGCAGCGCTGGTTCTTTACTGCTGTTGCCGTTGGGATGAGTGGTGTCTTGCTGGTGTGGATGTACCGTACACCCCGAAATCAGGTGTGGTTAGGCTGTGCTTTGGCACTGGTGATGGCCGGAGCCCTGGGTAATCTGTTTGACCGGGTTGTTTATGGGTATGTGATCGACTTCCTGTCTTTCCATTATCAGAATAAGTATTTCCCGGCATTTAACTTTGCCGATGTGGCGATATCCTGCGGTGCCTTCATGCTGATTGTGGATATGTTTCGTCAAGAATCAAAATAGTCCGGGCTGGGTTTAACCGAGTCCGGTAACAACTGGAGTGGTATATGTCTTCTTGTTCAATTGCTGAAAATAGCCGGGTTACGTTGCATTTCGCAATTAAACTGATGAACGGCCAGGTGGTAGATTCCAATTTTGATTCTGAGCCGGCGAGTTTCTCTATGGGCGATGGACAAATGCTGGAAGGCTTTGAGCGTGTGCTTCTGGGGCTGAGCAGTGGCGATGAAAAACAGTTTGAAATTCTGCCTGAGCAAGGGTTCGGTATGACCAATCCGAATAATATGCAGACATTCCCCCGCAGCCAGTTTAAAGATATGGAACTTGAACCGGGTCTGGTGATCTCGTTCAGTGATGCCGGTAATGGTGAGTTACCGGGGGTCGTCAGTGAGTTTAATGATGCTCAGGTAACAGTAGACTTTAATCACCCGCTGGCAGGGCAGACGCTGTTGTTTGATGTGAAAATTGTTGCAGTGGAATCTGCAGAGTAATCGTTTCTTTTCTAAATTCCTTTCTCCAGCAGCCATGATTGTCTGATGGCTGCTCCCTGACTGATCTTATACATCGCTGATAAGTGAATTTTCTGTTGCGTATCTGCGTGTGTGATCAGTATGTGGATCTTATAGCGGGTGCTTGTCTCGTTGTTAATAAGGTTCCGTTGTTGGTTTTTTTCCAGCAAATAACGCTGTGTTGTGACTGGATTTTGTCCGTTTCTCAGTATCAGAAAGCTGCTTTCATCGGGTGTTAGCATTGCGCTGCAGCGACCCGCGTTGCAGTGCCGGTCAAATGGCCGGAGATACTCTGTTTTTAGAATGTCTTCAACACGGAATAACGCTTGCTGAGCCTGGGTAATCAGACGCTGCTGCTCACTGTGCCGGTCATTGGCATCCAGATGAAGCTGAATACTTTGCCAGCTGATACTGCTTAACCAGCCAATAACAGGTAGAAACAGTAGTAATGTGAACAGTACGGCACCCTGTTGAGTTGTTCGGATATTCATTTACCAGCAATCCTCAAGCGATGTGTTTTGGCTGTTCAGTAATGTTTTTTTACCGTGCTGGCTGATGACCAGATCACCACAGGAATCCTTGATTTGTGTCCCCTGTCGCTGCGCAACCAGCTCGTAACTGTGTTGGTTAACGGAGAGGGCCTTTAGCTGGTAGCTTTCATGTTTCAATGTTTGGATATGGGGTGTATTGCAGACATTTTGCAGCTGGGACGGGAATGGCCTGAGGGCTATATCTTCATAGCTTTGTAATGTCTTGTGGTAGAGGCTGAGCTCTGCTGCACAGGCCTGGAGTAGCTGTTTTGCCTGTTCTCTGTTTGCCGTTATCCGGTGCTGAACGTAAGAGGGATAGGCCAGCAACGTAAGGATGCTGATGATGGCCAGTGCAATGATGAGTTCAATGAAGCTAAAGCCGGTAAGTCTGTTTTTCATATGGATTACTCATTCTGTAAGCGGTTAAAGATCGGAATGACTGCACTGAAGGTTTGCCGGTAAGGTTCTGTGTTGTTGTGCAGAATCCGGCTGTTTGAACGGGTGGTTACTGTGACTTGTATGCTATGAATGCGTGTCGGATCGGTAATCTGATCTATCGGGAGATAGCGTTCCGGTCCCGGTGTGTTGTTTGTATTTTCTCCATAGAGAAATTGCAGTTGTTCAATATTTTCCAGTAAAGCCTGGGCGCGAGCTGTATCGTACCGACGATAGAGTGTGGGTATGCCGTTACTGAGTCGGAGTTCGTATGTGATCTGTACAACCCGGTATATTCGGGTGTGCATGGGATAGGCATGCAGCAGATGAGCAGAAATGTTGCTGCTGGCATTTTGGATTTGCTCATGATGAAGCTGGTTGTCTGATGCGTCAGTGATTGTAAATATGTCACTGTTTACGCAATTTGTGATGATTGCAGTCTGGTTGCGTTGAAAATCTGAGCGCCTGACTTCTATCGGGCTATTGGTGTATAGCATGCGCTGATCAGTCAGCTCAGGAGGTTCTGTCACTCTGAGGATCTGGATAGTGTCACTCTGATTAATGCCTGAATCATCTTCCCCTGTTATGGAAAGTGCCGGAGAGTAAGCGTTGTTATTGGAGCCGTTATAGATGCCGCCTGGGTTCTCAATACAGCTCCAGTAGTCTGCTAACTGAATGTCCTGCCGTAAGAAATGCAGAGCAGTCCAACCGCTTTCCATAACTTCCTGATGCGCGCTGTTTACCTGAAAGTTCCGGTGGCTGACCAGGGCAAACTGAGTGGTCAGCAGTATCACTGATAAGCTGAGCGCTGTGGCAATCATCAGCTCTACCAGGCTGAATCCCTGTTGTGTGTTAGCGGACATGTCAGAAGCTAACAGGCTGATGAACGCTATGTTCTCCGGAAGGGGCTTGCCACCGGATGCTTATCACCAGCAGTCTGTTGCGCAGATTGCAGCTGAAGTCTGGTGGTGGAGGGCTGGAGCATATTATGCCTGTTCCGGCGGGCAGCTTCTGTTCTATTCGCTGTTGCCAGTCATATAAAGCATGCTGTGCCATATCTTCAGCTGAACAGCCGATCAACTGATAGCACGCTGAATGTTGGCTGGCCGGTTGCTGAAATGCTCCGCTGGCAGCGGCAGTCGGGTTTGACTGTATATGGCTGGCTATAAACTGTACCAGGCTATATGCCTGTGCTTCCTGTAAGGAAAATCGTGCAAGTCGGTTCGAGTGAACCTGTGAGGCGCCGATGGCAATTAACGTAACGCTGGCCAGACTCAGTGCGACCAGTACTTCAATGAGCGTAAATCCCTTTGGTTTCATAACACTATCCTTGTGTATTCATCCATGATTACGTTTTTCTGATGTTCAGCTCAGATATGTAAATATAGAGCAGGTGCTTTGATTTTTCCTGTTCGGACGATAAAGGAATATCTGTTTAAAAACTGTTCTGCTCTGTAAGATGATGATTTAATACGCTTGTTTGATTGTTTTGGTGAAGAATATCTCAGGGATTGAGAGTATGTATTCGGATCGCAGATTTCAAAAAGACAGGCTTGTCAGGGGATTCACCCTGATGGAGCTGTTAATAATTTTGAGTGTCATTACATTGCTGGTAACTGTTGCTGTTCCGAATTATCAGAGCATCAAGGCATATTTTGATATTCAGGGAAGTAGCCGGCAGCTGGTGGCGCTTGTATCTGCGGCCAGAGCAAATGCTATTAGGCTGGGGCAGTCTGTTGTTATGTGCCGACGGGCGAGTCATGAACAGTCGCAATGTGCCGGTAGTCAGATTAACAGTGCCGGTAATTGGAGTATTGGTTGGCTATTGTTTGCAGATACTGATGATAACCAATGGTTTGACGGGACTGACCGGTTACTGAAAGAAGGTTTGAATGCTGCGTCCGGCTGTGAAGTCAGTGGCCGCGGGGATTTCCTGAGTTTCTCCCCTGAGGGCATACTCCGGGGTGGTGGGAATGGTACTTTCACTGTTATTTGCAGCAACCTGAAGCAAGAACTGGTGGTGAATATTCTGGGGCGGGTTAGGTATGGGGAAATCACAGAGATCCCCTGAATGATTGATGACAGTTGTATGATTACTGCCCATTTAGAGGAATATAAAGTCAGCCTCTGATCAGCTTTCGATAAGAAATTGGGTGTAAAGTGTCTGAGCTTTTTAGTTTGATTTCTGTCGGTTTGCGGCGATTAATTTCTGATTTTTATATGCCATCTTAAGTTACGGCTGTTTTAATTTTTTAACTGATATAAGGGTTGTGCTGGCATAAGGGATGGAAAGTGGTCTTGTTGTGTGCTAGGGCCTATTGACCTATGATGTAGCACGTAATAGATGCGAGTTTTTTGAGTCTTCTGTCGGTCATCATCGGTTACCGGACAGATAAAGAGGCTCTGACTGAGAGATAAATTGTTTATTAATACCGGAGAAAGCCTGAATGGCTAGGTTGAGTTCTACCAGTAACAGTGTAATTAGATGTTCCACAGGATTTACACTGCTGGAACTGATGGTGGCTATCGCAATTCTCGGTATTCTTCTGGGTATTGGGATCCCCAGTTATAACGCGATGACAGAATCCACCAGACTCAGATCCGTGACCCATAATCTGACTACGGCGGCGCAACTGGCGCGTTCAGAGGCTATCAATCGGCGTGACACTACAGCTGTTTGTCGGGCAAATGTAGGTTTTACGGCTTGTAGCTTCGCGAACGACTGGAGTAATGGCTGGGTAGTTGTGGAGCAAACCGGGGCGAACTTGCAAGTGGCCGCAGATGTAGATGTTATCAGAACATGGGACGCTGTCGATATTGTTGTTTCAGGTGCGGTAAACGGATTTGTATTCAACCGTTCAGGCCGCGCGACAACAACCGGGCAACTGAGGGTTCAGAACGATACCGATAGCCGCTGTCTGTTTGTCAATGGAAGTGGACGTGTTGCAGGAGCTGATTGTCCGTGATGTTTGATTCGGGAGGTTACTGGTCTTCTGAGAAAGGATCTTCACTCATAGAAGTCCTGATTGCGGTCGTTATTATTTCAATAGGTCTGCTTGCCGTGGCGGGACTGCAGGCGGTTGCCCTGAAAAGTAATAATGGTTCGTATTTAAGATCTCAGGCAACATTTTTAGCTTACGATTTGGCTGACCGGATGCGGGCCGCACCGGACTCAGCGGTTAATGGTGATTATGATGATGCGCAGGGCGGAGACCGGGCCCAGTGGGATGCTCAGGTGCTTAATCTATTAGGGCCTGGAGCAACTGGCTCGGTCGCCAGAAATAATCGCCAGGTTACGATTACCGTTCGCTGGAACAACAGTCGTGACAGAATTCGTGCTGCGAATGATGTGAATCAGGCAACATTTGACAGTTTTACCTATCAGGTGGAGTTTTAGCGGATGTCTGATCAGTTGTGGAAAAAAGGTCAGCGGGGATTCAGCCTGGTTGAGCTGATGATTGCAATGGTGTTGGGCTTATTCCTGATGGGTGGGGTCATTGTTGTATTTATTGGCAGTTCCCAGAGTTTTGGCCATAACGAAGCCTTGTCACGGGTTCAGGAAAACGGACGTTTTGCATTAGAGATCGTCGCTCAGGAGTTGCGTAATGCAGGCTTTAAAGGTAGCTGCTTTACTGATGCTCAATACATTATCGATGTTGCTGATCCTCAGTATGTAGCAGCACAAGCGGCTTATGATTTAAATGATTCAGTCAGAGGATGGGATGCCGCGGCCGGAGAATTCTTTGCGGGAAGCCTGGTGAATTACCAGGCTAATACTGATCTGTTGCTTGTTAAACATGCAGCCAATCCTTCAGCGGCTACTTTATCGGCTGATCTTGATGTTACCGCAGCTGCTTTTCCTGTTAACGGTGGTGCTGCGCCGGGTACGATCATGGTTATTTCTGATGCGGGTGGATGCAATTTCTTTCAGAATACTGCAGCGTTAAATGCCGGCAGTTTACAGCGCGGAACTGCAGGGCAAACGATCAATAACCAGACTGTAGCCGCGCAACCGTTAACCCGCCGGTTTAAGTCCGACGGTTCAACCATTATTACCTTGTTTTCCAGCACGTTGTTTTATGTTGGGTCGTCTGATTTAGGTGGGGCTAACACTACCGCATTACGACGCCTCAGTTATGACAATGGTGCGCCGGTTGATCAGGAGTTGGTTGAAGGCGTGGATAATCTGACTGTTTCCTATGCGACAGTATCGGGGGCGGGACCTGCTCTTAACTATGCTAATACGGCGGCCCAGATTACAGCGGCGAATAATTGGGATAATGTCGTTGCGGTCAGGGTCGTTGTAAATGTACAGGGCGAACAGAATATTTCACATCAGTTTTCAACCACGGTTGCTTTGAGGAATAGATTGAGATGATTCGCAACGGGGTGCATAGAGCACGTGAGCAGGGCGTTGTGTTGATTATCGCTTTAATCTTTTTGCTGATGTTGTCTCTGATTGGTGTAAGTGCGATGCAGGGGACGACTATACAGGAGAAAATGGCCGGTAATCTTCGTGACCAAATTTCTGCATTCAACGCAGCAGAAGCTGCCTTGAGAGAAGGGGAGTTGAATGCAAGTCAGGGTTTTGATAACGGGACATTCGTTTTTGGGGCACCCATTAGTGGTGTACATGCAGCGTCGTTTGCAGGCCCTTCTATTCCGTCCTGGAATGCGCGGGTGATCTCTTATATATATGTGAGCCCTGACTTCGGTTCTCCGCCGGACGGTGCTGTCATCAGTGTGACAGCATCTTCTGCAGGTGTTTCTGGTCAGTCGGATGTGCAACTTGAATCAATCTATGTCGTGCAATAGTCAGTATACTGTAATGCCACGGGAGGCTCTCTTATGAGACAAGGTCAATTTTTTAACCGTATCTGGTTAGCATCAGTATGCATCTCGGGAATTGTTATTACCCCTGTGCAGGCGTCGACCGTGGCTCAAGTTCCGTTGTTTTTAGGTGAAGGTAATGTACCTGGTAACTTGGCACTGGTGCCGTCTGTTGAGTGGCCCACGGTGTTAAGTGCGGCAAATATTGGCAATTATGATGAGACGAAAGAAAGCATAGGTTATTTTGATTCAGGAAAATGTTATCGGTTTCAATATGACGTGACTGAAACAGAACGGCATTTTTATCCGGTAAGCACCACTTCTAATTATCTGTGTCCCGGTGATGTTTGGAGCGGCAACTTTCTTAACTGGGCGACGACTCAAACGATTGATCCGTTCCGCTGGGCTCTGACCGGAGGTTATCGCGTTAAAGATACCGTGTCTGAGACCTGGGTTGAAAAGGCGCGGCACAGTGGTCAGAACAATTACTTTGATGTTCGCAATATAAGCGGCAGTTCTGTGGTTAATAATGCCACGCCGTTCAGTACTTCAACTTTTCAGACAAAAGTCGGTGGGCTGGGTAATAAGATGTATTTTACCCTGCCAGCCGGACACGGTTTTACAAACCTGACGCCGGCAGTTAGCAATATTGTTCTGAATGAAACTGATTTTTCGGCAGGGTGGACAGATTACAATAGCGGGGCTGTTCAGCGAAGTTCAGCTCAGTCTTATGAGTCTGGTGGTTTTTCACTTAAAAAAATTAATAATAATGATCCTAATGGTGGTTACAGAGATATAGGCTCCACTGTTGATTATGATTCGTTTGTTTTCGAAGGATGGATTTATCGGCCGACTGTCGGTACTCAGGCTGGACAGAATGACCGCCTTGCTTTGTCTGATACCAGCGCAAATGGATATGGTTTAAATATTTCCTCTGGCGCTATTAATATCGAAAAGCGTACCAATGGTTCAGCATCTTCAATTAGTGGGAACGCTTCCTGGACACGTCCAACTGATGGTTGGTATCGATTTGTTTTTCAGACCGAGTCAGGTAATAAGTTTAAGTTGACGGTTTATAACAGTTCAGGTTCACAGCTGGCGACAGTAACCAGTAACGCAGATACTAGCTTCAGTAATTTTAGCCGTGTATATGTTCATGGTGGTCATGAATATTATGTTGATAAATTAACCGTATCTTCTGTCTCTGGAGCAGGTACGGCGGCTTATGAAAGTATTGCTACTAACCAGTACGGAACCTCTGTGCGGGTAAAGGTATGTGATGCCAATATCGGTGTAGAAGATCACTGCAAACAATACGGGGCTAACTGGAAGCCGGAAGGTTTGATTCAGCGCTATTCTGATGAAATCAGATACAGTATTTTTGGTTATCTTAACGATTCAAACTTCCGCCGTGACGGTGGAGTACTTAGGGCGAGTCAGAAATTTGTAGGGCCGACCAAACTGGATCCTGTTTCAGGCGTAGTAACCAATCCAAATATGGAGTGGGATCCGGTAACCGGTATTCTTGTTCAGAATCCGGACTCAGCTGATGCTACAGATACGGCTTCGTATTACGGAACTACAGTATCCGATAGTGGGGTACTTAATTATCTGAACAAATTTGGTCAGCTGAATACCAATAATTTTAAAAGTTATGACCCTGTAAGTGAGCTGTATTATGCCTCACTAAGATACTTTAAAAACCAATCGAGCATTGATGAGTACTACACCAAAACGCCAGCTCATAATTCATCGCCAGGAAGTTCTGAAAGAGCTAAGTGGGTGGATGGCTTTCCTGTGATTCGTAATTGGTCGGATCCAATTGAGTATGCGTGCCAGAAAAATGTTGTTCTGGGTATCGGGGATGTAAATACTCACAGGGACAAAAACTTACCGGGAAATACCAGTGGGACTGATGAGCCAACTAAACCGTCAGAAGTGACATCTGATAATACTGTCGACGTGAGGATAGCGACTGATAAGGTGGCAGAGCTTGAAGGCATCAGCATTAGCACCGGAGCTGCCAGTTATTCAGGACGTAATAACTCTGCTTTTATGGCGGGTCTGGCTTACGATGCAAACACGAAAGATATACGGCCGTCAGATTTAGCGGGGACGCAGACTGTTCAGACTTACTGGGTAGATGTGTTGGAAAATGAGGTATTACGGGATAAGCGTAATAATCAGTTTTGGTTGACCGCAAAATATGGAGGCTTTGTGCCCCGTAAGCATCCAAGTTGTGCAGATCCTAATTATACCCCTAGCGGAAGTGAATGTGCTGATAACCAGAGTTTGGGTGATCCTTATTCCCGCATAGCGGCTTTGCCTGAATGGTGGTGGTATACCAATACCGATATCCTGGATCCTAACTCCGGTAGCGATTATAAACGTGCGGATAATTTTTATACTGCAGGTGAAGCCCGCAAAATGGTGGATGGTTTAACCGATGCTTTTGCTTCGATTGCCGCTTCTGTAAGAGGGGCTGCTTCAGCGCTGACAGCCAACACTTCACGTTTACAGACAGGCTCTGCGCTGTTTAATGCTTTGATGGATACTACCTTCTGGTCAGGTGACCTTGTGGCTCGTGGGATTAGCTCAACAGGTGTGCAGTCATCAGCAAACCTCTGGAGTGCTGCTACCATTATGGATGCGCTTGCAGAGTCTTCTTTATCCAACCGGAAAATATTTACCAGTACGTTCGCGAATGAAGATGTAACGAGCGGTATTACTTTGAATTCCAGTGGGGTGGAATTTAAGTGGGCATCATTGTCAGCCGAACAGAAAGAAATGTTGAAGCAGACTCCGGCTGGAGGGCCGCTGACCACTGATGCTTTTGCTCAACAACGGTTGGACTTTTTACGGGGTAGCCGCACGCTGGAGCAAACGGAAACGAATACTGCAAATCCGTTCCGTCGCAGAGCTAGCCGTTTAGGTGACATTGTTAACTCATCCCCTCAATACGTGAATAAGACTGATTACGGCTTCAGTAGTTTAAAAGCCCCGGCCTTCTCTTCAACTGTTGGCGCTGGGTATAAAACGTATCGGGCTTCGGCTGACTACCAGGCTAAGCCACCGATTCTGCTGGTAGGATCGAACGATGGCATGCTGCATGCTTTTGATGCGCGTACAGACAGCAACGGCGGTAAAGAATTGTTCGCATATGCCCCTTCAGGGGCGTTTAATAATCTGTTCGAGCTGACCTATCCGGATTACAGTCACCGTTATTATGTTGATGGTGTACCCCGGGCAATGGATGCCTGGTTTGCACCGGCAGATGTGCCTTCTGGTGTTACTTCTGGGTGGAAAACTGTTGCAGCTGTCACGCTTGGGGCCGGGGGCGCTGGAGTTTCGTTGCTGGATATCTCTGATCCTGCGAATATGACAAAAGAAGATGTATTGTGGGAATTTCGCCATAAGGATATGGGGTCCCTGATACAGCAGCCATATATAGTGCCGTTACAGAATGGGAAGTTTGGTGTAGTTGTTTCCAGTGGTTTTGTTCATGGCGCAACTCAGGGGCATATCTGGATTTTGAATGTTGCAAACGGTGCAATTATTAAAGATATCGTCGTGCCGACTTTGGGTGGACTCGGACAACCTACAGTGATTGATCTAAACCGTGACAACTTGGTAGACCGTATCATTGTTGGTGACACACTTGGAAATGTATGGCGATTCGATATTGATAATGCTAATCCAAGCTTCTGGACAGCGCCGACGAATCTACTTTCAGGGGGAACAACCCCGGTTCCTTTCTTTGTTGCTATGGATGCCGCCGGGAATCGGCAGCCAATAACAGGAGAAATCAGAACGGCTTATGATTCCAAAGGGCGTATTATTGTTCTGTTTGGTACGGGTAGCTATCATTTGGCAGGGGATAATCAGGTAGGATCTAACCCCCAGGTTCAGTCGTTGTATGGCGTATTAGATAGCGGCGTAGTGGTTAGTGGTCGCACGCAATTATTAAAGCAAGAAATAATCTATGAAGGATTGATTGGTGATAACCGTATAAGGGTGACAACGGATAACAGTTTGCAGCCGTCGGATAAGGGCTGGTATCTGGATCTCCAGTGGTCAACAGCCAGGGGTGGAACAGGGCCCAGAGGTGAGCTGGTAGACAGTGGTCCGGTTTTAAAAATAGGCCAGATGTTTATTGCAACTAAAATACCTTCCGCTGACCCATGCAGTGCCGGTGGAACAAGCTTCGTTCTTTCGCTGAATTATGAGTCAGGTGCCAGGCTTGCCGGAGGAGTATTTGATTTTAATGGCGATGGAAAATTCACAGAAGATGATCTGGCTGATGTGCCCAAGACTGATGCCAATGGAAACCCGATAACGGAGAAAATAGTTGGTTCAGGTATTGGCTATGGTCAGGGTTTTACGAATTTGGGACAGGGCTCTATTTTCAATGGAGAACAGCCCAGTGGCGGTGACGGTGGAGGCGGTGGAGGCGGTGGAGGCGGTAATGATACCGCTCTTTTTGCCTGTTTGAGTAATAGTTCCACTGATAGCATTATATGCCCTCAGTTTAATGCGAGTTCGGATGAAGGGCGTAAAGGTTGGAGAGAGGTTCGATGAAGAAACTGCACCGTAATGGCGGATTTACGTTACTGGAGTTAATGATTGCGGTAGCTATTGTCGGAATTCTTGCAGCGGTTGCTTACCCTAGCTATCTGGAGAGTGTCGCCTCGGGAAGAAGAGCGGATGCACAGGCTAACTTACTCGCTTTGTCGCATCATATGGAACAGCATTTCACGGAGAATGGAACGTATGCAGGTGCTGTTTTGCCTTATACCCAGTCGCCAAGAGATGGCAATGATGTGTTCTACAATATAGTCTTTGCTGCGTCTACAGCTACCAGTTATACCCTTCAGGTTAGCCGGGTGAATGGGATGGCAGGCGACCGTTGTGGGGATATGACACTGACGAATATCGGACAGAAAGCAGCTGCTGAAGCTGATTGTTGGTAATTGTTACAGCAAGTGTATTCAGTTTATTTATTATATGGAGCCCGGATTGTTTATCCGGGCACTAATTACAGGAAATGTTTTTTTCCGGTATAGGTGCATTTTTTTTAATATTGTCCCTCTTTCCGCTTTAGCATAATATGTAACACAGAATTTTATATGTAGATTGTTTGTGCCGTTCAGGGAAGAGGGCATTGTGGATCGCATACGTTATCCCCGTGTCATTTCAGTTACACATTTCCTTCCCTGTTTTGCTTATATTCAGATCAACTGATTAAAATTCAGCACTGATGTTAATGAATAAGAACCGCTATTTGTGGCTGTTTAATGTTTATTAATGAAACAATGGATTGTTTTTAAACGCTGAGATGTAATGGATTACTCTTCTCAAAATATTCAGGCGCGTAAGCTTTATAGTGGCTTTACGCTTATTGAACTGCTGATCACACTGGCAGTTGCTTCTATTCTGCTTACTGTTGCTGTTCCGGGGTTTTCCGGGTTCTTTCAGGATAATCTTCTTCGTACCCAGATACAGTCGTTGCACACAGCCATCGCGTTTGCGCGGGATGAAGCGGTGCGCAGAGGTGTTTCTGTTTCGGTGTGTGGAAGTACTCCTAATCAGGCTGGCTGTGATGGAAGCTGGCATAACGGCTGGCTTGTATTTACTGATCCGGATGAAAACGGAGTACTGGATGCTGGTGATAGCCGATTAAGGGTCTGGGAAGGGATTGAGCCTAACAGGCTCATTTATAGCAATGTTCTTAGCTATGTAGGCTTCGATAGTCAGGGGTTTTTACAACAGAGGCAGGATAATCGGGATCTTGCGGGTACTTTCATGTTATGTGACGACAGGGGAGCGCCTGAAGCAAGAGGAATTCAGATCAGTTCAAATGGCCGTAGCCGCATGGCTCCGGGTGGGATTGTGTGCCCTTAACGGAATAAAGGTACGAAAAATGTTAGCAAGGAAAGCTAAGGGATTTTCACTGATAGAAGTTTTCATTTCCCTTTTCATTTTATCAGCAGGTCTGCTGGGAGCCGCCGGCATCCAGTTGAAAGGGGTTCAGCAGACCCAAAGTTCATATCTTCGTTCTCAGGCAACCATCATTGCTTATGATATGGCTGACCGTATGCGGGCGAACCCGGTTGCCCTGGCAAACGGTGATTATCACGTTCCCTCCCGGACAACCCGGCATTCAGGTTGTCTGACCACCGCAGGCTGTACCCCGTCAGAGCTCGCTGATCAGGACTTCTATGAATGGGCCGGTGATGGCGCAGCATCTAATTCAATCAGTCAGCTTTTACCTTCAGGCAGCGGTGTTGTTTGTATAGACAGTACACCGGGAGATGGCGACAGTTATCAGGATAATGGCTGCGATAATGTTGGGCGTGTCTATGCCATCAAGGTGTGGTGGACAGACGACAGGAGCGAGGAAAATGTTGCTGCACGAACTAAGCAATTTGTTACCACGGTAAGTTTCTGATGCAGATACCAGAATATTCATACAGAAGCTTTTCGCAGCGTGGCTTGAGTATGATTGAGCTGATGGTTTCTATGCTCATCGGTCTGATCATCATGGGAGCGGTGCTGCAGGTATTTCTGAGTTCCAACCAGTCTTACCGGATACAGGAAGCGCAGTCGCGCATTCAGGAGGATGGACGGGCGGCCATTCATTTTATCTCGCAGGATATACGTGGAGCTGACTTTTGGGGGTGTACACAGGATAAGTCAATGCTCACCAGTCAATTGGATGCCGGTAATACTCACTATTATCAGACAGCAATCCATGACTTTATTGGAAATCCTGCAGTCTTTGGTGTTGATAGTTCCGGTGCAAGCGGCAGTGACAGCCTGACACTCAGGGGAGCGACGAATAATGGGAGTAATCTGGTAGCAGCAGGGATGGCTAACCCATCATCCCGTGTGGTTATCAATGATGATATCGACTTGTCACCGTATCAGGTTGTCCTGGTCAGTGATTGCCTGAGTGGTGATATTTTTCAGACCAGGAATGCCACCAGAGGTGCAGTTGATCTAAGCCATGGCTCCGGTGTGGCTGTTAATGCTGCCGGTCCGGGCAATGCACAGCCTAGTTTATCCAAGGCATATGACAGCAGCGCAGAAGTATTTGCTTTGCAAAATATCAGCTACACGATCGATATATCGGAAGGTCAGCCTACATTACGGCGTAATGATGTTGACCTGGTACCGAACGTTGAAGATATGCAGCTGTTGTTTGGAGTCGATACTAATGGTGATTTCAGTGCCAATTATTATGTGGCAGCCAGCAATGTTGCCAGCACGGACTGGGATAAGGTTGTCAGTGTTCGCGTTAGTTTCCTTATACGTTCAAGGGAAGATAATTTAACTGCCAGTGCGCAAACATTTAATTTTAATGGCCAGAGCCGGACCGCTGCTGATTACGGTGATAAGCGGCTGCGTAATGTATTTACGACAACAGTGTCTGTGCGGAACCGGGGAGGGTAGTGGCTATGAAATCTGTTCGGTTATCAGAAAGACAGGTTCGTAAAGAGCGCGGAGCGACCCTGATTGTGACGCTTATTTTTTTGCTGATTATTGTCACTGTATCCATGGGTGGTATACAGACAACAGCGATGGAAGAGCGCATGGCGAACAATGCACGTCAGAGGAATCTGGCATTCCAGTCAGCAGAAGCGGGTTTGCGGGAGGCTGAACGATTTATAGATAGTTTGACTGATACAGGCGGTTTTGGCTCTGTACCAGGATTATTGGCTATTAATGACAATGAGCCGAATTATTTTTCTGGGGTTACCTGGGTGGATGGTACAGCTGCTTCTGTTTTAGTCAGCCCGAATGCCGTCAATTTGCACAGTTTAAAGGAAAACCCCCGGTACATTATTAAATATGTCACGGATAACAACACGGATGGTCAAGATGGGATAGAGATTATTAATGATGGGACTCCCTCTGGAGGGGATCGTGTCGCTATTTTCAAAATAGTCAGCCGCGGAGTCGGGGGGAACGCCACGACGCAGGTTATTTTAAAGAGCAACTACGGAAAGCGTTTTTAGCAGGAGGCTAAGCTCTATGAGACAGTTAAGGTGTGTTTTCGTGCAAGCCTGCGGGCTGCTTATGATGGCCAGTAGTTTCTTGACTGCTGCTTCGACTCTGGATATTGAACAAAAGCCACTGTTTACTGCGAATTCAGTGAAGCCTAATCTGATTATTGCACTGGATGACTCCGGAAGCATGGACTCTGAAATGCTGTTTCTTGAGACTGAAGGGGGGACGCTTGGCTGGTTTGGTCCTGACGAGAGTGTTTTAGCAAGAGATGGCGAGCTGCAAAGTGGTGGTAGTTTTGCCTATTTATTTCCTAACGGCTCAACACGTACACTCTCTCTTTCGCATGCTATACCTCCATTTGAGCAATATGGATTCGCCCGTAGCCACTTATATAACAAAATTTACTATAACCCGAATGTAACCTATAAACCCTGGGTCAGTAACGGTTCAGACACATATTCTGATATAGATATTACCGCTGCACCCAGTGATCCTAAAGCGGTGATACGGGGAGCAACCGCATTAAATTTAACACAAGACAAAATGCACAGTGGAGCAAACCATCGGTTCAGAGCATTTATTGGCATGGCTATACCCGCAGGGGTAAGACACCATATAAATAGGCGATGGGTCTCGTTTAATACAACTACCTGGTCGACGCGCGACACTCAGAATATGGGGGTTAGGTACTTCCCAGCTACCTACTATATTGCTGCCGCAGAAGGGGCGCGCTATCAGTTAAACTCAACAGCCAGAACTTGCAATGGAGGTAATCAGACAAGTGATGATTATGCTGCATATGAGCAAGATCCTTCAATTTTAACAGGGGTTGATTCTTTAGGGCCTGATGGACGTTGTCTGACCGAAGTCCAGATCAGGCCCGGATCTGATTATGCTCATGATGGCGGGCGGACCGATTGTGAAAGCAGTTCTGCCTGTACTTATGCCGAGGAAATTCAGAATTTTGCAAACTGGTATAGCTACTATCGCAAGCGTGATCTGACATTACGTGCTTCTTTAGGCCACGCCCTTGATGGTATTTCTTCATTGCGGGTTGATACGCTGACGATCAACTTTCCTGACGCTGGTGAAACTGCCATGCGTGATTTGTCGGTAACCAGTGAGCGTTCGGCTTTGTATGATGAACTATATGACTTTGTGGGGATAAATGGGGCGACGCCGAACAGAGTGGGGCTGAATGCTGTTGGGCGGCAGTATATGAGAACGGGCGAAGGTGCGCCGATTACTGAAGCGTGCCAGCAGAATTTTGGATTATTATTTACAGATGGTTTTACGAATCAGCCCTTGTTACCCAGCGAGTTTAGTTGGGAGGGAGATGATAATGAGGAAGCGCCATACGGTGATCCGGACAGCAGTCGTACGCTGGGTGATATTGCCATGCATTATTATAAAACCAATTTACGCCCGGACCTTACACCTTTGGGAGCAGTCCCGGTAAGCCGTGATTGTGATTCTGAGAATCCTTCCCCCCAGTTAGACTGTAATACCAATTTGCATATGAATACCTATACGGTTGGGTTTGGGGTAACTGGCTCTGTTTTTGGCAGAACTCATTTTAATGTTGCTGATGCTTATTTAAATCATCCTGTATGGCCATCTACGACACCGATAAGCAGCATGGCAGATTCTCGTCAGGTTGATGATTTATACCATGCAGCAGTAAATGGCAGGGGGGAAGCTTACAGTGCAAATTCGCCGGAAGAATTGCAGGCTCAGCTAAAACGTGCATTTATAAAAGTTCAGGCGCAGTCAGGTTCTTCGGCTGCTCTGTCGTTTAATTCGTCCAGATTAGAGGAAGGCAGTACCGCTTATATTTCTTTATTTAATTCGTCTAACTGGAGTGGCGATGTCCAGGCGTATGCTTTGGACAGCTCAGGCGAGCTTACCGGTAGCAGTATCTGGTCAGCTGCAACGTTACTGACTAGTGGCAGGCCTGGGCATGCTCTAAGGAATATTTTTACTTACAACGGTTCTCAGGGGGTGCCCTTTGAATGGAGTAAGCTGACAGCAGCGCAACAAAGTGATTTACGCAGGATGGCCAGAGGTTCTGTGACGGAACAGAATGTGCTGGACTACCTGCGCGGCGACAGAAGTAATGAGGCAGTTGATAAACTAAGAATGCGCTCAAGTATTCTGGGTGATGTAGTTTCCAGTAAACCTATCTATGTTGGCGCGCCTAAGGATAAATGGCCGGCCAGGTCTCCGTTTCCTACTGGAGCAGGGCAAACATTCAGTGATTTTAAAACCTCTCAGGTAAACCGTACCCCTGTGATATATGCCGGTGCCAATGACGGTATGTTACATGGCTTTAATGCTGAAAATGGTCAGGAGTTGGTTGCTTATATACCGTCCGCAGTGTATTCCACTGAGCCTGAAGAAGGGCTTGGTTATCTGGCTGATCCTTTATATACCCACCGATATTACGTAGATCAAACGCCAACAGTGGCCTCGGTTTATCTCGATGTAACATCCTCTTCAGGGAATAACCCCACTTGGCAGACTGTTTTGCTGGGAGGCCTGAAAGCCGGTGGCAGAAGCTTATTTTTGCTGAATATTACTGATCCGGCACAGTTTGCCCAGTCGGATGACAATGCGCAGAAATTGGCACTGTGGGAGTTTAGCCATCCTGATTTAGGGTATACGTATAGCAAACCAACCATCGCGATGATGGAAAACGGTCGCTGGGCGGCCATATTTGGGAATGGCTACAACGCTACCGGTGATGGTAAAGCCGCTTTGTTTATTGTTTATCTTGACGGCGGTCTGGACGGTGTCTGGACAGACGGTTCTGCCGGGTCTGCACGGGACTATATTATTCTCAAAACAGGTGTAGGCTCGGTGGCGAGCCCTAATGGTCTTGCTACCCCTATAACGCTTGATCTGGATGGTAATGATGCTATTGACCGGGTGTATGCGGGGGATTTAGAGGGCAACATGTGGGCGTTCGATCTGACTGACGCATCAACCCAAAGTCAGCCGCAGAGAAAACCTGACTGGAAAGTTGCTTATAGGGACCGTTCAGGGAGCCCCAGCCCTTTATTCACAGCTAGAGATGCCGTGTCTGGAGGCGCTGCGCAACCAATAACTGTTATGCCCAGGGTAGTACGTCACCGAAGGTTTTCTTCCGGTGTCTCTAACGCACCTAATTTAATGGTGATGTTTGGTACCGGAAAATATCTTGAAGCGTCGGATAACAGTGATACCGCTCAGCAAACCTTCTATGGTGTTTGGGACAACGGTGAAGGGAATCTGGAAAGGGGAGAGTTGGTGCAACAAACGATTGGTACCCTGACAGAGCCGCTCAGCGGTGAAGTTTATCGAACACTGTCCAGTAATCCGGTGGATTATAATAATCAAAAAGGCTGGTTTATCGATTTACCTGTTTCGGGAGAGCGGATCATTGTAGATCCGGCGCCAAGAGGGGAATTTGTGCATTTTAATACATCAGTACCGACTGCTGACGGATGCTCTGCCGGAGGTTATGGGTATGTGATGATTGCCGATATCATGACAGGAGGAGAGCCTAGCAAGCCGGTATTTGATACGGATGATGATGGAGATATTGATGATGAAGACCGTATCAGCGGCCAAAACCCTGCCGGTGAGACGTTTTTGAAAGGGTTGCCGTCCAGTCCGACCTTCTTTGGAAATAAAATTTATGTAACAGGAACAAATGGAGGCTCGTCCGGGACTGCAGAAGGAGGGGGTACTGAAGAAGGAGGAACAGAAGAGGAAAGCGCTGGAGAAGGCGAAGAAGTGGATGGCGGAACTGTTGTTGGAGTAGCGACTGATCTAGGCGGAAGATCCTATGAGGATTATGAGGCAAGACCGTCCGATATCTTACCCACAGGTCGCCTATCCTGGCAGGAGCTTAAGCCTTAATACTTTAACGGATTATAAGTATGAGACATCAAAAAGGATTTACGTTAGTTGAGTTAATGATTGCCGTTGCCATTGTCGCGATCATCGGCATGATTGCTTATCCTTCATATCTTGAATATATAAGGGAGACCCGCCGGGCAAATGCGACGATGGCGCTGATGAGCCTGGCTGCTCAGATGGAGCGTCACTATACCGAAAATAATGCGTATGATCAGGGGATTGCTGCCGTGCCTGTCTCCCCGCCGTTTAATCCTAAATACAGCCCGGTGGACGCTGTCGCGGCTGATGCGGAATATCGGTTGTTAATAACCAATATAGGGTCCGATAGCTATACCATCCTTGCACAGCGTACCGGCGTACAGGCCGGAGATAATTGTGGTGACTTTCAGTTTACCCAGGCTGGAATTAAAGACATTATCAACCAGTCTGCTGGAATGACCGCCGGGGATTGCTGGTAAAAGCCATCAGGAAAGGGGGCATGAGATGGCTCCCTCAATCCTCCGGATTTGGCCATTGTTGTCTTCTTATCGGGCGTTACACTGATCTCTGTGTAGCGCTTCTCTCCGTACACTCTGAATTGGCATAGCTCAATACACTGTGTTGGGCTTCCTGCTACACTCGCGTTTATTTTGGGAATGGCAGCATGATGGCTGCTTCTTATCGACCGGTTTAGGAATTCTGGCATGTCTGATGTATTAATTGTTGGCGGCGGTGTTATCGGTATGATGACAGCCCGGGAGCTGTCACACGCAGGTATGAGTGTTCAGTTACTGGATATGAATGCCTGTGCAAAAGAGTCTTCATGGGCTGGGGGCGGCATTGTTTCGCCGCTTTATCCGTGGCGTTATTCTGAGCCGGTTACCCGTCTGGCTACCTGGTCGCAGAGTTCATACGTACATCTGGCACAACAGCTGTTGGAAGAAACCGGTTTCGACCCTGAACTGCGCCAGAAAGGCATGTTTATGGCCGCTGTGGATGATGCAGAAGAAGCGCTTAACTGGGCGGCGGAGTTTCACCGGCCAATGGAGCAGGTGGGTGCCCGTTTCTTGTATGAGAAAGAGCCGAATTTAGCGCCCGGCGTAGAGCAGGCGCTGTGGATGCCTGAAGTTTGCAGTATCCGTAATCCCCGTTTAGGGCGTTCATTACGCCGTTCCATTGAAATGGATGAAAATATTACCTTGCTTGAAGAGCATCGGGTGAGTGAGCTTCTCTTAGAGGGAGAAAGCGTTGTTGGTGTGCGCACCCATAAAGGGGATTATTATGCGGATCAGGTTATTATCTGTGCTGGTGCCTGGAGTGGCGAGTTACTGCGGCAGCTGAATCTGAACCTGCCGGTGGAGCCGGTTAAAGGGCAGATGATGGTATTTAAAGCAGAACCAGGCCTGATTAACCGGGTTGTGCTGATGGGCGGACGTTATCTGATTCCCCGGAATGACGGCCGGATTTTGGTGGGCAGTACGCTGGAGCGGGTAGGATTTGATAAGCAGACGACCGATGAAGCTCATGACTCTTTGTATGCCACGGCAATGTCTATCTGCCCTAAGCTGAAAGATTATCCGGTGGAGTACCATTGGGCAGGTTTACGCCCGGGATCCCCTGAAGGCGTACCGTTTATCGGGCCAGCTCCGGGTTACGAAAACCTGTTTGTGAATGCCGGTCAGCACCGTAACGGCTTGGTATTAGCGCCTGCTTCGACCCGTTTAATGGCTGATATTGTGCTGCAGCGGCGGCCAATCATTGATCCACAGCTATACACGCTTTCAGGTCGGCTGGTGGGCTGATGAAGCAGAGAACGATTACAAAAAAAAGGGTAGCTAACTGGCTACCCTTTTTTCGTTTGGTTATCTAGTCGTAGATCGTAGGAATGGGCTGGCGCTTGTGCTCTGTGCGCTGGTAAATACCGATCAGACGGGATTCAACTTCTGCGGATACCGGACGCCCTTCCAGAAAATCATCGATCTCATCGTAAGTCAGGCCCAGTGCAGCTTCGTCTGCTTTCTGTGGGGCTTCACACTCCAGATCAGCGGTTGGGGTTTTATCCACAAGCAGGGCAGGCGCACCTAAATGTTTCGCCAGTGCCCGTACCTGACGTTTACTTAAACCGAACAGCGGAGCCAGGTCGCAGGCACCGTCGCCCCACTTGGTATAAAAACCGGTAATGTTTTCAGCAGAATGATCTGTTCCCAGCACCAGACCGTTGAGCAGTCCGGCCACTTCATACTGAATGACCATGCGGGTACGTGCTTTTACGTTACCCTTGGCAAAGTCCACCCGGCCGGCGTCGGCCGGCATATTGCCAATGGCAGTCAGTGCTTTTGCCGTCGCGCTGTGGATGCCGTCGGCGCCGGGCTGAACATTAACGGTTAGCCTTTCGCTTGGCTGGATGAAATCCAGAGAAGCCTGGGCGTCTTCCTCATCTTTCTGAGTACCATAAGGCAAGCGGACAGCGATAAAACGGTAGCCCTGATCACCGCCTTCATTTAACTGGTTAACTGCCAGCTGAGCCAGCCGGCCACAGGTGCTGGAGTCCACCCCGCCACTGATGCCCAGTACCAGGTGCTTACAGCCGGATGCCTGCAGCCGCTGCACGATAAAGTCGGTACGGCGCTGAATTTCAGCAGCGACATCAATTTCAGGTTGAACGTGCATGGCGGCAACAATGGCAGATCTGTCCATGGGGATCCTCTGGTTTCTGGCGGGCAGGGTTAGTCAGGTCAATTCTATGTTATCTCCGGGGACGGCGGAAGCGTTGCGGTGGGTTCTTTATATATAGGAAATCCATCTAACCGGTGCCTGAACTTCACCCGGAGAGGTTTATCACAGAGTCTGGTGGAGTAATAAACAGGAGTGATAAAGATGCGTAAATGCCGGTTGCTGGTGTCAGTCTGGTTAATGATGCTGTTTTCTTTGAGCGCGCAGGCAATGGCGCTGAAAAGCTGGGAGGGTGACGATACTTCATTGCAACAACAGGTGGGTAAGGGGAAATGGGCAGTGGTGATTTTCTGGCGTCATGACTGTGAGTTTTGCAAACGTGAAGTACCGGGGCTTTCAGCTTTTCATGAGCGAAATAAAGATACTCAGGCAGAGGTGATTGGTGTCAGTATTGATGGATATGGGAATAAAGCACTGGCTGAGGAGTTTGTTGCTGAAAATCAGCCAGCATTTCCATCGCTGATCGGCGAGATTCAGACTGTTGCGCGAAGCTTTCAGCAGCTGACTGAAGAAGGTCTGCGGGGGACACCTACGTATATGCTTTTTAATCCACAGGGGCAGCTGGTCGCGATTCAGCCCGGTCTGCTTGATCCTGCTGCAATCGAAGCGTTTATTGCTCAGCGTTCATGATTAGCGGCTAAATATTTTCAGAGCATCCGATGCCTGACGGACCAGTTGCGGGTTATGGGGCTCGCGGGCATAAGTGGCAAAAACTGGCCGTTCAAAAACCGGTGCATCGGTTACCTGATACAGCCGGCGGCTTTGCAGGTAAGACTGCACCGTTCGCTTTGGCAGATAAGCACATCCGCCATTAGCGAGCAGCCAGGGCAGCCCTGCTTCTCCCAGACCGCAGGTTTGCAGGCTGCTCTGTAAATGCGGCAGCCGCTCAGAGTGGGCGGCATTGTAACCCCAGCCCCAGTCGATATAGAGATAATCTTCAGCGGTAATCTGGTGAGTCAGTAAGGGTTTGCTGGCGACCATGATCAGATCGTCAGCAAAGGCTTGTTCGACGATCAGTCCGGCCGTTGCATCCGCAACAAAGATTAGTCCAATATCCAGTGTGCCGGCAGCTACCTGTGCGACAATTTCACTGGAGTAAAACGCACTCATATGCAGCGTCAGTTGTGGGTCATGTTTGCGTAGTTCGCTTCCCCAGCGGGGCAGAAAGTCACTTGCCAGGGTGTTGTGGGTGGCAATTCGCAGCGTGCCGGCACTTTGTTCACTGCGTTTTACATCTGCTTTGGCATGCTCCCAGCGCTGTTGCATGATCTGGGCGTGCTGATAAAAACGCTCGCCGGCCAGTGTCAGGGTCATACCCTGAGTGCTGCGTTCAAAAAGGGACTGATCTAACTGGTTTTCAAGCTGCTTTATCCGTGAGCTTACCGCCGATTTTGTGATGCATAACCGTTCAGCACATATGCTCAGGCGTTTCACTTCAGCCAGTGTTAAAAAAGTTTTAATAGACCAGGTGTCCATGTGTTGCTCCGGGCAGGGTGGTGCAAGGTGAGTGCTCTTATTACTCTTATTAACAGATCAAATTCAGAAAATGTCCAGAAATATAGTACTACTTGAGTGTTAAAAAAAGTTGTACAGATGGTGTTGAATTATCCGCTATCTGACGTTCCCGGTTTTTTCTAGTATCAGTGAAAATAATCAGAGATACCGGAGACGGGTATGACACAGAGTATTTCAACTCAGCGGCCATTGGCGGGATATCGCGTTGTGGATTTTGGTCAGTATATAGCGGGCCCGGCTGTGGCGATGATGCTGGCAGATCAGGGCGCAGAAGTTATTCATATTGATCCCCCTGAAGGCCCTCGCTGGGATAATCCGGCTGATGCAATTCTGAACCGTGGCAAGCAGCGGATTACGCTGGATCTGAAGACGCCGGAAGGTTTGTCTGTCGCTCAGCAGCTGGTAGAAAATGCTGATGTATTGATTGAGAATTTCCGGCCAGGTGTGATGTCACGCCTGGGGCTGGGGGCTGAGGAGATGCGACAGCAGAATTCGGCACTGGTGTATTTGTCTTTACCGGGATTTTCTGAACAAGATCAGGAGTTGGCGGATACGCCTGCCTGGGAAGGAGTGATTGCTGCGGCGGTTGGGCAATATACAGATATGGGGCTGAACCGCATTTTGATGGGCATTAATCCGTCGTTTTCTCCATTGCCACTGGCATCAGCTTATGCGGCTGTATTGGGAGCTACTGCTATAACGCTGGCGTTGTTTGCCCGTTATAGTCACGGTAACGGTGACCGTATAGAGGTACCTGTATCAGCAGCCCTGATGGAAGGGCTTGCCTATAACTCAATGTATATTCACGGTCTGCCGGATCGTTACAAGTCACCCCGGGAGCTGGAGATTGAGCGGCGGCAGCGCACGGGAGAACCGCTGAATCTTGAATACACAGACTTGCAGGAATTTCTGGACCCGTTTTACCGGACCTATGTTTGCGCTGATGGCCGTCCGTTTTATGCGGTTTGTTCTTCCCACACCCGACATCCCAGAGCATGTCTTGAAGTTCTGGGGTTGTGGGATGAGATTAAAGCAGCAGGTATTCCGACCCACAGCGCCTATCTGGATCAGGATGAATGGCCTGAGGGGGCCGACTGTACGCTTGTTTCTTATCCGCTCAGTAAATACTGGGCAGAGTTTGTATCAACCCGGATGAAACAGGTATTTGCGACTAAACCGGCCTATGAGTGGCAGCAGATTTTCGGTGATGCCGGTGTCCCGGGATGTGCCCATCAGTTAACCCGGGAGTGGCTGAATTCAGAACATGCCCTGGCCTGCGGAAGTATCCTTGAAGTCAGAGATCCCCGTTACGGAAATATGCGTCAACTGGGCAATATCTGCTGGTTAGGCGGTGACTCTGCGATTGTGGATAAGCAGCCAGCCCGTTTACCGGGGCAGGATAATGGGACAATATCTGAGGTGATTGATAGTTGGCAATGTAATCCACGAATCGGCGTTGGCTCACAGAGTGCAGTGACCGGTTGGCTGGACGGTATAAAAATACTGGATCTGACAAATGTGATTGCTGGCCCGACGATTGCTGGCACTCTATCCCGCTTTGGGGCGGAAGTGATCAGCATCGATCCTCCTGAACCCGCACTGGACCCCTGGAACAGCACAGTGTTTGGTATGCAGGCGAATCAGGGGAAACAAAGCCTGCTGCTGGACCTGAAGAGTGAGCCGGGCAGGCAGGCACTGGCCCGGTTACTGCCGGATATCGATGTGATTACGATTAACGCCAGTGATGCTCAGTTAGATCGTTTAGGGCTATCCATGGAGGAATTACAGGCAATCAATCCGCAACTGATACTTTGTCAGTTTGATGCTTATGGCGGGCCACTTCGGGGCCCACGCAGTGACCACCCCGGATATGATGATCTGGTACAGGCAACAACAGGCATTATGAGCCGGTTCGGCGGTGGGATGGACACGCCGGAAGAACATGCACACTTCGGTACAATAGATGTGTTGGGTGGCTACTGTGCAGCTCATGCGATAGGCGTGGCGCTGGTAAACCGTGCCCGTGGTAACGGCGGTTCGCTGGCCCGCAGTTCTCTGATTGCCGCCGGGCAATTGATACAGGTGCCGTTTATGTATGACTATTCCGGCAGAGCCCCTTTTAATGAACCCAGTGGCCGATATATCAAGGGCGAGGATGCACTGTATCGCTGTTATCAGGCAGCGGATGGCTGGTTCTTTCTTGCGATTAACCGGGCGACACAGCTGGGAACGTTTGCAGAACTGACAGGGCTGGTAGTTGAGCCGGACAACCTGCCCGCATTGGAAACGGCGTTGGAAGCTTTGTTTATGACCCGTTCAGTCGCCGATTGGCAAGGGCTCTTCAAAACCGAAGATATTGCCTGTCAGCCACTGCTGAGCATGGGGCAGTGGCGTGAGCGTCAATTGATGATGGCAGACGGGCCGGATAAAGCGGTGAATCTGGCAGGAAAAAGCAGTGTGGCATTTGTGCGATATGCGCATCATCCCTGTGGGCATACTGTCGATTTAATCGCCCCCAATGCGATCCGCTCTGCTGATGCACCTGTCATACTACCCGTGGCGATGCCCAAGTATGGAGCAGATACCCGCCGGTTACTTACGGCACTTAACTTTAATGCCAATCAGATTGATGAAATGCTGGCACAGGGTGTTGCTGCCACGGAATGGAGTAAGCACTATCTGCCTTTATAGCAGGAGAACGCCGTTGATAAGCCTGCTGTAAAGCGGGCTTTTTTAGTGTGGTGGAGGTAAAAGCCCCATGACACCCGGGACCCCGGGGCTGGGGCAGTCGTTCAAGATAACACCGGTAAACCGGGATTTATCCGGTGAAAACTGCTGTTGAACTGGGGAAAAATCATAGAGGTTGTGCAAAAAGTATTCAACCACAGAAAAAATGAGTGTTTACCGAAGCCTGATTATTGCTTGAGAGAGGCAGAGTTGTAGAGGCTATAATTAGGCTGCAATTTTTTACAAGCCACTTTATGTAGAAGTTGCTATAGATAGTTTCGAATCCGATGTAATCGGGCAGGCCGTCGTCGAAGTATTAATTTCTGTGGGTATAAAAACAGATGCAGGACCGAATTGAATATCAGCATGTAAGTGAGATGCCTGGTCTGGTACTGGGGGATGGCTGTTATTCAGATTTTCACTTTGACCCGCACTATCATCTGGATTATCACATTGGACTTGTGACTGACGGGGTGCAACGTCAGCGGTTTCAGGGGCAAAGTGTTCTGTTGGGGCATGGTCGTATTTCGGTGATGCCCCCCGGGGAAATCCATGATGGACACGGTGAAGATAATGATAGCTACCGGATGAAGACATTCCGGCTGGCACCTCAGTTGCTGTGTAATGATATGACTGATGTAGCTGGCCGTTTATTTACTCCGGAGTTGGCGGGGAATATGCTGGAAGACCCTGGTCTGGCGAATGGTTTATTGCAACTGCATTACAACCTGCTTAAGGGAGAAGATGTTTCCCTTGGCACTGAAAGCACCTGGCTGGAACTGTTGGCGTTAATGGTTCGCAAACTGCAGCCAGTAAAGTTTACGGAAATAAAGGGTGGCTTAAGCCAGAGGCACTGGCAGTGGGTGCAGGAATATTGTGATGTGCATCTGTCAGAGAAAATTAAACTGGAGCAATTATCGGCGCTGTGCGGGCTAAGCCGGTTCCAGTTTCTCAGACGTTTTGAGCGAACAACAGGGCTGACGCCCCATGCCTGGTTAATCCGTTTCCGGCTTGAACGGGCATGTCTGCTGTTGAGTGTTCCCGGTGTTTCAATTGCGGGCGTCAGCCAGGCGGTAGGGTTTTATGATCAGAGCCATTTTAACCGGGCGTTCAGGCAGGCTTACGGGGTAGCTCCCTCAGCCTATCTGAATCATGCGGCATGAAAGCAGTGTAATTTTTATGACAGGTGATGATGAAAAAAAGATAAAAAAAAGCAGCTGATACGCTGCCTGAAAATGCTGATCAGTTGCTCAGCATCGTGTGGAGATTGAGGTCCGCGGGCCAGAGAAAGTAATGCCCGGCGGAGCTTTCATGGAGTTCTGCACCTATATCCATGCTTTTTTCAGTGAGTTCATCCCGGCCATTCTCTGTACTGATAAAGCCTGATGCCCGTAATGACACCAGCAACCTTTGTGCATTGGTTTTGTACTTTGAAGCCAGCAGGTTTGTGCTGATTTTGGTACTGTCCGGCTGTTTAAGTGTCTGTCTGCTCTGTTCCTGTGCCGTTGTCTGCTGATACGTTGGAGTTAGCGGTGTTTTTGTTTCTGTTTCTGTTTCTGTGAGAACCGGAATCTGGTACTGCTCCTGTCCCATCCGGATCAGACGTTCAGCCTCTTTGACTGAATCGACGTATGCATCTGTATCATCCTTTTTTGACAGTAGGATGCTCATTTCATAGTTATTTACCTGGCTGAATTCGTACAGATTCATGCTACTGATAATGCTGTACGCTTCATTCAGGTAACACTTTGCATGAAGGTCATCACAAAAAAACAGTTTAATTCTGGTGCTGCTTAGTAACCAGTTTTTTTCGCCTTCCTGCAGTTCCTGTTTACCGTAGACAATATGAAATGAAACGCCGCGCAGAATGGCATCCTCAACAAGCTTTTTAATGCGTTTGTTAAGTTTCAGATAGGGGCTGATGAGCACAACATGCTTACGTGCCTTGCTGATTAAATTTTCCAGTACAAAGTTCGTTGCACTGGTGTTTAAAAGCTTCGCCATTGATCGTCCTTTTACCCTTTGAAAGGTAAGGTTTTGCTTTGAATTGCATTCATATCCCCCGATATATGCTTAATGTAGCACGGTTTTTTTGTCGCTATTAGCGGACAGTCAACGTGTTTTCAGGATTGCCAAAACGGGAAATCAGGCGATGGGAAAAAAGCTGCAAAGTCAGAGGGGAAACGGATAGCAACCGGCGGTAATTCGGCTGCTATCCGGTAACAGATTAAGCGTGGATTTTTGAACGTAACAGGAGAAAAATGAAGTAGCAGCCGCCTAATGCTGAAGCAAGGGTACCCGCAGCGATCTGGCCAGGGTAGACAAGGTTTCGTCCCAGCCAGTCTGCCAGCATGAGCAGGCTGGCACCGAGTAACGCAGCAGTAACTAGCTGACTGCGTGCTGACTGTGCCCCGGACAGACGTGCGAGATGCGGTGCCAGCAGGCCAATAAATCCGATGGGTCCTAATATCGCAGTAACCAGTGCGCAGGATAACGCAACCAGAGATAAAAGTGCCCAGGTACTGGTGGTGACAGGCATGCCTCTTCCCAGTGCCAGCGGTTTACCGATACTCAGCAGGGTCAGCCAGCGGCTACAGAGCAGAGCTGCTAGTAGTATCAGTAAGCTTCCGGCCAGTAAAACAGCGGCTTGAGTTGCTTCCACCCGATAAGTGCTGCCCGCCAGCCAGGCCAGAATGGCATAGACATTCTCATTGCCGTTGGCCAGTGCAAACTGTATTAAGGCTTCTACCAGCGCGGTAAGGGAAATACCCAGCAGGACAATCGCTGCGGGCGAAAATTGCTGCCGTTTAGCCAGAACTAACAATATCAGCAGCAGGCCTGCACTCCCCGCCAGTGCGATAACAGGTCCTGCACTGGTCAGAGGCTCGCCGAAAATAAGCGTATAGAGAACCAGTGCAGCACTGGCACCGGCGGATACCCCCAGAAGATCCGGGCTGGCAAGCGGGTTGTAAATCAGGCGTTGCAGTAGGGTACCTGCTACAGCCATGGTAATACCAGCGGCAAGGGCCGCGACAATACGGGGAGAGCGTAGCTGCCATTGTGCATTGTCTGGCAAACGCCATTGCCAGAACTCACCGTTATTGCTGAATACGCTGGCCACAATGAAGCTGCAGACAGTCACTGATACCAGCAATAGCCAGTGTTTTGCCCGTATCCGTCTGAAGGGCAATGCCTGCAAACTGAGTTGATCTTCCGCGCGCATTTTTTTCAGGGCCAGCGCGATAAGAACCGGTGCACCGCAAATAGCAGTAGCTGTTCCGGTCGGGATGATTTCTATTGTCCAGAGGCTTATTAACCGGGCGAACAGGTCAGCAAAAAGGAGTAACAACGCCCCCATAATGGTACTGAACCAGAGTTGATCTTTTGCCGTCCGGGCACCGCACAGGCGGGTAATGTTAGGGGCGATTAAACCAATGAAACTGATGATACCTACTGCAGTAACCGATGCTGAAACCAACCAGAGTGTGGCAGCAAACAGTATCAGCAGAGCCGGTGTGACGCTTAATCCACGTGCACCGGCGCCCTGCTGACCCAGTTTCAGTAGCTGAAGTAAGCGGGGAGCAAAGACCAGAATCGGTAATGCAATCAGCAGTTTAGGCGCCAGCCAGCCCAACCATTGCCAGTCATTCTGTGCCAGATCACCGGCCCCCCAGATGAACAGTTGTTTAGCGTACTGATCACGCAGCAGGATGATGGCGCTGGTGATCGATCCCAGCAGTATGTTGACAGCCATACCGGCAAGAATCACCGGTAGCCCTGCCAGTTGCCGGATACCGGCGATGGTCAGTACCAGCCCCATTGAAAGTAATGATCCGGTCATGACCAGCAGCGAAGTAGTATCCGGAGCCAGACTGGGAAACCAGACGCTGACGATAATCAGTGCCAGCCAGGCACCCGAAGAGGTTCCCAGCGTAAGCGGTGATAGCAGTGGGTTACGGGTTACCTGTTGCAACATACTGCCCGCCAGCCCCAATGTGGCACCGACTATAAGGGCCATGGCCAGGCGAGGCAGGGTGGCAAACAGGTAGACGAATTCCTGAAACTGTTCCGGTGTCCGACCAGTGATCAGTAACCATTGCTGGTGGAGAGATAAGGGGGTATCCAGTTGCAGGTAACCGCTACCAGTCAGCAGCAGTATTAACAGGCAGATCGGGTAGCGTTGCTGAAACAAAACAGCTTGCCAGGCCGTTTTCTGACGCGGAGGCATTGTTGATATTCCGGATGTCATTGGGCGCTCCCCGGAGGCTGTTGAGGAGCGATTGCCAGCAAGCTGTCTGCCAGCGCTTGTGCCAGATACTTCAGTGAAATGGCACCTCCGTATGTCCAGGTAGAGGGAACGGCCCTGATGCGGCCTTTCCGGACAAAGGGCATTGCCTGCCAGAGCCTGGAGGCTTCAAGTTTTGGCCATTGAGCAAAGGGTTCAAAATACAGCACTGTGCCCTGTTGGATTTTGCTAAGGTCAAGCACCCGTTTCTGAACCAGGCCCCACTGGCTGTTAGGCTGCGGAAGTGCGGAGGTTATCCCTAACTGTTCCAGCGCATACTGACTCATAGAATTATCGCCATAGATATACACTGAAGAAGGATTCGAAAAGCGTACTGTTGTGACCAGTGGAAGCTGCTCAGGATAGGCCTTTTCCAGCTGCTGGCGCAGGCGGCTGAATGTATGGTTCATTTCCTGCAGCCGCGATTCGGCAAGTGCTTCCTTACCGAGCAGGTGGGCCAGTTGTCGGTATACATCAATCGCGGCCAGAGGGTTACTGTGGTCAGCGCTGAACGTTTTGAAATAGATTACCGGTGCAATTTTCTCAAGCCGGGGAAGTAAACTGCTGTGTACTTCATTGATCAGTATGAGATCCGGCTTCAGTTGAATCAGTTTTTCCAGATTAGGCTCACTGCGGCTGCCCAGTTCTTCTATGCCTGCCGGTAATGCCGGTTGCCGCACCCAGATGCTATAGCCCGCCTGATCAGTCATCGCCAGTGGCTTGGTATTCAGTTCCAGCAGTTGTTCGGTGAGTGTCCAGTTAAGGCTGGCAATGCGCTGGGGAACGGTTTGGAAAGTCTGTGGCCCGCGGCTGTCAGTAATTGTGATGGCAGCCTGAAGGGCGCTGCTGAAACTGAGCAAACCGATGAGCAGATACTTTAGCATACGATTGCCACCTTATGATCATGGCGATTAAGCAGTTCGATATTGATGTTGAACAGATCGCTTAATGACTGCTGATCTGCAAACTGGCTGATGTCTCCCTGAAAGGCAGGGCTGCCATTTTTCAGCGCAATGACCTGGCTGGCAAAACGTAGCGCAAGATTAATATCATGGAGGACCAGAATGACACCTCGGTTGTGCTGCAAATGCAGGTTCTTCAGCATGCTCAGTAATTCATACTGATGGGCGAGATCGAGAGCAGCAGTGGGTTCGTCCAGTATCAGCAGTGGGGATTCCTGCGCGAGCAGCATGGCTATCCAGGCTCGCTGGCGTTCGCCGCCTGAGAGCTGATCAACCAGAGTATCTGCGAAATCAGCCACACCGGTCTGTTCCATTGCGTGTGTGATTGTCTGTTCGTCCTTTGCGGTATATCTGCCGAGTAATCCCCGCCAGGGGAAGCGACCGAGACGAACTAACTCTTTGACTGTCAGCCCTGGAGCCTCCGGTAAATGTTGGGGCAGATAGGTAATTTCTCTTGCCAATTGCCGTTGCTTCAGGCTGTTCAGAGGGGCGCCATTGAACTGAATATTCCCCTGGTCAGGAACGGCTTGCCGGGCGAGTAAATTCAGTAACGTGGATTTGCCTGAGCCATTATGGCCGAGCAACAGTGTAAAGCTGTCTGTAGCCAGTTGCAGGGTATCTATATTCAGAATATGCCGGCCGTTGCGGTGAACCCGGATATCATTCAGTTCAAACATATTAATTATCCACTCTCATGCCGCTGAAAGCGGAGTCGGTCGGGGACAGTTGGTACACAGCTCGCCGTCATGCCGGCGATAGTGCATGCAGCAACTCAGTCGGGTTATATGTAAGTTTGCGTCGGTTTGCATACCCCGGGGAGGCAGTTCGGTTGCTTCGAGCCAGAGAGGCAACTGGGCGCGGATATCAACCTCACTGATCAGACCTGAAACCGATGGAACTCTGGCGAGTGCGCTGACCAGTTGATCACTGAGCAGTGCTCTGGCCAGCCTGGGGCGTAAGGTACATACCTGCTGCAGTTGTTCCAGCAGTGAGGTGACAAGTGTGTTGAGCTCCCGGCCAGCACGGACAATCAGCTGAGCATGGCTTCCCCTGAACCAGCAGCCTGCCGGCAGCGAATAGCCGGCGACAATGCCTTTATCCAGTCTTTGGGTTAGCTGCTGTAATGGTGGAATCGCTGACAGTCCATATACCGCTGTGACGGCAATCAGTACCGGTTGCCAGATCAGTAATTCCCAGCTGCGCACTGACCAGTAACTGCGGCCTGCTTCCGGAAAGTGTTTTTGCCAGTATGCATGGAGTGCCTGCAAACTTGTCAGAGGTGTCTGGTGGCCGGAAATGACAAAGGTTTCCGGGGGGCTGATACAGCCCCGCAGGGCAGGGTTGAGCTGTTCAGTAATACTGAACAGTTGTTGGTGCAGATCTTCCGGTGGCTGGCCACCGGAAGGTTTGCTGATTGCTTTAGAACTCATATTTAAGGGTGGCTTCCAGTGTTCGGTCAGCGCCAAACCAGCAGTTATTCGCGTCATAACAGCTGACATTACGTTTATCGAACAGGTTGTTTACAGACAGGTTGAAACTGGTGCCCTCAAGGCTGCTGTTATAAGCCCCCAGGTCCAGATTGACGGCCAGATCTACCAGGGTGTATGCCGGCAACTCGCGGCTGTTGGTTTCATCCAGCTGTGTTTTACCGATATAGCGGATACCAGAACCCAGACGTACGGCGTTACTCAGTTGGTAGTTTGTCCACAGCGTGGCTTTACTTTCCGGTACCCAGACAGGGGTTTTACCTTTCAGGCCCTTGTTGTCTTTAGTGAACTCCATGTCCAGAACGGTGGCGGTGAAGTCCAGTCTGAGTTTATCTGTCAGGTCGCTGCTGATTTCGAACTCAAGGCCCTGAGAGCGCACTTCACCTGCCTGAATCTGATCGTAGGCACTGCCGGAAGGGTCACGGGTCAGAACGTTATCTTTTATGATGCGGAAGGCTGACAGGGTCATATTTGTATCGTCGCCCAGAGGTGCGAATTTAATACCTGTTTCCCACTGATGGCTGGTGGCGGGTTTGAAGGTTTTGCCGTTGCGGTCACTGCCGCTCACCGGTTCAAAACTTTCGGCATAGCTGACGAACGGAGCGATGCCGTTTTCAAAGTTATAAAGTGCGCCAATTCGGCCGGAAAAGTTGGTCTGGTCAACGTTGTTGTCAACGGCGGCATTATATTTACGGCCCTTTTCCGTTGATTCAAAGTCGTCGTAGCGCCCGCCGGCGATAACCACCCAGTTACCAATACGAATCTGATCCTGCAGATAGACGCCGATTTGTTTACGGTCGATATCAAAGTCACTGCTATAGACGGTATTGCTCAGAGTCATCCCTGGGTTGATCTGATGATGATCAGGGGCAAACAGGTCAATCGACGGCGCAACATCATCTTCATATTTAATTCTGGATTCGAGCTTCTGAATATCGACCCCGGCAAGCAGGTTATGCTCAACCTTGCCCCACTGAAGGTTACCGGATAACTGATTATCGACGGTATAGCCTTTGGAGGTTTCGTCAGTCAGGTAGGCACGCCGGTTCAGTGTTCGGTTATCTGCAGCCAAGCCGGTGTTGTAGGTGTTTTTCTGCAGTGCATCAGCGTTCATAAAACGGGCATTCTGCAGGAAGCTCCATTCGTCGTTGAATGTATGGCTGAGTTTGTAGCCCAGCAGGGTGACATCCCGCTCGTAAACGTTCCAGTTAGCATCGCCAGCGTAGCTTGACGTGGAGAGTTTGCCGTTAGGGTTACTGAATACAGAGCCGGCAGCCGGGACGGTATTATAGATACCGGCAGACGGGTCTTTCTGTCGGTAAAGGTTCAGATTAAGCAGGGTTTGATCCGTCAGTTGCCAGTCGACCGAGCCTGTTATCAGATAACGTTCTTCATCAGCAGTTACTGCTTGACTGTCTTTTTTACGGGTCAGCCCGGTGAATGTATATGACAGGTCATCTCGTCCGGCGAGGCTGCCGGTTTTGTTGATAGTAGTTTGCTGCAGGTTATCACTGCCGACAGTGGCGGAAATGCTGCCGGTTTCTTCATGGCTTGGTTGTTTGGCGATGATATTGACCATCCCGCCTGGCGGCATAGCACCGTACAGAACGGACGTCGGACCTTTGAATATTTCGATCTGCTCGATCGCTGCGGCATCAATCTGTGGCTGCAGGTTCCAGTCGTTGTATAGCAGCTGCAAACCGTCGTAAAAATTTTGTGCGTTATCAAAACCGCGGATCGTAAACTGATCCATTCTGACGACACTGCCGCCGCGAAGCTCAGTATTCACGCCCGGGGTGTAACGCATTGCTTCATTGATTGAACTCACGCCACGCAGATCGAGTGTTTCGCGATCAATAATACTGATCCCCTGAGGTGTTTCCTCAGGCTCCAGTGATGATTTAGTACCTGTATTACGATATGTCTGTGCAGTGATGACAACGTCATCCTGCTGTTCCAGTACCTGACTATCTGAGGAGTCTGCAGCTTGAACCATTGCAGGCAGTGCGGCTGCGGTTGCCAGTACGAGCAGATGTCGTGCAACCGGCACGGACGGAAGTTGAGTAGAGCCTGTAGACAGCATGGTGTTACCTGATTCACAGAAAATGTTTATTAAAAAAAGAACGATTCTTATTTCTGGGAATGGTAATGAGTTGAAATACTCCGGACTTAACCATTTGGTGCAAGTTGCTGATCAGAACTGAAGAGCCTTGTCGGCGAGTTTTACAGGTACCCAGTATTCCATGTAGGCATCATCACTGCCCGGGTCGAAGTTTCGGCCATACAGTTCAAGGTCAAACCCGTTAATACCCTGATATCCGGATTCTGGCAGCCAGTAAAACAGGAACCACTCGAGGGTTTTATCAAAGTCTTTAATATGACCTTTATAGGGAATAACAGCGTATGTTTGTTCCGGAATCCGGATTGTCTGAAGTACAGCGCTAATGCCTGGAGCGGGGTTCTCAAAGCAGGCCCAGTAGGGAATGTTATTGGCTGTTTCTTCCGTATTAAGGTCAATGACCCCGATATTGTCGAAACGGCAAAATGTATCCATCGGGACATAACGGGCCAGATTCATCCAGATTTCGGGGATAACCTTTTCGTAGTTGGGCTTTGCTGAGAAAAGTCCGTTGAAGTAGCCACGTACACCCTGTAGTTCAAACGAAGGACGGGTTTCAATTTTGACCTGTAATAATTTCGGTGGCAGCTCCGCTTTAATCCGGTCTGGCCGGCTTAGAGAGAGCGGTTGGCGCAGCCCCTGAAATACTCCTCGCTTTCGGTATGTACCCGGCGTGCACTCATATTCTTTGCGGAAACTGCGGTTAAAGCTGATTTCTGATTCAAATCCGCAACTAAGAGCGATATCAAGATGGCGGCGAGGAGTTGTGAGCAGTAATCTCGCGGCAGTACTCAGACGAATCCCGCGCACATACTGAGCAACGCTCATGCCAGTTTCTTTCATGAATACGCGCTGGAACTGCCAGCGTGACCAGCAGCTTTTTTCTGCAAGTGTATCCACTGTCAGGGGCTGGTCCAGATTGGCTTCAATATAATTCAGCGCTTGCTGAATACGTGCTATCTGCGGGGTATTGTGAAGAAAAGCTGGAGTTGCCACGGTACGGATCTCACTGAAACTGTCTTGAAGATATTTAGCCAACCCTGGCACTGCTTGTTTTTTGATCAGAAACTGAAGGGCGATAGTAGCGGGTTTATAAATTAATGTAAATGAGAATAGTTATTATTTGATGTGGGTTGTAAGTGAGATTTGCAGGTCCTTAACCGGGCGGGTTTGTCTGTACAATCTGTCAGACCCCAAATAAGCTTAAAGGCGCTTACTAAGGGTGAATATTGAGGCGATGTATATGCAATACTGGTTGTTTAAATCTGAACCTGATGCATTCAGTATCGATGATCTGGCTGCAATGCCTGATCAGACAGAGCATTGGGACGGAATCCGTAATTACCAGGCCCGGAATTTCTTACGGGATGAAGTGAAACGGGGTGATCAGGTGTTTTTTTATCATTCCAGCTGTAAAGACGTGGGGATAGTGGGTGTTGCCGAAGTCGTAAGAGAAAGCTATCCGGACCACACTCAGTTTGATCCTGAATCAAAGTATTATGACCCGAAGTCATCGCCGGATAACCCCCGCTGGATGATGGTCGATATTAAGCTAAAGCAAAAGTTCAGTAAGATCCTGTCTCTGAAAACCATTAAAGCGATGCCTGAAATCACCGAAATTGGTTTGGTCAAAAAGGGGCATCGATTATCGATCATGCCTGTGACGGACGTTGAGTGGAACTTGTTGATGGAAAAAGCCGGTTGAGCTGGTTTTATCTTCTTTGTCCGGTGAGAGGTCTCTGAGGTACGCAGATATTCTGTAGGTGAATTTGTGGCGGGTATTATTCGTCGCTTCGCGCCTCCCCCTTCGGGTTGCTGCAAAAAGCGCAGCAATATGTCGCTTCGCTCGGTTCGAACCTGCTCCGAGGGTGTTTCAAGCTGCTCAACAATAACAGTAGTGCATAAAAAAACGCCCCACAGGAACAGCGCCTGTGGGGCGTTTTTTTTATGCATTTGGTGGAGGTGGCGGGTTTCGAACCCGTTCAATAGCCCCTTTAAACTACATAACTAGCTGAAATTATTAAGGTTATTGTGTTTCAGCTAACTATCTATCAGTACTTTTTTAGGTGCGATGTGGACACTTTGTGGTCACTTCCGGGTGCATAAATTCAAACTTCACGGTGGGCAGGTCTTACAAGGATGCTCCTTAGAATTAGAAGAGTTTTTTGTGTCTGCTAAAGGTTGGTCCTATGAAAATCTCTACCGCGATGTCAGGAAGCCGCATAAAGCTGATTTAAAGATGATGGGATAGATGAATTCGGAGTGTACATCTGTTTACTCAATATAAGTCAGAACTTTTTTTAATTCTTCGTTGTCGCCAAAAAATGTTGAGCTGTTATAGAATCCGGATTTTATTATTGACTCCTCTATTTTTAGGCCGCTAATGTTAGAATTTTTTATATTTAGACTGTCGATGGTTGAGTTTTTAATAAAGCTTCCACCTCTTACGTTGCCTAACCTAGTTTCTCCGCTTAGCTTACTATTTGAAACCCTTATAAAGGTATGGTCATCAGGATCGGATGTGAATATTGATGTGTTGTTTAAGGATGTGTCATTTAAAAATATTTTTAAGTTATATTTAGACCTGATTGTAAGTTTATTGATTGTGGAATGTGAAATTATAGTATCAAGGCTTATTATGGTTGCATCATTTAAGTTGATACTGCTTATATGTAAATCGCTTAATATGCGTGATTTCTTGTTTCTAATATATAACTGTCTTATATTAAGCTGTGTTTGTCGTTCCTTTCCTAAAGTATATGAAAGTGATTTAACAACTTTTTCTGCATTTTCTTTGCTCGTCTTTCTCCATTCGGTAGGGGTAAATAAGTTTGGCTCTCTAATGTTTAAGAAGTGATCTAAATTGATCTCTTCTAATGAGAATATTAGTTTGTCTTCATTGGTAGAGAGAATGCTGTTTATTATATTAGTTGTTCTTTGTTCAGATAAACTTACTGATGTCGTGTATTCGGTAAATGTTGCAGTAAAAACTGTGAGATAAAACGCAGAAAAAGAGATGATGAATTTAAATGCATTGGGTCCGGTAAAAACTGCAATCAACTGAATTATGTTTCTGTGAAATATATCCAGAAGTTTTTTAATAACTATAATGAGTTCAATTCTTGTTAAGGATATTATATTTTGATTTTTATTTATGAGAGTGTAATTTTTAGTGGTAACTACCTTTTTTTTAAGGCCGTATAATACCAAGATTATTTGAAACAAAGATATAAATAAATAATCATAGAAAGTTGATGCCTTTACTAATGGTTCTAGTACTTTATGTATGGGTAAGGTTAAGTTGATGCCAATGTGAGTGGATAAGGCTGTGCATAATATTAAGTAAGTGGGAAAAAAGATACAAGTGAGAACTGTATAAGAGTATGAGCTAGTATGTTTTATTCGATATATGAAAAGTTGTGGGAGGATGAGAGATAATGTTGTGATAATATATAGTATTGCTAATTTTATTGCTATTGGTTCCGGGTTGGATAATAACTCAGTAAGTAATTCCAGTGATGAATAGAATATTAAAGCTATTGCAGATAGGGTGAAGTATCTGATTTTGTAATCTACATATAGTTGATAAATATTATTCATGGCTGCACTCTCATCGGGCTTAATTGTACCGCATCCTGTAAATGATCAGGTGCTAGGTGGGCGTAGCGCATCGTCATATTGATCGTGCTGTGTCCCAGGATCTTTTGCAGGGTGAGGATGTTGCCGCCGTTCATCATGAAGTGGCTGGCGAAGGTATGACGCAGTACATGTGATGCCTGACCTTTAGGTAGTTCGATACTGGTTTTATCCAGTGCCCTGTTGAAGGCCGACAGTGAGAAGCCAAATAGCTTATCTTCATTTCGTTTCAGTATTTCCTGTTCAAGTTCCTGTGATATCGGTATGAAGCGGTTTTTACCGCTTTTCGTATCGGTGAACTGGATCTGTCCGTTTCTTATATGACGTTTCTGCAGTGACTGGGCTTCGCCCCAGCGACAGCCTGTTGATAAGCAGATTTTACTGATCAGCAGAGCGTCAGGGTGTTTGATAGTGCTTAACAGTTCTTCGATCTGTTCAGTAGTCAGGTAGGCTAGTTCGGTTTCTGGAATCTTGATGGGTTTAACGCCTTCAAGTGGGTTCTGGTAGTTAATAACCTTAGTGCTGATCAGTTCGTTATAGATGGCCTTCAAGTACGTCAGGTGATTATTTAACGTCTTTGGCTTACAGCCTTCCTGCAACTTAGCGTTACGGTATTCAAGGAATGTATCGGGAGAGAGCTTGGCGGCTTTAGGGTTACTCATCACTAAAGCCATCGCATCAGCTGCACGTTTACGCCGGCTTCCATCTCTGAGATTGATACCGTGATTGTTGTACCAGATTTCTATCAAATCTTTTAACCGCCGGGTATCACCATTCGGGTTCCAGGCTTTACCTTGGGCTGCTAAAGATTTGATGTGTAGCTCGTATCGTTGTGCTTCAGATTTGGTATCAAATTTTTTACGCAGACGCGGGCCGTCTAGTCCTGTCGGACGGATGTCTAAAAGCCATTTATTTTTTAACTTAATTAGACTCATTGTATATTATTTTAGTTGGATACTATTTTAAATTTTTCGATTATTTTGTTTAAATTGGTTCTTTCATTTTCTGTTGCGTTGGCAAGATCGGCATTTTTTAATAGACTAGCAGCAGAGAATACTACTGCATCATCCATGATGAAATCATTTTCTTCATTGTACATTAGTATTTCATATGATAAGTGAAAATATTTTTGTACATAGAATCTTTGTGTGGTTTTTGATTTTGTTATTTCCCAGTGAGATTCTGATAATGAAATTAAATAGGATATACTATAGTTTATATCGTCAACTGTACTTATAAATAAATTATGGGTTCCATCTATTTCTGGGTGTAGATCATATTGAGTGTTTGTATTAAAGAATGCTTGGACCGTTGAGTTATCAATAAAATCATGAAATTCAATTTTCGTTTTAAGTTTCGATTCTATATCTAAAACAAGTACATCAATTAAGTGTTGTATTTCGTCTTGTTTAACTTGAAGCTGGGCCGCGTCGGCAGATATTTTCATTTGCTCTGTAGCTTGGTTTAGTTCTTTTTGGTTAATTCTAAGTGTATAGAGAAGTGCCATTAGTCCTATAAATCCAAAGATTGGATTTAGAATGCCACCAAAGAAGTCTCCAGCTGGACCTAGATTGTTCAATGGAGTATCGCTGTTTGTAAATGAAATATAAATAATGAAGGTAAATAGTGCTGTTATAGCTAAAAACGAAGAGATTTTTGTGGCATTCCGCATGAAAGATTCAAGTTCTTGATCCTTTTTACCAAAAATATTATTAGGTATACAGTCTAATTTTTTCCAGATATAAGAACAACAATATTTTAATACTGTAATTATTTTTTTGAGTATAGGTGAAAAAATGCTTTGTGTTTTTATTAAAATAGGTGGCTTGGTGAAGCTGTTCATCGGTTGTCCTGTTGATGAGCTGTGTTAGTGTTTGTGAAATGCTGTTTTGGTGCAGCGAATAACCACAATAGCAATGAGACAAACCCCTGCTATCTTGGCGTTAAACCATAAATACTGGTCTGGTGCGTGTACGAATGCTGCTTTGAAGTTGCTATGAAACTTCAAACCAAGAATGATAATGGCCAGATAGAGTATGATTTCATACAGAGACCAAGGGGCTTTCCGATAGCGTGGCTGGTCGGGGATAGCGTCCATAGTGGCAGGGGGAGGTGATGGCCTAGACTGAACGTCGTCTTTCTCATATGCCAGACGGCTTTCTCTGAAGCGTCCTTTTAAGCCTTTTGCACTGCGCCTTTCATCAGCTTCAAGTTTGTCCAGCTTCTCGATAAGCTGCTTCTTATAGTAGTCGCGATCATCAATAGCCATACCACTGCCTATCCATATCCTGTGGTTTGTAAGTCCTTTTACCAGTTTTAGCAGCTTTTATACAGGTTTTTGCTATCTAGCGATGCTGATGTTTTCAGAGGCACTGTGATTGCTGCACTGGGCCTCAACTAGATCCTTTAACCGCCGGGTATCACCATTCGGCTTCCAGGCTTTTCCCAGAGCGGTTAGCGATTCAATATGAAGCTCATACCTTTGTGTTCCAGCTTCGGTATTGAACTTCTTATGCTGACGTTAGTTGTCTCGTCCTTCAGGGCGGATATCAAGTAACCAGAAACTATAATGTTTTTATAGCTATTATACTGAGGTTTGTTTCATCGCTTTATTAAATAATGAGATGACTTCATTATCTTCTGATACATTATGCTTGTTTATTATTTTCTCTATTTTGAATATGTTTGCGAACTGTGTTAGAGATTTTAAGTCCACTGTTTTTGTAAATGTTTTCTTTTTGGAGGATAGTCTTGTTTGATAACCATTCTTGATAAAGTGATTAATTAATAGTATGCAGTTTTCATACTCATCTATTTTGATATCAATCCAATTATATACTTTATCTGAATTTCCCCATCTTTCCCATCTATATACTAAAGATCCAAAGTGTGAATATTTTAATAAGTTGTGGTTTTCATCGCCTGCTAGAGAGTTGATTTTTTCGATGAATTTTATTTTTGCTTTTATAAAGTCGTCTTCAGAGAAGATAAGTTTATCATAATTATTTTGTCTTCTATTTTCTTCTTCTTGCAAGATGGATTCAATTACCGATAGGAACGGTGTTTCTGAGAGCGATTCTTTTATTATGGAATATCTTTCTTCACTATTGCTTTTTGTGTAGAGACATTGAGAAGTGATGTTTAAAATTAATTCTTTTGTACTTATTTTTGCAAGACTGTTAGATTCTCTTGAATATCCCTCACCAAGCTTAATCATACTCAAAATAATTCGATTGACTATGTCTTGGTTGAAACTGGGGATGTGGAGGATTAAATGGCTTAGCATATCGTTTATATTATTCTCATGTATATGCTTCTTAATGATTTCATCAAGATTTTTTCTAGCGTTAATGCCGCTTATGAAATCATTATAGTCAGATACACTTATATTATTATGATGTGATATTAGTTCAAAGTACTTATTGAAGTGTGATTCATGGCATATTCTTGCATCCATGTGTGCTTCACTATATGAAAAATAATTATTTCTAGGTTTATATAGTATAGAGTCTAAAACAGGAAATAGTTCTAATACTAATGGTTCTATGAATTTTCTTGAAGTGGCTCTATCTAGTAATTTCTTGGATTCGTGTTCTATATGATCCTTTTCGCCATTTGATAACGACTTGTCTGATTGTTTAACTAAGATGTCTTTAGAATTTTTTATTTCATTGTAGATTTCAGGCTCAAACAAGCGAATGCATTCTATGGAAATGAGATCAATTATATTTACTTCAAAAGAGCTTCTTCCTATAAATGCTTGGAATGAAAAAGCTAAGGTTGAAATGTATCTGTTTAAACTTCTTATGTTATTTATATAATTCTTTAAACAAGATTCATGAATATAAATCCATCTATTTTTATCAAATGTGTCTTTTGACTTTGGATAAATATCAAGTATTGAATTAATTCTTTCGAAGAGAATGTTGCTAATTGTTTCTTGATTGGGTGGAGGAAGATTAAGCGGGAATTGTATGATTTTTTCTAGATAATATTTGCCGTGATAGTTTTGGGTTGTAAGTTTTTTTTCAACAATGTCTCGTTGAAATAGTAGAACGAAAATAATGTTTGGGAACTCTAGGTTTGATTTGATTATCTGGAATAACATCCTTAGCTGATCTTCTTCCAGTCGATCTAAATCATCCATAATAATTAATATAGGGTTGTCTCTTTTTGACAAAGATTCACTTAGGGTATTTCTAATCTCATCTAGGTTTTTTTTATTGTGTTTGCTATATAACTCAATGTTTTTTTGCCATTTGAGCAAAAGGTCTTTTGTTTTTTTTAAAGATTGTGATGCTATCATCAGTAGCCCAGAGGCTGTTATTATAGCTGATGTTGTTTCTGTAGGACCGGAGAAATAACTTAATAATCCTGTTGCAGCTAATATAACGCCAGGGATTACTAATGTTAAACTATTAGTGACAAGTTCTCCTGTAGATAAGTAATTGCCATATGTTTTAAGAAGCTTTGATAGCTTATCACCGTTTTTACTTTTGTCTTTTATACCTATGGCTGTTGATAACTCATTAAAAAAAATGCTGTGTAGAGAGGCTTGGTTGGACCATTGCCACGGTGAAAAGTGAATCTTATCAATATTGCTACTCTCTAAGTTTAATTCAATTAGCTTCATTACAGATGTTTTACCACTACCCCAATCACCGTTAATAGAAATTACATAGCTATGTTCAAGGTGCCAATTATTGATGATGTTGGATACATTTTGACAGAAGAATTGGCGGTTAAGTAAGTCCTCTTGAAAAGAGTCGATTGGTTGATCGGAATAAATAAAATTTTTTCTTTTCATTGGAAGTGGTTTATTTGTACTTTCAACCTCTAAATCTGACGAGTGATCACAACAGAGTATTTCTTTTGCATTGCCCCAGTTTAAGAATGTTTTCTTTTGGCAGATTTTGCAGATCATATAATTCGCTTTGTTTATTACTATGTTATTAGGTTTTAAATGTACTTTTATTCTATGAATAAAATAATTTATTTTCTTGAACTTAATAGTATGGGGTGAGCCTCTTCTTTTCTTTCTGTTTTCTGTAATTCTTGCCAGATCATAAACTGGAATATCTTACTGTCAGCTAAGTAGTTTCTGAAAACGGGGTCGTGCTGAAAAATAAACTTATAGAAGAGTGAAATAAATGTACTGAAGAGACCCAAAACAGCGCTTATAAAGAATAAAGTTACATAGAGGAACTTGAGATGTGGCCCTAACGAGTTTTTATCCAGGAACAGTGGAATGATAAAGATTAAGGAAAACAGTAATACTGTTAGAAGTAAGCTCCATTTTTTCTTCATGTTTTTTTTCCTGTTCCTTTAGTCCTTGTACACGCGCCCCGTTGGCTAGGATAGCCAGCGTTCCCTAATCCTTTGCGCTATTGTGTATCCATCCCTGTTTCTTCGTAGTTCTCGACGATCTGTTCTAGTTCCGGACTTACTTGTCCAGCTTCTGGAAGAGTTTCTCCAGTAGCAATCCACATTTGAAATTGAGGATAGAGTTTACATAAGATTTCTACTTCTTCTGCTCTTGCTCTACCACCTGTTTTTCGTATTGTGGTCCATCTGCCATATTTTGTATCAGTTTTTCTTGCTAAATCTTCAGTGCTTAAATCTATAAAATTCAGTAGCTTGCGAATTCTGTCGTCAATATTCATTTAGAAATTAGAAAATTTGTCTAGACAAATGATCTATCCTTGATATCATTTATTTGGCTAGAAAATACGTCTAGAGGGGTTCTAGATTTCTAGCGTTAGATTTTCCGAAAAAGATTAGAAGTAATTTCTTATCAATTTAATCTTGAGGATATAGGCATGGAAGCTCAAGTACAAATCTCACCGGGCCAGGTGATAGGCGTAAGCCGCGTCATACTGGTCGATGCACCGGCAGTCACCGTTCAGGAATACGCTCGCCGAACAGGCCTCTCACTCTCTGTTGTCCGCTCCCAGGTGGCTGACCGCCGCATACCTGTAATACGCCAAGGTAAACAGGTGCTGGTTAATCTCATGGCACTGGGCAAACAGGCCATAGAAGCGGAGGTGTATTAATGAATACCTCCGTTACCACATTGGAAACCTTAAAAAAGGTCGCTGTTCCCATCATGCGCGCCAGCAAGTTCGCTGAACTCACCGGCGTATCTGAATCATCCGTTCGCGGCATGTTAGACCGCGAAGAATTACCGGCCGTACAGCTGACATCAGCAGGGGAGGGCAAACGCCCCACCCGGTATATCAACCTTGTTGCGCTGTACAAACTCTGTGAAAAGGAGGCTGCGGCATGGATCAGCTAACACTCCCAAAACTGCCCGTGACTAATCCGAACTGCGCACAGCAGACAGAACTGGCAGCAGGCATCGCCGACATTGCTGCCGAGGTTTACGCACTTTGCTTGCAGGGCGCACAGATCAAGCTCGACTTCTCTGGCGGCTTTGGCATTCGTCTGGTCATTAAAGGCCCGGCACATAAATACATCATGGTGAATCGCCTCATTGCTGGCGGCCGGGTCAGACCGGAACCCTATAAACATCACGGCGATGCCTTTGCTTCATACAACGTTTTCGACGACGTGTTGTTAGAAGACGCCGATTACGATCAGGCACTGTTTCAGCTCTCTGTATGGCATGTACGGCTTAGCACCGTGCGACATCACATCCAGCTGTTTAAGTGCCGCAAACCGACTCCACTGAAGGTGCTGAACTGATGCATCTGGCCACAGACAGCCTGCATCACTCAGCACCAGGGGCGTGGGGAATGCCCTCTCCACGATAATTTAACGGCTGGCATCCGTGTAAAAAACTGCCCCCGCTTACTTACTCATGCCGGAGATGAGCGGGTTACTCACGGCATACAAGGACGCACATATGAACATGGAAGCCAGTGACTGCAACTGCTGCAGTGGCACCGGAACGGTGGAATACGGAAATGATTGCATGTATTGCGATGGCACCGGGCAAGTCTTCAAGCCTTATGCCACAGAAGAAGGCAACGAATGCAGTGAATGCGAGGGCTTCGGCGACATCACTGATACTGCCGGCCATTCCACCCTCTGCGAAAACTGCATGGGCCACGGCCATATATAAAGCTGTCCGGATGGATTTGAATGCCCCGTAAGCATTCCACTTCAGACGGATAGCCTGCCCGGCCGGCAAAGAGGCCATCACGAATGCATCAGCATTCATAACGAACAACGCAACGACAGGGAGTCGACATGCACACACGGATGAAACGCTCAGACATCCTCTCCGCTGCTGAACGTGGCTACTGCCTACTATGTGGAGGCACAAATGGACAGTGCAATTGTTTACAACCTTCCGTTGTTCTACGTCCTCGCACTGATCGCCATCAGGCAGATGCTGTTGATTGGCATGCTCTGGATGGCTTGGGGCGACAGTCAGACAAAAGCAGAACGCAAAGGGCTAATTCAATCAGTAGTCAGCGATCTGCACGACGATTTTTCCTCTGCGAGAGTTGCCGTGCTGTTAATGATTTTGATCTAGACGCTGATCTGGGTCTCTGCCCCTGTGGAGTCGTCCTTTTTCACAACTTTAGACCTGCTGTTCTCCCGGATCGGGATTACAGCGATTTACTCAACGTAGAAGACCTGCCGCGCTCTGCGCTGCGCAAACCCAACATTTACAGGTGAACATTATGAACATGAATTTTACCGGCACTGTTATTCAGGCCAAACGTTACAGCATGGACGGCAACCAGGGTGCATCCATCTTCCTGACCCAACCAAGCGACGGCGAGAACCCGGACGTATGCGGCTTAGAGATCATGAAAATGACCGCTGACTACACCGTGGTTGAGCAACTACGTAACGTGCTGCCGTGCGAGTGCGACATCGTTGCCAAGCCCGTAGCAGGCGCTCAACAGAAGATGGCCTTCAAGCTGGTGTCGATTAAGCCAAAGACTGAAGCAGCAGCTAAGCAGCGCCCTGCACAGTCTTAAGCAGACACGTTGCTTAGGTTAATCCTATGAAATTTTTCCTCCTCGGTTTCTTCGGCAGCATCTTTGTCGTATTGGCCTTCAGTGATCCCGCATTCGCGCTCACTCAAGCCGAAAGCGCTGAGATATTCGCCGAAGTCTCTGAGGAAACAAATTCAATCATCGTGCAATCCACGTTAGGCCTCGCGTACTGCTTAGGCTTCGTGGCCGGCTCGATGCGATGAATGGGAGGTTGGTTTGGCGTTAGATCAATTTCTCGCTGAGTACAGCGGCCACATTCTTGGGGCGTTCGGACTCGGCTGGGGCAGTGCTGTCCTTATAACGTACTTCAAACAATGGTTAGAAAAACTGTAAAGGAGGCTCCTATGCCTGATTTTGTGAAGAAGCAAAATGCCGCGGTTAGCACTCTGGTTGCTAACAAAAAAGTCCGCTCAGTGGTGGCCGGTTTTATCGCGATGGGAATGACGATGCAGGAAGCTGCAGCGGCGTTACCGGCTGCGATCGGTACACAGCTGGCTGCGATTCAACAGGATGGTCTGGATCTGGCTGACCTGGTTTGGCCAGTCGTGATCACGCTCTTCGGGGCGCTGGTTATCTTCAAACTGTTCAAGCGCTTCGGCTCACAGATTTAAATCTGTTAAGCCCGGCTTTCAAAGGGGCTCGGGCTATCCGCGCCCCTTTTTTTACCTCTGGATTTTGTGAGGTGTCGTTATGAGTTCGTTATTCATTATTGGGTTTCTGATCGCCGTGATCTTCTGGCGACTGGCCCGTGATCAGGATCAGGGGTGAGATATATGCGTAAACTACTATTACTGCTGTCGCTGTTCTCACTGCTTTCTCCCGTATCCGTATTTGCACAGGATACATCCGTTACGATTCGACCGAAGCAAGTCACCGGCGTGGATGTCGACTCACGGGGCAATATTAAAGTGGACTACTCCACGAGCCGTGTCCGGTTTCCTTCTGGCAAAGAAACCTTCAGAACAGAGCGGGTGACCTATAACCCTAAGAAACTGCTTGAGATGACCAAGCGTGGTAATCCGGCACAACAGGCTTTAAAAGCCGCTGCACTTGCTGCTGCCGCTGCTGCGGGGTACGTCATTAATGAATTAAGAGGACAGATCACTGAGCAAGAACAACCTGATCCGGGATACACCGCAGGATATTATTGGGAAGCACCAGTCTATGGCTTACCACCACTAAGAGGAAAAACCGCTTCTGAAGCCTGTGCCGCTGGTTCTGTTTATGGAATAGCCTCTGCCGGTGGAACATGGTGCAGCCGTGGCACGAATTCTAAATATGTCCAGGCTGTGAAACGTTCCTGCACTAATCCGCCACGGAATTACTCTGTTTGTATAGACGAAACAGTACCTATGGTACCTGGTGAACCGCTTCCTTTGGATGTGCAAAACGACATTATGATTGAAGCGTTTAATCAACTAACGCCTGCTCAGCGGCGTCAGTTCTTTGAAGATTTAGCAGGATCTCCGTTGATTACACCTGAACTGGCTGAAGCGCTACAGGCTGAAGCTGACCGCATCAGACTCGCTGAAGGCTTGGAGTCAGCTACTGTTGAGGAAACGGGCAGAGAATCGGCTACAGAAGAAAACATCCAAAAGGTTACGGTTGTCGATCCGATTAAGATCGATGAAACAGAAGTAAAAGTAGATGCGCCTACGGATGATAAATATACCCGGCCGGAAGACTACAACCCGTTAACCCTGTTCTTTGGCTCATTGCCTGATCTACCTGACTTCAGCCTGCCTGACTTTGGTCTCTCTTACTCATCATCCTGCAGAACCATTACCTTCGACTGGGAAGGGGCATCAGTGCTGTTTCCATCCAGATCTCAGTGCCGCAAGTTAGGTGAAATGAAAGAAATCACCGGCTGGTTTATCTCCGTTATCACCATGTTCGGCATTGCCTGGCTGATCCTGGGCAACCGTAAACCGGGAGTATAGTTATGAACCGCTTATCGGAATTATTGCGTAACCTGTTTGAAGCCGGCTTCTCATCGGCAGCATCCGCTCACCGTATGGATATCGCCTACAAGATGATGCTCATCGCGGCCATCATCACCGGTGTCTCCACCTTCTTCGTGGTGGTACAGGGCGCCATTGGCACCCTGAACTTCTTCACCAATGACTATCTCGACATTGCGATGTCATGGTTCGTGCCGGCGCAGGCGCCAATCTGTATTGCCGCATTGATCACGGCCCGCATTGCTCGCTCTGTATTGGATTATCACCTGATGCTGATCTACGGCGGTATGTTTGTCAGTCCGCCTTCTAACGCATCAGGCTTCCTTTCCCGACCACAACTTCCTGGAGGCTGAACATGGAATTTCGTTTTGTAACCGGCAAGTTGGGGACAGGTAAAACACTGGTGGCGGTGGGCCATGCGGCAGTGTGCCTGAAGAAGAAAAAGATGGTCGCCACCAATGTCGACCTGTACCCGGAAAACTTCTCTGACAAGTACAACAAAGATACCCGGATCTACCGCTTACCAGACCACCCAACACCGGAAGATCTGGAAATGCTTCCCCTGGGGAATCCTACCCTCGTACTCAGCCCGGACGGCTCCTATCGCCCTGGTCCTGATTACGATGAAAACCAGAACTCACTGCTGCTGTTAGATGAACTCGCGCAGTTCCTGAACACTCGTAACTTCGCCAGTAAAGACCGCACCCGGATGATTCAGTTCCTGGTCCTACTCCGTAAGAAAGGCTGGGATGCATGGTTCATTGTCCAACATATCGACATGGTGGATAAGCAGATTCGGGAAGGACTGGCACAGGAAACAGGCTACTGCAGAGACATGTCACGCATCCCGATCCCTATTATTGGTGGTCTGTTCCGGCGCATTACCGGTAAAGCGCTGACCTTCCCTAAGATACACCGGGTTACCTTCAGGGATGGCTATTCCACAGACGGCTTAGTACTGGAAGTGCGCAACTACTCCGCCAGCGCTGTGAAGATGATCTACAACACAGCTCAAACACTGAGCCCTGATTACTCACCCACCTGGGCTATCAACCACCATGAGAACGCCGGGCTGCATTGCCTGTTAACCCCATGGCATTTAGCCGGTTATAAGCTGCCGCTCAAAGCCTCTCTGCTGAAGCGGTTAGAGCGGGCATTAATCACACTGTTATTTGAGATCGCGTTCTGCGTGATCACTGTATTCCCATCTCTGCGCCGTTACTTCATCGAGCCACCTGTATGAGGCAGCGAAAGCCTGTGGATGAGGCGTTATTGAGGTATCAGCAATCGACTGCGCAGCTGCCGCAAAGTAGCTCTACAGTCTGTTACACGACCTGTGGGCTGGACGATGGGTGCGCAGCATCCCTGAGGACAGCACGCGGGGCGCGGAAACGGCCTGTGTAGCACGTTTGATAAAACTAACCAACATTCCCGATACAACCTAAAACAACTCGATACACATTAGGGGCATCTAATGAGCAAACAACATTTTCAGCGTT
>NZ_JAFIDL010000020.1:0-1297 GCF_017051665.1 Aliamphritea spongicola
AGTGTCTAGTCCTGATATAGGTTGACACTTATTTCATACAAACGCCCGATGCACCTCATCGGGCGTTTTATATTCCAGTGACAAGTGAGGGCGCCGCTGGTTATACATCCTGACCGACTCATCAACCATTATCTTCGCCTGCTCTATATCATCCGGTTTGCGGATCAGATACTCATTTTTAAGAATGCCGTTAACCCGCTCCGCCAAAGCATTTTGATAACAGTCGTAACCATCTGTCATCGAACAGCGTACATTATGTTTCTGATGGATTTGCTGATATTCCGCTGAACAATATTGAATACCACGATCTGAATGGTGTACCAACCCTTCCTTCACGTGACGTCCCTTCAGAGCCTTTTTGAAGGCTTGCGATACTGACGCTGTTTTCAGATTATCGTGCACATGGTATCCCACAATCTTTCGTGAATACGCATCTGTTACCAAGCTCAGATACGCTTCTCCTGTTCGAACTGGCAAGTAAGTAATGTCGGCAACCCATACCTGTTCTGCCCGAACGGCCGTGACCTGATAATCACCAGACTTCAATAAGTTAGGGTGACGGTAGAACCGGTGACGACTGTGCGTAGTTTTATGGTACGCCCGTTTAGTCGGTACCAGTAAGCGATGTTTTCTCAGCAAGTTAAACAGCTTATCCCGTCCGGGAGATAAGCCTGTCCGTTGCATCAGTTTCTGAAGTTTACGTACACCAATGCGCGGCTGTTGCAGCCGTTCCTGTTTAACAAAGCCGAGAACTTGTAACTCGAACAGTTCCTGTTGAGCCTCATAGCGGCACTGCTTGTAGTAAGCCTGCCGACTAATGCTTAGATATTGACAGGCACGAGTAACAGAAAGCCGGGTTACCGTTTTCGTTTGGATGACTTTGCGGGCAGCTTTTTTGTGACACGCACTCCGTAGTCTTTCTTCAGCACATCAACCACGGCTTCGAAAAATTCAGCTTTTTGCTGAGTTTCGGCAAGTTGTTGTTCAAGTTCTTTGATTCGCTGCTCGGGTGTTTGAGTCTCGGACATAGAAGCCCCTTTCGTTGGTTTAAAAGGTAATGTGCCCAAGTTCCAATCTAGCTTGCCGTGCTTACGAAGCCAAACTAAAACCGTAGAACGCCCCTGAATACCATAACGGCTCTGAGCTTGTCGGTATGTCATTTCGCCTTTTTCAACCTGATCCACCACAGCTAATTTAAAGGCAAGAGAATAATCTCGCTGAGTACGCTTAGTGATTGTTGTCATAACACTTTCCAAATTTAAGGTTAGAAAGTGTCAACCTTATTCAGGACGGGTCA
>NZ_JAFIDL010000021.1:0-822 GCF_017051665.1 Aliamphritea spongicola
TCACCGGTCCGGCGAGCAGTGCGACCTTCAACATTGCCACCATCGATGATGCGCTGGCCGAAGGGGCGGAAGACTTCACCGTCAGCCTGGGAACCATCACAGACACCAATGACGCGTTCGAAGCGATCGTGGCGGGCACCAACAACAGTGTCGAAACCACCATCACGGACCAGACCGGCAGTGACAACCCACCGGGTACAGAAGACACCGTCATCGTCTCCCTGACTGGCCCGAGCGATGTGGTCGAAGGTGAAACCACCACCGACTACACCGTCAGCCTGAGCGAAGCGGTGCCGGCGGGTAAATCGGTCACTGTGGCGCTGACGTACAGCTACACCACGGCCTCCGGCACGGACATCACTGAAGTGGCCGATGTGACCATCACCGGTCCGGCGAGCAGTGCGACCTTCAACATTGCCACCATCGATGATGCGCTGGCCGAAGGGGCGGAAGACTTCACCGTCAGCCTGGGAACCATCACAGACACCAATGACGCGTTCGAAGCGATCGTGGCGGGCACCAACAACAGTGTCGAAACCACCATCACGGACCAGACCGGCAGCGACAACCCACCGGGTACAGAAGACACCGTCATCGTCTCCCTGACTGGCCCGAGTGATGTGGTCGAAGGTGAAACCACCACCGACTACACCGTCAGCCTGAGCGAAGCGGTGCCGGCGGGTAAATCGGTCACTGTGGCGCTGACGTACAGCTACACCACGGCCTCCGGTACGGACATCACTGAAGTGGCCGATGTGACCATCACCGGTCCGGCGAGCAGTGCGACCTTCAACATTGCCACCATCGATGATGCGCTGGCCG
>NZ_JAFIDL010000022.1:0-703 GCF_017051665.1 Aliamphritea spongicola
GATGCTGTATCAGAGCCGAATGAAAATATCATTGTAGATATTACCTCTATCACAGACAGCGGCGCGTTTGAGAACGTGGAAGAGCATGCTGATAATCAGGTAACAACACTGGTCATTGATGATGACGGGACTCCTCAGTTAAGTATTAATGACGTCAGCGTGAATGAAGACGATGGTGTTGCCCGCTTTACGGTAACCCTGTCCCCAGTATCAGCTTCAACTGTAACGGTTGATTTTGCTACCGCCAGCGGTACAGCGACTCAGTCTGCTGACTTCACTGGTGTGTCTGGTACCTTAACTTTTAACGCAGGAGATAATACTGCGTTTATTGATGTGCCTATTACGGATGATGTATTAGCTGAAGGCATTGAAAACTTTGTTGTAAACCTGACCAATGCTGTTAACGCTGACATTGCTGATAATCAGGGGCAAGGTAGCATTGTTGATGAAACAACGCCGTCTGGTGATGACACCGTCATCGTCTCCCTGACTGGCCCGAGCGATGTGGTCGAAGGTGAAACCACCACCGACTACACCGTCAGCCTGAGCGAAGCGGTGCCGGCGGGTAAATCGGTCACCGTGGCGCTGACGTACAGCTACACCACGGCCTCCGGTACGGACATCACTGAAGTGGCCGATGTGACCATCACCGGTCCGGCGAGCAGTGCGACCTTCAACATTGCCACCATCGATGATGCGCTGG
>NZ_JAFIDL010000023.1:0-668 GCF_017051665.1 Aliamphritea spongicola
CAGCACGCGGGGCGCGGAAACGGCCTGTGTAGCACGTTTGATAAAACTAACCAACATTCCCGATACAACCTAAAACAACTCGATACACATTAGGGGCATCTAATGAGCAAACAACATTTTCAGCGTTTTGATCAGAATTTTGAAGAAGCTACCCATGGTCGCCAATTTATCGACTCACCGGGTCACATTGATATGACATCCATGAACATTTTGTACAGTTCAGTGGATACCGTTCGCCAGTTGTACAAGCTGAGACTAAAAGAAGCCCTCATTGAAGACATGCAGCAGGCCCTGGAAGGGATACCAGGCGGCAAGGTTGTCTATACTTTTGCCGGGTACCAATGGATGCTGAGACGGGGTGGTGCATCGGGGTATCAGTTTAGCCTGCAAAACGCGGAATTGGGCTTAGTGCTCCTGCTAAAAAGTCGGTACGCCAAGTTAGAAGCATCTGGTACCCATCTCAAGATTGAAGTCTCACCGAAGATGATCTTTGATAATACGGCTGAAGACCTGCAGATCGTGCTGAATAGCTATGCGGATATGGTCTCTGTGGACAGTTTATATAGCCCTGCAGGTGTCGCCATCCACTTAGCGTGTGACTATCAGGGCTGGGAACCTCCAAAACACTTCGTAGAGAAGATCACCTGCAGGTCGCGTAGAGTATCAGA
>NZ_JAFIDL010000024.1:0-575 GCF_017051665.1 Aliamphritea spongicola
AATGCACCAGAAGAGCGTGAGCGTGGTATTACTATCGCAACTTCTCACGTTGAATACGATTCTAACGACCGTCACTACGCGCACGTAGACTGCCCGGGTCACGCCGATTATGTTAAAAACATGATCACTGGTGCGGCTCAGATGGACGGTGCGATCCTGGTATGTGGTGCGACTGATGGCCCAATGCCACAGACTCGTGAGCACATCCTGCTGTCTCGTCAGGTAGGTGTACCTTACATCGTAGTATTCCTGAACAAAGCAGACCTGCTGGCTGAAGATTGCGGCGGTGCTGATTCTGAAGAATACGCTGAGATGCTGGAACTGGTTGAAATGGAGCTGCGTGAGCTGCTGGACCAGTACGACTTCCCAGGTGATGACACTCCAATCATCCCAGGTTCTGCTCTGATGGCTCTGAACGGCCAGGACGACAACGAACTGGGTACAACTGCAGTTAAGACTCTGGTTGAAACTCTGGATTCTTACATCCCAGAGCCAGAGCGTGCAATTGACCAGCCGTTCCTGATGCCAATCGAGGACGTATTCTCAATCTCCGGTCGTGGTACTGTAGTAACTGG
>NZ_JAFIDL010000025.1:0-572 GCF_017051665.1 Aliamphritea spongicola
TATGCCGTGGCGACTGGCGTGAGCAACGGTACACTGGTGTTCAACACCGATGGCACCTACACCTACACGCCAAATGCGAACTTCAACGGTTCGGACAGTTTCACTTATACGGTCACCGATGCCGCCAGCGGCGAAAGCTCTACTCAGACGGTAAACATCACGGTTAATCCTGTGACCGACCTGACCGCTGCGGATGACACGGCCACCACCGACGAAGATACCGCCGTAAACGGGACAGTGGCCAGCAACGATAGCACTACCAGTGGCGGCGCGCTGACCTATGCGGTGGCCAGCGGTGTAGCGAACGGCACTCTGGTGTTTAACACCGATGGCACCTATACCTATACCCCGGATGCGAACTTCAATGGTTCGGACAGCTTCATCTACACGGTCACCGATGCGGCGAGCGGTGAGAGCTCTACGCAGACTGTCAACATTACGGTTAATCCGGTGACAGACTTAACGGCTGCCGATGACACCGCAACCACCGACGAAGACACGGCGGTGAATGGCACCGTAGCGGGTAACGACAGCACCACCAGTGGCGGGGCTCTGACCTATGCGGTGGCCAG
>NZ_JAFIDL010000026.1:0-554 GCF_017051665.1 Aliamphritea spongicola
CTACATGCCAGCGTGCCTTCTCCCGAAGTTACGGCACCATTTTGCCTAGTTCCTTCACCCGAGTTCTCTCAAGCGCCTTGGTATTCTCTACCTGACCACCTGTGTCGGTTTGGGGTACGATTTAATGTTACCTGGAGCTTAGAGGATTTTCCTGGAAGTAGGGCATCAACTACTTCTGCACCGTAGTGCATCGTCATCACGCCTCAGGGTTAGTATGCAACCGGATTTACCAGGTCACACCCCCTACACGCTTAAACCGGGACAACCGTCGCCCGGCTAGCCTAGCCTTCTCCGTCCCCCCTTCGCAGTAACACCAAGTACAGGAATATTAACCTGTTTCCCATCGACTACGCTTTTCAGCCTCGCCTTAGGGGTCGACTCACCCTGCCCCGATTAACGTTGGACAGGAACCCTTGGTCTTCCGGCGAGCGGGCTTTTCACCCGCTTTATCGTTACTTATGTCAGCATTCGCACTTCTGATACCTCCAGCAACCCTCACAGGCCACCTTCAACGGCTTACAGAACGCTCCCCTACCCAACAACGCCTAAGCGTC
>NZ_JAFIDL010000027.1:0-540 GCF_017051665.1 Aliamphritea spongicola
TTACCACGGTGTGGTTCATGACTGGGGTGAAGTCGTAACAAGGTAGCCCTAGGGGAACCTGGGGCTGGATCACCTCCTTAAACGATAGCGGATTCTCAGCAAGCGTTCACACGAATTATCTGATCAGAATGTAAAGAGAGCGAATTGGTATTTATACCAAGATATAGGCTTGTAGCTCAGCTGGTTAGAGCGCACCCCTGATAAGGGTGAGGTCGGTGGTTCAAGTCCACTCAGGCCTACCAATTTTTCCTTACTCTTCGTTGAAACATTCCTCGCATAGCAGGCTATGCGTCGTCATGCTTCGCCTTGATTAAGCAAAAATCTGGCAGTGATGATCGAAATTTCGCTCAAGTTTAGAAAAGTTTTAAAACATATTCACGCTTAAGTGACTATCTTTTAAAGCTTTTTGCTTTAAACGCTCTTTAACAATTTAAATCCTGTAACGAGAATTAAGTAAGACAAATGTACAAGCGCTAATCCGGCGTAAATGTATCGTTACTTCAGCGTTAACTGTTTAACAGTTGGCTATGAAGTTTAATC
>NZ_JAFIDL010000028.1:0-509 GCF_017051665.1 Aliamphritea spongicola
AAACCATCATAAGCAGCATTCTGGGGATCAAAGCTGTAAGAGCCGTCTGAACTCAGAGTGAAACCCGCCGGCACGGAGGCGCCATTACTTACGCTGAAGCTTAAGCTGGCAGACTCATCAGCATCAGTGGCGGATAGCTGGCCAGAAATTGCTGAATCGCCTTCGTTTACGGTAGCCGTCACATCCGCACCGGCCACCGGGGCATCATTGGTGCCGTTCACGGTGATCTGGATTTGCTGAGTGTCAGTCGCACCGTTCTCATCAGTCACTGTGACCGGAATGGTCAGGGTCTGCACATCGCCCGCATCCAGACTTTCGTACGCAGCATCCTGTGGATTAAAGCTGTATGAGCCATCGGTATTCAGCGTGAAACCTGCCGGCACGGATGCACCGGTGGTGACGCTGAAGGTCAGAGAGGCAGAGTCGTCAGCATCGGTGGCTGTCAGCTGGCCAGAAATTGCTGAATCGCCTTCGTTTACTGTAGCCGTCACATCCGCACCGGCCACCGG
>NZ_JAFIDL010000029.1:0-457 GCF_017051665.1 Aliamphritea spongicola
TTGGACGGTGAAAATCTGGCTACGAGGGCAACAAGATTATTTGTTGTTACCTATTTCCTCGGCTGATAAGCGTCGTTTTTACTCACACTTTCAGGAAAGTGTAGTGCCAGACCGTGAGCTTTTTTTTGTTTTTGACTCTGAGCAGCATCGTTATGCCTTAAATGCTCGAGAGGTGATTTTTCACCAATTCTTGTTTGATGGTTTTACACCTGTTCCTGATGATGAGGATAGTAATGGAAGTGAAGGAAGCTATGGGAATGTCCATATCACCATGGTGAATGGTGGCCCAGTTATTGGTCTGTACTGTGAGCCCGAAGTTTCGGACGACGAAATCGATGATATTGGTCAATTGAATGCATTTTTTGACATTCTTGAATTAGAGCCGGAATCAACAGAGCGATATCAGTTAACCGACATAGACGGAGAAGATGCTTTTATCCGTATTGGCTCTCTTGCG
>NZ_JAFIDL010000003.1:0-241399 GCF_017051665.1 Aliamphritea spongicola
ATCCGGTGACAGACTTAACGGCTGCCGATGACACCGCAACCACCGACGAAGACACGGCGGTGAATGGCACCGTAGCGGGTAACGACAGCACCACCAGTGGCGGGGCTCTGACCTATGCGGTGGCCAGTGGTGTAGCGAACGGCACGTTAGTCTTCAACACCGACGGTACGTATACCTACACGCCAAACGCGAACTTTAACGGCTCGGACAGCTTCACCTATACGGTGACCGATGCGGCCAGCGGCGAAACCGCAACTCAGACGGTAACGATCACGGTCAACCCTGTGACTGACTTAACGGCTGCCGATGACACGGCGACCACTGACGAAGACACCGCGGTAAACGGTACAGTAGCCAGCAATGACTCCACTACCAGTGGTGGAGCCCTGACCTACGCAGTCGCGAGCGGTGTGAGCAACGGTACGTTAGCCTTTAATGCTGACGGCACCTACACCTACACGCCGGATGCGAACTTCAACGGTTCGGACAGTTTCACGTATACGGTGACCGATGCGGCCAGTGGCGAGACTGCCACCCAGACGGTAACGATCACGGTTAACCCTGTGACCGACCTGACGGCTGCCGACGATACAGCCACTACTGACGAAGATACGGCGGTAAATGGCACGGTAGCCAGCAACGATTCCACTACCAGTGGTGGCACCCTGACCTATGCGGTAGCCACCGGTGTGAGCAACGGTACGTTGGTGTTCAACACCGACGGCACCTATACCTATACGCCAAATGCTAACTTCAGTGGCAGTGACAGCTTTACCTATACGGTAACTGACGCGGCGAGCGGCGAGACTGCCACCCAGACGGTAACGATCACCGTGAATCCGGTCACTGACCTGACCGCTGCCGACGATACAGCCACTACTGACGAAGATACCGCCGTAAACGGCACGGTTGCGGGCAACGACTCCACCACCAGTGGTGGCACCTTGACCTATGCGGTAGCCACCGGTGTGAGCAACGGTACCCTGGTGTTCAACACCGACGGTACTTATACCTATACGCCAAACGCGAACTTTAACGGTTCCGATAGCTTTACCTACACCGTGACCGACGCGGCCAGTGGCGAGAGTTCTACGCAAACTGTCACGATCACAGTGAATCCGGTGACTGACTTAACTGCTGCAGACGATACGGCCACTACTGACGAAGATACCGCGGTAAACGGCACGGTAGCGGGCAATGACTCTACCACCAGTGGCGGCCCGCTGACTTATGCAGTGGCGAGCGGTGTAGCGAACGGCACTCTGGTGTTTAACACCGATGGCACCTACACCTACACGCCAAATGCCAACTTCAACGGCAGCGACAGTTTCACGTACACGGTAACTGATGCGGCCAGTGGCGAGAGTTCTACGCAAACTGTCACGATCACAGTGAATCCGGTGACCGATCTGACGGCTGCCGATGACACGGTAACCACCGACGAAGATACCGCGGTAAATGGCACTGTAGCGGGTAACGACTCCACCACCAGTGGCGGCCCGCTGACCTATGCAGTCGCCACCGGTGTAGCGAACGGCACGTTGGTATTCAACACCGATGGCACCTACACCTACACGCCAAATGCGAACTTCAACGGCAGTGACAGCTTCTCTTACACGGTAACCGACGCGGCGAGTGGCGAAAGCTCTACGCAGACGGTAACGATCACGGTTAACCCAGTGACAGACCTGACGGCTGCAGACGACACCGCAACCACCGATGAAGATACCGCTGTAAACGGCACGGTGGCAGGCAACGACAGCACGACCAGTGGCGGAGCTCTGACCTATGCGGTAGCCACCGGTGTAAGCAACGGTACCTTGGTATTCAACACCGATGGCACCTATACCTACACCCCGGATGCTAACTTCAATGGTTCGGACAGCTTTACTTATACAGTAACGGATGCGGCCAGCGGTGAGAGTTCTACGCAGACGGTAACGATCACGGTTAACCCAGTGACAGACCTGACGGCTGCAGACGACACCGCAACCACCGATGAAGATACCGCTGTAAACGGCACGGTGGCAGGCAACGACAGCACGACCAGTGGCGGAGCCCTGACCTACGCAGTTGCGAGCGGTGTAAGTAACGGCACTTTAGCCTTTAATGCCGACGGCACCTACACCTACACGCCAAACGCGAACTTCAACGGTAGCGACAGTTTCACGTACACGGTAACTGATGCCGCCAGCGGGGAGAGTTCTACGCAGACCGTCACGATCACCGTGAACCCGGTGACAGACCTGACTGCAGGGGATGACTCGACAACTACCGACGAAGACACCGCCGTAAATGGCACCGTTGCAGGCAACGACTCCACCACCAGTGGCGGCACGCTGACCTATGCAGTGGCTACCGGTGTAAGCAATGGCACCCTGGTATTCAACACCGACGGTACGTATACCTACACACCAAACGCTAACTTCAATGGCAGCGACAGCTTCACCTACACGGTGACCGACGCGGCTAGCGGCGAGAGTTCTACGCAGACCGTAAACATCACGGTTAATCCTGTGACTGACCTGACCGCGGCTGATGATGCGGCAATTACGGACGAAGACACCGCGGTAAATGGCACGGTGGCGGGCAACGACTCCACCACCAGTGGCGGAGCCCTTACCTATGCGGTGGCGACCGGTGTAAGCAACGGCACCCTGGTGTTTAACACCGACGGTACCTATACCTACACCCCAAATGCTAACTTCAATGGCAGTGACAGCTTCACCTACACCGTGACCGATGCGGCGAGCGGCGAGAGTTCTACGCAGACCGTAAACATCACGGTTAACCCTGTGACGGATCTGACCGCTGCAGACGATACGGCAACCACCGACGAAGACACCGCCGTAAACGGCACGGTAGCGGGCAACGACTCCACCACCAGTGGCGGAGCGCTGACCTATGCGGTAGAAACCGGTGTAAGTAACGGTACGTTAGCCTTTAATGCAGACGGCACCTATACCTACACCCCGAATGCTAACTTCAACGGCAGCGACAGCTTCACTTACACCGTGACCGATGCGGCCAGTGGTGAGAGCTCCACTCAGACCGTGACCATTACGGTTAATCCGGTGACCGACCTGACGGCTGCAGACGATACCGCAACCACCGACGAAGACACTGCCGTAAATGGCACCGTTGCGGGTAACGACAGCACCACCAGTGGCGGCACACTGACCTATGCGGTAGCGAGCGGTGTAGCGAACGGCACTTTGGTGTTTAACAGCGACGGTACTTATACCTACACGCCAAACGCGAACTTCAACGGCAGCGACAGCTTCACCTACACCGTGACCGATGTGGCGAGCGGCGAGAGCCTGACCCAGACTGTGAATATTACGGTTAACCCTGTGACGGATCTGACCGCTGCAGACGACACGGCAACCACCGACGAAGACACCGCAGTAAATGGTACGGTGGCGGGCAACGACTCCACCACCAGTGGTGGCACGCTGACCTATGCCGTGGCGAGCGGTGTAAGCAACGGTACGTTGGTGTTCAACACCGATGGCACCTATACGTACACGCCAGATGCCAACTTCAACGGCAGCGACAGTTTCACCTACACCGTGACCGATGCGGCGAGCGGCGAAACTGCCACCCAGACCGTGACGATCACCGTGAATCCAGTAGCGGACTTAACGGCTGCAGACGACACCGCAACTACCGACGAAGACACGGCAGTAAACGGCACGGTAGCCAGCAACGACTCCACCACCAGTGGCGGAACGCTGACCTATGCAGTGGCGACTGGCGTGAGCAACGGTACGTTGGTGTTCAACACCGATGGCACCTACACCTACACCCCAGATGCCAATTTTAATGGTAGCGACAGCTTCACCTACACGGTAACGGATGCGGCCAGCGGTGAGAGTTCTACGCAGACGGTAACGATTACCGTTAACCCGGTCACCGATCTGACGGCTGCGGATGACACCGCGACTACTGATGAAGACACTGCCGTAAACGGCACCGTCGCGGGCAACGACTCCACCACCAGTGGCGGAGCCCTGACCTATGCAGTTGCGACTGGCGTGAGCAACGGCACCCTGGTGTTCAACACCGACGGCACCTATACCTATACTCCGGATGCGAACGTCAACGGCAGTGATAGCTTCACCTACACAGTGACCGATGCGGCCAGCGGCGAAAGCTCTACACAAACCGTGACCATCACTGTGAACCCTGTAACGGATCTGACTGCAGCCGATGACACGGCAACCACCGACGAAGATACGGCGGTAAATGGCACGGTAGCCAGCAACGACTCTACCACCAGTGGCGGAGCCCTGACCTATGCAGTGGCGACTGGCGTGAGCAACGGTACGTTAGCCTTTAATGCTGACGGCACCTACACCTATACGCCTAACGCGAACTTCAATGGCAGCGACAGCTTCACTTATACGGTAACTGATGCGGCCAGCGGCGAGAGCTCTACTCAGACCGTTACCCTGACGGTTGATCCGGTTGCTGATCTCACCGCAGGGGATGACAGTGCTTCGACCGCAGAGGATGTTGCGCTGAACGGTTCTGTCGCCGGGAATGACAGCACCACCAGTGGCGGCACGCTCACTTATACAATGGCGACGGATGTATCTGATGGCACGCTGGTATTCAACAGCGACGGTACTTATACCTATACGCCGGATGAAAACTTCAGCGGCAATGACAGCTTTACATACACCGTGACAGACAGTCTGACCGGTGAAAGCCTGACTCGTACGGTAGCATTGCAGGTGACCCCGGTGGCTGATACACCGGACCTGTGGGTGGTGCCAAATGTTCAGGGGGTATATCAGCCGCTGACGCAGATAAATACTTCGGCCAATGTTTCTCAGTCGAACATTGAAAATCAGCTTGGCCTGAACAGCGGTGTGCTGGATACATTTAATCCGCCTTCCGGTGCGGTGACAGATAACGGCAACGTGAACGCGACCCGTGGCCAGGTGGTGACGTATGAAGCTAATCTGGAAAGCGGTGATACCCTCGCGCTGGACTGGACTTTCAATAACGGTGAAACCAGCCAGAACGATATCAGCCGTGGCTTTAACGACCTGGCGTTTGCGGTGATTACTGATCCGAACGGCAATACCACTATCGTACAGCTGAGCTCGTCAGAGCAGGTTTGGACCAGTTCAGGCGCGGGCAGTGCATCCGGTACTCAGTCCGTGAATGCGACTGTGCCCGGTACGTATCAGGTTTCCTTCATTGTTATGAATGGCCGGGACCAGAGTGTACATTCAAATCTGAATGTAACAGGCTATCAGCTGACCCAGTCTGATGGCACCGTACTGAATGAAGCGTCTGTACCACTGGCCATTTCCGCCGGTGTGACTGACAGTTCAGAAACCTTGACGGTACAGATCAGCGGTGTGCCTGCCGGGGCAACCCTCAGTGCCGGTACCAATAACGGTGGCGGTGTCTGGACGCTGACACAGGCTGAATTGGCCGGTCTGATGCTGACGCCTGCAAGCGGATTTACCGGAAATATCAACCTGACGGTGACTGCGACGTCTACGGAAACTGATGGTTCCACCAGTACGGCGACTGAGAATATTACCGTGAATATTGCCCAGACGACCAATAATCAGGCGGGTAACCAGGGCAACAATACGCTGAACGGTACCGGTAATAATGACAATATTGACGGCTCCGGCGGTAACGATACGCTGAACGGCAATAACGGTAATGACCTGTTATCCGGTGGTACCGGTAACGATACCCTCAATGGCGGCAGTGGGAATGACATTCTGGATGGCGGAATCGGTAACGATACCCTGAACGGTAATGCCGGCCATGATCAGCTGCGGGGCGGGGATGGCACCGACACCCTGACCGGTGGCAGCGGTAATGACATTATCTGGGGTGATGCCGGTGACGACATCATCTTCGGTGGTCTGGGTACAGATCAGTTGTCCGGTGGTGACGGAGCCGACCGCTTCACGTACCTGTCTTCAGATGTGGGTGGTACAGTTGAGATTGATACCATTTTGGATTTTGATCAGAGCGAAGGTGACGTGCTGGATCTCACCAGTCTGCTGAATACTGCGGAAACAGCCAATAATCTGGATGCTTATCTGAACTTTGAAAAAGTCGGTAACGATACTCTGGTGCATGTGAACAGTGATGGCGATTATGTCGCTGGGAATTCTGTGTCACAGGAGAGCTCCAAGGACGACATGGTGATCAGGCTGCAGAACGTTGATCTGACCAATAACGGCGGTAATACCGATCTGGATATCCTCCAGCAGATGCTGGCATCCGGCAGTCTGGAAACAATGTAGTCCTGAATATCAGGCGACAGACTGCATGAATAAAAAAACCACCGTCCTTTGCAGGCGGTGGTTTTTTATTGTCTGCGGTTAGGTGCCGGCTCTACCAGGGAATGGTGTTGCCGTTGTATTCCAGAAACTGCCCGCTCTGATCCGGTCCGGCCTGTAGCAGTATCTGTTGTAACCCGTTGACGCTTTCCGTCGTACTGATCAGCGCATTTGGCCCGCCCATTTCGGTCTGTACCCAGCCAGGATGCAGGCTGACGACACTGATATTCATCGGGGCCAGATCAACCGATAAGCTTTTCACTACCTGATTCACAGCGGTTTTAGACGAGCGATAAATGTATCCGCCACCGCCCTGATTATCCGCAATGCTGCCAACTTTACTGCTGATTACGGCAATCAGTTTTTGTCGGCTGGCTGCAACCTGGGAAACAAAGGCCTGAGCCAGCATCAGTGGTGCAATGGTGTTGGTTTCCAGCACATTCCGCCATGCCTGCGGATTAACGTCTCCGAAGCCATAACCTTTAGGACCGTACGATCCGGCGTTGCTGAGTAAAATATCGATGGGGGTATCTTTAAGCTGATCAGATAAAGCCGCGACCTGTGCATAATCCGTAACATCCAGCTCAAAGAGCTCGATATTGCTGTATTGTGCCGCCAGTGCCTGTAAGTCGCTGGCGTGCTGTGGCTGGCGGCAACAGGCCAGAACTCTCCAGTTACTGGCGGCAAACTGTCTGGTCAGTTCCAGTCCTATACCCCGGTTGGTACCGGTAATCAGAATTGTGGAAGTCGTCATTGTCGGGACTCAGTTATTTTTATCAGTCCCGGAGCATAGCAGAAACTCAGCTGCTATTGGTCGGTTCTCCGGCCTGTTGCAGTGCCCGTTGCCAGATGCTCTTCATAAAATTGCGTTCCCGGCTGTTCAGTTCAGGCCATTTAAAATCAAAGTTGATGCACGCTTCATCATGGGGGAGGGTACCGGCGTTTTTCAGCGTGCTGTACACCTGTTCGCTGGCAGGAAAGCTGTTGAGCTGTTGATAAATTGCCTGTGTCTGAAAATCATTATTCAGGGTGAAGTTAATCCACTCCTCGGCGATTTTTTTATGCTGAGGGCGGCCCTGTAAAGTCTTGCTAAGGGCGTAGCCATCAATCCAGACGGTGGTGCCTTCCCGGGGGCAGGCCATCTTCCAGCGTTCACCCTGTTGCCGTAATGCCGGGAAAGAGAATCCCCAGGATGTGGCCAGGGTATGACCGCTGAGGTCGCTGGCCAGATCGACACCGCCCCAGAGCTGGCTGGCATTGCTCACCAGCGTTGTCAGCATCTGCTTTATCTCAGGTGTGTTGAGTTTATCCACATTCTTGATGTCTTCGATACTCATGCCGGATGCGAGTGCCGCAATATAGATATTGGCTTCATAGTAATCGGAGTTCACGGTATATCTGCCGGCATATACCGGGTTCCACAGGCTTTTCCAGGAGCCGGGCGCGACAGGGAGTTGTTGTTGGTTATAGGCAAGCCCGTAAGGGCCGTAAGTCAATGGCACAAAGAATACGTCTTCACTGGCATCGGCATACCGGAGCGCTTTAAGGCGGGGCATCAGGCTTGCATAGTTAGGTACATTTTCCAGATTAATCGGCAGCAGCAGTTGCTGGCTGAGGAATTTATAACGTGAGTCATTAAAGACACTGTGGCTGGGGGCGATGATATCCACACGTTTCGCCCGGATGGTGTTAAAAAAGTCATCAGAGGAATCGACATAGGCGATTTGGATATTGAGGGACAGGCCGTACTTGTTCAGGATAATCTCCCGGAACTTGTCGACCTGTGAGACCGGTGCATAACCCTGCCAGGTAAGCATACGCAGGGTGAGCGGGTCAGCGGCCGGCGCAGTGCTGAAGGCTGTAAACAGCAACCACAGCAGGCCGGCGGTAAAGGTGTTCTTGCGAAAAAACGTTATCGGTTTGAGCATTGAATCCTCAAAAACGGGTATTACACTTCAGATTATAAGTAAGATTCAGCAGTGTGGAAGTTAAGGATCATCATTATAGGCAGTCTCATTTCCGAAGGTAAAAAGCCTGTACCACAGTGATTTAATGTCTTCTGCGATAGCAATCAGCACCGGCACCAGAATCAGCATCAGGGCCGTGGCAAACAGCTCACCGTAGGCTAATGAAGCGGCTGCGGGAATCAGATACTGCGCCTGTTCAGAGGTTTCCGACAGCAGAGGTACCAGGCCGATAACCGTGGTAGCAGTCGTCAGAAAGATTGCATTGAAGCGGCCGGTGCCGGCGTCCTGCAGGGCGTCGGATATGTCCATACCGTTGCGCCGGGCATCGTTATAGCGGGTCATCATCACCAGGCTGTCGTTTACCACCACGCCGGTTAGCGCGAGCATACCGAAAAATGACAAGAGTGACAGGGGCAGATCCATAATCATGTGTCCCATAGCCGCACCGATAAACCCGAAGGGGACTATCGACATAATGATAAACGGCTGCCAGTAAGACTTCAGCGGCACCGCCATCAGGATATAAATTAGTACAGCCGCAAGAATCAGTGCCTTGATGAGGTTCTTACGGATACCACCCATTTCTTCGAGCTCACCGGCAGGCAAGATTTCGACACCGGGGTAGCGAGCCTGCAACCGTTTGGCGTATTCACCAAAAATTGCCTGGCCGATTTCTTCCGGTGAGGTTTGACTGCGGTCAATGGCGGCGGAAACAGTATTTGTCCGTTTACCATTGCGCCGGTGCAGGGTGCCTGCTACATAGGTGCCTTTGAATTCAGCAACCGCATGCAGGGGGATCCAGGCACCGGTGCTGCTGCGTAACCGGGTTTGCAGCAAGTCGTCCAATGTGTCCCGGTCAGCCCTGGCGTTCTGAATCAGCACTCTGATTTCGTTACTGTCCCGGCGCAGTTTTTGTACTTCGGTTCCACCGAATGCGTAGCCAATCTGTGTGGCTAAAGATTCACTGGTGAATCCCAGCGTGCGGGCCTCGGGCCGTAAGCTTATTTCCAGTTCCGGCTGGCCGGTCACCAGGCTGTCGCGCAGTTCGCTTACCCCCGCGATTCCGGCCAGATAGATTTGCAGCTCCTGGCTGGCGGCGGCTAACTGTTGAGTGTCTTTACTTTGCAGACGAATCTGAAAACCGCCGGCAATATCTTCTGAACCGGCGAAAATCAGTTCAGTACTGCCTTCCAGTTGTCCAGTGTTTTCCCTCCATTGCCGGGCAATGTCCAGTACGCCCAGTGTTGGCCGGTCGGCGGTGGGTGTCAGTTCCGCAAATATCTGGGCAGATTTTGCGTTGGGTGCAATCAGAAACATGCTGCGGATGGGCGGTTTTTCCAGTCCGGCCTGTTGCTGCAAGTGTTGGTTAAGGGCTTCCCCGGTGGCCTGGATATGTTCAATGTGCTGGCGGGTCAGGCGGAAAGGCGCACGGGCGTCCATCACCAGATTGACCCGGATGAGCTGGCCTGGAACATCAGGGAAAAAGACTGTTCTTACCTTGCCCATATAGAGCATACCTAATCCCAGAGTACCGGCGGTGATAAACATCACCAGCACGGCATAGCGTTGCCGCAGGGCATGTTTCAGTAACGGGGCATAGATATGATCCCGGATGCCGAGTAGCCCCCGGCGGGCGGTTTGCTGAATCCGGCGCCACAGTCGGGCCAGTAAAAAGCGGGGCGGGTGGCTATCCAGATTCAGGTGAGCCAGGTGGGCCGGTAAAATAAATTTACTTTCGATCAGCGAGAAAATAAGCGCCAGAATAACAATACCGGAAAAGCCCGCCAGTACTTTGCCCAGCGGGTTATCCATCAGCAGCATGGGAACAAAAGCGGCAATGGTTGTCAGGATGCCAAATACAGTGGCCACCGCGACTTTTTCAACCCCGGCTTCGGTGCCGGCATACGCATCTTTATGTTTCAGGCGTTCTTCAAAAACACTTTCGCCAACCACCACCGCATCATCCACGAGGATGCCCAGTGCGATGATCAGACCGAAGGTGGTGATATCGTTGAGCGAGTAATCCACCCAGCCGGTACCGGCCACGGCCAGCGCCCCCATCACTGAGATTGGAATCCCCATGGCTACCCAGAAGGCCAGCCGGACTTTAAGGAACACCGACAGCATCAGCACCACTAACAAAAGACCCTGTACACCGTTGGTTTTCAACAGTTCAAGCCGGTCGGCAATGTATTCTGATGAATCCCCCCAGACAGTAATATCGACGTTAGCAGGCAGTTGTGGTTGAAACGCATCAATAACCTCATGCACCACGGCAGATATTTCCAGTAAGTTTTCTTTCTTGCCAACCAGTATTTCCATGCCGGTGGTGGGGGCGTTATTAAAGCGGAACAGAAAATCCCCCTCCAGAAATGTGTCCTGAATATCGGCAATATCCCCCAGTAAAATCTGGCTGCCATCCGGCCGTTCAATAATGGGAATGGTCGCGAACTGATGGCTGAAGCGGGCACGGTTATCTGTGCGCAGATACAGGGTGCCATCCCGGGTACGCAGGGTACCGGCACGGAAATCCAGAGAACTGGCGCGGATTTTTGCGGTAACGTCCGCAAGTGTCAGTTCTAACTGCCGGATTCGCTGTGGCTGAATCTCAATGCGGATTTCCCGTGGCTGGATTCCCCATGTGGTTAGCCGGGAAATTTCTTCCCGGGCCTGCAGGTTTTCTTTGAGGCGCTCGGAAAGGGTCTGCAAAGTTGCCAGATCGGTATCGCCATAAAGATTGATATACAGTGCAGGAATATCAAAACCGTCGGTTTCAATGACCGGGCGTTTGGCTTTTTCAGGTAGGTCCTGAACGCCGTCGATACGCAGGCGAACTTTATCCAGCAACTGTTGCAGGTCCTGTCCGCCGGCTTTACCTACGGTGATGAATGATGAGCCATTGGCAGACTCAGAGCTGATACTGCGAACGCCAGGAAGCCCTTCCAGTGACTGTTCGATCTTACGGGTAACCAGTTCATCCACCTGGGCAACCGTTGCCCCGGACCAGTCGGTACTGATCAGTACCGATTCCGGTGGGATTCTTGGAAAGCCCTCGATGCGGATTGTCAGGGTGGTCATTACCCCCACAAAGACAATAAAGGCCATCATTAGATTGGCGGCGACCGGGTTGTAGATAAACCAGCGTACGGCTGTTTGCATTGCTTATTCCTCCCTGCCGCTGACCCGCATACCCGGCAGAAATGCTGCCAGCGGGGTTGTGGCAATGCGCCAGCTGCTGATCTGGCTGTCAGGGTTACGGATGATCAGGCGACTCTGCATCCGGCTGATAACGTCGGGCATCAGGTGCTGCAACTGGCTGTTCCGGTCCAGATACCAGAGCTTTCCTGCCTGGGTCAGAGCGCTGGCGGGAATATTGAGGGCATCGGGAATGGTGATACCCGGTAACGCTACCCTGACAAAATCACCGGACAGTACCGGGCTTTCGGTGGCATTGCTGATTTCCAGAAATATCCGGTACTGGCGGCTTTTCTGATCCAGAAATCCGCCGCCCTGGCGGATGTCGGCGTGACCCAGCGGCCGGTTATCTTCAGCAAACAGCTGTGCCTGCCGGCCAGCGACAGGCTGTTGTAACAGTGCCCATTCGTTCCGGCTCAGCTCAACAGTCAGTTCCAGCTGACTGTCATCCACCAGGCGGATCATGGCATCCCCGGTATTCACGGTCTGACCGGGGCTGACCATCCGTTCTGTGATAAAGCCGGAGAAGGGTGCCAGGGTCGTCGCGTTTTGCAGTGTCAGGCGGGCTGCATTCAGACGGGCCTCAGCAGCAGCCACGGTTTTTTTAGCAACCCTGAGTTCCGGTAAATGCAGTGCCAGCTCGTTAGCGGGTTGGGTGCCGCGGCTTTTGTATTGTCGCCGTGCGGCGGTGGTTTTACTTTCCGCCCGTAACAACTGGCGGCGGGCATCCGCAAGCGCCTGTTCCGCCTGAGCAACTTCAGCGATATAAGGACTGTTCTCCTGACGGATCAGAACATTGCCTGCTTCTACGTGGCTGCCCGCCAGTGCGGCATCAGTCACCTCGGTAATCCGCCCGCTGACGGCGGCTTTCAGTTCTGCAGACCAGCGGGGGCGGACTTCGGCAAATGCGTTAATACTGATGCTGGCCGGTTGGGGAGTGACGGTTTCAAAGCTGACTACCGGCAGAGGCGGGGCCGCTTCGGTATGGCTGATATTAATAGTGTCTTCAGTGGTGCTAAGCCAGCCGATCACTGTCGCCAGTGCGGTAAAGGCGAAGATTAACCACAGCCAGCGACGGCGGGGAGCAACAGAGGATTGTTGAGTCATTGATTTATCCTGTAAAGAATAAAAGCTCTGGCGGGCCGGTTAACCGGCCAGCCTGCGCATCAGGCTTTCGGCCGGGCCCCGTTTAAAGTGGCGCGACCAGTAATATGAAAACAGCAGGGACAGGCCACAGAATACGATTGCTGTCATCAGCGAGGCGAAGACACTAAGAGTGCCTATTTCTCCCAGCAGTGCGACCGGCCCCATGCCAAGCAGAATATGGGCGATGTACAGGGTCAGGCTGTGACGGCCCGCCGGCGTTACGACGTTCAGTAATTTGCTGTGCTGTAACCGGTGGCCCAGCAACAGGCTGATACCGGTGATGGTTGTTGCTGCGCCACAGCCGGCGAGGAAATAGAGGGGCATCGGTGGCACAGCATCGGTGGTCGCCAGATCCGCCAATTCCGGATCAATACTGCTTAATAAGGGCATCAGCAGTGCACTGGCAAATTCAGCACCGGCAACAGCCGCTGTGCCTGCGGCGATTAACCACCACTGAGTGTTGCTTTGCTGCAACTGGCAGCGGCTTAGAACAATGCCGAAGAGTAAGTATCCCAGCCAGGGCGTGACCGGATGCCAGCCATTGAAGAACAGGTTGCGGATGAAGCCACCCGGGGTCCAGAAGTCTGTATAACTGAGGTCTGCAAAGTTCCAGCCAGCGCTGAAGTCTAGTGTGAGGATCAGTAACAGGCTGAAGATGTTCAGGCTGATGATGAGAGTGATCAGATAGCCAGTGCGAAGGGAGAGCAACAGTGCTCCGAAAAAGAAATAAACTGCGTAGTAATGAAGAATATCAGCATCGAAGATCAGCATATTCAGCAGACCCAGGACCATCAGAAATACTGACCGTTTCACTGTGACGACAGCAGTTGCAAAGGTTGACTGTTCACAGGCGGCCCGCATGCTCGCCAGCCCCAGGCCGATACCTGCCAGCACCACAAAGGTGGCGGCAGCCCTGCCTTCCAGCAGGCTTAACAGTTGTCCGAGTGTGCTGAAGTCGTTATCGGAGTCACCGCTGAAGACAATCCTGAAGTTGACGATGACCATCCCCACAAAGGCCAGAAACCGGGCAATATCCAGTCCGTCCAGCCGTGTGGTGTTCAGTGTGTGTGATTGTGACAGCGACACTCGCTAACTCCTGCCTGAAAAATAGATTCAGGCAAGATCATGACAGAACACATCTTAAAGGCTTTTTAAGGTGCAGGACGGTTCCAGTAAACACTGGCAACAGCGATGTTCCGGTCAAGGCAGAAGTGAAACTGCCAGCCAAGTTTCTGGCAGATCCGTTCAACCAGCTGCAACCCCAGACCGAAGCCCGGTTCCGGATTATGTTGATGTGTTTCAGCAGGATTGGTGACGCTGACACCGTGTGAGTTCAGCTGCAGAGAGATATTGCCGGGGCCGCTGTGCTGGCAGGCATTGCGGATCAGGTTTGCCAGTACGACTGTGAGCAACGGCTCTTCGATGATCAGCTCCGGGGTGAGTATATGCTGGCTGATCTGAGTATCGCGTCCTTCCAGCAGATAACGGTGGTCACTGATCAGCTGATCACAGAGGGCATGAGGATCAACGCTGATTTGGGGGATGGTTTTATTGCTTTCACGGGCCAGCCATAGCAGGGCTTCAGAGAGCTGCATCATACGGTTACTGGCTTTCAGCGCCCGGTTAACCGGCCGGCTGGCAACCGTGTTGGCCGTTTGCACCTGCAGGGTATCCAGGCTGGCCTGCACTACGGCCAGCGGTGTACGCAATTCATGGCTGGCGTGTTTGAGGAACTGTTGCTCCCGTTCATTCACCGCCTGCACATGGGAAACACCTTCCTGTAGCTGCCTGGCCAACTGGTTCAGTTCGGTGATCGGAAACTGAATATCGGTTGCCTCCCGGGGATGGGTTTTCAGCTGGCCGGCCCATTCACTGAGCAGGCTGAGAGGCTCCAGTGTCCGCCGCAGAACCCAGGCAATCACCAGAAAAATAATCAGCATAATCACCAGTGTGAACAGTGCTGCCTGCAGCAGGGTTTCACTGAGAAAATCACCGAAAGCATTTTCAACCTGATCCGCCGGGTGTCGGCTGATCAGATAAAGCTTGCCGTGGCGGGGATCTTCGATAAATAACAGGTACAGATATTCATAGTTGCCACTGGCGTTGCGCTGTTCTGTTTCTAATGAGTCTCCCGGCTGCAGGTTGCTGATATCAAAAACCTGTTGCAGGTCTAGCGGAACATTTTGCCATTGCCGCCAGGCGCTCATCCCCGGGGTTCTGGGCAGGGGCTGATCCGGACTCTGGCTGACGACGGACTCCGCTTCCAGCCACATGAGTTTGTCGGACAGGGTGTCGGCGGAATAAATTCCGAGGCTGAAAATCAGGATTAAAAACCCGAGAGCCAGCACTGAACCGATCCAGAGCAGTTGTTGCCTGAGAGTTTGTGCCAGTGGGATGGCGGTTTTGCGGGTTTTCATTCCTGTACTTCCTTCAGGCAAAGCCCTTTGCCGGTGTAAGTATGGATCAGCACCGAGTCGAAGGGGTGGTCTACTACCTTACGCAACATGTGTAGCTGGACGTTGAAGTTACCACTTTCGACCTGTCCGCCAGGCCAGACATGCTGTTCGATGGTTTTGCGGGGAACCACTTCGGGGCTGTGGCGGGCCAGCAGTTCAAGTATCTTCCAGCTGATAGGGGACAATTTAAGGGGCTGATTACTGCGGCAGGCCTTTTCGCTCCGCAGATCCAGTTTCAGCGGGCCGATGGTCAGCGTATCCGATGGCGGATTATTACGCCGGTATATAGCTTGCAGCCGGGCCCACAGAACCGGCATGGCGCAGGGTTTGGTGACGTAATCATCCACGCCGGCAAGAAAGCCTTCTAACTGGTCGGCATCGGTATCACAGGCGGTAAGCATCAGTACCGGGATGCTGTAGCCCTGATCCCGCAGGGTCTGGCAGACACTGAAACCGTTCATTTTCGGCAGCATAAGGTCCAGAATGATGATGTCAAAACTGCCGTGGCGGGCCATTTCCAGTCCGGCGCTGCCGCTGTAGGCAAAGTCGCATTCCACTTCGAACAGTGAAAGGTAGTCGGCAATGGCGGCCGCCAGTTCGGCGTCGTCTTCTACAATCAGTACCTGCATAGTTGTTTCCCGGGTGGTGTTCAGCGTTAACGTCGAATCAGTGTAACTGTTGCAGGGTTAAACCGTTGTTAATAGCTTACAACTCCTGCTTATCTGAGAACGCCATATCTCTATAGTCTGCAGCTAACTTCTTGTAGAATATCAAACTTATGTCTGAAAATGGCAGGTTCAGCCGGTTATCGGGTAGGCCAATGGGGATTGTGCTGCTAGAGTGAAGGCTGATGAAGTGAACAGGGGTCTTCCCTGAAACATAGCTTGCGTCAGTATCCGGCAGTATCAGGGAGCTGAGACCGCAAAGTTAAGAAGGATATATAACGATGCTTGGCCGCCGCATAATCGCTGCAACGGTATTATCAGTACTGTCTTCTTTCACCTCAGTCGCAATGGCGCAGGACTGGATCTATACCACCACCAAAGGCGATAACCTCTGGAATCTCAGTGAACAGTATCTGGACCGGGTCACCCGGTTTGAAGCACTGCGCAAAATTAACGGTATTGAAAATCCTAAGCAGATGCCGCCGGGCATCAAACTGCGTATCCCGCTGAAATGGATTCGCAGTAATCCCGTACCGGCCACGGTCGATGAGCTGTTAGGCGATGCGCAGCTGCAGCGGGCCGGCTCTTCTGAGCAGGTGGCTCTGCAGCACGGTGATGAAGTGTTCCTCGGCGACCAGATCCGCACCGGCGGTGACAGCACTCTGGCGATCCGTTTTGCGGATGACAGTATTCTGACCTTGTATGCCGACAGCCTGATCCGTTTTGATCATCTCAGTGCACACGGTAAAACCGGTATGGTGGATTCCCGTCTTAACCTGATTCAGGGACGGATGGATACCCGTGTAACGCCGGCATCGGGACCGGGTTCCCGGTTCGAAATACAGACCCCTTCAGCTATCAGTGCGGTGCGCGGTACCGAATACCGGGCACTGGTCGGTGAAGATGGCAAGATATCCAATATCGAAGTGTTACACGGCAAAGTAAAAGTCAGCGGTGCCGGTAAACACACACTGGTGAAACGTGGCTTCGGTACTCAGGTTGCTGAAGGTAAGGCACCGATTAAGCCCCGCAAGCTGTTGCCGGCTCCAGGGCTGACGGCTTTTGATGCGCCGGTACGCAATATCAGCCAACTGGTGAGCTGGCCGGCGGTTGATAAGGCTCAGGCATACCGCGCTGAAGTGTCTGCCGATGCTGATTTTGATGTGGTTCAGTGGAGCCGGATCAGCGAATACGCCAAGATTGCTTTACCGGATATTGCTGATGGTGAGTATTACCTGCGGGTGCGGGCGATCGATTCTCTGGGGCTTGAAGGTCTGAACAGTGTACAGCCATTTGTGCTGGATGCCCATCCCCAGCCGCCGTTGCAGTTACAGCCGGTACCTGAACAGGTTCTGCGGGGCGAAACGGCAGTCTTGCAGTGGACTGCGTCTGCGGATGCTGCCCGTTACCGGTTAGAAGTGGCGACAGACGAAGCCTTTACCCAATTAGTGGTTGATCAGGATGATATTACCGGCAGCCGTTTTGATACTGCCGATTTACCTGTACCCGGAAAATATTACTGGCGTCTGACCAGTATCACCTCCAGCGGTGAGCACGGTCCGGTAGGCATTTCCCGAAGCTGGCAAGTAAAACCGGCACCGGAGAAAGTTGAAGCGGCAGTAGGTGCAGCCGAAGACGGCAAACTGGTTGCCTCCTGGCGTGCGGGCTCTGCGGAGCAGCAATATCAGGTACAGATGGCGACCGATGAAAACTTTGAAGACCTGCTGCTTGATCAGATGCAGGATGAAGCCCGTATCAGTTTTGATGCGGTAGAAGGACAGGTTCGTTACCTGCGGGTCCGCAGTGTTGAATCTGATGGTTATCAGGGCCCGTGGGGCACTGTACAGCGAATCCTGCCAATTCCGGATTACACGCCACTGTGGTTATCCGGTGCGGCAATGCTGTTACTGATCCTGTAAAGCTATGAAATTGTCAGAATCCCTTCGAAGTCGGCTGTATGCGGTATGTCTGATCCTGCTGCTGTTAGTCAGCGGCCTGGGGCTGACATTTAACCGCGGGCTGGAACGTCTGGATCTGATGCTCTATGACCAGATGTTACCGGCCCATGCGGTCAGCATGAGTGATCAGGTTGTCATTGTGGCAATCGATGATTACAGCCTGCAACAGCTGGGGCGCTGGCCATGGTCCCGTAAACGTCACGCGGAGCTGGTGTATAAACTCACCGAGATGGATGCCGCCGTCATCGGCATTGACGTGCTGTTTGTGGAACCCCAGAAAAATGATCCGGAGGCAGATGAAGTCTTTGCCGAGGCGTTGGCCCGCAGTGGCCGCAGTGTTCTGAGTATCGCCCCGGGGGTACAGATGCCAGGCTCCCTTATCAGTGAAGTGATGCCTCTGCCGGATCTGGCGGTGAGTGCGGAAGCCATCGGGCATGTAGATGTTGAACTGGATGTTGATGGCCTGTGCCGCCGGTTTTTTCTCTACAGTGGCGTAGGCGATGCCCGCTGGCCGGCACTGGCGATGGCGATGTTGCGGGTAAAGGGTGAGACCGAGCAACTGGATAACCTGATCAATGTTGAAAACACCCCGGTGATCCGTTCGGATTACTGGCTGCGTCAGCAAAGCATTATGATTCCCTTCGCCAAAACCGGCGACCGTCCGCAAACCTATTCCTGGGCAGATATTATTTCCGGCCGGGTGCCTGCTGAAGCGATTCGTGGCAAATATGTACTTGTGGGCGCTACCGCCACCGGGCTGGGGGATGCACTGTCAACACCAGCTGCAGCGGCCCATGAACGAATTCCCGGTGTCGAACTTAATGCTCATATCCTGAATGCCCTGTTACGGGGAGAAGGCATTAATCAGGTATCCTCAGCCTGGTATACGGGCATTACACTGGCTTTCATTATCGTAGTGACACTGGCTGTTGTGCTGTTGCCGTTAAGGGCCGGGCTGGTGTTTACCCTGGTGGCGCTGTGGAGCATTCCGGCACTGAGTCTGACGTTACTGGTGGGCTGGAAGTTATGGTTTGCACCGGCAGCGGCACTGATCATTGTGGCCTTACCCTGGCCGTTGTGGAATGTCTGGCAACTGGGTATTGATGCCCGGCTTAAGCATAAACTGTTACAACAACTGGCCCATCAGGTTCAGCACCATGTGGCAACCGGTCTGCCGAATGCGGTTATGCTCCGCCAGCGGTTAAACCAGGCCATTGCTGAACAGCAGGGCGCTGAAAGCTGTGTCGGTTTACTGGTGATTCATTTCAACTGGTCAGGTTCTGCCAGTACCACGCTGGAATGCCCGGTGGATGATACCCAGCTAAAGAAGGTTGGCAGCAGGCTGCGGGAAGTGGTCAGCGATGAGCATTTTATTGCGCATCTGAACGGTGATGATTTTGCGGTTCTGCTGACAGACCTTCAGGAAGCGGAACATGTCAAAGATGCTGCGCTGAGTCTGTTACAGGCCCTGCAAAAACCACTGCAGATGGATGATGAAAGCTATCTGTTACTGACGCCCCGCATCGGTGCCTCGTTATGGCCGGATGACTGCTTTGATGCAGACGGCCTGATTCGCAATGCATATACCGCGATGTTCAAGTCCCGGGTGGATGACAGTGATACCTTGTGTGTCTATTCACAGGGGGCAGGTTTGCAGCTGGAACTCCGTTCTCAGGTTGAGCAGGCGCTGGTGCATGCGCTGGAGCGCAATGAGTTTGAAGTGTATTACCAACCGCAGGTCCGTGCCGATGATGGCCGGATGGTGGGGGTGGAAGCGTTACTGCGCTGGAACAGCCCGAAACTGGGGCGTATTCCGCCGGGGATTTTCATTCCGGTTGCTGAGCACGTAGGGTTGATTCCGATGATTGGCAGTTGGGTACTGAAAACTGCCTGTGAGCAGCTTCAGGACTGGCACGACGCCGGGTTACCGCATCTGCGTCTGGCTATTAATGTTTCTCCGCTGCAGTTTGCTGACCCTGAGCTGGAACGGCGGCTTGCCCAGACGATAAAAAACATGAGTATTACCCCGGGTAATATTGAGCTTGAGATTACTGAAGGTTCTCTCATGTGGGATATGGATCAGGCCGTCAACATTATGAAACGGATGAAAGCTCAGGGGGTGGATCTGGCGGTGGATGATTTCGGTACCGGCTATTCATCCCTGAGCAGTTTGCGACATTTCCCGCTGGACCGGCTGAAGATTGATCAGTCATTCACCCGTGAGATCGGCTCTGATGAAGCGGCGACGGAAATTACCCAGACCATCATTGCGATGGGTAAGCGTCTTGGCTTAAGGATCATTGCGGAAGGGGTTGAGACCGCAGAACAGGCCCGTTTTTTACGGGAGCACGGTTGTGATGAGTTTCAGGGGCATTATTTTGGCCGCCCGCTGGATGCTGATCAGATCACCGATCTGCTGGTGGATATCATGATTGCTGACAGCAGTAAGAAGCGTACGGCATCTGAAGATACCGAAGAAAGCCTGTAAACCTCCGGCGTAACCGGAGGTTTTACTGCCTGTATCAGGCAGGTTTAATTAAAACGTTTGGTGATTTCCGCCACCCGTTTACCGAACAGCCGGGCGGTAGCCAGATCGCCTTCCGGCGGGGTAATTTCAGGAGAGGCGTCCTCCGATGATGCGACCGCACCCAGCATGGTGCCGCTGCGGTTTATGGCCTCCGGGTGCCCCTGCTGATGTTCCGGTGAAGTATTCATTTCTGTCTGGCCTACCCAGATCATGCCATGCTGAGCGGCGAATACAGCCATCGAAATCAGCGTACTCAGTTTATCTCCGCCAATGCTGTGAGAGTTGGTAAAGCCTGCCGCTATTTTGTCTTTCCACTGTTGCTGAAACCAGATGTCAGAGGTTGAATCCATAAAGCTTTTGAACGGGCCGGATACATTTCCCAGATAAGTAGGTGAGCCGAAAATAATGCCATCCGCCCGGTTCAGTTTATCCGCCTGACCGGTAAGGTCTTCGGCTTTGATGAGTTCTGTGTGTACACCGCTGACAGAAGCGGCCCCCTGTTCGACATGACGGGCCTGTACTTCGGTATGGCCGAATCCGCTGTGGTAAACAATCGCAATAGTAATCATAAAATGTGTTCCGGTAATTCAGATAAGTTCTGTGAGGTCAGTAAAGCCTGGTGGCTTTGTATTGGTCGCTGGGCTCCGGGCACAGGGCACAGGGCACCGGGCTTGATGGTGTTCAGTCGTTAATCAGCGTCAGTACCACCGGTGCCAGTGCTTTCCCCAGTGTTTCGTGGTTGCTGGCGCTGAAATGCACACCGTCAATGCCGTCGGTATCGGTGACTTTGCTGGCATCGAAGAAGGTAATGCCGGTGCGGGCTGCTTCCTGTGTGAATGCTGCACTGAGCTGCTCTGATGCTGCTTCACCGGCCTGGAACAGGCCGCTTAGTCCTGTTTTGCTGGTATCACCCATGGCGGCGGGGCCAACCACTAAGACATCCGGTGCCGGGTAGTGGGTAAAAACGGTTTGTGCTGACTGGCTGACATCAGCGGCCATTTTGAAGACCGCCTGTGCAATGTCAGCCGGTGCCCGTTCAGTGCCTGCTTGCAGGTCATTGGTTCCGAGCATGATGACCACCAGATCCAGCGGCATGTTGCGGGCGATTGCTGCCGGCAGTGCGGCGGCGCCGTTAAAGTCTTCTTTTCTGACCAGGCCATTATCATTGCGGCCATCTATATCAGAGCGCCGGCCAATCATTCCATCAACAATAACCGTTGCTTCAGGCAGGGCGTTATCAAGTACGCCGGCCCAGCGGGTATCATCCTCAAAGCGGCCTGCCGGGAAGCCTTCACTGGTTGGGGACCAGCCCCAGGTATTACTGTCGCCAAAGGCGAGAATGCGTGCTTCGTCTGCGCTGGCAGTGAAGGACGAAAGGGCTGTCAGTAAAATTGCTGCGGGTAAAAAAGTTCGTTTCATGGTTACACCTCAAATACGGATAACGGTTGAAACACACGTGTGAGTTGTTGCTGATGCCGGCGCAGTTATAATAGGTCTAAGGCTAACTAAAAGAACAGTACGTACAAAAAAGTGCCTATTAAAAATGTATAAGAGAGAGCGTTTATGAACAGACCGACTCCTGATCCTTATTTGGCGCAATGCCCGTCGCGAAAGCTGATAGACGTTATCGGTAATAAATGGGTATTACTGGTTTTTCCGCTGTTATATAAAGGGCCGAAGCGTAGCTCGGAGCTGTTGCGGGAAATTGAGGGTATTTCGCAAAAAATGCTTACCCAGACGCTGAGGTTGCTGGAAGAAAATGGTCTGGTGGAACGCCGTGATTACCATGAAGTGCCACCAAGGGTAGATTACCGCTTAACTGAACTGGGTAAGTCCCTCGGGGTTCTGATTGCTGAAGTGGATGACTGGGTAGTTGATAACTTTTATGCAACCCGGGGTGAATGATTGATCAGGGTGGATACAACCACGGATGTAGAGGTACATAAAAAAGCCGCCAGGGTGAACAACTGGCGGCCCGTTCGGTCAAGTGGACACTCAGGAGAGGATGCCCGTGACCGGAAAGTACATGTATGTCCCGTATCCATTGGCTCGTTGGGAAATACAGAGGTATAAGCAAGGTGTATGCCCCGCAGGGCATACGGGTTTACGATCAGATTTCAGCGCGGCCCAGTGAGCGCAGCAGCTCGTTCACTTTGTCTTTGCCGCCGATGCTGTCATAGAACTTCGGCCATACCGCTTCCTGAGCACGCTTGGCCCATTCCGCTTCATCCTGCAGGGTGTCGATCTGCATGTTGTACTTGTTGACCAGCTCCTCTTTGATGACTGCTTCTTTTTCTTTCAGCCAGGTGATGCTGTACTGGGTAGCTTCTTTACCGGCTTCCAGAATGGCTTTCTGAGTAGCGGCATCCTGATCCTGGAACAGGGATTCAGAGATGATCAGAGGCTCCAGCAGGAACAGGTAGTGAAGGTCGGCAATGTACTTCTGCACTTCACCGAATTTCATCGCGTAAATGGTGGTGTAAGGGGTGTCCTGACCGTCCACTACGCCCTGTTGCAGGGCTGTAAAGGTTTCAGACCAGGCCATTGGCGTTGGATTGATCCCCCAGGATTTATAGGTATCAATCATGATCTCATTTTTAGGTACCCGTACGACGACACCATCCAAATCTGCCAGTTTCTTGATTGGTTTCTTGGAGTTACTCAGCACGCGGAAGCCGGAATAGGTCCAGCCCAGAATGCGGGTGTTGGAATCACGGATGGTGTTCTCAACCAGTTCATCAGCAATCGGACCTTCAGTAGCAGCGATGGCCTGATCCAGGTTTTCGAAGATGTATGGCAGGGACAAAATACCCAGGCTTGGGGAGAACGGCGTCAGGTTATTACTGGCCAGAATCGAGAAGTCGGTGGTGCCCAGTGCAACGTCGTTGACTGTATCCTGCTCAGAACCCAGCTGGCCGTTAAGGAACAGTTTAGCGGAGTGTTTACCGCCGGTTTTTGCTTCCAGCAATTCGATGAATTTCAGCCCCAGTGCTTCCTGAGCACTGCTGCCACCGTCACCGACTGCAATGTTCCAGTTTGCGGACAGGGCACTTGCAGAAAACAGTAAGCCTGCGGCAAGGGAGACAGCTTTAGCGATATTATTTTTATGTTTCATGTATAGCTCCTAGGTATAAAACCGGTGAATTTTTACCGGCAAAATGAGTCTGTTATAAGCAGTAGACTGACTGGGATAATCAGATAAATTTTTTGCCGGCAATTAGATCCAACGTATTGCGAAATGTAGACCCAACTCCCTGAAAGCCAGATGCAGCGGGCTTCTCAGTGGATCTTTTAGGTATGAAATTTATTGTTTTGTGAAGTGCCGGTGGGAAATAAGTGTTACAAAAGGTGAGAGATATGAACGTAAAAAGCCCGTTATACGGTGCCCTGATCAGCCTGTGCTTCTGGTCCGGTGCTGTTCAGGCGAGTGGGCCGCTGTTTCAGAACATTCAGCAGGCGGACGCTAACGCAGTGGAAACCCTGATTGAACAGGATGCATCGTTACTGGAAGCCCGGGATAGCAGAGGGAATACACCCTTGCTGGTGGCTGCACAGATGAACAGTGTACCGCTGGTGAAGTTGTTACTGGCGAAAGGTGCTGATCCCAGCGCAATGAATTACAAACACCGGGATATCCTTAATACTGCTGTGTCGGTTGGTAATCCGGAAATTGCACGGCTTGCCTTGCAGGCCGGGGCAGATCCGACCCAGATAACCTCTGTGTACGAGGGATCAGCGCTGATTTATGCCACCCATCAGGCTGAGCTGGAAATTATGGAGCTGCTGATCGCGGCTGGTGCACCGCTGGACCGGGTCAATAACCTGGGCTGGACAGCACTGCTGGAAGCGGTGATTCTGGGCGACGGCGGTGAGGATTATGTCAGTGCGGTACGCATATTACTAGCGGCCGGAGCAGACCGGGATATCTCCGATAAGAAGGGTAAAACACCGCTGGATCATGCCCGGGATAAGGGCTATCAGGCACTGATTACCGTGCTGCAAAGCCCTGTGAATGAATAGCCAGCAGCTATTGTTGTTTAGCTTCGTGCTGCTGGTTAAACGTATCATTCAGATAATCGAGTAATTCATTCAGAACGGTTAACAGCTGATCCTGATTCTGTTCACTGAATGCCTGACAGATCTGCTGATGAAAACCAATGATCTTTTCCCGGCTGCGCAGGCGAACAATGGTCATATTCATCACCGGTACCAGCGCATCAATGATGGAGTAGACGATCATCTGCAGCATAGGGTTTTCAGTGGCATCGGTAATGTAGCGGTGGAAGGCAACGTCCGCGGCACAGAACTCACTGTCGGATATCGAGCTGTCCTGCTGGTGGTCCAGACACTGATTTAATCCGGCCATGTAAGTATCAGACCAGTTTTGCAGTGCCAGTTTGCAACACTCGGCCTGAAGGATCTTGCGGGTCTGAATGATGTTTTCCATCTCTACCGCGCCCATGCTGATCATCAGCATGGTCGAAGATGCCAGGAATTCAGTGGCATCTTTCATTTCAAAACCGTTTACAAAGGTACCGCCGGCGGGGCCCCGTTTGGAGCGGATCAGATTTTGTGCGGCCAGCCGTTTAAGTGCTTCACGGATAGTCGGGCGGGACACATCAAACTGGGCTGCCAGTTCGAATTCTGTGGGCAGACGGTCATCTTTTTTCAACTCACCGCTGAGAATTGCCTGTCGCAGCTGTTCTGCTATCTGCTTGGTTGCGCTGGCAGTCACAATGTTGCCAAAGGGTGCCTGTGCCTGAACAGGGGAGATTACCGGTGCTGCTGAAGTATTTTTAGCAGATTCCGGGGATGATTTTTTAGCAGACGTTTTTGCAGACTTTATTTCAGACAAGATAATTTCCTGAATTTACAGCGGTTACAACGGTAAACCGGTCCGGTATCAGGTGGTTTACATAACGTTGGTTAACAGTATCAGCCTTTGGTTGGGCTTGACAATTATTCTCTAAATAAAATATTTTAATATTTGTCATACAAATAGATTTTTATAATCTATATTGTTAAAAACTGGATTTATAGGTCATATTTCAGCGGTTGCCAGCTTCTTAAAGAGTCGGGAAGACCGAAAGAAAGATTGATAAAAGCGTCTGATCACGCCACGTTTACAGAGAGAATTTATGAATACTTTTAAAGCGTTACAGATTTCGAAAGACGGTGAACAGCAACAGACAGAATGCGTGCAGTTAAGCCGCGAGGATCTGATGCCCGGCGATGTGCTGGTGGCCGTTGAGTACTCAACTATCAATTACAAAGATGGCCTGGCGATTACCGGTAAAGGCCCGGTAGTACGTAAATGGCCAATGATTCCGGGCATCGATTTCGCCGGTACGGTTATTGAAAGCGATCACTCAGAATTTTCTCCCGGTGATGCCGTCGTGCTGAATGGCTGGGGTGTCGGTGAGGTACATTACGGAGCCTATGCTGAGCAGGCCCGGGTAAAAGGTGACTGGCTGATTAAGAAGCCTGCCGGGATGACACCGAAGCAATGTATGGCCGTCGGCACCGCCGGTTATACCGCGATGTTATCCGTACTGGCGCTGGAGAAACACGGCATTACCCCGGATCAGGGACCGGTGCTGGTGACCGGTGCCAATGGCGGTGTCGGCAGTGTTGCCGTATCAATTCTGTCGAAGCTGGGTTATGAGGTGATTGCCTCCACCGGACGTACAGAGCATGCGGATTTTCTGAAGCAGCTGGGGGCCAGCAGTGTGATTGACCGGGCAGAGCTTTCTGAAAAAGGCCGGCCACTGGGTAAGGAACGCTGGCGTGCTGCGGTTGATTCTATCGGCAGCCATACACTGGCGAATGTAATTGCTCAGACTCAGTATGGCGGCGCAGTTACAAGCTGCGGTCTGGCACAGGGCGCGGATCTGCCACTGACTGTGATGCCGTTTATTTTACGGGGTGTATCCCTGCTGGGCATCGACTCGGTGATGGCACCGAAAGCTGCCCGTGAAGAAGCGTGGGCACGGCTACAGCAGGATCTGGATCTGGAAAAACTGGAACTGCTGTCCGAGACCGTGGGCTTTGATCAGATCGTTGAAAAGGCGACTGATATTGTCGACGGTAAGATCAAGGGCCGGGTGATTGTTGAGATTGCCTGACTCTGGCTGATATAAGCCAAAACGGCGCACTTAGCGCCGTTTTTTGCGTAATACCGTTATAAAAGCGTCAGAAACTCATCAACTTTTTCTTCCGGCGTTGCCCAGCCGGTGACTAAGCGCACCACAGAACTGTCGGCCGTTTTACGGCACCAGACGTAGAAATCAAATTTCTCCTGCAGACGGGCAATCAGTTCATCCGGTAACACGGCGAAAATCTGATTGGTTTCTGTATCTGCTTCCAGTTTTAGCCCATGGGCCAGTAAGCCTTCAGAAAGTTTCTTCGCCATCTTGTTGGCATGTTCTGCCAGTTCGAAGTAGAGGTTGTCTTTGAATAATTCGACGAACTGAATACCCAGCAGGCGCCCCTTGGATAACATGCCGCCACGCTGTTTTACATGAAAGGTAAAGTCTTCAGCCAGCGAATTGTTATTGATAACAATCGCTTCGCCGATCAGCGCGCCGTTCTTGGTTGCGCCCATCGAGAATAAGTCGGTGAGTTTGGCAATGTCCTTCAGAGTAAGATTATTTTTCTCAGCAGTGAGTGCCGTGGCCAGGCGGGCACCGTCCAGGAACAGGTAGAGACCATTCTCCCGGCAGAACTCCGAAATCGCCGTTAATTCCTGTTTGCTGTAGAGGGTGCCAAGCTCGGTGGCATTGGAAAGGTACACCAGTTTTGGTTTAACCATGTGCGGTACATGGGAGTGATCAACCAACACCTGTTCCAGATCGCCGACGGTGATTTTGCCCTGCTGATTCACGACGTTAATGATTTTATGTCCGGTGGCTTCAATCGCGCCGGTTTCCCGTACCACGATATGGCCGGTATCTGCGGAAATAACGGCTTCGTGAGGACGCAGGCAGGATGACATGACAATAATATTTGCCAGCGTGCCACCAACCACCAGATACACGTCAGATTGCTCTGAAGCGATTTCACGCTTAATCAGTTGTTTAGCTTTGGCGGTGTACTCATCGTGTCCGTAAGCGGTTTGCTGAATCAGATTGGTGTCCGCCAGCGCGTGAAGAATATTCGGATGACAGCCTTCACTGTAGTCATCCAGAAAACTGTATTTCGTCATGATTTGTGCTGCTCTAAGAATCGTATTGTCAGGTAAAGCAGTACTATAAAAGGGCGCAGGTTAGCCGGCTTGTAAAATATTGCAGACCGAATGCTGATTAAACGGCTCTGCCCGAATCGACTCTATTTTTCTTCGTTAGCCTTCACATAGGAACAGCCCAACTGACATTGGGATGAGCTGAAAGGCGAAGCCATGGCTTCTGCAACCTCCGGTTCTGTGCAGGACACACAGGTATGTTCCCGCTCCAGCTGCCGGATTTGCCAGAACACAACCGCCAGAGCAATTGTGCCCCAGACCGCAGCTCCGGCCAGTTCACCGGCCAGTACACCGGCGGCACCGAACCACTGGGCAAACAGATAAACCAGCGGAATGGTGCCGAACAGGGCTTTGGCAAAGTTAAATAAGGTGGCCTGGGTGGCATGGTTTAGGTTGTTTGAAGCGGCGTTGGCAATAAACAGCACACCGTTAAAGCTGAAACCGATCACCAGCCAGGTAGTGTAAAAGTCGATCAGGTAGGCGGCGTCTCCGGTGGCGCTGAAGGCGCTGATGATCATATCTCCCGCCAGATACAGCACCAGCCAGACGAACAGGATATAGACAAAGTTAATAAGCAGGGCATTCAGCAGGGTGGATCTGACCCGGTCATAGCGGTCTGCGCCGGCGTTCTGACCGATAATCGGGCCGATTGCACCGGATAGGGCGAATATCAGCGCAAAAGCGACCGGGGTGATTCTGCCCAGAATGGCTGCGCCGGCCACCGCGCTGTCACCGAAACTTGCCATGGTTTTCAGCACATAGCTACCGCCAATCGGCGTTGCCAGATTGGTCAGTACCGCAGGAACCGCGATAGGCAGAATAGCGCCCATGTCCAGGCGCATCTGGCCGAAATCCGGTTTACAGTGGATATTATGCCGGCGAATAACCACGTACAGTGCGATGCCCACCAGTGCTACCCGTGAGATCACCGAAGCAATAGCTGCCCCTTTGATTTCCAGGCCGAAGGTAAAGATAAACAGCGGGTTGAGCAGGGCATTTACAATGGCTGCCCCCAGGGTGGTGTACATGGCATTACGGGCATCACCCAGCCCCCGCAACGTGGCGGCTGCAGACATACCGCAGACCAGCAACGGTGTACTGGGCAGCAGAATCTGGCTGTAATCAATTGCCAGGCCGAGGGTTACATCCCGGGCACCGAGGAACATCAGTAAGTCTTCAAGCCAGATCCAGGCGGGCAGCGTTACCAGCAATGCAGCAATCAGGCTGAACAGCAATACACTGGATGTGTACTGGCCGACCAGCTCGCGGTTGCTGACACCCTCAGCACGGGACACCAGCGCGCCCATGGCGATCTGAATACCGATGCCCACAGAGGTTAAAAAGAACAGCAGGGTGCCGGAAAAGCCGATAGCCGCAGCAAGTTCTTCCTGCCCAAGCAAACTGAGGAAGTACATATCCACAAGATCAACAGCGAACAGCGCCAGCAGACCAACAGTACTGCTGAGTGTCATCACGGATACGTGTCTGAAGGTTGATCCCTGAACGAACTTGGCGCTTTTCATAATCGTTATTTGCTGAACCGGCTGACGGAGAAGGACAGGTGAAGCGCCTAATTTACTAGAGAATGCCGGGTATGTAACCTGACAAATGGCTGATAGATCAGGTGTGAAAGGGTATGAAACGGCAGGATAGGGTTGTTGGGGGAAAAGCTATACAACCGGAGCGTCTGTGTAGACGCTCCGGTCGGAGTCCGGTTCAGGCCTTATTGTAATTTGGCAAGAATCGGGCTGTCTTTTAGCGCGGCATTTTCCTGAGCCATCAGCATGGCTGTATCGTCAAAGACATCAGTGACTGATTTGTCTGCACCTGCTTCCAGCAGGAATTCCATGGTTGATGTGTCTTTACCCAGCAGGGCTGCGTACATCAGAGCAGTGGTTTCTTCACCGTCTTTCGCGTCCAGATCAACGCCGGCAGCAACGATCTGCTTCAGCAATTCAATTGGCTGACCACCTTTAACCGCATAGGTCAGAGTGGTACCGCCTTTTGCGTCTTTGTCAGTCAGATTCGCATTCGCGGCAATCAGGCGATCAATAACCGGCGCAAAATCTTCGCCTCGCAGGAGGGCTGCCAGCAGGGGCGTGATGCCTTTATCGTTGACGGCCAGTGGGTCGGCGCCTGCGTCCAGCAGGGTTTCGATAACGGCAGGCTCTTTAAATGCCAGTGCCAGAATCAACGGTGTGTTGCCGGCATTGTCTTTTGCATTTACGTCAAAGCCACGTGACATCAGTGCTTCATAACCTTCGGCTTCTTCTTCACGGTTAGCCATCAGCATATGCAGGGCGGTCTGGCCACGGTCATTGGTGATGTGCAGGTCGAAGCCTTTGTCTTCCAGGAACGCCAGGCGTTCTTCAGAGGTTGCTTCATCAGCAACGGTCAGCAGTACACCGGAATATCCGTAGTTATCAGCCACTTCCGGTTCTTCGCTCATGTCGTAGAACTTTTCGAGCATTTCGACATTGTCGTTCTTGGTGAGTGCGCGCATGAATAGGTCGCGGCCTTCACCGTCGATGTAACCCGGATCGTAGCCTTTATCTTCAAGCAGTTCGAACATTTCCATTGCCCGCTTGTTGTAGGCGAAAGCGCCCAGCGGCGTGATACCTAAACGGCTCTGCTGGTTAAAATCCAGGCCGATTTCTTCAAAGTATTCGACGATACCCGGGCGGAACTTTTTGTTTTTCGACAGCCAGTATTGCGGGGTTTCACCCATATAGTCTTCAACTTTATAGTCAGCACCGAATTCCGCGAACAGTTTGATCAGTTCCAGATCGCCATAGCGGGCAGCGTACAGTTCAGCATAAACACCTTTACCGCCTTCAGGCCGGTAAGGGACACCCTGTTCCAGTAACCAGCGCATGACATCCAGAGAAGCATTGCCACGCAGCGCGTAGTGCAGAGCCTGGCGGCCGATTTTCTGTTTTTCGAGCAGGCTGTAGCCTTCATCCATCTTGGCCTGCACGTCCTCGATAGTTGCGTCTTTCCAGAATTTTTTCGTCAGGAAAGGGTTTTTAGCATGCGCGCTGGTGGCGAGCAGTGCGGTAACCGCGATGGTGGAAAACAAGGTTCCGAGTTTCATTGCAGGGTCCTCTGTCAGTAGATGTCTTCAAGGTAACGGCCGCACAGACGTAATTCAGCAATGCTGAGTCCTATACTGGCGGAGATAGTGTCAATTTCCTGTGCGACAGCCTGTGCCATGCGGGATGAACCGCAGACCATGATGGTCGCACCCTGGTGTAAGTGTTGAGCCACGATGTCGCTGGCACCGCGCAGGCGGTCCTGAACATAGGCCTGGTCATCGTGACGGGAGAATGCCGGGTGGAAGCCGCTCAGGCGTCCGTCACTCTGCCACTCCTGAATGGCGTCACGGTAATAAAAATCGTTGTCGGGATGGCGCAGGCCGAAGAACAGTTCCATGGGCTGTTTCCGGTTATTGCGGATCATGCCTGCAAAGGGGGCAATACCTGTACCGGCACCGATCATAATGGTGGGTGCCCGGCGGGCAGGCCGGAAGTCAGGGTTGTGTTCCACATAGGCATCGATCTGCTGCCCGGGTTCCAGACCCAACAGGTAATTCGAGCAAATGCCGCCTTTGACGCTGGCGACGCAAAGTTCAACCATGCCTTCACGTTTTGATGACGCCAGAGAATATAATCGCGCTACCGGGTCCTGCGGAGGGACGATACCCAGAAGGTCTCCGGCATTGAATCCTGGCAGACGGCGTTTCTTCGGCGCCCGGAAGCGCAGAATCGCTGAGGCGGTGCCGTCATAACCGGTGAAGTCTTCCCGTTCAGCCAGTTCCAGTTGTCGTGTTTTCGGCCGGGGTGGTGTGTAATCCAGTACCAGACTGTTAAGTCCCAGTGGAACCGCGAGTTTGTGTCCCCAGGCAGTGAAGGCCTGTGCGGAACGGCGGTTAATGTCTCCCATGGGCAGCAGGCTGGTGCGGCCAGAGGCCGTCAGTGCATTCTGGCAATTGATGGCAAATGCGCAATATGCCGGGAATGCCTTATCACCAAAGCCCAGAACCGCAAAGTGCTGACCACCCTGATAGCCGGGTAAACGTTCGAGGAACTGTGCAGCCCCTGACGGTGGCGTGCCATCACCATAGGTTGCTGCCAATAGCAGTAAGGTCGCGTCTTCGCGCATATGGCAGGTTTTATTCATTCCGCTGAGGTGAACGGCTTTTCCTGCATCACGAAGCTGTTGTGCCAGGTGAACCGCGAATCCCCAGGTGGTGCCTGTTTCAGAGCCAACCAGTATGACTACGTCGGCATTAGCAAGCGAGACCATTCCGCGGGGCTTAGGATGGCGCCGGCGTAACCAGATGATGAATCCTGTCACGGTAAAGAACGGTACTGACAGTGAAATCAGGCCTGCGATTGCACCCCAGGGAGATGCGCCCTGTCCGGTATGTAACAGGGTGAACAGATCCAGTGCGCGGGTTAAGAACGGTACGCTTTCCTGGCTGAGTATGTCTCCGGAATGACGGTCAATAAAGGAGAGAGTACCTCCCTGACGCAGGACATAGACATCCCACCAGTCGGACCAGATAGGGAAGCTCAGCTCAGTCAGTTCACTTAGCGCAATGGTGTCAAAGACAGCCAGTTCGGCAGCCGGAACCGGATCGGCCTGGGTCAGTGTTTCCGGATATTCCGGTGTATCATCCACGCCGGAAGGCACCAGACCGTTTGATACCAGCGACATCCAGGTACCTGACAGCACTGTTATGAAAAGGGGGATAATCAGTAACCGCCCTGCGACGGTATGCCACTTATCAAGGCCCCGGCCTTTAATTTTGCCAAAGAGCCGGCTGTATCCGCCCAGTCGCCGGGCCAGCAGAACGAATCCGGTGATCATCAGCACTAGCATGGCAATGACGCTGATGAGCGTAATTGGCCGTCCGTCTGGTCCCAGTGCCAGATTACGGTGCAGGCTGTTAACCAGATCCATAATAGGTTCGGGTCTGTCTTTACGGGCTAACCGGCCATTAGAGGGATTGAACGGTACTTCGCGTGATCCGGCCGCATCGGCCCCGCGCAGGAGTACGCGGCCGGAGTAATCGATCCGGATCCGGTCGATTTCAAAGTAGGGATTCTTTTTGGCAGACAGGCGCAGTACATCGCCGACAGTCATGTCACCCAGGTCGTGGACGTTGCGGTCAAACCGTTTCAGTAACGGGTCGACTGATAAGATTGATCCTGTTACTGCCAGAAAGATCAGTAACAGACCAAGAATGACTCCCGCCCAGCGGTGTATCTGACGCCACATTTTGATTTAGAGCTTGTAACGGATGTAACGGACGTAGCCAGTACCAGGCGTTTTTGTACGCTGGTTGGCTTTGGTCAGTTCGATCTCGGCATCGGCCTGAACGTTATCAGCGTTCTCGACGGATGTTTCCACACGCAGTTTATAGCCGGCATCTACCCAGCTTGGGTCAATATCAACCCGCATTACTGAACGTGCGCCGCCTGCTGTGGATGCACCGGTGATGCCATCGACATTCTCGCGGGCGCGGGAGTGGTATCCGAACCAGCGCTTAGAATCCGGCCACCAGATTTTATCCGGCCCGGAAACCCAGAGTGTGCGGTCAAACTTGCCTTCCGGATTCACCAGGTACAGGTGAAAGTATGCTTCAGGGCCGTTGTATTCGTTTAACTGAACCAGCACGACTGCTTCATCTGCTTTAGCAGGCGCGGTGAACGCCAGTAGCGATAGCAAGACAAGAAGGGACGAGCGTAATTTAGCCGGTAGTTGAAGCGACATTTCAGGTCTCCAGTGGTTTTTTAAGTACATCACCTGATCAGATGACCGGGTGCCTTGAATCTGTGTATTACCGGAAGCTTCCCCTGGTATTGAAAGGAATCCCTCAGTAAATCTAATCTAAATGATAATGAGAACGTGAGGCATTATTGGTATTTAAAGGCTTATGTCAATAGGTAATGAGAATAGTTCGTAATTGAATGATATATGTCACTTTTCGAAAATAACGGTATTTAAATCAGTGGGTTACAGATGAAGGTCAATCGGCATGGATGGCTCTGAAACAAACATGTTATGTCGGGGAAGGATTTGTTTTGTTTGAAATATACCCGTTTGCCGCTTCCTTTTCGTTTGAATAAGACCTGATTTATCAGGGTAGCTGCAGGTATTGCTGAAGGATATTTACCTGCCGGTGTAAAAAATTTTTTGCTAAAAGTTAACCGAAATCAATAGATGCAATGCTCCTGGGGATTATTCTGTGCTCATTCAAGTTTAATTATTTATATCTGTACCTTATTCATGAAAAGCGTGGTCTGTGACTGTTTAAGAATGGCTGTTGTTGTTCCACGTTTTATTTCCGGGCACAGAAGGAGCATTTCGCTATGGCTGATAGCAGTGTGATTGCAGACAGAGGGATTCCTGAGACTGGGCAGCCTTTGAGTTTTCTGCCGAAACCGAACCGGATTCCGGGCAATGGTGCCGTTTGGGTGGGCATTTACGCTGAAATGACAGAGTTTGCTCTGATGTTTCTGGTGTATTTCATTGCCAAAGTTTTTCATCAGGAAGTGTTTAATCAGGGGCCTTTGCAGCTCAATACCCTGGCCGGCACCCTGAATACCCTGGCGCTGTTAACCAGCAGTTTCTGTGTGGCAAAGGCGGTTGCCAGTGTGCGTATGAACCGTATTACAACGGCCATACGCTGGCTGTGGGGCACCATTATCTGTGCGGTTTTCTATCTGGTGGTTAAAACCTGGGAATATTATTGGAACATAGAACAGGGTATCGAAATCGAAACCAACCTGTTCTTCACCGTGTATTACTACATGACCTTCAATCACTTTCTGCATGTGGGCTGGGGCGGCGGTGCAATACTCTGGGCCATCTACCGGCTTAAGAAAGGTGCTTACTCCGCAGAGAACCATGAAGGCCTGGAAGCGATTGCCTGTTACTGGCACATGATTGATCTGGTGTGGATTATTATCTTCCCGCTGCTTTATGTACTGAGGTAGTTGTTATGTTTACTGTATTTAAGAACGCTTGTTTGAAAAACTCTTTTTTTCAGAGCTCTTTAATTCAGAACTCTTTAATTCAGAACTCTTTAATTCAGAGCTCTGCAATTAAGAACTGGGTCTGGCTGGTGTTGATCACGCTGACTCTGGGCAGTGCGCTGATTGCTGAGTCTGCGGAACCCAGCCTGATCATCACGCTGGTGATTGCAATTACTGTTGGCGTTAAAGGCTGGCTGGTGGTCGATTACTTTATGGAATTGCGCAATGCCCACCGGTATTTTCGCATTGCCATGAATCTGTATTTTGTGGTTTTGCCCGTCATGATTTTGCTGGTGTACCTCTTTCCGGAAGGCATCGCCAATCTGGTGGATCTGGAAAGGTAGAGGTGTGTATCTGTCAGCTGTTGTAAAGGCTCAGGCTATGTAGCGCGGTAAAATCAGATCAGTGAACACCTTCTTATTTTCAAGGTGTGGCCGCCGTGATTCAGAGGTAATGACGGTGAGCAGGTTCAGCTCCGGTACGATGAAAATATACTGCCCGCCCAGACCGGCAGCGTAGAAATAGTCCACTGCACCGTGAGTGCCTGTCCACCAGTGATAGCCATAGCCGTCACTTTCAGGAAAGCCGCCGGATACTTGTTTTTGGGTGGCTTCAGACATAAAGGCCGGAGAAATGATCTGCTTACCGTCCACTGCACCGCCATCCAGATACAGCTGACCTATTTTAGACAGGCTGACTGAGGAAAGGTCGAGCCCGAATCCGCCATGATAATAGCCTTGCTGATCATGTGACCACTGGCTGCGGGTAATGCCCAGAGGCATGAATAAATGCCGCCTGGCAAAGTCGTGCACATTCAGAGAGGTGAGTTTATACAACAGGGCTGAGAGTACATGAGAACCGGCCGAACTGTATTGGAACCGGGTGCCCGGTTCATATCTCACCGGACGTTCAAGATAGAATCTTACCCAGTTCTTACTTCTGAAATAGCCTTTCGGCTGCCGGTCAGAGCTGTCTAAACCTGAGGTCATCGTCAGCAAGTGGCGGATGGTAACTTTATCAATATTGGCATCCAGCTTACCGGACCGGTATTCGGGAAAATACGACATGACCGGCGTATCAAGGTTTTTCAGATATCCCTGCTGAATCGCAATGCCGTACAAGGTTGCAATGATGCTCTTGGTGACCGACCGGACAGTGCGCACTTTATGTTTGTAGCCAGGCTTTGCAAATTCAGAGACAAGCTCACCGGACTGATACACCGATACGGTATAAATGTGAGGGTAGTGATTTTCAACCGTTTGTTGAAGTGAATCCATTCAGGTATCCGGGTGGCTGTTTGGGTAGCGGTGTGTCATCTGAAATCCAGTATTGCCTTAAACCAGACCAGCCCAGCCCAGAACAGACCAGCCCAGATCAGATAAACCGGCCTGGTTTCAATTGCGGTAACAGAGTTATTCAGATTACGTGCGATCTCAGGGATTAATGGCCAGTAACTCAACATCAAAGATCAACGTGGAGCCGGGCGTAATAATACCCGCTGATCCATTGCCGTAGGCCAGGTCAGCCGGAATAAACAAACGACGCTTTTCACCGACAACCATCAACTGAACACCTTCTGTCCAGCCTTTAATCACCTGATTAAGGCCGAAACTGATTGGCTCGCCACGATCGACCGAACTGTCAAATATCCGGCCATCAATCAGGGTACCGTGATAATGAACCTTCACTTTATCCGAGGCTTTCGGATGTTCTTCGCCACTGCCTGTTTGCAGAATCTCATATTGCAGGCCGCTGGCAGTCGTCGTTACTTCCGGCTTATCAGCATTCACTGTTAAAAATTCAGAACCGGCTGAACGGTTCTTTTCAGCCTGCTGTTGATTTTGTTTCTTGGATCTAATCAATAGCCAGCCAATACAGACGACGGCAGCAATCAGGATTATTTCAGTCATAGGTACAGAGTTCCGGATAAAAACGGTTACTTTAATGACAAGGTAATCCTTATGTAAAGATATTCTCTGCGTGCTGCACCAAAATACAGGAAACGCTTAATCAGGGAGCGTCTTAGGGGGGAACAGGTGGGGATAGCAGAAGGAGTGTAAGAATTAACGGAAGGTATTCTTACTATGTCGTCAGGTATTCTGATTGCCGCATGAAGGTAATACTTAAGCTCTACTGGAGAATGTTTTAGAAAGTGAATCCGTCGTGTATACCAAATTTCAGGCATAAAAAAATCGAAGACTGAAACAGCGTTTGATCACTGAGTTTCTTCTTTTGGAAGATAAGTGGTATCGGTGGGCACTGACTTAAGAGCAACCGCCACGCCCGAAGGCAAGGCATAAGCCCTAGTGAAGAGTTTTTGGAAAGCGTTGAGTTTTTCTGATTTATACGGTTGTATATAGGATTGATAGATGGTTTTTATTGTCTTTCTTTGGTGTTTGATGCGTACCAGAGATGTATTTGTGTTATCTGGTTCAGCAGTCGAGATCAACTTCTGGGCGTGAGAGACGGTCGTACTCATCAACAGTACCTTGTGAGTCGTTAATCAAGACTACTTGGTAATGCATTTTGGATATTTTTCCTGTTGGTTTTACCACCATTGTGGCAATTGAATATTATCTAAATTAGTCCGAAGACTTTCTTTGTGGTGAGGATAATTTTATCTTCGCCGACAGTGGTTATCGTGGTGGTGAGCATTGAAAAGAGTTTCGAAGAAGTAGAGGCTCATTGACATAACGCTGAAATACCCAGTGGGCTCAAAGAGCTGAAGAAATATCCTCACATTAATAAGATTCAATTGAAAACCGAGCATATTAAAGACAGCCTTAGATCCAAAGTTGAGTATTCATTCCGGACTATCAAGGGGCAAGTTGGTTTTATCTAAGCTAGATATCGAGGGCTAATGAAGAACGATAGCAATCTGGTCATGCGGTTCGCCTCGTTGAACGTCGGGCGTGTGGATCAGATACTGCAGTCGTAGGATAAGTCTGTCTGTATGCTGGGAAACAGGTATACGGAAGGCTAAAAGAGATGATAATAGGAAGGTTACGCCATATATATGTCTTGCTCAGCAGAAAAAAACCGGAAGGCAGGACTGAATTATAGCTTTTCTAATAACAAGAGGTTGATGTATTTTAGATAGTATCAATAGATTTTGGTGGGTTTTTAATCTGCATATTCTATGTTTTTCGTAAGTGGTGAGATATAAAAGTATCTACTAAAACTGGACGATTCAATGAAGGTTATTAAACAGTTAAAAGTTGCTTTGATTACTACTTGTTATTAGTTTTCTCAAATAATTTCACTTTTTTATGTTTTAGTTTGGCGAAAGCTTCTCTTCCATTGTTTCAATATCGAATTTAATTTTAATGGAGATTAAGGATTTTATAGGTAATTCATTGAAGTTATAAGACTCTAGTTGTCTTATTAGGTTTCTTATTATCTCAGGATTAAATAGGTTTTCGGATGTGGGATATAATATGTCACTGTTAATGGGTAAACTTATAAATCTGATGGGGTTAAATGAATTATTTATATTGTTATCCATGTGTATGATTGCTGCATTGCTTTCTATAAGCTTGCTCAGACCCCAAAGATCAGGTAGCTCGTGAGGATTCGAGAATAAAATTAGTTCAGGTATTTCTTTTGCTATAACTAAGCTCTCCTCTGTGTGCATCAGTCTTATAAGAACATTTTGAAAGTATGTTGCCATGACAATATTTCTTCTTAGCTCTGAGTCTAATTTGAAAGTTTTGTTAATACTTGAAAGGTAGTGTTCTCTAGCTTCTTTAAGTCGATATGAAAAGTTGTTGTCCAGAATTGCCTTACTCCAATATCTATCATCAGTAAACTTATCGTTTTTACTCATGTCTTGCATTAAACTTTTCAGTATTTCATCCAGTCTATTGTCAAGGTCTGATATGGCGGTATTATGTAGATTGATTGATTCAGAGCCAACATCTAATTTATAAGGAGGGGGAGTTTTGTATACTATATTTTTATGTATCTTATGCTCTGTATAAAATATCGGGGTGTTATCTTTAATAAAATTGATATATAGGGCGGGCCCGTAGTAAGGTAAACAGTACCCAATGAAATCTATTGGTTCACCCTCGAAATCATATTCTGTTATTTCTATATTGTCTTTGCATGACCAGTTTGTTTCAAATTCATAACACAGTTCTAACTCCTGTGGGTTGTTGGAAATAGGGTTTAGTCCTTGTGTCTTATCTATATGTTCGATTCTTTTTAATAGCTCATCTGGAGTCGCTAGATATGGAAAGTTTGATAGTTGAAAATTATATTCTTCATCATATAAATCTCCATTTAAAGCGGTAACAATTTCATATTGTGTGTCATTGGAGTAGCCCCAGGATTCTCCACAGAGACCAAACTCTGAGAAATCGGACAAGAGAACTTCATTATTTTGCAGCTTGTGCTGCTCATCTAAAAACAGCTGATAATTAAAGCCATAGCCAGAGAGGTTTACTTCTGTTGTAGTCAGGGCGATTTCATAGAGCTGTGTTTCTATTGCCTCAAGCAGAGCCAAATAGCTTTTTGCAACTTTGGCCAAATTCCAGTGTTCTGTACCTTTGTATAACGTTGCCTGTTGTTCGTCGATCTGAGTCATCAAATGTTTGAAATCTGCCAACGCTGACTTATTAACTTTCTGCCTTAATATGGGCCATGTATTTAACGTTAACATATAAGAGGAAAGTGCTGACAAAAACACGCCTTGGTTGATAGAAGAATACGCTAAGTTTGTCTTATCCTCTGAAAAAATATAGTCCAGTTCTTTAATGATTCTGCTGTAGGGGGCATGCAGAGGAGTCTGAGACCATGCTTTGGAATAAAGGTTAAATTGAGTGTCAGATGTAAGGTCGAATCCAGTTAATTGAGAAACAGTTTTAGCAGTGGTTTTAAAATGGTCTAGACAATCATCGAATTGAGTTTCAGTGGGCTTAGCGGCCGGGATATCAGATTTTAGCCGATAGCATTTATTTATCATCCTTTCTTCATCTACATAGAACTTCTCACGAAAAAGAGCTGATTGTCTTTCTGCATAGAATTGTAGTTTTTGTTCGATTCTCAGAGTGCGTTCCAGAGTCCTTTGGCTAAGATAATTTATTTGCGATAGCTCATCTCGCATGTTTAAAAAGTTTTTTGAAGTCATCATCAAAATATTATTTAATCTATCATCTATATAATTGAACCTATTATGTACTTCAACTCTGAAGCTTTCTATTTGGCGAGATAAAGAGGCTATATTCTCGAGAATTAACTGGTCAGTCGTTGCTTTCGGTTCTGAAAATGCACCAACCAAGGTAATTGCGGTTGAGACTATTCCTCCTGCTATAATTGAATTAGCAGCAAAACTGGACAGCTCTCTATTGTGGTCGTAGTCTGAGAGTAGTTGAGCGATGTCAAGACCGGCATCAAGTGTAGCTGTCAGTTGTGGTGTACCTTCAATTCCGAGAGCATTCATTAACGTGCTTAGTATATATATATTTGCTCGATAGCCTTCTAGTTCAAGATTATCTTTTTCACGATTGATCCGTTTTGATTCATTGGATTTTATATTATCTATATAAGCTTCGATCCCGGTCAGTATTTCTGAATTACTCTCAAGTTTTGAAATTATATTATCAGTTTTTTTTGTGATTACTTTTTTGATGTCACTTGATAAATTTAGTAGTTCTTTATCGGTTAATTCGCCGGCGTTCATTTTCTTGATTAGAGTTTTGACGTCCAAGTGTGTTGAGAAAATAGGGTTGTTATTGATAATGTCTTCTGCACTGTCTTTAATGTTAGCGCCAAACTCACGAGAGAAAAGGCGATCAAATGCAACTTCAAAGTCAGTACTGTCTTCAGCATTTTGCAATGACTCTGCCAAAGTATTCTCAAGTAACTTATTTGTGTTTAAAAAGTTTGAGTAGAGGTTTGCTTGGGCTATGATCTGATTTGTTGGAGACATAATAGTGTTGCCCATTTCATACCACCATTTTGTTATTTCCTCGGCGATCACTCCCTTCATGCTGTTCTCAGAGTCGCCCTTTATAATATTTATCAATGAATAAGCCGCTTTAGCCTGTAAGGTATTGTTTAAATCAAAATTCCCGTATGATTTTTTTATCATGTCAGCGTGCTGGTCTTTTACTGTGTTCACTGCTTTCATTAATTCAGATGAATTGGCTCCTGGGTTTTGCTTGTGCCACTCATTAGCGTATTTAATTAATATCAATGTTTCATAACTGCGGTTTGTATTAATGAAATATTTAGCGTTGGCTGTATAAATCATGTGTCTTTGCAGCTTTTCAGGGGCGGTTATGTCGGCTTTTGTTTCAACCGCTAAAGCATTGCCTGAACTGTAAAATAAAGTTAGCAATAATGTGTAGGCAATAAAAAATAACGATATCTGGGGCATGGGGGGCTACAATTCAGTTGTGAAATTATTAGGTTAAACCTAGTCTCGCAGGTATAGGGTGTCAAACCGAAGTATCTTTATCATTTATGAATAGTTAGTAGCCCTCAACTTCAGTCTAGGGTGAATTTTAATGTGAAAAGTGAGAAAAATGTTGTGCTGACAGAGTCAGCACGGGCAGAGTAAAGGGATTAAACCTCAGAAAGTCGTGTATGAAGCTCTGACAGGCGATCATGATTGAAGAAAGGCTCGTATTGGAAATTTGGGAATTCGCCCAGAATGCGCTCCAGAAGCGCAACAGTGCGCTTGGTTATAGGAGCTGTGCCCAGTACATCTTTGCACGTTTACCCCCGCTAACGTGACTGTGCTTGGCAGAGGAACCATTTGAATTCAGCCATTCTATGAGTTCGGCGTTTTTCATCTTGCGCTTAAGGCCGTGGGACTCGCGAGCATAGGCGCGAAGGAAGTTTCGGCACAGTATACCGTCAGACTTTTCACCGTCCTGCAAACGCATCTTGCTATGTCGCTTTGCGATTGAAGATTCGATGTACTCTTCCCATTCATCCCAGTCTTCGAGCTCTTTTAAGCAGTTATCGTTAGCCCTCCAGCTATCGAACAGTGCGGTAATAGTCACCTTCTTCCAAAGCCTGGTGTGGCTCTGAGTCACAAGCTACATGCATACGATCCAGTACAGGAATCATTCGTGGATTAATGAGACGCCGCTTGCAGTCTGGTTCGAGATTCATGTTCTGCATTCGGTGGTTCATGAGCAGATCTTTGTTATAGAGCATCATTTCACGTGTAGAGGTGAGAGAGCTTGCATCTGTTTTTCACCTGGGTGGCGTTCTAGATAAAGCATAACGAAATATTCATTATGATCGTCTTCGTAGCTCGGTACTTTAATACCTGCTTTGGCCGTTACCTTCTTTTATTCCCAGCCTGCTGCTTTAAGAACTGTAGCCTGCCAACGAGTTTTGGCCACGATAATCTGATAAGCGCGATTTTTTTCTTCCAGAATATCTTCGCCTTGTGTGTCTATATGTCGATACAACTCTCGGAAGTACTGACATGCTGGGCCATCCATTCTGATCCTGTTTAATGGCGCATTAGTCAGGAAACCATCAGTAGTGACTGAAACCGCTCGATACGGCTCCTCAATACCGTTCAGCATTTCGCTGTTACGGGTGCCAGAGAGCGCCGGAATGGCGATAAACGCATCGATTTAGGGGGTACGTTTATAGGCGAGAGCTTCGCGAATCAGCGCCTTCATCTTTCCTGCATCCAGAAAACGAGTGCGTACGTTATCTTCTTTTAGCAGTTTGATCTTCATTGCCTCATTTACAGGGACAATGTCGAAGCGTACAGCGAATTGACCCATGCTCTTCAGTACGGCTAATACACGGTTACAGGTTGCGTTGGCGTAGGCTGGACGATCTTTAGTTGGTTCATTAAGTTTCAGCTGAATCTGCTGAACATGTGTGGTTTTAAGGTCGGTATATCTGAGATGACCGATCAGGGGCTCAATATGTAACTTGAAACGTTCAATGTCAGACTTCCAGGTTTTCTTGTGCTTCTTCTGAAGAGGCAGAAATGTATGCCAGAAGAACTCGCTTACGGTCGGTATTTGCTGCTGTACTTCCTGTTCACCTTTAGGGTCTCTGCCTTTAGCGAGCATAGCTCTATAGCTGCGAATAGCTTTACGTGCTGCAGCTACATCGATATCAGGAAAGCGGCCAAGATTGATGCTGCGTTTACGGCCATTGAAGGTATAGCGCAGCAGGAAGCGTTTATTACCAGATTTCCCTGATAGACATTTCAGCCCGGTTAATTCCGTATCTGTAACTTCAAGTTCAGTGGATGAAGATGATTTATCGTTGGCGGGTAAAGACCGGATACGGTCGTTGGTGGGATTGAATTTCTTGCTCATAAAACCTCCGGAATTAGATATCCGGGGTTTTTATATATGATTGAAAAAGGAATAGTTACGGATGAGCACGAGGGTAGCTTTGTGCCAAAAGCGGACTCAATCATCTCTTACAGAAGGTCTGCTAACGACACATATCGGTCATTAACGCCCGCATTTGCGGCTGGTTTGGAGCGCAGCGGAAAAACAGTCCGACAACATGCGCTTGTTAGGCTGTGACTTCATCGTCAGTAATTCTCTGTAAGGAAATAAAAGCTTCATCAACATACGATTTTCCAGTTTTTTTCTCGAACTCCTCTAAGAGATAGTCCTCGAACCACAGCCAATAGCCTGTGCTATTTTCTCTATCGTCATCTTGCCCCCGAACACCCTCTGAGTAATGTGAAGTGCTTTTTAGAACTTCTTTATCAACAGGAAAGTCCTTGTCCTGATTATCTTCCTCAAGTAACTCAAGCAATTTCTCTGCATGATCGTTATATTCTAGGAACGATTTTACCTTTGATTCTTTTTCGGCTGACCATTGTTCTTTAATGAAATTACTGATCAGGGGATTAATTTGGGTCATGTAATCTGTAATCCTGACATGTACTAGTCTTTGAATGTACCCATTTTTCTCTAGTGCTGAGTTATTTAACTCAGACATATCTAGAGTTTCATTTTTTAGAGTTAACTTTCTTAAGGTGGCTTTCTGTTCGAAATGTAGATGCTCAAACGAACTTTTAATCTTTGTTAATAGCAACTTTTCCTTTTCTTCTTTCTCAATTCTTTCACGCTTGGCTTCTTCTAATTCCATCTCTTGTTCAAGCGCCGCTTCTTTTTTTGACTTATGCTGTTTCCATAAGAACTCAGTAGCCCAGGATACTGCTTGTCCTACAAGTGAGCCACACCCTACACCAAGTAGGAGCAGGACAATTGATAATTGTTCTTTGGATATTTGAGTCTCTGAGATAACTGGCTCAAGGTATTTCCAGGAGATCAATAAAGCCACTGCAACTGTTATGTACTTAACGCATGCCTTTGGTGAAGTAAGGGCTGCCAGTAGCTTTATAATCGTACCCGCAGTTTCACTCATTTTTACCCTCCTGGGAGCCTAACGCTTACAGCAGTTGAGCGCATCGCGTGTCAACTGACTGTTTTTGTTAAGTGATTCATCCACACAAAACTCTATTAATTTCATTAAACCAGCTCTCTCTGTGGAAAACCCGTTCTTTATGTAGGTTATTCTCTAAAATTTCAGCTTTAGTTAACCCAGACAAAACTTCCCAATTATTTTCTATAACGTATGTAGCGTTGTTTGTTTGCGTGCTTTCCAGAATGTATAGATTCTTTTCAGGAAAACCAAAGATCAAGTACCCTGAAAACCCTGCTCTACCTACTGCAACGAAGTCAGGTTCATGTACATTGATGGATTCTAGGCGCTTATCAATAACCACTTTGTTTCCATCCGAAAGATTACCTGTAGCCTCACGTACAAGTGGCTTTAGCTCGCCCCAAGGCTTCTTCCCTGGAGGAAGGACATCCCAATTTAGCTTACGAAGAGGAGCACGAATAATAGAATCAAGGTTCTCACTCCTGATCTCACAATGCCCAAATATTTCCAAAAATAGGTTGATTATATGAACCAGAAGATCATCGTTCTCCGATGTAAATTCTACTGGATCTGAAATGATAAATTTTTCACTGTTAGAATTTGTCGCTATATTCAACTCGACAGCGGGGGGCTCTATATATTCTCTGGGATAACGCTCGTATGGGATGTCTACAATTTTTGACTTTTCCTCGAAGTCGTATCTACCTCTGAACTCTTTCCAAGTCCATTCTTGCTGTCTATAGTGCGTTTCCTTTGGTTCGTCCTTTTGTGGGATTTCTTTGCCTTCGGCATTGAATTTAGTGATGTTGCCGACAGCTCTTGGAAGGACAACTTCCCCTGGAGAAAAATCAGGACTAAGTCCAATATCTATAGCTGCGTCACTATCAATATCTGAAATACCAACGCTCACAACTATAGGTTGTCCTTCTTCTAATCCTTTTGTGTATGCACCAAGCGTTCTGATTCTCTTTTTATTGATAATCATAGATAAGATTCCTTTCTCTATTCACTTAACAATTTAATGGTCCACCCTTACAAGGTTTAAAAGCTTGCAAGCTTTGCTACCTTGTAAGGTACATTTTAAATTCATGGGTAGAAAAGCTATGTACCGAAGAGGCAGAAAGTAGTAGGAGTCTATGGCTCGATTTGCGAGGGCAAGGGCTGCCAGAGAGGAAAAAGGATTAGTAGTGTTCATCCTGAATACCCGCCTGAACTACCTGCATTGCGCAGAAATATCACAGACTCTGATACGGGTACTCCTTTCTCCCATCAACCAGAACTATATCTCAGTCATCCAAAATTGACTACTAGGTTGCTTTCTATGTTTTGTCGAGCAAGTCGCGAAACGACGTTTAGTCACGAGCATGAAGCATAGCTTCCGTTCTAGCCACGTATTTCCAAGGTCCGCTAATGGCACAAAGCTGACCTGAAAGACCTGGTTTTTAATCGGGAATTTGGTGGTCTCACTTTTTAAGCTGATATTGTAGATAAAGAGTAACTAATAGTTATTAGTTGTATTGCGTTGGATGTCGTGACGCATAGATATTGCACAGATGGGATAAGGTATGCACCAGAAGCCGAAATTACAGGCACAAAAAAGCGGTCGCTACAAAGCTCCGCTTCTCTGTAGACCCTATGAACAGGGCTTTAATACTTAATCGATGACTTGATTAAGTTAGTGGCCCCGGTGGGCGGACTTGAACCGCCACGCCCGAAGGCAACGCTAGATGTTATGAAAAGCGAATCCGTCGTGTATACCAATTATCTTTCTTACAGGCACAAAAAAGCCCCGACTCTCCCGAAGAGAAACGAGGCTTAATTGAGTGGTACCGGTGGGCGGACTTGAACCGCCACGCCCGAAGGCAACGGATTTTGAATCCGTCGTGTATACCAATTTCACCACACCGGCACATATCATTTCGCAACTTACTTATTCCGGTAAATGTCCGAGCGTAAGCAAGTGCCCGGTATTATACGAATCCATTGTTAGGCGTCAATCAGCAAACAGAAATAAACTGAAAAAACGCAGGGTTTCAGGTATTTGCAGAGAGAGCGCGGGCAAACAGCAGGTTGCGTTTGCCCGGCCGGTTTAGCTGCGCTGCAGCTTAGCTTTGCGCTTAAACAGGTGGCTGAATATCTGTTCCAGCAGCCAGATAGCAATCAGGCTTGCCCCTGTGAGTGGGAAGCAGACACCAATCGTTACCCAGATGATCAGGGCGGTATTCCAGCGTTTGGCTTCAATCGCTGCCGGAGGATTCAGGCTGACACCTGCTTTGATGGGACGTCTTTTCCACCACAGGATGATGCCGCTGATGCACAGGAACAGTGTGAGCATACAGATAACTGTGTTGAGTATCAGGTTGGCTGTTCCCCAGAGCCCCATATGTAAGGGGATGCCGATCGCCATGGCTTTAGCTATCAGGCTGTAGTCCTGAAACTGAATATCCATCAGCAGTTTTCCGGTGTACTGATCAATATGCAGGGTGCGGTCATCCAGCGGCGAAATACGGTCTTTACTCATGGTGGCGGCCACAATGGAGTAGACGCCATCTTCCCAGCGGGGCAGGTTGATCCGGAAGGATGTCATACCCAGTTGCTGTGCATAACCGGTCACTGTATCGAGATTAACCGGTGTGCCTGCCGGAATTGCCTGTGTGCCGGCAGCAGAACCAGACAGTGGTAAAGGGGCCTGTTCAAGGTTCCAGGGAATCTCTTCGATGACTCCGGGATTCAGGCTGGCATGGGTTTTGTCTGAGGTTGGAATACCACCAAATACGCCGGTAGGGAAGGTGTTCCAGGGCTGGACGATTTTGGCCCCCCAGATTCCTGTCCATGAAAGGCCGGTAATGCTCAGAAATAACAGCGCCAGTGCCAGCCAGGCGCCGGTGCTGATGTGCAGTTCTTTCCACAGTGAGCGTCCGTTCTTGCTCAATTGTGGAATAAACAGCCGGTACCAGTGTTGTTGCTGGCGGGGCCACCACATGAACAGCCCTGTCAGTATCAGCACCAGGGTATATCCGGCCGCCAGTTCGATAAGGGCGTCGCCGGTTTCACCCAGCAAAAACGTCCCGTGTATTTCGTCCGCCAGCGCATAGAGGCTGCCATCTTTACTATTACTGCCCAATATTTCCCCGGTGTACGGATTCACATAGACATTCCGGTTTTCGCCCTCAGAGGTTTTTACTGTGAAGTGGCTGCTCTGTTCTGCTGTTTCCGGTAAACGAAACTGGTTAACCGTGGCCTGTGGATACTTTGCGGTGATGGCCTTCAGCTGACTTTGCCAGCTCAGGTATTCGGAAGCGACCGGTTCAACGGTTAGCAGTTTGCCGTGCAATGCCGGAGCGATGACCGGCTGATACAGCAGCATGATCAGCCCGGTGAGGCTGAGCATAAGCATGAAAGGAATGACGTAAAGGCCGGCATACATATGCCAGCGCCAGGCGGCGCGGTAGCGGGCTGGCTGTAAAGATGAAGGCGACATGATTGTTCCTGTATCGGGCTCTGAAAGCGCGGCACTTTAGCAACCGGTTACGTGTCCGGAAATGTGACCTGTTGTCGCGTGGCGGTTTGTCGCAGGGGAGTTTTCTGATCTCACATTTGCACCTGCAAGGTGGCATATTTTTATTCTGGGGCTATGGTACTGTAAGGTAAGTCTTACTGATTTAAACACCGGAAATTCATATGGTTACACGTTTCTTGCTGTGCATTACCTGTGCCGCTCTGGCCGCCTGCGGGGTGAAGCCCCAGACCGTCAATGAACTGATTATCCAGAACCGTACTTCAGAGGTTGTTTATGAGGTGAAACTGAAGATTCCCGAAACAGGTAAGGTCGTCAGCTGCAGTAGCATCTTATCCGGCAGTGAATGTTCTCTGGGCTTTCCGGAGCGGGCGTTGCAGGGGAATCTGGCTAACCTGAGCTGGCAGGAGGATGGTGTCGGTTACAGCCGTACATTATCGGCCGGTAACATTGCCGCCGTATCTGACCGGCCTCTGCACGCGGTGGTGGTTATTTTACCCGGCGGGCATTTGCAGGCGGGGCTGGAGTAGTTCGGGCAGCAGGCGGCTGTGGTCGAAAAAGCCTTCCGCTGAAATTCTGGCTGTTAACTAAAAAATTGTTTCGCAGTGTTCTCAGCGGGCAGGCAGTCCACACAGCTGGCAAGCGAGCTGTCGTGCGGTTTCGGCAGCCTGGGGCGCGCTCTGGACCTGAGCAGTCACAATTGCACCGTCAACCAGCAGCATTACCTGATCGGCAAGCGCCGCATTACCCAGCAACTCTGTCAGACAATCCCGTAACCAGTGCTTATGCCGGCAGGCGTACTGATGTACCGGGTGATCTTTGTCGGCAAATTCGGCGCTGGCATTAATGAAGTTGCAGCCGAAGAAGTTGTCATCTTCAAACCATTCCTGAAGCGCATCGAAAAACGCATGCAGGTGATAACTGTCTTTTTCCTGTGGATGGGCTTCACGTGATGTCTTAATGGTGGAATCAAACAGTTCCACCAGATTCTGATGGCGGTATTCCAGTACGGCCAGAATCAGCAGTTCTTTACTGCGGAAATATTTGTACAGTGTGGTTTTAGATACACCGGATACCGCCATGATGGTATCAATGCCGGTAGCGTGAAATCCGTGTCTGTTAAACAGCTGTAATGATGTTTCGATCAGAAGTTGTTGTTTATCCCTGGCCATTATCGGGTCCGCTGTATTTTCGATGGGCAGAGTGTATGTCAGCCGGGCGTGGGGTTCCAGTATTCTCCTTACCCTGTTGAGGGGATTTATTATAAAAAATGAACAGATCTGTTCAGTTATGGTATTTTGTACCTGAACAAATCTATTCATTAACATTAATAATATATCTCTGGAGTGCAGTATGACCGGTAATTCTGAAGGGGCTCTGACCCGCGGTGTAAATCATTTAGGGCTGACTGTGCCTGAGCTGGCGATAACTGCCGATTTTTTCCAGCGGGTGCTTGGGTTTAATAAGGTGGGGGAGAAGCCGGATTATCCGGCGGTGTTTGTCAGCGATGGCCATACAATGATTACCCTCTGGCAGGCTAAGGCTGAGACGCCGGTCAGTTTTAACCGGCAACAGAATATTGGCTTGCATCACGTGGCACTGGCGGTAGCGGATACAGCAGCGCTGGATGCGTTACATGCGCGCCTGTTGCAGCAGGATAATGTGACGATTGAGTTTGCGCCGGAAGCCTTGGGAGAAGCACCGTTCCGCCACATGATGTGTCTGATTCCAGGCGGTATCCGGACGGAGTTTATTGCCCCGGCGGGCTGATTGTTCCGGCTGTTTCAGCAAGTGAAACAGTTATTAACCGGGTACAGGTCTGCTGTGGCCGGTTAATTGTGCTATTTCCCTTCAGAGGGCGCTGAAATATGCTTCGTTTTCCGGTAGGATAGCCGTCCTTTTTTCAGTTCCGACAGATCCCACCATGCAGGTTAAAGATTTCCATTTTGAACTCCCCGATGAGTTAATCGCCCGTTATCCCCTCGCTGACCGTACTGCCAGCCGTTTGCTCTGTGTTGACGGTAACAGTGGTGACCGGGTGCACCGGCACTTTTATGAGGTGCTGGACCTGCTGAACGAAGGGGATCTGGTGATCTTCAATAATACCCGGGTGATTCCGGCCAGAATGTTCGGCCAGAAAGCGTCCGGTGGCAAAATTGAAGTGCTGATCGAGCGGGTGCTGGATGAACAGTCTGCACTGGCGCATATCCGTTCCAGCCGTTCGCCGAAAGAAGGGGCGGAACTGACACTGGACGGTGGCCTGAAGGCAACCATGGTTGGCCGTCATGATGATCTGTTTGAGCTGCGTTTTGATCTTTCCGAAGGCAACCTGATTGAAGCGCTGGAGCAGTTTGGCCATATGCCGCTGCCACCTTATATGAAGCGTGAAGACGAGCTGTCTGACCGGGAACGTTATCAGACGGTCTACAACGAAAAGCCCGGTGCTGTAGCAGCCCCGACAGCCGGTCTGCACTTTGACGATGCCCTGCTGGCCAAACTGGCAGACAAAGGTGTAGAAAAAGCCTTTGTGACGCTGCATGTGGGGGCGGGGACTTTCCGTCCGGTGAAGGTGGATACCATTGCCGAGCATAAAATGCATGCGGAATATATCGAAGTCTCTGAGGAAGTCTGTGCGGCGGTTAAAGCGGCTAAAGCCCGCGGTAACCGTGTGGTAGCGATCGGCACCACCAGTGTGCGCTGTCTGGAAACCGCCAGCTGTGACGGTGAGATTGCGCCGTATTTTGGCGATACCGATATCTTCATTTACCCGGGCTACGAGTTCAAAACCGTTGACGTGCTGGTGACCAACTTCCATTTGCCGGAATCAACCCTGCTGATGCTGGTGTCTGCCTTTGCCGGTTACGACAACATGATGGCTGCATATCATGAAGCGGTTGCAGAGAAATACCGTTTCTTCAGTTACGGTGATGCGATGTTTTTGCAGCGCCGGGATAAAAGTGTGGCACAAGGGTGAAACTGTTTGTGGCTGGAGCAATCAAAGCCATTTAACCGTTCGCCATAAGCTTTAAAGCAGGGGCTGGTAACTGTATTTCAGCCGGCACCTTGTGATTGATAATAATGCCCTTATATCTAAGGGAAGTTTGCCGGGACGATGAAGCTTCCCGGCTCAATATACCGATTAGGAATTGCTGTGAGCAGAGAATGTTTTATGAAGTTTGAATGTCTGGCGACTGAGGGCAAAGCCCGTCGCGGACGTCTGAGCTTTCCCCGTGGTGATGTTGAAACCCCAGCCTTTATGCCGGTTGGTACCTATGGCACCGTGAAAGGTATGCTGCCACGGGACATTGAAGCCACCGGGGCACAGATTATTCTCGGTAATACTTTTCACCTGATGCTGCGTCCGGGCACGGAAATCATCAAACAGCACGGTGATCTGCACGACTTTACCAACTGGAAAGGTCCGATCCTGACCGATTCCGGCGGTTTCCAGGTGTTCAGCCTGGGGGCAATGCGCAAAATCACTGAAGCCGGTGTGACCTTCCAGTCGCCGGTAGACGGTTCCAAAGTGTTCATGGGCCCTGAAGAGTCCATGCAGGTTCAGAAAGACCTGGGTTCCGACATCGTGATGATTTTTGACGAGTGTACGCCTTACCCGGCCACTGAAATGCAGGCAGCTGAATCCATGCGTCTGTCACTGCGCTGGGCGAAGCGTTCCAAGGATGCCCACGGCGATAACCCGTCTGCACTGTTCGGCATCATTCAGGGCGGCATGTACCCGCATCTGCGTGATGAGTCACTGGAAGGTCTGAACGAAATTGATTTCGATGGTTATGCCATCGGCGGTTTGTCGGTTGGCGAACCGAAAGAAGAAATGGAAAAAGTGCTCGACCATCTGGCCTGGAAAATGCCGGCAGACAAGCCCCGTTACCTGATGGGGGTTGGCCGTCCGGAAGATCTGGTGGAAGGTGTGCGTCGCGGTGTGGACATGTTCGATTGTGTGATGCCAACCCGCAACGCCCGTAACGGTTATCTGTTTACCCGTACCGGTATCGTGAAGCTGCGTAACGCGGCGAATAAAACCAATACCGCACCGCTGGATGAAGAATGTTCCTGCTATACCTGTCAGAACTTCAGCCGCGCCTATCTGCACCATCTGGATAAGTGTAAAGAGATCCTGGGATCGCAGCTGAATACTATCCATAACCTGCATTACTATCAGGAACTTATGGCTGGTTTGCGAAAGGCTATAGAAGAAGGTAAATTGAGCGACTTTGTCGATGAGTTCTACCGGTTACGGGGGCTGGAAACACCGCCGCTGGCCGACACAGAATCAGTTAATAATGTTTAATAAATCAGTAACTAGGAGAAGCTAATGAGCTTTTTTATCTCACCAGCATACGCTGAAGGCGCAGCCCCGGGCGGTATGGATCCAAGCATGTTCAACCTCATCTTCCTGGTGGGCTTTGGTCTGATTTTCTACTTCTTCATGTGGCGCCCACAGGCAAAGCGTGCGAAGGACCATAAAGCACTGCTGGCTGGCCTGAGCAAAGGTGACGAAGTGATCACCGCCGGCGGCATCCTGGGTAAGGTTGTTCGTTTGAATGATGATTACGTTGTTCTGGAAGTATCCGGTGACACCGAACTGACTTTCCAGAAAACCCACGTAAGTGCGGCGCTGCCAAAAGGCACAATTAAAGAAATCTAGTCGTTCACAGCAACGCCATTACTGACCGGTAATGGCGTTTTCGATTACAGAAGGCAAGGGCAGTATGCTCAATAAATATCCGTTATGGAAAAACGCGCTGATCGTTCTGATATTGCTTATCGGTGGTCTGTATGCAGCGCCGAACTTATATCCAGATGATTATGCGGTACAGATTTCCGGCAGCCGTGCCGCCTATACCGTAGATCAGCAGATGCTGAACCGCGTGACCAAGCAGCTGCAGGCCGAAGGTCTGGTGTCTAAAACCAGTGAATTAAACGGCGCCAGTGGCTTAATCCGTTTCACCGACAGTGCAACCCAGCTGGAAGCAAAAGAAGCGGTTAGCCGTATTCTCGGTGATAACTACGTAGTTGCCCTTAACCTGGCACCGACAACCCCTGACTGGCTGACCTCCGTTGGCGCCGGCCCGATGAAACTGGGTCTTGATCTGCGCGGCGGTGTGCACTTCCTGCTTGAAGTTGACATGGCGCAGGCAGTTGCCCAGCGGCTGGACGTGTATGTTGGCGAAATTAAAGCCAAGCTGCGGGCTGAAAAGCTGCGTTACCGGTCAGTTGTACACCGTGAAGACGGTAGCCTGGAGCTGAAGTTCTCCAAGGCCGATGTCCGTGACGAAGCCAGCCAACTGCTGAAACAGGATTACACAGAATTCTTGCTCACTGATGAAGATGCCGACGGCGCGTACTACGTGGTTGTCAGCCTGCTGGAGAGCAAGGTTCGCGAAATTGAAGATTATGCAATCAAGCAAAACCTGACCACCCTGCGTAACCGGGTGAACGAGCTGGGTGTGGCAGAGCCACTGGTACAGCGTCAGGGCCGTAACCGTATCGTTGTTCAGCTGCCAGGTATTCAGGATGCCGCTGCGGCGAAACGGATCATCGGTAAAACGGCGAATCTGGAATTCCGTTTAGAAGCCAAGACTGATGCCTCCAGCGCATCAACAGAGACTTACACCTTCCGGGATTCATCGCGCAGAGCAACCCTTGAGAAAGACATTATCATCACCGGTTCCAGCGTTTCTAACGCCCAGTCAACCTTTGATGAAAACGGTCAGCCACAGGTATCCATTACCCTGGATTCCAAAGGCGGTGAGCTGATGAACCGTACTACCCGTAACGCGGTTAAGCGTCGCATGGCTGTACTGTTCGTTGAGCATAAGAGCCGCAATATCGTGAAGACGGTTGACGGTGAACAGGTTACAGAACGTGTACCGTACGTTGAGAAGCACATCATTTCTCTGGCAACCATTCAGAGCATTCTGGGCTCCAGCTTCCGGATTACCGGTCTGGACGGGGCAGGTGAAGCATCTGAGCTGGCACTGTTGTTACGTGCCGGTGCACTGGCGGCGCCAATCTACTTCGTAGAGGAACGTACAGTAGGGCCGAGCCTGGGTGAACAGAACATCGAGCTGGGTATCACCTCAGTACAGATCGGTTTTGCCCTGGTACTGCTGTTCATGCTGGTGTACTACCGGGTGTTCGGTTTGCTGGCCAACGTTGCCCTGACGCTGAACCTGGTATTGCTGCTCGCGGTGATGTCCATTATGTCTGCCACCCTTACCTTGCCGGGTATTGCCGGTATCGTACTGACGGTCGGTATGGCGGTGGATGCCAACGTACTTATATTCTCGCGAATAAAAGAAGAGCTGGCCAACGGGCTGCCACCGCAGTCGGCCATTAATGCCGGTTTCGAACGGGCATTCACCACCATTTTTGATGCCAACATCACCACCTTACTGGCGGCGGTTATCCTGTTTGCCATGGGTACCGGCCCTGTGAAAGGTTTTGCGATTACCCTTTCCGTGGGTATCGTGACGTCGATGTTTACCGCCATCATGGTGACCCGTGCGTTAGTGAATTTAACCTACGGCGGTCGTACGCTGAACAAGCTGTCGATCTGACCCGGGGGATAACATGGCAAGTGTAAAAAACTTTAACTTTATGGCCCTGCGCAAGATTGCGGCGGGCCTGTCGATTGCAGTGCTGCTGATTTCAGTTGCCTCACTGGTAATGAATGGCCTGAAGTTCGGTCTCGATTTTACCGGTGGTTCACTGGTGGAAGTGGGTTATGAACAGTCACCGGATCTGAATGAAATCCGTGGCCAGCTGCAGAGCGCCGGTTATGATGATGCAGTGGTTCAGACCTTTGGTTCGCCGGTGGATATTCTGATCCGTCTGGGTCAGAGCCATGATCCTAAATTAGGGGATCAGGTGCTGTCTGTGCTGCAGGCGGATGAAGACCAGACCCTGACCCTGCGCCGTAACGAATACGTGGGTGCGCAGGTCGGTGAAGAGCTGCGTGAGCAGGGCGGTTTAGGCCTGTTGCTGGCGCTGTTCATGGTCATGATCTACGTTGCCTTCCGCTTCCAGCTGAAGTTCTCAGTGGGCGCGGTGGCAGCACTGGCACACGACGTGCTGATCGTACTGGGTGTCTTCTCGCTGTTTAAGCTGGACTTTGACCTGACAGTACTGGCGGCGCTGCTGGCGGTAATAGGTTACTCCCTGAACGATACCATCGTGGTATCTGACCGTATCCGGGAGAACTTCCGTAAGGTCCGTAAGGGAACGCCGGAGGAGATTATGAATATCTCCCTGAACCAGACTCTGGGCCGGACAATTGTTACCTCCTTAACCACCTTGCTGGTACTGACAGCGCTGGCGGTATTTGGTGGTGAACTGATCCACGGCTTTGCGATTGCACTGCTGATCGGTGTGCTGGTAGGTACTTACTCATCCATATATGTGGCAGCAAACGTGCTGCTGGCAATGGGTGTCTGTAAAGAAGACCTTATGCCACCGGAAAAAGAAGATGAAGAAGTGGACGAGCGGCCATAAGCCGTTCTGTCACTGTTAATTGCAAACCGGCCATCTTTGGCCGGTTTTGTTTTTCTGTTGCAAAGTAACCCGTCGTTTATAACTGATCGGTGTTATATTGATATGCAGACAAAATTACCTAAAGACTTGTAATGCCTAAAAAAGAATTACCGGAAGCCGGTGTGGCGGTCGACCCGCACGCTGCCCGAGAAGCGGATAAATATGAGCGGCCAATTGCCAGCCGCGAACTGATAATGGAAACCCTGAATGAACAGGGTGAGCCTCTGACACGCTGGCAGCTGGAAAGCCTGCTGGATATTCAGGATGAAGATGCCTCAGAAGCCCTGCGCCGCCGCTTGCGTGCCATGGAGCGTGACGGGCAGCTGATGCGTAACCGTAAGGCCCAGTATGTATTGCTGAGTAAGCTGGACCTGATTGGTGGCCGTATTCAGGGGCACCGGGACGGCTTTGGCTTCCTGATTCCCGATGAAGGCAATGATGATATTTTCCTGAGCGCCCGTGAGATGCGTCAGGTATTTGATGGCGACCGGGCGCTGGTCCGGGTGGGCGGCGAAGACCGTAAAGGCCGTAAAGAAGGCGCCATCGTTGAGGTGTTGGAGCGCAATACCCATAAGCTGGTTGGCCGGTATCAGGGCAACGGCAGCTTTGGCTATATGGTGCCGGAAAATCAGCGCATCACTCAGGATATCCAGATCATTCCCAATGAGGAAACGCCGCTGGATTACCGTGACGGTCAGCTAGTGGTGGCTGAGCTTGTAATGCCGCCGGGGAAACGTAATAAGCCCACCGGCCGGGTCATAGAAGTGCTGGGTGACCATATGGCGCCGGGCATGGAAATTACCGTGGCGATTCATAACTACGATATTCCTGAGCAATGGAATGATGATGTTCGTCAGGCTACCGCTGAGCTGAGTGCCGACGTTGAAGAGTCCGCCAAAACGAACAGGATCGATCTGCGGCACCTGCCACTGGTAACCATCGACGGTGAAGACGCTAAAGACTTTGATGACGCGGTTTACTGTGAGAAGAAAAAGTCCGGTGGCTGGCGTCTGTGGGTCGCGATTGCCGATGTGTCCTGGTATGTTCGCCCGGATTCTCCGCTGGATATCGAAGCTCACAAACGTGGTAACTCTGTGTACTTTCCGGAGTTTGTGGTACCGATGTTGCCGGAGTTGCTGTCTAACGGTTTGTGTTCCCTGAACCCCCATGTGGATCGTCTGGCCATGGTTTGTGAAATGACCATCAGTGCCAGCGGTAACCTTAGTGGTTATAAGTTCTATGAAGCAGTAATCCAGTCCCATGCCCGTCTGACCTACACCAAGGTAGGCGCGATGTTGCAGGAAGCGGACAGTGATAACGGTAAGGCGCTGCGTGAAGAGTACGCCAGTGTGGTGCCGCATCTGGAAGACCTGTACGACCTGTATCACGGCCTGCGTAAAGCCCGTGAAGTGCGCGGCGCAATCGACTTTGAAACCACTGAAACCCGGATTCTGTTCAGTGATGAGCGTAAGATCGAAAAGATCATTCCGGTGGTGCGTAACGACGCCCACAAGATCATTGAAGAATGTATGCTCTGCGCTAACGTGGCGTCTGCCCGTTTGCTGCGTAAGCTGAAACAGCCGGCCCTGTACCGGGTGCACGACGGCCCGAAAGAAGCCCGTATTGAAGCCCTGCGCAGTTATTTAGGTCCGCTGGGGCTGACGCTGGGTGGCGGTGATGAACCGACCCCGACCGACTATCAGGAACTGACGGAAGCACTGGAAGGCCGTGCGGATAAGCATATCATCCAGATCATGATGCTGCGTTCTATGTCACAGGCGGTGTACAGCCCGGAAGAAAAAGGCCATTTCGGTCTGAATTATCCGGCTTATACCCACTTTACCTCACCGATCCGTCGCTATCCGGATTTGCTGGTGCACCGGACCATCCGGGCGCTGATTCATACCGGCAATGACAGCAAGCAGCTGGATCGTTGTGAAGGCTTTGAGCCTAACTCTGCCTTCCTGCACCAGTACACCATGGAGCAGGTGCTGGAGCTGGGTGAACACTGCTCGATGACCGAGCGCCGGGCGGATGATGCCACCCGTGACGTGATGTCCTGGCTGAAATGTGAATACATGCAGGATCAGGTTGGCGGTGTGTTCGACGGTGTGGTGTCAGCGGTAACCGGTTTTGGTCTGTTTGTTGAACTTGAAGAAGCCTACGTTGAAGGTCTGATTCATATCTCGGCACTGCCAGGGGATTACTACCATTACGATGCTGCCCGTCAGTGTCTGAAAGGTGAGCGCAGCGGCAAAGGCTTCCGTCTGGGAGACAAGTTACGGGTGCAGGTGGTCCGGGTTGATCTGGACGAGCGTAAGATTGATTTCGAATTGCGTGAAACCCTGGAAACAGCCCGCAGCATGCGGCCGGATGCTAAATCCGGTAAGAAGAAACGCAGCCAGCGTGAGTTGCTCCGCGACGGTGATATCACCCTGGCGAAACTGGCGGATAAAAAACGTCATAAGCGGGCTCATCCCGGTGCGGTTCAGGCTCGGGAAGAGCGGGTGGTTGCTCAGGCTGAAGCGTCTGTAACGGCCTGGCCATCCGATAAAGCTGCCGGTGCCGGTCAGGAAGCCAAAGCCCCCCGTAAGCGTCCGGCTAAAAAGTCGGCTGCGAATCCGGAAGTACCTGCGGTGAAGCCTAAGAAGAAGTCTGTCCGGGCGTCTCTGAGTAAAGCCGAGCAGGAAATGATGACGCTTTCGAAAAAACAGTCGAAAGGGTTAAGTAACCGGGCTAAAAAACGTAAGTTGAAAAAACTGCGTCAGAAAGCCGCTAAGTAGCGGTAACTGCTGCAAATGCGGGCACAGGCAGTGTAAAAGCTGCCTGTGTGCGACGCAAAGTGATTGATTTTATTAACAGACTTGACTCCCGGCTAAGAAACAGGCAGTTTTTGTTGAATGCCTGTTTAAAAATTGTGGTTAATCAGGCCATAGAATAATAAAAGCACAGCGAGTTACCTATCCATGCCTAAAGTCGGAATGCCTGCCATCAGAAAGCCCCAGTTAATCGACGCAACTATGGAAGCGATTAACGAGGTCGGGCTGCAGAAGGCCAGCGTTGCGATGATCAGCCGTTATGCCGGTGTTTCTCCGGCGATCATTAATCATTATTTTGGCGGTAAAAACAGCCTGCTTGAAGCGACCATGCGGTCGGTACTTCAGCAGCTTTCTGAAGGGGTACGTCAGCGGCTGGATGAAACCGATTCCGATGATGTTATCGCCCGGGTTAAAGCCATTGTTGGCGGTAACTTTGACCCCCGCCAGCTGGATTCCAAGGTGGTTAAAACCTGGCTGGCCTTCTGGTCACAGGCGATGCATGAGCCATCTCTGTACCGTTTACAGCGGGTCAATGAACAGCGTCTGTTGTCACATCTCAAACATGAACTGAAGCGGGTGTTGCCGAAAGAACAGGCGGTCTTCGTCGCGCAAAGCATTGCCGCCCTGATCGATGGTATCTGGCTGCGGGGTGCACTGGCACCGTCCGGCATTGACAGTGATCTGGCACAGCGGATCATCACCGATTATCTTGAACGTCAGTTACCACCGGAAGTACTGAAAAAGTATTCCTGACAGTTTTCACGCCTCTTGTAACCATTCTATAAACTGCTGGCAAATATCCGGCTGGCGAGGTGTCTGTGTCGCGCTGATGAAATACCCTCCCTTTGAGCTCAGGCTGAAGTCCTTAAGGCCAGTCAGTACCTTTGACTCGATCAGCTCATCCACCAGTGTTCCCCAGCCGATTCCTACCCCCTGACCGGCAATAGCTGCCTGTATCAGCAGGGTGTAATTGTTGAATGTCAGTACCGGTTCTCCCGGCTGAATCTGGCTGCGCCGGCCACTGAAATACCCCGGCCAGTCCATCCAGCCTTCACCGGCATCCGCACCGAGCTTCAGCAGTGGCAAGCTGGCGAGTTTTTTATGGCTGGTTATCGGGCCGTGTTTGGCAAGAAAGCCGGGGCTGCATATCGGAAATACTTCTTCAGCAAACAGTGGGATGCTGTCGGCAGAAGGCTGGCTGGCAAAGCGGATGGCGACATCGGCATCCTGGCTGCGCACTTCATGGCTGCCCTGAGAGGTGATGATTCTGACCTCGGTATCCGGGTGTAATTCCCGGAAGGCCGGCAGCCGGGGTAATAGCCAGTAAGCGGCAAATGCGAAGTCGGTGGCGACATTTATATGAGGATGCCGTTCTGCGTTCTGCAACTTTTCGATTCGCCCGGCGATGTCGTTAAACCCTTTCTGGCATACCTCAAACAGCTGCTCGCCGGCTTCAGTCAGCTCGACCCCCCGGTAGATTCTGCGGAACAGCTGCAGCTCCAGCTGTGCTTCCAGGCCGCGCATTAGCTGGCTTACCGCTGACTGGGTGGAGCTGAGCTCCCGGGCGGCGGCAGTAAAGCTTAAATGTCGTGCTGCAGCTTCGAACACCAGCAAGCTCTGCGGTGACGGTAACCTATCCTTTAATAACATAAGTTCAACTTACTTTAGTGATTAGTTTTCAGTGAGTTTACAGCGTCGACAGAAATAATAAATACTCGCTGTATCCACGTTGTTATGTGAAAGCGGGTTAATTGTACGCCAAACCACTGCCCGGTGGGCGTAATCAGAATAAGTATAAATGACTAGAGATATTAGTTTGGAGAATGTTATGAGTGATGCTGCCAAGCAACCCAATATTCTGTTCATCATGGCGGATCAGATGGCCGCGCCGGTACTGAAAACCTATGGTGGCAAAACTGCCAAAACGCCGAATCTGGATAAAATGGCGGCTGCCGGTGTGGTTTTTGAATCTGCCTACTGTAACAGTCCTCTGTGTGCCCCGAGCCGCTATGTGCTGATGAGCGGTCAGTTACCGAGCAAGATCGGTGCCTGGGACAATGCCGCTGAGTTCCCGGCGGACATTCCGACCTTTGCCCACTACCTGCGTCATGCGGGTTATCAGACGGCGCTGTCCGGCAAAATGCATTTCTGCGGCCCGGATCAGTTGCACGGTTTTGAAGAGCGTCTGACCACCGATATTTACCCGGCTGACTACGGTTGGTTCCCGGACTGGGAAAACTTCGACAAGCGTCCGACCTGGTACCACAACATGTCGTCTGTAACCCAGGCTGGCCCGACGATCCGGACCAACCAGCTGGATTTTGATGACGAGGTGGTGTTCCACGCCAAGCGTTACCTGTTTGAACGTGCCCGTAACCCGGGTGAGCGGCCATTCTGCCTGACGGTTTCTATGACCCACCCTCACGACCCGTACGCGATTCCTGAAGAATACTGGAACCGTTACAGCGATGAAGAGATTGAATTACCGTCTTTCGAACTGGCGGACGACGAACAGGACCCGCACTCCAAGCGCTTGCTGCACGTTTATCAGATGGACCGTAAGAATATTACTGATCAGCAGATCCGTAACGCCCGCCGTGCTTATTACGGTTCCTGCAGCTACGTAGATGATCAGATCGGTGTGCTGCTGAAAGCACTGGAAGACTCCGGTATGGCAGACGACACCATCGTGGTGTTCTCCGGCGATCACGGCGACATGCTGGGTGAGCGTGGCCTGTGGTACAAGATGAGCTACTTCGAGTGGTCAGCACGGGTACCGATGCTGGTATACGCGCCGAAGCATTTCAGCCCGCAGCGGGTGAAAGAATCGGTTTCTACCATGGATTTACTGCCCACCTTTGCCGAGCTGGCCAACGGTGGTCAGGCGCCTGAATACGCCATGCCAATTGACGGCCGCAGTCTAATGCCGCACCTGACCGGTAACGGTGAAGCGCACGACGAGGTAATCGGTGAATACATGGGTGAAGGTGTGGTTGCGCCAATGTTCATGATTCGTCGCGGTGCTTACAAATATATCTGTTCAGCCCCGGACCCTGATCAGCTGTTCAATCTGGAAACTGATCCGCAGGAGCGTATCAATCTGGCGGAGCTGGAAGAGCATGCTGAGCTGCTGGCGGCATTCCGGGCGGAAGCTGCAGAGCGCTGGGACAGCGATGCGATTACCCGCGATGTCATCATCAGCCAGAAGCGTCGCCGTCTGGTGGCTGAAGCCCATAAACAGGGTAAAGAGCCAATCTGGGATCATCAGCCAATTTTTGATTCCAGCACCATGTATATGCGTAACAACGTGGATCTGGATGATCTGGAGGCGAAAGCCCGTTTCCCGCGCATTGCTGATAAAGCATCTTAAGGGCGTCTTATCGGGGGCGGGCAGTGTCTGACGCTGTCCGCCAGTCATTTCTGTGAATAACAATAAGTAAGTGAAATATGAAAACGACCAAAACTTTACTGTTCAGTGCTGCGTTAATGAGTGCCGGCGTTGCGCAGGCCAGCGATCCTGCTTCTTGCCAGACTGTACGTTTTACCGATCCGGGCTGGACCGATATTAACTCCACCAATGCGCTGGCCAGTACAGTACTTCAGGGGCTGGGCTACAACACCGAGATCAGCACCCTGGCGGTGCCAATCGGCTTTGAAGGCCTGAAGAGCAGCGAGATCGACGTGTTTCTGGGTAACTGGATGCCGGCTCAGCAGAAATTCATCGATAAATACGCCACACCCGGTGACATCGATGTCGTGGGAACTAACCTGAGCGGTGCCAAGTTCACCCTGGCGGTGCCGGAGTATGTGTATAACGCCGGTATTCATGATTTTGCGGACCTGATCAAAGCGGAAGATAAGTTCCGTAAGCGTATCTACGGTATTGAAGCTGGTGCGCCGGCAAACCAGTTGCTGCAGAAGATGATCGACAGCGGCGATTTCGGCCTGCAGAAATGGCGTCTGGTTGAGTCTGGCGAGCAGGGCGTAATGAGTCAGGTTAAGCGCAGTGTTAAGCGTGATGAGTTCATCGCCTTCCTGGCCTGGGAACCGCATCCGATGAACACCAATTTTGATCTGAAATACCTCACCGGCGGTGATAAGTATTTCGGTGCTAACTTTGGTGGTGCCACGATTCAGACCCTGACCCGTAAAGGCTACCGTGATGCATGCCCGAATGTTGGCCGTCTGCTGGATAACCTGAAGTTCACTCTGACCATGGAAAACCAGATGATGGGACACATTTTGGATGATGGTCAGCAGCCTGCCGATGCGGCTAAACAGTGGCTGCAGAAGAACCCACAGGTGCTGGACAGCTGGCTGGAAGGTGTAACTGACTTGCAGGGCAACTCCGGCCTGGAAGCGGTACAGCAACACCTGGCAATTAAGTAATACTTACCCTTGCGAGCCGCCGTCACCGGTGGCTGCTTTAACCGGCCGGAGTGCCGGTTTTTTTGTGCCTGGCTGAAGGGGATGTTCATGCTTTGGTCGGCAGAGCCTTCCGGTTTAACAGAGGGAAATACCCGAAATGGTTGGTTCGCCCGCAGAATTTGCCTGTTTTCACTTGTTTCGTCGGTGGCTTGGCGTAGTCTGAACAGACCTGTCGGCATCGTTTGGTGCAGGCGGTGCCAGGATTGCAGTAGCCCGCAGCCTCAGAACTGTCGGAAAGGATCTCCCAAGTAATCACTGCGGATTACATATTGTTGGCTATGTGTTCGGGGGAACCACGTGAGTACTGATGTAAATTTTGCCCATCTGACCGTCTTTGAATCGGTTGAGCAACTGAGTGCATTTGATGTAATGCCGGACCCTGTCTGGGTGTTTGATGTGGATGCCTACGGGTTCTGGTGGGGCAATGCCCGTGCGGTTGAATACTGGGGGCTGGAGCATTATCAGCAGCTGGTGGATAAAGACCTTTCCTCTGATACCGACGGTGCCCGTAACCGGATTCGCGGTATTTTCGAAAAAGCCTCGCAGGAGGGGATGACCTCCGACCCCTGGACCACCTATCCCAACGGTGAAGCCACCACCGTACTGATCCGTCACAAGGCTGTATTACTGGGGCCACAGCGGCACCGGGGCATTATCGGCTTTGTGCTGGAAGAGCATCAGCTGGGTGAAGCGGAGCAACTGTTGTTTGCCGAAGCCACCCGCTATGCCTCGGTGGCTGTAACCAGTTATACACTGGACGGTGACCTGTTATTTGAAAACCCGGCTTCAGCCAACCTGTACGGTTATGACCGGCGTGAGAACTTACCGGAAAATATCTCGTTATTTGAAAGCCGTTTTTCTGATCCGCAGGAAGCCCGGGAACGACTTGAGAAAGGCCGTAAAGGAGAAGACAGCCGGCACACCCATCTGATGGTTACCCGGCACGGTGTGCAGCGGCATACAGTGGATATTCGCAGCAGCCGGCATCCCCTGACCGGTGAATATCTGATGCTGGTCTCTGAATACGATGTGACCGCTTTGCACAATGCATTGCAGGAAGCTGAGCTGGCAAAAGACGAACTTAAAAAACTCGCCAACTATGATGCCCTGACGAACTTGCCCGGTGTGCGGCTGTGTAAACAGCGGATTGACCGGGCGGTGGATACAGCCAGAGAGAATGATCACCGTTTTGCACTGATGTTTCTGGATCTGGATGGCTTTAAGGCGATTAACGATACCTATGGTCACCTGACTGGCGACGATTTGTTAAAAGTGATTGCTAAGCGTCTCTCCGGCATTGTCCGGGAGAGCGATACCGTCGGCCGTATCGGTGGCGATGAGTTTATTATCTTGCTGGAACATATCAGCTGTCAGGAGGTGGCGGTGGTGATTGCCCGGGAAATCCTGCAGATCTTTGCCGAGCCGTTTCATGTGGTCAGTGAGTGCGGCGCAGACCTGATGCTGGATGTGGGTGTCAGTATCGGTATCTCGGTGTTTCCTGATTATGCCACTAACGCCAAAGAGTTGTTCTGTCAGGCGGATCAGGCGATGTATCAGGTTAAGCAGGCCGGTAAGAATAATTTCAGCCTGGCGGATTCTTTAGAGTGCTAACTTTTCCGCTGTTTTTTACGCGCAGCAATAACGATGATCAGCCAGCTGGCCAGCACGAAAGGTGCTGTGAAGGCGGTTATCTCCGCCAGCTGAAATCCCCGCATCAGTAAAATACTGATAACAATACCCAGCAGTGCAGGACAAACCGGCGTGGAAAATGTGCACCCAGCGCAATGCCTGCCAGCACTGCGTTGTAGCTGTAGCTGCCATTATTAATCAGGGCGTCGGGGAAGCTGAGAATACCGGCGAGGAATACTCCGGTGGCGCTGGCAATCAGTGCCCACATGGCTGCCGGCCGTGAGTAACAGAGCAGGCCTGCGAAGCTCAGAATGCCACTCAGGGCATTATCCTGAAAGACTACCTGACCGATACCTCTGGCAACCGCGGTATAGAACTCATCGATTTCCGTGCCTGCCAGCAGCGGAGGCGGGCTGAGCTGTAAGCCGCCGGCGATCAGTAAAATGATCCAGCCGGTGACAATATACGGGGCGGTAAACGCTGGCAAAGTGCTGCGCTGCTGAAATTGTTGCAGCAGCAGGGCGGTGAGGGCGCTGCCGGCAATGATCAGCAGCAGTGATACCGATGTGACCGCTAAGCTATTGCTGATGGCCAGTGCCAGCAGGGCGGCGTTAAAACCGTACAGTCCCTGGCTGACATCTGCCGGAGTTACTTTCAGCAAACGGGCGGTTAACAGGCTTGTCAGTATGGCTGCCAGGGCAATAAACGCCTGGCTCAGGGAATTGACGGCAATGGCCAGTATGAACAGACTGCCGGCCCGGCTGCTGGGTTGCAGAAAGATCTGGCCATAGCTGCGTAATATCGCGTTATGACACATGTAGTCAGGCAGTTTTAGCATGGTTTTGGCACAGGCTGTCTGTTAAACAAAGAGTTACGCTCTGTATTCTATGAGCAGTGTTTTATCTGTGCTATCCATAAATGCCCGTTTTGCGGTGATTTTCCGGCATACAAAAAAAGCAGGCTGATTGAGCCTGCTTTTGATTGTTAGCCGTGGTTAAACCTTTATCGGTTTACTCGGTTTCCTTGTTGAAGTGCTTACCCAGCAGTGCATGGTAGAAGTCATCATCTTCCAGCATGCCGGTACATTTGTCATCTTCACACAGCAGCACCGGTAAGCTGGTCCGGTGACGGATTTCGATGGCGTCACGCATGGAGATATCCGGCGTGGCTACCATCAGCTGATCCGGCTGAATTAGATCGAGATCCTGACCTTCTGTCCACTGTTGCAGGCTGAGTGACTGGCCGTTACGGCTTGCGCTGGCCGGGGTGCCGTCAGCATTCAGGGTCACCAGAGTATCAGTGTGGCGGTCCAGTACCAGTGCATCATCACGGCGTTCCAGGTCGCTGATGTCGGTCATCAGTGCCCGGCCACGCAGTACGTTCAGCGGGTTGGTGTGGGCAACGAAGTCCTGTACGTAAGCGTTGCTCGGGTTCAGAACGATGTCTTCCGGCTTGCCGTGCTGGATGATCTCAGCAGATTCCATGATGGCAATGTTGGTGCCGATTTTCAGTGCTTCATCCAGATCGTGGCTAACGAACAGAATGGTTTTGTTCAGGCGCTTTTGCAGCTCGATCAGTTCGTCCTGCAGCTGGCTACGAATCAGTGGATCAAGTGCCGAAAAAGGCTCGTCCATGAGCAATATGTCGCTATCAATAGCGAACGCTCTCGCAAGTCCAACCCGTTGCTGCATCCCCCCGGAAAGTTCGTGGGGATATTTGTCGTGCCATTCATCCAGCCCGACCATTTTCAGTTTTTCCATTGCCATCTGGCGGCGGGTCGCTTTATCGATCCCCTGCATTTCCAGACCAAAAGCAACGTTATCCAGAACGGTTAACCAAGGCATCAGCGCGAACTTCTGGAATACCATGGAGACCCGCTTGCTGCGCATGTGGCGCAGGGTGTTGGCGTCACATTCGGCAATATTCACCATGCGCTCGCCGTCGCGGACCAGTAGCTCACCGCGGCTGACCTTGTTAAGGCCGTTAACCGCGCGCAGCAGACTGGATTTACCGGAGCCGGACAGGCCCATCAGTACGCAGATTTCGCCCTGTTTAACTTCGATGCTGGCGTTTTTCACGCCGACCACATCGCCGGTGGTTTCGATAATTTCCTGGCGGGTTTTTCCCGCATCAAGCATTCGCAGGCTGTCGTGTGACCAGTTGCCGAAAATAACATCCAGATTACGGATGCTGATAGCGCTTACTTGTTCCTGCATATCAGTTGCCTGAGTGGTTGAGGCTGAAGTCAGTGAAGTCATGATTAACCTTCCTCCTTCGCGCCAGGTGCTTTACAGATACGGTCGAGAATAATCGCAACCAGTACAATCGCCAGACCGGCTTCAAAACCCTGAGAGATGTTTACGGTGTTCAGGGCGCGGATAACCGGCTTACCCAGACCGTCGGCACCTACCAGCGCAGCAATTACTACCATCGACAGTGACAGCATGATGCACTGGGTGATACCGGCCATGATGTTTGGCATTGCCGCTGGCAGCTCAACTTTGTATAGCAGCTTGAACGGGGTTGCGCCAAACGCCTTGCCTGCTTCGATCAGGTCTTCCGGTACCCGGCTGATGCCCAGGTAGGTCAGACGGATCGGGGCGGCGATGGCAAAAATAATGGTGGAAATCAGACCCGGTACCACACCCAAGCCGAACAGTACCAGAGTCGGAATCAGGTAAACGAAGGTCGGGATGGTCTGCATCAGGTCAAGAATCGGACGCAATATGGTGTATACCCATGGCTTGTGTGCCGCCAGGATACCCACCGGGATGCCCATGATGACCGACAGGGTAGTGGCTGCCAGAACCAGTACGAAGGTTTCCAGCATTTCCTGCCAGTAGCCCAGGTTGAGGATCAGTACCAGTGCGGCCACGACAAAGATTACCAGCGGAATACTGCGGTGCAGGAACCAGGCCAGTGCAGCGGTCATTGCCATTGGTACAAACGGCGGGAACATCTGGAAGATGTCTACCATCGACAAAATCAGCCATTCCAGAGAGATCGAGATGGCGTCGAATAATCCGGCCGCATTGAAGGTGAGCCAGTCGACGAATGATTCCATCCAGTCACCCAGCGGGATTTTGTTGTCGGTTATCCAGTTCATCAGAAAAAACCTTTTATATTCAGAGTGGCCCCTTTCGGCGGGCGCTCTGTTTATTATTGTTTGCCTGTATGTACAGACGGTTTTTGTGGGCCGGAAGAGTTAATCTCAAAGCGGAGCCTGCCCGTGCTACCGCTTTCCGGCGTTTTATCCAGGTCGCCAATGTAAGCGTTTAGGCAGCCGGGCACTGAGCGTCAGCCGGCTAAACTCTTACACTGTCAGATATTGTGTGAAACGGTCGACCGGCCACAGCGGTTACCCGCTGTGGTGGTCTGACAGAGTGTCGGTATGCAGCGCATGACCGGCACAGGTCTGATTAAGTCCGCAGACTTTTCAGGACTGTTACAGGCCTAATTGGCCTTTAACTGCTGCCATTGCGTCGCCACCGTCTTTAGTGGTTACGCCGGCCAGCCATGCATCCAGTACCTGAGGGTTGGCTTTCAGCCATTCTTTGGCTGCAACTTCAGGCTTTTTGCCGTCGTCCAGAATCGCGCCCATGACTTCGTTTTCCATTGCCAGGCTGAATTCCAGATTTTGCAGCAGCTTACCCATGTTCGGGCAGTCTGTGGTGTAGTTCTGACGTACGTTGGTGTAAACGTTAGCACCGCCGTAGTTCGGACCGAAGTAGTCGTCACCGCCGTCCAGGTATTCCATTTCGATATTGGCATTCATCGGGTGTGGTGCCCAGCCCAGGAAGACAACCCACTGGTCACGCTTGGCTGCACGGGATACCTGAGAGATCATGCCTGCTTCAGACGATTCAACCAGCTTGAAACCTTCCAGATCAAAAGCGTCTTTATCGATCATGTCCTGAATCAGACGGTTACCGTCGTTACCCGGCTCAATACCGTAGATGCGGCCTTTCAGCTTGTCTTTGAATTTAGCAATGTCGGCAAAGCTCTTCAGGCCGGCATCGTAAGCGTACTTAGGTACAGCCAGGGTGTACTTGGCGCCTTCCAGGTTCGCACGAACGGTTTCAACCGTGCCGGCTTCGCGGTATTTAGCAATATCCGCTTCCATGGTTGGCATCCAGTTACCCAGGAATACGTCGATGTCGTTATTCGCCAGAGAGGTGTAGGTAACAGGTACGGAAAGCAGCTGAGTGCTTGGCTTGTAGCCCAGCGCAGATACAACTTCACTGGTTACTGCAGTGGTGGCGGTAATGTCGGTCCAGCCCACATCGGAGAAACGCACATCATCACAGGAAGCGGCAAATGCCATGGACGCAGATAGGCCCATTGCGACGGTTAACCCGCGCAGGAAGTTCTGTGTTTTACGGGTTTGCTGTCGAGTCTTCATGAGTTTTTTACCTTTATTGTTGTTGTCTTCTCTCAGGATACTCTGTCAAAGCAGAGTATCTCCCCTTGCTTACAGGGTCTGTAGCCAGAAATGAGCCCGGCTACAAATCCCGGAATGAGTCTTATGGTAACGGCTCAGCGGGCTGACGCCCTTTGGTTAGTCCTTTAACCTGAATCCGGTAACAGACTGCTCGGCAGTTACCGGATTCGTAAAACAGTTTGCCCCTGCCGGGTAACCACTGTGTATCAGCGTGTTACCCGGCAGGGGACAGTGTGGCTTAAATTTCCCGTTTTGGCGCGCCGATGCGCTGACGTTCCTGCCATTGCTCGTCGATCCAGACATCAACGTTGGCATCCGGCAGGGCAGGTTTGCCCAGAATCATGTCGGCGGCTTTTTCTGCCACCATGATGCTCGGCGCATTCAGGTTGCCGTTCGGGATAGTCGGGAAGATGGAAGAATCCACCACCCGCAGGGATTCAATCCCCCGGACCTTACATTCGTTATCCAGTACCGCCATCGGATCATCATCCGCACCCAGTTTACAGGTGCATGAAGGATGGTAAGCACTTTCTACATTTTCACGTACCCAGCGGTCGATATCTTCATCAGAGGTGATGTTGATACCCGGCTGAATTTCTTCACCGCGGTATTCATCCATCGCCGGCTGGTTGAGGATTTCACGGCTCAGGCGAATGGTATCGCGCCAGTCCTGTTTGTCCTGCTCGGTGCTGATGTAGTTGAAGATAATCCGTGGCTTGGCGGCAGGATCATTGCTGGTGATCCAGACTTTACCGCGGCTTTCCGGCTTGTTCGGGCCAACGTGAACCTGGAAGCCGTGACCGTCAAATGCTGCCTGGCCGTCGTAGCGCATGGCCGCCGGCAGGAAGTGGTACTGAATATTCGGCCACTTCAGACCTTCACGGGAACGGATAAATGCACAGGATTCAAAGTGGTTGGTGGCACCCAGACCGTCTTTAAACAGAATCCAGCGGGTACCGATCATGCCTTTGCTGATCAGGCCCAGTTTGCTGTTCAGTGAGATAGGCTGCTTACAGTGATACTGGAAGTAAACTTCCAGGTGATCCTGCAGGTTTTCGCCAACACCTGGCAGATCCTGTACCACTTCAACACCGGCGTCCTGCAGGACTTTGGCAGGGCCAATGCCGGACAGTTGCAGCAGTTGCGGAGAGCCGATAGAGCCGGCGCTCAGAATCACTTCTTTACGGGCTGTGGCCGTTTTAATGCTGCCACCCTGCTGGTATTCAATGCCGGTAGCTTTCTTGCCGTCCAGCAGAACCTTGCGTGTCAGTACACCTTTCATCAGGGTCAGGTTCGGGCGCTTCAGTGCCGGACGCAGGTGTGCATTTGAGGTAGAGGCACGCACACCGCCGTCGACGGTCATGTGCATTGGGCCGAAACCTTCCTGACGGTAACCGTTGTAATCGTCAGTAGTCGGGTAACCTGCTTCTTCACCGGCATCGATGAATGCCTGATACAGCGGGTTGAGCTTCATTTCATTACCGTTGCAGGTGCCAACAGGGCCGCTGCCGCCACGGTATTCATCTTCGCCCTTGTACCAGGTTTCTGCTTTCTTGAAGTAAGGTACACACTGCTGGTAACCCCAGCCTTTGGCACCGTGTTCTTCCCATTCATCAAAGTCACAGGCGTGGCCACGTACGTATACCATGCCGTTAATGGAAGAGCCGCCGCCCAGTACTTTACCGCGCGGGCAGTGCATTTCCCGGTTGTCCAGATACGGTTCTTTATCCGTGTGGAACTGCCAGGCATATTTTTCAGTGTTCATCGGATACGACAGGGCAGTCGGCATCTGGATGAAAATGCTCTTGTCGCTGCCACCGGCTTCCAGCAGCAGTACCTTGTTGTTGCTGTCTTCTGACAGGCGGTTCGCCAGTACACAGCCGGCAGAACCTGCCCCGACAACAATGTAATCAAATTCAGTATTGCTCATCAGTTAACCTCAGCTATAAGGGCAGTCGATGTCGCCCAGCTCAACGAAAACGCTCTTCACCTGGGTATAGTGGTTCAGGGTTTCGATACCGTTTTCACGGCCGATACCGGACTGCTTGTAACCGCCAACAGGCATTTCAGCAGGAGAAGCGCCCCAGTTGTTGATCCAGCAAATACCGGCCTGCAGGCGGGCAATTACACGGTGGGCACGGGAGAAGTCTTTGGTGAATACACCGGCCGCCAGACCGAAGTCAGTATCGTTGGCGCGGCGGATCACTTCTTCTTCGTCGCTGAAGCGCAGGATGGACATTACAGGGCCAAAGATTTCATCTTTTACGTTTGGCATGTCGTCGGTGCAGTCAGCAAATACAGTCGGGGCAACAAAGTAGCCTTTATCCAGACCGTTTTCAGTGACACGGTTACCACCGCAAACAAGGCGGGCGCCGGCGTCTTTAGCGGCATCGATGTATTCCAGTACCTTGTGCATGTGCTTTTCAGAGATCAGAGCGCCAACCTGGGTATCCAGATCAGTTGGATCGCCCACAATCATGCGGCCGGTGCGCTCAGCAATCTGAGAAACGAATTCGTCATAGATGCTGTCGTGAACGAATACCCGGGTACCGTTGGTGCAGACTTCGCCCTGGGTGTAGAAGTTGGCCAGCATCGCGCCGGATACAGCGTTTTTCAGATCGGCGTCTTCAAACACAACCAGCGGTGATTTTCCGCCCAGTTCCATAGTTACATCTTTCAGAGAGCCAGCTGCATCTGCCATGACTTTCTTACCGGTACCGCATTCACCGGTGAAGGATACTTTTTCAATTTCCGGGTGACGGGACAGGGCCTGACCGACACGGTAGTCACCCTGTACAACGTTGAATACGCCATCCGGCATGCCAGCTTCGGTGTAGATTTCAGCCAGTTTCAGAACAGACAGCGGAGTTTCTTCAGACGGTTTGAATACCAGTGCGTTACCGGCAGCCAGACACGGGCCTGATTTCCACATGGCGATCTGAATCGGGTAGTTCCATGCACCGATACCGGCACATACGCCCAGCGGTTCGCGGCGGCTGTAGAAGAAGTTGCTACCGCCCAGATCCTGTTGCTGACCGTGAATTGTACCGGCCAGACCTGCGAAGAATTCCACTACATCGGCACCGGTTGCGATATCAACGCAGTTGGCTTCCTGCATTGGCTTACCGGTGTCCAGTACTTCCAGTGCCGCCAGCTCATCGTTACGTTCACGCAGGATAGCAACGGCTTTCATCATAATGCGGCCACGTTCCGCACCGGACATTGCTGACCATTCAGCGAAGCCTTTCTTGGCACTTTCTACTGCAGCATCAACGTCTGCCAGTGAGGCCTGCTGGATCTCGCCGATGGCTTCACCGGTTGCCGGGTTACGGGTAATAAAGGTTTCACCGGAGGTGGCGTCCTGATAACGGCCGTGGATGTATAAGGCGTGTTGCATAGTCTGTGTACCCTGTGAGCAATCGGTTTCGCGAGGTAAAGCAGCGGTGGCCGATGGCTTAGATTTTTTATTAATCGTTCATTTAATTAAAAATAACTTTGGCGATTTTTTGATCCGATGTCAAATCTATTCCTGGTGGTTACCGGGAAAGGTCGCGGATGGTCAAGTTCTGCGTTTTGGGTTGTGAACGGATTTATGTGGCCCGCTATTTATGTATTTAAACTACCTGTTTTGAAAATGCTGTTCAGGGGAGAGTAAGGGAAACAAGTGTGCTACTATTGACACCAATGTTTAATTAGCTGCAAAGAAAGCAAATGTTTTCAGCAAGATAAGGAAATCATAACTTGCTAGATGCGTTTTACTGCTGAAAGCTGATTAACTGCAGCACCAGAATATAATTCTAAAAATATCGGGGGATATGGTGCATGGCTAAGCTGAAACAGCTTCGCTCTCGCGTGGGCGCTACTTTACTGTGGACGGCAGTTTTGCCGGCGTCCGTACAGGCCGAAAATCTGCTGGAGGTCTACCAGCAGGCACGGGAAAACGATCCTGTCTATCTGGCAGGGTTTCATGATCATGAGGCATCTAAAGAAGTCTATGATCAGGCACTGGCATTATTGTTGCCGAATATTAAGTTTGATATTTCCCATACTGAAAGGTCGCAGGACATTGTCAGCAGCGAAAACCCTGTTTTCGGTTCCGGCAGTACGTCCTATCCGATCGACGAGTACAGTCTGTCGATCACCCAGTCCGTATACAGCTTTGCCAACTGGGCTGGCTTCAAGAAATCCAAAGAAGACGTTAAACGTGTCGCTGCCGAACTGGAGGATGTTCGTCAGGATCTGGTGATGCGTGTGGCGGAAGCTTATTTCACAGCACTTAAAGAACGTGACAGTTATCTGGCGGTGACCGCCGAAGTGACTGCGCTGGAAAAGCACTATGAACTGGTACAGAACCAGCGTGAGGAAGGTCTGGCAAGAATGACCGACCTGCTGGATTCGCAGGCCCGTTATATGCAGGCGCAGGCCCGTCAGGTTGAAATCAGTAATGACTTGCGGGATGCCATTCAGGGGCTGCGGGAACTGACCGGCACGCTGCCTGATTCCCTGGTTACCCTGGGTGACGGACTGGAACTGGTGAGCCCTGAGCCACTTGATGTACAGACCTGGGTTGAGAGTGCTCAGAAACAGAACCCGATGTTGCTGGCTAAGCAAAGTGCCCTGGCAGTTGCCTGGCAGGAAGCACGCCTTCAGAAGGGCGGACATTACCCGACACTGGATCTGGTGGTGACCCATCAGAATGTGGATAACGGCGGTTCATTGTTCGGCGGTGGCAACGAAGTTGAAACCCAGGACATCCTGCTGAAGTTTACCCTGCCGATTTATTCCGGCGGTGCTGTCTCCTCCAAAGTGCGTGAAACCATCAATCTGCATAATAAAGCCAAAGATGAGCTGGAACAGGAATGGCGCAAAGCCGGCCGTGAAACCCGGGCTGCTTTCAGCGGTGTTGCCGGTGCGATCACCAAGGTTAATGCCCTGCAGCGTTCGGTTGATGCCTATGAGCTGGCGGTGGATGCCAAGCGTACTTCATTCGAATCCGGTCTGATTTCCAGCGTCAGTGTGCTGGATGCAGAGCGGGATCTGTTCATTGCCCGCAGTGATTTTTCCGCAGCCCGTTATGAATATCTGTTAAATACCCTGCGGCTGAAACGTGCGGCCGGCACCCTGGGTGTGCAGGATCTTGAGCGAATCAATGCCGAGCTTCAGGGAACAGAAGTGACGACAGATGTTGATGCCATGCAGGCGCAGGACAATGCAGCGGTGCTGACGTCCGGTTCAGTCGGGGCGGAGTCTTTAGCGGCAGCTGACGTACAGTCTGGCGTGCAGTCCAGCGTTCAGGTGCGCAGTGTGGTTTTTCTGAATGAAGAAAGCGCTTCTGTTTATAGCGATGAGCTGCTGGCTGAGGTGTCGCCGGTTGAAAGCGATGCCCTTGTCACTACTGATACGGCAGCTTCAGATATGTCTTCAGCGGTTTCCTTTGTCTCTCCTAAAGCCGCTGCAGCCGTCAGCGGCACTGAGATGCAGGCCGATGGCTGGCTGAATCAGTTACCGAATGACGCCTTTGTGGTGCAGCTGGCTAAAGGTGCGAATGAAAAAGGTATTCAGAAGTTTGTTCGCCGTCACGGGCTGGAAGATCAGGCAGCTTATTACCGTACCGAGCGGGAGTCAGGGCAGGTGGTGTTTGTACTGATTACGTCACCGTTCAGCACAGTTGCCGATGCCAAAGCCGCAGTGGCAGAAATGCCGGTGGCGGTGCAAAAGGGAATCTGGGTCCGTAACGTTTCAACGCTGCAGGATTTGTACCGTCAGCCGGGCAGCGGTGCTTAATGCAGGTTGCTGAACTGGCATCTGCTTTTAAGGCAGCGTTCGCGGCAACCGGTGTGCCGTTCGGCTACGAGACTTCCTGCAAGCTGGTGCCGGGAAAGGCATTAAATGACCGCTTCCTGATCAGCACCCATAAAGATGCTTTTGCCTCAAAAGGGCTGAAGCATTTTTTGCCGGAAGAGCCCTGTCAGGCGATACCGACACCGGTATGGCAGTGGCTGGAAGAGGGGCTGCCCCGGGCGGACCTGCTGCACTTTGGTTTTGAACCGGCAGCCAGCCCGGTGCTGAAGATTTATCTGGAACGTGCCGGTGATTTTTACGCTGGTCTTAAGTATGACCCGCAGGCAAGACTCCTGGTTTATGATGCCCTGAAATGGGGAACTGAACTTAGCCCTGTCAGCAGCCGGTATATGTGCCGGCCGGAACAGACAGAAACTGAACTGCGGCGAACCATTGAAGCCTGTTTTCAGGCGCCTGGCAGTGAGGCCTGCCAACTGGCACTGGCTTATCTGGAGCGGGCGCTGCAGGTTCTGCCTGCAAAGCAGTTGCTGATGCTGGAAGTGGAAGAAGCTGGCAGTGTTCGGCAGTCGTTCGATCTGAACCTGTACGACCTGGAGCAGACAGTCACGCAGTGGGCGGATCTGATCCGGCAAACCTGGCAGTTGCAGCAACCGGATAACCAGCCGGTGGAAACATTTTTGCAAACCCATGGCGATAAAGTACTGGGCCATGTATCAGCAGGTACCGGCCGGGACGGGCAGGTATTTTTTACCTTGTATTTCGGCGTCACTGAACAGGCGCCGGAAGCAGTATAAGTTTTGTTAACCGCTGTCTGATGGCGGGAGAAAAAAGAGGATATACAAGTGGCAACGCAATTATTGATTTACGGACAGGTAGAAGCAGTAAATAAACAGCGCCATGTTGACTGGTCAATTAAAGCCGGAAATAACTACAGCTTTGCCCGGCAGGTTAATTCAGTCCCTCTGATGGCTGTGGAATTCCCGAATGCCGCTGAAGATTACAGTATTGTATTTGCCGGTAACGGTGATGAAGTGCTGCCGGTGGTTGTAATGGGCGTTCGTGAAGACGAAAACCTGTATGTCGCCGAAGATGGCAGCTGGAACGCTAACTATGTACCGGCGTTTATCCGTCGTTATCCGTTTGTTTTCGCCAGCAGTGATGACGGCAACACCCTGACCTTGTGTCTGGATGAAAACTATGAAGGCTGTAATCAGGAAGGCCGCGGTGAGCGTCTGTTCGATGCTGACGGTGAGCAAACCCAGTACCTGACCAAAGTAGTGGACTTCCTGCAGGATTATCAGAGCCACTATCAGCGCACCCAGGCGTTCTGCCAGAAGCTTAATGAGCTGGATCTGTTCGAAGATATGGGCGCTAAGTTCACCTTACCGTCCGGTGAAGAACGCACCCTGACAGGCTTTAAAGTGATCAGCCGTGACAAGCTGAAAGCGATGCCGCAGGAAGAGCTGGCAGCACTGATGGCCAATGACGGTCTGGAGCTGATTTACCTGCACCTGCAGTCTATGCGCAACCTGAACAAGGTTCTGCAGAACATGCCTCAGCCGGCGGCTGCGGACACAGCTGCGTCTGCCGAGGCAGATGTTCAGCACTGAATCAGCTGATTCAGACAGTGGTGCAACGGAGTAACTGCACCCGGATTTATTAAGCACGCAGGGGCGTGCATTGCCACGGAGACGGCAGCATATAACGATAAACGAGAGCCCTTTCGGAAGGGGCTGACAATGGGTTCAAGGCTATGGCTACTTATAACCAGAACGACAGAAAAAACCGTAACGCCGGAAAGCAGGATAAGCCGGATACGGGTCGTACTCCTCGGTTGAATAAGCTGTTTAACGAAATGTCGAAGGCGTTACGCCCTTCGGCCTCTGAACAGATGAACACCTTCAAGCTGGAGCAGCTTGAACCCCGTTTATTGTTATCTGCGGACCCGCTGGCGGCGCTGGCAGCTTCCTCTGACGTAACTCTGCAGGTGGTCAGCAATGCTGCCTCTGAGCAGTTTATCCAGCTGATCGACAGCAGTGCCGGCGGTAACGGTGCTGTACTGGGCGAACGTAAGATTGCAGACATTGCCGCCAACAGTGTGATTACAATTACCGGCTCTTCCGGTAATGACACCCTGACGGTGGATAAGTCTTTCCTTGATCTGGGTGAGCGGCCTTTCGTGGTTCAGTTCGACGGCCAGGGCGGCAGCGATGAAGTGAAAGCCGGTAGTACCGTTACTACCAGTGACTGGCAGATCAGCGGTAATAACTCCGGTGGAATGGGCACCAATGGCATCGTCGAATTCCTCAATACTGAAAAGCTGAGTGCGACGAACAGCTCCAATTCCAACCATACCCTTTCCGCCATTAATAACAGTTATAACTGGCAGATCAATGCTGACGGTAATGGCATTCTCAGCACACTGGAGAATGTTGCCGGCAGTATTCTGCAGGATAAAACCACCACCTCCGTTGAGTTCAGTGGCTTCGATACCCTGGGCGGCAGCGGTACCGATTATCTGGATTATTCCCAGTACGGCAGCGGGGTAACCGTTGATCTGGATGCTGAAACCGCCACCGGATTCGACGCTGTAACCGGTGTGAATGTGGTGATCGGTTCCGCACAGGCGGATACCTTAACCGGTGATACCAACAATAACCTTTTCGTGGCTGGCCTGGGTGATACCGTTGACGGTAACAGCGGTTTTGACTCAGTCATGTACCGGGAAGCCGGTACGGCTGGTGAAGATCTGCAGGTGTCTGTGGATAAAGCCGGTTCTGACTTTACCTATGCCCGCGGCAGCTGGGACGGCTCAGCTTTTACTGCTGACGGCCAGACGATGGTCGCCAAGAATGTTGATTTACTGGCGGCTCAGGGGGGCAGCGGGGATAACTATTTCGACTTCGCGGCGGCGGATGTCTCAGTTCATCTGGATGGTGGTGCCGGTGATGATACCCTGCTGGCAGGCAGCGGCGATGACGTTCTGATTGGTGGGCTGGGGACAGACCAGCTGACCGGCGGTGCCGGTACTGACGAAGTGATTGAGGTACGGGCGGCAGATTTCCGCCTGACGACCAACAAGCTGCGGGTTGGCACTGACGGTGAAGATACCCTCACAGGGGTTGAAAGTGTCTACCTGCGGGCTCTTACTGAGAGTGGTGATACCACCGGTAAAACCCTGGATGCCCGTGGCGCAGATGCCTACAGCATCACGCTGGAAGGTACTGATCTGGCGGATACCCTGTATGCGTCTGATCACGGCGATACCCTGACCGGTAACGGCGGTGCGGATACGATTACTGCCGGCGCCGGGGCTGATACCCTGAGCGAAAACTTTACCGGCCGCGCGAATATCAGCGTTTCCGGTGCTAACCATGCACTGGATCTGGCACAGGGCACCACCGAACAGTGGACGCTGGATATTCCTACGGTAACCTCCGGCAGTGGCTTCGTGCTGACTATCACCGATGCCAGCGGCACCCATACCACCGATGAAATTGCCTGGGGCAGCACTGGCCGGGATATTACCCGGGCCATCGAAAAAGCCCTGAACCTGAATTACGGCCAGCTGAGCATTGCCCAGAGTGGCAGCCAGTGGCAGATTGATTTCAATGGCCTGTACGCGGGGCAGGCGGTGGCGACAACCCTGTCTGCCAGTAACGGTGTGACCGCCGCCATTGCCCAGGCCGGCGCTGCGATTTCGGATACCCTTATTGGCTTTTCCGCCGCCGATACCATTTCAGTATCCGGCAGCGCCACCGCCGATAAGGTCGACCTGAGTGCCTTTGCCGGTCATGCCAGCATCACCACATTTGGTGGCAGCGATGTCATTAAAGGGGCACAGGGTACTAACGTTATTTCTTCCGGTGCCGGTGATGACACGATCTATGTCAACGGTAACAGTAACGATCAGGTGGATGCCGGCAGCGGTGATGACACTCTGGTTGCTGACCTGAGCAGTCAGACCGGTACTGCCCACAGCTTTACTCTGGCAAACCATCAGTTAGCCATTAACAGCGCCCTGATTACACTGCAGGGGATTGAGTCTGCTGATCTGATTGGTGCAGACCTGAATGACACCTTTGATGCCAGCGCTTTCCACGGTGTCTCATCCACCACAGAGCTTAAAAATATTACTGGCTGGGATGCGCTGACAGAACATACCCTGCGCTTCACGCTGGATGACGGTAACGATACGGTCATTGATGTGGATGCCACGGCCGCCTCCACTCTGGATGAGTTACTAGCGCTGATCAATGCGGCAGATACCCGTACCAGCGGTGCACTTACCGCCAGCTTTAACCAGCAGAACGGTGCGGTTGATTTAACCGGGCTGAATAACCTGACGGTTGCCGGTACGGATCAGAGCATCCTGACGGTGCTGGGGCTGACGCCGGGCAGTGTGACTGGCTCGGTCATCAGCGGCCTGAGCCTGAGTCTGCTGGCCTCGGTACAGCTGACCAGCCAGAAAGGTAATGGCGGTAACGACACTTATGTCGGTTCTAAAGGCAAAGACCGTTTCAGCATTGGTCTTGGCGATATTTCCGTTAGCGGCGGTACCGGCACTGACACGGTTGCCGCAGATACCACTGCCAGCTATACCGAACTTGTACTGCAGGACAGTTCCCTGACCTGGAAAGGCACTGGTCAGACCGATACATCTGTGACCCTGACCGGTGTTGAAGCCGCTGAGTTAACCGCGGCTACCGGTGCAACTGCACTGGATGGCAGCGCTGCCAGCCTGACTCAGGTGCTGGATGCTGCAAATACCACGGCGGCACTGAAAGGCGGTACCGGCACTAACGAACTGCGCATCGATATTAATAACCGGACCCAGGCGGTTGATGTAACCGTGCAGGATGCCGCCACGGGCAATGATCTGGTGTTTTACGGCGGCACCGGTGTGTTCAGTACCGGCGACTTTAGCTGGGCAAATGTGACCGGCAATAACTACACCCTGGTCAGCGAGGCCAGCGGTAATCTGACCATCAGCAATAACGTTCTGCTTACCGGTCAGTCAGTTGAATTCCGCACCGGCAGCGGCACCATTAACGTCAATGCTGACCTGAAAACCGATGACGCCAGCGGCACTGCGGGGGATATTACCCTGAACTCCCGGCATATCGTGGTTGCCAACGGGGTAACCGTGTCTGCCCAGGGTAACAGCCTGGCAAACAGTGGTGATATCACCCTGTATGCGTCGGATTCCCGCAACGAAATTACCGGTCTGGGTTTTTATAACTACGACAAGGTCAGTGCGACGGTCACCATTAATGCGGCGACCATTCAGGGTAAAGACATTGATATTCAGGCCCGTGCTGAATCTAACCCGGATATTACGGTATCCAGCGGCGGTGGTCAGTTGGATCTGAGTGTCGACTTTGGCAACATCAAAAATGACCTTGAGCAGCAGAGCCTGTTTTCCGGTTACTCACAGTCTGAGGTAGATACCAAGATCACCGTGGCGTCCGGCGCCGTGATTGAAGGGGACAACGTTACTATCAAGGCCCGTTCAATCGCCCGGGTGGTCTCTGAACCGATTTCTATCGCGCTGTCTGTGGCCATCGGCAGCCTGAAGTCCACCGCCGATGTGCAGATGGACGGTACTATTCTGGCAGCCGGCAATGTGGATATCAGCAGCCAGAGTGATAACTATCTGCGGGTGGTTGCGGCACCGCTGTTCGGTATTGGCGGCGGCATTGGCGGCTTTGCGGCCAGTGTGGCGGTAGGTCTGCTGGACTCCACAACCACCACGAATGTTTCCGGTAATGCGAACATTGTTGCCGGCGGCAACGTGAATGTTCAGGCCAGCAGCTTCGATTACAGCTATGTGGGCGCGGAAAGTGATGCCCGTGAAGACGGTAAGCTGGCGGCCAGTGTTGCGGTACATATTGAACGCTCGGATACTGTTGCAACCCTGTCCGGCGACGCGCTGATTCAGGGCAATGTTACCGTGGATGCGTCCCAGACTCAGGGCCGGATCGATGGCGACTGGGGCACTCTGGCCCATGCAGTGGTAGACCGTACCCTGGGTGTGCTGGATAAGTATAAAGATCAGTACCGGCAAAAAGCCGCGGGTACTGCTGTCGGCTCCCTGCCGGTGCTTAACACTATTCTGAAAGCGAAAAACCGTCTGGCGCCGACCAAGTTTACCGCCGGTATTGCCGTGCTGTATGCCGATGATGTGAACCGGGTTAAATCCTATATTGGCAGCAGCAGTGCGGCGACAGACCTCCAGATTGGCGGCACGCTTACCCATACCGCCAGCGCGGACAGCCGTTTACTGACCTCTGTTGAGTCGGTTTCAAGTACGCCGTCACAGCTGAAAGGTGTTGCCGGTGCAGCCGGTACCGGCACAGATGGTACCGGCTTCCAGCAGGTGCCTTTCGGGGCTGCAGTTTCAGTTGCTATTGCCAGCCTGAATAACGATGCTCAGGCGGTTATGCAGGGCAATACCCAGATAGACGCGCTGGGTAAAATCAGTGTGGATGCCAAAGCAGAAAACCTGACCGGCCTGATCAGTACTGATACCACCTTTAAATACGTGAAGCCTGCGCTGATCAGTTCGAATCAGATTAATACCGATTACACTCTTAAAACCGGTGACCTGATCCGTTTTGATGACAGCAACTATAGCTGGCAGCAGTCGCAGGCCGCTGAACGGCCGGAGATCGGCCTGTTCGGTGCTGTGTATAAGTATTTGGGGGCAGATACCACCACCATGCGGCTGGACAGCACCGACTTCAGTGATGGCAATAACTGGGAGTTACTGGGGGATCAGTTCACCAGTTTGCCAAGCCAGTTACTGGGCGGCGATTCAGACATCTACCTGCTGGATAACTCGATTAAATCCACGGCAGCCGGTGCCAAGGTTTCCCTGTCGCTGAACTTCTCGCTGATGGATTCAACCCAGACCGCAGATGCCCGGGTGAAAGGTAATGTGCAGATTAACCAGCGAACTGCGCTGGCAAACAGTTTCGACAGCACAACCGAAGCCAAAGCCTTTGCTGAAGCAGCGACCCTGCTGGCAAATCCGCTGACGGTGGGCGACCGCAGCCTGAGCCTGAATGCGGATACGGTGAATAAGTCCGTTGACTGGGTGGGCAATAAGACCGCTACTTCATCGACCTATCCACTGCTGAAACAGTATTACCAGTTTAACGGTTCCGCAGACAGCCTGAACGGTGTCGGCGCCAGTGTATACCTGAATAAGGTGACGACCAGCAGTAAAGCGATCATCGAAAACGGCGCGAAGATTTATGCCGACAAACTGTCGGTGAATGCGGATACCCATGCCTTTGCGATTAATTCAGGTTATTCCTCCGGCTCCGGTAACGGCACGCTGGGCATTTCCGGTCTGTATATGCAGACCACCATGGATACAACCTCCATTGCCCAGGTCGAGTCCGGTGTAACGGCGGACATCGGTTCCCGGCTGGCGAGCCCGGGTACGGTGGAACGCTTAACGGTTACTGCGGATAACCGTGCGGATCTGATTGTGGCTGCCGGTGCCAGTGCTGCCGGCGGTGCTATTGGTGTCGGTGCATCCTCTGCGGTGAATGACATCACCAAGGTCAGTAAGGCGCTGGTGGGAACTGAAGGTGACAGTGTTACCCCGGCAGGCAGCATCACGGTTGACGGTGATGCCCGAGTTGAAGCCGCCAGTGACGGTTTCATTATCGGTACCGCTGTGAGTGCTTCCTGGGCGACCGGTAAAGTTGCGCCGTCCGGTGGTGAAGAGCCTCCGGTAGAGAACAGTTCTTACGGTATCAGTGTATCCGGTGCGTTTATTTTCAATAAGGTGAACAGCACGGTTAAATCCGGCCTGCTGAGCTACAGCCAGTTTGATGCGGATAAGCTGACCCTGCGGGCCCATGAAAACAGCGGCGTTTACGCGTTCCCGATTGCGTTTGCCCAGTCCTCTGCGCAGAAGTTTTCACTGGCCGCAGCCGGTATTGGCCTGCGCAATGACGCAACCTTTAACGTCAGTGCCGGCGCATCTGATGTCACTACTTTTACGTTGCAGGAGCTGGTAGTTGATGCGAAGAACAAGAGCACGGTAATCACCACGTCTATTTCGGCGGCCCTGTCCAGTCTGGCGGAAACCTCTGTCGGTGCCAGCAGCAGTATTGCCCTGGCCGGTAACGTTTCCATTAACAATGTTACCGCGAATGTAGATGCCTATCTGAATGACATCAACAGCCTGATCGTATCCGGTAAAGACGGTGACGGGCTGGCGGTTAAGATTGATGCCACCGATGAGTCAGAAATTTATGCGGTCGCACTGGGTGTTGCTTATGCGGGCAATGGCGCGGTGGGTGTGACCTATGCTGAAAATAACATCAACAGCAACATTAACGCCCTGATCAGTAATACCAGCCTGACCTCACAGACCGGTAAGATCCGCCATCAGGCGACCGGTGATGCCGACATTATTTCCGTCGCACTGGGCGCGGGGATCAGCAAAGAGACAACTCCTGACTTTGATACCAAGGTTGGCGTGGCCGTTGGTGCGGCAATCGGCAAGAATCTGGTGCGGATGAATACCCGGGCCAAGATCGCCAATAACAGTACCATTACGCTGCCGACCCATGATCTGGCGGAAGCCCGTCTGGATGTGAATGCCAGCAATAACACCGATATTGTTGGTGTGGTGGTTGCGGCTTCAGTTGGTTTACAAAGTGGTTCAACAACCACCGTGAGCCTGAGCGGTGCCGGTGCTGATATTACCAACGAAGTGTATGGCGATACGGAAGCGCTGATTGACGGCTCCACTGTTAACCAGACCAGCACTGCCAATGCGAAATCCTCTGCAGCTACCGGTACTTACCTGAATGCAACCGCCAGCGGCAACATTACTGCCACGGTAGTTGCGCCGAGCGTGGCCTATGCAGGTTCAACCACCGGCACCGGAATTTCCGGTGGCATCGGGGTAGCGCTGGCAGAAAATAAGGTTGGCGGTGATAGCGGTAACGCAAATGCCGTTCGTGCACTGATTAATAACTCTGATGTAGACATCAGCGGCGCGGTGGATACAAGGGCGCAAAGCACTCAGAATATCACGTCCGCAGTGGTTGCGGCTGCGGTTGGTATTGCCAAGTCCGAGGCCGGTACGGCCGGTGCGCTGACCGGTGTCGGGGCCAGCACCAAGAATACTGTGACAGTTGATATTACGTCCGGTATTACGGCGAACGTGACAGGTAAATCCATTCTGGCGGATTCCCTGAATGTACAGGCTAAAGACCGCTCCACCATTACTTCAACCGTGGTGGGCGCAGCGATTTCCGGCAGTTATTCTGCGACCTCGACCGGTGGCACCCTGAGCATCGGTGTATCGCTGGCGGAAAATGATATCACCACGAATACACAGGCGCTGGTGGACAGCGCTGCGTTGGGATCGGCAACCCGTTCCATTGGCAACGTTACCCTGCTGGCGGATTCTCAGGCAACGATTACAGCAACCTCTGTGGCGGCGTCTCTGGCGCTGGGCTTCAGCAGCGGATCTGCCGGTGTTGCGTTGAGCGGTGCCGGTGCCCATGCCAGTAACACCGTTAAGGGCAGCACAGAAGCACTGATGAATAATGCGCAGGTGCGCAGCTCCGGTGCACTGGGTGTCACTGCGACGAATACCTCAACCGTGAAATCAACAGTCGCGGCCGTGGCTACGTCTGTGGGCATTGGCAGCAGTGGCGGGCTGGGTATTTCCATCGGTGCCGCACTGGCAGATAACAAAATTGGCGGCAGTGCATCGAATCGCCTGACGGTCAATGCTGCACTGAAGAACACCCTGGTGGATACCAGCGGTGCAGTCACTGTTCAGGCGACCGGTAACCTGACCGTAGAAGCCGGTGTGGGTGCCGGCAGCATGGCGATTGCCGGTGGCAGCAGCAGTGGCGGTTTTGCCGGCTCCGGATCCGGTGTGAATACCACCAATGACATTTACGCCAGTGTGAACAGTTTTGTGGATAACACAAACGATCCGACGCTGACGTTCAAAGCGGCTTCGCTGACGCTGACGGCTACTAATACATCCAAGATTACCGCTGAAGCCGGTTCGGCGTCTCTGGCAATCGGCTTCGGTACCACCGGCTCTGTTGCGGCGACCTTATCGGTTGCCCTGGCGAAAAACACCATCGATTCCGATACCGCTGCCTATGTGAATAACGCGGCTCCTGAGCTGGGTACCGGCACGCTGGATCTGAATGCCACCGGTAACAATACGATTAAGGCGACTTCTGTTGCTGCCTCTGTCGGTGTCTCGCTGAATTCCGGTGGCGGTATCAGCCTCACCGGGGCGGGCGCTGATGCGACCAACGAAATCACCGGGGATACGGTTGCCTACCTGAGCGGGACAAATGTTATTACCGCCGGTGTGATCAGCGCGGATGCTGCGAATACGTCTAAAATCACCGCGACCACGGCTGCCGTTACGGTATCCGGCGCGGGTGGTTCATCCGGCGGTATCGGTTTGTCCATTGGTGCTGCGACCACGACCAATAAAGTGGGTACTTCAGGTGACCGGGCACGGGTTCAGGCCTACATCAGTAACAGCACGGTGAACGCAAGCGGTGCGGTGAGCCTGATGGCTAATGGCAATATGACCATTACCGCCGGCGTAGGCGCCGGGGGAATGGCGCTCAGCGGCGGTGCCGGTGGTGGCGCAAGTCTTGCCGGTTCCGGCGTACAGGCCGTGAATAAAATGTTCACCGATGTGGACAGCTTCATCGATAACACCGGCAATGTGAATAAATCCGTCCGGGCTGCCAGCCTGACGCTGACGGCGACGAATACCTCCAGCATCACCAGCAACGCCGGTTCTGCATCTATCGGTGCCAGCTTCGGTGCCGGTGGCGGCGTATCAGTGACCATCGGGGTGGCGCTGGCGAAGAATGAACTGGATAACAATACCCGGGCCTACATCCGTAATGCGGATAATGTGGGGACTGGCACAGGCAAAATTGCCCTGGATGCTACTGCCAATAACACCATTGAAGCGATATCCGTTGCAGCAACACTGGCGGTATCCGGTGGTGCCGGCGGCGGCCTGAGTCTTGCCGGTGCAGGTGCTGATGCGAATAACACCATCAGCGGTGAAACTGCAGCCTATATGGATGGCAGCACCGTGGTATCGGCCGGCGATGTGGCGCTGGATGCTGAGAATACGTCGAAGATTAAAGCGACCATTACCGGTGTAGCCATTGGTGGCTCCGGCGGTGCGGGTGGTGGCATCAGCGGTGCCATCGGTGCGGCGGTTGCCCAGAATAATCTGGGTACATCTTCAAACCGTCTGAAAGTACAGGCATATCTGAAAAATACGGCCATCACCGCCAGCGGTGTCGCGAGCCTGAATGCAACCGGCAACATGACCATTGAAGCAGGCGTTGGCGCAGGCAGCCTGGGGGTTGCCGGCGGTGCAGGTGGCGGCGGTGCCGGTGCCGGTTCCGGAGTGAGCACAACTAACAAGGTATACGGTGACATCCGCAGCTATGTGGATAATTCCGGTGCCTCTGCCAAAGTACTGTCAGTGGGTAGCCTGAGCGTTACCAGCAATAATACATCCAAGATTACAGCGACTGCCGGATCAGTATCCCTGGCGCTGGCCGGCGGTGCCGGTGGCGGTGTATCCATCAGTGTGGGCGTTTCCCTGGCGGCTAATACCGTTGATGTGGATACCAGCGCCTATCTGAAAGGCCTGTCTTCCTACAACAGCAATGGCAATCTGACCCTGACGGCGACGTCCAATAATACGATTAAAGCAACGGCCTTTGCGGCGACGTCTTCCATTGCCGGCGGTGCCGGTGGCGGATTCAGCATCAGCGGTGCCGGTGCGAAAGCCACTAATGAGATTTATGGCAATACGGATGCGTATATTGAATCCAGCCAGATTAATTCAGCGGCGAAGGTTGAGGCTGGCGCATCGAATACGTCGACCATTGATTCAACCGTAGCTTCAGCCTCCCTTTCAGTTGCCGGCGGTGCCGGTGGCGGTATCGGTATCGCGCTGGGTGCGGCATTTGCCAGTAACACCATTGGCAGCAGCTCCAACCGGACGGCAACCCGGGCCTTTGTGAAAGACAGCGGTGTCACCACTACCGGTGACCTGAAGCTGACTGCCACCAATAACATGACCATTGATACCGGTGTGGGTGCCGGTGCGATGGCCGGTACCGGCGGTGCCGGTGGCGGTATTTCCCTGTCGGGTTCCGGGGTGAATGCGACCAATAAGATCTACGGTGATGTTGATACCTATCTGGATAACAGCGGTGACAGCTCGAAAGCAGTCAGCGCCGCCAGCATTACCCTGAGCAGTTCGAATACGTCCAAGATTACTGCAGATGCCGGTGCTGCATCCCTGGCTGCGGGCTTTGGTGCCGGTGGTGGTATTTCCGGCAGTGTCGGTGTTTCGCTGGCGCGGAACACGGTGGATAACGATACCCGCGCTTATATTAATCAGGTTAGTCAGATCAGCAGTGGTGCTGTGAGCCTGAATGCGGCGACAGATAATACGGTAAAAGCGGTTTCTGTTGCGGCATCTGTCGCAGCAGCCGGCGGTGCCGGTGGTGGCATCAGCCTGAGCGGTGCCGGTGCTGAGGCCAATAACGAAATTACCGGAACAGCCGCGGCGTATATTAACAGCAGTACCCTGGGTACCAGTGCCAGCACAGTTGGCCAGGTGGATGTTAAGGCTAGCAACACGTCTTCGGCAGAGGCGACTGTCGCAGCAGTATCTGCCGCAGTAGGCGGCGGTGCCGGTGGCGGTGTGGGTATCTCTGTGGGGGCCGCATTTGCCTATAACAACATCGGTACCAGTGGTGACCGGCTGATTGTCCGTAGCTATGTGGATAACAGTGAGATTTATTCTTCCGGCACACTGACGACTGATGCCAGATCCACCATGAACATCACTGCCGGCGTTGGTGCGGGCAGCATGGCCATTGCGGCCGGTGCCGGTGGTCTGAGCCTGTCCGGTTCAGGTGTCAGCGTGAACAACAAAGTTTACGGCGATGTCGACAGCTACATTGCGAACAGTACTCAGATAACTGCAGCGGGCATTGCGGTTAAGGCTTACAGCAAGTCGGTTATCAAGGCGACGGCCGGTGCGGCTTCTCTGTCTGCCAGCTTTGCGCCGATCGGTTTTACCGCGTCGATTGCGGTGTCCAAGATCAGCAACCTGGTCGATATCAACATGGACAGCGATATCCGTAACTCAACCATCACCAGCAACGGTGCCCTGACGGTTGAGGCGGATGCCAATGATGATGTCACCACTACCGGTGTTGCCACGGCGGTTGCACTGGGGGTTGGCCTGGCTGGCGCCGGTGTGGATGTGGACAGTAAGGTTAACGGCAATATCAATGCTGAAGTGCGGAACTCTTCACTGACGGTTACCGGTAATGCAACGGTTAAAGCTCAGTCGAATTCCAAGCAGCGTACCGAAGCCTACGGGACTTCATTGGGTCTGATTGCTGCCGGTGTGGTGCTGGCGGATCTGGAAACTTATATCAATACCACGGTGGATTTCGCCAAGGTAACCTTTAATGGCCATAACCTGACACTGGCAGCGCTTGGTAATGATGATAATTATGCCAAAGCGGTTGCCGGCAGTGGTGGTGTTCTGGCCGGCGCCGGTGCGGCGGCAAACACAACCAGTAAGGGGTCAACTAAGGTAACCGTCACGGATGAAAGTGATATTACCCTGGGTGTGCTGGGAGGCAGCGGTGTTTTCGATGCCAAAGCCGAGCATATTGCTAAGTTTGATTCCCAGTTAATTGCTGCCGCAGGTGGTTTTTTATCCGGTGCCGGTGGTGAAGTTAAACACAATATTACGTCAGACGTACTGGTGGCCCTTGGGGATAACCAGTCTTCCGCTGATGATGTGGTTATCCGCGCCAAAGATATTAACGCCGATGCCATTAACCGGGCGAAGAAAGAACAGAAGCCGGACGGCGGTAATATCCGGGCGGTGGGTGCCGGTCTGGCTGGCGGTGCCGGTGCGACCAGTATCACCACGATTGATTTCAATACCCAGGTGGATGTTGCCAATAACGCCACCCTGACCGCCGACAGTGCAACAGCGACCGACGGCATTGCCCTGAATGCACTGAATGATCTGCAGATTCATGACAAGGTTGGCCTGAATGCAGCCGGTGCACTGGGTGTGACGGTTGCCACCGTGAAAATTAAGGATTCCGAGAACCTGGCCAAGGTACGTATCGGTAATGCTGCCACGCTGACCAGTTCCGGTGATATCCAGCTGGCTGCCCGGGGAACCGGTAATATTGTCGGTGAAGTACAGACCGATTCCGGCGGTCTGGTGACGGTTGCCGTGGGTACTACGGATGTGGATATCACCCCGGAAAATGTGGTGCTGATCGATCAGAATGCCACACTCACAGCCATCGGCAATATGAATATTTCTGCCGGTACTGATACCAACTTTAACCGGGATGATTACAAGGTTCATGCCTTACTGGACAGCTTTGCGGCCAGTGCCATTCCAATTGAAGCGGCGACGGCCAAGGCGAACCTGAAGCAGACCAATACCATTACTGTAGAAACCGGTGCCCATGTTAAAACCGCCCGGCAGATGAACCTGCATGCGGAACGTTTCGGCTTTGCGGACATGGATGCTCAGACTAAGACAGTTAACTGGGCGTCTGCGCTGGGCGGTACGGCGGATCTGGGCGGCGATGTCACCAGCGGTGCAACCGGTACTGTTCTGAATAAAGGTACCCTGGAAACCGGTATTCGCCGTAATCAGTCCATCGTCTTTGACAGCCTGACTAACGCCGGTGCGGTGGACAGCTATACCGCGACTGACGGTGTGACCTTCAGCACAACGGTTTCTGCTCTGAACTCCAGCCTGTTTGATGATCTGCAGAACGCTGAAGACCAGTTAAATATCTTCAATGACGGTAAAGCCACTGACAGCGATATCGAGGCTTTCTACAAATCTGAAATCAGCCGCTTACAGCAGCTGCTGAAAGCTGAAGGCCTGCTGGAAGAAGTGCGCCCGGGTGTGTTTGTTCAGAATCAGGTGTTCACGCCGGTAATTACCGTAAATGATATTTATGCGGAAGCGGGCCGGGTAGACGTCCGTTCCGACACCTTTACCAACCAGGGTACGGTAACCGCGCCGGGTGATGCTTCGGTTAATATTACTAACCACACCACCGCTTCGCTGGTGGTGAATAAGATTACCATTCCACAGGAAAACGGCGGCACTTACCTGAACGGTGAACGTCAGGGAACCGCTTCCGGTGCTGATCCGAGTATTACGATTGTTAATGATGTGGATTTGGCACTGGCACAGGCTGAAGCCGCGATTCGCTTCCCGGGCAGCGCGCCGACACTGACCTGGCCGTCGATTACGGTAAACGGTGATATCACCAACCGCTCCGGTGACCTGACCATTAAGAGCCTGAGTGGTACGACCCCTGTTGGCGGCACGGATGTGCTGGGGCAGGGTAATATCAACATTCAGGCCAACATTGATGTTAAGGATCAGACCATTGCCACTAAGGGAACACTGGTGGTCAGCCTGCCGCCGGGGTCAACGTACTCTGCCGACGGCGCTGAATACGCCAAGTGGAATGCGGCCATTGGTAATAACGGTCTGGGTGAAGCCAGCTCGACGGTTGTTAACAATCAGGTGAACCGTACGGTAACCGGGCCGAGTATCTATGCCGATAATATTTCCATTGATGCTGAGTACATCAACATCAACGGTAAGATCCAGAGCGGTAAAGAAACCTTCACCCTGACCATTGATGCGGCGATGGAAAACACCATTGCCGGCCTGCGTGCCTCTGGCGCGTCCGGGCTGGTGCGTCTGGATACCGGTAACGAAGACTTCTCTGTTTTCTACGACGTAGCCAATGACCAGATTGTGGTCGGTGATATGCGTGTTACCGGTGGCTACATCAAGCTGGAAGGCCATATTCTGAACACCAATAACAATTCCCAGATCGAATTGTTAGGCGGCTATGGTGAGATCAATGTGGTGAACAACACCAGCCTGGATGTGAAAATCCTGGGGCTGGATGCGTCCCAGCGCGGTGAAGGTACCCTGATCATTCGTGATAAAGCGAAGGGCACCAGCGCGAATCCGCAGGAAACCATTTATAAGAAAGACGAAAATGGTGTGCGTATTATTACCGACAGCAGCACCACTGCCGGCAGTAATAATATGACCTATGACCCTAAAGCGGGCTGGCGTTATTCCTGGGCCATGGGTCAGGAGAGCTTTGAACGCCGTTATACCACCAAGGGTACGTCTGCCTGGTTAGGCATTGATGCCTTTGCCAGTGACCCGGACACCGTTAACTTTGACGGCCCGGCGGAGAAGATCGGTACACCGGCCCTGCGGGGTGAAGGTGCGTATTTTGAATATGTACCGGCATCTGCTTCTGATGCGTACATTTACGATACTGAACACACTGTGCTGAACAGCGAAAAATCGCTGGTTAAGAAGTGGACCACCAGTACCTGGTACGGCAAGAAAACCTACTACGCACAGTTTGTGGAAGAGTCCAAAGTGCGTGATGTGTCGATCCACTCGGTGAAAGCTGATTACGGTATCGACATTAAGTTTACCGGTAAGGATGCCGGGGCGGTGAATGTGACCTCCAATAATGGCGGCGATGTCATTGTTCAGGGCAATATCAGTAACACCAACGGTACCACCCGGATTGTGACCAATGCGGCGATTTATGGCACAAGCTTCAGCAAGGTGGGCGGTAAGAACATCTACCTGAATGCCGGCCAGATCGGTTATGCACCGGCCATCAATGCGGATGGCAGCTATGATGCGGCCTCAACGGCTCTGCGCACAAACCTGAGCAATGTCAGCGGTGCCAGCATTGAAGCCCGTACCCAGGGTGGCCTGATCAACCTGACCGAAACGGATGGTCCGCTGGTGGTGAAAGATATCACTTCAGCTTCTGCCCGTGATCTGGGACAGGATACCGGCGGTAAGGTCTTCCTGTCCGCGGTGGGCGGTATTGAAGCGGCGTCCGGCACCAGTGGTGTGGTCCGTGGCGGTATTATTAATATCAGCTCTGAAGCCCATGTGGGCAGTGCCTCTCAGGCGCTGGCTGTCGACAGCGGTGTGGATAACAAAGATTACGTGGCGATCAGCGCGGTGAATGATGTCTTTGTCAGTGAGTCCGACGGTAATCTGCGCCTTAAAGAAATTAACACCAGCGCCGGTGACGTGACGGTAACCGTTGCTCACGGTTCGCTGATTGATGCCAACAGCAGTGCCGTCCGTGATGAGCGTACTTATGCGGAACTGAGCACCGGCCTGTGGCAGGACATGGGTCTGATCACCGGCAGCACCGCAGCTCAGGATAAGCTGGATGATGTGCTGGACAGCTATACCAATGCCCGTGAGCGTGAATATAGCCAATACTGGGCGATCCGTAACGGCGAGTTCCAGGGCGATTATGATGCCAGCCAGACGCCTGAGTTGTCTGCGAATGAAGAAGCTTACTACCGCACTGTTTATGAAACACAGGGCACTGAAGATGGCCTGACGGGCACTGCCCTGACGACCTTCGTAGATAATGCAATTCAGACCCTGAATAACAAACGTACTGCGGAGTACCATGCATTGCACCAGCAATACGGTGCCGGTACTTTCCAGGATGATTACACCTATACCCTGACGGATCAGGAAAGAACTGATCTGACCGCCAGCGTACACACCTGGACTGAAAGCGAACTGCTGAACCTGATCAGTGGCAGCCTGCTGAAGCCTGTGACCAACACTCAGGCCAGCATTGAAGATGCCAACATAGATGCCTCCGGTACGATTACCGTCACTACGGCGCAGGATATCGGTTCGGCAAATGGCAGCGTGGAAATCGAACTGGATGGCAGCTATACCGCTGAAGAGCGGGTGAATCTGGCAGCCGCAGAACGGAACGATGTGTACTTCCTGCTGAACGAACGCAGCACGGTAACGGTGAATGTTGTTGATCAGTCGGGCGGTGACGCTCTGGTTCGCAGCAGCGGCAGCTGGGTGGATGACGGTTTTGTTGCCGGCATGCAGATCCGCATTGCCGGGGCCAGCGCCAATGCCAACGATGAAGGCAGCTTCTATGAAATCGCCTCTGTCAGCGCAACCACACTGATATTTACCAGCACGGCTATGACGCCGGAAAATGCAGTGACGCTGGATGTTGCAGCTATCAGCAGCAGCCCGGATCTGGCAACCCTTATTAACACCAATGGTCAGAACTGGGCGGCGCTGGGCGTCACTCAGGACGGTTTTGTAGAGGCCGGCGGTAAGCTGTATCAGGTACAGCGGGTGGCCGGTCAGGTGGTTGATCTGGATGAAGTGGAGAAGCTGCCGGACGGTTCCTCTGCGGTGGCACTGAATAGCAGCCATTACCGTACAGCTACTCTGACCCGGGTAGTGATTGATCAGCGTGAAGATATTGATGTGCTGACCACTCAGGCACTGGATATGCGTGCCGGTGGTGACCTGTATCTGGGCTCAGAGAAGACCCTGAATCTGAAGAATATCTCCGGTGATAATGTCCGGGTTAAGAGTAAAGAATCACTGGTGGACGCCTCTGCGGCGAGCAGCCCTGCAGTCAGCGCCACTTCCAGCCTGATACTGGAAGCAGGTACCGGCGCAATCGGTAGCAGCAGTGACCGGATGACCATTGATCTGGGCGCTTCAGCTACCCTGACTGCCCGGGCCCGTGGGGATATCTACATTACCGAGGTCAATTCTGATCTGAACGTCGCCACCATTTACTCCAGTGGCGGTACGGTTGATCTGAATGCGGTCAGCGGTTCCATTGTCGATGGCCTGAATCACGACTACGAAAATATCCGGGCGCAGAACATTGTGCTGACGGCACTGGCTGGCAGTATCGGTGAAGCCGGTGATCTGCTGGATATCGATCTGACCGGCGGTCTGCTGACGGCGACTGCCCGGAACGATATCGGCCTGAATGAATCCATCGGCAATATGGATGTTGACCATGTTGAATCCACCCAGGGAGATGTCACCCTGCAGGCGCATCTGGCCATTATCGATGCGGTGGATGATATCGCTGCGGAAGTGGCGGACGTGGTGGGTGCCAGCCTGACCCTGATTTCCCGTTTTGATACCGTGGGCGCCATTGCGGATGACCTGGAGATCGATACTGGTTCCCAGGCAGGGGATAACCTCACCGTCAGCAGCCGTAACAACAGCCACATTGTTGAAGCCCAGGGCGACCTGTTCCTGAAACAGGTTGCCACCGGTGCGGCAGCCATTGCCTTTATCGCTTCGCCTACCGGACGGATTCTGAACGATAACAGCGGTGATGATAACGTTGTTTCCGGTAAGACCTACCTGTTTGCCGCGAAGGATATCGGTACCTCAACCAATGCTCTGACTACCCGGGTGGGTAACATTCAGGGTCAGTCCACCACCGGCAGCACTTACATTGTGAATACCGGTGAGCTGGATGTGGGCGGTGTTGTCAGCGGTGTGACCAGCGGCTTTACTGCCGGTGGCAGCGTGACCCTGACAACCCAGAGCCCGATGGTGATCAGCCAGGATATTACGGCTGCAGGTGATATCGATCTGATTTCTGCGGATAACTCTGCGGATGACAACATTGTTATCAACAGCGGCATTACCCTGACCTCGAACGGCGGTGCGATTAACATCGATTCCGGCGACGGCTTTACGCTGCAAAGCGGTGCCGTGCTGGATGCTGCCACAAACGTCAGCATTCAGGTGGATAACGGTTCTACCGGCAATCAGGATGCGGCGGGTGCCGATGTTCTGATCCAGGGTACAGTGAAGGCGGTTCAGAATATCAGCATTACCGGTAACGGTGACGGCGATAAGGTGACCCTGAACGGTACCCTGCAGGCCCAGACCATTACGATTGATACGGCCGCGGGTAACGATGAAGTACTGATTGACGTTCAGCAAATTGACGGTGATGTCACCGTGAAGGGCGGTACCGGCAACGATACCCTGACCGTGAATACCCTGCACAGCCGTGCTGATCAGCTGGTACTGGACGGTGAAGGCGGAACTGATACTTACATCATCAACCGTACCGGTAATGACGCGGACTACGTGATTGATGTCACCGACAGCGGTGCACCTGCTGACGGTGCTGATACCCTGACCATTAACGGTACTGCGCAGGATGATACCTTCCTGCTGCGGGCAAACTTTGTTGCTGCGATGCATACCGACGGTGCCGGCGGTTACGTGAATGCGGTGGAACGGGTTAACTATGACCGTAACATCAATGCCCGTCTGACCCTAAGTGGTCATGCCGGTAACGACAGCTTCTTCAGCGATGACAACAGCAGTATTACGACGCTGGATGGCGGTGCCGGTAACGATAACTTCCAGATCGGTCAGCTGTTCGGTGAAGACCGTAAGTCGTCTCTGGGCACCGTGGCGCTGGGTGATGACATTGAAACCACTGAAACCACACTGGGCTTCCTGAGTAAGGGTAACAGCCTGCCAATGGTGGTGTACGGCGGTGACGGTAAAGACCAGATCAAGGTGTACTCCAACAAGGCCATTACCAAACTGTACGGTGAAGACGGCGATGACAGCTTCATTGTCCGGGCCTTCCTGAAGAAAGGCAGCAGCCTGACCGCCGGTGGAGGTGATGTTGAACTGTATGGCGGTGCCGGTGCGGATGACATTCAGTACAGCATCAACTCACCGCTGAAAATCGACGGTGGTGCCGGTACAGACTCCGTTGTAGTACTGGGTACCGAAGCGGATGATAACTTCATGATCACTGAGAACGGCATCTTCGGTGCCGGTCTGAATGTCGGTTTTGAAGGGGTTGAGAAGGCTGAAGTGGACGGTCTGGAAGGCAACGATACCTTCTATATCCTGAGCACCAGCCCGGACGTTGAAACCACGGTGATCGGTGGTCTGGGATCAGACACCTTCAATGTTGCCGGTGATGTGACCAAGCCAATTGTGTCTTACTCGGTTGAAGGTCGCAGCAGCTTCATTAACCACAGCGCCCTGAGTGAAGATGCGGCGTATAACGGCATTTTCGTGGACGGTGTGGCACTGAACGTGGCTAACAAGTCCAACGGTGCCGTTGCTGTGGATACCGTTGACGGTCAGATGCTGGTGGATGAAGACGGCCTGACTGACAGCTATGAAGTGTCTCTGAGTGTGCCGCAGCCAAGCGTGGCAACGGTTGCCTATGTGACTGTATCAGCGGCACGGGCATCGTCCAGTGACAAAGACAGCACGGCGAATGCTGCAGACAGTGTGCTGATCTCAACTGACGGCATTAACTTCTACGAGTCGCTGGTACTGACCTATGATTCAGCCAGCAACTGGGATGATACCCAGACAATCTATGTGAAAGCGGTGGACGACAGCGGTGCTGAAGGTCAGCGTGACTATGTGATCAGCCACAGCGTGCGCAGTGACAACCCGGACTTCGACGGTCTGGATATCAACAACGTTGAAGTTACCGTAAACGATAACGATCAGGCAGACATTATCGTGACTAGCGGCGTTAATCCGCAGGTGCTGGAAGGCGGTGTTGCGGAAACCTTTAATGTGCGTCTGGCAACCCGGCCGACGGTCGGTGAAACCGTTACCGTGTCACTGAACGAAGTGATTCCGGTGGGACTGAGCAGCCAGTTGACCCTCAGCGATGCAACCCTGACATTCGATCACAGCAACTGGGATAAGCTGCAGAGCTTTACAGTGCTGGCGACCGATGACAGCGCGGTGGAAAACCTTTACCGGGCAGGTATTACCCTGACCTCTGACAGCAGCCTGGCGGGCTCTGCATACAAGTCTGTGGCGGCTGCAGATATCAGCATTGATGTGGTGGATAACGACAGCGGTGCAGTCGTGGTGACCCAGAGTGGTGGTTCTACACTGGTGAGCGATACTGCCGGTGATGATTACACTCTGGTGCTGAGTAAACAGCCTACTGCGCCGGTAACAGTGAGCCTGCTGAATGACGGACAAACCCTGTTCAGCAGTACTGACCCGCGTTTCAATGCGGCGGATAATACCGTGACCTTTGGCATTACCGACGGTGACTGGAACCAGCCAATTACCATTGCGGTGGCGGTGAACCCGGATTATGTACCGGATACCAACAGCCAGCCGGTACAGAACCCGCCGTTGCAGCCTCATACCCTGACGGATATCCGCGGCAAGCTGATCATTGAAGGGGGCGTGCCTGACGGTAAGTCCCGCGATCTGGCGAAGGCAGTTATGCTGCCGACAGAAACCGATGGTGAGCTGCCAATCGTCAATATCAGCCTGGATGAAACCCAGCAAACCGATACCCTGAATATCTTCAATGACGGCAGTATCGAAAATGATACCGGTGCCCTGTCAGCGAACAGCATCACCGGTCTGGGGATGACTGCCGGTAAGGGCATCGAATACCGTGACGTTGAAGTGATTGATACCCTGCTGGGCAGCGGTAACGATACCTTTACGGTAACCGGTACCGCTAAAGGTGCGATTACCGTGGTTCACGGCGGTGGTGGAAATGACACCATTACCGTGACCGGCAGTGACGCAGATGGCGCGCTGGTACTGCTGGGTGATTCCGTGCAGGACGGTTCGTCCTACAATGCGACCTCGCTGGAGAAGACCGATAAAGGCCGTGAATTTACCACCCCGGGCAACGACATTATCGATGCCAGCGGTGCTGGCGGTTCAGTAGTGATTTACGGCGGTCAGGGGAACGATACTCTGACCGGCAGTGAGCACGGTGATCACATCGCCGGTGGTTCCGGTGAAGACATTATTAAAGGCCTGGGCGGCGATGATCACATTTATGGTGATGCCGGGTTTAATCTGGACATCACGACCCGCCTGAACCTGTCCACACAGGTGCTGAGTGTTGTGAATACAGCAATCAGCAGCACGGATAACCTGGAGACAGCAGACACCCTGACAGCGGCTAAAGACACCGTTGATGGCGGCGAAGGCAAAGACATTATCTTCGGTGATAAAGGTGAGATTACTCAGGTAAGCGGTACCAACCGTATTCTGACCACCGGCGCGGTTGTCAGCATTGCCAATACTAACCGTGACAACGGTGGCGATGACATCCTGCGGGGTAATGCCGGTAATGACATTATCATCGGTGGCTTTGGCGCGGACCGGATCGACGGCGGCGCGGATAATGACATCCTGCTGGGTGACAGCGGTAAGCTGGATTACACCGACGGCGATACCGATATCAGCACGCTGGACAGCATTGTGACTCTGGATGCGGCTGTTGGCGGCACCGATACCCTTTACGGTAACGGCGGTAATGACATCGTTATCGGCGGTGCCGACAGCGATAAGCTTTACGGTGGCAACGGTGTGGGCAACACGGCGTTGAGTGTGGCTGATAACGACATCCTGATCGGTGATCTGGGTAAGGTGACCCTGTCCGGAAATAATGCCGTACTGGTTACCAGCCTGAATACCAATACCGGTAAGCGGGATGAGATCGAAGGTAACGAAGGCGGCGACATCATTTTGGCCGGTGCCGGTGATGATCAGGTACAGGGTAATGCCGGAAACGACATTATTCTTGGCGACTTCGGTGATGTGGATCTGCGCAATAATGCTCAGGTCATTACCACTGTTACCGGTACTGCCCATGCTACCGGTGATGACACCATTGATGGCGGTGAAGGCTACGACAGCATTCTCGGCGGTCTGGGAACCGACACCCTTAAAGGTGCCGGTGATAATGATGACATCATCGGTGATAACGGCATCCTGACCTATACCGGAGCCGGTATTCTGGAGTCTGCTGAGACCCGGGAACATGATCTGGGTGCGCGGGATATCATTGATGGTGGTAACGGCGATAACCTGATCCTGGCCGGTTTCGGTAATGATGAAGTGACTGCCGGTACAGGTAATGACTGGGTTATCGGCGATAACGGCCGGGTCGAGCTGACCAATGGCATTCTTACCAGCATCGACAGTACGGATACCACTAATGCAACCGGCGGTGATGACACCATCACCCTGACCGGTGGTAATAACCAGGTCGTTGCCGGGGTAGGTACGGATACCGTGACCACGGGCAACGGTAATGACAATGTTATCGGCGATAACGGAACACTGCGCTATACCAGTACAGGTATTCTGGAGTCTGCTGAAACATCCGAGCATGATCTGGGTGCACGGGACATTATCGATGCGGGCAATGGCGATAACCTGATCCTGGCCGGTTTCGGTAATGATGAAGTGACTGCCGGTACGGGCAATGACCGGGTTATCGGTGATAACGGCCGGATTGAGCGGACCAATGGCATTGTCACCAGCATCGACAGTACGGATACCACCAACGCAACCGGCGGTGATGACACCATTACCCTGACGGGCGGTCACAATCAGGTGATTGCCGGTGTGGGTAAAGATACGGTGACGACCGGTAACGGCAATGACAACATTATTGGCGACAACGGTACGCTGAGCTATTCAGCCAGCGGTGTTCTGACTGCGGCGTTTACTACTGATCCGTCTCTGGGTGATGCGGATACCATCGATTCCGGTGCCGGTAACGATATCGTACTGGGCGGTTATGCCGGCGACACGCTGACCACCGGTGCCGGGGACGATACGGTTATCGGTGACAACGGTCAGGTTAACCTGCTGAACGGTATTCGCAGTGAAGTCTTCAGTACGGATACCACCAATGCTACTGGCGGTAATGACACAGTCAGCCTGGGCAGTGGTGAAGATCAGCTGATTGCCGGTGTCGGCAATGACACTGTGACCAATGATTCCGGCGAAACCGTGGTAATCGGTGATGACGGCCGTATCAGCAGTGATACTGCCGGCCGCTACCTGACTGCCCGGACCGGCAATACCTCAATTGGCGGTAACGATACCCTGACCGGTGGTTCCGACCGGGATATCCTCCTGGGTGGCTTCGGCAATGACCGGATCGACGGTGCCGCAGGTAATGATCTTATCGGCGGTGACGGCAGCCTGGTTGAGCGGACCTCAGAGTCTATAGTGTTTAACTCTGTCGACCTGTTTACCGGTGGGGATGATGTTCTGATCGGTGGCAGCGGACTGGACCGTCTGCAGGGGCATTTCGGCAGCGATTTCTTCTATGCAAGTTTCACTGAAGATGTCTTCGTGGGCGAATACGGTCGTTTCGTATTCTCGGCTGATGCAGCGAATGAAGAAGCGACATCGATTACGACCCTGGCACAGGGCGGACTGGATTTGATCCGTGGTTCTCTGGAAGAACTGATCAGTAACTTCTCAAAAGAGGTGTTCGAGCAGTCTGCTCTGGGTGAAGTGGCACGAAGCCGTACTGCGGTGGTTACTGAGTTCAGTAATGGTGCCGAGGAAGCACTGGGCCGACTGCTGGCACTGGTGCAGGGCAGTTCCGGTTCAGGACCGGGCGTGGACATTGTGCTGCCGACAGCACCGACCGCTGCGGGTATTCCGGCAGAGGGCGAAGGGGCTGAAGCAGAAGGCGCTGAAGCAACTGAAGAAGCAGAAGCCTGTGTTGAAAACGAAGACGGTTTCTGTGAAGCCGTTGAAGAAGGGGCTGATGCAGAGGCTGTTGAAACTGAAGCAGCAGAGCAGTCTGAAGCCGCTGAGCAGGCAGACGCTGCCGGTGATACTGGCAGTGCCACTACCGCAGAAAATACCTCTGGCATTAATCTGGAAGCGGCGCTGGCCGGCTTCAGTGGCTGGGCGGTGATGAAAGCCGGTAAGTCGTCTTCGAAGCAGCCCCGTAATAAGGATGGCTGGGACCAGGAGTAAGTACGCAGGCCGGTGCATAAGCACTGGTCTCGTCCTGTGGCACAGGGTAATCTACAAAGGCAAAGCGTAACCGCGCTTTGCCTTTTGTTTATCGGGGTTTATGCGCTTTTTAGCAGAGTAATACTGTCTTTATGAATGAACAGATCAGTCCGACTGAATCACATCCACTGACCGCCGGCGTTGCCGGGCAGGGCCAGATTAATACAGTACAGGAAGAATATTACGGCGACTGGCTGGCCGGTCAGGATCATCTGATTGATGGTCTGCTGTCTGCGCTGATTCTGGTACCGGTTGAAGGCACGCTGGTGCAGGCCGCCACCCTGGAAAACACCTCACAGTATTTTTATCAGCTGATGGACATTGCGCTGGAGCAGGTTGACAGTGACCAGCCTCAGGTTGCCAGCCTGGGCAGCAGCGAGCAGGGTGAAGTATTTGCCCTGGTATATCCGTTACGGGATACCAACAGCGAGATGATTGCACTGATTGCGATGGCCGTAGGGGTCAGCCGTGAACAGGATCTGCACCGGGCTCTGGCGGTATTGCAGTGGAGTGTGGCCGGGATTGAAGTGGTGGATTATCAGCACCGGTTGCAGCAGCTCAGCCAGGATCAGCACGGCATTGCTGAACGGGTGGATATTCTTGCGCGGGTGATGGCTGAGCCGGATTATCCCAGTGCGGCGGTGCGGTTGGTAACCGAACTGGCGGTACTGTTTAACTGTGACCGGGTGAGCCTGGGTGAGTACAAACATAACCGTTCCCGCCTGAAGCACTTATCCCACAGCACTCAGTTTGGTAAGCGTATGAACCTGGTGCGCTGTATTGAACAGGTGATGGATGAATCCCTGGATCAGGGCCAGAGTATCCGTTTCCCTCAGCCGGATGCGACGGCCGGTGAAGTGGTGCTGGCACACCGTAATCTCTCGGAGCAGCAGGGGGATGCCTGTGTGCTGTCGATTCCGCTTTATCTTCACGGTGAAGCTCACGGGGCGCTGGTGCTGGAAGGCAACCCGGATGTTCCTTTTACGGATGAACAGGCAGAACTGTGCCAGAGCATTGCCAGCCTGGTGATGCCGGCACTGGAAGATAAACGTTTAAATGACCGGCCGTTATGGCGCAAGTGTGCCGATTCTGCAGGCCTTCAGCTAAGCCGGTTACTGGGGGCTGGGTATCTGGGCCGTAAGTTAATTGTGCTTGGTTTACTGGCGCTGACTGCGTTTCTGTATACGGCGACCGGGCCTTACCGGTTATCTGCAGAAGCACGGATTAACAGTGCTATTCAGCGGGCGGTGGTGGCTCCCTATGATGGCTACATTGAGTCAGCGACGGCCCGGGCCGGTGATGAGGTTGAAGCCGGTCAGGTTCTGATTCACCTTGATGACCGGGACCTGCGCCTTGAGCGGCTTAAGTGGCTGAGCGAAAAAGCCAAGCTGAATCGCCAGTATCAGGAAGCGCTGTCGGTACGTGACCGGGCCAAGATCAATATTATCAGCGCCCAGCAAAGTCAGGTGGATGCTCAACTGGAACTGGTGACCGGCCAGCTTGCGCGGGCGCAACTGACGGCACCGTTTGACGGTCTGGTGGTCAGCGGAGACCTGAGTCAGCGGCTGGGCAGTGCGGTAAGTAAGGGGGAGGAACTCCTTGCGGTATCACCTTTACACCGTTACCGCATTCATATGCTGGTGAAAGAAAGCCGGATTGCCGACGTGGCATTGGAACAGAGTGGCACCCTGCACCTTTCGGCCCTACCGGAAACGCCGTTTGAGTTTACCCTGAGTAAGATTACCCCGCTGACCGAAGCGCGGGACGGTGCCACGTATTTCATTGTGGAAGGGGAGTTACTCTCCGGTGCTGATCAGTTACAGCCGGGCATGGAAGGCATCGCTAAAATCAGTATTGATGAGCGTAAGCTGATTGATATCTGGTCCCGGGAAACCCTTGAATGGCTGCGTTTGCGGCTGTGGGCCTGGTGGGGCTGAGGTAATCGCGGATGTCAGCCTCGCTGTTCAGCAGCTCATGGTACAAGGTGGCCTATTTACGGGTACGGTTACGTAAACATGCCAGCATTCACCGGCATGTTTACCGGGATAGGATCTGGTATGTATTACAGGACCATGCCACCGGCCAGTTTCAGCGTTTTACGCCACAGGCATACCAGTTAATCGGTCTGATGGATGGCCGGCGAACCCTGCAGCAGATCTGGGATGCCGCCTGTGAACGTCTGGGGGATGATTTACCCACCCAGGACGAAGTGATCCAGCTGGTTGCGCAGCTGAATAAAGCCAATGTTATTCAGACCGATGCCCTGCCGGATATCGAGCAGCTGCAGCGCCGGCGGCAGGAGCAGGTGCGCAGTAAGTTTATGCAGCAGCTGAAGTCGCCACTGAGTATCCGCATACCCATGCTGGATCCGGAGAAGTTTCTGACCGCGACTCTGCCGCTGGTGCGCTTTATGTATACCGGTTTCGGGGCATTGCTCTGGCTGATTATTGTTGCTTTAGGGGGCGCGCTGGCGGTACTTAACTGGGAAGCGCTGACGGAAAACCTCAGTGACCGCCTGCTGGCACTGGAAAACCTGTTGCTGATGGCGCTGGTGTATCCATTAGTGAAGCTGGTCCATGAACTTGGCCATGCCTATGCGGTGAAGCGCTGGGGCGGTGAAGTCCATGAGATGGGGGTTATGTTGCTGGTGCTTTTCCCCGTGCCTTATGTGGATGCCTCGGCTGCTTCCTCTTTCAGGAATAAGTATCAGCGCATGCTGGTGGGGGGCGTGGGGATTCTCGGTGAATTGCTGATGTCGGCCATTGCCATGATTATCTGGGTAACCGCAGAGCCCGGCGTGGTGCGGGCCATGGCCTTTAACGTGATGCTGATCGGCGGCTTTTCAACCCTGCTGTTTAACGGTAACCCTCTGCTGCGGTTTGATGCTTATTACGTGCTGGCGGATTATCTGGAAATCCCTAATCTGGCCAGCCGGGGAAATACTCAGGTGGGCTATCTGGTCAAGCGCTACCTGTTCGCGGTGAACGGTCTGAAGTCGGCGGCGCAGAGTGCTTCTGAGTCAGCCTGGCTGGCCGGCTATGCCGTTGCTGCGTATATCTACCGTCTGTTTGTGATGGTGGCAATATCGGTGTTTGTTGCCTCACAGTATTTTTTCATTGGTGTGCTGCTGGCGATCTGGTCGGTGTGGACAAGTTTATTTCTGCCTATAACAAAGTTGGTAACCAAGCCTATGTCTGATCCTCAGTTGCGCCGCCGGCGTGCCCGGATTGTCACCATCTCAGGAGCGGTTATCGGGACGTTGCTGGTGATGTTGCTGGCCGTGCCGCTACCTTATAAAACCCACGCTCAGGGGATTTTGTATGTCCCCCAGGAAGCATTTGTCCGGGCCTCGGTGTCGGGGTTTGTAGAACAGCTGGCAGTGCCTTCAGGCCAGCAGGTTGCCGCGGACGAGTTGTTACTGACGATGCGGGCTCCTGATCTGGCGGCTGAGGCTAAAGTGTTGGCTGCTCAGGTGAATGAGGCGCGTATCCGTTATCAGGCCAGTGTCCGTGACCGAAGCGGATCAGAAATTCTGTTGCAGGAACTGCGTTTTATCGAGCAGGAGTTTGAGCGGGCCCGGGAGCGTCTGGCGTCCCTGCGGGTATACAGTAATCTTGCCGGTGAGTTTGTGGTACCGGATATCCAGGGGATTGAAGGGCGCTTTGTACAGCGGGGCGAGATGATTGGCTTCGTGGTGGACTATCAGAACCTGCCCCTGACGGTGATGATCTCAGAAGATGATATTGACCGGGTCCGGCATCAGACCCGCGGGGTGGAGCTGCGCTTTGTGTCGCATCCGGATACCCTTTATCGGGGGCAGATCCTGCGGCAGGTGCCGGCTTCCACTCAACAGCTTCCCAGTGCGGTGCTGAGCACTGAAGGTGGCGGGCAAATCGTGCTCGACCCGCAACGCACAGCGGAGCTGCAAAGCTATCAGAGTTATTTTCGCATTGAGCTGGATGTTCCAGGTGCCCTGAAGCAGCGCTTTGATGAGCGGGTGTATGTGCTCTTTGAGCATGACCCTGAACCTGTGTTCTGGCGCTGGTACCGGGACATCCGCCGGGTATTCCTGAGGCAGTTTGATGTATAAGCGTCCCAGACGTTTACCCGCGAATACCCTGGAGCGGCCGCAAAAAGACTTGCAGCGCCAACAGCTGATGGTGCGCTGGTGGCGTGGGCTGACAGCCTTTGTCAGCCGGCCTGTCCGGGCGTCTCGCTGGTTGTATAAACCGCTGTTATGGCGGATAAAAAAACGCGCCCGGCATCTTGCTGAAATGTCTGACAGGCAGCTTGATGATTACATCGCTGAACTGCGCCAGACGTTACGGCGTGACGGGCTCACCGGAACCGGTGTGGTACACAGCTTTGCACTGATTCGCGAAGTCGCCGGACGTGAACTGGGCATGTGGCACTTCGATGTTCAGCTGCTGGGCGGGCTGGCGATTCTGCACGGTAACATTGGCCAGATGCAGACCGGGGAAGGTAAAACCCTGACGGCAACCCTGCCGGTGGCCGCGGCAGGGCTGGCAGGTATACCGGTGCATCTGGTGACGGTGAATGATTATCTGACCGCCCGGGATGCGGAACTGATGACCCCTGTGTATGCCCGGCTGGGGCTGAGTGTCGGCGTGATTGTTCAGGGGCTGTCCGTTGAAGAACGTCAGCAACAGTATTCCTGTGATGTGGTGTACTGCACCAATAATGAACTGGCTTTTGATTATCTGAAAGACAGTATCCTGCTGAAAGGCAGAGCCCATCCGCTGCATTTACATGCCCTGCGCTTACAGCCCGGTTACCGGGCGGCAGAACAGGCGTCGCTACAGCAACTGATGCTGCGGGGGCTGCATTTTGCGGTGGTAGATGAGGCTGACGGTGTACTGCTGGATGAGGCCCGCACACCGCTGATTATTTCCGGCGAAGAAGTACCGCAGGACGCCCAGCAACAGGTGTATATGCAGGCCATGGCGCTGTTACCTGAGCTGGAAGAAGGCAAGGATTACCGGATTCTGCGTCAGCAGCGTCAGATAGAAATGACTCCGGACGGTGAGCAGCAGGCGCTGTATATAACCCGCAATCTCGGCCCCCTGTGGCAGGGGCGGGTACGGCGGCTTGAATTGTTGCGGCAGTCGCTGACGGCTTTGCATCTGTTTGAGAAAGACCGCCATTATCTGATTGATGAAGGTAAGGTGGTCATCATTGATGAACATACCGGCCGGATGATGCCCGACAGAACCTGGGAAAAAGGGCTGCATCAGTTGATCGAGATAAAGGAAGGCTGTGAGCTAAGCGCCCCCCGGGAGACACTGGCGAGTATCAGCTTTCAGAATTTTTTCCGGCATTATCATCATTTGTCCGGCATGACCGGTACCGCAGAAGAAGTGACCGGAGAACTTTGGCGGGTATATGCGCTGCCGGTGGTGAACATACCTACCCATAAAAACTCCCGGCGGAAGTTATTGAGCCAGCGGGTGTATGCCAGTGATGATTTGAAATGGCAGGCGGTGGCGGAGCGGGCTGTTGAGTTACAGGCGAAAGGGCGTCCGGTACTGATTGGTACCCAGTCGCTGGCGGCATCTGAATATCTCAGTGAGCAATTACATGCCGGGGGTATAGAACATCAGTTACTGAATGCCCGGCAGGATGCCGCAGAAGCAGCCATTGTTGCGGCCGCTGGCGAGCCCGGAAGAATCACCATTGCAACCAGCATGGCGGGCCGGGGCACGGATATTAAACTCAGTGATACGGTCGAGGCACAGGGCGGGCTGCATGTTATTATCACCGGGCTGCATGATTCTTCCCGGGTGGACCGTCAGCTGCGGGGCCGCTGTGCCCGTCAGGGAGATCAGGGCAGTTACGAGTTTATGCTGTCACTGGAAGACAGTGTGCTGAGCAGCCGCTGGGGTACGGTGTCCGGTTATGTACAGCGGTTGCCGCTGCCCGGATGGCTGAAGAATAAGTTGGCCCTGGCCATTATCCGGTACTGCCAGCGGCGGCTCGAAAAGGATCATGAACAGTTACGTAAGACACTGCTGCAAAATGACGAACAGCAGCGGGAGCTTCTTTCATTTACCAATCAACGGGTTTAAACACATGGGTAAAGGTTACTTCTTACAAAGTGCAATATTACTGGCAGCGCTGGGGCTGGCTGCCGGTGTGCAGGCTGAGCCTGATGCTCTGAATCAGGGGCAACTCAGTTGTCTGCTTGAACCCAGTAAGGAAGCTGAACTGAGCAGTGAAGTGCCCGGCGTGATGCGCCAGCTGAAAGTACAGCGCGGTGACGTGGTGGAGAAAGGTCAGGTACTGATGACGCTGAATTCATCGGTTGAAAAAGCCGCGCTGGATACGGCCCGGGCCAAGCTGGACTTTGCCCGCCGTAAGGTGAAACGTAACGAAGAGCTGTACCGTAAGAATCTGATTTCTGATCATGAGCAGGATGAAATGCTGACTGAGCAGCGTCTGGCTCAGTTTTTGGCGAAAGAAGCCCAGGTGCGGTTAAAGCAGCGTGAAACCCGCAGCCCGTTTGCCGGTGTGGTTGTTGAACGGTTAAAAGAGCCCGGTGAATTTGTTGACGATACGCCGTTTCTGAAAGTGGTCAGTCTGAATCCTTTACATGCTGAAGTGGTTATTGATGCACGGTATTACGGTCAGGTAACCCGTGGTATGCCGGTTACCCTGTTCGCTGACGGCAAGGACGGTGCCTTCCCCGGTGAAGTGAAAATTCTGGACCCGGTGATTGATGCTGCCAGTAATACTTTTGCGGTGACCGTTGAGCTGGATAACAGTGATCAGGTACTGGCCGCCGGTGTACGTTGCCGGGTTGAGTTCGGCGCGGATGCATTGGCGGATAACAGCTGATTTTACGGTTTAATGCGACTGCTATTATCTTAAAAGCGACATCTGTTATAATCGCGTCCTCTTACAGTGATGCTGATGAAGTATGCCCCAGCCGCTGAAATACCTCTGGCCGTGCCCGGCCGTCTGATGAGAAGTGAGAAAACCGTGAACACCAAGTCTGCCAGTGAAATTCTGTTGCTGAAAATAACCGGGGTTGATAAGCCCGGTGTAACTTCTTCCATTACTGCGATGCTCGCCGGCTACGCGGTGGATATTCTGGATATTGGCCAGGCTGTGATTCATGATTCTTTGTCGCTGGGAATACTGATTGGCGTGCCGGCCGGTGCGGAATCGTCACCGTTATTGCGGGATATATTGTTTAAAGCCCATGAGCTGGGTGTTCAGGTTAGCTTTGATCCGGTGGATGAAAGTGCCTATTCCCAGTGGGTGGAAGAGCAGGGTAAGAGTCGGCACATCATTACTTTGCTGGCGCGCAAAATCAGCGCAGAGCACATTGCTGAGCTGTCCCGGGTGGCGGCTGATCACGGTCTGAATATTGATAACATAAGCCGGTTATCCGGACGGGTGGCGCTGGATGCCGATCCGGCAGAGAAAACCCGTGCCTGTGTGGAGTTTTCCGTACGGGGAATGCCAGCGGATACCGAAGCGCTGCGTACTGCGTTTCTGGGGCTGGCAAAGGAAATGGATATCGATATCGCCATTCAGAAAGATGATATCTACCGCCGTAACCGCCGTCTGGTGGTGTTTGATATGGACTCTACCCTGATTGAAGCTGAAGTTATCGATGAACTGGCGATAGAAGCCGGAGTCGGGGAGCAGGTCGCGGCGATCACTGAATCAGCCATGCGTGGTGAAATAGACTTTACTGAAAGCTTTGCCCGCCGGATGGCATTGCTAAAAGGTCTGGACGAGTCTGTGCTGGAACGGGTTGCAGCCCGCTTACCTCTGACCGAAGGGGTTGAAGAGCTGGTGGCCAATCTGAAAGCGCTGGGCTTTAAAACAGCCATTCTCTCCGGCGGGTTTAATTATTTTGGCCGTTTCCTGCAACAGAAGATGGGCTTTGATTATGTGCATGCTAACGAGCTGGAAATTGTTGACGGTAAAGTGACCGGTAATGTTGTGGGCACTGTGGTTGATGGCCAGCGCAAAGCACAGTTATTGCGGGAAATTGCAGCAAGTGAAGGTGTGAGCCTGGAGCAAACCATTGCGGTGGGTGACGGTGCCAATGACTTGCCGATGCTGTCAATTGCAGGACTGGGCATAGCCTTCCGGGCGAAGCCTCTGGTCCGTCAGAGTGCCAAGCAGGCGATTTCCACACTGGGGCTGGATGGCATTCTGTATCTGATCGGGTTCCGTGACCGGGATACCCTGCAGGAAAGACAGACGTCTGACTGAACAGACTTTACGGTAAATAAAAAAAGGCTGATTGTGATGCAATCAGCCTTTTTTATTTGTGTGATATTCACTCAGTCAAAGAAGTCGTATTCCATTTCCGGCTTGGGTGGCTGCAGGTAGTAGCCCTGAATAAAGGGAACACCTGCTTGCCAGAGACGGCTGAGCATGCGGGTATCCTCCACCATGGGAGCTATACAGGCGATTTTATCTTTGTTGAGCTGTTTTATCCGGTCGGTGAAAGCAGGGTTTGTTTTACCATCCAGATCGATATCGTTCAGATATGTCTGATCCAGTTTTACCAGATCAGGTTTATTCTTATCGCACAGTTGTTCGGAGGCTTCGGACAGTCCGAAATGTTTGATACAGATTTTGCAGCCAATCTTGCGGACACCGTTGATAAACTTGGTCGCGGCAGCCTGATTGGCCTGAATGTCTGCTTCACTGACCTGCAGACAAATCAGTTTGGCCGGTACTTTGGCTTCAGCCAGGGTTTGCCGGAACCAGTTGAACATCTGTTGTGACTGCAGGCTGCTCAGCGTCAAATTGATAAACAGCCGGACTGAAAGCTCGTTACTCAGGCCGTCCCGGATTTTCCGGAGGCTGTGTTCGATAACCCATTTATCGATTCTTACGCTGGTTGTGGAGCTATCCAGGCCGGCGATAAAGTCGCTTGGGGAGATGGCATCTGCGTTATCTTCGTCCTGCAGGCGCAGCAGAACTTCATAGTTACAGATGCCTTTATTGGCCCGCAGAGACACAATCGGCTGAAAGTGCAGGCTGAAGCTGTCTTCAACCATGGCATCGCGGATCAGGTCGACCGCTTCGTCAGTCTGGTCTTCTGTTGCTTTGGCTGGGGCCTGATAAAAACTGATGCCGTTTTTATTGGCATCCAGTGCTGCGTTTGCGGCTTCTTCTGCCCGGTCAATCAGTTCCAGATAATGGGGTGCGTTATCGTTGATGCCGGCGATACCGATGCTGCACTGAATATTCAGTCCGGTACCGGCGATATTCTTGCCTTCTTTCATGATGGCTTTACGGATCAGTTCAGCAATCCGCATGGTTTTATCCAGGTTGGCGTCCTGATAAAGAATGGCAAAGACGTCTTTTTCCAGACGGGCACAGGTATGGGCCTGGCTTACCTTGTCTCGGAACAGGGTAGCCAGTTCCGCCATCATGATGTCTGAGCCCTGCTGTAAAGCTTCCTGAAGCTCATGGAAGTTATCCAGACGAATGTACAGCAGGTTGGCATCAGCGCCCCCCAGAAGGGCTCTCTGGGCGGTCATCTCGAGCTTATCAAGCAGGAAGTGCTTATCCCGCAGACGGGTGGCTGTATCTATATTTTCCGGCGCTTCGGTTTCACCGTATCCATCCGGTTTAAAGACCAGCTGTATGCAATCCTGATTCTCGAAACGGCTGTGTTTTACTTCCAGCAGGGTTTTGAACTGTGTGCCATCGCTGCGACGGGCGGTCAGTTCAATAGAGTCACCTTCACCGGCCCGGTGCTGCAGGCCGGATAACAGGTTATTGAACTCATTATGATGATCCGGGGCGATGAAACTCAGCAGGCCATGGCGCTGAAGAATATTCGCGCTGTCGATGGCCAGCAGTTCATGGCAGGCATCGTTGCTGAAAATCGGCGCCATGACCAGATTCAGGTAAACGATTGCTGAGCGGGAATTCTCCGCCAGCTTCTGGTTATTTTTTTCGGCTTCTGCGAGCAGGGCTTCCAGTTGTCTGACCTGCTTACGGCTGTCCAGGTGCCTGAGCTGCTGATGGATCTGTAACAGCAGCAGTTCTGTTTCTGCCAGGGAAGCAACTGCGGCCATGCCGTCACGAATCCCCAGGATATTGGCCTGGCGGGTATTGTTCGTCACTAACTGGATGATTGGAATGTCTTTATCCAGGCGCTGGACCATCTGCTGAACATGTTTGGCGCTGATGTCTTTGGCTTTCTGCTGGCTGATGATCAGGTCCCACGAGCGTTCGCTAAGGGCGCGGGCAAACTGGCGGGGGTTATGAATATTTTTACTGCGGGGGATCAGCCTGACCTGTTTAAGTATCGCCAGAATAGGTGACACTTCCTGCTCACTCAGGCCGACAAATAAAATATAAACGTTTTGCTGTAGTCGTTGCCGGTCGCCGTTCATGGCAAGGCGAATTGTAGCTTCCGGTAGGCTGCTTTCAATTTTCATATTTTGGGCACAGTATTACGTTTTTAAGTGGGTTTTCTGTTGTTTTTTATCTTCTTATCAGGCAAGTGTAGCCCGTTTGGTTTGGCCTGTCAGTGGCTTTTCTGTTTAATAACCGAAATCCATGGTGTTTTCTTATTCAGACAACAGAGCTGTTTGGCAAAACGAAAGGCGGGTACCTGTATACGCAGGCGTAATAATGAACAGGCACGTTTGAATGGCTGATTAACAGAACCGGAAGGACAGGCATTACAGATGAAAAAAATTCTGTTTGAAGCCCGAAAAATCCCCTGAATTTGTTTGAATATGACTTCTTTGTGACAGAAAAACCACTGGCTTCGTATCCGGATATAAAGTTGGGTTTTAACTGTAGACGGCGTAACTGAAATAACCGGAAGCTGAAATGTGCTTTAAAAGGGGAAGTAGTTGTGTGTTCGGACGTGAGAGAGCTTCCGTCACTGTAACGGGAGTGATCAAAACCGATTTGTTTGTAAAAAGAGAGAGATGGCTGGGATAGGAGGATTCGAACCTCCGCATGACGGGATCAAAACCCGTTGCCTTACCGCTTGGCGATATCCCAACACTGGGAGGATTCTGTTTATGCCTGGTATAGGAGGATTTGAATCTCCGCCGTGAGATGGGAGTGGATCAAAACCCGTTGCCTTTACATAAACAGGTTTATGGCTGGGATAGGAGGATTCGAACCTCCGCATGACGGGATCAAAACCCGTTGCCTTACCGCTTGGCGATATCCCAACTACATAAACATGGTGGCAATAGCGGGACTCGAACCTGCGACCCTCGCATTATGAATGCGATGCTCTAACCAACTGAGCTATATTGCCAATTCAGAAAGTGTTGCCACTTAAAGAATGGCTGGGATAGGAGGATTCGAACCTCCGCATGACGGGATCAAAACCCGTTGCCTTACCGCTTGGCGATATCCCAGCAGAACGATAGGGGCATGGTGGCAATAGCGGGACTCGAACCTGCGACCCTCGCATTATGAATGCGATGCTCTAACCAGCTGAGCTATATTGCCTTAGCACTTATCGAGGTCGCGAATTATTCTCTTTTTTCATATGTCTGTCAACTGATTAGAGGGCAAAAAGCACGAATTTCTATGAGAAAAATTCGTGCTGCCAATTCGTGGTTTCCGATCAGGCTCAGGAGGACTTTTTGCTTGCGGCGGGGATGCGGATTCCACCTACCCAGCGGGGATGTTTTATCAGTGTAAGTGCATTCAGTTGCCCCTTCAGTACTTGTTTGCCCGCAGAGGTAATTGAGAGTTCCTTTAAGGGCCATTCAGCATGATCAGACTCGATTTGGATAAGCGGTTCTGAAGCGTTTATCAGCTCCCGGATAATGGACCAGAACATCAGGTCGCCGAGCCATGGCAGGGGGTCTCTTTCACGCATGTAACGGCCAAACAGCTTGCCTGCTGTCAGGGGGCCTGCTTCACTGAGAAGTTGCAGAGCGAGGCTGGCAGTCAGGCTCAAACCTGTTTGCGGGTCCGGTAACTCTGCCAGATGCCGTTGCAGGGCCCGGGCCATAAGTGGCAGTGCCGGTGTCCCTGTACTGATCAGGTTAGTCAGGGCTTCGGGCGTTTCTGTACAGAGTGCCAGCCAGACGTTCTCTCCCAGCTGTAGCTGGGCGTTGCTGACCGATGTGCGCTGGTTATCCCACAGGTAGCGGAACAGTTCAGGAGACAGCTGGCCCAGACCAATGAAATCTTTTACGCCGGGAACCCGGTCAACACAGATCAGCTCCAGTGGTGCATTCGGCGCATGGCGGTAAAAGTAACTCAGTAAAAAAGCCAGAATGAGCTGGTCGTAGCTGTCGTGTTCAAACCAGAGTACGATTTTTTGCCATGTCTGAGTGTCAGATGAGGTCTGAAAGGCACGTAACGGGGCGTAAGCGGCGTTAGCCTGAGCGGCTGCATCAGTGAGGTCGAGTGAATAGGCTTCAGCGACAAATTGACTGCGCAGGGCTATAAGCTGATCCAGAGGCAAGTCTTGAACCGGCCCCTGACAAAAGGGATCGGTGAAGGCCAGATATTCACCGCAGAAGCCTGCCAGTTTCAGACCGTGTTCGATATCGTGACCGCAGCGGATGTGCAGGGTGTCTGGTGTGTCCGGTGTACGGGGTTCCAGTTTAAGGTTGTCGATATGGGCTTTCATGGCGGGCCAGCTGTCAAAGCCGTTTTCCCGGGCGATTACTAACTGACAATGGCTTAGCTGTATGTGGCCGTTAAGTGCGTTGTATCGGGGGTGAACCTTAAAGCGTTGCAGTGCGCCTGGCTCTTCTGACTGAATTTGTTTGAACAGTTCTTTAGCGCGCTTCTTTTGTTGCTCAAGGTTGAGCTTGCCGTGAAAAATATCACGGGGAGCATTCGGCGGGTTGAGTGTCCGGGTGTTCTGATCTGACATAAAATCTCCGAAATAGCATTATTCCTGCGTCCGCATGACAGGTGGATCAAAGCTGATCTCGGATCATTAATTCAATTGTGAAGTCTGGGCGCAGCCCTTTCCGCGAACATGGATGCCATCAGGCATGGCTGTAATCTAATGGGCCAGTGGCCGGAAAGCAAGTAGTGGTAACGGACAGGTGAAAAAAAGGCTCCGGGCACTGAGTGCGCGGAGCCTTTTTCGTATTTCTGATATCAGACGTTGAAACGGTAGTGGATCACATCGCCATCTTTAAGGATGTAGTCTTTACCTTCCAGGCGCCATTTACCGGCATCTTTAGAACCCTGTTCACCGTTGAATTCGATGTAGTGGTCGTAGCTGATGACTTCAGCGCGGATAAAGCCTTTCTGGAAGTCTGTGTGGATAACTCCGGCACCTTCAGGCGCGGTCGCACCGATCTTAACCGTCCAGGCGCGGACTTCTTTAACACCGGCGGTGAAGTACGTCTGCAGCCCCAGCAGCTCGTAACCGGCGCGGATAACGCGGTCCAGGCCAGGTTCTTCCATGCCCATTTCCTGCAGGAATTCCAGCTTCTCTTCATCGTCCAGCTCGGAGATTTCCGCTTCCATCTTGTTGCAGATCGCAACCAGTTCAGCGTTTTCAGATTTAGCCAGTTCACGAACCGCATCCAGGTGCGGGTTGTTTTCGAAGCCTTCTTCATCAACGTTGGCGATGTACATGGTCGGCTTGGTGGTCAGCAGGTGGAAGGTTTTCAGGGTTACCTTCTCATCGTCGCTCAGCTCCATGGAGCGAACCGGGTGACCTTCATCCAGATGCGGCTGCAGTTTTTCCAGCAGCGCTTTGGCTTTTACGGCTTCTTTGTCGCCGCCTTTGGCCAGCTTCTGTACGCGCTGCAGTTGTTTCTCAACAGATTCCAGGTCAGCCAGCGCCAGTTCGGTATTGATGATTTCAATATCGGCCAGCGGGTCGATTTTATTGGCAACGTGGATAACGTTTTCATCTTCAAAGCAGCGAACTACGTGCGCGATTGCATCGGTTTCACGGATGTTGTGCAGGAACTTGTTACCCAGACCTTCGCCTTTTGATGCACCGGCAACCAGACCGGCGATATCAACGAATTCCATGGTGGTAGCCAGTACACGTTCCGGCTTAACAATGTCTGCCAGGGCGTCCAGACGCGGGTCCGGCATAGGTACAACGCCTGCGTTCGGTTCGATGGTGCAGAACGGGAAGTTCTCAGCGCCAATACCGGCTTTCGTTAGAGCATTAAATAGTGTCGATTTGCCGACGTTAGGCAGGCCAACAATGCCGCATTTGAAACCCATGACAGTATCCTGTAGTTAAAGATTTATGCTTTGAAAGAGTGCAAAGTGTTCATCGCTTTCAGCCAGTCACCACTGCAGGCCTGTTCCAGTACCCGCAGGGCTTCATCACTGGCGGCCTGAGTCAGGTCGCGTTCGCTGGACGGTGCTTTCTTCAGCACGAATCCGCTGACCTGGCTGGCACTGCCGGGATGGCCGATACCTAAGCGTAAACGGTAGAAATTTTTGTTGTTACCCAGCTTGCTGATGATGTCTCGCAGACCGTTGTGGCCACCGTGTCCGCCGCCCTGTTTGAGCTTGGCTACACCGGGTGGAAGGTCGAGTTCATCGTGGGCAACTAATATGCCTTCAGGGGGGATTTTGTAGAAGTTGGCCAGTGCGCCAACCGCTTGCCCGCTGAGGTTCATAAAGGTGTTCGGGATCAGCAGGTGAACCGGTTGCTGGTTCAGGGTGATTTTCCCGTACAGACCGTGAAATTTATTGTCGGTCTTAAGAGGGGTCATTTGTCGCTCAGCGAGCTGAGCGACAAAATCAGCACCGGCATTATGACGGGTCTGGTCGTACTGTTGTCCGGGGTTACCCAGGCCAACAATTAACTGAATCCGATCTTTCATGCCGGTACCTTTAGCAGGCTAAATTACTTAGCTGCTTTAGCACCACGTGGTGCGTAAGTCTGAGCGATGCCCTGATCGTGGTCAGCGCCGCGACGCAGCTGAACAATCTCAACGCCAGCAGGCATAGTGATGTCAGACAGGTGCAGGATCTGGCCCATTTCAACGTTGGACATATCAACTTCCAGAGACTCTGGCAGTTTGTCTGGCAGACACAGAACCTGAACAGTGTTTTGCTGAACAGCGAATTTACCGGACGCTTTACCAGCCGGAGACTTAGCGAAGCCAGTGAAGTTCAGAGGAACCAGGATCTGGATCTTGTTGGACTTGGTGATACGCTGGAAGTCAACGTGCAGAACAGTGTTACGTGCAGGGTGACGCTGGAAGTCACGTACGATAACTTTTTCTTCTTTACCGTTCAGGTCCAGAGTCAGGATAGAAGAGAAGAAAGTAGGATCTTCGATCTGCTTAACCAGAGCACGGTTTTCCAGAGTGATGGAAACAGGCTTCTTGTTTTTAGCACCACCGTATACAACGGCAGGGATCATGCCAGCGTGACGCAGGCGGCGGCTCGCACCTTTCCCTTCGTCTGTACGGGCTTCAGCTTTGATTACGAAATCAGTCATTTTAATACCTTTAAAAAGTAAAACTGCAAAATCCTTGCGACCAGGTCTTGCAGTCAGTTAAGCCAGTTGGCTAAGTTCCTTCCCGGATGGAAGGGGGTTATCGGTGCAATCTTCCTACCGGAACATTGCACTGATAGATTCTTCGTTGCAGACGCGGCGTACCGCTTCTGCCAGCATTGGCGCCAGGGTCAGCTGACGAATGCGGTCACACTTCTCACCAGCCGGTGACAGTGGGATAGTATCGGTAACAACCAACTCATCCAGTTCAGAGTTGTTGATGTTGTCGATAGCAGGGCCTGAAAGCACAGGGTGAGTTGCATAAGCAACAACCTTGGCAGCGCCGTTCTGTTTCAGAGCGCTTGCGGCTTTACACAGGGTGCCGGCGGTGTCACACATGTCGTCTACCAGAATGCAGGTACGACCCTGTACGTCACCGATAATGTTCATTACCTGAGCTTCGTTGGCTTTTTCACGACGCTTGTCGATGATTGCCAGATCGCAGTCCAGTTGTTTTGCCACAGCACGGGCACGTACCACACCGCCTACGTCCGGAGATACAACCAGTGGGTTCTCGTAGTTCTGACGGGCGATTTCGTCCAGCAGTACCGGAGAGCCGTATACGTTATCAACAGGGATATCAAAGAAACCCTGGATCTGGTCAGCGTGCAGGTCAACGGTCAGTACGCGGTCGATACCTACGCCTGCCAGCATGTCAGCAACAACTTTTGCGCTGATTGCTACACGGGCGGAACGTGGACGACGGTCCTGACGGGCATAACCGTAGTACGGGATAACCGCAGTGATACGGGTAGCAGAACCGCGGCGCAGGGCGTCAGCCATGACAATCAGTTCCATCAGGTTGTCATTGGTTGGTGCGCAGGTCGACTGCAGAATGAAAACGTCTTTACCACGTGCGTTTTCATTGATTTCGACGTTTACTTCACCGTCACTAAACTTGGTGACTACTGCTTCGCCCATTGGGATATCTAGGCGTTCAACGACTTTCTCGGCAAGCTCTCGGTTGGCGTTGCCAGTGAAGACCATCATTTTAGGCACGGTGGTTACCTTCTCGGATGCTGTAGTGGTTAACAGAGATTCATTCATGTGGTTTTGGCCTGGCAGCTGTTCAGTAAATCACTGAAACTGCAGAAATCTCTCATTATTGCCTGTTTCAGACCAGAGGCTTTTTTTACCGCCGGTCAACGGGGCACTGGGTTTGCTGCTGGCTGAACACAAAAATAACCCCAACCCGTCTTTGCTAAGGCAGGTAAAAGGTGTCGGATGTATTTAACCGGAGAAAATGCCGTGAGCCATGCTGAGAAGTCTCTCAGAGATGGCTGGGATAGGAGGATTCGAACCTCCGCATGACGGGATCAAAACCCGTTGCCTTACCGCTTGGCGATATCCCAACATTAACCCTTACAGGAACCAGGCCTGAATAACGGCGCACATTTTCTAGGAACCGTGTTGCAAAGTCAATGCAAAACCGGGGGTTATCGTGCTCCGATCTGCCACTCTTTAGCTATAAGGGTAATCCGCAGATTGCCCTGATTCAGGACGATTTTGCCGGGCAGGGGAATACCGTCCCGGGAGGTGTAGCGTAAGTAGTTAATCTGCCAGTTATTTTGTTGTAGAGACTTGAGTCTGTTGGTGTCAAAAACCGGTGTGTATTCACTGCCCGGTGCTGGCTGGCCTTTCATCCAGAACGGTAAGTCATTCAGTGGAAAACGCCAGCCCAGCCGCTCCTCCATCAGGGCTTCCGGTGCATTTGAATAGATCGGGGCTTCGCCGGCGGCAAGGATTTCAATGCCCCGCGGGCTGCCGGTGATTCTGGCGCCCCCCTGGCCGAGCGGGCCGGTCAGTTCGATGTTGAAGAATTCTGCCTGTTGCTGCCATGCCAGACTGGCGCTGTGCCGGGTTTTACTGTCCCGGATACCGGCTTTACCGGTGACTTCCCAGGCCTCAATGGTTTGCAGTCTGGCCAGATGGTCTTCCCAACTGATATCTGTATCGGTTATCGGTTCAGGTTCCGGTGTCAGCGAAGAACAGGCAGAAAGGGTGATGGCCAGTAAAACAGTTAGCAGGGCACGGAACAGCATGAAATTATGTCTCGTCAGCGTGGGGGATGGTCAGTAAAAGCCTGAGGGTTAGCTCAGGCTTATGTTCAGATACGGGTCAGTTAGCCGCAGTCTGGCCGATGGCTTCGGCGGCTTCCAGAATGTAAAGATTATCCGGATGTTCAGCCTGGCTCTTCTTCAGCAGTTTCATTGCTTCAGCTACCTGGCCCTGAGCGAAGTAGACCTGAATTAGGTGGCCTGCAACCTCTGCGTCCGGGTACATTTCATAAGCGCGTTCCAGATAGGGAAGGGCTTCATCATTGCGGTTCAGCTTGTAAAGAATCCAGCCCATACTGTCCAGAACAGCGGCATCGTCAGGGGTGATTTCCAGCGCTCGTCTGATCAGATCCAGCGCTTCATCATAGCGGTCAGTGTACAGGGTAAGGGTATAGCCCAGCGCATTCATCGCCATGCTGTTATCAGGATCAAGCTCCAGCACTTTGCGCAGGTCCTGTTCCATCAGCTTAAAGTCCTGAGGTGACATCATCATGGCCCGGGCGTAAAGCAGGGCGATATCTTCTTCATCTTCCTGCAGGGCTTCATCCAGCAGATTGATGGCGGCATCTTTATAATCGTGCAGATCCAGCCATTCTGCTTCAATGATGAAGATCTGTACTGCCCGTTCCGGCGTAGAATTGCGGGCGTCGAGCATGATTTTCTGCAACTGTGTCCGTTTGTCTGCGTTGTCCAGCAGGTCTGAAATTCTGCTCAGCGCCGGCAGCAGGTTATTGGGATCTTTAACCTTGGTGAAATACTCCAGTGCCTGCTCATCGTTTTCACGCTGCAGTTCTATCAGCCCCAGATAGTAGTATGGGGTTGTGTTCTGTGGGTAGCGAACCAGGATTTTCTTGAAGACAGCTTCACTTTCGTCCACCAGATCTTTTTCCAGCATCAGTAATGCCAGATAGAAGCCCAGCTGAGGCTCGGCGCGGCGCAGTTCCAGTAACAGGTTTGCCTGTTTAACAGCCTTTTCGTTCTGGTTGTCCTGAAAGAGCAACTGAATATAAAGGGTACGCAGCTGCTGTTCAGGCTGTTTTCCTTCTACAATATTTTCCAGTAAAGCGAGGGCCGGTTTGATTTCTCCCTGCTGGCGAAGCAGTTCCGCTTTCTGAAACAGGGCACCGTGGTGCTTGGGCGACAGTTTGATGGCCTGGTCGAAGGCTTTTTCTGCCTCTTCAGGCTGGTCGTTACTTTTATACAGAATGCCCAGTGTGGTCAGCAGGGTTGCGTTAGCTGTATCAGTATTCTTCGTGCTGAGTACGTCAATGTAGGCCTGACGTTCGTCTTTGCTGAGTTTGCCCGAGCTGTTGGCAATCATTTGCAGGGTTTGCGGGTTGCTGTGATCAAGTGCTTTGTTTAGCAGTGGCAGGGCGTGGTCAAAGTCACCCTGTTGCAACAGGATGCTGGCAGAAATCTGGTAAGGCTCCGGGTTATCCGGCTCGGCTTCCTGCCACAGGTTTGAGGCTTCCAGTATCCGCTGGGGCTGGTTCATATACTGGGCAATGTAGGTTGCCCGTTTGGCGATTGCCGGGTCTTTGGTCAGCCGGGACTGACGCAGGTAGTTAGCCAGTGACAATTCAAACTGTTCTTCCTGACCTGCCAGCTCTGCAATAATCAGATCGTAGAGGGTTTCGCGGTTCAGTTCACCGCGGGTGTATTCAACAGCAGGTAAGTCTGTCTGACGGCTCTGCAGCAGGCTGTCAGGCTGGGATGGCTGTTGCGCGCAGCCACTGATCAGCAGGCCGGCAAGTGCCATTGCGCCGGCTGTTCTGCCGGGCAGGGAGCGCAGTATAGCGCCGGATAGTTGTGACACCGCCAGGCGGTATGGAAGGAACCTGGTTCTGAATTGTGTATTCACTATATATAGTTGCCTTACTGATAAGTGTCTGTCGGGTCCCTGGTAAGCATCCGGTACAGCATACGGGGCTTATCGACACGTTTTGCAGAGTCCGTTTATTGTGATCACTATAGATGAATCCAGACTGAGTTGTCATGTCTGCGGATGCGTCTATAAGATGCATTTCTGCTTAGTAGACCACAAAACTTGTGTCAGGGTTGCACTCAGATCAAGAAAAATCTTCTTGTTTGTTGTTAGGCTTTTAACCTTTTAAACAATAAGGTGTATTATGACGCGCTTATTTGTGCTGGCGGCTATTGTTGCGGGCTACAAATACATGCTTCATATCGATCTTAAACAGGGGTGGCGTTTACCTCCATGGCTTTGTTGGCACTGGGAATAAATCATAAGACAGCTTCTGTCGCAGTTCGTGAAAAAGTAGCCTTTGCTCCGGAGCAGATGGCTGATGCGCTGTCGCAGGCCTGTCAGGTTGCAAAACTTCGTGAAGCAGTGATCCTGTCGACCTGTAACCGAACCGAACTGTATTGCTCTACTCAGCTGGAAGGCACCCGCGCCTTACTTGAATGGCTGGGGGATTATCATCAACTGGACGCAGACGAACTCCAGCAGGCCAGTTATGCTCACTGGGATCAGGATGCCGCACAGCATATGATGCGGGTCGCCAGTGGTCTGGACTCGCTGGTCTTAGGCGAGCCGCAGATTCTCGGACAACTGAAATCTGCCTATGCGGTCTCTCAGGAAGTCGGCGTTGTGGGGGCTGAACTGTCCCGACTGTTCCAGCAAACGTTCTCGGTTGCCAAAAAGGTACGTACTGATACGGCGATCGGTGAAAACCCGGTGTCTGTTGCATATGCTTCCGTCAGCCTGGCGCAACATATATTTGCGGATCTGAGTACCAGTAAAGCACTGCTGATCGGGGCCGGTGAAACCATTGAGCTGGTGGCCCGGCATCTGAAAGAAGCTGGCGTCAGTGAAATGACTGTGGCGAACCGTACACTGGTGCGTGCTGAGACACTGGCCGAGAGCTTTAATGCCAAAGCGATTCTCCTGGGGGATATTCCCGAAGCTCTGGAAGATGCTGACATTGTCATTGCATCTACTGCCAGTCAGTTACCGATTCTCGGCAAGGGTGCGGTAGAAGCCGCGCTGAAAAAGCGTAAACACCGGCCTATCTTTATGGTGGACATTGCGGTTCCGCGGGATATCGAGCCTCAGGTGTCTGAGCTGGATGACGTGTATCTTTATACCGTTGATGATCTGCGGGAAGTGATCGAAGAAAACGTCCGCAGTCGCGAATCTGCCGCCCGGGAAGCTGAGGCGATGGTTGCTGTCGGTGCCACTGAGTTTATGCGCCAGCTGCGTTCGCTGGAAGCTGTCGGCACGGTAATGGCGGTGCGTAATCAGGCGGATAAACTGCGCCAGCAGGAGCTTGATAAGGCGATGAAGCAATTGTCTAACGGTAAGGACCCTGAAACAGTACTGGCCAATCTGGCCCGGGGCCTGACCAACAAATTAATTCACCACCCGACAGTGCAGCTGCGTCAGGCTAGTGCTGAAGGGCGGACAGAAATGCTTGATATTGCCCAGCAGTTATTTCAGCTGGAAGAACAACGACAAGAAGATTAAAAATGAAAGCGTCAATTTTAACCAAACTGGAAACACTGGCCGATCGCTACGAAGAGCTCGCGGCCCTGCTGGGTGATGCAGGTGTTATCGGTAACCAGGATCAGTTCCGTGCTTACTCGATGGAGTATGCAGAAATTGAACCGGTTGTGCAGTGTTTTCAGGCGTATCAGAGCGCGCAGGATGATCTGGAAGAAGCGCTGCTGATGCAGGAAGATTCAGATCCGGATATGCGCGAAATGGCCAAAGAAGAAGTGGCCGGTGCCAAGCAGCAGATTGAAGAGCTGGAAGGCCGGCTGCAGATCCTGTTGTTGCCAAAAGATCCGAATGATTCCCGTAACGTATTTCTGGAAGTCCGTGCCGGTACCGGTGGTGACGAGGCGGCCATTTTCTCCGGTGATTTATTCCGCATGTATTCCCGGTTTGCAGAAACCCAGGGCTGGAAAGTGGAAGTGGTCAGTGCCAACGAAGGTGAGCACGGCGGTTATAAAGAGATCATTACCCGGATCATTGGCAAAGATGTGTATTCCCGTCTGAAGTTTGAATCCGGTGCACACCGGGTGCAACGGGTGCCTGAAACTGAATCCCAGGGCCGTATTCATACCTCTGCCTGTACAGTTGCGATCATGGCAGAGATGGATGAAGCGGATGCCATCGAAATTAATAAGGCTGATTTACGGGTGGATACCTTCCGGGCATCCGGTGCCGGTGGTCAGCACGTAAACAAAACCGACTCAGCGATTCGTCTGACCCATATTCCTACCGGGGTTGTGGTTGAATGTCAGGAAGAGCGTTCCCAGCATAAAAACCGTGCCAAGGCGATGTCATTGCTGGCATCCCGCTTACAGGCGGCGGAGCAGGAACGGCACGCGGCAGAACAGGCCAGCACCCGTAAGAGTCTGGTGGGCAGCGGCGACCGTTCAGAGCGTATCCGTACCTATAACTATCCACAGGGCCGGGTGACTGATCACCGTATTAACCTGACGCTTTATAAACTGTCTGAAGTGATGGAAGGGGCGCTGGGGCAAGTGGTTGATCCGCTGGTGAACGAGTATCAGGCGGAACAGCTGGGCGCTCTGTCTGCTGAAAACTGATGCCTGATATCCGACAGGCATTGCAACGCAGTGTTGATCTGGACGCGCTGAGCGAGTCAGCGCGGCTGGATATTGAACTGTTGTTATGCCACGTAATTGATAAATCCCGAACCTATCTGATGATGCACCCTGGTGCTGAACTGTCGGCTGATCAGCAGGTGCAGTTTGAGGCATTGCTGCAACGGCGCATCAATGGCGAGCCGGTAGCTCATATACTGGAGCAGTGGAGTTTCTGGAATTTTGATCTGGCGGTGAATGCCAGCACGCTGATTCCCCGGCCGGATACCGAGTGTGTAGTTGAAAAAGCACTGGAGCTGTTGCCTCCGGGGCCGGCAAAGGTTGCTGATCTGGGGACGGGCACCGGTGCAATTGCGCTGGCGCTGGCCACTGAGCGGCCTGCCTGGCAGGTGTTTGCGGTGGATTTTGTGGCAGACGCTGCAGAATTAGCGGAACAGAACCGGCAGACCCTGGGTCTTAGTAATGTCACCGTGCTACAGGGTAGCTGGCTGGAACCGGTATCTGAAGAGTTACATATGGTGGTGAGTAATCCGCCTTATATTGATCCTGAAGATCCGCACCTTAAGCAGGGAGATGTCCGTTTTGAGCCGCTTTCTGCGCTGGTGGCAGATGATCATGGTCTGGCGGATATCCGGACCATTTCAGCCCAGGCGTGGGAGCAGTTGAGCAACGAAGGCTGGCTGTTGTTTGAACACGGTTATGATCAGGCAGCTGCCGTGCAGAACATCCTGCGGGAGCAGGGATATTCACAAGTGGCGTCCGCTCAGGATCTGGCCGGTAATGACCGGATGACCTGGGGACGTAAGCTGTTGGTCTTATAGCAGCGTAGAGGATTCTGATGTTAGATGATGCGCAATTATTGCGATACAGCCGGCAGATTATGTTGCCGGAAGTGGAAATTGGCGGACAGGAAGCCTGGCTGAATTCAACCGTACTGGTGCTGGGCGTTGGTGGCCTGGGGAGTCCGGTTGCCATGTATCTGGCTGCGGCGGGTGTCGGTAAGCTGATTCTGGTGGATGACGACAAGGTAGAACTGACCAATTTACAGCGCCAGATTGCCCACGGTACCGAAGACATCGGTAGCGCTAAAGTGGCGTCTGCGGCGGCAACGCTGGCATCGATCAATCCGGATATTGAGATCGAGACCGTTGAGCAGCGCCTGAGTCCTGATGATCTGGGCGAATGGGTGCAAAAAGTGGATCTGGTACTGGATTGTACGGACAATTTTGATACCCGCTTTGGTGTCAATCAAGCTTGTGTAACCCATAAAAAGCCACTAGTCTCCGGGTCAGCTATACGCCTTGAAGGACAGGTTGCGGTGTTTGATCCGCGGCAGGATGATTCACCCTGTTACCGGTGTTTATACCGTGAAGGCAGTGATGAAAATCTGACCTGTTCTGAAAGCGGTGTACTGGCGCCATTGGTGGGCATTATCGGTTCTGTCCAGGCAATGGAAGCGTTGAAGGTTCTGGCCAGTGTCGGTACGCCACTGGTAGGTAAGTTACTGTTACTGGACGCGCGTTACATGGAGTGGCGCAGTCTGAAGTTAAAACGCGATCCGCAGTGTCCATGCTGTGGAAAAAAATGACCGGAAGGAAGGTTGAGTGATGGATACAATACGTTCTGTATTAACCAGTGCCAAAACAATTGCGATGGTGGGCGCGAGCCCGAAAACACACCGCGCCAGCAATCAGGTCATGCACTTCCTGCTTTCTAAAGGCTACAAAGTTATCCCGGTTAACCCGAACAAGGTTGGTGAAGAAATTCATGGCCAGACAGTGGTGGCCAGCCTGGCAGATATCAATGAGCCAATCGATCTGGTGGATATCTTCCGTAACTCGGTTGAAGCGGGCGACGCGGTGGATGAAGCCATTGCGGTGAATGCCAAAGCTGTGTGGATGCAGCTTGGGGTGATTAATGAGCCGGCTGCTGCTAAGGCTGCGGCGGCAGGTTTGCAGGTGGTTATGGATAAGTGTCCGGCCATTGAATTACCCCGTCTGGAATTGCCGCAAAGCGCATAATTCTCTCTGACCGACTGCTGCGGTCCCGCAGCAGTCATCTGTTTTATTTAATTTCCTGTCTTTTTTTGAATATTCGTTATTATTCCCTGTTTTGTGTGACTATTTTGAAGTGATCCCGCTGGAAACACGCACTTCAGCAGGTAAACTATTGCGCTTTACAGACTAATTACAGATATCGGAAAGACATATGACTATCGAACGCCTGGAAACTCAGCAGCGCATGAGCCGCATTGTTAAGCATAACGGTACAGTTTACCTGTGTGGTCAGGTGGCTGCAGATGCTTCTGCAGACATCAAAGAACAGACCCAGACCATGCTGGATAAAGTGGATGCTCTGCTGGAACAGGCTGGCAGCGATCGTGAGAACATGTTGTCTGCCACTATCTATGTGCGCGATATGAAAGATTTCGCAGCCATGAACGAAGTATGGGATGCCTGGGTACCGGCTGGCCACGCACCCGCACGTGCCTGCGTTGAAGCCCGTATGGCTCGCCCTGAACTGCTGGTTGAAATCTCAGTGGTTGCGGCTGAAAAGTAACAACCGCTCTGATAGCCGTTTTAGAAACGCCCCGGTCTGTGCCGGGGCGTTTTTGTTTTCTGACTGTGAAATTTTTAGGCCCGTGGGCTGGCAACAGGCGGTTGAGCGGGTAGACTGTCGGCCTTTGACTGATAATTTACAGACTTCGGAAAGCCATATGACTATTGAACGCCAGGATACCAACGAACGCTCCAGCCGCATTGTAATTCACAACGACACTATTTATCTGTGTGGCCAGGTGGCTGCAGATGCCTCTGCAGGTATTCAGGAACAGACTCAGAGCACACTGGATAAGGTTGAGGCGCTACTGACCCAGGCTGGTAGCGATCTGGAACACATCCTGTCTGCCACCATTTACCTGCGGGATATGAAGGATTTCGCCGCGATGAACGAAATCTGGAACGCCTGGGTGCCAACCGGTTTTGCACCGGCCCGTGCTTGCGTTGAGGCCCGTATGGCCCGTCAGGAATTGCTGTTTGAAATCTCGGTGATTGCTGCGGTTAAAAAGTAATGCTGTAACTGAGCGACAGATAACGCCCCGGTTTTTACCGGGGCGTTTTTGTTTGTGCTGGCGTTGCTCAGCCCATCATCAGACGCCGTACCCGCAAGTCTTCGGCACAGCGTTTAGCGTATGCGAACATTGCTGTCGGGTATTGCTCCGGTGAGAGATCGTCAGGAGTCAGGTCGCTATTAATCAGTAACTGGATCAGGTTCTGATCTTCCAGTAGCAGAGCGTAATGCAGCAGGTTGTTTCCATTCCGGTCAGTACAGTGCAGGTCTGCGCCCTGTTCCGCCAAGCGGCTGATATGCAGCGTCAGTGGGCTGACCGTATACACCAGACATGCCAGCAGGGCTGTTTCCGGCAACTGATCATTCAGATCATCCGGTTCAGTAGAGGCACTGTTCTGCAGCAGTGCGCTGATCAGCGCCAGGCTCTGCTCCTGTTGCAGTGCCAAATACAGCAGTGGCTGCTCCTGGCTGTCCTTACGGTTGGCGGACAAACCTGCCTGAAGCAACTGTTCCAGTACCTTTGGCTGGTTGCTGAGAATGGCCAGTTCCTGCGGGGAAATACTGCCGGCGTCCGGGCCATCCAGCAGTACTGTCTGAGCATCGCTGCCCAGTTTTTCCAGTTGTTTTTTCACCGCCATGATATCGCCGTCAACAATACTCTGGCGCAATTTGTGTTGCCGGCGCTGTTTGAAAAATTGCATATCAATTTCGCTGCATTTGAGTGTATCTGTTGCCGCTAAGCCATGATTTCAGGCTTAAAAACATGGTACATGGGCGCATCTTTGCTATTACTACAATAACACTAGATTGGAGTAGTACTATGAGTGATGACATAAAGACCAGTTATAAAATTGGTCAGGATAATATCACGCCCTTCGGACTGGATATCCATAATCCGGTATTTTTAATCTCAGGACTGAGCATTGTTGCCTTTGTTTTAATTACCCTGATGTTTCAGGAAGGTGCTGCGGCATTCTTCGGCTGGCTGCGTCCGGCAATTACCAGCACCTTTGACTGGTTCTTTCTTTCCGCGGCCAATATTTTTGTTTTATTCGGCATTTTGCTGGTGGTAACGCCACTGGGTAAAGTGCGGTTGGGTGGCCAGGATGCCACCCCGGATTTCAGTTATATCGGCTGGTTTGCCATGTTGTTTGCTGCCGGTATGGGGATTGGTCTGATGTTCTTCGGGGTATCGGAACCTATTTCCCATTTCGGGTCTTCCATGGGCGGCGTGGCCGTGGGGGACAATGGCGTACGGACTGACTGGGCACCCTTAGGCGCGGCTGCCGGAGATGTAGCTGCCGCCCGGGATCTGGCAATGGCTGCAACCATCTTTCACTGGGGGCTGCACCCCTGGGCGATTTATGCCGTGGTGGCACTGGCGCTGGCATTCTTTGCCTATAACCATAATTTACCCCTGACGCTAAGGTCGGCGTTCTACCCCTTGTTGGGCGAGCGGGTCTGGGGCTTCTGGGGACATCTTATTGATACCCTGGCGGTGTTCGCTACCTTGTTCGGGCTGACAACCTCGCTGGGCTTCGGTACTAAACAGGCGTTGTCCGGCTTTAACTATCTGTTTGGCTGGGGCACGGGGTCTGTCGCGATTGTGGTGCTGGTCACAGTGATTACGGCCATCGCGATTGTATCAGTCGTGCGGGGGCTGGACGGCGGTGTGAAGGTGCTGTCTGAGGTGAATATGGGGCTGGCGCTGTTACTGCTGCTGGTGATCATGTTTGTCGGGCCCACAGGTGACATCATGACGGCTATCTTTTCCGGCGGTGCTGCTTACGTGAAAGAGGTTGTCTGGCTGTCGATGCCGTTTGGCCGTGAGGATACCAACTTCGCCCAGGGCTGGACCTCGTTTTACTGGGCTTGGTGGATTTCATGGTCGCCATTTGTCGGCATGTTCATAGCCAGGGTATCCCGGGGGCGTACCGTGAGGGAATTTGTCCTGTGTGTGATCTTTATTCCTACGTTGCTTTGCGTTGCCTGGATGGGGGCATTTGGCGGAACTGCGATCAGCCAGGTGGTTGCCGATGCCAGTGCACCGGTAGCTGCGGTTGCACAGGAACTGAAACTGTTTGAAATGGTGCAGGACTTCCCGTTCAGCGCGTTACTGTCGATGGTGGGCATTGTGCTGGTGCTGGTGTTTTTTATTACCTCATCGGATTCAGGTTCGCTGGTTATCGACTCAATAACCGCCGGTGGTAAGAACGATGCGCCGGTATCCCAGCGGGTGTTCTGGTGCTCGTTTGAGGGTATCGTGGCGATTGTTCTCTTGCTGGTGGGTGGTTCAGAGGCGCTGGGTGCTTTACAGGCAATGGCCGTATCCACGGGCCTGCCGTTCACTGTAGTGTTGCTGGCAATGTGTATCAGCCTGTATATGGGGCTGAGCAAAGCCAGTAAACAGTTATAGGTGCTACCGGAAATAAACAGGCCCGGTGAATACCGGGCCTGTGTGTTTCAGGAGTGTTCTTTATCCGAGCTCTTTAGTCGAGCCCTTTATCCGAACTCTTTATCCGAACTCTCTAGCCTGACTCTCTAGCCTGACTCTTTAGCCGAGCTCTTTAGCCGAGCTCTTTAGCTGAACTCTCTAGCTGAACTCTCTAGCTTAGCTTTATCGCGTTGCTGTTGCTGTCAGTTTTGATGCTGATGGCAATAGCTTTCGAGGTAGGTGTAAAGCTGCGGTCGCCGTAGCTGTCCAGTGGTACCAGTGGGTTGGTTTCCGGATAGTACGCTGCCATGTTGCCCTTCGGAATATCATAGGCAACTGCTTTGAAGCCGCTTACTGAACGTTCGCTGCCATCGTGCCAGTGGGACGTCAGGGTGATTTCCTGTTCCGGGTTCAGGCCCAGTTTGTCCATGTCTTCCTGGTGCATGAAGACCACTTTACGGATGCCTTTCACGCCCCGGTAACGGTCGTTATAGCCGTATACGGTGGTGTTGTACTGGTCGTGAGAGCGCAGGGTCTGCAGGGTGAAAATATCCGTGCCTTCAGGGGCGGTCTGCTGCTTGATCTGATCGGCGATCAGCTGTTCCGGCAACGGGTTGCTCATGACATTGGCACGACGGTTTTCGGTCATCCAGATCCGTTGTGCTGCGGTGTTACCCAGGTAGAAGCCGCCAGGTTGTTCCAGACGTTCATTGAAGTCGTGGAAGCCCGGGATGCAGGCTTCGATCAGCTTACGGATGCGGTCGTTATCTTCCGCCAGGTGCAGCCAGTCAACCGGGTGGTTGCCCAGAGTTTTCTGTGCCATGTTGGCGATGATGTTCACTTCAGATTTCAGCTGGTCGCTGGCCGGTGGCAGTACGCCGCCGGAGCTGTGCACCATGCACATTGAATCTTCCACGGTAATACGCTGTTCACCGGCGCTGGTCTGGTCTACTTCGGTGCGGCCCAGGCACGGCAGGATCAGGGAGTCCTGTCCCGGGGTCAGGTGGCAGCGGTTCAGCTTGGTGCTGACGTTTACCGTCAGGTTACAGTTACGCAGCGCCTGGCGGGTAGCGTCGGTATCAGACATGGCTGCAGCAAAGTTGCCGCCCATGCCGATGAATACTTTACTCTCACCGTCCAGCATGGCCTGTACGGCCTGAATGGCGTTGTGACCCCGTTCCCGTGGCATCGGTGTTTTGAAGACCGCTTCCAGCTTGTCGATAAGCGGCTTAGGTGCTTTCTCGTCGATACCGACGGTGCGGTCACCCTGTACGTTACTATGGCCCCGTACCGGGCAGGCGCCGGCGCCTGGCTTACCGATGTTGCCCCGTAACAGCAGCAGGTTGACGATTTCCTGCAGAATAGCAACAGAGTGCTTGTGCTGGGTCAGACCCATTGCCCAGCTGCAGATAACCCGTTCAGAGCGGGCGTAGATGCCGGCAACCTTGAACATGTCTTCGCGGCTGATGCCGGACTGATCTTCCAGAACGGCCCAGTCAGATTCCCTGACAAGTTCCAGATAAGCATCGACACCTTCAGCGTGCTGGGTCAGGAAGTGGTGGTCCAGCAGGCTGTTTTTACCCATGGACTGACGCTCGGCATCCAGCTCCAGCAGAGCTTTTACAATGCCCCGTACCAGTGCCATGTCGCCGCCCAGTTTAGGCGTGTAGTAATGCTTACTGATTTCGGTATAACCGTTAGTCAGCATTTCCATTGGCTTCTGCGGGTTGGTAAAACGCTCCAGACCCCGTTCGCGCAGGTTGTTAAAGCTGACGATGGTTGCGCCGCGCTTGGATGCCTGACGCAAGGTGTCCAGCATCCGCGGGTGGTTAGTCCCCGGGTTCTGGCCGAATACGAAGATGGCATCGGCCTGGGCAAAGTCATCCATGGTGACGGTGCCTTTACCCACACCAATGGTTTCACGCAGGGCAACGCCACTGGCTTCGTGGCACATGTTGGAGCAGTCCGGGAAGTTGTTGGTGCCGTAGCTGCGGACAAACAACTGGTACAGGAAGGCCGCTTCGTTACTGGCCCGTCCGGAGGTATAGAATTCTGCCTGATCCGGGTTATCCAGTGCATTCAGGTGGCGGGCAATCAGTTGGAAAGCCGCATCCCAGCTGACCGGTTCATAGCGGTCAGTGTCGCGGTTGTAACGCATAGGTTCTGTCAGACGGCCCTGATACTCCAGAAAGTAATCGCTCTGGGTATCCAGATAGCTGACGGTATTTTTGGCAAAAAAGTCCGCGCCAACTTTCTTCGCAGTGGCTTCCCAGTTAACGGCTTTAGCGCCGTTTTCACAGAAGCTGACCTTATGGCCGGACTTCTGGTCACCCCAGGCACAGCCCGGGCAGTCAAAGCCTTTGTGCTGGTTGGTACGCATCAGGCTGCGAATGTTTTTGACCGGGTTCTCACTTTTCAGCAAGTGCCTCGATGTACTGGCGAGCGCCCCCCAGCCACCGGCTGAGCCTTTATAGGTGGCGATCTTTTTTTTGGCCATTTTGGTCCTCTTTGGGAATTATTATTGCCGTGTAAAACGGCTAAGCATAGAAATGGCGCTACTTGTACAGAAACTTGAAGAGTTTTGCAAATGATAATTATTATTAACAAAGCTTATGTCGTGGTAAAAAAAGTTTTTGTCGGTAAGAAAACGCTTTCTAAACCGTCTGCGACCTTGGTGTGACAGGAGCGTCAGGGGAGGTGGGATGACCGGCGGTGATAACGCCGGTCAGGGAGATCAATCAGGTATCTTTACGGATGTTATCCTGGAAAGCCTGGGGGATACCGGTGACTTTCCGGGCTTCGTAATCGAAGAAGACAATGCCGGTTTTGGCATGGGCGATTTCGACGGCGGTTTGTTTATTGGTTAACAGATAATAGATATCGCAGCCGTACTTGTTGAAGTCACCCACGGCAATATCGATCTGAATCTGTTCACCGTGAAAGCCTTCAGCTTTATATACAATGGCGGAGTCGGTCATGATGATGCCCAGACCTTCGACATTCATTTCAGTGTAATTGAAGCTGGCAAGATAACGCACTCTGGCTTCGTGGATCATGGAGAGCACGGCGTCATTGCCTAAATGTCCGCCGTAGTTGATGTCACTGATCCGCACCGGCATATCAGTGCTGAAGCTGTAGTTGTCGGGCATGTCTATTTTTATACGGGCCATAGGTAAACTCCGTGTCGAATAGTATTTCCCTGACGTTATGTGTTTTCCATCTGCACCAGCACCTGATGCATAGCACCGGTGAGAATCGCCAGGTCCTCATTACTCATAATATAGGGTGGCATCACATATACCAGCTTACCAAATGGTCTGACCCAGATGCCAGCATCAACAAATGCCTGCTGAATACGGCGGGCGTCCACTGGCTGTTTCATTTCAACCACACCGATCGCACCCAGACAGCGGACTTCTGCAACTGAGTTCAGCTCCCGGCAGGGTGCAAGCCCCTGTTCAAGTTGTTGCTGAATGCGTTGGGTGTTGGTTTTCCAGTCGGATTCACGCAACAGTTTCAGGCTGGTATTGGCGACCGCACAGGCCAGCGGGTTACCCATGAAAGTGGGGCCGTGCATGAAGCAGCCAGCGCCGCCGGAGGAGATGGTTTCACCGATATGGCTGGTGGTCAGTGTGGCCGCCAGCGTCATATACCCCCCGGTAATAGCCTTGCCCAGGCACATAATATCCGGTGCGATACCGGCATGATCACAGGCAAACAGGGCACCACTGCGGGCGAAGCCGGTGGCAATTTCATCGGCGATCAGCAGGACATCATATTCATCGCATAGCTGACGGGCGGTTTTCAGATATTCAGGAGAATAGAAGCGCATACCGCCGGCACCCTGAACAATGGGTTCCAGTATCAGCGCGGCGATTTCTTCATGGTGTGCTTCGAAAAGACGTTTCAGTTCTGCACAGTCGCTTTCATCCCAGTCTTCGTTAAAGCCGGTTCGTGGTGCCGGTGCAAAGAAGTGTTGTGGCAGAACTTCGGTAAAGATTTCATGCATACCGTTGACCGGGTCACACACAGACATCGCGCCGAAGGTATCGCCGTGATAGCCGTTTCGGATGGTCAGTAATTTGTGTTTGGTATTGGCTTTACCTTCGTGGGCGCGGCGGGCATGCCAGTACTGAATGGCCATTTTAATCGCCACTTCAACGGCCACGGAACCGGAGTCCGCCAGAAATACCTTGTCCAGATTTTCCGGTGTCATTTCCACCAGTTGTCTGGCCAGTTCGATGGCTGGCTGGTGGGTAATGCCGCCGAACATTACATGGGACATTTTATCGATCTGTCCGTGCGCTGCCTGATTCAGCTCCGGGTGGTTATAGCCGTGTATCACAGACCACCAGGACGCCATGCCGTCAATCAGTTCACGGCCGTCTTCCAGCTTGATGCGCACGCCTTCTGCAGATACCACCGGGTACATAGATGGTGGGCTGATCATAGAAGAGTATGGGTGCCAGATGTGTTGCTGGTCGAAACTGAGGTCTGTCTGGGTGATTGATGTCATGACGGTAATCCGGTTATTCAGGCGGGCAGATGTAATGCGCCAAAAAAGAAACTGGCGCTATTACAGCGGGCTTTCGCAGAGAAAGCAAACCGCAAAGGTTGAGCCTTCGCGGTTAGCGTAAAACGAAATACAGGGTGGCCGGAATAAACAGCAATGCGCCGATGTTGCCAATCAGTACGATGGAGGCAACCTGACGGGGCTCCTGATTAAACTGTTCAGCCACAATGTAATTCAGGACTGCAGGAGGCAGTGCACCAAAAAGAAGCAGGTAAGCGTACTGTTCGCCTTCCAGCTGTAACAGAGGCTGAAGCAGCAGGGCAATCAGAATGCCTGCTGCCGGGCAGAGAACGGCCCCGAGCACACCGATTCGCCAGGCGCTGAAGTCCACGTCTATCAGGCGGACTCCTAAGGTAAAGAGCAGTAACGGTATGGAGATCTGGCCGAGCATATCCAGTGCGGTGGCAATGCCAGCTGGCATGGTCAGTTCCAGGCTGCTCCAGCTCAGGCCGGCAATGGTGGCGATAATGATGGGCATACGCAGCAGCTGTAGCGGATTGGTGCGCGGGTCCATCATGTAAATGCCCACAGTGAAGTGCAGGGTCATTTCTACAATGAACAGCACCACGGCCGCTGGCAGGGCATATTCACCGAATGCCAGCAGGATCAGTGGCAGGCCGAGATTACCGCTGTTACTGAACATCATCGGCGGCAGAAAGGTTTTCGGCGCAATTTTCAGCAGTTTACACAGGGGCCAGAGGATCAGTCCTGACCCGAGAATAACCAGCGCAGCACCCAGTGCCAGGGTTTTAAAGGCCGGTAAATCGAATGACTTGGCGGACAGCACAAAGAACAGCAGCGCCGGCACGAATATATCCATGTTGAGCTGGTTAGCCAGCCGCATGTCAGGATTTTTCAGTCGGCCATAGAGATAGCCAGACAGCACAATGGTAAACAGTGGGAAAACGGTCAGGAAGATCCGTTCAGCCAGTGCGTAAGAGTCGGTCATTGATCAGCTTTCCAGCATGAAGGTAACCGGGCCGTCATTGGTCAGGCTGACTTGCATGTCGGCTCCGAACTGACCGGTGCCCACTTCATGATGCAGTTCACGGGCTTGTTTAACGAAGTAGTCATAAAGTTCTTCGCCTAACTGGGGAGAGGCGCCGGATGAAAAGCCCGGGCGCATGCCTTTACGGGTGTCTGCGACCAGAGTGAACTGGGATACCACCAGTAAGCCGCCTTCGGCCTGTTGCAGGTTGAGGTTCATCTTGCCGTCGGCATCGGAAAACATCCGGTAGCCGAGCACTTTTTTCAGCAGCTTGTCGGCATCGGCGGTGGTGTCGGTTCTTTCAACACCCAGCAGTACCAGCATGCCGGGGCCGATCTCGCCGTGGCGTTCACCGTGAATGTCTACCGCTGCTGATTTAACCCGCTGGATAAGTGCTTTCATGCCCGTGCCTTATATTTGTTATCAGAAAGTCAGGGGAGGCATGGTAGTGGTTTCGGCTGAAGCTGACCAGTCTGTGGTCAGGCCAGTGGGAAAATAGTCAGAAAAGTCTGCGGGCTTATGGTGACAGAGCATATAAAAAAACGCCGTCTTGCGACGGCGTTGGCGGAGATCGCAGCATGAATGCTGCAAATGCGGTTTTATCAGGTTGCTGATTTGGCTTCCTGAAGACTCAGTGCGTCATGTTCTTCTGCTTCAGCCTGTGCCAGCTCCTGCTGAGAGGCTTTGGGTGAGAAGCGGCCGGTTGCAGCGTAGAACAGGCCGATAATCGGCGACAGCCAGCAGGCAAAAGCCAGTGGTATGTACAGCAGGTTTTCGAAGTTGCCGTCACCGATACCCAGCCCCAGTGCGGTTATCACAAATGCACCACCGGCATTCCACGGTACCAGAGGGGAAATCAGTGTGCCGCCTTCTTCGACCGCCCGGGACAGGTTCAGTTTTGAGTAACCGGTTTTGGTGTAGGCCGGTGCAAACATCCGACCAGGCAATGCAATGGATAGGTACGGGTCGCCGGCGACCAGGTTGGTTGCTACCGCAGATCCGGTTGCCGATGCCTGCAGGCCAAAGAAACTGTGAGTGCGACGCACGACGGCATCAATCAGGGTTTCCAGACAGCGGGTCCGTTCCAGTGCGCCACCGAAGCTCAGAGCGATCAGTACCAGAGTAATCACCCATGTCATGGATGTAATACCGCCCCGGTTGAGCAGGCCGTCTATTTCAGCAACGCCGGTATCGATCTTATAACCGGAATGCATGAAGCTGAAGATGTCATGCAGGGAGATCCCCTGTACCGTTACCGCCAGTACTGCGCCCAGTAACACACCGGCAAACAGGGATGGCAGCGCCGGCATCTTTTTCAGTGCCAGCACAATGACGACTACCGGAGGCAGCAGCAACAGCAGTGACAGATTGAAGTTTGCTTCAATGCCTCCGGTGATGCTTTCAATTTTGGAGAAGTCTACCTGCTGTGAACCGATCAGGGTGTAACCGACGGTGGCGTAGATAGCAAAGGCGATCAGCATGGCCGGTACAGTGGTCGGCATCATGTTGCGGATATGATCGAACAGATTTACACCGGTAACGGCCGGGGCCAGGTTGGTGGTATCCGACAGCGGAGAAATCTTGTCACCGAAAAATGCACCGGAAACAACCGCACCGGCGGTCCAGTACATCGGAATGTCAAAGCCGGCACCGATGCCCATCAGGGCCAGACCGACAGTACCGGTGGTCCCCCAGGATGTCCCCAGCGAGACTGATACCACCGCACAAAGCAGCATGCTGGCGGCGAGGAAGATTTCCGGGCTGAGGATTTTCAGACCGTAATAAATCAGCAGTGGCACGGTGCCGCTGGCAATCCAGATACCGACGATCATGCCGACCGTCATCAGAATGGCGATGGAGGGTAAGCCTACCCGGACGACGTGCAGGGCGCCGTCTTCGATGTCATCCCAGCGATAGCCACGGCACCAGCCAATCAGAGCGGTAATTGCCAGGCCGATCGCCAGGGGAATATGCGGGGTGAAGTCACCGAAATAGAAAAGTTGAATGCCGAGAATGGCCAGCGTCAGCACAATTGGCAGCATTGCCATCATGAGGCCCGGCTTAGCAATTTTATTATTCATATGTTGCTCCAGGGGTTGTTACAGACTGTGGCAGGGCGATAAAGAGTATCCGAATGGCCAGCCACTGATTAATACTAAAGTCTTTACCGGGAGCGGTGGTGAATGCCCTGTAAAACCTTGTAAACCGAATGTGAACTGCTGTTTACAGGGCTGTTTTTAAAAGGATTTTGTGCGGGGTTTGGTGGAGAAAGTCAGGGAGTAATTGCCAGGCTGAGGGTATTTTCAGCCCGGTAAACGTGTTCAGGCCAGTGAGAGGGAAAAGGCTTTAGTGGCCTTGATCAGGTTATCGATATTGCCCGGTTCCATCAAGCTGTGGCCGGCGTCACGGACGATATGCAGTTCTGCCTGAGGCAGTGCCTGATACAGTGCATAGGCCTGTTGCAGCGGGCAAACCATATCGTAACGGCCATGAACGATGACCGTCGGAATTTCGCTGATACGGTAGGCTTGCTCAAGGATCTGGTTGCTGGTGATGAAGCCTTCGTTCACAAAATAGTGCGCTTCAAGTCGGGCCATGGCCAGAGCGATGTGCGGATCAGAGTAGTGATCGACTACGTTAGGTTTAGGGTCGAGGGTGGAGCAGCGTCCCTCCCAGACAGACAGGGCCTTGGCAGCTGACATGCGGGCGATCTCGTTATCGGATGTCAGGCGGCGGTAGTATGCAGTGAGAAGGTCACCGTGTTCAGCTTCCGGAATTTCACCAATGTAATCCTGCCAGTAATCCGGAAAAACGGCACTTGCACCCTGTTGGTACAGCCACTGGATATCTTCCCGGCGGCACAGAAATACACCGCGCAGAATCAGCCCGCTGACCCTTTCCGGATGCCGTTGTGCGTACAGCAGGCTGAGGGTTGCGCCCCATGAGCCGCCGAACAGCAGAAACTGATCGATGTTCAGGTGTTCACGGATTTTTTCGATATCTTCGATGAGATGGTCAGTGGTGTTGTTATTCAGTTCAGCGTGTGGGGTTGAGCGTCCGCAGCCGCGCTGATCAAAGAGCACAATGCGGTAGCGTTCCGGATCAAAGAAGCAGCGGTGCTGGGGGCTGGTGCCGCCGCCGGGACCGCCGTGAACGAACAGCACCGGAATGCCCCGGGGATTGCCACTTTCTTCAACGTACAGGCGATGCTGCGCATCAACATCCAGCGAATGCAGTTTGTAGGGGCTTATATCCGGATAAAGTGTATGCATTGGGCAACCTTGCTTAGCAGTTTAAGTACTGATGCTACTTAAAGAATTTAACTGAATGCAAGGGGGAGTATAGCCCGGACAGTGAGTACTGTCCGGGCGGAAAGCGGTTTTAAAAGGCTTAAAACCGGCTTGTCAGGCAGGAGCTGAATTACTTGGCAGCGCGGGCAGCACGCTTACGTTCGTTTTCAGTCAGCATCTTCTTACGCAGACGGATGTTTTCCGGTGTTACTTCAACCAGTTCATCGTCTTCGATGAAGTCCAGCGCCTGTTCCAGTGTGAAGCGGATAGGCGGTGTCAGTTGGATGTTTTCATCGCTGCCGGAGGCACGTACGTTGGTCAGCTGCTTACCTTTGGTCGGGTTAACGGCCAGGTCGTTGCTGCGGCTGTGAATACCCAGAATCATGCCTTCGTAAACGTCGATGTTCGGATCAACGCACAGACGGCCACGTTCCTGCAGGTTCCACAGGGCGTAGCCCAGAACCTTACCGGATACCATTGAAACCAGTACGCCGTTGATACGGCTGACAACTTCACCTTCTTTAACAGGACCGTAGTGGTCGAAGATGGAAGTCATGATGCCGGTACCGGAAGTCATGGTCAGGAACAGGGAACGGAAACCGATCAGACCGCGGGATGGAATGATGAAGGTCAGACGTACCCGGCCCTTACCATCTACTTCCATGTTGGTCATGTCGCCTTTGCGCTTGCCCAGTTCTTCAATGATGTTGCCCTGATGCTGGTCTTCAACATCAATCATCACCATTTCATATGGCTCGTGGATTTCGCCATCCACTTCTTTCTGGATTACTTCCGGACGGGATACACCCAGCTCGTAACCTTCACGGCGCATAGATTCAATCAGTACCGACAGGTGCAGTTCACCACGGCCGGATACTTTGAATTTCTCAGGAGAGTCACCCGGTTCAACGCGCAGTGCAACGTTGTGGATAAGCTCACGGTCCAGACGGTCCTTGATGTTCCGGCTGGTGATGTATTTACCGTCCTGACCGGCGAAAGGTGAGTCATTCACCTGGAAGGTCATGGATACAGTTGGCTCGTCTACAGACAGGGCCGGCAGCGCTTCAACCAGTTCCGGATCACACAGGGTGTCGGAAATGTTCAGCTTGTCGATACCGGTAATACAGATGATGTCGCCGGCACGGGCAGTTTCAACATCAACACGTTCCAGACCCAGGTAACCCATGATCTTCTGAACTTTACCGTTACGTACCGCACCTTCGCGGTCGATAACTTTAACCGGGTGGTTCAGGCGCACAGTACCACGGGTAACACGGCCAACACCGATAACACCCACGTAGCTGTTGTAGTCCAGTGCGGAAACCTGCATCTGGAAAGGACCTTCGGTATCAACCTTAGGTGGCTCAACGTGCTCAACGATGGCTTCAAACAGTGGCGTCATATCTTCAGCCAGATCTTCAGGATCCAGGCCGGCGATGCCGTTCAAGGCAGATGCGTAGATAACCGGGAAGTCCAGCTGTTCATCGCTGGCACCCAGGCTGTCAAACAGATCGAAAACCTGATCGATAACCCAGTCCGGACGGGCGCCCGGGCGGTCAACCTTGTTTACCACAACGATAGGACGCAGGCCCTGATCGAATGCTTTCTGGGTAACGAAGCGGGTTTGTGGCATCGGGCCATCAACCGCGTCTACCAGCAGACATACGCAATCAACCATCGACAGTACACGTTCTACTTCACCACCAAAGTCGGCGTGGCCAGGAGTATCTACGATGTTGATGTGGTAGTCATTCCATTCAATGGCGGTGTTTTTCGCCAGAATGGTAATACCACGCTCTTTCTCCTGGTCGTTGGAGTCCATGATACGCTCAGTGCCTTCATCACGGCGACCCAGGGTGCCGGACTGGGAGAGCATTTTGTCGACCAGGGTGGTTTTACCATGGTCAACGTGCGCAATGATTGCGATGTTTCTTAGTTTTTCGATCACGTCTGAGAACCTGTGCAGACAAAATAAATAAGGCGCGCATTATACATGAATGCGGGCAAAGCTGTGTGTTTCTTATTCATGTTTTGAAAAAATCACCAAAATGTCACATTAAGTGACTGATTTAATGGGCTGGCACAGGGCATGACGGTAAAACTGCAGTAATATTGTGCGGCGAAAATGATGATGACCGGTGTTGGTTACATGTCTTGCCCTTTTATGGGGCGTGCTTACTTTGATTGCACTGTTTTGGTGCGATATGGCTTGGCGGTTAGGAAAAAGCCAGCCGGGCAGCTTTTTTAAATAGTTGTAAAAGGGTGTTTGGCGACAGAAATGCAAAGAAACAGATGGCTGTCAGAAAAATCCCTGAAAGTCAGATGTTTATTGGGAACTGTACAGGTTTACTGGCGGTTTTACCCCGGCATTACTGTTTAAATGGCGGCTTTTTTCAGTTTTTAATATCCGCTTTTAAATGTTGGCACGTGCTTTGCTTTTAGACTTGCCCATAACGGTAGTCGCGGCGAAGGTGCCGGTAAGCCTTATACGTTTGACCAGTGCCCTAGCAAACATATTTTTTCTGTACGGTGACGGCATCGGCAATGACGGTACAGAACAGACAAATTTAAACCAGTGGAGATGACGATAATGTCAGAGACTATTAAGCTGATTAAAGAAAACGAAGTACGTTGGGTTGATATGCGTTTTACCGATACTCACGGTAAAGAGCAGCACGTTACTATCCCATCGAGCGAAGTGAATGAAGACTTCTTCGAAGAAGGTAAAATGTTCGACGGTTCTTCTATCGGCGGTTGGAAGGGCATCAACGAATCTGACATGATCCTGATGCCTGATGACAGCGCGTCTGTTATGGACCCGTTCGCTGAAGACTCTACTGTTATCGTTCGTTGTAACATCGTTGAGCCTTCTACTGGCCAGGGTTACGAGCGTGATCCACGTTCTGTTGCCAAGCGTGCAGAAGCTTATCTGGCGTCTACCGGTATTGCTGATACTGCTATCTTCGGTCCTGAGCCAGAGTTCTTCGTATTTGACGAAGTTAAGTGGCACGCTGACATCAGCGGTTGCGGTTACACCATCAACTCTCAGGAAGCTGAATGGTCTTCTAACCACAGCATCGAAGGCGGTAACACCGGTCACCGTCCACGTGTTAAGGGCGGTTACTTCCCGGTACCACCGGTTGATTCCCTGCACGATCTGCGTGGCGCAATGTGTGACGCAATGGAAGCAATGGGTCTGACCATTGAAGTACACCACCACGAAGTAGCAACTGCCGGTCAGTGTGAAATCGGTGTTGGTCCAAACACTCTGACTGCCAAAGCTGACGAAGTACAGGTACTGAAGTACTGCGTACACAACGTTGCTCACGCTTACGGTAAGACTGCTACCTTCATGCCTAAGCCACTGGTTGGTGACAACGGTTCCGGTATGCACGTTCACATGTCTCTGTCTAAAGACGGCGTGAACATCTTCCACGGTGACCAGTATGCGGGTCTGAGTGAAGAAGCGCTGTACTACATCGGCGGTATCATCAAGCACGCTAAAGCACTGAACGCGCTGACTAACTCTTCTACTAACGCTTACAAGCGTCTGGTACCTGGTTTCGAAGCACCGGTAATGCTGGCTTACTCTGCCCGTAACCGTTCAGCGTCTATCCGTATTCCTTACGTAACTAACCCTAAGGCATACCGTGTTGAGACTCGCTTCCCTGATCCGTCTGCTAACCCATACCTGTGCTTCGCGGCACTGATGATGGCTGGTCTGGACGGTATCCAGAACAAGATTCACCCTGGCGATGCAGCTGATAAGGATCTGTACGATCTGCCAGCTGAAGAAGCGAAGGAAATCCCGACTGTAGCTGCATCTTTCGAAGAAGCACTGAATGCTCTGGATAACGACCGTGAATTCCTGACTGCTGGTGGCGTATTCACTGATGACATGATCGATGCTTTCATCGCGCTGAAGCGTGAAGAGTGCGAGAAAGTCAGCATGACTACTCACCCGGTAGAATTCGATCTGTACTACTCTGTTTAATCGCAGATAGCAGATGAAAAAAAAACCTCCTTCGGGAGGTTTTTTTGTGGGCATGGAAAACCTGGGCTGCCTAGAAGCTGTAGGTCAGGCCAAGGGTAACAGTGTCAATATCAAGCTTGTCGTTGTCTTTGTTTTCAAGGGCGTAGCGGGAAAATTGCCAGTCGACCGCCAGTTGCTCAGTGAAGTGGTATGCAGCGCCTACACTCAGATACCAGTCTGTACCGTCGGTGCTGCTTTTATTGCCGGATAAACTCTTTGTGTCCACATCCCAGAAAAGTACCCCGGTACGGGCCAGCAGGCTGATGTCCCGGGTTACCATTATTTCGCCTTTCAGGCCCAGTATGTAACCGCTGGCATCAAGTGAGCCTTTTCTGTCGTTATTGTCTTCGACTGAGATTTCCCCTAAATCGGTGTAACCCAGTTCCGCTGAAAAGTTTTTATTGATCTGATAGCCGGCACCAAAGGCAAAGGTTGTGTCGTTATCATCCACCTTATACAGGGGATCTATTTTTTCATCTGAATCCAGGTCAGCCCTGCCTGCACTGCCAAAAATGTAAACGTCATTCAGCCAGTCTGGTGTTTCGGCTAGGGTAGGGGTGGAGAGTGCAGTAAAGGCCAGAATGGCCAGGGAAGAAGAGATTTTTCTCATGGTTTAATTCCTTTTAATGTATATCGGGCTCCATGCCTCTGAGATTTAACGACTGGGCATTAAATCTGTGGCTAAGTATATAGCTAGTGCTTAAGGAAAATGAAATGTTATTTTGTAAGGCTTTGTTGTTGTGGCTGTTGAAGGGGTTAACCGGAGTGGTTAGCAGCAGGAACTTCAGCGTGTTGTAAAGCTGTATTCGTGGACTTCTTAGAAGAGTGAGAAGAATTGAACGTCGATGGGATTGACCGCCGGCAAAATCTCACTGGTGGAATTCAGAGGATTGCTGTGTAAAAAGTCGCCGTAAAGGAAGCTTTTTAAATTGTGCCTAGAATGTCCCGGAAACAGACATATTGTTAAAACGGATTAATCCTTCCTCTGATTAAATTCTCTTTCTTCCTCTGGCGAACAGTGTGACCTTTGATGGACAGGCTTGCACTATTTTGGTGCGCGGTAATAATGTAATACAGAGAAATGGCTGACAATTCTCCCGGTTTCAGAGAGATGTCAGTCTGGTTCGGTTTTTGCAGTAGTAAATATCAGATGATCAGATCAGCGCATAAGACGCTGGCACCGTGTCTTGAATGTATAAGACCAAACTTCGGAAGGGAATTTTCAGGCGACTATATGGCCACAAAACTTTATAAGCAGTTATTGGATAACCTGACCACAGCGGTCATGCTGATCGATGACCGTTTTTCACTGGTGTATATGAACCCGGCAGCGGAAATGTTGCTGGAGGCCAGCGAACGGAGGCTGTTTCATGTGCCTGTCCGTCAGTGGCTGATGCTCGGGGATGAGGACTGGGAGCTGTTAAGAGAGGCGCTGGAGCATCAGCGACCATTTACCAAGCGTGAAGCCAAGGTAAACAGCTTGTCCGGGCATCAGTTTACGGTGGATTACAGTGTGAATCCGATGCTTCAGCAAGGGGAAAAGCTGCTTTTACTGGAATTGCATCCCCGTGACAGGTGGTTGCGTATTTCCCGGGAAGAAGAGCTGCTCAGCCAGCACGAAACATCGATTAATCTGGTACGCGGGCTAGCCCATGAAATTAAGAATCCTCTGGGCGGATTGCGTGGCGCAGCTCAGTTGTTGCAGCGGGAGCTGGCTGATCCGGGCTTGCATGATTACACCCAGGTGATTATCAGTGAGGCAGACCGGTTGCGGGACCTGGTAGACCGCTTGCTGGGGCCTTACCGCCGGCCGCAACTGGCATCAGTGAATATTCACGTCGTTCTTGAACATGTTGCCAGCTTGCTTGAAGCAGAGACAGCAGGCTCAATAAAACTGATTCGCGATTATGATCCGAGTTTACCTGAGTTTGCCGGTGATCAGACGCAGCTGATACAGGCGGTGTTGAATATCGTCCGTAACAGTATGCAGGCTTTGCAGGAAGCGAATACGGAACAGCCGCGCATTACCCTGTGCACCAGAGTGGTGCGGAATATTACCCTGGGCAGTGAAACACACCGGCTGTTATGCAGCGTTGAGGTGATTGATAACGGTCCGGGTGTACCTGAAGAATTACTCAGTAAGATTTTTTATCCGATGGTCAGTGGCAGAGCCTCCGGTACGGGGCTGGGGCTGGCAATCGCCCAGACAATCCTTTCACAGCATGGTGGTTTAATTGAATGTAAGACGGTGCCCGGTGAGACCCGCTTCCAGTTACTCATACCGCTGGAAGCGCTGCCGGCGGACCTGCCTGCAGGTATGCATGATCAACAGGAGAATATCCGTGGCTAATCAGGCAAATGTATGGGTGGTTGATGATGATCAGTCGATCCGCTGGGTGCTGGAACGGGCGCTGAAGAGCGATTCCCTGCAGGTCACATCTTTCGACAGCGGCGATGCCATGCTCAGTCGGCTTGAAAGAGAGCGCCCTGATGTAGTGCTCAGTGATATTCGTATGCCGGGCATTGATGGTTTTGCGTTACTGGAGCAGGTGCACGGTGAGTATCCGGACTTACCGATTATTATTATGACTGCCCATTCCGATCTGGACAGCGCGGTTGCTTCTTATAAAGGCGGGGCTTTTGAATACTTACCCAAGCCTTTTGATATTGATGAAGCAACCGCCATCGTGATGCGCGCTGTGGAGCATGCTCATGAACAGCAGTCGCTGGTGGAAGTAAAGCCTGAGCCCAGTACAGAGATTATTGGTGAAGCGCCTGCCATGCAGGAGGTGTTCCGGGCGATCGGGCGTTTATCCCAGTCCAACATTACGGTGCTGATAAACGGTGAGTCCGGTACCGGTAAAGAGCTGGTTGCGCAGGCATTGCATCAGCACAGTCCGCGGGCGGCATCGCCATTCATACCTCTGAACATGGCAGCCATTCCTAAAGATCTGATGGAGTCTGAGCTGTTTGGCCATGAAAAGGGCGCGTTTACCGGGGCTGCCAGCCGGCGTCCCGGACGTTTTGAGCAGGCTGATGGCGGCACGCTTTTCCTGGATGAAATCGGTGATATGCCTGCGGATACCCAGACCCGGCTTCTGAGGGTGTTGGCTGAAGGGGAATTCTATCGGGTCGGTGGCCATACCTCAGTTAAAGTGGATGTGCGTATCATTGCGGCCACCCATCAGGATCTGGAAAAGCTAGTGAAAGAAGGACGTTTCCGTGAGGATTTGTTCCATCGCTTAAATGTTATCCGTATTCATATTCCCAAGCTGGCGCAGCGGCGGGAAGATATTCCCAAGCTGGCCGAACACTTCCTGCAAAGTTCTGCCCGGGAGCTGGCGGTAGAGCCTAAAGTGCTCAACCCGGTAACCGCTGAATTTCTTGCCGGACTGAGCTGGCCCGGTAATGTCCGGCAGCTGGAAAATACCTGTCGCTGGCTGACTGTGATGGCGTCCGGCCGGGAAGTTCTGCTGGCGGATCTGCCACCTGAGTTGGCTGATCAGACTGGCAGCGTGACGACCGGTAATGATACCGGCATGAACTGGCAGGCGGGCCTGCAGCGCTGGGTCGAAGCCGAGCTGGGGCAGGGGCGCTCGGACGTGCTCGCAACAGCTGTGCCGGATTTTGAAAAGGTAATGATCCGGGTGGCACTGGCACATACCGGCGGGCGGCGTAAAGATGCAGCCGAACTGCTGGGCTGGGGGCGTAATACCCTGACCCGGAAGATTAAAGAGCTGGCAATGGATGATGTCTGAGCTGTAATCCCTTCTCCAGGCGGCTATAATTGCCGCCCAGTCTTTTTGAATATCAGGATGTTTTATGCTGCACGTGGTGCTGTTCCAGCCGGAAATCCCGCCGAATACCGGAAATATTATCCGCCTGTGTGCGAATACCGGTTTTCAGTTGCATCTGATCGAGCCTCTGGGATTTGATTTTGATGATAAAAAACTGCGTCGCGCAGGGCTGGATTATCATGAATTTGCTGAAGTGAAGCGTTATGCCAGTCTTGATGACTGTGTGGCGGCTCTGAACCCCGGAAAGGTCTGGGCTCTGACCACTAAAGGAACAGCTAATTACAGCGAAGCGGCCTTCAGCGCTGGTGATATCTTGCTTTTTGGCCGGGAAACAAAAGGCCTGCCTGATGAAGTGCGCGATGCGTTGCCAGCGGAACAGAAACTGCGTTTACCGATGAAAGGCGATAGCCGCAGCCTGAACCTGTCTAATACGGTTGCAGTTGTTGTCTATGAGGCGTGGCGTCAGTTGGGGTTTGGTGGCCAGGTTTAGCACCGTTTCTTGTCGGGAGAGAGAATGATGGCACAGTCAAAAGTCTGGCTGATTACTGAGTTGGCACCGCCGGAATATTCGCCGGACCGTGAGCAATGTTGGTTAAAGGCGACCGGTTTTGGCGGGGTAAAGTTAACTTTTTCCGGCATCCGGGGGCAGATGATTAATATTCTGTCACTGCAACATCAGCAGTTACCGGTAGCGGTGATGTCTGATGCTTTTACGGCTTTAATGTCGGAGCATCAGATTCCGCATACGGCCATGCTGGGGATTTTGCCTGTACCTGCCCAGGGGCTGCAGGCGCTGATAGACAATGGGCAGGCCGCAGACTGGCTGGCACAGCAAACTGGGCAGTAGATGCTTTTATACAGATAATAAAAAACCGCTCAGATGAGCGGTTTTTTTATATCCGGGCAGGTGCTCAGTGCTGAGCTTCCTGAGAAGCTTCTGCTTCCGCCATGCGCTGCTGCATTTGCTGTGCGTACAGGGCATCGAAGTTAACAGGTGCCAGCATAACCGCAGGGAAGCTGCCTTTGTTAACCATGCTGTCCACAGTTTCGCGGGCATATGGGAACAGAATGTTCGGGCAGAATGCACCCAGTGTGTGGTGCAGTTCCTGCTCTTCCAGACCGGAAATGGTGAAGATGCCAGCTTGCTGGATTTCTGCCAGGAAAGCTGTTTCTTCAGCATTTTTAGCTGTTACAGTCAGGGTCAGGATAACTTCGTAAACGCCTTCTTCCAGTTTGTTGGTTGAAGTGTTCATGTCCAGATTGATTTCCGGCTGCCATTGCTTAGTGAATACTGCCGGAGAGTTTGGCGCTTCGAAAGAAGAGTCTTTAGTGTAGATGCGCTGGATAGCAAACTGTGGTGCTGCCTGTTCCTGTTGCGCTTGTTCGTTCTCAGCCATGTTAAATCCTTAAATATCAGTCGATGATCAGCCCTGTAACAGGCTGTCGAGTTTGTCTTGGTGTTCCAGGGCAAACAGGTCATCGCAGCCGCCCACATGGTAATCACCGATAAAAATTTGCGGTACAGACGTGCGTCTGGTCCGTTCAATCATTTCCTGGCGTGCGCCTGGCTGACGTTCCACATCAATTTCTGTGTACTCTGCCTGCTTGTGTTCCAGGAGCATTTTGGCTCGGCGGCAAAACGGACACCAGCCGTTGCTGTAAATTGTAATCTCAGCCATGGGATTACTTCAGAACAGGCAGGCTCTGTGCCTTCCACTCTGTCATGCCACCGGACAGTTTGACGACGTTGCTAAAGCCCGCAGCCATCAGTTTCTTGGTTGCCGCGCCAGCAGTCTGACCCAGGTTGCAGACCACAATAACAGGCTTTTCTTTGTGCTTGTTGATTTCAGTCATGCGGGTATCAAGTTCGTTAACCGGAATGTGAATCGCATTCGTGATATGGCCTGTGTCATATTCTTTCTTTGGACGGATATCCAGAATGACCGCATTCTCTTTATTGATCAGGCGGGTTGCTTCATGGGTGTTGACGGCTTTACCGCCTTTACGCTGTTCGGTGAAGATCAGCATGGCCAGAGTCAGTACCCAGGCGATAATCAGCATGAAGTTATTGGTTGCGAATTCGATCACTTGTTCCATCGTAAACCTTTTTAGATGTGCTTTGTTCAGCCGCAGTATTTAGAAAAAAGTGGCGGACATTCAGCGGCAGTTGCCGAAACCGGCCGGCCGCGCATGCCGCAGTTAAAATCTGTAAAGCGGCCAAGTATACCCCGCGTTTGCTGTGGAGGTAACAGGCTGAGGCTAAATAATGATGATTTCCTGAGGATTCCTTCTGTTATGCCTTTGGGTGACTTTCATGGCCAGGAAAAATTCACTGCAGATGCCTGCCGGGTTCGCCTTATGGGGGAATTCCAAGTAAAATGCGCGGTCTTACATATCAGCTAAAAAGCCCGTATCAGCCTGTCTGATGTTTGCTGCCGGGCAGTAACACACCGGAAAAGATCACCCATGACCGAGCAACGTAGCACCAAAGCTTTGATTATTCTTGATGGTTTCGGCGTCGAAGCCACAGAATCCAGCGCCGTGATGGCCGCGAATACCCCGACCTGGGATCGTCTGATGGCGAATGCGCCAAACAGCCGTATTGCCACTTCCGGGATGGCGGTTGGGTTGCCGGACGGTCAGATGGGTAACTCCGAAGTGGGTCATATGAATATTGGTGCCGGCCGTACGGTGTACCAGAACTATACCCGCATCAGTAAAGCCATTGATGATGGCAGCCTGTTTGAAAATGAAGTGCTGGTAAATGCGATTGATAAAGCCAAAGCGGCTGACGGTGCTGTGCATGTGATGGGGTTGCTGTCGCCGGGCGGTGTACACAGCCATGAAGAGCATATTTTTGCTTTGCTGGAAATGGCGGTAAAGCGGGGTGTCAGCAAGGTTTACCTGCACGGCATACTGGATGGTCGTGATATGCCACCACGCAGTGCACAGCCATCCATTGAAGCTGCAGAGAAAAAGTTTGCGGAGCTGGGTACCGGTGCACTGGCAACCGTTGTGGGCCGCTACTATGCAATGGACCGTGATAACCGCTGGGACCGTGTGCAGACCGCATACGATGCCATGACTAAAGGTCTGGCGCCTTACTATGAAACTTCTGCGGCCGATGCGCTGGCTAATGCTTATGAGCGGGACGAGAATGATGAGTTTGTGGCAGCGACCTGCATTATCGGTGAAGACGGGCAGCCGGTTGCTCTGATCCGTGATAATGATGCAGTGATCTGTGCGAATTTCCGTCCTGACCGTGCCCGGGAAATTACCCGCGCGTTTGTTGATACCGACTTCGACGGTTTCCAGCGCAGCCGTGTGCCGGCACTGGCTGACTTTGTCATGATGACCGAGTATGCCTCAACGATTAAAACCAGCTGTGCATATCCGCCTAACAAGCTGACCAACAGCCTGGGTGAATACCTGTCTGACCTGGGCCGGACCCAGTTACGTATTTCTGAAACAGAGAAATACGCCCACGTGACTTTCTTCTTTAACGGCGGCGAAGAACAGCCGTATGCCGGTGAAGACCGGATTCTGGTGCCGTCACCGGATGTCGCTACTTACGATCTGAAGCCGGAAATGAGTGCACCGGAAGTGACCGAGAAGCTGGTTGAAGCGATTAAGAGCGGCCAGTACGACCTGATCGTCTGTAACTTTGCGAACCCGGATATGGTTGGTCACACCGGTAACTTTGATGCGGCGGTTAAGGCGGTTGAAGTGATTGACGGTGCGATCAGTCAGGTGCTGGAAGCTATGCAGAGCGTTGCCGGTGAAACCCTGATCACGGCAGACCACGGTAACGTTGAACTGATGGTAAATCCTAAAACCGGACAGGCGCACACGGCGCATACCAACTGGCCTGTTGCGCTGATTTATGACGGTCCACGCCATGCTCAGCTGAGTTTGGAAGACGGTGCCCTGTGTGATCTGGCGCCTTCGTTGCTGGATCTGATGGGGCTGGAAAAACCGGCAGAAATGACCGGCCAGTCGCTGGTGCGTTTCAGCTGATGAATATGGCCGCCATTCACAACGCGGCCATTTTTCTATGAGCCGGATTTATCGGCCAGCTATATTGCTGGTACTTTCTTTATGTGTGCTGATGCCGTCTTTTTCATTCGCGGCGAATGAAGAAGCGGCCACGGCTGCACAGATTAAAGCCTTGCAGAAAAGCGTCCGCCAACTGACAGCTGCCCTGAATGAAACCCAGGGAGAGAAGAAGTCCGTTCAGGGTGAGTTGCGCACCATCGATAAAAAAATCGGCAAGCTGGCCAAACAAATTGGCACGCTGAATAAGCAACTGGGTGGTGCGGAAGCAAAGCTGAAGAAGCTGCAGGCCTCACGCAAACCAATTCTTGCCTCGCTGCGGGAACAGGCCAAAGGCTTGGAAGTGCAGCTGAAGCAACAGTATAAAACCGGTAAGTTACCGCGTTTACAGTTACTGCTGACTCAGCGGGACCCGGAACAGGTGTCCCGGATGCTGCAATACTATGACCGGATTAATCAGACGCTGGCAGATAAATTGCAACATTTCCGCGATGATCTGGTCAAACTGGATCAGGCAGAAGAAGCAATCCGCAGTACCCAGCAAACCGTTTTTGACCGTCGTGATGCGTTACAAAAAAGTGCTACTGAGCTTAAGGCCGGTCGCAGCGAGCGGAAACAGGTACTGGCCCGGCTGGAAAAAGATCTCAAGGCCGGCAGCAAAAAGCTGAAGAACCTTAAAGCGGATCAGCAAAGGCTGGAAAAAGTACTGGCGCAATTGCAGATCTCCATCAGTGAGGTTGCGCTGGGCGGTAATGACCGGGCATTTTCCGAGCTGAAAGGCCGCCTGCCATGGCCTGTGAAGGGGACGTTAACCCGTGGGTTTGGCAGCATGCGTGAAGGTGTCAGATTTGATGGCGTGATACTGACGGCGAAACAGGGGCGGGCGGTTAAGGCGATCCATCATGGCCGGGTGGTTTTTTCTGACTGGCTGAGAGGGTATGGCCTGTTGCTGATAATCGATCATGGCGGCGGTTATATGACCATGTACGGGCAGGCGGACAGTTTGCTGAAAGATGTCGGTGAGTGGGTCTCTGCCAAAGAAACCGTTGCCACAGTAGGAAACAGTGGCGGTAACAGTAAGCCCGGTTTATTCTTTGCCTTACGGTATAAAGGAAAAGCGCGAAATCCGAAGCAATGGCTGGTGAGGCGCTGACCGGCCAACAGGAATGTAGCCTGGATATCATCTTCCGGTATCCACAGAATTAAGGATTCAGTATGAAGCTGACGAAGCAGCTAGCGAGTCTGTGTAAACCTCTGGGTTTGCCATGTTTATTGAGTATGTCATTACTGGGCGGTGTCGTTCAGGCTGAAGACGCGCCTGCGCCGGTTATAAAGCCTCTGCCGCTGGAAGAGATCCGGGTATTTACTGAGGTGTTTGACCGGATCCGTCAGGACTATGTTGAGCAGGTCAGCGATGAGCAACTGCTGGAAGATGCGATCCGCGGCATGCTGGCAGGGCTTGATCCCCATTCTACCTATCTCGAGCCGAGCGCTTTTTCAGAATTACAGACCCATACCAGCGGTGAATTTGGTGGTTTGGGCATTGAAGTGGGCATGGAAGACGGCTTTGTCCGGGTTATCACGCCGATAGACGACACGCCTGCGCAAAAGGCCGGTGTTAAAGCTGGGGACCTGATCATTAAGCTGGGTGATCAGGCCGTTCAGGGGATGGATCTTAATGATGCTGTAGAGCTGATGCGGGGCCCGGCAGGCTCTGAGTTACTTCTGACCATCGTTCGTGAAGGCGAGGAAAAACCGCTGGAAATTACCGTGGTACGGGATGTTATCCGCGTGGCCAGTGTTAAGCAGCGGGTACTGGACGACGGTATCGGTTACCTGCGGATTACTCAGTTCCAGGTGAATACCGGTAATGACCTCAAGCGGGCGATGGAAAAGCTTGAAGATGCAACCGAACTGAAAGGTTTGGTACTGGATCTGCGTAATAACCCCGGGGGTGTATTACGTGCGGCAGTGGATGTCAGTGATGCATTTATGGATGAAGGGCTGATCGTTTACACCAAAGGCCGTAAAGCAAATTCTGAACTGCAATATAAAGCGACCAGTGAACGCCTGACCGATATTCCACTGGTGGTACTGATCAACCAGGGGTCTGCATCTGCATCTGAAATTGTTGCCGGTGCCCTGCAGGATCAGGGCCGCGCCGTGATTATGGGTGTGGATAGCTTTGGTAAGGGCTCGGTACAGACGGTACTGCCGCTGACCAAGGAACGAGCACTGAAACTCACTACCGCCCGCTACTTTACCCCGAGCGGCCGTTCCATTCAGGCTCAGGGCATCAAGCCGGATATTTATGTGGCTGAGGCTGAAATTAAGCTGCGTGAAAGCGGTAACTTCATTAAAGAAAGTGATCTGAGCGGTCACCTGGAAAATGGTGAAGACGGTGCAGAGGATGCTATCACCGATGTTCGCCGTATTGCTGAAACCGATTACCAGCTGTATGAAGCCATCGGTTTGTTACGCGGTCTGGCTATCGCCCGTAAAGTGACTGAAAAAACGGCTGTCGATCAGAACTAGGCTGTTCAGTGGCAATATCGTTATCTTTAGTTCCGAACAGGCAAACAGCAGAGTTGCTGTTTGCCTGTTTTGCGTTTATCTGTTCGGTCTTTGCTCCGCTGGCCGGTGCTGATAGTCAGCAGCCCCGTATGGTTATCATCATTGATGACATGGGGGATAACCTGGCGCAGGGCATTGCCGCCATTAATTTACCCGGTCCGATCGCATACGCCATTCTGCCCCATACCCCTAAGAGCAAAGTGTTAGCTGAGATGGCTAATAGCCAGGGCAAAGATGTCATGGTGCATGTGCCGATGGATAATACCCACCGGTTGGCGCTGGGGCCCGGCGGACTGACAGATGCGTTAAGTAAGGATGTGTTTATTAAAACCCTGCGGGACGGTCTCAAAGCCGTACCTTATGCGGTGGGGTTTAATAATCATATGGGTAGCCTGCTGACACAGAAGGAAGCGCAAATGCAGTGGGCGATGCAGGTGGCGAAGAAACAGCAGATGTTTTTTATTGATAGCCTGACTACCTCAGATACCGTAGCCTGGAAAGCAGCACGCAGGGCCGATATTCCCTGGTTAATCCGGGATATTTTTCTTGATCATGAGCAAACGCCGGAGTTTGTCGAGCGGCAGTTTAACGCCGGTGTGGCACTGGCCCGTGAGCGTGGCTTTGCTGTGCTGATCGGGCATCCGTATCCGGTGACGATTAATTTTTTACAGGAAGCCTTACCCCGTCTGGGAGAGCTGGGTATTCAGCTGGTTGCTCCGAGCGGTTTCCTGTTACAGATGCAGGACAGTCAGGATCTGGAGCGTGCCCGGCAGCATTTCTGTGAAGCTGAAGAGTGCCGTGCTCAGGGGTATCACCAGTAACTGCCGTAACCTGTTTTCCGTCAGATGATCGCGATACCGTCGAGTATCAGTTTAATCCCGACCAGAATCGTCAGTGCTTCAAAAATCCGTTTGATCGCCCGGTTTCCTTTGGCCAGCGCTACATGCGCGCCGGCGTACGCGCCGATTAATGCGCCAAGAATCAGTGCCGGTAGCCATGACCATTGCGGCGGTGTTTGCAGGGCGACAGTGATTGCACCTGAGCCGTTCCAGAACATGCCAACCAGTACCAGAACATAGGCGACGGCCCGTTTATAATCCAGCCCAAACCAGCGAACCAGCCAGAGGGTGACAAACAGGCCTGTGCCTGAGGTCAGTGAACCGTTCAGAACCCCGATAAAAAATAGCACTGCTCCGCCAATGGTCATACCGGCGAGATCCCGGTGCTTTGGCGTATGTTCCAGTCCGAGACTGGCTTTGAAAATCGAATAGATGCCCAGGCCGGCGGTGAGTATACCGAGGCTGATCAGGGTGATTTTTTCAGGAATCTGCAGGATGACGATTCCGCCAAGCACCACGCCGGGCAAACCGGTGGCCAGAATGTAGCCACAGAAGCGCCGTTCCAGTGTGCTTTCTTTCAGGTGCCGGAGGGTGGCGCCCAGACCCAGTGCAACGCTGGCGATTTTGTGGGTGGCCAGTGCTGTACTGAAGGAGAGCCCCAGAAAAAGCAGAACGGGGAGTTGCAGTAAACCGGCACCTCCGCCGGCCATGGCTGATAAACCATTGGCCAGCAGAGATATCAGTAACAGGCCCAGCTGTTCGATCATGTAGGGCCTTAGCTGCGGGTTGCAGCGCTAGCGAGCACGGTCCACTGATCAGCCCAGTTCTGGGTCGGGCGGTTTTTAAATTCACTGCGGACGAACTGGCGAATGCGGCCTTCGGCGCTGGCCAGCAGCAGATTGGCTGTTGCCCCGCCCGGCAGTTCAGTACGCAGGCCTTCGGTTTGTTCGGCGGTCCGCAGAATCTGTTTGATCTGGGTTTCCAGCCGCTCGAAGAACTGATTGATACGCTGGCGCAGACGGTCGGTTTCGCCGGCCAAAGCATCACCGGTGAGGATGCGTGCCATCCCCGGATTACGTTCCACAAAGGCCAGCAGTAGCGTCAGAATCTGCTCACACTGCTTCAGTGCTGTGGCATCTGACTGGGTGATCAGGGTCACCCGGCTGAAGATGGTTTCTTCAATGAAGCTGATCAGCCCTTCAAACATCCGCGCTTTGCTCGGAAAGTGTCGGTACAGTGCCGCTTCAGATACACCGACCTGCTTAGCCAGCGAAGCGGTGGTAATACGGGCACCGGGATCGCTTTCCAGCATCATTGCCAGTGCCTGAAGAATTTGTTCCCGGCGGGAAACTTTTTCGGGTTGGTTCATTATGCGTCCGCTGCTTTGTTGGTGATCAGGGTGCCGACACCTTCATCGGTGAAGATTTCTAGCAGGCAGGAGTGTTCTACCCGGCCATCAATGATGTGGGCGCTGGTCACGCCGGCTTTCACGGCGTTCAGGGCACAGTCGATTTTTGGCAGCATGCCGCCATAGATGGTGCCGTCTTCGATCAGTCCGTCTACCTGTTCGGTGGTCAGGCCGGTCAGTACCTTGCCGTCTTTATCCAGCAGGCCTTCAATGTTGGTCAGAAGAATGAGTTTTTCAGCCTGCAGAACTTCTGAGACTTTACCGGCAACCAGGTCCGCGTTGATGTTGTAAGAGGTACCGTCTTTGCCAACACCGATTGGTGCGATGACCGGAATGAAGTCGGAATTCACCAGCATGTTCAGCACATCAACGTTAACGTTTTCAACTTCGCCCACGTGGCCGATGTCGATGATTTCCGGTGCTTTCATTTCCGGTGTTTTGTGCTTCACTTTCAGCTTGCGGGCGCTGAGCAGCATGCCGTCTTTACCGGTCATACCGATGGCTTTACCGCCGTTGCTGTTGATCAGGCCAACGATGTCTTTGTTAACCATGCCGCCAAGTACCATTTCCACAACGTCCATGGTTTTTGAGTCAGTGACCCGCATGCCGTTAACGAAGTGGGATTCAATGGCCAGTTTTTCCAGCAGGTCGCCAATTTGCGGGCCGCCGCCGTGAACAACGATCGGGTTAATACCGATGGTTTTCATCATCACAATATCGCGGGCAAAGCTGTTTTTCAGCTTGTCGTCGATCATGGCGTTGCCGCCGTATTTGATCACTACAGTTTTACCGGTAAAACACTGAATGTAAGGCAGTGCTTCACTCAGTACGTTGGCGGTGTTCATCGCCGCTTTTCTAGTTAAAGGCATGATCTGTCTCTTGGTTTGTTCCGGTTTTCAGCCATTCCTGGGGTACCTGAAGTTCAGGTGCCAGTTGTTTAAGGTGGCTGTAAATGGTCGTGTAAATACGTTGCAGGGCATCAGTTGTATCGGCTTCTGCCCTGAGTGTCAGGTTCGGGCTGGTATTGGAGGCACGGATGCCAAACCAACCGTCAGAAAACTCTACCCGCAGGCCGTCAATGGTGCTGACCCGGGCATTATTAAAATCCAGTTGTTGCAGTTCGCCGATAATGCCGAATTTGTGCTCTTCGGTGGTGCTTATATGCACCATTGGTGTTGAGATACATGTCGGGTATCCGGCCAGAGGCGCATCGAACAGCGCAGCTGCATCCTGTCGGTTGTTTTTTGCCTGGATCAGCAGTTCCAGAACGCGCACTGCGGTATACAGGGCGTCGTCAAATCCGTACCAGTCTTCGGCAAAGAACAGGTGGCCTGTGAATTCACCGCCAAACGCGGCTCCGGTTTGCTTCATCCGGCCTTTAATCATGGAGTGCCCACAGCGCCACATGGTGGCTGTACCGCCGTTGTTTTCAATCAGGCGGCGCAGGTTCAGTGAGCATTTAACGTCATGCACCACTTCACTGCCGGGGTGTTGCTGCAGTACTTCCAGTGCGAACAGGCAGAGCAGTTCATCGGTATCGCGGATGTTACCGCGATTGTCCACGACGCCAAGGCGGTCACCGTCGCCGTCAAATGCCAGGCCGATATCTGCACCGGTCTCTTTAACTGTGCGGATCAGATCCTGCAGATTAACCGCATGCTCCGGATCCGGGTGGTGGTTGGGGAAAGTACCGTCGACGTCACAGTACAAAGGGATGACTTCGCAGCCCAGATATTCTGTCAGTGCCATCACCCAGGGGCCGGCCACACCGTTGCCACAGTCGATGACGACTTTCAGGGGCGTATTCTTTGTATCCAGTGTGCGTTGCTCGGCAATGCGGGCAATGTAGTCTGGCTGTACGTCCTGATGACGGATATGCCCGGCAACTGGGTCGGTATGTAAGTCGTCACTGAGGATTCGCCGGTACAGCTGCTGTATCGCTTCGTCTGCCAGGGTTTCGCCGCCGAGCATGACTTTAAAGCCGTTGTAGTCTGTGGGGTTGTGGCTGCCGGTAATCATGATGCCGGAACCTGTGCCCAGCAGTACGGTTGCAAAATACAATCCGGGGGTCGGCACCATGCCAATGCTGACCACGTTGACGCCAGCGGCGATGATACCTCTGATCAGGGCGTCGTTGAGTGCCGGTCCGGATAAGCGGCCGTCATAGCCGACTGCCAGGGTACTGATATGCCGGGCACGGGCTTCGCTGGCGATGGCCTGGCCGATTTTTTCGGCGCATGCTTCGCTGAGTGTCTGGCCGAAAATGCCACGAATATCATAAGCCCGGAATATATTCGGGTCGATGTTCGCTGTGTCGGAGGGTTTTGCCATGATGCTCAGGGTGTCCTTAATCTGTTCCGGGCCGGGATTCAGTGCCGGCCGGATGAGCCAAAACTGCCTTCGCCGCGGTCGCTGTCGTCGAATTCTTCAACGATTTCGAAACTGGCCTGTATAACCGGAACCAGCACCATCTGAGCGATACGTTCACCGGGTTCTACCGTAAAAGTGCTGTCGCTGCGGTTCCAGCAGGAGACCATCAGTTGTCCCTGATAATCTGAGTCGATCAGGCCAACGAGGTTGCCAAGTACGATGCCGTGTTTATGGCCAAGTCCTGAACGGGGCAGGAGCATTGCACAGAGGTTTGGATCGGCGACGTGAATAGCCAGGCCTGTGGGTAACAGTTGGGTTTCGCCGGGGGCCAGCGTCAGTGGTTCGTTGATACAGGCGCGCAGGTCGAGCCCGGCAGAACCTTCGGTAGCATAGTGAGGGAGTGGAAACTCACTGCCGATTCGGTCGTCCAGAATTTTTGCCTGCAGGGACTGTTTTTGTGTTGTCATAGTGTTCAGCTCTCTGAGTACTGGTCGGCGATCAGGTTAATCAGCTGTTTGGCCAGTAACCGCTTGCTGGTTTGTGGCAAAGGAGTAGCCGCTGTTTTGCTGATAACAGTGACGGCATTGTCATCGCTGTTAAAGCCGATATCGCTGCGGGACACATCATTAGCAATGATCAGATCCAGGTTTTTACGCTGTAATTTATCCTGGGCATAAGCAACAACGTCCTGTGTTTCTGCTGCAAAACCGACACAGAAGGGGTTATCCGGCTGGCTGGCGATAGTGGCTACAATGTCCGGGTTCTTCACCAGATGCAGTTCCATCAGCTCTTCTTTGCCTTTTTTCATTTTATGTTCGGCAACCGATACCGGCCGGTAATCAGCAACGGCAGCAGCAGCTATAAATATGTCGCAGTCGCCAATGCCGTCCAGGGAGGCATCCAGCATTTGCTGGGCGCTTTCAACCTGAACCCGTTCACAGCGTGCCGGGGCTTCAAGGTTAACCGGGCCGCTGATCAGTTTTACCCGGGCACCGGCGTCTGCAGCAGCGGCTGCCAGCGCATAGCCCATTTTTCCGGAGCTGTGGTTGCTGATGTAACGTACCGGGTCCAGTGCTTCCCGGGTTGGGCCGGCCGTAATGAATACCTGCTTGCCGGCCAGAGCCCCCTGATCAAAGAGGGCGGCAGCCTGGCTGGCGATATCCAGTGGTTCGAGCATCCGGCCGGGACCGTTGTCGCCACAGGCCTGATCCCCAACACCGGGGCCCAGCAGGCGGATGTTCTTGCTTTGCAGATCGGCGGCGTTTTGCTGCGTCTGTACATCACGCCACATGGCCTGATTCATAGCCGGTGCGAGGACCACAGGTGCTTCGCTGGCCAGACAGATAGTGCTGAGCAGGTCGTTGCCCATGCCGCTGTTCAGGCGGGCCATAAAATCAGCGCTGGCGGGGGCGATCAGAATCATATCTGCCCATTTAGCCAGTTCTATATGACCCATGCCGGCTTCGGCTTCCGGGTCCAGAATATGCTGATGGACTGCGTGGCCGGAAAGGGCCTGCAGGGTTAGCGGGGTAATGAATTCACAGGCCGCAGGGGTCATAACGATCCTGACATCGGCGCCGTGGGTTTTCAGAATACGGGTCAGTTCGGCGCTTTTATACGCAGCAATACCGCCGGTTATACCTAAAACAATCTGTCGGTTAGTGAGTCTGTGCATACCCTTGAGCGACCACCGTTGCTAGCTGTTGACGCAGACTGCGTCTGAAAAGGCCGACAAAGATACCACTTATTGCAGGTGCAATAAATACATCGGACGGGTGAATAGCTATTGGTTTTTTCCTGAAGCCCTATTAGGGTTAACAGTAACCGGCGGTTCTGCGTGACAGAGCGGGACGGTCAGAGAATACAGGGATGTATAACAATCAGGAGATCAGGGATGGCGATTACAGACTGGCCGGCGCAGGAGCGCCCACGGGAAAAGTTGTTACACAGAGGGGCGGTTTCTCTCTCGGATGCAGAGTTGTTGGCGATTTTTCTGCGTACCGGTATTTCCGGCAGCAGTGCGGTAGATATGGCCCGTGAGTTGTTAAGAGAGTTCGGCAGTTTAGCCGGCGTTGCCGGGGCTGCTCAGAAAGACTTGTGCGGTGTTAAGGGGATCGGTACTGCAAAGTATGTTCAGCTGCAGGCTGCTTTACAGATCAGCCTGCGTATTCAGGGTGAGGCGCTGGTGCACAGTTCAGTGCTGGATTCTCCTCTGGAGGTGAAACATTATCTGGGTAACCAGCTGCGTTATTATTCACAGGAAGTTTTTGCTGCTTTATTACTGGATAACCGGCACCGGGTTATCTGTTTCAAAGAGTTGTTCTACGGCACGATCAACAGTGCCAGTGTGCATCCCCGTGAGGTGGTAAAGCTGGCGTTAAAGCATAATGCGGCGGCCCTGATTATTTGCCATAACCATCCCTCCGGGGTGGCTGAGCCCAGTGATGCTGATGTGGATATTACCCGGCACCTGCAGCAGGCTTTATCGCTGGTGGATGTGCAGTTGCTGGATCATATGGTGATCGGGGATTCTGAGGTGATTTCGATGGCCGAACGGGGGCTGTTTTATCCTTCGGTTAATCTGGATAAATAAATACATATAGCACTGGCTTATATTATTTATTTTCTGTAAAATGCGCGCTCTTCTATCCATGGTATGGGATTTTGTCTGGTACAGACGCTCCGCCTGAAGCCGGTAAGTTTTCACCGGTTGATAAGTATCGGATAGGGGTTAACTGCCTGTGAAGGCAATTATTACAGAAAAAGGTATTTAACATGTCTCGAGTTTGCATGGTTACAGGTAAGCGTCCTGTAACAGGAAACAATGTTTCCCACGCACTGAACAGAACCCGTCGTCGCTTCCTGCCAAACCTGCACTGGCACCGCTTCTGGGTTGAGAGCGAGCAGAAGTTTGTACGTCTGCGCGTTTCTTCTAAAGGTATGCGTATCATCGATAAGAAAGGTATCGATGCTGTGCTGGTAGATGTTCGTAAGAACGGCATCAAGGTTTAAGGAGCAGTATCATGCGCGATAAGATTAAGATGGTTTCATCTGCAAAAACTGGTCACTTTTACACTACGACTAAGAACAAGCGTACTACTCCAGACAAGCTGGAAATGAAGAAGTACGATCCTGTTGTTCGTCAGCACGTTATGTATAAAGAAGCTAAGATCAAGTAAGATCTTGCTACTGAAAGAAAAAACCCGGCTTGTCCGGGTTTTTTTTCGTCTGTCATTTGTGCCACATATCAGCTGTAGTAGAGTTGAACGCAGCGTTTAATCTAGATTGGGAAAAGTCATGCCGGAATTACCTGAGGTAGAAACCACACGCCGGGGTATAGAGCCTCACATAGTCGGACAGCAGGTTGACCAGTTGATCGTGCGGCAGCCAAAGTTGCGCTGGCCGGTGCCGGAGCAACTGTCTGATTACCTGAAAGGAAAGGTCATTGAGTCGGTGCAGCGGCGGGGTAAGTATCTGTTGCTGAATACTGATCAGGGTGCCGCGATGTATCACCTTGGCATGTCCGGCAGTTTATATATGGTGTCAGCGGATCAGCCGCCGGCATATCATGATCATGTGGATCTGGTGCTGAAAAACGGCATGGCACTGCGGCTGACGGACCCGCGGCGGTTTGGCTCTCTGCTGTGGCAGGCCCGGGGAGAGCAGCACGAGCTGTTAGTTAAACTGGGGCCGGAGCCTTTAAGTGATGCTTTTGATGCGGATCATTTACAGGCAGCATGCGCCGGGCGTAAGGTGGCCATCAAGCAGTTGGTGATGAATTCTGCTGTGGTTGTCGGGGTTGGGAATATTTACGCCAATGAGGCGTTGTTTGCAGCAGGTATCCATCCGAAACGGGCGGCAGGACGTATTTCACGACAGCGAATAGAACAGTTAGTCGTCGAAATTAAGCGGATACTGGCGGCTGCCATTGAGCAGGGCGGAACCACGCTGAAAGATTTTATCGGCGGCGACGGTAAGCCCGGATACTTCAAACAGGAGTTATCAGTTTACGGACGGGGTGGAGAGGCCTGTGTCCGGTGTGATACGCCTTTAACTGAAATTCGCCTGGGGCAGCGCAGTACGGTGTTTTGTCCGAACTGTCAGCGTTAACAGAGGGAAGCTATGGCCGTCGCAGCCCGCTCCGGCGACAGTGATTTTCACCGTCAGCTTCATGATGCGCTGGGTAATACTGACGCGTTGTTGCAGCGCGAATGCCTGCAACTGACTGCTGACGATATCCGTTGTGAACTGTACCGCTCAGCTTCCGCATCAGATCCTTTGGTTATTTTCTTTCCGGGCTTGTCTGCTTACGTTGAGCTTTATGCCGGAATGTTAGCGTCTCTGGCTGAGGAGGGATTCAATGTAGTGGGTGTTGACCCTCCCGGACATGGATATTCCGGTGGTACTGCAGGGAGTTATCTGCCGGAGGATATACAGCGGATTACATCTCAGCTTCTGGATGTTCTGGAAGATGAGTTCAGCGGACCAAAAGTTGCCTTCGGTCATTCTGTCGGCGGGATGCTGGCGGTGGCAGCGGCAGAGCATGATCCCAGAATTGAGGCTGTAATTTGCCAGACTTTACTGGTAACGGAAGTACCGCCGGACTGGTGGCATTTCTGGGGATGGCAATGGATCCGGGCAAGCTCCCAGTGGTTACCGCAGTGGCAGGTACCGTTAGACAGCGTGTTGGATTTCAGGCAACTGATCAGCGGGCACCCGGCGGAAGACTTGTTACAGCGCGATCCGTTACTGATAATGGCCTATCCATTGAGGACCCTGGCGGGGCTCTTCAGCCACCGGACAGGGGTAATGCGTCAGGCATATCCCTTCAGGTTGCTGGTGATTCAGGGGGATGCCGATACGGTGTTATCGCTCAGTTATGCGCAAAGAGTTGTGGAACAGGCAGTACATCCGATAGAAGTGATAACTGTTTCTGGCCAGGGGCATATGCTTCCTTTGCAATCACCTCTCAAACTGACAGGTATTGTGGGAAAGTGGCTGAGAAAGGCCTTGTAACAACAGGGGGCTTTCCCCAAAGTACAATCCTTTAGTTTATTTAAGTTGAATCATGTAGTTAGCCGGGAGTTGATGTGGCTAGATTGTTGTCAGTATGTTGCTTGTTATTAAGCTTGCTGAGCATTACGTGGGTAAATGCGGCAAAAATTGATTTGTCTGCTGAGGAACAGGCGTGGCTGGATGCCAGACAGGCTCCTGTGCGTATTGGTCTGGCTGTTGTGCCGCCTTATTTAACAGTTTTGACCGATGATGGTGAAGTTGAAGGCCTTTCAGTAGATTTTCTCCAGGAGATTGAAGCTCAGCTGGAAACGCCGTTTGACTATATTAAGTTTGATTCCTACAGTGCCATGATGTCGGCGATGCGTGCCGGCGAGATTGATGTCATCTTCGGTATTTCCAAGACGGCAGATAGAGAGAAGTATCTGCGTTTTACGCCCAGCTACGCATATTTACCGAATAAAATTTTTACCCGTAAAGAGTTGTTTGATAGCGCCGAAATGGCGGACTTTGCCGGTATGAAGTTTTCCGTACGGGCTGACACTGCACTGGCAGAATACATCCGTAAAAATTATCCCCGGGTAGAGTTGGTAGAAACGGGGGATATTAAAGAGTCGTTTGATTTACTGGTGACCGGCGAGGTGGCCGGTGTTGGGGCGTATCCTTCCGGTGGTTATCAGTACTCGCTGCAGCAGGGCATTAATAATCTCAGTATTGTTGGCGATGTGGGATTTGATTACCGGGTATCCTTTGCCACAGGCATTGATGCGGTAATGCTCCATCAGTTATTAAGTAAGGGACTGGCAGCAATTCCGGCTGCCACAGTCGACCGTTTTAGCCAGGAGTGGCTGAAGCCGGAGGATAGCCTGAGGGTTGATATCGGCAAGGTCAAGGAGGGCGTTGTGTGGTTAGTAATGGTGCTACTGGCTGTTGGTTTGGCAGGGCTGTTTCTGTGGAACCGGAGCCTTAAGAAAGAGGTTAAAAACCGCCAGAAGATAGAGGAAGAAGTACGCTATCTGGCATTCCATGATGACCTTACCGGGGTGCGTAACCGTCAGTATTTCAAGGATATGTTGCAGGATCTGGATGCTGAGGGAGAGAAGGCTCCGGCGTTTTCATTATTGCTGTTCGGACTTGATGCATTCCGGCTTATCAATGACTCACTTGGGCATAAGGTGGGAGACTATATGCTCAAGCGGGTTGCCGAACGTATTCAGAGCCGTCTTGAAGCCGGGTGCGAAGTTGCCCGGATCAGCGGTGATGAGTTTGCGGTGTTTATACCCGGTGATAACAATCAGGTGTCACTGAAGAACCTTGTTGAGATACTGATTGCTGAAGTAAGTAAGCCAATGTCTCACGGTGATCAGAATCTGACGATTGCTTCTTCCGTGGGGATTGCCAGCAACCATGAAGGTGCTCTTGATACGCTGGCCGTGCTTGAGTATGCCGATCTCGCGCTACACCGTGCCAAAGAAGTAAATCCCGGCGGCTATATGTTTTACTGTGCGGAAATGACTGCTCAGATGAACGAGCGGCAGGCACTCGCATCAGCCTTACGTGACGCGCTGGAAAATAAACAGCTTTATCTTGAATATCAGCCACAGCTGGTGATGGACAGCGGTAAAATCTGTGGATTTGAGGCGCTTGTTCGCTGGAACCATCCGGAGAAAGGCCGCATTCCGCCGAATATCTTTGTCGAAATTGCTGAGAAAGAAGGCATGATGATTACTTTAGGTGATCAGGTGCTGAGTATGGCCTGCCGACAGGCAGTACAGTGGCAGCGACAGGGGGTGGAGTTTGAGCGTGTCGCGGTAAACGTTTCTGTTAAGCAGTTTGTTGAGCCTGATTTTGTAGAAAAAGTCCTCCGTACGCTTGAAGAAACAGGCTTGCCTGCCAGTGCACTTGAGCTTGAAATTACAGAGTCTCTCTTCATGGGGGATCTGTCCCAGGCCAAAGAAACAATGTTGGCGCTGAACGGGAAAGGTGTCCAGTTTGCGATTGATGATTTTGGCACTGGCTTTTCCTCCTTGCTGTATCTGAAGAATTTACCGGTTGATAAGCTGAAGCTGGATCAGGGTTTTATCCGTGAAATTACCAACGATAATTCCAGCTTGCAGATTGTTAAGGCTTCATTGCAGATGGGGCATGCTTTACGTATGTCGGTCATCGCTGAGGGCGTAGAGACTGAAGAGGAGCGGGCTTTGCTGATGGAGCTTAACTGCGATCAGGCGCAGGGCTATCTGTATAGCAGACCGTTACCTGAAGCATTTATTTTGCCGGGACTTGAAGCCGAGATTACGCAAAATCTGAGTGCAGAGCTGGTGTCGTAATACCAGCAGAGATAAAGTGATAAATACTCATTCTTTATAATAATCATTATCATTTACATGTAGCCGTTTTACCGTTATGATGGCCTCTGATTTTAAGCATGGAGGTTGTTATGAGTTTCAATACACAAGCGATTGCTTCAGCCCTTAGCTTTCCTGTTGTAACGGCTATTGCGGCAACACTGCTGTTATTAATGCTGGTTTGATATTACAGGCATCTGAAATATTACTTCAGGTGCCTTTTTATTTTCTTCCCGCCACTTTATCTCTGTTCCATACGGCTCTTCTGCCGGTTGAATTTCCCTTCTCACGTTTAGTAATGATTGCTCTCTGAGTTCGGTGTATCTGTTCTGCGCTCGCGTTGTGGCTTTTTCAGGCGAAAAAAAACCGGGTGCGTGCACCCGGTAAAAATACTTATGACAAGAGCCTATTGCTAACGGTAATAACCTGCCAGAGTGATTACCGTTGCAGGTAAGTGGCTGAGAAAGTGCCTGGCCAAATCAGGCACTTTCTCTCAGTAAATTCCCGGTGAGGTGAGAGGTATTACTGATTACTTACGAGCAGGATCAATATTACATTAATGATAATGATTATCAACTCTTTTTGATATTTATTATCATTTATTTATAGGGGTATTGAGCTGAATCGTTATTGAGAAACTACAGGCGAAAAAAAACCGGATGCATGCATCCGGTTAAAAATACTTATGACAAGAGCCTGTAGCTAACGGTTTGCACCTGCCAGGGTGTAACCGTGTCGCCGGTAAATGTGTGGTTGAGAAAGTGCCTGGCCAAATCAGGCACCTTCCCGCAGCAAATTCCCGGTGAGGTGAGAGGTTTTGCTGATCACTTACGAGCGGGATCTATATTATCTTAATGATAATTATTATCAACTGTTTTTGAGATTAATTGTCATTTATTTTTCGCTATCTTCTGCTTCGCTGATTTCAAATGACAAATCCAGCAATTCATGCAGCTCTTCGTTGGGTATTGGCCGGCTGAAGAAGTATCCCTGTACCAGATCACAGCGGTGCTCACGCAGGAACTCCAGCTGTTCGGCATCTTCCACGCCTTCGGCTACTACCGTGAGGCCCATGCCTTTTGCCATGGCCAGGATTGCCTGTACCAGCGTCCGGTCGTCGGTGTCTTCGGTAATATCAGCAATAAAGGAACGGTCAATTTTCAGTTTGGTGACCGGGAATTTCTTCAGGTAACTCAGTGATGAGTAGCCGGTGCCGAAGTCATCAATGGAGATCCCAACTCCCAGTTTACGGATCGCCTGTAAGGTATCCATAACGGCGGTGTCGTCAGACAACAGGACGCTTTCGGTAATTTCCAGGTCCAGGCGTTCCGGTGGCAGTCCGCTGATTTCCAGCGCGTACTTAACGGTCTGGATGATATCGCTCCGGTATAGTTGCTGGCTTGAAATATTGACCGCAACACTTGGCTGAATGCCTTCGTTCTCAGGCCAGTTGGCCGCATCCTTACAGGCCTGGAAGAGAATCTGAGAGCCCAGTGGGACGATCAGCTGGGTTTCTTCTGCCAGCGGAATAAAGTGGTCTGGCGGTATCAGTCCTTTTTCCGGATGTATCCAGCGTACCAGGGCTTCGGTGCTTAACTGAATGCCGCTGAACGGGTCATAGATCGGCTGGTAATACAGAACAAACTGCTGGGTGTTCAGTGCGCTGCGCAGTTCTATTTCCAGGTCATGGCGCAGGCGAGCCTCAGTATCCATGTCCTGAGTAAAGAAGCGATAGGTGTTATCCTGGCGCTTGGCAATGGACATGGCCGTGTCAGCGTTTTTCATCAGTGTATTGATGTCTGTGCCGTCACTGGAGTGCAGAGTGATACCGATGCTGGCTGCAACGTAGGCTTTTTTATCCTCCAGCATGTAAGGACGGGTAATGCTGTCGAGTATTTTCTCTACGATGTCCTGCACTTTGTCCGGATTTCTTAGGTCTGAGAGGATGATGCTGAATTCATCACCGCCAAGCCGGCCAACGGTATCGTTACTTTTAACCGCTGCCCGCAGGCGCTGAGCGGCTTCGATCAGCAGCATATCGCCGTAGTTGTGTCCCAGGCTGTCATTGACCCGCTTAAAGCGTCCGAGGCCAATAAAGAGCAGTGCTACATCTGTGTTATTTTCTTCTGCGTCCAGAGTGGCCTGGCGTAAACGCTGGGCAAATAGGTTACGGTTAGGTAATCCTGTAAGGGCGTCAAAGTTAGCCTGATAAAGAATCTTTTCGTCAGCTTCTTTGCGGGTAGTAATATCCTGGAAGAGCACCACATAAAAATCATTGCTGTCGTGGGTGTTTTTAGCGCGGTTAATGGATACCCATTCAGGATAGCTTTCACCATTTTTACGCTGACTCCATACTTCACCTTCCCAGCGACCGACCCCGGACATTGCATGATGAATGGCTTTATCCTGATCGCTGCGGTGCTGTTCAGGTGCTTTAAGGAGCGGAGAGGCCATGCCTTTCGCTTCTGAAGCGCTGAAGCCGGTGATATGACTGAATGCCGGATTGACGGTCTGAATCCGGAAATCTGAATCAAGTACCATAATGCCTTCACTGGTGGTGTTAAACACCGCGTCGGAAAGCAACAGTTTATGTTCTGCGGTTTTACGGGCAGTAATGTCAGTGGCTACCTGCATTCTTACCAGATGTCCGTCCAGCCACTGAATCGCCTGGTCACGGCATTCGTACCAGCAGCCGGTATCGCTGACGTACTGTTCCCAGACGTGGATGCCGTTTGGTGTGCCGTCCGCTTCCAGCAGGCTCTTACGGCAGGCAAAAGGCGCGTCAACAGTGGTCTGCAGTGGGTTACCCTGGCACTGGCCTATGACGTCTCCCAATACGTCCATGCCGTACTGGTTAATAAAGATGATGCTCTGGGTGTCCAGGTCGGCAACAAAGACGATTGAGTCAATGTTGTCCATCAGGGCGCTGAGGCAGTCACGGGTTTTGATCAGGGTCTGTTCGAGAATAATGCGCTGGCGTATATCAATGTCGATACGGAACAGCTCCGGTTCCCCGACAACGTTGTATTGCAGCATCTGGCTGGAGAAAACCGGAATAGGTTCACCATTTTTATGGTGCAGGCGCTGTTCTCCGGAAGGCAGTGATTCACCTTTTTCCTGCAAGGCGATTAACTGGCCAAGCAGGGGATCTGACTCCCGGGACTGCAGCAGCAGATCTTCAAACTGTTGGCCGATAGCTTCGTTTGCCGAATAGCCATAAAGCTCTTCACTGGCCGAGTTCCAGAAAATGACTTTACGTTGCGAGTCATATCCCTGAACAGCAATGCCGTCGGTGGATTCAAACAGCTGGCGGAAACGTTGCTCGTTGATTCGCAGCTTGTTTTCTGCCTGTTTTAAGTTCGACATGATTTCCACCAGTGACCGGGTGAACTGGTGGAGTTCGGTCAATGATGAGTGTGGAATCAGGGTGTCGGCTTTCCCTTCAGAAAGGGATTTGGCCATATCAGAAATGGTTTGCAGTGGCAGTACGATACGGCGGGTCAGCCAGAATGCAAAAATGATACTCAGGCAGATAAAGAACAGACCGGTCGCCAGGGAAATAAAGGTACTTTCCATTTGCGCCTGTTGCAGTTCCTGCTTGGGGGCAAAGTAGTAAAGATTGCTGAAGCTGGGTAAGCGCAGCAGGATGCCTTCCTGACGGTTGAGCTGAACGTGGGTTAGCTGGTCTGTCGGTGTATTGTGATACGCATCATAGCTGCGAACAGGGGCCGCGTGTTCCTGTTGAGTCAGTACCGCCGGTTCACCTGAGTCGAGGAAGAAGTCGTCTTCTTTACCGGAGATCAGTACCTCTGTGCCGGGGGCCGCCATAAACTGACGGGTGTTGATGCTCTCATCAGAAAACGTATAGATGGCAACGCCTTTGCCAAGCATTTCCCCTTTACGTTTGATGGGCTGTACATATCCAATCAAAAACTTTCCGGCATCTCCACGGATGGCCTGACCTTCGCCGGCTTCGCCGTTGATCAGTGCCTGAGCAAAGCCGGTCAGTGCAGGATCAGTGGCGGCGGCAATGTTCTTTGACTTGCTGCTCCACAGGAAGAAGTCCGTATTTTCAGGGTAGCCCTGATACGCGCTGAGCCGCTCTTCCAGCTGGGTATCGACTTCAAGCATAAGGGTTACCCGGATAGAGTTATCCAGGCTGATTTCTTTCAACTGGTGAGTGACCTGGTTCAGTTTATTGCTCAGGCCAAGGCTGACGTTATGGCTTTCTGTGGAAATCTTGCTTTGAAATTCCTGCAGCAGTTTGCCGTCATAATTGTAATGTAAGAGCAGGGCGGTCAGGAGCGTGGATGCGGTGCTCAGCCCTGCGATGGTCAGCAAGATTATTTTTTTCAGGCTGTATTGTTTGGATCGATAGCCCATCGATTCACCTTGATTGTAATTATTCTGTATAGACAATATCTGCTGCCAGCAAGATGTCCTGCGGAATTTCTATACCAAGATTCCGGGCCCGGGGCAGATTAAAGACCAGCGCATAACGTCTGGCGTCGTCAATTGGGATATTGCCGGGCTCTTCGCCCTGCAGGATAGCGGCGGCTTTTAAACCTGCCTGGTATCCCATCGCATGAAAGTCGACACCGGCACCGCCAAATAAACCTAACTGTACAAATGAGAAGTTAAGCGGAATTGATGGCTTACGGCTGTGTTTTGCTGTCCATTGCAAAATTTCGTTACCGGTGTAGGTTTTTCCCTGGCGGTCGATTAATCGCAGGGCAACAGGGTAAAGGGAGTTTATATCTGAGGCGTTAGCTTCAGTAATGAACTGCTGATATTCCTCCCAGCTGTCGGTAATCCGGTATTCAAATTCTATATCCAGCGGGTTTTGCTGAAGTTCTTCACGGATTTGCCGGATCAGTGCTTTGCCGGTGGGTGAATTATCTGAGAGAACCAGCATTTTACGCAGTTCAGTATTAATGTTGCGCTGTACCTGAACGGCGGTCACAAAGTGAATTTTTTCATAAACCCCGGTAACGTTGGCGCCAGGCTGCTTTCGACTTTGCAGCCATCGGGTCTGGGTATCAGGGCCCGGCAGGTTGTTCAGTCCGGAGAACACGACAGGAAGTGTCGGGTCTTCAAGTGCATCAACCACTGAATAAAAGGCGTTATCGTCCAGCGTGACTAAAACGTCGGGCTGAAACTCACTGATTCTTTGCAATGCAATTTCAGCCTGGGCGGCAATGCTTTCTGGCGTGGTATTTGTGCGCTTGGTATCCATAGCGTAGGCTTCTATCGTCAGCCGTTTGCCGCTGAATCCTGAATTGTTAAGCGCTTCTGTTACGCCGGCACTTTGCGGTTGTCCGCAAACGTGGTCCAGTTCGTAGCTGTGCAGAATAAATACTTTATAAGTATCTTTTACTGCCGTCTGATTTGCCTGTGCCGCTGTGATATTTAATGACAGTAGGACAAAAGTAAAAGCCAGTGTTATCAACTGATATGCCCGAAGAGGCGCACGGTACAGTTTGAACATCGAAATACCCCTCCTGAGCGGTAATGATTTATCTTTCGGGGCAGCTTCCCCGAATAGCTTGGATAATAAGACCTAAAGCAATCTGATAGTGCAAGTATCTTTGTATTGAATTTGGGATGTTTCCCCTTATTTATTAGTAACCTTCGGCGGTTTTGGCAGGGTTATCGGATGGTGGTTGTGTCTGGTTTTTGCGACGAAAATAATGTCTGCCAGTGATAGCTGTCTGAAAAATAGCCAAAAGAATCCGGTAAAGCAGGGGACAGGGCTAAAAAGTTAATTTTTCAGATATTTTTTGCCGTAGTGCTTGACCTGATGCCGCAGGATCAATAGTATACGCACCGTCTTTTAACGAAGGCCGCAGCGTCCCATTCGTCTAGTGGTCTAGGACACCGCCCTTTCACGGCGGTAACAGGGGTTCGAACCCCCTATGGGACGCCATTTTTCAGACTGCCTGTTTCTTCAGGTACGTTCTGGCAGGACGCGGAATTAGCTCAGTTGGTAGAGCGGAACCTTGCCAAGGTTCAGGTCGTCGGTTCGAGCCCGATATTCCGCTCCAATTCCTGCCTTTCTCATCTTCTTATTTTTCATCCTGTTTCGTTTGTTTTTTCGCTGATGAAGTTCCTCGGTGGATTTTTCCGTGCCTGTAATTTCTGTGGCAAATGGCTATCGGTGAAAGGCTTAAAAAAACTTTTATAAAAACTTAATTTGTTGCTTGACGGACCCCGGATGACTCATTAATATACGCGCCTCCTCTGGTGAGGAAGTTACTTAGGTCTGCGAATAACTTAAGTATCTGTTGCGTCCCATTCGTCTAGTGGTCTAGGACACCGCCCTTTCACGGCGGTAACAGGGGTTCGAACCCCCTATGGGACGCCACTTTCACCGGTTTGGCGGAATTAGCTCAGTTGGTAGAGCGGAACCTTGCCAAGGTTCAGGTCGTCGGTTCGAGCCCGATATTCCGCTCCAATTTACAGTGTGACTGTAAAATGCGTCCCATTCGTCTAGTGGCCTAGGACACCGCCCTTTCACGGCGGTAACAGGGGTTCGAACCCCCTATGGGACGCCACTTCTTTTCTTCAGAATTTCTTTATTTCTCAACGGTTTTTAACAAGTATTTCTCTGTCTGAGAGTGTTTTGTGTTTCCGTTTTGGGATATCCCTGCGCCGTAAATCGTATTCTTACTGTTAAGCCTTACTTATACTCAGAGCATGCCCACTGAACAGGTAATGCAATGTTAGCGGTGATACGGAAATCAGCACTGTTTATTATGCTGCTCTTCAGCCCCCTGAACTTACAGGCGGGTGCGGTTATTGTCAGCCCTGATGTTGATACGGCGACTATCAACCGGCAATTACTGCTATCTGTTTTCTCTATGCGTCTCAATTACTGGCAGGATGGAATGCCGGTCGAGGTGTATGTCTTTGCGGATGATGATCCGGCTCATCTTAGTTTTACCAAGCGTTATCTGAGAGTCTTTCCTTACCAATTGCGTGCAGCCTGGGACCGGGCGGTTTTTACCGGCTCGGGGGATGCTCCGCATCAGGTGGATTCTGCTGAAGAAATGCTACAGAAAATATCTGCGGGTAAGGGGGCGATTGGCTATATCGACCGGGATCTGAAAGGAACGGAAAACGTGAGGGTCGTGTATGAATACTAGAGCTTATGCGCTGCTGTTAAGCAGTCTTTTATTTCTGTCTCCAGGGATATCGGCTCAGGAGTTGAGTGTAAACGGCTTTATAACTCAGGGTTTCTTTTATACCGACAGTAATAATATCTACGGAAAAAGCTCGGACGGCAGTTTCGACTTCCGGGAAGTTGCGGTGAATGCCCGTTACAGGGTGCTGCCTCAGTTGCATGTTGCCGGGCAGGTGATGTCACGCCGTGCCGGTGAGGTGGATGACGGAACACCGCAAATCGATTATGCGTTAATGGATTACCGGATAGCTGAAAATGCGTCTTCACAGTATGGAGTACGGGCAGGGCGGCTGAAGATTCCTTTTGGTTTTTATAATGAAACCCGGGATGTGGCTTTTACCCGGCCTTCTATTATGCTCCCTCAGTCGCTGTATTTTGATCAGGCCAGAGATCTTGAACTGTCGATTGACGGATTTGGGGTGTATGGAGGAACCGATCTGGGTAGCGGCAGGCTGGATCTGGATTTCGTCTATGGTATGCCCCGTAAAGATGAAAATGTTGAGTATGCCTATCTGACGTTTGATGCCAGCGGTCATTTCGAGGACTCTGAGGGAATGATGCTGAGGGGGATTTACAGTACTGAAGGTAACCGCTTCAGAACAGGGCTGACGCTGGCTGAATTCAAACTGGGTTATCAGCCGAAGAGCGGTAACAGTTTTCCTGCTGACCTTAAAGAGTTCAGCGAGGGGGATCTTAAAGTCGATGTGGCGGTGCTGTCAGGCCAGTACAATACCGAGCAATGGAGTTTTACGTCGGAATATATGTGGCATAAAGTTGACTGGCGTGAAATGGGGGGCGTGTTTACCCAGCGCCCGGAGACCGAATTTGAGTCTTACTATTTGCAGGCCCAGTACCGTTTTGCCCCTGGCTGGGATTTTATTGCCCGCTATGATGTGCTGTATCTGGATAAGTCGGACCGGAACGGCGCAGAAAACAGTGTTGTGTTTCGTAAAGCGCCCTATAACTTCTTTGCCAAAGATATCACCCTGGGGATTGGCTGGCAGCCGGATCCGGCCTGGTTGATCCGGGCTGAATATCATTATGTTGATGGAACCGGCTGGTTACCGGAACAGGATAATACGGATAATTCGGATACGGTGCGGTACTGGAATATCTTCGCGTTGCAAGTAACTTACCGGTTTTAAACACAGGGCTGAGGAATGATGGAAGCGACCCGGTTTATCAGTTTAAAGTGGCGAATATTTTTTATTCTGGTGCTGGTGCTGATCGGTGTGCAGGGAGCCTATGCGTTATTTTCCATGTATCAGCTGGAACAGCAGTTTGACCGGCAGCGGGAATATGTTAACCGAATTGAAACTGGCCGGCTTAATGGTTCGCTGGAAGTGTCTTATGAGGGGTTGCTGGAAACCGCAGAACTGATTTCTATCGACGCCCGCAGCATGGTGACCGGACAGGAGGATGCGCTGGCCGGTTTCCGGGAATCGGTTGCCAGACGCTTTAATGCTCTGCAACTCAGCGGCGCTGTCAGCGCGATTTATCTGTATGACCAGGAGGCACAGCTGAGTGGTTTTTGGGGGGATAAAATATCTGTTCCCGGCTCAGAAATTCAGCAGGTTATTGAAACAGAGCGACCTGTGCGGAAGTTAATCTGCACCTCTGAATGTGTTCGCTATGTGTTACTGCCTCTTTTGCTGGATAACCATCGTGTGGGCGTCATGATGGTTGGCAGTTTTCTTTACGATGTTATTTACAGTGTCAGACAGCAGACTTTACTGGATATCGGTTTGGCGCTGCAGGCTCCGGAGCAGCTCGGAGAATTACATAACTGGGGCCTGCTGATCAGCTCCCTGACCAACCGGCAGAGAAATCAGCCAATTCTAGAATTACTGAACAACCGTGAAGCTTTCAGTGTCGATGGGGGCGTTTACCGGATTCATTATCAGGACAGTGATTATGAAGTATTGCTGGAGCCCGTACAGGGGGTGGATGTTGGTACGGCATACTGGGTAGTGCTGGATGATATATCCATGGATATCAGCACCATCGAAACAACCTTGTTTAATTATTTGCTGACGGGGCTGTTTGGCATTGTGATTGCCAGTTTTCTGATGGCGATGACGTTGAGGCGCCCGCTGGCATTTCTGGTTTCTCTGGCTGAGCAGTTACCGTTGCTGAGTAAAAGTGAGTATTCGAAGATGCGTACCGAGCTGCTGAAGTTCAATTCAGCAGGCCGGCGGTTTGGTTATGACGAACGGGACATTGTGCTTCAGAGTACGCTTGATCTGACCGGGCAGCTGGAGCGGTTGGAAGGGGTTGTTACCCAGCGAACCGAAAGCCTGGAAAAGAGCCGTTTTGAATTACGTAAAGAGCGGGATTTTCTGGTCAGTTTGCTGGAAAGTGCGCCAATGGTGATCCTGACGCAGAACCCCCGGGGCGAGATATTCACGCTGAATCACTTTGGTATGCAGTTAGTGGGGTATAAGTCTGGTGAACCTGTCCGGCTTAACTTTTTTGATTTGCTGCTCAGGCAGGACGAGAAGCAGGATTTCACCACCCAGTCCGAGCGCCTGATGTCAGGTCTTGAAACGCAGGTGCGCACAGACAGTGTGTTGGTGGATGCCGCCGGCAATCAGCATGATATTTCCTGGTTACATGCAAAGCTGAGGCGGGAGCAGGGCACCCCTATGCTGTTGTCTATTGGCATGGATATCAGTGACCGTAAAAGGGCTGAACGTCGTTTGCACTGGCTGGCTAATCATGATCCCCTGACTGAAAAACCCAATCGCCAGTTCTTCATGAGTTGCCTGAATAACGAGATTGAGAAAGCCCGTATGGCAGGGGCGAATGTGGCGGTTTTATTTATAGATTTAGACCGTTTTAAAGAAGTGAATGATTCCCTTGGGCATGCAGTGGGGGATCAGTTATTGCAAATTGCTACCCGGCGGATAAATGACTGTATCCGGAAAACGGATTTGCTGGCGCGCCTGGGCGGGGATGAGTTTACCGTATTGCTCAGCAGTGCTGCTGATATGAAGGGGGTGAAGCGGGTTGCCGATAAAATCCTGGAGGCTTTTCAGCGACCGTTTCAGGTTGAACAGTTTGAGGTGGTTATAACCGCCAGTATTGGTATCAGTGCGTATCCGGATCACGGGGATGATGGCGCAAGCCTCATTAAGCATGCGGATGTTGCGATGTTTCAGGCCAAGGATGCCGGCAGAAACGGGTATTTTGTTTATGACATCGAGAAAGATAATCAGCGTTTTGAGCGTTTTTCGCTGGGGGCTGACTTACGTAAGGCTATCCAGAATGATCAGTTAGTGCTGCATTATCAGCCTCAGGTTGACTCACGGACTGGCCAGGTGGTGGGGATAGAGGCGCTGGTGCGCTGGCAGCATCCGGAAGAGGGCTTGCTTGGCCCGAACCGTTTTATTCCGGTGGCAGAAGAGCTTGATCTGATTATTCCATTGGGTGAGTGGGTGTTGCATGAGGCCTGCCGCCAGATGAGCCGGTGGCTGGCGCAGGGCTTCCCCAATATGCGTGTGGCGGTTAACTTGGCGGGGCAGCAGGTTGCCCATGATCAATTGATTCCCTGTATTGAGTCGGCACTTAAACAGGCGCAGCTGAATCCTGAATATCTGGCGCTGGAAGTGACCGAAAGTTTTATTATCCGTCAGCCAGAAGTGTCTATCGGCAAGCTGACATATTTGCGTGATCTGGGGATATCTCTGGCCATGGATGATTTTGGCACCGGGTATTCGTCACTGAGCTATCTGAAACGTCTGCCAGTAGAAAAGTTAAAAATTGATCGCAGTTTCATCAAGGATATCGGCATTGATAAGAGTGATGAGTCAATCATCATGGCAACCGTTGCGATGTGTCAGTCGCTGGAGCTTGGAATCATTGCTGAAGGCGTGGAAACCCCGCAACAACTGGAATTTATGACGGCGCTGGGGTGCTATTGTGTGCAGGGATATTATTACAGCAAACCCCTGCCTGCTGATGAATTATATGATTTTGTCTGCGAAAGGAATCAGGTATCTGAACCGACAGATACCTGATGAGCAGTGCTGCAGAATCAGTGCAGTTGTTCTTCCTGACGGGTAAATTCAGCAATTTCGTCATCGGTCAGAAAATGCAGGCACGAACCGCCCAGCCGCCATAAAAGTTCCCGGGGGATTACGTGGGTCAGGTTGGGATGCATGATGAAAAAGTTGGCAATCGTTTCCTGCGCCAGGTAGACATAATCTTCATTGGCCTCGATCGCATCATAGATATTTTCGAAACGGTGCTGCATAGCGATGATGGCATCTTCACTGCCGGTTGCCTGCAGGCCTTTCTCCAGAGTGTTTTGAACGGCGCGGAATGCTTCGGCTATTTCTTCACGTGGTGTCATGGGAATCCCGGTGTTTATATGTGCTGTTATGCAGCGGATGGACGCGGATAGAAGTGGCGGCAAATTTAACAGCTTCATTATGATCTAACAAGAGTATAGCCTTCGCTGGCGCAGTGCTTGAAAAAAGCGGGGGGTATCCCCATTAATGATGTTCTTGCCTGCGCAGACGTTGCGCTTCAGACCGTTAACAGGAAATCCCATGACCAGTGCATTAACCATTCAGAATCTTCGTAAAGTTTATGGCAATGGCTTTGAAGCTTTAAAAGGGATTTCATTCGAGGTCCAGCAGGGGGATTTCTTCGCATTGCTCGGGCCTAACGGTGCCGGTAAGTCCACGACTCTGGGTATCGTTTCTTCTCTGGTAAACAAAACCTCGGGACAGGTATCCGTATTCGGGCATGATCTGGATACCGATGCCGCCGCTGCGAAACGTGAGCTGGGGGTGGTGCCGCAGGAATTTAACTTCAATATGTTTGAGAAGGTGAAAGATATTGTCACCACTCAGGCAGGGTACTATGGCATCGCTGCAAAAGAAGCGTCTGAGCGGGCAGAGCATTATCTGGAAAAACTAGGATTGTGGGAAAAGCGTAACGACATTTCCCGGATGTTATCAGGTGGTATGAAACGGCGTCTGATGATAGCCCGTGCATTGGTACACGAACCCCGGCTGCTGATTCTGGATGAGCCCACGGCCGGAGTAGACATTGAGCTGCGCCGGTCAATGTGGGAGTTTCTGGAGGAAATTAACGCAGAAGGCACCAGCATTATCCTTACCACACACTATCTGGAAGAAGCGGAACAGCTGTGCCGCAATATTGCCATTATTGATCATGGCGAGATTATCCAGAATACCACCATGCCCGCCTTACTGGCGCAGCTGAATACGGAATCCTTTGTGCTGGATGTCGCACCTGCTTTGCAGAATGCACCCCGTCTGGATGGCTATGAAGTGACACTGGATTCTGATCAACGCTTGCTGGTAGAAGTTGAAAAGAATAAAGGTATGAATCCTATCTTCAGCCAGTTGGCGGAGCAGGGCATTGAAGTCACCAGTATGCGTAATAAGAGCAACCGTCTTGAAGAGTTGTTTGTTTCGTTAGTGGATAAGAATCTTAAATAAATACTGTTTTTGTCAGCGGACAATATACGACGAGAAACCAGATGAGCAATAAAGAACTTTGGGTTGCATTCATGACCATTGTCAGTCGCGAGATTCGCCGTTTTACGCGAATCTGGGGACAGACGCTGCTGCCACCTGCCATCACCATGACACTCTATTTCATCATTTTCGGGAATCTGATTGGCTCACGAATCGGTGAAATGGGCGGCTTTGATTACATGGAATATATCGTGCCCGGGCTGATTATGATGTCAGTCATCACCAACTCTTACAGTAATGTTGTGTCTTCGTTTTACAGCACCAAGTTCCAGCGTCATATCGAAGAGCTGCTGGTGTCTCCGGTGCCAAACTGGGTCATTCTGAGCGGTTATGTGGTCGGAGGTTCCGCGCGGGGGCTGGGTGTCGGCTTTATTGTTACCTGTCTGTCGCTGTTTTTTACCGACCTGCAAATCCATAACCTGTGGGTAATGGTGACGGTTGTATTACTGACAGCGATTCTGTTTTCGCTGGGGGGCTTTATTAATGCTGTGTTTGCCAACAGCTTTGATGATGTCTCGATTATTCCAACGTTCGTGCTGACCCCGCTGACGTATCTGGGGGGCGTGTTTTATTCCATCAGCCTGTTGCCAGAGTTCTGGCAGGGGGTTTCCCAGCTGAACCCGATTTTGTATATGGTGAATACCTTCAGATTTGGCATTCTCGGGGTGAGTGATATTGATATCGTTTTCGCCTTCAGCATGATAATTGTTTTTATTCTGGTATTGTTTGCCTATTCGTTACATTTGCTGAGCTCCGGGCGGGGTATACGCCACTGAGCCGGCCGGTAGAGATAAGATGAAAGAGATAGAAGAAAGTTTACATCATGCCCCGCTGGGGGCTGATACACAGTACGTGAATCAGTATGACCCTGGTCTGCTGTATCCGATTCAGCGGGACCTGAACTGGCAGGCCCGTGGCGTAGAGCAAAGCAGCCTGCCTTTTACCGGCGTGGATATCTGGAATGCCTATGAAGTCTCCTGGCTGAACCTGAAAGGTAAGCCGGTGGTCCGTCTGGCTGAATTCCGTATCCCTGCTGATTCCAGCCATATTATTGAATCCAAATCCTTCAAGTTGTACCTGAACTCTTTCAACCTGACGGCTTTTGCAACTGAAGCAGAAGTGCAGCAGCGGATGCAGGCAGACCTTTCTGCGGCGGCAGGCGCCGAGGTTCAGGTGGCTTTACTGGCGCTGGACGGTGCCGGTCAGGTCACTCAGTTCAGCGGTGAATGCATTGATGAACTGGACGTAGAAATTACCGATTATGAGCCGAATGCAGACTGTCTCGGATTACGCGAAGGTGCCGCAGATGAAGTGACGGAAAGTTTGTATAGCCACTTGCTGAAATCGAACTGCCCGGTAACCGGCCAGCCAGACTGGGCCAGTATTGTGATTGAATACCGTGGTGCTCCTGTAAACCGTGAAGGCTTACTTAAGTATCTGGTATCGTACCGCGAGCATGGTGATTTCCATGAACAGTGTGTTGAATCGATTTTTATGGATATCTGGCAGCAGTGTAAGCCGCAGGCGCTGACGGTTTATGCCCGGTATCTGCGCCGGGGCGGTCTGGATATCAATCCGTATCGCAGCAGCGAGGCCGTCGTGCCGGAAAATCTTCGTTTAAGCCGCCAGTAATTACTGTTATCTCCGGGGCGGTAATCTGTCCCGGTAATATTTTAAGGACCCTCTATGGATGCGTTAACCAATTTGCAGCAGCGTTTTTCCCAGCCTTTGCTACAGGAACCCGGTCCAGATGCTGAACAACTGGACAATATGTTTGCGGCAGCCATGCGTGCCCCTGATCATGCGGCATTGCGACCTTGGCGTTTTCTGGTCATTGATGGTGATGCCCGGGGTGAACTGGGAGAGTTGTATGCCCGTGCTGCACTGCAGGCTAACCCGGATGTGACAGAGGATGTTTTAACCCGTAACCGCAAAATGACTTTCCGTGCGCCAACGATCATTGTGGCAATTGCCGTGGTGACAGAGCATCCGAAAGTGCCCGCTAGTGAACAGCTGATAGCGGCAGGCTGCGCTGTGCAGAATATGTTATTGGCAGCCAATGCGCAGGGAGTAGGCGCCATGTGGCGTACCGGTGGTGTTGCGTACGATCCGGTTGTCAAAGAAGGTCTGGGGCTGGCAGCTCATGAAGAGATCATCGGGTTTGTCTATATGGGGACCCCCAGCAAGCAGCGTACAGCGCCGCTGTTAGACAGCAGTGATTATGTCAGCCGCTGGCCGGCTTAGGTAATCAGTGATGACCGGGCATAATCAGCAAGCTCACTTGGAGACCGATCCGGAAAAATTTCTGCCCTGGCTGCAGTCGCAGATTCCGTTACTCAACCATATGGGTATGAAGCCGCTGCATTTTAAGGATGATACCCTGGTAATGGCGGCGGAACTGGCACCTAACGTGAACGATAAAGGCACCGGTTTTGGTGGTTCTCTGGCCACACTGGCAACCCTGTGTGGCTGGGCGCTGGTGACGCTGGGATTACGGCGTGAAGGGCTGGATTGCGATGTTATGATTCGTGACAGTCAGCTGAAGTATCTGGCACCGGTGACCGGTGATTTTGCTGCACAGGCAGCGTTTCCTGAAACAGAATGGCCGGGCTTTGTTAGCTATCTGCAGGAAAATGGCCGCAGCAGGGTAACTCTGAATGTTGTTATTACCCAGCAGGGTGAAAGCCCTGCATTAACACTGACAGGTACCTATTTCGCCAGGATCCGCTAAGACCTCGCTGAGGTTGTTCCACTTCAGCAGATATAAAAAAGCCTGCATATATGCAGGCTTTTTTGATGCTCTGACGAACGGTTCAGTTATGAACGTTCCGCATTGTTAATGGTGATTCGCTTCACCGGTACATTCTGGTAGCGGCCGCTGTTACCGGTACGTGTATTACCGATTTTCTCAACCACATCCATGCCTTCGATTACCTGACCAAACACAGCATAGCCAGGTTTGCCCGGAGTGCCGTTCAGGAAGTGATTGTCCTTCAGGTTGATGAAGAACTGAGAGGTGGCACTGTCTGCAATCTGAGTGCGGGCCATCGAAATGCTGCCTTTCTTGTTAATCAGGCCGTTGGCTGATTCATTGACGATCGGAGGCAGGGTTTCTTTCCGTGTCATTTTGCTGGTGAAGCCGCCACCCTGAATCATGAAGTCACCGATGACCCGGTGAAATATCGTACCCGGATAAAAACCGTTATCAACATAGGTCAGGAAGTTCTTCACAGTATGTGGGGCTTTCTCCGGAAAGAGCTCCAGTTTGATGACGCCCTCGGAGGTTGTCAGGGTAACTACCGGGTTGTCTGCTGCAAAGGCATTGCTGCAGAGAAGCATCATGGCGATCAGCACACCGCTGATCCGGGTCATCAGGTGTTTCATCGGGTTTCCTTATTTAAAGACTTGTTTCAAAAGTTCTGTGGTACGCGCAGCCGGGTTCTCACGGATCTTCTTTTCTTCGGCGGCGAGCATGTTAAACAGTCCGTCCAGGGCGCTGCTGGTCACGTGATCTTCCAGGTTGTAGCCTTTGGCAACATCCCCCACCAACGGGACTTTATTAGCTTCCTGGCTTAGCTGGCTGTAATACCGGGTAGCGCCTACCTGATCCATAGAGTCTTTGATGGTGGGCTTAAACAGTTCGGTCAGGCGGGCAGATGTTTTATTGCGAAAGTATTCTGTCGCAGCGTTGTCCGGGCCGTTAAGAATCTTTTCGGCATCTTCGATGCTCATGTCCTTAATGGTGGACACAATAATTTCAGTGGCCTGCGGGGCTGCTTTTTCTGCTGCGCGGTTCATGCTCAGTTCGAACTGATCTACCTGATCACCCAGACCGAATTTGCGCATCAGGCTGCTGGCTTTTTCCAGTGGTTCCGGCAGCGGAATACGGGCCAGTGCGTTAGACATATAACCGTCGGTCTGGCTCAGGGATTCTACTGCCCGGCGGGTGCCGACATCCAGGGCATCTTTTAAGCCGGCAACCAGAGTGTTGTAGTCCAGACCTGCTGCTTTATTGCCGGAGCCTGATGATTGAGTAGTCTCTTTAAGAATGTCTTTACCGGCGCTTTCCACTTCTTTGAGAAGGTCGCCAAAGCCTGCATGTGCCGGCAGTGCGAGTAATGTTGCCAGCGTGGTACTGAGAATCAGGTTAGAAGTTTTCATAGTGATGTCCGTTTACAGAATAGCGAGGCTGCTGAGACCTATGACGCCAAGCAACACCGGAGAGGTGACAATGGCGGCAATGGTGAGCAGCAGTGCCAGAAAATTATAGCCAAGGCCTGCCCGGCTGCCGTTAATAATCGCCAGTAAAAAGCCGGGAAGCATGAACAGGAAAGCAAGGGGGACAAATATAATGCCCCAGAAGAATATTCCGGCCAGTGCCATTGCACAGCTGCAGATTCCTGCTCCTGTACCGGCGGAAGATGTCTGTGTTGTCATGCGGATCCGGCTTTTTGCAGCGTTTAACTATCATCGCCTCTACAAGCTGAACCGGGTGTTTATGATCCCGGCTCGGTGACGACATCAGTGTTGGTTATTCCAGTTTATACAGTCTTCCAGTGTGACACCCTGGCCGCCAAAAATATCCAGTGCGCTGCCAATGGTCAGGTCAACTTTTCCGCCAGACAGGGTGTTAACCAGTTTCAGGTCTTCAAGGCTGCGGGCACCGCCTGCGTAGGTGACAGGAATGGTACAGGCCTGACCGAGCAGGGTTACCAGATCTTCGTCAATGCCACCCTGTAGTCCTTCAACATCCGCTGCGTGAATCAGAAATTCAGCACAATGCTCACTTAAGGAAGCCAGTGTTTCAGCGTTAACCTGCGTATCTGTAATAGTTTGCCAGCGGTCGGTGGCAATATTCCAGCCTGATGCGGTGCGGCGACAGCTCAGGTCAAGAATCAGCCGTTCAGCGCCGGTTATCTGTTTGATCTTTTCCAGCCGCTGCCAGCTGAACTGACCGTCTTCGAACAGGTAAGAGGTAACGATGACATGGGAGGCGCCAGCTGCCAGGAATTCAGCAGCATTATCAGCATTGACGCCACCACCAAACTGCAGTCCGTCAGGCCATTGTGACAGTGCGCTGAGTGCCTGTTCTTTATTGCCCGGGCCCAGTGCAATGACATGACCTCCCGTCAGGTTATGCTGACGGTACAGGTTGGCGTAGTGAGCGGCATCATGCTGGCTGACAAAGTTTGTGTCAGCGCCCTGATCGTTCAGGCTGCCACCGACAATCTGTTTTACCTGACCCTGATGGAGGTCTATACAGGGGCGAAATTTGGTCACAAAAATACCTATTTAATCAATTGGATAAGCGAGTGCTTCAGATGGCGGCATAGTATCACACGGGTGTCAGTACCGCTGCTTATCAGAAATTATATGTAATGGATAACGATCCGTAACTGTGGCTGCTTGGCTGACCTTTAAACTCTTTGGTGCGGAAAATCTGTGCATAGGCTATTTTCCAGCGGCCGCTTAACACAGCAACACCGGCTGCAAGATCACCCACCAGATTTTCTTTGTCGACGGAGTGGCTATTACTGAAAGTGTTACCGTCGAGGAATATATCCCGGGCGACCAGCCGTGCATCCGCTGAGAAAAATGTATGGACGCTGGTGGTGGTTCCCAGTTTATACCGGCCCGGTGCACTGTTGTCGCCGCCGGGGCGCAGGGTGGATGTGCCAAAGTCGTTTGGCAGGTTCCAGCCAATGCGTAGTTCTGCACCGGCATTCAGATAGGTTGCCACGTTGCCGAGGCTGAAGCCGCTGTGATAAATAACGTCGTAATTCAGGCCTTCAACTGCCTGGTAGTCGTTCTGCCGGTATTTGGTTTCATACACAAACTGAACGCCGGGTTCATTATCCAGCTGGTTATCCCAGCCTTTGAATTTTTCAAAGCCGCGCAGATCGTGAATAAAATCCTGCGCTTCCTGCCCCAGTGCCGCCGGGCCTATAACACCGATATTCAGCTGGGTTGAGTCCATCCAGCGATCATTGTTCTGGTTATAACCGAGCCCCAGATACAGCCATCCTGCGTAAGGGCGGTCATCCGGGTCAACGGTGGTTCTGTCGATATCACTGGGCGTGAATATCTGTTGGCCAAAGGTCACCACCAGATTGCGGTGTGTTTCCTCTGGATCAATATTCGGGTTGTGCCAGCTAAGCAGAGGATTAATGAGGTTGTTATAGCTCCGGATCCACTCTGGCAGCTCCGGATCGTTCAAAAAGCTGGTGAGATCGCCGGTGACGTAAGAAGCCCGTATCCCGTTGGTATAGTTCTGATCGGTTTCAGCAAACAGATCATTCTCGAAGTAGAGGTTAAGGGTGCCGTCTTCTGCCCACTCGGGTGCGAGAGGCTGGGAATCATCAGGGGCTGGTTCTGCTGCCTGTACTGTTGCGCTGATCATTCCGGCGCACAGTAACAGGCAACTAAGGTTTGAGCTCAGCGGAAAAAGGTGTCGCGCGGGGCTTTTTTTGTCATTAATTTCCATACTACAACTGTCAGGCCTGCAAGGGCTATCAGAGAAAGATGAGCGTAGCTTAACACGCCAAGCTGCCATTCCTGTACCTGACAAACAGATGCATTCTGATATGCGGCGAGAATGCCTTCCAGGTTGTTGATTTTCAGTACATCAACGACCGGTTGGGTGCACTGTTCAGCTGCGGTACGTGATTCTTGTGCCAGATTACGGATACTGGCGGTTGCTGCGAGTGTTATCAGCAGCAGGTTGAAAATTGAGAATAACCGTTGCAACCAGGCCATGCTGTTAAATATGAAACCCAGAAAGAACAGCCCTGCCATGGCGACCAACGTCAGCCGGGTGACAGTGCACAGGGCACATTCTGCCAGGTTAATCAGCGGGCTTATGTAGATATTGATCGCCGCCAGCAGGCACGCGCATATTACAAATCCCAGCAGGTTATTCGATCGATAAGAGGGGCGTCCCGTTACTCCAAAGGTGCTCACTTCTTTACCCATTCACTTTTAGGAAAGTCTTATCCGGTACGCCTCTCTGGGCACTCAGTCTGTGCTGGTTTCACCGTGATAGCTTTCAGATTATTGTTATTTTTGTTGCCATTGACCGTTACTGCGCTGGACATATTCGCCTTTATTAGCGCGTTCTTGCAAGCGTTCACCGATACGAATTTCAATTATCTTTAATTCGACACCGGCTTTTTTTGCTTTAGCTGCGTATGCAGCACGGCGTTTACGGTTAATGTCATCAACCAGGTTTTTAACAGCTGCGTTGCCGTTTTTGACCAGCCCCAGATAGCCATTAGATAATTCACCGACCAGTCCCTGGGACTTGGCTTCATCGAGGCTTAAAGCCCAGGCGGTATTGGCAAGGCTAAACATCAAAGTGAGCAGAATAAACGGCTTCATAACGGTTTTTAATGCATATTTGATCATTATTTAGCTCCTAGAATAAGTCACTGTTTTCTGTGAACAGATCGTCAATTTCTTTATCAACTTTCACCAGAATCTCGTGTTCAATTTTGACATTGAGGTTGATTGTGATGGGTTCGTTGGGAACAGCTACCTGTACCGTTGGGGCACAGGCAGATAATAAGATGCAAATACCGAGCATTACGCCGGTATTTCGCCAGAATTTCATAATCAGTCTTATGAACATAGGTCTCTCCAATACCTGTTAGAACCTCTCCGGACGTATCCGGTTCCTGTCCGAAGGTTCCAGCACTTAACGGTAACGCTTCTCAAGGCTGCGAGTCAATTTGTTCGTGTACTGTAAAGCCTTGATTAACTGTAATAAGTTCTCTTCTATGTTGATGCCGAACTCTATTCGCTGGCCGGCATTCCAGTCGGGGTTCAGACCCTTTAAGCGGGTGTTTAGCCGGGTGCTGCCGTCCGGCTGATAATCGACCCCGATATTAAGCTGTGAGTACTGCAGGTTTTCCAGCGCTTTGAAAGCTGTATCCAGCCCGGGTGTTCTTTTCGCAACATTTCTTAATTCCGGTGTTGGCTGGAATTTAATCCAACCCGCTCCGGTGTTATTAATCCGGCCATCAGTGACCTGAAATCCTGCCGCTGTTTTTTCCAGCGGAATGCTACCCTGCAGGGTGCCTTCGCCGGTGAGGCCTTCCTGTTGTTCCAGTGCCAGTACATCGGCAAGCTGGATGTCTTTCAGGGTAAGGCGGGTGTTCAGTCCGAATGATTCACTGATGGTAAAGTCGTCAGCCAGTACTTCACCGCCTAATAATTGTGCCTGAGGCTGGGTTAACCTCAGCTGTAGGCTTCCGGGTTTTCCTTTTACCGGGCGAAGCTGGTAGCTGCTGCTGAATTGTTCAATGGGAATACCGGCGGCAATATAGTCGACATTTAGGCTGCCATCATCACGCAGTCTTCCGCTGAGGCTGCGGCGAAAGTCAGAATGCCAGCTCAGTCCGCCCCATGAGTTCTGATCAAACTGGCCACTGAGGTTTTCTATCCGTTGCCGCAAGCGTAACGCCAACCGGTTGTTTTCAAGGTGTAAGGCCCCCTGATGTGAGAGGCTGCCGCCGTTCAGTGCCAGTTCTTCCGGAAGGTCCGGGTAATAGCGCTTTATCAGTTTTTCTGCGCCGTTCAGTGATGCCAGTTTAAGTTGCCAGTTTGCAGTGGTTAGCGGCTGACCGGTACTGATTAGAGTGCGGGAGTTTCCGCGTATTAATTGTGCCCCGGCGGGGAGCAGGGAGTCTGCCAGCAGCAGGCGGAACTGTTGTTTAAAATCGGTTGTTTCGCTCTGTCGTTCCAGTTGCCAGTTACTGTTCAGGTTTGCTTCGGGTAACGGGAAATCCGGATGGCTGAACTGAAGCTTTTCAGCAGTAAGTGTACCGGTTATTTTCAGAGGCTTTGCCGGGCATTCGTTGGCAATACACAGAGCAAATGTGCCGGTCGTGATCAGGATCGGCTGGTGGCTGACGGGCAAGGGCTTCTGACCGGATATGATCGTACTCTCCTGACTTTGCAGGGTAAAAGTGACAGCCGGTATCTGCAGGGATTGCTCTGCAGGATTCTGTGTTGATAGAGGAATATGAATACCGGCAGCAGGTTGCAGTGATATTTGCAGTTGCTGGCTGTTCAGGGAGGGCGTCTGAAAATCAGTAACCGTCAGTCGGTTCTTGTCATTTATCGTAAGTTTCAGAATTTGTGGAGTGAGCGAAATATTTAGATCAAGCTCCAACTCCGCGTTCCCGGATATATTTGCGAGGCCTGTTTCAGAAAGCGCAACCGGAGAGATTGTTAGTGAGACTGTTTGCTCGCTCTCAGGCTGCAGGCTTTGTAACGGCGCCGTCGGGTCATAGTCCGGTTGTAATAATGTAGTACCGGTAATATTCAGGGTGCCACTGGCCCAGGGCAGGTGAGTATCGGTGATGCCGGTCTCCGGTATTTTTTGCAGCACAGATGCCAGAGACTGTAATTCTATTTTATGTTCAGCTACAAGACGGATGGTTTCTCCAAGGCTCAGATGACCCTGGCTGCTCAGCAGTTGCTGATTTTGATGAGTGATATTCAGACTGAACGGGCTCAGTTGCAGTTCCGGTTCTGCAGCATCAGTTTGCTTTATAAGTTTTGTGTTCAGGGTCGCTGTCATACCTTCCAGTGCAGGATAAGCTGATAAGGATATGAGCTGGCTTTGCCAGTCGAGTGTACCGTTAACAAGAGACAGGCTGGTCAGTATATGGCTGTTTAGGCCAGCCTGTTCACGGTGGATGTTGAGGTTACTGAGGCGGATATCTTTTGCTGGTAATTGGCTGATGATCGCCGGTGACAGCCAAGGTCTCAGATCCAGTGATGCTGGGGTTGTTGCTTCTGACTGTGTCGACGGCAGGCGGATATCTGCACTTTGCAGTTCAATGCCTTCGAATTTTCCTTCTGTGTATAGCCGGGTTAAATCCCAGAAGAGATGCAAGCCATTCAGTTGCAGCCGGGTATTGGCATCTGCCGGTGATGTTTGCTGAAGGCTCAGGGAGTCTATCTGCCAGCCTGTGGTGGAAGGGGCGGCGCCCTGTATTTCGATGATTTTCCACTGGTGCTGTTGCAGCCAGCGTTCAGCGGCCCAGGGAATCAGTTGCTGCCAGTAGAAGTAACTGGCAATCAGGGTGATGATCAGTGCTGATGCAAAGGCAATAAACAGGGCTGACAGTAAAATCCGGGTTGTGCGTCTGATCAATACCGTGCCTCCCTGTTGTTTGTTTTGCTTACTGAATCAGTCTTCGTCCAGTTCCAGTTCGTATAGCCGGTCAACGGCGTCTTTTAAATGGAAGATAACTTCAGTGTAGATGTCGCTGTCAGAATCGATATCCAGATCACTGAGCCGGTCGGCGGTTTCTTCCAGAGATTCGCCGGCATAGCTGATATTTTTATCGAATAGCAGCCAGAAAATCAGACCGTAAATTTCGTTGCGGGAGCTGACCAGATCCAGATCATCCAGATACTGATCCCGGATATATTGCAACTGGCTGTATAGCGGCTGATCCGTATCGGTGTCACGGTAAACCGCTAACAGCTGTTCAGGGGAACAGATTAATTGTTCATCAGCTGCCGGCTGAACGTCAGAGTCTGCCGGCAGGCATTCAGGTTGCTGGCCGGGACGCAGAATAAATTTCATTAAGATGCTCCGGATTAGCGAATTTTACGCACAACGTTCAGGCCATCCCGGACGGTCAGGAAGACGTTTTCAACGTCAGGGTCCTGAGCGATACGGCGGTTGGTTTCAACCAGAATGTCATCAATGTCTGACTCAGGCTGTACCACTTTGCCTGACCAGAGCACATTATCCAGAATGATCAGGCCGCCAACACGGGTCATTGCCTTTACTTCTTCGTAATAATTCAGGTAATTGCGCTTATCGGCATCGATAAAGGTGAAGTCCAGTTCCAGGTCCAGTTCACGGATGGTGTCCAGTGCCTTGCCAAAGATGACTTCAATCTTGTGGCCGTGTTCACTGCGCTCATAAAACGTCTTCGCAAAATCAATAGCCCGCGGATTGGTCTCGCAGCAAATCAGTTTGCCGTCATCCGGCATACCTTCAGCGATGGATAGTGCGGAATAACCGGTAAACATACCAATCTCAAGGGCTGTCTTTGGCTGGTGGATAGCACTGAGCATTTTCAGGGTGCGGCCAACCAGGCGGCCGGACAGTTTTTGTGGCCAGCCCATATTTTCATTGGTTTTGTCGATCAGCTCCTGCAGCAGCGGGGGTTCTTCACCGGTGTGAATAAACGCGTAATCTTCGATACTTTCGTTGACCAGGTACTGGCTCATAATGTCTCTCTTCGGACGGCTGTTCTGCCGGTAAATGTCAGGGCAGCGGGGAATGCCGTTTGGTGCTCTAAAAATTCGCCGCATAATAACATTTTGACTGGCTTTTCTGCGATGAAATTCAGTAAAAGCCTGCTGCTGTTGCAAAAATCTTTTACAATAGCGGCTCATTTTCGCCTGTCAGGAAACCTGTATGTTATTTGAGCCTTTATTTATCTTTCTGTTCAGTGGCTTCGTGTCCATGTCTGCAGCGCTCAGTGCCGGTCAGCTGAATAAGCTGGCAGAGGAAGATAAGCCTGCCTTTATGCACAGTAAAAATGGTCAGGTGACGGTTGTTATGATCGGTAACCTTGCAGCTCTGACACTCATTGGTGCAATGGCATATGGTTTCCGTCTGTTAGAATGGTGGATTCCGGCAAGCAGTTTAGTGCTCAGCTTTCCGGCGGTATCAGTCGGTATCACGCAACGTTTGTTCGGTGACCTGACGAACCTGTTCCTGATGCTGCCGCTGAACTTAGCAGCCATTGGTCTTTTATATTATTTCTGGTAACGGTTCACCCGGACCAGACACGGAGGTTGTTGCACCATGAATGAATTTCTTGAACAGCCAATAGTTATCCTCACGGTCGGCGCTATTGCCGGTACGCTGTTTGGTATGCTGCTGATGACATTACGCATTCAGCAACATAAGCGTAAAGCGCAGCTGATGCAGAGCCAGCAGTACGTCAAAATCGGCCAGCTGGAAGATAAACTGGAAGAGGCTAAAGAAGCCCGTGCCGAGGTTGACGAAAAAGTCTCTGAACAGCAGCTGTCACTGGACGAAAAAGCTGAGCAGATCCGGCGTCTGGAGCTTGAAGAAGTTCGTTTACAACAAATCAGCCTGCAAAAACAGCGGCTGGAAGATGATTACGCCCAGTTACTGACTGAGCAGAATGAGCTGCGTCTCAGCCAGAATCAGCATCAGGCCCGTAATGCAGAATTGCAGGCCAAGTTACAGAGTGAACGGGCCGCTCACCATGAGAAAGTCCAATTGCTGAACGATGCCCGGGATCAGCTCAAAGGTGAGTTTGAAAACCTTGCCAATAAGATTTTTTCGGAAAAGTCGAAAACCTTCAAAGATGAAAACCGTGATGCCCTTGGCAACCTGCTGACACCGCTGAAAGAACAACTGGGTGATTTCAAGCGCCGGGTTGAAGATACCTATGATAAAGAGTCGCGGGATCGCCGTTCATTGTATGAACAGATTCAGCAGCTTAAACAGCTGAACCAGCAGATGAGTTCAGATGCGGTGAATCTTACCAACGCTCTGAAGGGCGAATCGAAAACCCAGGGCAACTGGGGAGAAGTGATTTTATCCCGGGTGCTTGAACAGTCAGGACTACGGGAAGGGCATGAATATCAGACACAGGTGAGCGTCAGTGATGGCGGCCGTCGCCTGCAGCCGGATGTCATAGTACGTCTGCCGGATGAGAAAGACGTTATTATCGATGCCAAAGTTTCCCTGACCGCCTATGAGGCATTCTGTTCTGAAGAGCACGAAGCCGTCCGGGCACGGAATCTTCGCGATCATCTGCAATCAATCCGCAATCACGTACGTGGTCTGAGTGATAAGGCTTATCAGGATCTGGAAGGTATTCGCAGCCTGGATTTTGTGCTGCTGTTTGTGCCGATTGAAGGGGCTTTCCTGCTGGCGGTACAGGAAGATCCGGATCTGTTTGCCTTTGCTTATGAGCGCAACATCATTCTGGTCAGCCCGGCCACACTGCTGGTGACGTTACGGACCATTAATAATATCTGGCGCTATGAGAGACAGAGCCTGAATGCGCAGGAAATTGCCCGCCGGGGCGGTGAGCTGCATGACAAGTTCGTGGGCTTTGTTGAATCACTGGAAGATGTGGGTAAGCATCTGGAGCGCTCATCTCAGGCTTATCATACGGCCCATAAGCGGCTGGTTAGCGGGCGTGGCAACCTGGTCTCTCAGGTTGCGTCGTTACAGCAGCTGGGGGTGCGTAATAAGAAGCAGATGGAAAAACGTTTACAGGATGAAGCTGCAGAAGCTGAGTTGCAGAATCTGCCTCTTCCTGACACAGATGAAACCGCTTCTGTGGATGAAGATATTCTGGCAGAGAATGCCCAGACAGTGAGTATCTCTTCCAGTGAAGAAAGCGCTCAGTTGTCGGCAGAGCCACCGAAAGTTCGTCTTGTTGATGCGGCATTCGAGCCGGCAGCTCAGGATAGTGGTGCCAGTGCTGATCAGGCAGTTTCCGGTGATTCTTTCCGGCGGGATGAAGAACGGTGATGATTTCAGTCGCCGGGTATGGCTCGCTGCTTTCGGAAGCATCGGCCCGTGAAACCGTGCCGGGCTTGCAGAACTTCCGGCTGGTTAAAGTGCCGGGCTACCGGCGCATCTTTAATAAGGTTGGCATCGTATTTATCAGCCGGCACGGTGCGGACCCGGAGAGCCTGCAAATTGCATCCTGCTCAACGCAGGCGGATCCGGACAGTGCAATTATCTGCAGCCAGTTCGAATGTAGCGAAGCGGATTTTCTGGAGCTGTATGAGCGTGAGCACCGTTTTCGCTGGATCGAAGTCGAGACACAGCTTCTCAGGGACTCCGGCGATTCAGGGCTGCCACAGCGTGCCAGGATGTGCAGTGGTTACAGCGATGCTGATTACCGGCTGAATAAATGCATTACCCCTGGTGAATATCAACGCAGAGTTGGTCAGTATTATCAGGGGCCTTTATGGCGGGAGGACATTTTGCCTTTCCCTCGCTATCTGTTTTTCTGTTTACAGTCTGCGGCCTCTCAGGGACAGGAGGTTGTTGATAATTTCCTGGATACCAGCTTTCTTGCGGACGGTGTAACAACGCTCAGAGCATACATTGCTGCAACACCCGAGCTAGTTGGGTGGCAGGAAGCGTCAGCCAGTTACCGTTATCCTTCCGGCAAGTAACGCCGTTTCAGTCCGTTTCTGTATGGCAGACATACCTGCCATGCTTGCTTAAGTTTTTTCTATCTAATCCTTTCTGTGAATATTTCTTACTGAATTACAGGATAGCTGTGGACAGTCTGCAGAGGCTTGCTGTGCACATCAGTCCTGTTTCTTATGGCGGAGAGGGCTGTTGATATGTTTCTGTTGGCAGAAGCCTGTGGGCTGTTTCTGCCTGTTTCGTTATTTATCAGTTATTAACAGATGCCGGGAATAATCATAAATCAATCTTGAATTATATATTTATCGTCAAAATTAAATATTGAAATTTTGTAAAATAATCAATATTAATTTTTGAAAATTATAAAAAACATCAATATTAATTTTTGAAAATTATAAAAAACATCAATATTAATTTTTGATTTTTATAAAAATAATCAAAATTAAATATTGATTGTTGGCTGTTTATTCAAAACAGGATTTTGATTTCTGATTATTTTTTGTACAAAAAATAATTAAATTGTGTTAAAAATGTACAGTAAGATCTGGATAACTCCTGATAGCCCGAAACTGAGCTATCACGGTGAAATTTATGCTAAAGATGGCAGATTATTGCCGATAACTAGATGCACGGCGGCATATGTTTGCCTGTGGGAAAAGAATTAATTCAATATCCCAAAAAAATGCTTAAAAAATAAATCGAATGGTTTATTCTTGGCATTAATTATTAAAAATGCCGGTTTTGAACTGGGATTGATTAAAAACTGAACTATGCTGGTTGTTAAATGCTCAGCATTTTGTGGAAAAACAGTTAGCAGAACCAACATGGCTAAATAACAGCCAACGTTTGTTGATAAATGTTTTTCCAGAAAGTCAGCCGGGCCGGTTGTGGATACTCAGCAGGAGTGCCTTAGCAACGGAAAGCAATGTTCGGAATTTAGTTTTCCACAGGGATAACAGACAGACTCGAAACATTGAATTCTCCGCAGCAATGCCGGAGCAAGAAAAGCGGTTTTAGATATGACCATGGCAAGCAATATGATCGTTGCGTTAGACATAGGCACCTCAAAGGTGGTGTGTCTTGTGGGGGAAGTCGGCCCGGACGGTGCGATTGATATTGTCGGTATCGGTTCGCATGCCTCCCGGGGCCTGAAACGTGGTGTCGTGGTCAATATCGAGTCAACGGTGCAATCTATTCAGCGGGCCGTTGAAGAAGCTGAGTTGATGGCAGGGTGCAAGATTCATTCAGTGACGGTAGGCATTGCCGGCAGTCACATTAACAGTATGAATTCCCATGGCATTGTTGCTGTACGTGATCGTGAAGTAATGGAACATGATCTTGAACGGGTAATCGATGCTGCCCGGGCGGTGGCTATTCCGGCGGATCAGAAAATTCTGCATATTCTGCCGCAGGAGTATGTGATCGATAATCAGGAAGGTATCCGTGAGCCGCTGGGAATGTCCGGTGTACGCCTGGAAGCCAAGGTTCATCTGGTAACCGGTGCGGTGAATGCGGTCCAGAATATCGAGAAATGTGTACAGCGCTGTGGTTTGGCTGTCGATGACAGCGTGCTGGAACAGCTGGCATCCAGTTACTCCGTATTAACGGATGATGAAAAAGAGCTGGGTGTCTGCATGGTGGATATGGGTGGCGGTACCACCGATATTGCCATTTTCACCGGCGGTGCAATCCGGCATACAGCCGTTATCCCGATTGCCGGTGATCAGGTGACAAACGACATAGCAATGGCGTTACGTACTCCGACGCTGAATGCGGAAGAGATTAAACAGAAGTACGCCTGTGCGCTGGCTCAGCTGGCGGGGGCTGAAGAAACCATTAAAGTACCGAGTGTAGGTGACCGGCCAGCACGGGATCTGTCTCGTCAGGCGCTGGCGGAAGTAGTTGAACCCCGCTATGACGAGTTATTTACGCTGGTACAGGCGGAGCTCCGCCGCAGCGGTTTTGAAGACATGATTGCTGCAGGCATTGTGCTCACCGGCGGTACGGCAAAAATGGAAGGTGCAGTCGAACTGGCTGAAGAGATTTTCCATATGCCGGTACGTCTGGCATTGCCAAAAGGCGTAAGAGGGATGGAAGACATACTTGCCAGCCCGATTTATGCCACCGGCATTGGGCTGTTGCAGTATGCCAAACAGGATAATGTACCCCGGCAGGAAGAAATGCCGGCAGAAATACCTGCAGTGCCGAATACGCCGGCACTGCAACGGATGAAAAGCTGGTTTCAGAGAAATTTCTGAAACGGCAGGGAACTAATATTTTGATTGGTCTGCGCGCTGCTTGCAGACCTTCAGTACAAAACAAGTTGTATACGCTGGCGGAGCCGGCGCATCAATCATAATTAGAAAGACAGACCTAAGCGTAAAAAAGCACGCTTAAGCTGGAGGAAAGGGACATGTTTGAATTAGTTAATAGCGTACCGCAAAACGCCGTTATTAAGGTGATTGGCGTAGGTGGCGGCGGTGGTAACGCCGTTCAGCACATGGTGTCGACGGACGTGGACGGTGTGGAATTTATCTGCGCCAACACGGACTCACAGGCACTGGACAACATGCTGGCCAAGAGCCTGCTGCAGATCGGCGGTGAAATCACCAAAGGTCTGGGCGCCGGTGCGAACCCGGATGTGGGCCGTCAGGCTGCACTGGAAGATCGCGAAGGCATTGCGGAAATGATCCGTGGCGCAGACATGGTATTCATCACCGCCGGTATGGGCGGTGGTACTGGTACCGGTGCAGCGCCGATTGTTGCAGAAGTCGCTAAAGAAATGGGTATTCTGACGGTAGCAGTGGTTACTAAACCATTCCCGTTTGAAGGTAAAAAGCGGGTGATGATTGCCGAGCAGGGCATCAAAGAGCTGTCTGAAAATGTTGACTCTCTGATCATCATTCCTAATGAAAAGCTGATGCAGGTGCTGGGTAAGAACTGCTCCCTGATCAATGCGTTTAACGCGGCGAATGATGTACTGAAAGGTGCGGTTCAGGGCATTGCTGACCTGATTATCCGTCCGGGGATGATCAACGTGGATTTCGCCGACGTTCGTACCGTTATGTCTGAAATGGGCATGGCAATGATGGGTACCGGTACTGCACGGGGTGAAAATCGCGGTGTTGAAGCGGCTGAAGCGGCTATCCGCAGTCCGCTGCTGGAAGACATCGATCTGCAGGGTGCCCGTGGTATTCTGGTAAACATCACCGCTGGCCTGGATCTGGGACTGGGTGAGTTCTCCGAAGTCGGTCAGGTTGTTGAAGAGTTTGCTTCTGAAAACGCTACCGTTGTTGTAGGTACCGTAATCGATCCGGAAATGAGCGAAGAGATTAAGGTAACCGTTGTTGCTACTGGTCTGGGGGCTGCAGTTGAGCAGGAAATCCGGGTTGTAAACAGCGCACCTAAGCGTGCTGCGGTTGCCGGTGGCGCTGCTGCAGATTACAGCCAGCTGGAGTTGCCAACGGTGATGCGTAATAAAGCATCTGACTCACTGCGTGCGGAAGATAACCCTGCACCGGTAGCTGAACCAACTGAAGCGAAGAAAACCGGTACAGACGATATGGAGTTCCTGGATATCCCGGCATTCCTGCGTCGCCAGGCCGACTGATCAGACGCTGAGCTGTCGGTTATCAGAGGACGTCCCTTCCCTGAATAACCGGATCTGAGTAAGCACTGTTCGTTAAAAAAAGCCCGTTCAACTCTGTTGAATGGGCTTTTTTATGGGTGATTTTCCTGCGTTGAATACAGCCCAGAAACCGCAGATGTAAATTTATTTCCCCAGCATTGAAAAAAATTGTAAAAACTCGTCTTACAGGTTTGATTTAGCACCGGAATTCCATTAAAGTACGCGCCACTCTGAAGTGCTGAGGAGCACGGAGGAAATGCGGTGAGGTGTCCGAGTGGCCGAAGGAGCACGCCTGGAAAGTGTGTATACGGAAACGTATCGAGGGTTCGAATCCCTCCCTCACCGCCATCTAATTCAAAACGAAAAAGCCTCGGTTAAAACCGGGGCTTTTTTGTATCTAAAGAGTTTGTGGAGGGTGAGATCCCTCGCGGGTTCGAGCCGAGCGAAGCGAGAGCATGTTGCGCTCTTTGCAACACCCGTAGGGTGAGCCGCGCAGCGGCGAATGAATCCCTCCCTCACCGCCATCTAATTCAAAACGAAAAAGCCTCGGTTACAACCGGGGCTTTTTTGTATCTAAAGAGTTTGTAGAGGGTGAACCGAGCGAAGCGAGATAACATCGGAGCTTGCGACGATGGCCCGTAGGGTGAGCGTAGCGAATAAAACCTCGTGGGTTCGAGCGGAGCGAAGCGAGACCACATCGGAGCCTGCGACGATGGCCCGCAGGGTGAGCGTAGCGAATAAAATCTCGTGGGTTCGACCCGAGCGAAGCGAGAGCATGTTGCGCTCTTTGCAACACCCGGAGGGTGAGCCGCGAAGCTGCGTAATCCCTCCCTCAGCTTATCCACATCCATTACTTTCCTTTCCTGTTGCTCTAAGTCAAATCGTTTCATAGCAGCTGTAAGACTATCAGCCCTTTTAGCAGAGGGAATTCCGGCATTCTGCGCCTGATTTTAACGGGGTTCTGAGCGAACCAGAGAACCTCCGTTTACCGCCAAAAACCAAGCTGCAAAATCTTATGGTCTAAGCTTAATTATATGAGCCACAGGGATTGGCATTCACATCCAGGCAGGTGCATACACAATCGTGAATGGGAGTAATTACCATGAAACGACTATGTATATTACTGATTACATTAGGTTTATGTTTGCCGGCGCAACTGGCGGCTGAAGACTGGTTTTATGCCAAGCGGGTTGATGATTTTACTGATCAGGAAACACATATTGCTATGGTGCGTTCAGTGAAGGAACGCAGTCTGGCACTTGCCAGATGTTTACAGGAAGAAGAGTTCGATCTGATTTTTTCTGTGGGTAAGTTTATTGGCATTGGTAACCGTTACCCGGTGCGTTACCGGATAGATAAGCAGGATTCGGTAGAAAGTGACTGGATCGTGTCTACCCGGGGAGATTCAGTGTTTGCCAGTGACTTTGATAAAACCCATCTGGCCAGACAAATGCTGCAGGGCAAAGAATTACTGGTGGAAATCACCGATGCCAGGGGCAGTTCATATAAAGCACATTTACCCCTTAAGGGGGCCGGTAATACGCTGGGGCGGGTAATGGATGCCTGTTCTGTCGACAGGGAAGGACTGAAAATCGAAGGGATTGATGTGGCTGTGCAAAAGTATATTTCAATGCTGGGTCCCAAGAATGTTGTTTGTCATAAGCAGATGCTCGGCGTACTGGGCTATGAACTGACCGATATGTCACCACTCAAGTCGACAGATTTTTTCCTGCAAACCCAGCAATTTATGGATGATAAGCTCGCCGAATGCGCAGTGATGGATTCCCGCCTCAAGCAGGCAATGTATGGCTGTAAGCGCAAAGAATGGTTGCTGGATAATATTTATCCGGAGGCCAGCAAGAAGAATGAAGCACTGGGATATTCCTGCGGGCTGACCAGGCTGCAGTATTAATATTTCAGTTACATGACAGGGCATTTGGTTGTGTAAACAGTGTTTCATGGATCTGTTTAATTTTGGTGTTTCGCTGGCAATCCTGTATCCGGAAAGCATCCTGTGCTCAGGCTGTCTGATGGGCTGTTTCTACAATAGACAAGACTTCCGCATAGCGGTGCTGTTATGTAGAGAGCCGTTGTTAAAAACGTCTGGTTTTCTGTTAGTTAGCTTTAGGTCAGTGTGTGCTTACACTGGCTGAAAGCGCCTCCTTTTGAATTCTCCGCTATCTGACTTGTTATAAAAAATGTGCTGCAAAGTTTATAAGTTTTAACAGACTCGACTAAATTAAATAGACGGCTTTACCGTTAATCAGCGCTTCTGTGACGTTTGAAACAGGGGGGAGTATGCGCACAGCGACAGGTATTGATCATCTGCTTGAGTGCCTTTTGGTGCTCAGTTCCTTTCATGGGAGCAGTTTGAACCGCGAAAGCCTTGTTGCTGGTTTACCTCTGGAAAAACAACATCTTACCCCTTCCTTATTTGCCCGTGCCGCTGCCCGTGCAGGCTTTGTCAGCAAAATACTGAAGAAACCGCTGGAAGCCCTTAAGAGCCGGGCTTTACCCGCGGTTTTATTATTGGAAGGAGACGAAGCCTGTGTGCTGATGTCCTGGAGTCGGAATAAACAGTCTGCTCAGGTTATTTATCCGGAGTTTCCGGAAAGTGTGATGGAAGTTCCGGCAGAAAAGCTCGATCAGCGTTATTCCGGTGCCGTGATTTATGCACGTCCTAAGCTGGCGTTCGATGCCAGAACGCCGGAGGTTACCAACCATAAACCTTCCCACTGGTTTTGGGGGGCAATGCGAGAAAACCTTGCCTTATACCGGGATGTACTTCTGGCAGCGTTGTTTATTAATGTGTTCGCCCTTGCGCTACCGCTGTTCACAATGAATGTGTATGACCGGGTGGTGCCTAACCATGCCTTTGAAACCTTATGGGTGCTGGCATTCGGAATCGGCATTGTGCTCATCGCTGACTTATTGCTGAGGACTATGCGCGGGTACTTTCTGGATCTGGCGGGTAAGCGAGTGGATATTCTTTTGTCCGTTCGCATTATGCAGCAGGTGCTGGGGCTGAAGATGGAGTACCGGCCATTATCTGTCGGTGCGTTTGCTGCCAACCTCCGCTCCTTTGAAACGGTGCGGGACTTTATTACGTCTGCATCGCTGACGGCACTGATTGATCTGCCTTTTACGCTGATTTTTATACTGGTACTCGGATGGATCTCGCCCCTGATGATGGTGCCCTCTCTGATCGGGGTATTTCTGATTCTGTGTTATGCCATGACCACCAAGGGCAAGATGAAACACCTGACCGAAAGTATGTATCAGGCCAGTTCAATGCGTAACTCTGTGCTGATAGAGAGTCTGATAGGTCTGGATACACTCAAAATCCTGACTGCAGAAGGCGTGATGCAGCGACGTTGGGAAAAAGCGGCTGCGTATCTTGACCGGGTTGGAGTGCAGCTGCGGTTACTGGCTACCAGTAACCTGAATTTCGCCATGTGGATTCAGCAGCTCGTGAGTGTCAGTGTGATTGTGATTGGTGTTTATCTGATATCAGAAGGTGAGCTGAGCCTCGGTGGGCTGATTGCTACCATGATGCTGGCGAACCGGGCGATGGCTCCGCTTGGCCAGGCAGCAGCGCTGTTAACCCAGTACCACAATGCCCGTGCTTCCCTGACTACACTGAATGCCATTATGGAACAGCCGGTAGAACGTCCGGCTGATCAGAATTTCTTTAGCCGTGGTCATCTTCGGGGGGAGATTGAGTTTCGTAAGGTTGGTTTTACCTATCCGGGGGCTGAAGTGCAGGCGCTCCGGGGTATTTCGTTTCATATTAATGCCGGCGAACATGTGGCGATACTTGGCCGGGTTGGGTCCGGTAAAACCACGTTACAGCGCCTGACAGTTGGCTTGTATCAGGCCAGTGAAGGGGCGATTCTGGTGGACGGTATTGACGTGCGCCAGCTGGACCCGGCGGAGCTGCGTCATCAGGTGGGGTTTGTTCCTCAGGAGGCCACGCTGTTCTATGGCACCCTACGGGAAAATCTTACTTTTGCTGATCCCATGGCCAGTGACGAAGCGGTTGAGCGGGCGGTGAGAGTTGCTGAGCTATATGACTTTGTTAATGCTCATCCTCAGGGGTACGACATGAATGTCGGTGAACGGGGGGAGTTTTTGTCCGGCGGGCAGCGTAAAGCCGTTGCGCTGGCGCGCTCCATCATTCATGAGCCCCCGCTGTTACTACTGGATGAAGTGACCGGTTCAATGGACCACGCCTCTGAGGCTGCAATTCTGAAAAATCTGCGCCGTTATGCGGTGGGAAAAACGATGCTGGTGATTACGCATCACACCGCCTTACTGGAGCTGGTGGACCGTATTATCGTGCTCGACAGCGGCAAAATTGTTGCGGATGGCCCCCGGGATCAGGTCGTTGAAGCGCTGCGTAAAGGCCGGATCGGGAGGGCGGTATGAATGGCTCAGCACCTTTACCGCCGAATGATTCTGAAACTTCCCTGTCACCGGGACGCAGACTTATGGACCGGGCTTTTGAACACTGGATTCCGGTGGATGAACCGGACAATCTGAACTGGCTGGAAGATGCTGACCGGGCAATGCTTGAGCAGGATCCGGTTAAAACCCGGCAGCTGTTGTATGTGATTATTCTGGTGGTGATCGGGCTGATCGCCTGGTCTGCGTATGCTGAGATTGATGAGGTTACCCGGGGGGAAGCTAAGGTAATTCCTTCCCGGCAGGTTCAGATTATTCAGTCGCAGGACGGCGGGGTGGTAACGGAGCTGGCGGTCGCAGAAGGCGATGCGGTGGAGCCGGGTCAGTTACTGGTAAAGCTGGATGCCACCCGCTCGGTTGCTTCGTTTCGTGAGAACCGCGCTGAACTTGTTTCTCTGCAGGTAAAAGCCGAACGTTTGCGCTCAGTCGCTGAAGAAGTGCCTTTTTATCCGAGTAACGAGATGGCCGAGTCTGTACCCGATGTGGTGGAACAGGAGATGGCGCTGTTCAGTTCCAGTATGGAAGCGCTTGAAGCGGCCAGAAGCATTGCCCGCCAGCAGTTAGATCAGCGTCGCCAGGAGCTGGAAGAGGCCCGTGCGGAAAAGTCCCAGCTGGACCGCAGTTACAGCTTTGCCGCCCATGAGCTGGAAGTCAGCGCACCACTGTTATCTTCGGGGGCGGTGTCAGAAATAGAAGTATTACGTCTGCGTCGTGAAGTGTCCCGGCTAAGCGGGGAGCGGGCACAGGTATCAGCCAGAATGCAACGTATTCTGGCAACCATTGCGGAAGCCGAAAACCGTATCAGTGAGGTAGCGTTAGAGTTTAAAAATGATGTGCGTGAAGAATTGTCACGTACAACATCGCGGATTAATACGCTGATAGAAAGCAGCCGGGGCCTGCTGGACAGGGTAGAACAAACTGCCCTTGTGTCGCCGGTTAAAGGCACCGTTAAGCAGTTGTTTTTTAATACTATTGGCGGGGTGATTTTACCGGGCAGGGATATCATTGAGATTGTGCCTTCGGATGATGCGCTGTTACTTGAGGCAAAAATTAATCCCCGGGATATTGCCTTTTTACGACCGGGACAGGAAGCGTTAGTTAAATTTACCGCCTATGATTTTATTGTTTATGGCGGTTTAAAAGCCACGGTGGAGCATATCAGTGCGGATACTGTTGTGGATGAAAACGGTGCGCCGTTTTATATCGTCAGAGTCCGAACATTAGAAGCAAGCATGGGTGAGGGAAAGCCCATTATTCCGGGAATGGTGGCTGAAGTGGATATATTAACGGGTAAAAAAAGCATCTTGCATTACATGCTTAAACCCGTATTCAGAGCCAGACAATACGCCTTAACGGAGCGCTGAACGATGCATGTGTTCGTCAGCCAGAAAAAACTTTCGCCGGTGCGCTGGCATGAAACGTTTCCCGACGCCCTGACGGTGAGAACACCGCAGGAAGCGCTGCGTATGCATCAGGGAGAGGGCCTGATATGGCTCGATTTCACGGCCCTGAATGCCGGCGATAAAGCACAGTGGTTGCAATATGTACCGCAGTTTCCCTGTCCGGTGGCTGTTTTATCTAATTTACCTAACGATGCCGAATCTATGCAGGTCTTTGGTGCCGGCGCTGCCGGATACTGTCATGTGTTGGCGGCACCAGCATTACTGAAGGAAATCGCCCTGGTTATTGAACACGGTGGGTACTGGGTGGGGGCAGAGTTCATCGGCAAGGTTTTGAAAGTCAGTGCCCGGCATATGCAGGCCGTCAGCTGTGAGGGGGCCTCTTTCTACGCCGACCTGACGGCACGGGAACAAATGGTTGCTCAACTGGTTGCTAAAGGCGCTTCGAATAAAGAAATTGCCGGTTCTCTGGGGATTACCGAACGGACGACTAAGGCACACCTGGCATCTTTGTTTGCAAAATCCGGTGCCCGTGACAGGGTACATCTGGTGCTCCTTCTGAATGAGCACGAAGTCTTCGCCTTATAAATTCCATTATGAAAGTTGTTCATATTGTACCTGAGGTACAGGTATAACTCTGTGGGACATGCCTACTCTTTAACGACTGATCGATACTTTTAAAATCGGTTTAAGGGGGAGAGCACCATGGCTTCTGATACACCTGTCGCGACAGTGTCTGCGATGTCTGGTGAAGTATTCGTGCGGAACAGTGAAGGGGAATTGCGTCAGTTGCAGATAGGGGACGTTCTGACTGAGGGTGATGTTCTTATGCCTTCAGAGGGAGCTTTCGTGCAGCTGGCACTGACTGACGGCACGTATATGTCTTTTGATCAGCCTGTTGATGTAGCAATCAGTAACAATATGGTTGCGGGCGATGAATCAATTGCCACTGAAGAAGCTATCACGGATGAATCAGTTGCTGCGGTACTGGCAGCGATTGAAGCCGGCCAGGATCCAACGGATGTGTTACCTGAGCCGGCTGCCGGTGCTGCTGGCCCAGGCGCCAGCGAAGGCCATGATTTTGTAGTGCTGACGCGTATTGTCGAAACCACGACACTCTCAACCTTCGGTGGGTTCAGAGAGTTAGCCGCGGGCAGCCCTTTTGTTTCTCCGGACCTGTTAGCAATCGAGGAAGAAGGCACTCAACCACCAGTTGCGGTAAATGATGCAGTGAGTCTTGATGAAGGCTCTTCTGTCATCATTGATGTTCTTAGCAACGACTCCGACCCGGATGGAGACCTTGACCCTACCACTGTTTTAATTATCTCCCAGCCCGACAATGGTACAGTCAGCGTTAATCCGGTTACCGGAGCGGTAACCTATACGCCAGATCCTGATTATAACGGTCCGGATTCTTTTCAATATACGGTCTCTGATGAAGCCGGTAATACATCGGAACCGGCGACGGTCGACATTACCGTTAATCCGCAGAATGAGCTGAATGATGCCGATGAAGTCATCGCAGTCACTGAAGATGTGCCTGCCAGTGGCAACCTGCTGCTGAACACCGATAACCCGGACGGGCCGGATCCGGCCAGTGTTGTCAGCTTTACCATTGCCGGTGATGTAACGGTTTACCCGGCGGATGGCAGTGATGTGGACATCCCGGGAGTGGGTACTATCAGTATCAGCAGTAACGGGGATTTTACCTTCACTCCGGCGGAAGACTATACCGGTGATGTGCCGGTGATCAGCTACACGGTAACAGACGGCCAGGATACCGACGGCTCAACGCTGACCCTGAACATCAATGCAGTGAATGATCTTGAGGACGATGACGAAGTCGTCAATGTCACTGAAGATACGCCGGCAAATGGCAACCTGTTACTGAATACAGATAATCCTGACGGGCCGGATCCGGCCAGTGTTGTCAGCTTTACTATTGCCGGTGATGTAACAGTTTACCCGGCGGATGGCAGTAATGTGGATATTCCGGGTGTGGGTACCATCAGTATCAGCAGCAACGGGGACTTCACCTTCACCCCGGCGGAAGACTATACCGGTGATGTGCCAGTCATCAGCTATACGGTTACGGATGGTCTGGACACTGACAACTCAACGCTGACCCTGAACATCACTGCTGTAAATGATCTCGAAGACGGCGATGAAGTCGTTAATGTCACGGAAGATACGCCGGCAAATGGCAACCTGTTACTGAACACCGATAACCCTGACGGGCCCGATCCTGCCAGCGTGGTCAGCTTTACTGTGACCGGTGATGTAACGGTTTACCCGGCGGATGGCAGTAATGTCAGCATCCCGGATGTGGGCACTATCAGTATCAGCAGTAACGGAGACTTTACCTTCACTCCGGCGGAAGACTATACCGGTGATGTACCTGTCATCAGCTATACGGTTACGGATGGTCTGGACACTGACAACTCAACACTGACTCTGAACATCACCGCAGAAAATGATCTGGAAGACGGTGATGAAGTGGTGACTGTGACCGAAGACACACCGGCCAGTGGCAACCTGCTGTTGAATACCTTTAACCCGGACGGCCCAAATCCTGCCAGTGTTGTGAGCTTTACCATTACTGGGATCGCAATGGTCTATCCGGCAGATGGCAGCAACGTCAGTATTCCGGATGTGGGCACCATCAATATCAGCAGTAATGGTGACTTTGTTTTTACCCCGGAAGAAGATTACACCGGAGCAATACCGGTGATTAATTACATCGTCACGGATGGACAGGATAATGATCTGTCTACACTGACGCTGCAAATTGACCCGATTAACGATCTTGAAGACGGCGATGAATACGTTGAACTGAATGAAAATACCGGTGGCGAAGGAGAAGGCGAAGGCGAAGGCGAGGGAGAAGGCGAGGGAGAAGGCGAGGGCGAAGGCGAAGGCGAAGGCGAAGGAGAAGGCGAAGGAGAAGGCGAAGGAGAAGGAGAAGGCGAAGGCGAAGGCGAAGGCGAAGGAGAAGGAGAAGGCGAAGGAGAAGGCGAAGGAGAAGGCGAAGGAGAAGGAGAAGGCGAAGGAGAAGGCGAAGGAGAAGGAGAAGGCGAAGGAGAAGGCGAAGGAGAAGGAGAAGGAGAAGGAGAAGGTGATGCGTGTGACGACCATGGAGATGGTAGTGGTACGCCTTCAGAGGCAACCGGGAACCTGTTGCTGAATACCTTTAACCCGGATGGCCCTGATCCTGCCAGTGTCGTCAGCTTCACTGTTACCGGAGATAACACGGTTTATGCAGCAGACGGTACGCCAGTGGAAATTGCCGGTGTGGGTACCATCAGTATCAGCAGCAACGGTGATTTCAGCTTCGTACCCGTCGTCGGATTTACCGGGCTGGTGCCGGTTATTCACTACACCGTGACAGATGGCCTGGATACCGATGACTCAACACTGACACTGAAAGTAAACCCTGTTGAAGAGCCTGTCACTGTAGAAACAGACTGCCCGGGTGGTACGGTATATGACGTGGGACTGCTTTCTGATACTGACGACAGTGAATCAACCAATGGCAGCTTCCGTGTGAATGCCCAGGATGGTCTGGCGTCAGTCACAATTGCCGGTACTGTGTTGCTGGTCAGTGATTTACTGGCCGCGACCGAACTGGTTCCCGTTACTGTTTTCAGTAATGCGCAGGAAGAAATGGTTATTACCGGGTACGATCCGTCCACCGGCACGGTGAACTATAGCTATAGCCTGGTGAAAGCGATTACCCATGCTCCGGACAGTGATCAGACAAGTGCATCCTTTGAAGTGACCGCTACCGATATTAACGGCATTACGTCTGCACCAGCCCATATTGTCATTATTCAGATTGACGACCAGCCCGAGATCATTGCCGTAGCAGACGGTATGGGGCTGAACGGTGTTGGTTCAGTCGTGGGTACCCTGAGCATAGATCCTTCTGCGGACATGCCACAAAGCTTTAACTGGGGCGAATTTACACCAAGCGCCACGCTCTACGCCAATAATCAGACCCTGGGGTACACACACGACAGTGCTAATCAGACGTTAACGGGGGTTACGACTGACGGTACTGTGGTCTTCGAACTGACCCTCAATGATGCAATGGACACGTATACCTACCAGCAATACGTGGCCATAGAAACAGAAGTATCAGCAACGGTTGGGCAGGGGCTTAGCGGTAATAACAGCGCTTCTTCGCTACAGACCTCTTCCGGATTAAACAGTGATCCTGTTGAAACCACCTTCTACGGTTATGAATTTAACGGCAATCAGTATGTCCGCAGTACGGTTGATACCAGTGCCAATACGATGGGGGTCGGTGCGGGGCAGGATATTGATGCGGATTTCAACCGGGAAGATCACCTGTTTATGCGGTTTGATCAGGACATTACCCGGGTCAACGTACAGGTGGATGTGGTGGGCAGTGGGCTGACGATCCTGCGTTATACCGTGTATTCAGTGACGCCGGCAGTGTTGGCGCAGTTAGGTCAGGATGGCTTCAGTTATGCGGATTTGCCTCCGGGAGAAACCCGCAGCATGGTGGTAACGGATGGTCAGATGGTGGAAATTAAAGCTTCATCCGCGGGTTTGACAGAGTTTAGCCTGATCGTATTTGAGTCAGATATAGGTGCTTATAAATTGGTGCCGGATACGCTGACGGTTGATTATCTGTCCGAGGATCAGGACTTTAGCCTGAAGGCACCGATACGGGTTGTGGATTCCGACTCCGATGCCGCATCGGATGCCATCGATATAAATATCAGCGGCACAATGGATACCCTGACGGGGTCCTCAGCCACCGATGCGCTGGGGGGCAATGAATTTGCCAATACACTGATCGGAGGTGCCGGTAACGATACCCTGACCGGTGGGCTGGGCAGCGATACCTTTGTCTGGAATCTGAATGATGGCGGTACACCAGGAGACCCGGCCGCTGATGTCATCACAGACTTCAACACAGCATTGCCGGCAAATGAGGGGGATGTTCTGGATCTCAGTGACTTACTGGTGGATGAACAGAATAATGATCTGACGGATTATCTGTACTTCGACCTGAACAGCGACGGCGATACGGTTATTCACATCAGTACTTCCGCAGGCTTTGATGCCGGCTTCGATGACAGTGCGGTTGAGCAGACCATCGAGTTGTCCGGCGTCGATCTGGTAACCGCTTTTACCGACCTGAACGGCACAGATCAGGCGGCACTTATTCAGGATTTGGTCAATAATGGTAAGTTAATAACAGACTGAATACTGCAGGTATCGGAATGATCTACGTGAAAAGGGATAACCGGCAACGTATTGCCGCTGTGAGTAAAATTCCACTGGAAGGCTTTAGTGCCCTTGAAGATCAGGATTGTGAAGATGTGTTCGAGCTGGCTTCTGCCATTGAAGATGATGAACTGTCCAGGATGGATAAGGCACTGATTCGGGTCATCGAGGATTTGGTTATGTTGCTGGTTGATAAGAATCAGATCAGGTTCACCGACTTACCGGTGCCGGTTCAGGATAAAATTTTAGCCCGTCAGAAGGCGCGGAAATCGTTACAGCCGCAACTTGATATATTACCGGAGAAAGAAAGTGAACAGTTAATTTTATAAGCCGGAAAGAGGGAATATATAGACGGTATTTATTGTTACAGACATTAATTTTGATAGCATTTTTTTTGATTGCTAATCAGGATTAATGGTGAGAAAAATTAACTTTTAAAAAATGCATGAATTTTATTTCAAGAAAAATTCACTTGATATTTTTTTATAATAAACCCTCAGTTTGCATGCGTTTACGCACATCTCCCCAGGGGCGGATACGGGTCTGAGGAGAGTTAAGGCGGCTCTCACCGGCGACCCAGAAACTGTCTTCATTAAAACTGAAAATTGTTTTTAAATCAGTGCGTTCCGAACGCGGTTGTATATCGTTAATCAGATTGTCCAGCACAACCGGATCAGCATCATCAGGGAAGTATGTGAGCACCATATGTGTTTGTTTAATGGTTTTTTCGGGTAAGCGCCGGGTGGCGTTTACGTATGTCAGCTGCAGCTGATCGTCCGGAATCCCCAGTAAAATCAAAGAGAAGTACTTAGCAATGGTGAAGTCTTCGCAGTCTCCCCGGGCTTTTGCCAGAGTTTCCAGTGGGGTTGCCCAGTAGTCACTCTTGTTCCAGGTCTGGCTGTCAGGTTCAAAGCGGACTCTGAGGTTGAAAAAACTGTTAATCCGCTGCAGCTTTTCGTCAGTGCTCAGGTGGGCACTGTTGCGTAACAGTGCCTGCCAGTTACTGATTGTTTCCAGTGCGGTTTTGCCGAATTGTTCTTCAGTAACCGATGGCAGTTTTTGAATACTGGCCTGAGCAAAAACATATTTGGGTGCAGTGATACTTAGCAGAATAAAAATTAATTCGGTCAGTCGTTTCATCTGAGTCATGGTGTCTGGGGGATGCCTGTGAAAATATAATTTGTTGCCGGTTTACGTTAGCTGATGAAAACACTGCAATTTTTATGCAAAAGCACTCGGCTATCTTTAAATACTCAATAAATTAGCGGCGGATTATAAAAATAATTGAGAAAAAAACATCGTGAATATTTTTTTACTTACTTGCATCTAGCGACTATTTTTATAGAAAGGTGAATATTTTTAACACTGGAGCCGAAGATAAAGCCGAATGCAGATCAGATCATGCGGGGTGGTTTGAAGGCGCTGACATCACGAATATCTCAGTGGGATAGTGATACAGTTTCACTGCTCAAACCTGGCTGGTAAGCAGTCCGAAATACCGGACAGGCGGTTCTTTCAGTTCTATAACTCTCTAATGATCTCAAACTTAAGGTGCATCAAAACACAAAGGGATTTGATTTGATGACAGAGGGAGGTGGCAGATGGCGTATCGCTACTTGCTCGCTGCAGTTCTGCTCGTGGCATCTCCGGCCTGGGCCGAACCAGTCAAATCACTGAATGAAGCAATAAGCCGTTCTGTTGTGCAGAACCCGGATGTACTTGCCAGCTGGTATACCTTTGAAGCCGCTGCAGAAGAGCAGCGTGCAGGGGAAGGTGGTTACTATCCCAGAGTTGATCTGACCGGTCAGATTGGCCATGAAAGGCTTGACCGTTCCAACCAGCCGGAAATTGATTACGAGCCCTGGAATGTCCGGTTAACGTTAACGCAAATGCTGTTTGATGGCTTTGCGACCCGTAACGAAGTGGACCGGCTGGATCATTTGCGTAAAGTCCGTTTCTATGAGTTCCGTAATACCTCCGAAACCGTTGCCCTGGAAACCGTGCGGGCCTACCTTGATACCATGCGCTATCAGCAACTGGTCGCGCTGGCGAAAGATAACTATATCCAGCACCGCAGTATCTTTGGCGACATTGAAGAGCGTCATGAAGCGGGCATTGCCCGGCGTGTCGATCTGGAACAGGCAACCGCTCGCCTGGCACTGGCAGAGGCTAACTTACTGACTGAGGCAACTAATCTACATGATGTTACAGCCCGTTTTCAGAGGGTCGTAGGTGAGTTACCGGCAGAGCGGCTGGATGTGCCAGAGCTGCCGGATGTACTGATCCCGAACACCCGTGGCGATACACTGGAGAGAGCCTATGTGCTCAGCCCGCGGCTGAATGCAGCTATTGAGAATGTTCTGGCGGCCCACGCAGCCCGTAAAGCCCGTGATGCGGCAATGATGCCCCGCCTGGATTTGCGCCTCAGAGGCGAAGTTGAAGACTTCACCGACGGTGTTGATGAACGTCGTGAAGAACAAGCCATAGAATTACTGATGAGTTACAACCTGTATAACGGCGGTTCAGACGCTGCCCGGCAGCGGCAGTTTGATAAACTGATAGATGTTGCCTATCAGCTGCGCGAAAAAGCATGCAGGGATGTGCGTCAGGATACCGTTATTGCCTTTAATGACATTGGCAGCCTCCGTCAGCAGGAACAGTATATTGGCCGGAACCAGGCTGCAGTAGCCGATGCCCGGGTAGCCTACCGGGAGCAGTTTGATATCGGGCAGCGCACGCTGCTGGATCTGCTGGATACTGAAAATGAGTATTTCGAAGTGCGCCGTACCTATGTGAATACGGTGCATAATCTTAAGCTGGCTCAGGCCCGGACATTATCGTCGATGGGGCAGTTGCTGGCAGCCTATGATGTGGCAGGGGTGGAAGGTGCCAAAGCCGCTCAGGATGCCATAGAACCCCGTAACGACCTTGAAGGCCGTTGCCCGCCCGAGTTACCGGTGCAGACCACTTTTGATAAAGAAGCCATTATGGCCGGGTTACTGACGGACAGTCGCTTCAGGGAACTTGATGGCAATAAACTGGCATTCCGGATGGATGCTAAATTCGCCTTTGATTCCGCGGTACTGGTTAACAGCTACGATAAAGATATCAGCGATGCTGCGAGCTTCCTGAAAGATAATCCGGAAGTCGTCGGCATTATTGCCGGTCATACGGATTACATAGGTACCGAACGGTATAATCAGGGCCTTTCGGAACGACGCGCAAGGGCTGTTTATGAGCGGCTGGTCAATGTGCATGGTATTGATCCTTCCCGGTTAGAAGTGATCGGTTACGGTGAATCACAACCGATGGCCGATAACAAAACGGAAGAAGGGCGCCGGATGAACCGGCGGGTAGACATGGTCATTGATAAGTCAGAAAAGTTTCAGCTGTAAGATCAGCTTACGCCTACTGCAGTGGCTGAACTGCTGACTGAAAACCCGGCCGGATGGCCGGGTTTTTTAGTGGATGACCGCCACCTCAGAAAGCTGCTGAAAATCTTCCTGCTCCGGGGTTAAGCACTGTCTGATATACGAAGTGTAATTGCGGGCAATACACTGGCTGACTGTTGACGGTAACAGGCTGTCAGACTGACAGATGTGTTGCAGTAACTTTTTCAGTAAGGCTACAGCTTCCAACAGTTTCGAAAAGTAGCTGTCACTGATTAATATAATTTTTGCTTCATTTGCTGAGCCCGGGAGTAAAGGCAGTGGAGTGCCCTGCAGATAGGCTTCCAGGCTCTGGCTGTGATGCAAGAGAACAGTGAGCTTAGTTAAGAGTAACTCCAGTGCCCTGACTAAACCTGGCTGTGAAGCATTGTAGGTGCGAGTGATGAAAGAAGTCTGACAAAGCTGTTCAAGATACGCGCTGTCAGTGTGCAGATGGCACCAGTCATCAGAATCCCCGCGGATAACCTGATAGGTGTCTGGCCGGTTAAGATAATAACCGGAGAGTTTGGTATTCATAAGGCGTCCCTGCCTGCATAAATCAATTAACTGTGATGTCAGTTTACTCAGTTTTTGTCTGGCGTGCTCTGAGCGCTTCTTCGATCAGGATTGCAGCCATCTTGGATTCTGAACGGTCTTCCCGATGACGCAACCGCTGCAGGCGGCGATAAACAGACGGTGCCAGTAAGGTTTGAATACGGATATTTTTTTCGGTGGTTTTGCCTGTGTCCATGGCTATAATTACTCCCTGAAAGTAAGAGTGAGTAACGGTTAGTTACTGGTATAATATTGCACTCATTCGAGTGCTGGTCAATATAAAAGCATTCATATGGATATAATCGGGGCACGACTTAAGGAAGAGCGACGCCGTCTTAAAATGAGCCAGGCAGTGTTTGCCGGCTTCGGCGGTGTAGCCAGAAATGCGCAGTCAAACTACGAAAAAGGCAGCCGTTTGCCGGATGCTGGCTACCTTGCAGCGGTTGCTGCTGAAGGGGCAGACGTTCAGTACATTCTCACAGGCAAGCGTATGAACACGGTGTCTGAACAGGTGTTAAGCCAGGATGAGAGTCTCCTTCTGGATACATATCGTACTCTGAACGGGCAGCAGAAAGACGCAGTTGTTCGGGTAACTACGGTTATGTCAGAAACATCTGCAGTGCCTTCTTCAGATTCTGATACAGACTGATGTAAAGACAGTTTACCGAACGGTGAATGCTTTCAGGGCATTCGCCGGGAATTGTCTGCGCCTGAAATTTCTGTATTCAGTTATTCAGATGCAAATAATTCATGTTGAGTGAATTGTCCTGAATTTTTGATTTTTCCCATTGCTTCTCAGTCGGTTATAGCGCTGAATAGCTGGGCTGTCGGTTTTCCTTAATAGGAGATAAACCGGCAGTGTAAAATCTGTTTGTATATATTATATATAATATGTAAAGTGCATAAAATCACCCGGATAAAACTATGAAAGTAAGCTTTCAAACCAAGCGTCAGTTAGCAACCGAAGAGTTGCGGCACGCAATACGTATCGGTCGCTATGAGCCTGGGCAGGCTTTAAGACAGAACGACGTTGCGGCGGATTTAGGACTGAGCAGTACGCCGGTAAGGGAAGCATTCAGTGAGCTGACAGCCGCCGGACTGGTGAATTATGAGCAGCACCGCGGCGCGCGTGTTGCCACGATGGATGTGGAGCGGATTAAGCAAATTTACACCGCCCGTAAGATCATCGAAACGCAGACGTCAAAGCTGGCCTTTGAACATATTACTGAAGCAGAAGTGGATGAGTTGCACTTACTGGCTGAGCGTATGGCTGTGTATGCCAAAGCCGGGCGGTTTGAAGAACTGGTGAAAGTCGATGAAGAATTCCATCTGCTGATTTTTGCCGCCAGCCGCAATGAATATCTGGTGGCTGCGGTACGAAATTTATGGAACAGCTTTCCCCGTTATTTCATGTGGAATATCGGGGAACGGATCGATGAAGCCGTTGCAGAGCACCGGCGAATGATTGAACTGTTATATGCGCGGGACGAAGCAGGGTTTCTGGCAACTGTCAGTGAGCACCTGGATCACTCGCTGGAAACTATTCTCAGCCGGATCGGTGAGGATGGCATTTTAGACTTCTGACTGTCGGACGGTTTCTGCAGTCAGATCCTTACTCTTCAGGAGATTAAGCAATGACTCAGGAACTGCGCGCTGCAGCCAAGGAATACCTGGTCCGTTACGGCGGTGACAGCTTCGAAAATATATTCACCCATGCGTCCGGCTGTACCGTGCGTGATGATTCCGGCCGTGAAATTCTGGATTTCACCTCCGGACAAATGTGCGCCACCATTGGCCATAATCATCCGGCAATCATTGAAGCGGTGCGCCAGTGCGGTGAACGTGCTTACCATATGTTCAGCGGGATGATCCCGGATGTGGTTGCTGAACTGGGTAAGACGCTGGCTGAAGACTGGTTACCCGGTGATCTGAAGAAATCCCTGTTCATTAACACCGGCTCCGAGAGTAATGAAGCCGCATTGCGCATGGCCAAGTTATATACCGGTGGGTTTGAAGTCGTTGCCATCGGTGGCTCCTGGCACGGGGTAACCGGCGCAGCATCCAGTGTTTCCTACGCCAGTGACCGGCGCGGTTACGGCCCGACCATTCCCGGCGTGTTCGCCATTCCTGAACCCTACAGTTACCGGCCACATATTCCCGGTGCCACGGACGATGAATCTGCCATGGCTGCGCTGGAGCTGGGCTTTAAGATGTTTGACATGCACAGCGCCGGTGCGCCGGCGGCGATCATTGTTGAGCCCATTATCAGTGCCGGCGGTGTGATCGTGCCGCCTCAGTGCTACATGGAAGGCTTGCGCAAGGCCGCTGATGAACGTGGCATGTTGCTGATCTTTGATGAAGCCCAGACCGCATTTGGCCGTATCGGTGAAAAATTCGGTGCCAGCCATTTTGGCATTACTCCGGACATCATGAGTGTCTCGAAGAGTTTGGGCGGCGGTTTACCGTTTGCGGCCACCATCACCACGGAGGCCATTGAGCAAACCATTCATGAGCGTGGTTTTACGTATTACACCAGCCATGTCTCTGATCCTTTGCCGGCCGCTGCCGGTCTGGCAGTGCTGCGCACCATCGTTGAGGACAATCTGGTGGAGCGGGCACATACTGTGGGTAACTACCTGCGTGGCCGGTTGCAGGGGCTGATGGATAAGTACGAAGAAATCGGCGATATCCGTGGTCTGGGTCTGCTGCTGGGGGTTGAGCTAGTGAAAGACCGACAAACCAAAGAGGCTTATCATGAGCTCGGAGAAATCACTACGAAGCGTTGTTTTGAGCTGGGGCTGAGTATGAATATCCGCCGCAGAAAAGAACGGGGTTCAGTATGGCGAATCGCACCGCCCCTGACGGTGACTGAAGCAGAGATCGACCGGGCGATTGAAATTCTGGATCAGGCCCTGAAAGAAAGTCTCGATAAGATTGCCGCTAAAGCGTAAGCGATCCCGATAATTGTTTATTGAGTAAAGCGCGTCTGTTCAGATGCGCTTTTTTTATGCCCGGTATTCCGGTTAAGAAAACTGTCCATTTTTCTGTTGATTGGCTGATTTCCTGTCCGTTCGTCCAATTGATATGTCTTTACGTCCAAATTAACGATTTTTCAAGAACTTCGCTGCTTTTTAGCTCACTTACCCAGTACCCCTTTGAGTTATTTAACCGCTGCCGGCGGTGGAGGGACGTGCTGACAGGTTTGTTACCTCTGAATAAACCAGCAGAACGAACTGCCACTTGCCGGTGTTTCTTCAGACACGGGAGCTTTCCTATGGGATTACAAAAACAATTATTACCGCTTGCAGTGACGGCCAGTATGGCGCTGTTGAGTGCCGGTGCACAGGCCAGTGCCGAAACAGATGCCCTGCGGGCACAGATTCAGGCACTGACCGAACGACTGGATCAGTTAGAGCAGCAGGCAACGGTGGCGACACAGAAAGCTGAAGCTGCTGAAGCGAAGGCTGAGGCGGCGTCCTCAGGTCAGGGCATTCTGTCCGGGAATGAGAACGTGCGGGTGACCGTTTCCGGTCATGTGAACCGTGGTTTGCTGTACGCCGATGACGGCCGGGAGAGTGAAACTTACAACGTTGATAACGATTCATCTTCAACCCGCCTGCGGGTCATTGGTGAGGCGGATGTTTCGGATGATCTGACCGTGGGTTCTGCCATTGAAGCGGAATTTGTATCTAACTCCAGCTTTGCCGTGAACCAGAATAATGAGACCACTGATATCAGTAACGGTAACGGCATTAACCAGCGCCGGCTTGAAGTGTATTTTGACAGCAAACGTTACGGTAAGTTGTGGCTGGGGCAGGGTTCCAGTGCCTCTGACGGTACTTCTGAAGTAGACCTTTCCGGCACGGATCTGGTGGGATATTCCAGCACCGCTGACATTGCCGGTGCGATCCTGTTCCGGAACAGTGACGGTACCCTGAGCAGCACCGAGGTGGGCAATGTGTTTTCCAACTTTGATGGTCAGGGCCGCGGAGACCGGATCCGTTACGATACGCCGACATTCGGTAACTTTACGGTTTCCGCCAGTGTGATTGATGGCGAAACCTGGGATACCGCGGTCCGCTATGCCGGCGAACTGGAGGGGGCCAAACTGGCGGCCGCTGTTGCCTATTCTGAACCGGATTCCACCACGGTGGACAGTCAGGTGAACGGCTCAGTGTCATTGCTGCTGGATAACGGCCTGAACTTCACACTGGCAGCCGGTGAACGGGATGTTAAGAGCGGTGATAAGCCTGCCTTTTACTACGGTAAAGTGGGTTATCAGATGCAACTGTTTTCCCACGGTATGACCGCAGTATCGGTGGATTACAGTCAGAATGATGACCTTGCTGCCCAGGGCGATGAAGGTGAAAACTATGGTCTGCAGCTGGTGCAGAACTTTGATAAGTGGTCCACCGAAGGCTATCTGGGATACCGCAATTATCAGTTAGACCGTGCCGCAGGCAATGTCGATGATATCGATGCCATTATCCTGGGCGCCCGGGTTAAGTTCTAACCTGTAGCGAAGCACCAAAAGCCTGGCTGTGGCTGCTAAGCAGCCGGGCTTTGTATACCGGAGAAGAAACTATGTGGTTAAGGTTAATGGTCATTGTGGGGCTGAGCGTGATGCTGAGTGCCTGTTCAGCGAAACCTTTTACCTATCATGCCAATACCGAGTCGCCGGCTGGGCCGGGGCTGTTCACCGGTGAAGCCGGGGAGCTACGCAGTGGTAAAGCAGAAAAAGAAGAACCCTGAGTGAGCAGGCAGGAAATGCCGGCAGGTAAAACTGGCAGATACAAAAACACCCGCATAAGCGGGTGTTTTTACAGGTAGGTCTGAATGCTTACTTGCTTGCTTCGTAAGCTTTCTGAGCTTCGATGATAGCGGCTTTCGCTGCATCAGCGTTGTCCCAGCCTTCAACTTTAACCCACTTACCTTCTTCCAGACCTTTGTAGTTCTCGAAGAAGTGCTTGATACGGTCACGTTGCAGCTGTGGCAGGTCTTCGATGTCCTGAACATCTTTGTAAGCCTTGCTCAGCTTGTCGTGCGGTACTGCAACCAGCTTAGCATCTTCGCCAGCTTCGTCAGTCATGTTCAGTACGCCAACAGGGCGGCAGCGGATAACAGAACCCGGTACTACCGGATACGGCGTAACAACCAGTACGTCCAGCGCATCGCCGTCGTCAGCCAGGGTGTTGTTGATGTAGCCGTAGTTAGCCGGGTAGAACATAGGAGCAGCCATGAAACGGTCAACGAAAATCGCATCAGAATCTTTGTCGATTTCGTATTTAACCGGTGAGCTTTCAGCCGGAATTTCGATGATTACGTTGATGTCATTTGGCAGGTCGTTACCAGCAGGGACTTTTTCAAAGCTCATTGTTAGCCTTCCTTAATATTTAGAAAACACTGCCGGCTTAAATATCTGGCAGGGTGTTCGGGTTAAATCGTCTGGCCCGGATTATACACATATCCGGTTTCGGAGTTATATTCGACTTAATGTCGGCTGCTGGCTGAAATGCTTGGTTTCAGACAACAGCCTGGGCAGCAGCGATTATTTTTCGCCGTGGTAAGCCATCATAGTAGTGACTTCCTGTTTGGAGCCAAGCGCCACAGCAACACGCTGGTGGATCTTATCCGGCTCAACATCAAGGATATCTTTGTAACAGGTTGTGCTGCGACCGCCGGCCTGTTCGATCAGCCAGCTCATCGGGTTGCCTTCATACATCAGGCGCAGTTTGCCCGGTTTTTCCGGTGCACGTTTGTCCCACGGGTACATAAAGATACCGCCACGGGTCAGTACCCGGTGAACTTCAGCAACCATGGAAGCAACCCAGCGCATGTTGTAACGCTTGCCCAGCGGGCCTTCTTCACCCAGCAGCAGATCAGAAACATAGTTCTGCATAGCCGGTTCCCAGAAACGCTGGTTAGACATGTTGATGGCGAATTCCTGAGTCTGTTCCGGAATCTGGACGTTTTCACGGGTCAGGATAAAGTCACCGGTGTGGCTCAGGGTGAACATGTTCACACCGTTACCGGTTGTCAGGGTCAGTACTGCGCAGGTGCCATACAGTACATAACCGGAAGCAACCTGCTTGCGGCCTGCCTGCAGAAACGCTGCTTCATCACCGCCACTCATACCTTCAGGGCATTCCAGAATGGAGAAAATAGTGCCCACGGAAACGTTGATATCAATGTTGGATGAACCATCCAGCGGATCAAACGTGACCAGGTATTTACCGTTCGGGTTACCGGCAACCGGCTCTTCTTCTTCTTCAGAAGCAACACCCGCTACCAGAGGGTTATCCAGCAGCACTGCTTTGAGGATATCGTTAGAGATGATATCGAGTTTTTTCTGGGTTTCGCCCTGAACGTTAACTTCTTCAGAGGTACCCAGAATACCCGCCAGTGCGCCTTCGCGCAGCTGAATTGCGATTTCCTTACAGGCAACCATCAGGGTGTCGGTAAGTTCAACCAGATCATCGGGTGTGTTTTGGTGTTTCAGAAACTGACTAAGCAGTAGCATGGGTGCTTAAACCTTCGGGTTTGGATTGGTATGAGTTGAGAACAATGTGTAATAGCCGCGTCAGGCGGTAAGGTCATTAACCGGTTTAAAACCTGGCAGTCCCTCAGCCGTGCCCCATGACGTCCCGCAACGTTCTCGGGTTTAAAAAAATTGTGCGAATTCTACGCTAATCCGGGTGGAATTACACAGAATTCGACGTAAATAAGCTAAATTATATGTTGAATTTCCTCACCTGGCTGGGAATCTTTCCAGTTTGCTTTATACCGGCCATCAATCCGCACGAATAAGCCGCATAAAATTATCTGAAAAACTCCCTCTCTGTGCTGGTATGATGGGCCAGTTTTTACTGAAGTGACGGTCGATAATGGCAGGTTTTCGTTGTTGTCACCGCTACTGTGTTCACAAATCAAGGAGCAAAGCCCTGTGCACGTTCATATTTTAGGTATCTGCGGAACCTTCATGGGAAGCCTGGCTGTACTGGCAAAAGAATTGGGGTACCGGGTGACTGGCTCAGATGCCAATGTCTATCCGCCGATGAGTACCCAGCTGGAAGAGCAGGGGATTGAACTGATAGAAGGTTATGATCCTGCGCAGCTCGAACCGCAGCCGGATATCATCATTGTCGGCAATGCCATGACCCGTGGGAATCCCTGTGTGGAAGCCATGCTGAATAAAGGCATGCGCTATACCTCCGGTCCGCAATGGTTATGTGAACATGTATTACAGGATAAATGGGTACTGGCGGTGGCCGGCACCCATGGCAAAACAACCACAGCGACCATGCTGGCCTGGTTACTGGAATATGCAGATATGCAGCCGGGCTTCCTGATCGGTGGTATTCCGCAAAACTTTGCCTGTTCGGCCCGGCTGGGCGGCAGCCCGTTTTTTGTCATTGAAGCCGATGAATATGACACGGCGTTTTTTGATAAACGCTCCAAGTTTGTCCATTACCGCCCGCGGACGCTGGTGCTGAATAACCTGGAATTTGATCACGCGGATATTTTCCCTGATCTTGCAGCGATCCAGCGGCAATTCCACCATGTGGTCAGGATAGTCCCGGAAAACGGCCAGGTGATTATGCCGGCGGATCAGCCAGCCCTGGCGGAAGTTATTGAACAGGGATGCTGGACACAGCAGGTTCAGACTGCAGTGACCGACAGTGATGTGAGCTTTACCCAGGATGGCGAACACTGGCAGGCACGCTTGCTGGAAGCGGACGGTTCAGCTTTTGAAGTACTGTATAACGGCGAGCTGCAGGGCACCGTACGCTGGAATATGACCGGAAAGCACAGTGTGAATAACGGTTTGATGGCACTGGTAGCTGCTCGGCACGTAGGCGTACAGACCGGGCATGGTATCGAGGCACTGTGTGCTTTTTCCGGTGTAAAACGCCGAATGGAATTACTGGCTGATATCAACGGTGTACGGGTGTACGACGACTTTGCTCACCATCCGACGGCCATCGAAACCACTCTGCAGGGCATCCGGGCTCAGGTCGGTGATGAAAAAGTAATCGCAGTGATTGAGCCACGTTCAAATACCATGCGTTTAGGCAGCCACAGAGCTAAACTGGCAGAGTCTGCCAGGCTTGCGGATGAAGTATTCTGGTATCAGCCGGAAGGGCTGGACTGGTCACTGCAGGATGTTGTGGAGGCCAGCCCGGTAACCGCGCATCTGGCCGGCACGACTGACAGCATCATCGAGCAGCTGGTAAATGCAGAACCCGGCAGCCATATTGTAATTATGAGTAATGGCGGCTTTGGTGGCATTCACACCCGGCTGGTGGAAACGCTTGAGGAACAGGCTGGCTGAGTTGTTCCGGGGTTATGATTTTAATATGAAGAGCAGGAAGAATCATGTCGGCTTATCGTGAAGCTATAACACTGGCAATTACCGGCGCCTCCGGTGCGCAGTACGGTTTGCGCCTGCTTGAGTGTCTGGTCCAGGCGAACTGTCAGGTGATGGTGATGATTTCCCAGGCTGCTCAGGTCGTGATTGCCACAGAAACCGATGAACAGTTACCAGGCGGTACTCAGGCACAGGCGGAGTATCTGCAGCAGCGTTTTAACGCAAAAGTCGGTCAGATACAGGTATTCGGTAAGCAGCAGTGGATGGCCTCAGTTGCATCCGGTTCCGGCGCGCCAGCAAAAATGGTGGTCTGCCCCTGCAGCACCGGTGCTTTATCCGCCATTGCCACTGGCGCCAGTAATAACCTGATTGAACGGGCAGCGGATGTGGCGCTGAAAGAGCGTCGACAACTGATCTTAGTGCCCCGTGAAGCGCCGTATTCTGAAATTCATCTTGAGCATATGCTCAAACTGACCCGCATGGGTTGTGTGGTAATTCCGGCCAGCCCTGGGTTTTATAACAAGCCTCAGACTGTGGAAGACATGGTGGATTTTGTGGTCGCCCGGATTCTTAATCAGCTGCACATTGAACAGGATCTTCTGCCCCGCTGGGGTGAATAAGCAAGCATGCTTTCCATGACTGTTATTCTTGCTGTGCCGGGTGCATTTTGTTCCGCCCGACAGTAGAATAGCGGCCTTTGTTTTCCCACCTTTGGATCGAGAAATGGCCAACATTTTAGCCCTGGATACTTCCACAGACGCCTGTTCGGTTGCGCTGAGTTATAACGGTGAGTTGCTGGAAGATTTCCGTATCATTCCCCGGCAACATACCAAACAGTTATTGCCAATGGTGGAAGAGATTCTGACAGAAGCCGGTATCAGTGTCGCACAGCTGGATGCAATCGCATTTGGCCGGGGGCCGGGATCATTTGCCGGTATCCGTATTGCCACCGGTGCAGCACAGGGGCTGGCGTTTGCGGCTGAACTGCCGGTGTTGCCGGTCTCCACACTGGCGGCAATTGCACTTAAAACCACTCAGACTCAGGGCGTCAGCCAGGTGATTGCGGCGCTGGACGCACGGATGAACGAAATTTACTGGCGTGCCTATCAGCTGGAAAATGATGTGCTGGTCGGGCTGGGTGACGAAATGGTCTGCCCACCGCAGGCGCTGACACTGCCGGGCAGTGGTGACTGGTGTGCCGCCGGTAAGGGCTGGAGTTATCTGGCGGATATGCAGGCAGACGTACAGCAGGCAATTAACAACCCGTTGCAGGATATTTATCCGACGGCCGGTTGCATGGTTCAGTTGGCTGCTGCTGACTTTACTGCAGGGAAGGGGATCGCCCCTGAGGAAGCACATCCGGTGTATCTGCGTGATGAAGTCACCTGGAAAAAGATTGATCAGCAGAAGAAAAAGTCAGAGCAGTAACGCTCACTGATACTCAGGAACATTCATGGATTGGTTACAAATTATTTCGCTGGCATTGATTCAGGGACTTACAGAATTCCTGCCGGTTTCCAGCTCAGCACACCTTATTTTGCCTTCGCAGTTACTCAACTGGGAAGATCAGGGGCTGGCGTTTGATGTAGGGGTTCATATCGGTTCCCTGGCGGCGGTAATGTTCTACTTCCGTAAAGACATCTGGAGCATGCTCAAAGCCTGGCTGGTGACCTGCACCGGAAAGAGTGCCGGGGCTGACGGCAAACTGGCCTGGCTGGTGATTCTGGCCACCCTGCCTGCGGTCTTTGCCGGGCTGATGCTGAGCAGTCTGGTGGATACCTATGGCCGCAGCATTCTGGTGATTGCCGGCACTACTCTGATTTTTGGCGGGTTGCTCTGGTGGGCGGACCGTAACCGTACCGAGCAACGCCAACTGACGGAGATTTCCCTGAAAGATGCGCTGTATATCGGTTTTTCTCAGGCGGTGGCACTGATTCCGGGCACCTCCCGTTCCGGTATTACCATGACCACCGGGCTGATGCTGGGATTCGACCGGCAGTCCGCGGCCCGTTTTTCATTTCTGCTGTCCATTCCGGTGATCTTAGGGGCCGGTGTTTTTAAAGGCATGGATCTGATGGAAACGGGGACTGCAGATCAGTGGGAAATGATTTTAGCCGGCACTGTACTGGCGGCGATCAGTGCGCTGTCCTGTATCCACCTGTTCCTGAAGTGGCTCGACCGGATCGGTATGGGGCCGTTTGTTATTTACCGGATGTTGCTGGGTGTAACCCTGCTGGCGGTGTATTTTGCTACGGCCTGACGGATTAGCTGAACTGGAGTTGGCGGTTGCGGCAACAGATCCTTACTGGCAGCCGGATGCAGAAGCATTGGCTGAGCGTCTGGGCCTGCCTTGCCTGAAAAAATACAACCTTAAGTTTTGTGAATATCCGCAGTTGATACTGTGCGGGCCGAAAGGCGTGCATCTGCAGGTTACCGGCAAAAAAGCTCCGGGTCCTGTGATGGCGGATTTTGTCACCGGTGCCGTTGCTCACCGACGGAAATTTGGTGGTGGTAAAGGCCAGATGATTGCCAAGGCCGTTGGCATTAAGGGCAGTATCCGGCCGTCGGTGGCGGACGTAACCGCAGGGCTGGGCCGTGACAGTTTTGTGTTGGCCACTTTAGGGTGTGAAGTAGAGATGGTGGAACGCTCGCCAGTGATTCACTGCCTGCTGGAAAGCGGCCTGAAGATAGCACAGGAAGATTCTGAAACGGCAGACATCGCTGAGCGTATGCGTCTGGAACATGCCGACAGCATCGAATGGCTGGCCCGTGTAGCGGATACTCAGCGGCCGGATGTTGTCTATGTGGATCCCATGTTTCCCCATACGGACAAGACCGCACAGGTTAAGAAAGAAATGGCTGTTTTCCGGGATGTGGTAGGCGAAGACCCGGATGCAGAGGCATTACTGCGGGCTGCGCTGGACTGCGCGGAGTACCGGGTGGTGGTGAAGCGTTCCCGTAAGGCACCGGAAATTTCCGGGCCCAGTCTCGAAGGTATTACGCCGAGTTTCCAGTTGCTGGGTAAGTCCAGCCGGTATGACGTTTACGCGTTAAAGAAACTGGGCTGATACTGCTTATGCCACGGCATTAATAATGCGGTGGCGGTACATCTGCATCAGGGGCGCTGATGGCGTCCTGACCAATCAGTTTGACCTGTGAATGAATGTGTTTCAGCAGTACATTCATACGGTCGATTTCCTGTGACTGTTTAGCGATAACATCGCTCATTTTATCCAGAGCATCTTCCTGAAATGCCAGGCGGGCTTCAAGGTCGGCTATGCGGTCTGTTTCTGACATTAGGAATATTTCCGTGATAGGTGTTAGCTGAAGAGAATTGCGGCGACATCATAATCAGGCAGGTAAAAGAGTGCAAACCTGCTCAGATGTCAGTAATTACGGCTTAAGTATACCTAAGGTGTTGAATAGTTTTATCAAAATAGGTATATAAATTGTGCAGAGTTACAAGTTCTACATCTGCAGATTTTATAAATTTAACTTTTAATAATGATAAGAGATCCAGAATGAGTGTTAATCAACTGATAGTTAGTGTTGTTGTCAGTGCACTTGCAACAGTGGGAATCCTGGCTGTGATAGGCGGATTATCCGGCGAAGGCGAGTTGCCAGTAATGGATATGGTGTTAATTTTCGGTATTGTAGTAGTGAGTTGTGTTGCCGCGGGTGCGTTCAGCAAACCTGCTTCTGGCCAGACGGATATGGCTGATGACGATTACGCATCTGAAGATGATGATCGTGAACTGGGTACAGTTAAGTGGTTTAACGTATCTAAAGGCTTCGGTTTTATCACCCGTGAAAATGGCGATGATGTGTTTGTACATTTTCGTAATATTCGTGGTCGTGGCCACCGTTCTTTGTCTGAGGGACAGAATGTGCGCTTTAATGTGCGCGAGAGTGATAAGGGACTGCAGGCAGAGGATGTTTCAATTGTCCGCAGCTAAGTTTTAAGCCAAAAAAAAGGGAGTGCCGGTCACTCCCTTTTTTGTGTCTGCCATTTGGCATTTAGCTGATAATGCCCAGCTTTTCTGCCCGGGTCAGCAGTTGCTCTTCTGAACAGTAACCTACTGCCAGCGGCTCTATACCGGCTTCAGTCTGGTAAGCCAGAAAAGGAAAACCCTGCACTCCGATGGAATGGCTGAAGCGCAGATCAGACTGTAATGTCTGTTCTGTTTCAGTGCTTTGCAGGGTTGCTGCAAATGTTTCCTTATCTAAACCGGTTTCAGCGGCAAGCTCAGTCAGGGTATCAATATCTGAGGGATTTCTTGCCTGCAGGTAGTAGGCTTCCTGAATCGCCCGGATCATTTTCATTCCGGCTCCCGACTGCATACTTTCAGCACTGATAACCGCCCGGCAGGCAGGGTAGGTTGACCTTCTTGGCTGGCACTGTGTCCAGAAATCATGATTGAACTGTGTGCCCGTGCGGGCTTCGATTTGTTGCCAGGTATACTGAATAGCCTGTCGCAGTTCCGGATCCATTGGTTGATCGTTATCAGGGGCCAGGCCGCCCATGTAACACAGTACCTGAATATCCGGGTTGAGGCGTTCGGTCAGTTGTTGCAAAGGATGCTGAAATGCCCAGCACCAGCTGCACATTGGATCCATGACGTAAATAAGAGCCATAAAGTAAGTCCTGAAACCTTAAACGGTTTTTAAGGCGAACCGGGGTTCGCACTGATCAGTTTTTCTAATCTCAGCATAGCGTATCGGCCATTGTTCCTGACACTGTACAAAAAAAGAGGGCTTTTGTGTGCCAGAGAGGTAAAAGCTGAAATGATCAGGTAACTTTAAATTTATTAAGTTTTTCTTGCATTTACACCACCGACTCCTTACTATGCGTCCCACGTTGATGCGGGGTGGAGCAGCCTGGTAGCTCGTCGGGCTCATAACCCGAAGGTCGTCAGTTCAAATCTGGCCCCCGCTACCAACGTAAAATATTGAATAGGCTAACCGAAAGGTTGGCTTTTTTCGTTTCTGGGGTCTGTATTTTTAAGAACAGCTCGTCGGGCTCGCTCTTTATAACCCCGGGCGAAGGTCGTCAGTGCAACTCTGGCCCCTGCTACCAACGTAAAAAACAGAATAGGCTAACCGAAAGGTTGGCTTTTTTCGTTTTCGGGGTAGGTGATTGTTATAGCAGCCTGCTAGCTCGTCGGGCTCGCTCTTTATAACCCCGGACGAAGGTCGTCAGTTCAACTCTGGCCCCGCTACCAACGTAAAGAGAGGCTTATCTGTAAAGATAAGCTTTTTTTATGCCTGAAATTTGAGATTTATTTTCAAACTAGGCTGGTAGCTCGTCGGGCTCAGCTCTTTATAACCCCGGGCGAAGGTCGTCAGTTCAACTCTGGCCCCCGCTACCAACGTAAAGAGAGGCTTATCTTTATAGATAGGCTTTTTTTATGTCTGAAATTTGAGATTTATTTTCAAACTAGGTTGGTAGCTCGTCGGGCTCGCTCTTTATAACCCCGGGCGAAGGTCGTCAGTACAACTCTGGCCCCCGCTACCACTCAACGAAAGAGAAGGCTAACCGAAAGGTTGGCTTTTTTTTGCCCAAAATTTAGGGGGCGTATTTGGTAGCTCGTCGGGCTCGCTCTTTATAACCCCGGGCGAAGGTCGTTAGTGTATTCAAGAATCGTGTTATGAATCTGTTAGGAAGCTGGCATACCGGTGCTTTCAGTGCTCCGTTTGCAGTTCTGCAAGTTGTTGCCAGATGGCCTGAGCGACGATACCTGTATCTGCATCACGCCGGCGGATCTGGAAAAGCTGCGAATGGCGAGGAGGGTAGCCTTCAACATTGAGGGGGACAAGTTTTCCGCTGGATAATTCTTCTTCAATCATATGAGTAGGGATGCCGCCCCAGCCCTGATTGGCGAGCAGAATTTCTTTTTTCGCGGCGAAGTCTGATACCGTCCAGCGCAGCCCGCCGGGGAGCAGGTCTCTGCTTTGTCTGGTATTGCCGGAGCTGCTGTCTGCCACGATGATCTGGGTATGACTTTGCATTTCCTGAATGGTTTTCAGCCGGGGGTGTTGCGCTGCTTCATGGTCAGGATGCGCGACCGGCGTAATGGTGATGCTGGCAAACGGAATGGCTTCGACCTGATCTGCCGGCACCCCGTCCATCGTCGCGATGATGATATCCGCCTGTTGTTCCAGTAACCGCTCCAGTGGGCCGGCCATGGTTTCCCGGGAAAGATTGATGTCTGTTGTCGGATATTGTTTTTTAACCTGGCTGATGACATTCAGCACCGGCGTCAGCGGATAGGTAGCAGTGACGGCCAGTGAGACCGAGGCTTCATGTTTGGCGTTAAGATTCCGGGCCGTGGTTCGCAGTTGCTGCATTTGTTCCAGTGCCCGGGTTGCCTGGCGGTAAAACACTTCGCCTTTAGCCGTCAGTTTTGGGCGGTAAGCCTCCCGGGATAACAGCAGAAAGCCTATATCGTCTTCCAGCTTTTTCAGCATATGGCTCACTGCTGACTGGGATTTATGCAGCCGTTCGGCTGCGCCTCTGAAAGTGCCTTCACTGACAATTGCATGCAAAACCAATAGTTGTTCGTAGGTCACACCGATAAAGCCTGATCTGTTTTTTGAATCATGATATTGAAAAAACAATATTATTTATAGTTTGTCTGTCGCTGTACGCTTGTTTCCGTTGATTAAGCAATGAAAGAGGACAAGCCATGAAACTGTTTTATAAACCCGGCGCCTGTTCACTGGCGTCACATATTATTTTGCGTGAGGCCGGTGCTGATTTTGAACTTGAGGCGGTCGATACCGATCGTGGCCGCACCGCGTCTGATCATGATTACCGGGAGGTGAACCCCAAGGGCTATGTGCCGGCATTGCAGCTTGCTTCAGGGGATGTGCTGACAGAAGGGGCTGTTGTGTTGCAGTTTATCGCTGACCGGTTTGCGCCCGGGCAACTGATCCCCGCCCCCGGAACCTTCGAACGGGTAAGGGTGCAGGAGTTTCTTAACTATATCGGTTCTGAACTGCATAAAGCCTTTGGTCCGTTCTTCTCAGGGGGAGCAACGGAGGCAGATAAGGACAATGCCCGTAAAAGCCTGGATGTGAAATTCAGCTATCTGAATGAGGTGTTATCTGACGGCAGGGAGTATCTGCAGGGCGGGAGTTTTTCCGTGGCTGATGCCTATCTGTTTGTAGTGAGTAACTGGGCGAATTTTGTGGGGATTGATCTGCAGAACTGGCCCCGGGTGGCAGAGTTTACCGCACGGATTGCAAAGCGACCGGCTGTTCAGGCTGCACTGCAGGCTGAGGGGCTGAGCTGATGGGTGCGAAAGACGTTGCCCTGGCTGATATCAGTGATCTGCTGGCCCGTTATTTTGAAGGGCTCTATCAGGCGGATACCGCTGTGCTGGCCGGCGTGTTTCATCCGGATGCCCGTTACGTGAATATGACAGAGGGTGACTATATGAATAAGTCACTGGCTGAATATTTCTCAGCGGTGGAGAAGCGGATTCCACCGGCCAGCCGGGGCGATAGCCGCTGTGAACGGATTATGTCTGTCGAGTTTGGCGGTGAGCGGATGGCCTTTGTTAAAGCATCCATGACCATGATGGGACGGGAGTATCTGGATTTTCTCACGATCACCCGTGACCAGCATGGCTGGCAGATTATGAGTAAAGTTTTTTCCTATGTATCTCAGACAGATACAGTTTGAGCGGAGTAAAGATTGATGCCTTACGTAAATATTAAAGTGACAAAAGAAGGTGGCCCGGATAACAGCGGTCCTACTTCTGCACAGAAAGCGGAACTGATTGCAGGTGTGACAGAATTGTTGTCTCAGGTGCTGAATAAGAATCCGTCCACAACTTTTGTGGTTGTAGATGAAGTCTCACTGGATGACTGGGGTATCGGTGGTATGCCGGTAATGGATTACCGGAAAATGCTGACAGAACAGGCTGATGAGGCAGTAAAACAGTGAATGTAGCTTAATCAGGCTGACAAAAGGCTGGTCTTCTGACCGGCCTTTTTTTGTTGGCAAGAAATATGTTTTCAGAGCAAAAATAAAAATATTAATTGCGCACAATTTAATTGTGTAATATTTTGTTTGCAGTTGATCACTCTTACCCGGAGATAAAACATGCAATTAGACAAAACTTTATATGTGGCCAAAGCTGAAGCTACCGGCGGGCGTGAAGGGTACATTCGTTCAGATGACGGTGCGCTTGATATGCCTCTGACGACCCCTAAAGCACTGGGCGGTGAAGGTAAGTTTGGTGTGAATCCGGAGCAGCTTTTCGCTGCGGGTTATGCCGCTTGCTTCATTGGTGCCATGAAGGTCGTGGCACAGCGTAACGGGAAAATCCTCAATTCCGCAGCTAAAGTTAACGGCGAGGTCGGTATCGGTCCTGTGGGTAAAGGATTCAATATCAGTGTGGTGCTGAATATAGACGTCCCTGAGATGCCGCGGGATGAGCTGGAAAACCTGGTCAGCGCTGCCCATGAGGTTTGTCCGTATTCCAATGCCACCCGTAATAACGTTGATGTCGTGCTGAAAATCGTCTGATCTGAATGGCTGGCAGTGCGTGATCACGCACTGCCGGCATTTAAACACGGATACGAAATTTGAACCTAAGGAGAAAAAAATGAATCTGAAAACCTTAACCCGGCGGATATCTGTCCCTGTACTGGCTGCCGGTGTACTGGCTGTCAGCATGGGGGTTCAGGCAGACTGGCAACTGAATAATCAGCAGTCCAGCCTGAATTTTTTATCGGTAAAGAAAGTCCATGTTGCTGAAACCTTTCATATTACCCGTTTAGCCGGTCAGCTCAGCGACAGTGGTGCACTGTCGGTACAGCTGGATCTGGACAGTATCGAGACGAATATCGGTATTCGTAATGAACGCATGCGGGAACATTTATTTGAAACCTCCAAATTTAAAACCGCTACCTTGCAAAGCCAGCTGCCTGCTGATGTTATGCAGACGGTAAAAAATGGCGGTTTTGTCAATGCCGAAGTAGATGCTTCACTGAATTTCCATGGTCTGGAAAAACCACTGAAAGTAAAAGTCAGCCTGTTGTCTGACGGTAAACAGGTACTGGCCAGCAGCAGCCAGCCTGTGGTGCTGAGCGCCGAAACCTATGGTTTGACAGCCGGTATTGATAAGCTGAAATCTTTGGCGGGACTGGATTATATCGGTTATACGGTGCCGGTGAGTTTTAGCCTGATGCTTGAGCAATAAATACCGGCAGCACTTGCTTCGTGGTATATTCCTGAACAAAGTAGCAGGGCATTGCTCCTGCTTTTTGTGCCGCCCTCAGCGTTGGAATAGATCCGCAGATGACTGCAAATGATGACCTTTCTTTACTCGATGAGCGCCTGTGTTTTGCGCTGTATTCGACCGCTCAGGCGATAACCAGAGAGTATAAAAGCTTACTGGGTCGCCTGAATATGACCTACCCTCAGTACCTGGTCTTTCTGGCATTAACACCGGAAGATGAAGTGACGGTTAAAGCGCTGGGGGAACGTCTGTTTCTCGATTCAGGGACACTTTCACCTTTACTGAAGCGCATGCAGCAGGCGGGGCTGATTCACCGTTACCGCGATGCGGAGGATGAGCGTAAGGTCATGGTAAGCCTGACTGATCAGGCCCGTGAATTAACCGCTGAAATAGCGGCTATTCAGCAAGAGGTTGCCTGCTCAACCGGCCTGAAAAAGCCAGAATTTGAGCAACTGTTAGGGCAGCTCCAGCAACTTAACCGGCATTTGCGCCTGGGAAATGACTGACGGTTGAAAAACGCTGTGTATTGGCAGGCAGCAAAGCCGTTAAAATTCAGTTTTATTGAGGCGATTTCAATAAAAAAATACCCGGTATAACCGGGTATTTTTTTTGTTTTTAAGCAGGCGTTTATACCGGGATTTTCATTTCCATTATCCGGGTATCTATGTTCTCAACCCCGCGTTTTTCTTTCAGTATCTGGCGGCATTCTGATGGGCTCAGGCCCATATATTTTTTGAACACGCGAGCATAGTAGGAAGGGTCGTTAAAGCCGACGGTGAAGGCTACATCAGAGATGGACGCGACCGGATTGAGCAGCAAACGGGTGGATTCGTTTAGCCGGTAACCAATCAGATATTCCTGAAAAGTAAGATTGTAAGTTTGTTTGAATAAGCGGCTGAACTTATTCACAGTCAGGCCACACATTTCAGCCATATCTGTTTCCAGTATTTTTTCAGGATAATGGTTCTGAACGTAGTTAATCGCCCCCTGAAGAATGGTTTCACCTGAGGTTGGCGCGCGGAAACGTACTTCCTCAGGCAGAGGCTCACTTTCACAACTGACATGACGCAGTTTTATCGCGTCCCTGAACTCACTTGCGGTTTTTAATGATTCTGTAATGTGTGCCATGTCCACTTCAGAGAGGGGTTTTACATGGTAGTCCCATACGCCGGTACGAAAGGCCCATACTGCCAAAGCCTCAGAATGCTGCTCGGTAAACATCAGAATGGGAATATCCGGGTCAGATTGCCGGGTCTGCTGTAGCAGATGCAGGCTCTGTATATCCGGGTAGTCATATTCAAAGCAGATCAGGTCGGCTTCAGTGGTATTCAGAAAACGCGGACCGGTTGAAGATTGTTTAATTGTCAGAGTCTGACAAATATCTTCAAAGCTGCTTGATAAACATGACTGGTTTGACTGATTTCTCAGGTCTACCCAGAGCATGGTGGCTATGTGCATAAAGGCCTCGCTTCGCCTTTGTTTTACCGCTTCCATGGTTGTTATTAGCGTTATTGAGTGCGTCTCCCTACGCTTCGTTTCTCAAACGGGTTTCTTAACCTTAGATCAAAAAACAAACACCTGCCAAACATAACTTTCAGCAATATCAACAGACTTACAACGGAAATAAAACCTGACTGCAAAGATAGTCCTAGTGTTTTAAAAAATAGTCCTAACCCTATTTCCGGTGGCTTCCTAAGTTTGAAGTACAGCGACTTCTTGCACTTGCAACGGAGCCGGGAAAAGAAAAGTGAGATGAATTTAAGGTGTGCACTGCATGCCATAACGAACACGGGGAAACTTCCTATGAACATGCAAATAATGACAACTCAGGTGAAAGCATTCCTTAAAGACGAAGAAGGCCTGACAACCGTTGAGTACGCTATTGCCGGCAGTTTAGTTGGTGCGGCGGTAGTGACGGCATTTACAGATCTTGGTTCGCAGGTGAGAACAGTTATAGACGGATTAACCACAAACATTGGCGGTACGCCGAGTTCTTCAACGCCTTCACCATAAAAGGTCTGGGTTTTATTCAGTTATCGAATTGAAGAGAAGTACTGATTCAACAGAAAGCCGGGAGGGCAATATTATGCAAATTACGCTATTCAGCGAGTTGACCATGCTGGTATTGCTGCTCCTGCTTGTAGCGGTGACCGTGAGCGATATCATGCGACATATCATACCGAATGCACTGAATTTGATGATCCTGATATGTGGTGTAGTTTTCCAGCTGGAACTGATTGGGCTGACGGGTTTACTGACAGCGCTGGGCGGTTTTCTGGTTGGGTTGTTGTTTTTCCTTCCTTTCTATATAGCCGGTGGAATGGCGGCCGGGGATGTGAAAATGATGGCCGCAGTTGCAACGGTTTTTGGCCCGCTGTCTGCACTCCTTGCAGCGGGGCTGAGCCTCGTTGCCGGTCTGTTCCTGGCACTGTTAGTGGTTGCCTTTAAAGGCAGCCTGCTAACACTGCTACAACGTTATTTCTTAATTTTTAAAACGCTGTGTTTTACCCGCCAGTTTATTTATATCAAACCACAGGACGGTGAAGCAGCAGCGTTACGTTTTCCTTATGCACTGGCGATCACAACCGGCACGGTTCTGGCGCTGGCGTATCAGTCTCAACTTGGGTTTTATCACTTACGTGGTTTACTCACAGGCGGTGCCCTATGAGCAAGCACCAACAGGATTCATCAGTAGAAAATGGCAGTTCCGCAGCGGGACTGAGCGGTAACGGTACCGGAAATGTCATTTTACCTTTCAGAATGCTGGCGCCACGGCCAACCAGCGTTGAAGAAACCTTCCTTAACAAACAGTTTCTGGTTGAGCTAATCAGTAAGCATCTGTACGACGCCGGCGGTCTGACAATTTCACAGTTGGTTCACCGTGTATGTCTGTGCGGATCAATTATTGAAGAGCTTCTTAATTATTTGCGCCAGGAAAGCCGTCTCGAAGTGTTGCCCCGTTTAGGGCAAAGCAAAGAGCTGTATTACAGCCTGACGGATCTTGGGCGAATTGCCGGCCAGGAAGCGATGGATAAGAACGGTTATATAGGGCCGGCCCCGGTGCCTGTTTCTGAATACGAAAAAGTGGTTCAGGCTCAGTCGGTTCACCGGGTGGTTATTAATCAGAAAGAAACGCAACTGGCTTTTGAAGATATCGTTATTAAGGACTCTTTGCTGGATCAGCTAGGGCCGGCGATGAATTCAGGCCGCTCTATTGTTATTTACGGACCGCCGGGCACAGGTAAAACCTATATTTCCCAGCGACTTACCCGGTTGCTGACCGATGTCTGTCTGATTCCGTATGCGATCAGCGTTAATGAAAGCATTATCCAGCTGTACGACCCTCTGGTGCATAAAACGGCTGATCAGGTGGAAGATCATGATGGCAAACCTAACCTGCTGTTCAATGAAGGTCATGATCCGCGCTACAAGCTGTGTAAGCGTCCGGTGGTGATCAGTGGCGGTGAGCTGACACTGGATATGCTGGAAGTGACATATGAACCCAGTACCAAGATTTACCGGGCGCCACTACAGCTGAAAGCCAATAACGGTATGTACATCATCGATGATATGGGCCGGCAGAGAGTGAGTCCGGTGGCCTTATTCAATCGCTGGATCTACCCCATGGAAGAACGCAAGGATTTACTGAGTCTGGCTAACGGTAACAGTTTTGAAGTGCCGTTTGATGAGATTCTTATTTTCTCCACCAATATCAACCCGCTTGAATTAGGTGATGCGGCTTTTCTGCGCCGAATCGGCCATAAGATTCATTTCGATACTCTGGATCAGCATGCATTTACTGAAATCTGGAAAAACGTCTGTATCGAAAAGCAGATCGAGTTTGATCAGTCATTACTGACATACATTTTTAAGGAGCATTATCAGCGAGAGCAGCGACCTTTATTACCATGTCACCCCCGAGACATACTTGGTATTGCGCAGGATAAGGCGCTGTATCTCGCTGCCCCTGAAAAACTGTCAGAAGAATTGATCGACTGGGCCTGGAAAAGTTACTTCGTAAAACTTGATCAGGAAGAAGACCAGTTTGCCGGCCAGGGTAAGCTGTCAGGAGGTCACAATGATTAAATCAAGAACCCTATGGCTGTTACTGTTCTCCGCAATACTGGCGATGGCGGCAGTCTTTGTTGCCAATAACTGGTTAGCCAGACAGCAACCGCAGGTCGTTACCAAAACAGAAGTGGCAGACACAGAAGTTGTGATGACTGCTGCACTGGAAATCCCGTACGGCCAGAAAGTTGAAAACCGACACCTTAAACGTATTGAAATGCCTGTTGGGCTGGCGCCGGAAGGTGCTGTGCGTAACGCGCAGCAAATAGAAGGCATGGTCGCTAACGCGAATATTCTGCCCGGTGAGATTCTCATGCAGGGGCGCTTCAGTGAGCATTTGGCAGGTAGCACCCTGGCATCGCTGATTGAGCCGAATATGCGTGCTGTCACTGTCCGCGTTAATGATGTTGTCGGCGTAGGCGGATTCCTGCTACCGGGAAACCGGGTCGATGTACTTGCCAGCCGTACTGTAAATAAACGCACCATTACCAACACGATCCTCAATGATCTCAAAGTACTCGCCGTGGATCAGACCGCCAGTACCAATGAGAAAGATCCTGTGATTGTGCGTGCGGTTACTTTAGAGGTTTCACCGCAGCAGGCTGAAGACATTGTAAAGGCCCGTGACGAAGGCCCGATCCAGCTTAGCCTGCGTAATCCGAATGATCGCGGTGTGCAGAAAAAGCCGGCCGTACGCCGGGTAAGCAGTAGTTCGACCGTCACCATAATTCGCGGCACGGACGTGCAAAAAAGCAAGGTAAGACTGTAGAGCGTTTGTTTGTGCGAATGCTTTGAATCGTCTGTATCCGGCCAGTGAGTAATGCCGTAGCAGACAGCAAGAAAGGAAGTCACTATGAAATATTCAATACAATACCCCGTTAAGCTTGTTGCGGCTCTGATTGTCTTGATGTTCTTGTTTTCCGCCAGTTCAGTCGTCGCGCTGGAAACAACACGCAGTACTACATTAAAGACGTTTGATGAGCTGACAGATCATAACCGCAAGGTTGATACCATCTGGGTACCTCTCTATAAGTCGCATATCCTGCGCTTAAATAAGCCGGTTAAAAAGATCTCCATCGGTAACCCTGATATCGCCGACATTCTGATCATGCAGTCCGGCCAGCTTTATGTGCTGGGCCGGGGACTGGGGACAACCAACGTACTCCTGTGGGATGGCCGGAATAAGCTGATCAGTGCATTCGATATTGAGGTAACTCACGATCTGGATACGCTGAAAACCAAGTTATTCGAGTTGTTACCTGAGGAGAATATAGACGTGCATTCTTCCCAGGGGGCTATTGTATTAAGCGGTGAAGTCAGCAGCCTGGCACGCATGAATACAGCTGTTGAAATTGCGAAAAGCTTTACTGTTCCAACTAAGGACGACTCTGAAGATAATACCATCTCCAGTGTGGTCAACCTGATGGGGGTCGGTGGTGCACAGCAGGTTATGCTGAAAGTAACCGTCGCTGAGGTTTCCCGCCGGGTGGCTCGCCGTCTGGGCATTAATTTCAATGCGATCAATTCCAGCAGCAATTTTCAGTTTGGTGCAGTCAGTGGTGGGGCGACCTTTCCGGATGCGGTATTTACCGATCTGGCGGCCGGTGCTACCGGTGCCCGTACACCGGTATTCACTGACGGGGGGGTTTTTGGTCCGGTAATTGATGAGTTTGCACCGAATGATCTGGCCATTGCTGATAAGGGATTGTTTGCCAGTTATATCGGTGGAGATTATCTGTTCAGCCTGGCGCTGGATGCCGCTAAAGAAGACGGTTCTGCAAAAATTCTGGCTGAGCCAACTCTGACAACCCTGACCGGCCAGGAAGCATCCTTCTTATCCGGCGGTGAGTTTCCGATTCCGGTTCCTAATGATGATGGCATCACTATTGAATTTAAAGAGTTTGGCATCGGTCTGAAGTTCTTACCGGTTGTGCTGGATTCCCAGCGGATCAACATGACGTTGAATATCAGTGTCAGTGAGCTGACCTCCAGTGCCAGCATTGCGGCATTCCCGGGTAACACTAACGCAACCTTCTTTGTACCGGCTCTGACCAAACGTTCTGCCAGCTCGACAGTAGAACTGGCCGATGGACAGACCATCGGAATAGCCGGCCTGCTGAATGAAAACATGCGTGAAGTGGTGAATAAGTTTCCGGGACTGGGTGATATCCCGGTGCTGGGCCATTTATTCCGCAGCCAGGAATTTGAAAAAGGCGAAACTGAACTGGTGATTATGGTAACGCCTCAGCTGGCCAAACCACTGAATACCGATGAAATAGAATTGCCAACCGATAATTTCGTCGAGCCTTCAGACTTTGAGTTCTACATTCTGGGTAAGAATCTGGGGGATCCTGAAGAGAAGGCTGAATCGCCTCAACAGGTTGCATCAGCATCGGACAGCGCACAACTCAATGAAGCGGTGGCTGATCACGAGGACGACAAAAAGCCATTACCTGCCACCAGTTATGCAATACCGCCGTTGCCCAAAATCAACGGTACATCCGGCGGCATGGAAAATAACTACGGCCATTCGATTAACTAGGAGACAGCATCATGAAAACCCTGATGATTATAGTGACGGGACTGGTGATCGGTGGTTGTAGCAGCCAGCACCGGCCCGAACTGGGCAGCAGTGTTCAGGCGATGACAGAACAACAAACGTACAACCCGGCAGCAGCACAGCAAAATGCCAGCCGGGACGGTAACTCACTGGACGGTGAAACCGGGGTACATATTCTGCGGACGTATCGGGAGTCAGTCGGTAAACCTAAGGAAGTGAAAAACGAAATTCAGGTAAATATAGGCAATTAATCATGATACCGATGCAAGCTGCCGCGGGGATGTTGGTGCTCTGAATGGATTTCAGGCACTGCAAGGGGGAAAAAATGAACAGTCTGAAAAATAGCCAACTGGCCGGTCTGGTAACCACGGGATTCCCGTTAGCTGACCTGGTGTTCATCAAGGTGCTGTTGGCAGTTATCACTATGGGGCGTTATCTGTCTATCCGGAGAATGCCCGATGGAGTAACCCGCCGGGTAGCTGGGTTGTTGCCAGCACGGAGGGGCTGATCATGAACCATGATAAAAGTGCTCTCAAAAGCCGTTCTGCCCGTCAGTTCAGTGTTTTAATCTCTGGCCGGGACGCCCTGATGCTTGAGTATCTGAAAAGCTATCTGGAAGATGCCGGCGACAATCTGAAACTGGAAACCCTGCAATCAGTCAATGGCACACTCGATCCCCTTGATGGCCTGGAATTACGCCCGGATCTGCTGATTCTGCATTTAAGTGATATGTGGCGTGAAGAGTTACAGAGCCTGAGCCTGAATACTTCCCGGCAGCGTCCACAGCTACTGATCATCGGTAATTCAGAGCAGCCGGAAATGATGCGTCTGGCGATGCAGGCCGGGGCCAGGGATTTCCTGACTGAACCGGTTAATACAGAAGATCTGTTATCAACCATCCGTAAAATCGAGTTTGAAAAACGCGAAACTGAGCATGCAGAAAATGGGGCGTTGACAGCGGTTATCAATGCAAAAGGGGGCTCGGGAGCTACGATGCTGGCCTGTAATCTTGCCCATATGATGCAAGTGGTCAGTGAAGAAGATGTCTTGCTCATGGATATGGATACTCAGTTTGGTGCGTTGGCCCAGTACCTGAATATGAAACCTGAAAACGGTGTGATTGAAGCCTTACGGGTTGTCGATGAACTGGATGTTACCGCGCTGAATGCTTACCTGCTTCGGCATGAAAGCGGCCTGAGAATTATGGGAGCAACCCTGCATGAACTTTGTCTTCCCAGCCAGATTCCTGAAGACAGAATACGTATGTTGCTGGATATCTTACTGAAAAACTGTTCTCAGCTGGTGGTGGATGTGCCACGGGTGATTGATCAGTCTACCGCATCAGTGCTGACCCAGGCTTCGCAGGTCGTGGTGGTTGTACAGCAGGACTACATCAACATACAGGATGCCGCACACCTGTTGCAGCTCTTGCAGCAGGAAATGGGGCTGATGGACAGTCAGATTGTTGTTGCCGTCAACCGGATTCAAAAGAGTGCTCAGATCAGTGTTGATGATATTCAGAAGGCGCTGAATGCTAAGCATATTGTCAGTATTGCCAACGATTATAAACACGTACTGGAGAGCCTTAATAAAGGTGAACCGTTGTATGAAATTACCCGGCGGGCGGCGATTACCCGCTCCATTCAGTCGCTGCAGGAAAAGCTGATTCACGGGTTTCCGGATCAGAAGAAGGGATTTCTGGCGCGTATGTTTTCAACCATGACCGGAGAATAAGACTATGCAGTTTGATGAAATGAACCGCGTTAACAATACCCAGGATGGTCAGGCTGAGAAAGTCATTCAGAGCCATAGTTTTTCGAATACGACCAAGCTGGAAAAAGAGTGGAAGAACCGGATATACGAACAGTTACTGAAGGTAATGGACCTGTCCCTGATTGATAATCTGGAACCGGCTGATGCCCGTAACCAGATTCGGGATATTTGTCAGCAGCTGATACAACAGGAGTCTATACCCTGTAATCAGGCGACCCGTATCCAGATTATCAAGCAGATTGAAGACGAGATTATGGGGCTTGGTCCCCTTGAGCCTTTACTGGCTGACGCCAGTATTTCCGACATTTTGGTAAACGGCCCGCGCAGTGTCTTCGTGGAACGGGGCGGTAAGCTGGAAGCGACGGATATCCACTTTAATAATGATCAGCACCTGCTGAATATTATCGACCGGATTGTATCGACTGTGGGACGCCGGATTGATGAATCCTCGCCAATGGTGGATGCCCGCCTGAAGGATGGCTCCCGGGTGAATGCCATTATTCCGCCACTGGCTCTGGATGGTCCCAGTATGTCGATACGCCGCTTTGCAATTGAACGTCTGGATATGCAGGGGCTGGTGGACTTGGGGTCGATGCCGGAAGAGTTAGTACCTGTATTTGAAGGGATCGTTAAAGCACGGCTTAACGTATTGATTTCCGGCGGTACCGGTTCGGGTAAAACTACCTTACTGAATATTCTCTCCGGTTACATTCCCAAAGATGAACGCATTGTCACCATTGAGGACTCAGCGGAGCTGCAGTTGCAGCAACCTCATACGGTGCGTCTGGAAACCCGGCCGCCCAACGTGGAAGGCAAGGGGGAAGTCAGTCAGCGGGAACTGGTACGTAACAGTTTGCGGATGCGCCCGGACCGGATCGTGATCGGTGAGGTACGTGGCGGTGAGGCACTGGACATGTTGCAGGCGATGAACACTGGCCACGACGGTTCACTGACAACCGTTCACGCCAATTCGCCGAGGGATGCACTGTCCAGAATTGAAAATATGGTGTCCATGAGCGGCGTGAACTTTCCGGCCAAAACCCTTCGGGCACAAATCGCATCCGCTATTAATGTTGTGGTGCAGATTGCACGAATGGAAGACGGGCAGCGGCGCATGGTCAGCATGCAGGAAATTAACGGCATGGAAGGCGACATCATTACCATGACCGAACTGTTTAAGTTTGAACGTCAGGGCATTGATGAAAATGGTCGGGTCAAAGGGCGTTACACCGCAACCGGCATTATCCCTGCGTTCTATGATCATCTGAAAAAACGCGGCATTGATCTTCACTACCGGTTATTTGATGAACTTTAAGCTCACGGGGCGCTACCAAGCCACTGCTGTAGCAGGAGGTGTGTTATGTCAGAGCAACATTTGATTTTTGGCGGCATGGTATTTGTCGCGGTTTTCTTACTGATGATGGGACTGACAATCCCGGTTTTTGGAGAAAGTCAGAAAGCCAGACGAAATCTGAAAAAAAGAGTATTGGAACTGTCGGCAGATACCGATGCGAATACCATTACGCTGTTACTGAGGAAAAAGTATCTGCGCTCGCTTTCTCCGGCTGAACGCTGGCTGGAATCACTGCCAGGAATGGAGTCACTGGGGGATGCATTGGAAAAAGCAGATTACAGATACCGTGCTTATCAGGTGGTGCTGGGCATTGCGTTACTGATGGCGCTGGGGGCGGGTATAGCCTGGTTCTTTTCCCGCAATATCTGGATTGCACTGGTGGTAGGTGTCATCTGTTTTTTCATTCCCGTCTTCAAAATCATACGGGCTAAACATAAGCGAATCGCAGTTTTTGAAGAACAGCTACCGGATGCCATTGACATCATGAAACGGGCAATCCGGGCGGGGCACCCCTTTTCAGAATCACTGCACCTGGTTGCAGAAGAAATGGACGGGCCGGTCGGACAAGAGTTCAGAATTACATTTGCGGATCTTAACTACGGGAATGACCTTCGCAGGGCGATGCTTGGCTTACTGCACCGGGTACCGAGTATTCCTGTTATGGCGCTGGTGTCATGCATTCTTATTCAGAAAGATACCGGTGGCGACCTGACCGAAATTCTGGAACGGATCGGTAAGGTTATCCGGGAACGGTTTCAGTTTCAGCGCCGGGTTAAAACCCTGTCTGCAGAGGGGCGGTTATCAGCCTGGATTCTGGTACTGGTACCTTTTGCACTGGTAATCGTGGTCTCCCTGACAAGCCCGGACTATCTGCCTATGCTGCTGGATGATCCGATGGGACTGAAACTGATCGCGTTTGCATTCGTAGGCATGATTATCGGTGTTTACTGGATTAACCGTGTGTTACGGATAGAAGTGTAGGAGGGCTGCTGTGATGGATTATTTATACGGACTTATAAACAGCACAATACTGAACGCAACCGATGCACGACTGATTTTCCTTTTGCTCATTGGCTTAACGGTTTTGGTTATCTGTCTGGGCGTCGGATTTACGGTGATAAGTTTATCGGACCCACTACGTCTGAAAATGATGATGTTGCGTAAACAGACGCATGGTAACGGGAACTCAGGTAACGATCAGCTGTTTGCTAAGGCTTCAGGCACATCACTGTCAGAGTCTATTGCGCCGAAAGAAGGCTGGCAGGATTCCAAAACCCTGGTGCGTCTGACGAATGCCGGTTTCAGAAAATCAAGCGCCGTCGCCGATTATTATGCGATCCGGTTTTTACTCATCCTGCTGTTTCCGGGTATCGCGCTGGTGGCGACCCAGTTTGTACCGGATATGAGCACCAACCACATTGCGTCCACGCTGGTTCTGTCACTTGTGGCGGGTATTATTCTGCCCAGTTACATCCTGGATAAGCTGATTGCCCGGCGTCAGCGTGCTTTGCGCAACGCGTTTCCTGATGCGCTGGACATGCTGGTGGTCTGTATTGAAGCGGGGCTGGGGCTACAGATGGCCCTGCAACGGGTTGCCGATGAAATTCAGGTCAGCCATCCGGTATTGGCAGATGAACTGCATCAGGTGAATAACGAAACCCGGGTTGGGGTGGACCGTATAGTGGCACTGCGCAATATGGCAATACGGACCGGCCTGGAAGATATTCGTGGCCTGGTTGCGTCGTTGGACCAGAGTGTCCGTTTCGGTACCAGTATCGCTGATACCCTGCGGGTCTATTCTGATGAATTCCGGGATAAGCGCCTGCAGCGGGCAGAAGAAATGGCTGCCAAAATTGCAACCAAACTGATTTTCCCGCTGACGTTTTGCCTGTGGCCATCGTTCTTTTTAGTCATGGTTGGGCCCGCGGTACTGGGTGTTCTGGCCGTTTTAGCTACAAGGTAGAAAAAAAGAGCCATACTTATATCTACCGGCTGAAGTAACAAAGCATTGGCGTCAGCGACAAAGGGGGCTGAATCATGCGCACTTTTACCAAGCTGTATCAGGGAATCTGTCAGGGCTGTGTATACAGCGCACTGGCTGTGAGTATCGTATTGCTGACAGGCTGTGCGGCTAATCAGCAAAAAACTGCAGCCATGACCGAAGAACAATCCGAATTATATGATGGCAAACCGATACTTGCGTATCTGGCTGCGAAACAGGCCAAAACGCCGAGAGAGGCGATGCAGCGTGCCCGCAACGCGATGGCGGAAAATAATCTTGATAAAGCGCTGTATGAATATATCCGGGCATATGAACTGGATGATAAACATACCCAGGCGTTGCTGGAAATCGGTAATATCCATTATCTGCGTAAGAATTACAAAACGGCTTATCTGGCATTTCAGAAAGCACTCTCCATTGATGAAAAACTGGTTTCAGCCCATCAGGGGACAGGGCTTATTCTGTTAAGAGAGAAACAGCATGAGGCTGCGCAGGATGCCTTTAAAAAGGCTGTGAGCTATCAGAAGGCACTGACCGCTGAACAGAAAGCCGCCGGTGACAGCACCATCACTATCCGCCGCAGTGCTGCACTGGCACTGGAATCTTATAATGGCCTCGGCATTATTTACGACATGCAGGGAAAACTGGATGAAGCCCGTGAGCATTATCAGGCCGGGCTTAAAATTTCCGGTAACAATAAGGTGATACTGAATAATCTGGGCTATTCACATTATATGTCTGCCCAGTGGCCGGAAGCTGAAATGTATTTCAGTAAGGCTCTGCAGACGGACAATCTGTATGAGCCGGCATGGAAAAACCTCGGTCTGGTATATGCCCGTCAGGAACGTTACCTCGAAGCGCTCGAAGCACTTGAACAAGTTATGGATACCGCGCAGGCATATAATGATATTGGTTATATCTGTCTGTTGTCGAAGCGCTATGCAGCAGCCGCTGACTTTTTCCAGAAAGCCATTACCGAGAATCCGCGGTATTACAAAGTCGCGCAGCAAAATCTGGTGAAAGTAAAACGTCTGTTGAAAAGTGGCCTGACAAGTAATCAGGAAATTTAACGAAGTTGTGCAGCAGTTTTTTAGTTTAATGTGAGTAAGCACTAAGCAATATCGATTATTCCTTAGTGCTTTTAATCGCTTAATCTGTGAAGCAGATACGGGCTGTTAAGCCAGCCAGAGCAATTCGGTTTCATCCTCCAGTTCGCGGCCGGTGGGTTTAAAGTTTAATGACAGGTAAAAGTTCAGCGCATTACCCGATTCTGCAGCCATGGTTGTTAAGCTTACGCCGCGTAGCCCCAGCACTGTTGCCAGTTGCTGGCTGAATCTGACAGCGGAAGTGCCTAACTGCCTGCCCTGATGATGTTGATCGATCATCAGGCGGTATACGTACAGGCAGTCTGGCTGAAAATGATCGTCCGCTTCCAGCGTGCGCGGATCGATGACTGTGATCAGCCCGACAGGCCGATTATTTTCGTAGATGCCAAAAGAAAGGCTGTCGCCGTCGACCAGTACCTCAGCGAGCCAGAAGGCATTGGAATCGATCAGGTGGCATTGATGGGGGCTGACTTTTAATGAACTGAGTTCGCAAACATTGCCGCTGTTTACTTTAATAAAAGATACGGGATTCATATCTACATCCTTGTTGGGTTGCTTTAATCATCCTGATTAGCATTTAGGGTACACCAGCCGGTTTAAATCAGATACCGAAGTGAATGACAGTTAAGACAGGCGTTTTGGCAAAGGGTATCTGAGAAAGAATGAGATTCGATTGGGACGTGTTGAGGTGTCCTTTAGCCGCCGCAGGGTAAATGCGGCGGCTTTTTTATGTGTTTATTCAGCGACTTTCCATTTCAGTTTCTTTTCTATCGCCTGAATCATCATTCCGGCAACATTCTTACCGGTAGCCCCTTCAATACCTTCCAGCCCGGGAGATGAATTGACTTCCAGCAGCAAAGGCCCTTTGGCTGAGCGGATAATGTCCACCCCGGCTACTTTCAGCCCCATGCATTTAGCGGCTTTAATGGCGATGCGCTTTTCATCCGCTGTCGGGACGATCAGGCTGGCGGTACCGCCCTGATGGATATTGGCACGGAACTCACCGGGTTCTGCTTCCCGCTGAATCGACGCGACCACTTTGCCGTCAACCACAAAGCAGCGAATATCCTTACCGGCGGCTTCTTTAATGAATTCCTGAACCAGAATGTCAGCACGCAAACTTTTGAACGCATTGATTACCGACTCGGCCGCCTTTTTGGTTTCCGCCAGTACTACGCCACGGCCCTGTGTGCCTTCCAGCAATTTAATGATCAGCGGCGCTCCGCCAACCATATTGATCAGGTCGGTGGTTTCCAGTGGTGAGTTTGCAAAACCGGTGATGGGAATTTCCACGCCGCTTTCGAACAGCAGTTGCAGTGAATGCAGTTTATCCCGGGACTGGGTAATCGCCGCGGCCGTGTTCAGACAGTAAACCCCCATAGATTCAAACTGACGGGCCAGGGCACAGCCATAGAAGGTCATACTTGGCCGGATGCGGGGAATGACGGCATCCAGATCATTCAGTACGTTACCGCCCCGGTAGTGAACCTCCGGTCTGTCCGCATCCATTTTCATGTAACAGTGCTTGATATTCAGGAAGACCATTTCGTGGCCACGTTCTTCACCGGCTTCAATGATACGGCGGTTACTGTAAAGGTTCGGGTTACTGGCCAGAACGCCTATTTTCATACCCCGTTTCGGCAATTTTTTCGGCCGGTACAGATCCAGCAGTTCACTGTCTTCCAGCGTGCCGAACATGAACGACTCTTCCGGATCAACCAGCAAGCGGCCTTTCATTGCTTCCCGGCCCAGCAACATCCGGTAGCCCATGGCATCGCGGTTGGTGAGGGTAAGCTCTATATCCCAGCTTTGCTCGCCCATGGCGATACTGGTTTTGATGACGTAACGCTTCTCTGTGCTGCCGCTGGAGCTTTTAACGGTGCGCCGGTCATGAATCGGGGCTTCACAATTTATGACGGTTTTACGGTTATTTTGCAGGGGGTAAACATCGAAGCTGACCCAGGAGCTGCCGTTGCGTTGAAAGGTTTTGATATTGAGAGCGTGAATAGCAGAAGTGCGTGCGCCGGAGTCAACCCGGGCTTTGATGGCAGGTATCGACAGGTCGATAAATTTGCACCATTCCTCGCTGCCAGTGATGAGTTTATTACTCTGATTAACCATAGCAGGGTGTTCCTTATTTTTATTGTTATAGGGAACCCGGGGATGCAGCCGGCAGGCTTAAAATAAGGACCGGTTGCATTCGCTGATTCCTTAATCCTCTGGCTAAATAGTGTGCAGTTATTCGCTGTCTTATATCAACCACCCGTCGGTAACTGGCTGATAAACAGGCTGATTGTCGTAATAAGATAGTTTTTGTTAGATTTTACAGAATAACGCTTGCCAACCTCCGATCTCGTATGTAGTATACGCCCCACGTTGATGCGGGGTGGAGCAGCCTGGTAGCTCGTCGGGCTCATAACCCGAAGGTCGTCAGTTCAAATCTGGCCCCCGCTACCAACGTAA
>NZ_JAFIDL010000003.1:241493-761277 GCF_017051665.1 Aliamphritea spongicola
CGTAAAAAAGAGAGGCTTATCTGAAAAGATAGGCTTTTTTTATGTCTGAAATTTGAGATTTATTTTCAAACTAGGCTGGTAGCTCGTCGGGCTCAACTCTTTATAACCCCGGGCGAAGGTCGTCAGTTCAAATCTGGCCCCCGTTACCAACGTAAAAAAGAGAGGCTTATCTGAAAAGATAGGCTTTTTTTATGTCTGAAATTTGAGATTTATTTTCAAACTAGGCTGGTAGCTCGTCGGGCTCAACTCTTTATAACCCCGGGCGAAGGTCGTCAGTTCAAGACTGGCCCCCGCTACCAACGTAAAAAACAGAAGAGGCTAACCGAAAGGTTGGCTTTTTTCGTTTCTGGAGTAGGTATTTTAAGAACAGCTCGTCGGGCTCGCTCTTTATAACCCCGGGCGAAGGTCGTCAGTTCAAGTCTGGCCCCCGCTACCAACGTGATAAAGAGAGGCTTATCTGAAAAGATAGGCTTTTTTTATGTCTGAAATTTGAGATTTATTTTCAAACTAGGCTGGTAGCTCGTCGGACTCAACTCTTTATAACCCCGGGAGAAGGTCGTCAGTACAACTCAGGCCCCCGCTACCAACGTAAAATATTGAAGAGGCTAACCGAAAGGTTGGCTTTTTTCGTTTCTGGGGTAAGTAAAACGAAGAGCAGCATAGTAGCTCGTCGGACTCACTCTTTAATAACCCCGGGCGAAGGTCACTGGTTAAAGCTGGGCCCGCTTTAATCTCTGTGATTGCACCATTGAGAGGTGGGAAGGCGTTTATGTAGTCCGTAAAAAATGTTTTTCAGTTTTACTGGCGAAAGGCTGGTTTTTTCAGGATGGTTTCAGGTTCGTTACTTACTGTCGGCACGGATTTTCTTTATCGGGTGAAATCGGTATCAGTTTCTGTAACTGACTGATTCATAAACTCTCCGGTGTGACTGATATGACGGATGCTGTCTCTGATGCTGAACAGATTTAACAGACTGATGATGCTTATATGCGCGCTGGTAACTTTGGTTGCCCAGACGTATAGCGTTTCGTCTGTGGCCAGCATGACAGATTCGCCTGTCGGGATGGAAACTGCCCACCATGTAAGCACTGAATCCATGTCTGATCTGGCGATGCTTTGTCAGGACATGAGTGCAGCTGAAGCAATGGCATGTTGTGAAGATATGTCGGCCGGTTCACTGACGCAATGCTGTGACTGTGATGCCAGCTGTGCGTCGATGCAATGTGCGTCGTCGGTGTTTACTGCCGGTTCGGCAGGCCTGGATATGATCCGGGAACGTCAGATATTACCCCAGCTGCGGCAGGATTTGCCTGCTCAGGCCTTAAGTTCTCTTTATCGCCCTCCAATAGCTCACTAAAGCTCAGGGTACCTCCCGGTACCGAATGTTTAGTGAGTTGTCTGTATCTGAACGGATTTTCTACCTGTTTCTGCTGCTGTTTCTGATATTCGGCGCAGCAATTATCTAACTCCGTTATGTGACAACTCCCGTGTTGGATTTACCCTTCGTGGGGGAGTTATGTTGTTAAAAAATAAGCCTTTTATATCTTCTGGCAGTGCACGTTTCCTGTGTGGTGCATTGTTAAGCTTCAGTAGCGGGTTGGCACTGGCGGCAGACGCCGGCAATGTTACAGAAGAGCCGTTTACTTTAGGCAAAGCGGTAAAAATTGCCCTGCAACAGGATGCCTGGCAGGTGCAGAACCGTCTTCAGGAAAAGGCCCTGATTTCCCAAAGTCAGGCTGCCGGTGAGTTGCCGGATCCGCAGTTTTCTTTTGCAGTGGCCAATCTACCCACCGACAGTTTTAAGCTCGATCAGGAGCCAATGACGCAACTGATTGCCGGCGTTTCACAGATGTTGCCCCGGGGTGATTCTCTGGTGCTGCGTAAACAGCAATTTTTACAGCAGAGCGAACGGCACCCGTTACTGAGTCTGGACCGGCAGGCCCGGCTGGTGATGACGGTGAGTCAGTTATGGCTGGAGGCTTATAAAGTACGTCAGAGCATTGCGCTGATCAGAAATGACCGGGTGCTGTTTGATCAGTTGGTGGATATTTCACTGGCCAGCTATTCCGCAGCGCTGGGGCAGACTCAGCAGCAGGATGTGGTACGGGCTGAGCTGGAAAAAACGTTACTGGATGAACGCCTTAACGGGTTGTTACAACGGCAGGAGTCGCTGGAGCAACAACTTGATGAGTGGTTGCAGGCAGATCACCTTACTGTGGGTCTTAGCTACTCGCAAGACATGCCCAGATTATCGTTGCTGCAGCCTGAACTGGACGAGGCTGGAAGTAATCAGGATAACGCAGCCCTTGGGAAGCTATTCCTTGAGCACCCGCTGGTGAAAGCGCTCAACAAAAAACTGGCAATGCAGCAAACCGGTGTCGACCTGGCTAAGCAGGCATATGAACCCCAGTGGGGTGTCAGGGCCAGTTATGGTTACCGGTCCAGTGACAGTAGCGGTGCGGACCGGGCTGATCTGGTGACTTTCGGTGTCACCCTGGATATGCCGGTGTTCTCTACCGTTAAGCAGGACAGCGGTGTGGATGCGGCGGTTTACCGGCGTGAAGCGGTGAAAAGTGAGCGGATCTTACTGCTGCGAAAAATGATCGCTGAATACAGTGCCGCCCGGGTTCAGAGGGAGCGCCTTGAAGAACGGGAAGCACGGTACAGGCACCAGATACTGCCACAAATGCGTTTACAGGCTCAGGCTGCCCTGAATGCCTATACCGCAGATAACGGTGATTTTGCCGAAGTGGTTCGGGCACGGATTGCCGAACTTAACGGCCGTATTGATGCGCTGGAACTCGCTGTTGATCAGCAAATTTTAACCGCCCGTATGAACTATTTTCTGGCGACAGAACATTTACCGGTTCTGATGGTTTTTGATAGCACCGGAGCGTCGTCACTTACCACGCTTACCGGTTCCGATTCAGATTTATCCATGACCTATTCAGCCGCCAGTGTTGGGGGAGTAAAACTATGATGCGCGCAGTTAAAAACTTCAGTTTAGTGTTAGTGGGGGCTGTAATCGGAACGGCTGCGGCCACTGCGGTGGTGCCCTACGTAAAGAGCCAGCTTGGTATGGCGGATATGGTAGGTATGGCGGATAGCTCAGGGTCAGACAGTCAGGAGCCTTTGTACTGGGTGGCACCAATGGACCCGAATTACCGGCGGGATAAGCCGGGGCTCTCTCCGATGGGGATGGAACTGGTGCCGTTTTACGGGGAAGAGAAAAAAGCAAAGCCTAAAGAACCTCTGTACTGGGTAGCGCCGATGGATCCGAATTTCCGCAGGGATAAACCGGGGTTGTCTCCGATGGGGATGGATCTGGTGCCGTTTTACGGTGACGAAGGGGGGGATGACAGCGGACCGGGAACCGTCAGTATCTCATCTGAAGTGGTGAATAATCTGGGGGTGAGAACTGCATCTGCCAGGGTTTCGCCACTGGAGTTTAAGGTAGATACCGTGGGGTACGTGCAGTACAACCAGGATGAAATGGTGCATGTGCATCCCCGGGTCGAAGGCTGGCTGGAAAAGGTGTATGTGAAATCAGCCGGTGAAACGGTGGAAAAAGATCAGCCGCTGTATGAGTTGTATTCACCGGAACTGGTGAATGCTCAGGAAGAATTGCTGTTCGCCTTATCCCGTAAAGACCGGCGTTTAATTAAGGCTGCGGAACGGCGTTTAAGTGCATTGCAGGTGCCGGAGGCAGCGGTTAAAACTCTGAAAAAGACCCGCAAAGTCGTGCAGACAGTGACCTTTCATGCACCGATGACCGGTGTGGTGGAAAACTTTGCTATGCAGGAAGGGTTTTTTGTGAAGCCCGGCAAAATGCTGATGTCTATTGCCTCACTGGATGAGGTCTGGATTGAAGCCGAGGTGTTTGAGCGCCAGGCGAATCTGGTAAAGCAGGACGCACCGGTGACTATCCGGCTGGATTATCTGCCGGGTAAAACCTGGCAGGGGAAAGTGGATTATGTGTATCCGACCCTGGATAAAATGAACCGGACCCTGCGGGTGCGGATTCGCTTTCCGAATCCCGGCCTGATGCTGAAGCCGAACATGTATGCACAGGTTGTGATCAGTAACCTTTCAGACAAGCCGGTTCTGAATATTCCCCGCGAAGCACTGATCCGCGTCGGCGATACCGACAGGGTGGTGTTGGCGTTAGGTGAGGGCCGTTATAAGTCGGTGAATGTTGTCGCCGGCCGGAACGATGGTAACCGGGTGGAAATTCTGGAAGGCATCGGGAAAAACGAGCAGGTAGTGACATCTGCACAGTTCCTGCTGGATTCCGAGTCCAGCAAGACCTCGGACTTCAAACGCATGCATCAGCCAGAGTCCATGTCGGCAGATATGAAAATGAATATGCCAAATGATGGCCGTGCCATGTCGGGAGACATGAAAATGAAAATGCCAAATGATGGCCGTGCCATGTCGGGAGACATGAAAATGACTATGGCACATGACGGCCATGACATGTCGGGAGACATGAAAATGAATATGGCACATGACGGCCATGACATGTCGGCGGCTAACTCTGCTGAAGCATCAGCCACAAAAATCTGGACCACCGCCAAAGTAAATAAGCTGTTGGCGAATGGCCGGCGGGTCAATCTGAAACATGGAGCAGTTGAAACCTGGAACTGGCCGCCTGCCAATATGAATCTTGGTCTGGCTGAAACCGTATCTTCAAAAGAATTACGTCCGGGTATGGATATCGCCATTGAGATTACCCGCACGGTCGCGGGGATCTATGTCATTACCGATGTGGAATTGCCGGATGATATCGGTCTGCCAGTGGTTCAGGAGAAGTAATGATGATTGAAGCAATTATTCGCTGGGCTGTGGGCAACCGGATGTTTGTGCTGCTGGCCACCATCATGATTGTCGGGGGCGGTCTCTATTCATTAAAAAATACCCCGTTGGATGCCATTCCTGACCTGTCGGATGTGCAGGTGATTATTAAAACCAGTTACCCCGGACAGGCGCCTCAGGTTATTGAAGATCAGGTGACGTATCCGCTGACGACCGCCATGCTGTCTGTTCCCGGAGCGGTCACCGTGCGGGGGTATTCGTTTTTTGGTGATTCTTACGTCTACGTGATTTTTGACGATGATACGGATATGTACTGGGCCCGCAGCCGGGTACTGGAGTATCTGAATCAGGTATCACTGCCGGAAAATGCCAAAGCACAGCTGGGGCCCGATGCAACCGGTGTGGGTTGGGTCTATCTCTATGCGCTGGTTGACCGCTCCGGGCTGAATGACCTCAGCCAGCTGCGCAGTTTGCAGGACTGGTTCCTGAAGTATGAACTGCAAACGGTACCGGGGGTATCGGAAGTAGCTTCCCTTGGGGGAATGGTGCGCCAGTATCAGGTACGGGTTGATCCGGATAAGTTGCGTGCTTTCAATATACCGCTGGCCCATATCCAGGCAGCGATTAAGCGTGGTAATCAGGAAGTTGGCGCGTCGGTGGTTGAGATGGCCGAAGCGGAGTATATGGTCCGGGCATCCGGCTATATTCAGAACCGGCAGGATCTGGAAAATATTCCCTTAGGGATGAATCAAAATGGCACTCCGTTGTTGCTGAAAGATGTGGCTGATATCGGACTTGGCCCGCAAATGCGCCGTGGTGTTGTCGAGCTGGACGGTGAAGGTGAAGTGGTTGGCGGCGTGGTGGTGATGCGCTTTGGCGAGAACGCCCAGCAAACCATTGATGGCGTGAAAACCAAACTGGAATCCCTGCGTGGAAGCTTACCTGATGGGGTTGAAGTGGTGACCGTGTATGACCGTTCAGGACTGATCGAGCGGGCGGTGGATAACCTCTGGACCAAACTGATGGAAGAATTCGCCGTGGTGGCGCTGGTGTGCATGGTATTCCTGTTCCATGTGCGCTCTTCGCTGGTGGCCATTTTCAGTTTGCCGGTGGGCATTCTTGCAGCGTTTATTGTGATGTACATCCAGGGGATTAACGCCAACATCATGTCTCTCGGGGGGATCGCCATTGCCATTGGTGCCATGATCGACGGTGCCATCGTGATGATTGAAAATATGCACAAGCATATGGAGCGTACGCCGCTGACGAAGGAAAACCGCTGGAAAATTGTTGCTGATTCAGCCAGTGAAGTCGGACCGGCTCTGTTTTTCAGCTTGCTGATTATCACGGTCAGTTTTGTACCGGTATTTACGCTGGAAGCACAGGAAGGCCGGATGTTTGCCCCACTGGCGTTTACCAAGACCTACGCCATGGCAGCGGCCGCAGCGCTGGCCATTACCCTGGTACCGGTGTTAATGGGGTACTTTATTCGTGGCAAGGTGCTGCCGGAGCATAAGAACCCGGTTAACCGGATTCTCTCCGCTGTGTATCTGCCCGGGCTGAAAACGGTTCTTAACTTTCCTAAGCTGACCCTGTTGTTTGCACTGGGTATCTGTGTGCTGGGCGTCTGGCCGCTGGATAAGCTCGGCAGTGAGTTTATACCGCCGCTGGATGAGGGGGATCTGATGTATATGCCGACCACTTATCCCGGGGTATCCATCGGACAGGCGCGGCAGATCCTGCAACAGACCGATAAGATTATCCGTACTGTGCCGGAGGTAAAGACGGTGTTCGGTAAGGTTGGCCGGGCGGAAACTGCCACGGACCCGGCGCCGCTGACCATGATCGAAACCTTTATTCAGCTGAAGCCGCAGTCTGAATGGCGGGAAGGTGTGACCACCGACAGCCTGAAAAAAGAGCTGGACAGTCTGGTTAAAATACCGGGTATTACCAATGCCTGGGTCATGCCGATTAAAACCCGGATCGACATGCTGGCAACCGGGATTAAAACCCCGGTGGGGATTAAGATTGCAGGCCCTGAGCTGAGTGTGATTCAGGACATCGGCCAGCAACTGGAAGTAATCATGAAGGACATTCCGGGAACCGCTTCGGTGTACTCCGAACGGGTGGCCGGCGGTCGCTATATTAAAGTGGATATTCAGCGCCAGAAAGCGGCCCGCTACGGGCTGAACATTGCCGATGTGCAGCAGCTTGTGGCAGCGGCCATTGGCGGTATGAATGTTTCCCAAACGGTTGAAGGGCTGGAACGTTACCCGATTAATATCCGTTATCCGCAGAGTTTCCGTGACTCACCGGAACAGCTGGCCCTGTTGCCGATTGTTACCCCGATGGGACAACGGATTCCGCTGGGGGATATTGCCCGTATCTATGTCGAAGAAGGCCCGCCGGGGATTAAGAGCGAAAATGCCCGCCTGAACGGCTGGACCTTCATTGATATCGACGGGGTGGATGTGGGCCGCTATGTGGAAAATGCCCGCAAAGTGGTCGCAGAAAATCTGGACTTGCCGGCAGGCTATTCCGTGAACTGGTCAGGGCAGTATGAATACATGGAGCGGGCTAAGGAAAAGCTGACTTATGTGATTCCACTGACGCTGCTAATCATTGTGATTTTACTCTTCATAAATTTCCGTAACTTCGTTGAGGTGGCCATCATCATGGGCACCTTACCGCTGGCAATGGTGGGCAGTATCTGGCTGATGTATCTGGAAGGCTTTAACTTTTCAGTGGCGGTGGGTGTTGGCTTTATCGCGCTGGCCGGTGTGGCAGTGGAAATCGGCGTCATCATGTTGGTTTATCTGAACCAGGCGTATCACGAAATGTTGGATAACTGCCGTCAGCAACAATGTATGCCCAGTGAAGCATTGCTGCGCAGTGCTGTCATGCAGGGGGCAGGGTTGCGGGTTCGCCCGGTAATGATGACCGCTGCGGCAATTGTGGCAGGCCTGTTACCGATCCTCTATGGCACCGGTACCGGCTCAGAAGTTATGAGCCGTATTGCAGCACCCATGGTGGGAGGCATGATCAGTGCGGTTATCCTGACGCTGATGGTGTTGCCGGTGGTGTATTTTCTGTGGCGAAAGCGGGCGGTGAACAGCATGCCGGCTGAGGACTTTATCATCGATCCCCGTCCGTCAGTGATTAACGAAGCACAGCTGTTAGGCTGATAAAAGGGCGTAATATTAAATAAAAAAACCGGGAGCAGGCTCCCGGCTTTTTTGGGCTCTCGCAATGAAAGCTTTGCTGACGGTTATTCCGCTAACAGGTGTTCGGCAATCGCCCGGCGGTCCGCTTCATTCATAAAGCGGCTGCCGTACTTAATGACTTCACCCATCGTGCCCCCCAGTGCATCACCGTCCGGTGTAAGGCCGGTTTTCAGGGCATAGGCGATGTCATCGGCTGTCCAGCCGTTTTCCCGTAATGCCCCGGCGGTGATGGCCGGAATGGCTTCGCTGTCATCGGTTGCCGCAACGCCCTCTAACCAGCGATCCTGCTGTAACCCGCCAAACAGGTTTCTGGGGGTGTGGCAGGCGGCGCAGTGACCGACGGCTTCCACCAGATATTTGCCCCGTTCATTGGCAACATCTGTTTCCGGCGTTAGCTGGAAAAAACGTTGCCACAGGGGCAGACCCTGTTTCAGGTTGTAGGGAAAGCTGAGCTGAGATGAAGGCGTAGGCTGGTTCACCGGCGGTACCGTCTGAAACGCTGCCCACAGGTCACGGATATCCTGATCACTTAACTGAGTGAAAAACTCGTAAGGAAATGCCGGATAATAAGTCTCTCCATCGGGAGAAACACCATGACGTACCGCCCGGTCAAAATCATTCAGCGTCCAGCTACCGATGCCGGTGTCAGCGTCGGTGGTCAGGTTGGGCGCATAGAATTCTCCGTACGGGCTGTTCAGCGGTGCACCGGCAACCAGCTTTCCTTTGTTTTCACTGTCCGTATGACAGGCGATACAGCCTGAAATGCGGGCCAGATAGGCACCGTTGGCAACGTTGCCAGGCAGTGCGGGATCATCTGTCAGTGTTTCATCAGCAGCATTGGGTTGCAGCAGATAATAACCGGCCGCCACTGCTGCAAGCAGCAGTGCGGCAAGACTGATCGTTTTCATAATCAGCGGTTATTTTTTCTTTTTTCGGAACGTCGTATGGCAGGACGAACAGGTGTCCGCCAGTTCCCGGAACAGGCTGTCGGCGGTATCGCTGGCGGCTGTTTCGGTCATCATGGCAGTATCCATCGTCATACTCATCGCTGCTTCGCTGCTGTCGCTTTCACGGACATCTGCTGAGTTTTCCAGTGCTTCACTGATACGTTTCAGTTCTGCTGAGAGAAATTCAAACTTATCCCATTTTTGCCAGATGACAGGTTTGGCTTCGCTGGCATGCTGCAGGCTGTCTTCAGGAAACAGCTTGGTCAGTGTTGTATCTGAATGTTTCGCAATGGTCCGGCTGTGTTGGCGGACAGCTTCGGCATCGTACGCGGTTTTGCCCTTGAACATGGCAGACATGGATTTCATGGATTTTTTCATAATATCCATCTGATCCATACGTTCTTTAACGATGCCGGTTGCACCCTGATGGGCAGAAACCGGGGTTGCCACGGTGATACTGATCGCCAGTGCAGTGAACATTGCAGTGGTTAACTTGTTCATAAATACCTCAAATGTGCATAAAAAGTCGTTATTTGTGTTGATCAGGTAATAACGATGCTTTTTCGGGGAGGAGGATTGTCCGGCGGAATATGGGGGGGAATGTAATTGGTCTGGCTGTATTCAGCCGGTACTGACGGACCAGTTTCAGGGCAGCAAAGGCGTGCCGGATTCAGAAACAGCTGGCTGAGGGTGCTGGCAGTGCCATCGTGCAATTGCTGCAGATTCTGCAGGCTCAGATGATCGTTCCGGGTGTCCGTAACATCATGACCATGGTCCTGATGGGATTGCTGATACTGTGCCTGGGATGTTTCGGACAGGGTTGCAAGCATGCCACTTGCCAGTGACGACTGCGCAAACAGGATCGTCAATACAGTGAAGATAATCAGAGGGCTGATCAATGGCTGGCGTGCTTGGCTTTTAATCATAAGAGGATGCTAAAGAAACTGTATTTATAAGGCAACCGGGAAGGGTGTTTGAGGTGAGAGTGCTTCAGGTAAAAGAACTTCAAATAAGTAACGGTGAATTTTTAATCAGATGTTGTGATTGCTAATTATTCTCATTATCATGCGTCGCTGTTAGTTCACCTTACCACCTTACCGGATAGAGTAGTAACGATGGAATCTGCACGGATACTCATAATAGAAGACGATCCAACCCTGAATAATCAGGTGGCGGATTTACTGCGTGCACAGGGATTTCGTATTGAGCAGTATTACGATGGGCAAAAAGGATTATTTGCTGCGCTGAGTGAAACCTTTGACCTGATTTTGCTGGATGTTCTGTTGCCCGGCCTGAACGGTTTTTCGGTGCTGAACCGCCTGCGTAAATCGCGGCAAACACCGGTGATGATGCTCACCGCCTGCGGTGCCGAAGAAGAACGTATAGAAGGTTACAGCAAAGGGGCTGATGACTATCTGCCCAAACCTTTTAACTTTACAGAAATGAAGTTGCGTATCGACGCATTGCTTCGCCGTTCCCGCTGGCAGCGGGAAGCACCTGCGAAAAGTTCTCAGCTGGAGCTGGATGGCTTATTGCTGAAACGGCAAAAGCAGCAGGCCAGCTTTGCCGGAGAACCGGTAGAGCTGACGTCGATTCAGTTTCGGCTGTTATGGACGCTGGCGGAAAACCGCCACGAAGTGCTGAGTAAACCCTACCTTTATCAAACGGTTCTGGAGCGTGCTTTCAGCCGTTACGACCGCAGTCTGGATATGCACCTTAGCCGGGTCCGGCGCAAGCTGGTTGATGTGGGAATGCCGGCCGAACGCTTGTCCACCGTACATGGAAAAGGCTACGTCTTCGTATGAAAAACAAACTCTTATGGAAGATGTATAGCATCATTGCTGTAGGGACGGTGCTGTTGTTTTGGGCCATTGATGTGGTCAACCGGCAAACTGAAAACCGTATGAGTTTCATTGCGCCGGTGTATCAGCAGGAGATGGTTGATTATGCCCGGCAGGCGGAGGCAATGTTTGTTGCCGGAGAGGAAGAAAAGCTGGCGGACTGGATTAAAGCACTGGAAGAAAAAGAAGATACCTGGGTGGCGATCGTCCAGAATGATTTAAAGACCTTTGCGGATACCAGCCTGTCGGAGCGGTACCTGGAGACCTTCACTCTGGGGCGCAGTGTGACCTGGAAGATTCACCTGTACTTTAAAGAAAATCCCACCATGGATGTGCCCTTTGCCGATGGCGAAACCCGTTTTCTGATTCAGTTACCTCAGCGAATGCGCCCAGGGGATTACTATCCACTGGCGCAGATCATGCTGCAGATTGCTTTACCTTTTGTGCTGCTGTGCCTGCTTTCCTGGGTACTGTACTGGCATGTGATGAAACCGTTACGGACCCTGGAAAAAGCCACCCGGCAATTCAGCGAAGGCCGTTATGATGTCAGGGTCAGGGAATGTCTTGGGAAGCGGGATGATGAGCTGACCTCGCTGGCCGGAACCTTTGATCAGATGGCCGAACACACCGGTAAGTTAATTAATAACCAGCGGCATTTACTGGAAGATCTTTCCCACGAGTTGCGAACCCCGCTGGCCCGGCTGGATATGGCAGTTGAGCACGTGGGGCAGGGGCTGCAACCGGATGAAGCGCTGCAGCGTTTACGGGGGGAGTCTTCTGTGATGCGGGAGCTGGTGGAAGATACCCTGATGCTGGTCTGGCTGAATAATGAATCGCCGCAACTGTGCAGTGAATGTTTCGACCTGGCTGAACTGCTGCAGGTGATCGGGGAAGATGCACGTTTTGAATATCCCCGGCACCGGCTGACGCTGTGTGTGCCAGAGCAGGTTGAAATTACCCACAGCAGCCAGCGGGCGGTGGGCCAGGCGCTGGAAAATATTATTCGTAATGCCCTACAGCATACGCCGGAAGGAAGAGAGGTTCGGGTTGTTCTGAATGTCTCGGATGAAGCGCTGGAGATCACCGTGACTGATGAAGGCCCCGGTGTACCGGAGCCCCTGTTACAGGATATTTTCAGACCATTTTTTCAGGTGGATAAATCACGTTCGGAAAAAAGCGAACTGTTACCCATCGCAGAAGGGCGGCGCAGGGGCGGTTTTGGCCTGGGGCTGGCGCTGGCACAACGGCAGACGGAAGCCGTGGGCGGTACGTTAACCGCTGAAAATGCGCTGTCGGCTACCGGTCAGGTAACAGGCCTGCAGATCAGAATCAGCCTGCCTGTGTGACGGTTTTTTGTAACCGGGTTTGTAACAGCCGGTGCGTATTCGTAACAATTGTAAAAGTTCTACCTTTTTCAAAGCAGATGATAATAATGGCTCGCAATTGAAAATTATTATCATTTGGGAATTGCAATGAACATGTCACTAACTGCTATCCGTTTCCCCCGTCAGGTACTGGTAGTATCTGTATCGGCTGCGCTGTTCAGCCAGCCGACCTTATCTGAAACCCTCACTGGCGGTACGCCGGATCAGGCCGATGTAAATACACTGGTTGTGGTCGGTCAGGCCACCAGTGGTCTGGATAACCTGATTGATCAGCAGGAGCTGGAAAAGACTCAGGCAAACAGCCTGAGCGATATTTTCCGGCATGATCCGGCTGTAAATGTGGGCGGCGCAGTATCCATGGGCCAGAAGATCTATGTGCGGGATATCGGCGAAGACTTGCTGAATATTTCTGTGGACGGTGCTGAGCAGGCAGGCGCGGTATTCCACCATGCCGGTCGGATCAACATTGAGCCTGAGCTGCTGAAGCAGGTTGAGATTGAAGCAGGTGCAGGTAGTGCCACAGCCGGTCCGGGCGCACTGGGCGGTTCTGTTCGTTTCACCACCAAAGACCCTGAAGATCTGTTGAAGGACGGTCAGAATGTGGGGGCTTTGCTGAAGGCCGGTTATTCCAGCAATGGCAGCGGCAATAAGTTCAGCACCACCGTCTATGGCCGGGACAGCGGCGGTATTCTTAGCGGTATGGTCAGCCTGGTAGATTCAAACTTTGATAATCTGGAAGACGGTAACGGCGACGAGATTCCCGGCAGTGAGTCCGATAAGAGCCTCGGTTTTGTAAAGCTGGTGGCCAACTTTGATGAAGCTCACCGCCTGTCTGTCAGCTACGAAGATCTGAATGAACGTGGCGATGTACTGTATAAGCCTGAACTGGGCAATGCGAACAATAACGTTCCCGAGCCAACCAAGGGTGACCGTACCACCACCATCATTAACTATGGCTGGAACCCTCAGGATAATGAGCTGATTGATTTCTCGGTGAATCTTTACCACACCGATAACAAGCAGGCCCGTGAATATACCGGTACGTCTTATGACGGTGGCGTGAAATCCGTGGGTACAACCATCGAGAACACCAGCCTGCTGGGTAATCACAAGCTGATATACGGCGTGAATTACCGGGATGATAAAAGCACTCTGAACGATGTGGATACCAGTCCTTACCATTTTGAAGAAACCGGTGAAGTCTGGGGTGTATATGTTCAGGACGTGGTAGATGTAACCGATCAGCTGACGGTAACCGGTGGTGTCCGTTTTGATGACTATCATCTGGAAGATGTTAACGGTCTGGAATTTGATGACGACGGTGTATCCCCAAACCTGAGTGCTAACTATGCGCTGAATGATCAGTGGAGCGTCAGTGCCGGTTATGCGGAAGCCTTCCGCGGACCGGAAGTGAAGGATGCGTTCAAGCTGTCTTCAGCCAGTAACGACAGCTCGCTGAAAGGTGAGGAGTCTCATAACACTGAGCTGGGTCTGAATTACGATAATGATAATTTCAGCCTCAGTGCCGGTGTGTATAAGTCGGTTATTGAGAATCCGATCGGCGGTACTGTTCCATGGTCCAAGGTGGCGGTAAACCTTGAAGACGATATCAAGAGTAAAGGGGTTTACCTGCGGGCGGAATACACTATGGATCGCCTGCAACTGGGTGCCAGCCTGAAGAAGTCCAAGGTCGAAGCCGGCGGTGAGACGGTTACCCGCTATGTTTACGGTTCAGGGGCTGTATCCATCGGAGATACCATACAGCTGGATGCCAGCTATCAGTTCAGCAATACCTTCGAGGCGGGCTGGAACATGGAATACGTTCGCAGCATTGATGACATCAAACTGCAGGTTGGCACCGATACGCTGCTGACCGAAAAGCCAAGCTACACGGTGCATGATATTTATGCCCGCTGGTTGCCAACCGGTAATGAAGACTTCTCTGTCAGCCTGGCAGTTAACAACCTGTTTGATGAGCAATATCTCAATCATGCCAGTGTGGAAGATTTTGAAGACAATGCCGGCTGGGCAGGAATTGTCGGCTCTCCGGATCCGGGCCGGGATATCCGCCTGACTCTGGCTTACTCCTTCTGATTCGCCAAATGAATCAGCAGACATCCGGCCCGGTGCCGGATGTCTGTGTCTTTACATAACACTTCACGGGCATTTATTTATGTTTTCTTTTTTTCGTCTGTCTGGCGCAGCATTGCTATGGCTTGCTGCGTTTTTCAGCTTGCCGGCAATGGCCGGCAATTATCCGTTGCAGGTAACCGATCTGGCTGGCCGGAGCATCACCATAGAGCGTGAGCCGCAGCGAATTATTCTCGGTGACAGCCGCTATATCTATGCGCTGGGCATACTGAACAAAGATAATCCGGTGCGACATGTGGTCGGTATGCTCAGCGATCTTAAGGATCTGGATTACGGCAGCTATCAGCAATACCGTCAGCGTTTTCCTGAAATAGACTCGGTTGCCGGTGTGGGAATGGCATCTGCTGACAGTTTCAGTGTTGAAGCCGTGTTAACCCTTCAGGCGGATCTGGCGATTTTCAGTGTTGATGGACACGGCCCCGGGGCGCGGCATAAACAGATTATTGATCAGTTACAACGGGCCGGTGTAAAGGTGGTGTTTATTGATTTCCGCAATGATCCGCTGGTGAATACACCGAAAAGCATGCGGGTGCTGGGGCAGGTGCTGGGACGTGAAGCGCAAGCTGATGCGTTTCTGGACTTTTATGACCGGGAACTGCAGCGGGTAGCCATGGGCCTGAAGGAGGCCGGAGAAGATGCACCCGAAGTGTTCTTGCACAGCCGGGTCGGTCTGAATGACAGCTGCTGCGAAACCATGGCGAAAGGCATGATGGCGACGTTTATCGATGAAGCTGGCGGCGACAATATGGCGAGGTTGTTAGTGCCGGGCAGTGCCGGGGTCATGAATCCTGAGTATCTGCTGACGCATCAGCCGGATCTGTATGTGGCCACGGCAATCGGTTCCCCGAGGGAGCTCCAGGCAACAGACAGCCATCAAGCCCCACCGTTTATCTCACTTGGCGCCGGTGTCAGTGAACAGCAGGCCAGGGCATCTTTCCGCCGGGCTCTGGGGCTGACTGGGGAGCGAACCGGTGCTGCAGCACTGACGGGGCTTACGACCATACAGCGTGGTGAGGCGTATGCGATCTGGCATCATTTTTATAATTCACCGCTGAATGTGGCAGCAGTACAGGTGTTTGCCAAATGGATGTATCCGCAGGCGTTTGCTGACCTGAATCCGGATCAGACCTTACAGACACTGTTTGAGCGGTTTCAGCCGGTACCGTTAGAAGGCACTTACTGGGTGAAGCTGACTGCTGAACAGGCGCATCAGGTGAGCAGCCGTGGTGACTAAGGCAGAGGTTGCTGCGCCAGACTCAGTGCCGACAACACTGGCACGGGCGTATAAGGGCTTTGTACTGCGGCGGCAGATAATTCTGCTGCTGATGGTGTTGATGACCGGTGCCAGTCTGCTGCTGGATCTGGCATCCGGACCTGCTGGCCTCAGCGCCTGGCAGGTACTGGAAGGGCTGCTGAATCCCGCCGGGCTGAGTGCTGCACAATATGTCATCATCTGGGATATCCGTTTGCCATTTGGCCTGATGGCGCTGGTGGTGGGGGCCTGTCTGGGGCTCAGCGGTGCAGAGGTGCAGACCGCACTGAATAACCCGCTTGCCAGCCCCTTTACACTGGGGGTCGGGGCAGCGGCGACGCTGGGAGCCTCGCTAGTCATCGTGCTGGATTTCAGCTGGCTGAATATCAGTTATAACCTCTTACTGCCGGCAGCGGCGTTTGTCTGTGCCTGTCTGGCATCGTTATTGATTCTGCAATTATCCCGCATGCTGGGTGCCAGTATTCATACCTTATTACTGTTCGGTATCGCTCTGATGTTTGGCCTGAATGCGGCGGTGGGAGTATTGCAATTTATTGCCGATGCCACCGCGCTGCAGCAGATTATCTTCTGGACGATGGGCAGCCTTGCCCGTGCCACGATGGATAAGGTGTTGATTGTCAGCATTGTGCTGGCGGTGTGTCTGGTGGGCAGTGTCCGGCAGGTCTGGGCACTGACCGCATTACGCAGCGGTGAGGAGCAGGCCCGCAGTCAGGGCATTCATGTTGAGCGCTTACGTTTGCTGGTGCTGTTAAGGGTCAGCCTGCTGACGGCGGTTGCACTGGCATTCGTCGGTGAGATCGGCTTTATAGGGCTGGTTGGTCCGCACATTGCGCGGATGCTGCTGGGTGAAGATCACCGTTTCTTCCTACCCGGCAGTGCCATTGCCGGTGCGTTGCTGCTGTCACTGGCGTCGCTGGCGAGTAAAACCCTCTTGCCCGGGATCATTCTGCCGGTCGGGCTGGTAACCGCGCTGGTCGGGGTGCCATTGTTTATCGGTTTAATTTTTCAGCGTGGCCGGGCGGGAATTACATGAGTTTAACATTTGAAGGGCTGCAACTGGGCTATGGGGGCGCGCCTCTGTTTGGCGATATTAGCCTGGACAGTATCAGCCCCGGTGATCTGGTGGCAGTTATCGGGCCAAACGGGGTAGGCAAATCAACCCTGATGAAGGCGCTGGCCGGGTTGCTGAAATATTCCGGCAGAATCTGTTTTGAACAGCGGGAACTGAGTGGGCTGACGAACCGTGAGCGGATGCAGACGGTTGGCTATTTGCCCCAGACCCTGCCGCAGCCGACTACTTTGGTGGCGTATGAACTGGTGTTCAGTGCCTGTCGGGCCACTTGGGGTGGTTTACCGACCGGAGAGATCGAACAGCGGATTGAAACTGTCTTTACCCAGCTGGGGATCAACGGGCTGGCATTACGGAAGATGCAGGAATTATCCGGCGGTCAGCGTCAGATGGTCGGGCTGGCACAGGTACTGGTGCGCCAGGCTCCCTTGCTGTTACTGGATGAGCCAACCAGTGCACTAGATCTGCACTGGCAGTTAAGTGTCTTACAGGCGGTGCGTGATGAAACAAGACAGCGACAATCGGTGGCGCTGGTTGCCAGCCATGACCTGAATCTCACCCTGAGATTCTGTGATTATTTGCTGATTCTTTTGCCGGACGGCACCACCCGGTTTGGCTCCCCGCAGGATGTTTTAACGCCGGATTATCTGCGCCAGGCCTATCAGGTGGAAGGGCGGATAGAACGTTGTTCCCGGGGACATACGCTGGTGCTGGCGGACCGGCCCTGCGGATAAATCATTAAAGAGGAGTATGCAAATGAGTCTGATCACTAAACAGACAGAAGTGCCTTTAACTGAGGCATCTGCCAGCCGTTATCTGCGCAGGTTGTGTCTGCATTTCAGTCAGAAAGTGCCGGCCAGCTGTGACGAGTCCGGCCTGGCCGGAGAAGTTAATTTCAGCATAGGTCGTTGCCGGATGACGTCGGCTGCTGGCACCTTAGCAATGCATTGCGAAGCGGATTCAGAGGCTAACCTGGAAGAAGTGGTTGCGGTGATTGACCGGCACTTTCAGCATCTGTGCAGTAAAGCGGATGTTACCCTGACCTGGCGCTGATTTTATATCAGCCCGGCAGGCTGTATCAGAACAGTTCCAGCGTTCGGCCGGGCAGTTCAGCCCCTTCCAGCTTTAAAAGCTTTTCCTTGGCAGGGAGGCCGCCGGCATAGCCGGTAAGGGAACCGTCGCTGCCGATAATACGGTGGCAGGGGACGATAATAGATATCGCATTGGCGCCGTTGGCACTGGCCACTGCACGGATGGCCTTGGGGTTACCCAGTTGTTCAGACAGTTGCAGGTAGCTGTAGGTGGTGCCGTAAGGGATGTTGATCAGTGCCTGCCACACCTGTTGCTGAAAGTCTGAGCCGGCCAGCAGCAGGGGCAGATCGAATTGTTGGCGCTGCCCGCTGAGGTAGGCATCCAGCTGAGCAACAGTCTGATCAATGACCGGGTCAGTCTGTTGCCGGTATTCTGTGTTCAGGAATTTCTGCAGGCGCTTATCCACCTGGTCGCGCATCCGCCGGTAACGCCAGTCACACAGGCATAGTTGTCCTTCGTAGGCACCGATAATCAGCTCGCCCAGCGGTGTCTCATAATACTGTGTGTGTATCGTGCTCATCTTACATCCCTGATATCCGGTTGATCAGCGTAACTGACTGTCCTTACTGCCACGGCGGTTGTAGCCGGCTGTGCTGGCCTGTTGTTTATCATATTCACTCTGGCATTTGATGCACAGATGTACCCCCGGCACCGCTTTGCGGCGGGCTTCGGGAATCTTTGCATCACATTCTTCACAGTATTCCAGACTTTCGCCCTGATGCAGCTGCTGACGTGCGTGGGCCACGGCGTCTTCAACGCTGGCATCAATCTGATCCTGAACGGCTCCGTCTTTTGCCCAGCCTCCGGCCATAGGAGGACCTCCTGTTTTATGTTACGGCGGAATTAACAGTATAGATATCCGTTATCCGCCGGCTTGCGTGAACGCGTCACCGGTCAGTGTTTTTTATGATGACAGCGGCTGCCTTCAACATGGCTGTTACTGGCTTTCGGCGTTTGCCAGTCGTTGTTATCGGCTTCATCCAGTTTTTTCAGAATGCCGCAGTCACGGGCAGCATGTACGGACTGACACTGACTGCCGAGTATTTCCAGCTGAGATTCCAGTGCCTGTAATTCTTCTATCCGGGCACGGACGTGTTCCAGATGCTCGGCAATTAATTCATTAATGCTGATGCAGCTGTTATCCGGTTCTTCCCTGGCCTGCAGCAGTTGCTGAATCTCTTCATGGGTCATTGCCAGCGCGCGGCAGCGGCGGATGAACAGCAGCAGTTCCAGATGTTTCTGGCTGTAATAGCGATAGTTATTTTCCTGGCTGCGCATGGCTTTTGGCAGCAGGCCAACCTTTTCATAGTAACGGATGGTTTCAACAGTACAGCCGGTTTCTCTGGCCAGTTCACCGATTTTCATTTTTTCGATTCCAGTGTGTTGACCCTGAAGTGACTTCAGGGTGTTTAATGCAAGCATAAGTTAAGTGCCGGAGAATCGCTATGGCGAATTGCTGCGATCAGAATACATTGAATATCGTCCAAGATGCTGACGTAAAAAAGCAGAATACCTCTTCAGGCTGCTGTGTGGTGGCAGAGCCTGCTGTGGCCGAAGAACAGGCCGCGAGCGGATGCTGCAGTGCCCCTGTAGCTGGCCTGACCGGTGTTGGAGGTCAGGTGACAGTGGAGGGTGGCGTTCAGACGTCCATGCGCATTATGCAGATGGACTGCCCGACAGAAGAAGGCATGATCCGTAAAAAGCTGGGGGCGATGGATTGTGTCAGCCACATGGAATTCAATCTTATGCAACGGATACTGACCGTGGTGCATACCGAAGAGAGCCTTGATGAGGTGCTGGCTGCGGTCCGTTCGCTGGATTTCGATCCGGAGTTACCGGACGCCAGTGGTGAGCTGGCGGCGGTTCAGGAGGAAGCAAAGCCCTGGTGGCCGCTGATGACTGCCGGCGTTCTGGCGGTGACGTCTGAAGCGGTCGGCTGGTTTGAAAGCACACTGTTACCGGAATGGACCGCTGCGGCGCTGGCACTGACGGCAATTGTTATGTGCGGCGGCACAACCTACAAAAAAGGCTGGGTTGCCCTGAAGAACGGCAATATGAACATCAATGCCCTGATGAGCATTGCGGTGACCGGTGCGGCGATTTTGGGCGAGTGGCCGGAAGCGGCCATGGTGATGGTGCTGTTTACCATTGCTGAGCTGATCGAAGCGAAATCCTTGGACCGGGCCCGTAATGCTATTGCCGGTTTAATGGAGCTGACACCGGAACGGGTCACAGTCCGGCAGGCGGACGGCAGCTGGATGGAAGTGGATGCCAAAGCCGTTGTCATCGGCGATGTGGTAAGAGTAAAGCCCGGTGAGCGTATCGGTTTGGATGGCGAGCTGGTGGCCGGCGCATCCAGCGTTAATCAGGCACCGATTACCGGGGAAAGTCTGCCGGTGGATAAAGCCGTGGGTGACGGGGTTTTTGCCGGCACGATTAACGAATCAGGTTCCTTTGAATATAAGGTGACTGCGGCGGCGGGTCAGACGACTCTGGCTCGTATTATTCATGCCGTTGAAGAGGCGCAGGGGAGTAAAGCACCGACGCAGCGTTTCGTGGATAAGTTCGCAAAAATCTACACACCTCTGGTGTTCATTGCTGCTTTTGCTGTCGCTGTATTGCCGCCTTTATTTCTGGGGGGCGGGTGGCAGGACTGGATTTACAAAGCGCTGGTACTGCTGGTGATTGCCTGCCCCTGTGCGCTGGTGATTTCCACACCGGTAACCATTGTCAGTGGTCTGGCTGCGGCAGCCCGTCAGGGAATTCTGATTAAGGGCGGTGTGTATCTGGAACAGGGCCGCTTGCTGAAATGGTTGGCGCTGGATAAGACCGGCACGATTACTCACGGAAAACCTGTTCTGACTGATTTCCAGGCCTGGAATACGCCGGTGCCTGCGCAGCAGATCCGTTTGCTGGCGGCCAGCCTGGCGGGCCGTTCAGACCATCCGGTCTCCGTGGCGATTGCCAGTGATGCTGACATGCCTGAACAGCATATGCCGGTCACAGACTTTGCTGCAGTTCCGGGCCGGGGCGTACAGGGCACCATTGATGGTGAACTGTATCATCTTGGTAATCAGCGTCTGATTGATGAGCTGCAACTTAACTGTGCTGACTTAACGTTGCGTCTGAATGAACTGGAACAGCAGGGTAAAACCGTGGTGATGCTGGCGGATCAGAGCCGGGTTCTGGGGCTGTTTGCGGTGGCTGATACCGTAAAGGAATCCAGCCAGCAGGCCATTGCTGAATTGCATGCTCTGGGGGTAAAAACCGCTATGCTGACCGGTGATAACTCTCATACTGCCGGGGCGATTGCTGCTCAGGTGGGCATTGATGAAGCCCGGGGCAACCAGTTGCCTGAAGATAAACTGACGGCGGTTAAACAGTTCTCTGCCGAGGGGCCGGTTGGCATGGTGGGGGATGGCATTAACGATGCACCGGCACTGGCGCAGGCGGAAATCGGTTTCGCCATGGGGGCGATGGGCACGGATACCGCCATTGAAACCGCTGATGTCGCTCTGATGGACGATGACCTGCGCAAGATACCTACCTTTGTGCGGTTATCCCAGGGAACTCGCAATATACTGGCGCAGAACATTATGTTGGCGTTGGGCATTAAAGGGGTTTTTCTGGTGCTGACCATGATCGGGCTGGGTACTATGTGGATGGCGGTTTTTGCTGACGTCGGTGCCAGCCTGTTGGTGGTCGCCAATGGCTTACGCTTGCTGAAGAAAACGTAACACGTCTGGTCGTGTTAACCGGAGCAGGATCTCAGCCGAGGTGAATAAAGGCCCTTTTGTGTGACGACCACAAAGGGGCCTTTTTTATGTCTGGCGGCTATTTAAGAAACCTGGGCAGATCGGCAATTGTCGGGCAGCGTAGCTGTTCCATTACCTGCTGCAGTTCACGGCGCAAAAGCGCTGCGGTGTAATCTGCACCGTCATTTCCTAAGCCTGCCACGCCGTACATAAATGCCCGGCCGGCGAAGACCGCATCAGCACCGCAGGCCAGATAACGGGCAATGTCCACGCCGCTTTCCACACCGCCATCCACCATCAGTGCCGTATCCCGGCTGATGCTGCTGCGAATGCTCTTCAGGGCTTGCAAGCTGGGAACCGCCGCATCCAGCTGGCGGCCGCCATGGTTGGATATTATCAGCCCGTCGGCCTCGGCAGCGATGGCCCGTTTGGCATCCTCCGCCGTCAGAATTCCTTTAACAATCAGCTTACCTTGCCACTGCTTACGGATGCTCGCAAGCGTGCTCATATCCACCACTTTTTTCAGGGTATTACGGATATAGTGAGCGACATTTCCCAGGTCAGCATCTGCCGGGATATACGGCTGCATACTGGCAAACTGAGGTATGCCGTGACGGACGGTTGCCAGGCTCCAGGCGGGTCTGCAGATGCTTTGCCAGATATTTCTGGCGGATATTTTTGGCGGCACCGATAAGCCATTCCGGATGTCTGCCGGCCGGTAACCGGCGGAAGGAACATCAATGGTGACCACCAGATGCCTGCAGCCGCTGTTCCAGGCCCGTGCCATCAGGTCTGTGCTGATCTCCTTAACGGTCGGCGGGTAGAACTGAAACCAGAAGTTTTCCTGTGCCAGTTCTGCGGCCTGTTCAATAGAAATACTGGCCAGTGAGCTGAGCACAAAAGGGATGTTGGCCTGATGGGCTACCCGGGCCTGACTGGCGGAGGCTCCGGGCCAGATGAGCCCGCTCAGCCCCACCGGTGCAACGCCGAACGGTGCTGCATAGGTTTGCCCCATCAGTTCGCATTGCAGAGAGGACTCGGGACAATCTGTGAGGTATCGGGGGAACAGATGCAGTGCGTCCAGCGCCTGCCGGTTACTGTTAACAGCGCAGTTGCTGTTACAGCCGTTGACCAGATATTCATAGGCAAATTTCGGAATACGGCGCCGCGCCAGTTGTTTTAAATCCTCAATACAGGCGGCCCGTTCACTGAAGCTGCGGCGCATGGTTATTTCCCGGTTTAAGTGATTGTTGGTATTAGATATTTATCCGTAAAGTGAATAACAGTTGCCGGAATCATAGTCGCCTGAATTACATTCGCATGCAAGTGAGCCCGGGGATACGGACGGCGCTCTGTAGCCCGGTGTTTTCATTTTTATTTCAGGCTGGCGTGCTGTAATTGACCGGCTAAGCTGTAGTTTCTGTCAGTATTGAATAGCGAGGCATGCCGGCAGCTGGCAGTTAAGCCGTCGCCAGACTGACCGGCATTCTCTAATTTTCGGGAGGGCAAGGTCATGAGGGTGAAACAACACGGATATCGGTGGTTGCTGGGAACAGTTGTGATGCTGGCAGGCATAGCAGCTCAGGCAGCAAGTTTTGGTCAGGAAGGCGGTATTGACTGGCAACCCTGGGATAAAACCTCCTTTGATAAAGCCCGTTCTGAAAACAAGCTGATACTGGTTAACGTTGGCATGGAAGGTTGCACCGCCTGTAACCGTATGGAGCGGATAACCTACACCAACCCTGATGTGGTTGATGTGGTGAACAAACACTTTGTCGCCATTGCGGTGGATGCTCAGGCACGACCGGACATCGGCGAGCGTTATTCCGACTGGGCCTGGCCGGCAACGGCCTTTATGCAACCGGACGCCACCCAGGTGTTCGCAATGGCTGGTAACCGTTTACCCCGTAATTTTATCCCTATTTTAAATGACCTTGTTGAAAAGCAGTCGGCCGGTACTTTAAAGCCGGATCCGAATTCCCCTTATGCAGCTGCCCCTGAACCGGTGGAAACCGAGCTGACCAAGATCCGTGATCAGGTACGTTTACAGCTGGACCGGGCGCTGAATGATGGGTATGGCTGGTCCCGCTGGGGGCTGAATACTGAAATTGACGGACCCCGTCTGGAGCATCTGTATTTTCGGGCACACCTGTATGACAACCAGAGTTTACGGGATCTGGCGCTGGCAACCAGCCGAGGTTTCCTGGAGACACTGGACCCGGTCTGGGGCGGTGCTTATATCAAGAAAATTGTTGAAGGCAGTCAGGGCGTTCCGGCCCGTTTCAGCAAGCTGATGGCCATTCCTGAAAAACGGATCAGTAATCAGGTAAATGCGATTACCGCATTTGCGGAAGCTTACCGCATTACCGGTGATGAAGCGTTTCGCGATGGTATGCGCAATGTGGATATGTACCTGAATGACTGGATGCTGGATAGCAGCAACGGCTATTACGCGAATCAGAAAGATGAGCCGGAAGGCTTGCCGTCAGACTGGTGGCCGCAGGATTACTGGCTGCTGGATACAGCCGAAAAACGTCTGGCTTACGGTATTCCGCCGATTGATCATGCTATTTATACCGATAAAAACGGTGAGGTGATCCGGGCCTATGTATTGGCTGCCCAGGCTTTTGATAATCCGGAGTATCTGAAAAAAGCCATATCAACTGCAAGCTTTATTTTACAGGACCGCCAGCAGCCGGAGGGCTGGTTGTTGCAGTCCCGGGAAAATCAGGCCATGGCTGACGACCAGCGGGTGCATCCGCATACCGAAGAAGCCAGACCTTTCCTGCGGGCGCAGGCGAGTATGGGACGGGCGTTGCTGGCACTTTACAGCGCCACCGGAGAAGAACAGTGGCTTGAGGCGGCCGTTGCCGTTGCTGACGGCACATTAGCTACCTTGCTGGATGAGACCAATAAAGGTTTTTACGGCACGGTACCTGATTCGACAGCCAGCCTGATTCCACCCCGTAAACCGCTGGAAGATAACGCCCATGCCGCCAGTTTCTTCTATGATCTGTTTATTATGAGCAAGCTGCCACGGTTTGAGACGGTTGCAGAGGAAACCCTGCGGGCCGTTGCAGCACCGTCGATCCTGGCCCGTGAAGGCCGGATCACCGGGCGTACCGGGCTGGCGCTTGAACAGCTGACCGCTGCGTATGTGGAGTTTTCTGTGGTAGCGGAAAATGCCAATGAAGCGGCGCAAAAGTTATATGCAGCAGGTATTGATGCGTATCATCCCCGCAAGCTGCTGCATTTTGAAAAGCCAGGCCGTTATCCACAACTGGGTGACGCAAGTATGTTTATCTGTAATCCTGACCGCTGTTCGTTACCCCTGAGTAAGCCTGAAGAGGTGGCCGAGGTAGCGGAAAGTTTCCGCGAAGGGGCAACGTCACTATAAGATTTTTCCACAGGAGTGGCCACGCTGGCGCCTGTTGCCGGTGCGGCCTTTTTGCTGATCTTTACAGACCTCCCAAAATGAGAGGGGAAATAGTCGATTACGGTGACTTTTCATCGTAGCTTGTGGCACGCAACTTTATAATAAAGTGGCACGGATTTTATAAAAAACTGTTAAAAAATAAATTCTTAAGTGTGGCGTACCGGGCCTGTGTAAATAAAGCCCGTATGCGGTTTGAAACGCCGGCACGACAGGCAGTCGTCAATATGCAGGGATTCCCGGAGGAGGAATATGGAACGTTGGAATCGCTTTAAGAGTTATCCGCTGCACATCCATATTTCTACTTTTGCGCTGTTTCTGGTGTTCTGCCTGGGCGGTGTACTGACCTTCTACAATTACTATCAGGCAAGCCAGTTAATCCGCAGTGCCGCCAGCGATGTGTTTGAAGAGTCCCGCCAGAAAATCGAGCTGGATTTTCAGCGTAGCTACGCCCCCATTGCACAAACCGTTCACTTGCTTACCAAAACACCGCTTGTCAGTGCCACTACGTTTGAACAGCGTATGGTGCAGTTGCCCTTACTGATTACCGCCCTGCAGGACCAGCCGGAACTGGCAGCGCTGGAAGTGGCTTATCAAAATGGTGATTACTTCATTGTCCGGGTGATTAATGATCAGCATATGCGGCAAGTATTTGATGCTCCGCAGGATGCTGCTTTTCTGGTGGATAATATTCAGTTTGATAACGTCGACCGGGGCATTGAAAGGGTGTTTCTTAACGCGGATTCTGTGCAGGTGGGCAGTACACAGCTGATGCCCACGCAATATGACCCACGGCAGCGGGACTGGTATACACAGGCGGCTGATGCGGATGCAGAAGGGCGTCTGACTGAGCCGTATCTGTATTTCTTTATCCGCAAAGTAGGCGTGACGTATTCCCAGTCCAGCCCGGATGGTAATGCGGTTGTGGCCGGGGATATCGCGCTGGATGTACTGAGTGCCTCGGTTCAGGAACAGAAAATCACCCCTGGCAGCCATTTACTTATTCTGGATAAAACCCGCGGTGTGCTTGCCTATAACCGGCGGCCGGACCCTGTGTACAGTGCCACCGATGAACGGGTCAGGCTGTTACATATCAATGATTTACAACAGCCTTTGCTGGAGCTGGCAGCCTCCCGGCTGGACGGCTCAGAGAAACAGTTTGAGCTGACCTACCAGGATCAGACCTGGCAGGGTTCTCTGAAATTACTGGTACCGATTCCCCAGGCACAGTTTCAGCTACTATTACTGACACCTGAGCAGGAGTTATTGGCTGAAGCCTATGATATCCGCCGCAACAGTACGCTGATTGCGTTTGTGCTGCTGTTAATGTTTTTGCCGCTGACCTGGTGGATTGCCCGCCGGGTAACGCTGGCATTACAGCGGCTGGTCTGGCAAAGCCAGGAAATTCAGCGTTTTCATCTGGGGTATCAGATCGAAAACCGCTCCCGGATTAAGGAAATTGTTGAGCTGGCCACCGCCATGGGCGTGATGCAGCAAACACTGCGTGTCTTCATTCGCCAGTTAGAACAACTTAACCGGCAGCGAAATCCGGAAGGGCTGACGGAGCTGTTAACCAAAGACTTACAGCAGATTACCGGTTATGAAGGTGTGTTGCTGTACCGCCCCCGGGATAAGCAGCATATGTATCTGGCTGGCACCGGCTATAAAACTATTCCCAGTGCGGCCAACCTGCCGGTACAGATTCCTCTGGTACTGGATTCGGTCATTGCCCGGACGGTTGAGATGCGCAGCAGCCAGTGTGCTGATTTACGCACCGAAGATCCGCTGGTATTCGGTGCGTTGTCCAACCAGTTTACGGATGAGCTGCGTTTAACTACGGTCCCTCTGATTTCCGGTCATATCCGTGGGGTGCTGGTATTGCTGGAAAAACACAGTGACAGCCGGGATCAGCAGCGGGCATTTGTAGAGGCGCTGGCGGGGTTTGCTGCGAATTGTCTGGAACATGCTGATCACGAGAAGCTGGTTGCTGATTCTGCCTCTTCCCCTTCTTCTTCCTGAACAGTTATACCGTTACCTTTGTTTGTGCTGCCGGGCATTCTTCACAGATGTTAGCCGGATAATAGTTTATCGGCGTTTTGCCGGGTTTTGAATCCGGCTATCTGGCCTCATTTTGGGCAATACCTGACAGAAAAACTCAGATTTTGGACTACCTTTAATTTGCACGTAAAAAATACGTGACAAGAACCGTTGTTTGCCGGTTGGCCGGGGAGGCTCTGGCAGTCAGTTTTACGGACAAAAATAAAGGGAAGAGATCTGTGCGCTGGGAATGTCGGGCTGTGATCTTCAATGAAAGGATTTCACCGCACGGGAGCACCTACATGAATTCCTGGCACAGGCTGCGACGCTGTCCTATACATTTGCATATATCCACGCTGGCTGTATTACTGGTGCTGATACTGGGGGGCAGCCTGGGGATTTATAATTATCACCAGACCCGTCAGTTAATTAACAGTGCCTCGGGGGACTACCTTGAGCAGCTCAGACTCAATGTGGAACTTGAGTTTCAACGCAGCTATGCACCGGTTGCCCAGACAGTTAATTTACTGCTGCAAACCAAACTTACCACTGCCAATAATATTTCTGCCCGGTTACGCAGCCTGCCTTTGCTGGCCGCGGCACTGGAAAACCGTCCGGAACTGACCGCCCTTGAAGTAGGTTATGCTAACGGCGATTTCTTCATTGTCCGGGTGATGAATGATGACCATATGCGGGATGTGTTCAGTGCCCCCAGACAAGCTGTCTACGCCGTGGATAACATTCGTTTTGCCCGCAGCCCTCGCCGTATTCAGCGGCTGTTTTTTGATGAGAATCTGGTGCCACTCGGGCCGTCAGAATATTTACCTACAGAATACGATCCCCGCAAGCGCGGCTGGTTTAAGCTGGCCGTGGACGGGCGGGGAGAAGGTAAACTGACGGACCCTTACCTGTACTTTTTTATCCGTAAGGTGGGGGTCACCTACACACAGATTAATACCGTGGATGCGGCGGTAATCGCCGGTGATATTTCCCTGGATATGCTGGCCAAATCGGTACAGCAGCAGCGGATCAGCCCTAACAGTCATTTGCTGATTCTGGATAATCAGCAGCGGGTGCTGGCCTATAACCGGTCAGATAATCTGATCAGTAGTGCCACGGATAACGAGGTACAACTGAAGACACTGGCAGATTTGCAGCATCCGCTGATGAGTCAGGTCAGCCATTTACCGGACGGTACCGATAAAACCTTCAGTGTCAGTTTTCAGGGGGACACCTGGCAGGGGCAGCTGAAGACCCTGACGCCCATTCCCGAGGCTGAGTTTCAGCTGCTGTTACTGACACCGGAGAATGATTTACTGGCGGAAGCTTACCGGATTCGTAAAGAAGGCGGGGTGATCATTCTGGCCCTGTTGCTGATTGCATTGCCGTTAACCTGGCTGATGACCCGGCGGCTGGCGTTGCCACTGGTGGATCTGATTGAGCATGGTCGGGAAATTAAGCGTTTTAAATTTAACAACAGTTTTACTGATACAGGCATCGCGGAAGTGGATGATCTGCACCACGTAATGGATGAAATGCAGCACAGTTTTGATGATCTGTTCGGATTGCTGAAACGCACCACCGCCTATCCGGACAGTAAGGCCCGGGCCGGTTATGTCTGCAGTGAATTACAGCGGCTGGTGCAGTGTGACGGGGTGATGATCTATCTGGCCCGTGACGAACAGAATCTGTCGTTAGCGGCGGGGCACTTTCCCGGATTACGGGCCGCGCAATACCTTGAAACAATTATTCCTTTGCAGCTGGACAGCTTGCTGTCCCGTGTTTATTTATCGGCAGAAACCCTGGAAGGTCCGTTGTCTGCGGAAGACCCGCTGGTGATTGGCGGCCTTAAGGCACACTTTAACTGTGAAATGTGCATGTTGGCGGTGCCCCTGTTAAATGTTAAGGGCGCAGCTGTCGGGGTGATGGCATTGCTGGCCCCGCTGGATCAGGATACCTGTGTGGAAAAACTGTCATTCTGTGAAGCGCTGGCGGGGTTTCTGGGCAGCATTCTGCTGCCGGAGCGGAGCCGGGATAAGCCTGCTGTTCGCCGCCGGTTAACCTCCGGATGAGTAATCGAAGGGTTTTACCTGTCTATACTTAAATCAGCAGGTGAAGGCCGATGAGACAACGGGGCAATCTATGAAGCAGCAAACGGAATATATCGCCAGACAACCGGATAGCGCCGGCAACATTGATTACAGTGATGCTGAGAATGCCATCTGGAAGACACTGATTACCCGGCAGATGGCCTGTATTCAGGACGCTGCCTGCGATGAGTTTTTATCCGGCCTGGAATTGCTGGATCTGCCGGATGACCGAATACCGCAGCTTCGCGAAGTGGATCGGGTGCTGGAGCCTGCAACCGGGTGGAAGACGGCCGCTGTGCCGGCGCTGATTGGCTTCGACCGTTTCTTTGAGTTGCTTTCCCAGCGGCGTTTTCCGGTGGCGACCTTTATCCGTTCCCGTAAGGATCTGGATTACATTAAAGAGCCGGATATTTTCCATGAGATCTTTGGCCACTGTGCGATGCTGACCAACCGGCATTTTGCCGACTTTACCGCCCACTACGGCAAGCTGGGGGTCTCGGCAACCCCTCAGGAAAGGGTTTATCTGGCCCGGTTGTACTGGTTTACCGTGGAGTTTGGTCTGGTGCGTCACGGTGACAGTTTCCGGGTCATCGGTGGCGGTATCCTTTCTTCTCCCGGTGAAACCCGTTATGCCTTCAGCCACGAAGCACAGATTAGCCCTCTTGAGCCTTTACAGGTTCTGAGAACACCCTACCGGATTGATATTATGCAGCCGGAATATTTCCTGTTGGATGACCTTGCGCATATGACTGCCCTGACCCGGCTGGACCTGATGGCACTGGTGCATCAGGCCATGGATTTGGGGTTATTGCCGGCAAAATTCCCAGAGGCGGTGTGAAGATTTAAATACGTACTGATTATGTAATCTTTACTTTAAAAAATGATGATTTATCGACTTTAGAGTGAGTCGTAAACTGTGCAGCAGAATAAAGTAACTCCTTATTCTGATTATTTAACGGCATCTCTGTGCGGCAGAGGTGCCGTTTTTTTATCCGCTGGACGGTGCTGTCTGGTCTGCCTGTGCTGCCATGTGTTGCAGAAACGCTTTCAGCACCAGATTCTTCGGCGTGCTTTTGCGGGTAACGTACGAAAATCGGGTATCGTAAAAATATGTTTGTGGTTCAATTGCGTGCAGGCGGCCTTCGTTTACCCAGGGCTGGGCAAAATGGTCCGGCAGATAGCCAATATAGCGTCCGGTTAAAATCAAAAAGGCGATCCCTTCCCGGTCAGTGGCGGTCGCTGCCGCTTCGGTGCTGAGACATTGCTGGTGGGTTTTGATCTCGGCACTCTGTACATAGGCAGGCAGCACGGCAGGCCACTGATCAACCTGAGCATTATCTTCGCTACGAAAAAGTGGGTGGCTGGCTTCACAGTACAGTTGTGAACGTTCGCTATAGAGATCGTGGTATTCCAGTCCGCTGATTTGCTTTGTCGTGGGCATAATCCCCACATGCAATCGGCCTTTGAGAATACCCAGTTCCACATCATTTGGCGGCATCATCCAGATATTAATCACCACATCCGGCCCCTGATCTTTCAGTAACGCCAGGCTGTTGGTAATGGTCATCTTTGGCATGCTCACCAGTGTGTCGGTAATGCCGATATTCAGCTCACCCTTGAGCTGGGTGTGCAAACCGTTGATCTGGGTTTTGAAGTCTTCAATGGAAGAGAACAGTTGCAGGATATATTCATAAATCTCCCGGCCTTCTTCTGTCAGGGAGAAACCGGAACGGCCCCGCTGACAAAGGCGAAATCCCAGCCGGGTTTCCAGATCGGAAACCGCCACGCTGATGGCAGCACTGCTGATGTTCAGCACCACTTCAGCGGCGGAAAATCCGCCTGCTTCCACAATGACCCGGAAGATTCGCAGGAGACGAAGATCCACATCGCTTAACTGACCAATGACATGTTTATTCAAAGTAATCCCAGTCTCCTGTTGATTGTTTGTTGTAGCAGCCGGATCTGATAACCACAGGGTCGGTTGCCTGTCAGCCGGTATCCGGCAGTGTACAGTGCCGGATACCGGTGCGTTTAATAAAGTTTAGTAACCCAGTAGCAGTTTGGGTAAAAACAGTGACAGTTCCGGTATAAAGGTGACCAGCAGAACCATGGGTAAGTGGCCCAGACACAGGAACTTCAGCGTGGGTGTCAGGTACCTGTCCAGTGAGAGTTTACTGACCCCGCCAGCCATATACAGCATGGGCGCACAGGGTGGGGAGACGTTACCCAACCCAAGGTTTACCCCGACAATGGCGGCAAAATGAATCGGATCGATGCCCAGCGCGTTAACTACCGGCAGGAAGATTATCGCCGCCAGCACGCTGCCGGAAATATCATCCACAATCATACCGATCAGCAGCAATAACAGGTTAATCAGCAACAGAATCACATACTTGTTTTCTGAGATTTGCAGCAGGGCTTCAGCCAGTTCTTTCGGGATTTGCTCAAGGATCATCGCCCGGCTCATGATGAACAGGAAGAACAGTACCGCCATGATCGAGCCGGTCATGGTGACTGCACGGATGGTAACACTGCCCAGGCTGCGAAAGGTCATGCCTTTGTAGATCAGCAAGCCAACCGGAATGGCATAAATAACCGCTATGGCTGCGGCTTCCGTTGGGGTGGCAATGCCGCTGTAAATTGCGCCAAGAATAATCAGTGGCATGAGCAGGGCAAATAAGGCCTTGTAACCGGAAACGGCTACCTGTTTGGCCGCGGTTTTAAAAGGCACTGCCGGGGAGGTTTGGATATCCGGGTTATCTTTCAGGAACCAGATATTCAGTGCACAGTAAATCAGGGTAAGCAGAATGCCGGGAATAATCGTCGACAGAAACGCTGCACCCACCGACAAACCACCGGTAATGGAAAAGATAATCATCGGGATGCTGGGAGGGATCAGCAGCGCCAGAACCGAAGAACAGGCAACCAGCGCGGTTGCATGACCTTCCGGATAACCTTCACGCACCATGCGTGGAATCATGATCTGGCCAACCGCGGCGATGGCTGCAGATGAACTGCCTGAAATTGCGCCGAATAAGGCGCAGGTCAGCACGGTGACAGCACCCAGTCCGCCTTTGATCCGGCCAACCAGTGCGTTAACAAAGTTTAACAGCCGCTCTGAAATGCCCCCTTCAGCCATCAGCAGGCCAGCGAGAATAAACAGGGGCAGGGCCAGCAGGGCAAAGCCACTGGCGGTTTTAAAACCGTGGGGAATCAGAAACGAAATGTCGTTACCGGTGCTGAAGGTAAACAGCATTGCACCAATACCGAAGGCAAAGGCCACCGGAATTTCAATCAGAATCAGGGCGACGATAATCAGCATCGCCAGTAGAAATAAAATCATTGCTGTGACTCCTGGCAGGTGGTTTTCATCGTGCGCAGCTGACGAATCTGGCCGATAGCGTTAAGCAGGAAGTAGCCTACCATCATGGCAAATCCGACAATCATGCTGGCGCTCCAGATGCCGCGGGGCCAGCGCAGGTTGATGCTCAGGCGGCCACGGTCAATTTCTTTCAGCGCGTATTTGCAGGCGAAGTAGCCAAAAACACAGGCGGCCAGCATACAGATCAGCGAGCCAAAGAGACGGAACAGCTGGGTTTTATAGGGATCTTTAACCACCAGAGACAGAATGCCGCCGTGGATGTGGTCGTGTTGCCGGGTGGCATAGCCCATGCCCAGAAAGTACACCCAGACGGCGAGTAAAATGGAGGCTTCCTCAATACCGGTGAAAGGTGATTCCAGGACGTAGCGCATAATTACCTGAGCAAACATCAGCACGGCGAGCATCAGGCCGGCGAAGAGCATCAGTGTTCTGAAGATATGATTGAGAAGCGCTTCAAAACGGACTAAACATTTTTTGAGGAGGCTGGAGGATTGGGGACCGGCAGGCTGGGTAGCCAGCGTTTCATTGCCGGACGACAGTATTTCGGGCGTTTGCATAACACTGATCCGTTCAGTTGGGCGACGGACAATCCTGAGGTATCAGGCATTGCGGCGCGGCTGATTTACGTCTCCGGTGCAAATATGCCCCGGAGACTGTGTAAAAAAGCCCCGGATCCGGGGCAAGAAGTGCATGATCAGTTGATACCGGCGATCGCCCGCATCTTGTTCATGATTTCGGTGCCAACAATCTCTTCCATGAACGGCCATTCTTTCTCGTAAATGATGCTCTTGGCTTTTTTCAGCTCAGCCGGCGACAGTTCGACGACGTTGATGCCATTTTCCTGCACTTTTGCCAGGAAACCTTCATCAATGCTCTGTGCTTCAGCCCAGACCTTGGTCATGGTAACTTCAGCCGCATCACGGATCTTTTTCTGTTCTGCTTCAGGCAGGCTGTCCATCCAGGACTTGTTGACTACCCAGAACGCGTGTTCGAAGTAATCTTTGGTCAGGACGTAACTTTCCAGCACGTCACGCATTTGCCAGATCTCTACAGACGGACCGAAGGCGCGGCCATCAACAGTGCCTAACTGTAAAGCGGTGTAGAGTTCAGCAAACGGCATCGGAACTGCAGTGAAGCCCCAGTTCTTGAAACGTTCAATGGCAACCGGTGCTGGTGGCACCCGCATTTTGAAGCCCTGAGCATCTTCCAGGAAGCTGGTCGGCACACGGTTAACCCCTTTACGGACCGCCAGAGAGCCGAAACCAGTAGGAATGGTACCAAGAATTTCCAGATCCAGATCGCCGAGGATTTCGTTATAGACGTCGGTCATCTGACCGTTCGGACCGTAAACTTTACGGGCATCGTCCCAGTTATCAACTACGTAGGCCAGCCAGGAAAGGTCCAGGCGGGGATCATATTCAGATGCACCAAAGCTCATGGTCATCGGCACTACGCCTTCCATGCTTTGCTCAAAAATGGATGCCCAGTCGCCCAGGTCGCCGCCCGGGTGGTAGCTGACTTCCAGTTCTGAATTGTTGCTCTTCATTTCTTCAATGAAGGTTTCCGAAGCCATGTGGAAAATGTGATCGGCAGGGTAGGCGTGAGCCAGAATGAAATCATCACCGGCATTGGCCTGAGTAGCCATTGGCAGTGATAAAACCGTTGCAGTTGTGCATGCAGCAACCAAAGACTTGATAGTAGTTTTTATCGTCATAACGACCTCTAATATTTTTTGTTGGTCTTGAAAGTGTTCAGACGTGTGTAGTACTGAACCGGTAGACGATTCTCAGTGATGGCGGGGGCCGGATAAATTTCAAATAGGTTTAATATAGTTAATTAAACGATTAAGTAAGGCGTAAGAGGGTGTAATTACAACGGTTTAGCAGGTCGCGTTTTGACAATTTTTATTCAGCCTTGCATGGCCGATAAGAAGAATTACACCGGCTGAATGCCGGTGTGAAAGGCAATTTAAATGCAAGTGAAGCACTATTTTTGTTCGATTTGTTCAGCGTGGCTGTAGAGGCGGCTGATCAGAGTACTGAACTGTTCCTGTTCTTCTGCGTTAAAACACTCCAGTAATTTGTCTTCGTAGGCAAAGGATACCGGCACGATCTCCCGGTACACATCACGGCCGGTCTCAGACAGATTCAGCACAGAACGGCGACGGTCATCGGCGTCGAATTCCCGTTCGATCAGCTTGCGCTGTAATAACTTGGCGATTGCCCGGCTGATGATGGACTTTTCAATCTGGGTTTTGACTGAGACAAAATCCGCGGATGCATCCGGGTATTCACCCAGTACCGCCATGATGCGCCATTCAGTGACTGAGATACCGAATTTCCCCTCATAGGTCGCGGCGATGATGGTACTGACTTTATTGGACAACACTGATAACCGGTAAGGCATGAAGTCTTCCAGCGTAATGATATCAGGGGTGTCGTGAGTATTTTTCATAGGCTCTTCCGGGTCAGGGCTTGACAATAGTTGCGCTCGCAACCAATAATTGTTGCATCAACAACTATTGATTCAGATCACTCTGTTTCAACTAATAATAATTATATCCGGAGCAAAACGCAGCGTCGCCGTACCTGTCGTTTTTCGTTCCGTTACCAGCAGGAGCATAACATGACCGATCTTTTTGAAAATCCTATGGGCCTGGATGGCTTTGAATTTGTGGAGTTTTCTGCCTCTGAACGGGGTCATCTGGAACCGGTTTTCGAGATGATGGGCTTTACCTGTATTGCCCGTCACCGGTCAAAAGATGCGGTCCTGTTCCGTCAGGGTGACATTAACTTCATTATCAACTACGAGCCGGGCAGTAACGCCCATTATTTTGCGGAAGAGCATGGTCCGTCAGCCTGTGGTATGGCGTTCCGGGTGAAAAACTCCCACCACGCTTACCACCGGGCCCTGCAGCTGGGTGCGCAGCCGGTGGAAATTCCCACCGGACCGATGGAACTGCGTTTACCGGCCATTAAAGGTATAGGCGGTGCGCCGCTGTATCTGATCGATCGCTATCAGGATGGCAGTTCTATTTATGATATCGATTTTGAATACATTGACGGTGTTGACCGCCATCCGGAAGGTTGTGGCTTTAAGGTTATAGATCACCTGACCCATAACGTCTACCGCGGCCGGATGGATTACTGGGCCGGTTTTTATGAAAAGATTTTTAACTTCCGTGAAATCCGTTACTTCGATATCAAGGGTGAGTACACCGGTCTGTTATCTAAAGCGATGACCGCACCGGACGGACGTATCCGTATTCCGCTGAATGAAGAAGCGTCCCAGGGTGGCCAGATTGAAGAGTTTCTGATGGCTTATAACGGTGAAGGTATTCAGCACATTGCCTTTTCCTGCGACAACTTGCTGGAAGCCTGGGACAAGCTGAAAGCCCGCGGGGTTACCTTTATGACCCCGCCACCGGCGACCTATTACGACATGCTGGAAGAGCGTTTGCCCGGCCACGGTGAACCTGTGGATGAATTACAGGCCCGGGGAATTCTGCTTGACGGCAGCACAGAAGGTGATGAGCCCCGCTTGTTGTTGCAGATCTTCTCTGACACGGTTATCGGGCCGGTATTTTTTGAGTTTATTCAGCGCAAGCAGGACGACGGTTTTGGCGAAGGTAACTTTAAGGCCCTGTTCGAATCCATCGAACGGGATCAGGTGGCCCGCGGCGTAATCGATCAGTCCGGTACCGCAGCCGATCAGAAAGGAGCCTGAGATGAATATTCAGCGCATTCACCACGTGGCTTACCGCTGCAATAACGCCAAGGAAACCGTGACCTTTTATCAGCAGGTACTGGGCATGGATTTCCAGCTGGCCATTGCGGAAAACGAAGTGCCTTCTACCAAGGCGCCGGACCCGTACATGCATGTTTTCATGGATGCGGGTAACGGCAATGTTCTGGCATTTTTCGAAATACCTAATTCGCCGCCGATGGGCAAAGATCCGAACACCCCGGCGTGGGTGCAGCATATTGCTTTTGAAGTGGAAGACATGGATGCCTTGCTGGCGGCAAAACAGAAGGTGCTGGATGCCGGACTGGAGGTTATCGGCCCGGTAGAACACACCATTTTTAAATCAATTTATTTCTTTGACCCGAACGGCCACCGCCTGGAAATTGCTGCCAATACGGCTAAGCCGGGCATGCTGGAAAAACTGTACGAAGTGGCCCCGGCGATGCTGGAAGAGTGGGATCAGACCAAGCGGGCACCAAAACATGCAGCCTGGCTGCATGACGCTTCAGTACCAATGGATTAATAACAGGATAAGCTATGAAACTTGCATCTTTAAAGGGTGGACGCGACGGTCGTCTGGTGGTGGTTAATACTCAGATGGACCGTTGTATCGCCGTACCGGAAATTGCGGTGACTTTGCAGTCAGCACTGGATCACTGGAGCGAGTGTGCACCACAACTGGCACGGGTATTTACCTCACTGGAAAACGGCGACATACAGGGTGAAGCTTTTCAGCCTGAAAACTGTGATTCACCGTTACCACGGGCGTTTCACTGGGCCGACGGTTCGGCCTATGTGAACCATGTGGAGCTGGTACGAAAAGCCCGTAATGCTGAGATTCCTGACAGCTTCTGGGTTGATCCGCTGATGTATCAGGGCGGCTCGGATGCATTCATCGGACCGCGGGACGATATCGAAGTAGCGGACGAAGCCTGGGGCATCGATTTTGAGGCGGAAGTCGCCGTGGTGCTGGACGATGTACCAATGGGCGTTTCACCGGAAGCGGCCTTGCAACATATACAGCTGGTAATGCTGGTGAATGACGTTTCTTTGCGTAACCTGATTCCCGGTGAGCTGGCGAAAGGGTTTGGTTTTTATCAGTCCAAACCGTCCAGTGCGTTTTCTCCGGTGGCGGTCACACCCGGTATGCTGGGGGATGCCTGGCAGGCGGGCAAACTGCATTTACCGCTGCGGGCAATCCTCAACGGTGAATTAGTGGGTGAGCCTAATGCCGGCGTGGATATGATCTTTGATTTCGGCCAGCTGATTGCCCATGCGGCGAAAAGCCGGCCGCTGAGTGCCGGTACGATTATCGGTTCAGGCACGGTGTCTAATAATGACCGCTCCAGCGGTTCCTGCTGTCTGGCAGAAGTACGGATGCTGGAAATCATTGCCGGGGGCAAGCCGGTGACTGAATTTATGAAGTTCGGTGACCGTATTCAGATTGATATGCAGGATGCTGAAGGCCATTCTATTTTTGGTGAGATCGATCAGAAGGTGAGCCGTTATGTTAACCCGTAACGGTCAGAATCAATCTGTTACCGGCCCGCTGCTGAAGCCTGCTGGCGCGGTTGCTGAAGAAGATCCGATATTTGCCCTGTTACAGGCTTACCGTAAGGATGACCGGACTGAAAAGGTGGATCTGGGCATTGGGGTCTACCGGGATTCCCTTAACCGTTCACCAGTGTTCCGGGCGGTTAAAGCGGCAGAACAGTGGCGGGTGGATACCGAGGCGGATAAAGCCTATATAGGCCCGCTGGGGGATCAGGCGTTCTGTGAAGCCATCGCTGAACTGGCGCTGGGTAAGCCGTTAGCGGATCAGCTGAGTACCCGGCTGGCCTGTGCCCAGACCCCCGGTGGGGTGGGTGCGCTGCGGCTGGCATTTGAATTACTCAAGCAGATGAATCCTGAGGTTTGTCTGTGGCTGAGTGACAGTACCTGGCAGGTTCACCGCCCTATTGCTGAAGCCAGCGGTACCGAGCAGGGGACCTATGCGTATTATGATCCGCAGCAGGGCCGACAGGGCTTTGATTCCATGCTGGATTCGCTGCGGGCAGCTAAACCCGGGGATGCGGTATTACTGCAGGCCAGTTGTCATAATCCAACCGGGCTGGATTTATCTGATGATGAGTGGCATGAGTTGACGGCGTTCTGCCAGCAACAAAAGTTGCTACCGATCGTCGATATGGCCTACCACGGGCTGGGCAATGGTCTGGAAGCGGATGCCTCTGGCTTGCGGATTATGGCCCGGGCAATGCCAGAGCTGTTGCTGTGTTATACCTGTTCCAAGAACTTTGGCCTGTACCGGGACCGCACCGGCATGGTGGCGGCGCTGGTGCAGAATGAAGCGTTGCGTCAACCGCTGATGCAACAGTGGATGCAGTTGGCGACCCGGCATTATTTTACCCCGCCAGCCCACGGCGCCATGCTGGTGCGGCGGATCTTGCAGGATGAAGATTTACGGACGATATGGCAGCGTGAACTGGAAGAGATTCATACCCGGTTACGTGGGGTGCGAGAAGCTTTGTATGTTGCCCTGAGCAAGGCTGTGCCCCAGCGAAACTGGCGTTTCTTAAAGGAAGGGCAGGGAATGTTTGCACTGTTTCCCTTGTCGGTCCGGGAAACTGAATACCTGCAGCAGATGTATGGCGTCTATATTGTCAGTAATGGCCGGGTAAACCTGTCGGGGTTTAATGATACTAACTTGCCGACAATTGTTGCCCATATTGCTGCAACCGTCAGTGCGCTGGCGTCCGGCAGTTATCAGGAGCAGGCATGTTAGAACTTTACAGTTACTTCAGATCTTCGGCGGCTTACCGGGTGCGCATTGTATTAGCCCACAAGCAACTGCAGTGGGCGCAATTGCCGGTGAACCTGCTGCAAAGTGAGCAACAGGGGGCTGAATATCTGGCGCTTAACCCTCAGGGGCTGGTTCCGGCGCTGCAGACGGATCAGCATCTGCTGACCCAGTCACTGGCGATCATTGAGTATCTGGAAGATGTCTATCCACAGATGCCATTACTGCCGGTTGATCCACTGGCTAAGGCACGGGTCCGCAGTCTGGCGCAGCAAATTGCCGTTGACCTGCATCCACTGAATAACCTGAGGGTACTGAAATACCTGCAGAGTGATCTGGATGTATCCGACGAAGATAAGATGAAATGGTACCGTCACTGGATTGAGGTGGGATTCTCTGCACTGGAAAAAAGCCTGCAGACCAGCGACTGTAACGGCAAATTTTGCTTTGGTGACTGTGTTACGCTGGCGGATGTCTGCCTGATTCCGCAGGTGTATAACGCAAAACGCTTTGAGTGCGATATGAGTGCTTACCCGCTGATTGAATCGGTCTGGAAACACTGTAACCGGCTACCGGCTTTTAAGCAGGCCCAGCCGGAAGAACAACCGGACTGTTTTAACTGAGGGCAAGGAGTTGTCTGAAGGCGTTACTGAAAAACCACCTCAACTGAGGTGGTTTTTTGTGGCTGCTTTTAATAGCAAAGATCGCTTAGCAGCAGGTGCCACTGGCGCAGGCGTTATCGGCGCTGCTATTGCTCGGTGTGCACTTGTCCTGATTGCCCAGCCAGGTCTGATCTGACAGATAGAAGTCTGTGAAGGCGGTTTCAAAGTCTTCAGCCACTGAGGCTTCTGCCAGCCCGGTTTTCATGACTGAGGCTTGCCATGCCTGTACTTTTGGGTAGCCGTTCAGCAGGTCATAGCCGGTGTGTTCCCGGATAATATCTGCCCGGTGCAGCAAAGGTAGCCAGGCGATGTCGATGTTGCTGAGCTGATCACCTTTAAAGAATGTTCCCTCTCCCAGTTGCTTTTCCGCTTTGGCAAAGGCTTTAGCCAGTTTTTCAGTACGTTCAGTCAGGGTGTCTTTATCACCGCTACGCATGGTGCTGCACTGAACCAGATAGTGCTTGCTGGCCTGATAACTCCAGGCCCGGTCGAAGGCTCGGTCTTCCGGTGTCAGGCCAGCTTCCACCGGGGCAGAGATTTCGTCGATGTATTCGATAATCGCGTCAGACTCAAACAGTGCTTTGCCGGACTCGGTAATCAGCATCGGCACCTGACCGGTGGGGGAGATATCCAGAAACCATTGAGGTTTGTCTTTCAGGCTGATGTATTCCAGTTCATAAGGAATCTTTTTCGCTTCCAGTAAGCCGGTGACGCGCTGCACGAACGGGCAGATTTTAAAGCTGACAATTTTAATCATGTGAATGTTTCCGTCTTGAATGAATTTGCCTGTTAAGACGGGGCCGCTTGTTAAAAGACGATATTGTCCTGAATAATTGTCAGCATTTTTCGCAGTGGGAACCCTTTGGGGTGAATTCCATAATATTGCCCTGATGATCCAGATTCAGGTGGCAGCATTCTTCAAATAACCCACGGAGCAGGTTGCGGGATTTCTGTACCCGGGATTTCAGGGTGGAATAGGCAATGCCTTCTTTGGCGGCATAATCTTTCTGGGATTCCCCCTGTATGTCGATGGCCATCAGTAAACGGGCGTTGTCTTCGGGCAGGGCGTTGATGAACGGTTCAACACAGTCTGCCATGGAGGGCTGATCGCCATGGTTGTCTTCTGTTTCCCAGAGGTTTTCCAGATCCGGATGTTCTGCGTTGAATTCTTTGCGGTTGCCTTTACGGCGGTAGAAATCTATCAGGCTGCGGTTGGCAATCTGGAACAGCCAGGCTTTGATGCTGCCCTGTGATTGCAGTGAGCCGAGGTTGCGGTAGCTCTTGATAAGAATGTCCTGCAGCAGGTCATCGGCATCTGCCGGATCGTTGATCCGGGAATAAAGGAAGGCTTTCAGGCTGGCCTGGTACTGGTTCCAGACGGTTTCTATATTCATACACATTTCCTGAGTTTAGGCTGCCGTGAAAAACGGTAACCTGATGCATTTTTTCAGACTGACTATATACAGACGACGTGTTTTCCGAAAAGACGAAAATCTGAGATATATTTCTTCTGTAAAAATTAAATACCTTTATTTTCAGCAAGATGTACCGAAAAGTACCCGGGTACCAAACTGTGCTTACTTATCCTCGGTGCCGATAAAGTTTAGGATAGTGGCAGATTTTAGCAGAGGACTTTTACATGCAGTTGAATGCCGACTTTACTCAGCCTGCCAGTGCCAGACCGGAAGATACGGACTGGGTTGCATCACCGATGCCGGGGGTGGATCGCTGTATGCTGGACCGGTTAGGCCATGACGGCGCCCGGGCTACATCGATTGTCCGCTATGCGCCGGGCAGTGCGTTCTCGCCTCATATTCATCACGGCGGGGAAGAGTTTCTGGTGCTGGAAGGTGTGTTTCAGGATGAACACGGTGATTACCCTCCCGGCACTTACGTGCGTAATCCGCCGACGTCACGGCATACGCCCGGGGCTGAAGAAGGCTGTGTGATCTTTGTGAAGCTGGGGCAGTTTGCGCTTGCTGACCGGACCTTTGCGCGGATCAGCACGGATAAAATCGGTGCCTTGCCTGACCCGCAGCGTCAGGGGGTGACCGTGACCCCTTTATATAAAGATGCGCGTGAAGACGTTCAGATGGAGTTCTGCGAGCCGGGTGCCAGTTTTGAATTGTGTGCTTCCGGCGGAGTGGAAGTGCTGGTGGTGGAAGGTGATCTGACCTGTAATGGCGCCCCTGAAGATGACTGTAATGGCCGCTATGGCCGTCATGGCTGGATACGTTTACCTGCCGGGCAGACGGCGCAGCTGACTGCCGGTGAGCAGGGGGCAAAACTCTGGGTTAAACGTGGCCACCTGACGGAAGCAGTGTTGCAGGATTCTGCGTTTACCCATCTGGAAGCTGCCCGGAAAGCAGAGCGGTGATGCAGACCGATATTGCCATCATTGGCGGTGGCATCAGCGGTTTATCTCTGGCGGCAGCGCTGCAGGCTGCAGGGGCGGATTTCCATTTGTTTGAAGCCCGTGAACGCTTTGGCGGCAGGATTCTGTGTACCGGTGCAGATAAGTTGCAGGGATACGATCTTGGCCCTTCATGGTTCTGGCCGGGGCAGCCAGGGATGGCGGCGCTGATCCGTGCCGCCGGCCTGAACGCTTATCCCCAGTACAGCCGGGGAAATCTGGTTTATGAAGAAATGCCCGGAGAGGTTCGCCAGCTGAATTTTTCTACGATGGAAGGGGCCTTACGGGTAGAAAACGGAATGGGATCGCTGATCCGGTATTTAATCAGTCGGTCGGATAAACAACGGTTAACGCTGAATACTGCGCTGACTAAGGTGCGTTACCTGCCCGGTGAAACGCACTGCTGGCAACTGACCCTGAATCGTGCTGGTGAGCAACAGTACGTAAAGGCCAAAGCCGTTGTGCTGGCGATTCCGCCCCGGGTCATTGCCAAAACCGTACAGTTTGATCCACCGCTTGCTGAGCATGCTCTGCAAAGTTTGCAGGCAATTCCCACCTGGATGGGGCGCTTTACCAAGGTGATTGCTGAATATGAAACGCCATTCTGGCGGGATATGAATTTATCCGGAGACGGGATCAGCCGGTCTGGGCCGTTACAGGAGATTCATGACGCTTCGTTACCGGACACACCGGCCGGGGCGCTATTCGGTTTTATTCAGCAACTGCCCCGGGGTACCGGGAGTGAGGCGTTACGGCAACAGGTCACAGATCAATTGGTGCGATTATTTGGTGCGCAGGCTGCCAGCCCGCTCAGTATCAGCTTTCAGAACTGGTCTGAGCAGAAGTATTCTGCCACGGATGAAGACTGGCGCGAGCCGCTGGCAGGGCATCCTCAGTACGGCTTGCCGGACAGTCTGGAAACGCTGGCATCACAGGGGCTGCTGTTCACCGCGACGGAAATGGCGCATCAGTCAGGCGGTTTGCTGGAAGGGGCACTGGAAGCAGCGGATGATGGATTGATGCAACTGAGGGCACTGGGGCTGGTTAACTAAGTTATCGATTTTACTGGTGTTTTTGGGGAACTGAGCTGGCCGGGTTCTCTGCAGGAAGGAAATTGATGGGCTACTGTGTAGAGCAGGACATCGTTGTGATGAATGCAGGCTACACGGAGCGCGTACATGAATGCAGACTTTCTGATGATTTTACTCGTGGTTGCGATGAGCGCAGGGTTTATTCTGGCGATCTTTAACCGCGGCCGTTCGGTTGGAAAAGTCACCAACGCCGAGCACGAGTATTTTACCCGTTTGTTTCTCCTGCCTGAGGGTGGGCATACCCGCTGGGAAGCGGAACAGGATGTGGTATCCGGTCTGGCTGACGGCGTGGTCAGTGTGGTGGCGGAGGATAATTATCAGTTGGTCTCTGAGGCCTATCCTTCAGATGCGGAAATTGCATTCAGTAAACGGTTTTTGGGCAATCTGAGTCTGTTGCTGCCCTATGCACAGGAAGGTGTTGCCCAGGGGTGGCAGACCTGGTTTCAGGAAACGCTGCCGGATGACTGGCAGCAGTATTTTATTGTTGATGGTTTTACCGTGCCGGTTGAAGGGGATATCGATAAGCCCTGGGAAATTACCCTCTACTGCGAGCGGGCAGAGCACTACTTCTGTGTATCGGTACGGGAAGGCCGTTCGAAATTATGCAGCATTGATGGCTGAAGGATTATGAATCTTTCTCCAGCCGTTTGCCCAGGCTGATCACCGGATCTTCCAGATAGCCGATGGCACGGTAAAAAGCGATGACTTCACGGTTCGTGTCCCTGATCTGCAGGTTGATCTTGGGGCAACCCATCTCCCGCAGACGTTTTTCAATGTTATCCATTAACTGCCGGGCGTAGCCTTTACGCTGTTGGTCAGGATGCACCGCAAGATAGTTTATCCAGCCCCGGTGGCCCTCATAGCCGCCCATGATGCTGGCAATAATATTGCCCTCACTGTCGCAGCCGACCAGAAATAGCTCCGGCTGTATGGTGAGCTTGCGGTGGATGTCTTTAGCCGGATCGTTCTGAGGCTTCACCAGCCCGCAGTCTGTCCACAGCTGAATCACCGATGGCTGATCAGCTGTGCGGAAAGGACGGATTTTCATAGGTTATCAACTCATTCCATTAAGCCGGGGGACTGTCAGTGGTGTCAGAAGTCCCGTTGCATGGGCTGGGAAATAATACCGGCACTTTCTTCCAGCTGTCCCGAGATATGAAAGCCATAGTGTTCGTAAGCGGGGATGGACGGAACCGATGCCCTGACGGTGACTGTATCCGCCTCGCGGTGTTCAAGTAGCGCTTTTACCAGTGCCTGTCCGATTCCCTTGCGCTGGAACTGTGGTTCAACAAAGAGTAAACCGATATGCCGCCCGGCCTTGATAGTCCCCAGTCCCACCACCTGATGTTCTTCTTCTGCGACCAGTAATAACGCACCGTCTTTCTGGTACTGCCGCAGTGAGTCAGCGGATACGATGTCCCTGAAACTTTCAATCCCATGGCGGGGCAGGGTATGGGCAACCGTGTCGAAAAATGCGGCCATAATCAGCTCGGAGGCATAGTCTGCTTCGCTGATATGCATGGGCCGTATGTTCATTGGATCGTCCTGTGATAATGGCTTTTAAATAAGTATTGTTCAGGGAGTAACCGGTGGCAACGTTGTCAGCGGTACAGCTCTTCAGGGCTGTATTTCAGTTCCAGTGGCTGCCGTTGTTTGCGGGTCAGGCCTTTGACGACCAGCCCGTAGGAGCGGTCGATCATGCGCTGAACTTCGCCGTCGGGCACGGAACCGTCGAGAATGACTGTATTCCAGTGGCGCTTATTCATGTGGTAACCGGCTTTAACCGCGGGGAAAATGTCCCGCAGCATCTGAGCTTCCTGTGGATCACATTTCAGGTTCATATGTGGGACGGGTGTGCCGTCATCGGCCTTATCCATCGACAGGGTCGCGAACATCTTGCCGCATATTTTGAAGACGGCAACATCCGGATAGAACGGAAAATCTTCAGCTGCTTCCGGACGGCCGAGCAGGTAATCGCGGGTTGTGTTGTAGTCCATCATGTCTGTGCTCCTGATTATTGCCTACATACTAACCCAGTCATATTCAGGCTGCACGGTTGCCGTTAACAGGCAAAAAATGCTGGCGGCTGATGAATATACCGGTTGTCGTATTCCTGCCTGTTTACGCCGTATTTCCTTTATGTATGCAGGGTTTTTCAGGGTATTTTCTTTGCTTTTTGTGACCTCTCTAAACGCTTAAGCGACACGCCTCCTGTGGCATCTTGCTTTGCTATTATTATTGAGGTATCTAGAAGCCTGTCAGCCCGGTGATGCCGGCTGACGAAAACGTTCTATGGCCTATTGCCGTTTTAATGCTGTGCTACAAGAGATAATTATAATGAAAATCGATGAGGCAATGATCGCTGAAGCCGACGGTGAACAGAAATCTGATGAGCAATTGATTGCTGAAGCAGAGATGACACCCTGCATGGGCGTGTGTGTTGCAGATGGCGATACCGGCTGGTGCTTCGGTTGCGGTCGTACACAAGTTGAAATTGATGACTGGCAGATGTTTGATGCTGCGAAAAAGACCACGCTTGAAACCGAGCTGAAGGGCCGGGTAACCGAGTTGCTGGAGCGTCGTAAGGCTGAACGTGCAGCCGGTGGTGCCAGTGGTCGCCGTGGCCGTAATCGCCGGTTAAAGGTGTAAATTTTCGCGTTTAATTTTTCGGTCACGATATTTTCTTTGCCAGTGATGCATGCCAGGGCATCACTGAGCGCAATCCGTTTTGTTTGAATTCCAGCACTGCGGCGGCTGTGTACAGCCGGAATTGTGGTGCGTCGGATGGACTATTTTTTCAGGGGTAAACTATGGCGTTTCGTTTAGGTATTGATACCGGTGGTACGTATACCGATGCGGTCATCATGAATGATCAGAATAAAATTGTGGCAACGTTTAAAAGCCTGACCACACGACATGATCTGACCATTGGTATCGGCAATGCCCTGTCCGGCCTGCCAAAAGAATATCTGACGGATGTTACCCTGATCGCGCTGTCTACCACCCTGACCACTAACTCTGTGGTGGAAGGCCACGGGGCGCCGGTTTGTGTGATGCTGCCGGGTTATACCCAGAGTCAGGTGGATAAGAGTGGCCTGATGGATATGGTCAGCGACGATGCCGCTCTGATTATGGCCGGTGGTCACGGGGCAACCGGTGACGAAGCTGAGCCTCTGGACCTTGAAGCGGCCCGGGAGTTTATTCTGGAGCAGCGGGACAAGGTTTCTGCGTTTGCGATTTCCAGTATGTTCGGTACCCGGAACGCCAGCCACGAGATTCAGTTACGGGATCTGGTGAATGAACTATCCGGTAAGCCGGTGGCCTGTGGTCACGAGCTTGCCAGCAGCCTGGGAGCACCTCAGCGGGCCCTGACAGCTGTACTGAATGCCCGGATGGTACCTTACATTCAGAAACTGATTACAGCTCTGAAGCAGATCGTTGGCGAGCATGAAATTGATGCGCCGCTGATGATCGTGAAAGGTGATGGCTCGCTGGTAAATACTCAGACCGCATTATTGCAGCCGGTAGCAACGGTATTATCCGGGCCGGCCGCCAGTGTGGTGGGGGCCTGTGCCTTAAGTGGCCTGAAGAATGCGGTTGTGGCGGATATGGGCGGCACGACCACCGATATCGCCATTGTGACCGACGGTAAGCCGGAGCTGTGTTCCGACGGTGCCCGTGTTGGCGACTGGCAGCCAATGGTTGAGGCGGTACGGATTTATGCCATTGGTCTGGGTGGCGACAGTGAGGTGGCATTCAGTACCAGTGAAGGCTTTGCGATCGGGCCGCGCCGGGTTGTGCCAATGTGTCTGCTGGGTAAAGAATACCCGTGGGTTAAAGAACGTTTGCTGCATCAGCTGAATGCCTATCCGAATGCCCGGAACAACCGCTTTGTGATGCGGTTGGAAAGTAACGAAGAGATGCTGTCTAACCTGACACCGGATGAGGCCTACGCCTGGGAACGTCTGGGTGAAGGCCCTATCGAGCTGGATGCGGCGGTGGAAGAAAACCGCCATCTGGCACGGGCGCTGGCGCGTCTGCAGCGGGCAGGTCTGGCGATTTACAGTGGCTTTACACCGTCCGATGCATCCCATGTACTGGGGCTGAGTGAGCACTGGTGTAAGGAAACTGCTGAGATTGCAGCCAAGATCTGGGCGAACCAGTTACGTAATCTTTATGGTATGGGCACCTGGCCGCCGGGGGATGCTCTGTCTCCGTGTCAGGAAGTGTATGAGCTGGTGATCAAGAAGATCAGTCATGTGCTGATTGAGTCCGGCCTGCATCAGACCGGTAAGATGAGCGGTGCCAAGGCGAAAAGCCTGGCTGGCCTGCTGGCTGACCTGGTACTGGACGGTAATAAAGAAGAGTCCAGCAATCCGCTGTTTAAAGTGGACTTTGCCAGCGGTTATCCGCTGGTGGCTGTGGGCGCACCGGCTGCCAGTTATTATCCGAGTGTGGCGAAAAAGATCGGTCTGGATCTGCACCTGCCGGAGCATGGCAATGTAGCCAATGCTGTCGGTGCGGTGATGGGATCTGTGGTACAGCGTGCCCATGTGACTATTTCTCAGCCGACGTTCGGGGTGTTCTGTCTGTACCATCAGGGTGAGCCTAAACGCTTCAGCGATCTTGAGAAAGCCGTTGCCTGTGCGGAAGAGCTGGTAACCGATTTGGCAACCCGCCTGGCGCAGGAAGCCGGTGCTGAGTCGATTGAAATATCCCTGAGCCGCAGTGATAACCATATTAAGCATGATATCGACGGGGAGCTGTTCCTGGATTGTGAGATTACCGCCACAGCCAGCGGCCGCCCTGACTGTAATGTGCTGGACCTGCCGGAATCACCGGAGGCCTGCAGCGCATAAATTCATCCGGCGTGAGGGCCGGCGGAGGTGCGTATGTCCGATCTGCAACAGCAGGTTGCTGAGCTTGGGTTGAAAATTCTCGGGGTGCTGGAGGTCGACGAAGAAGATCGGCTGCCGGCATTGCCCGGGGGATCTGTTGCCCGACAACTGTTACTGATTGGCAACGCCGGCCAGGAAATGTGGCCGGTGTTCAGCGCTTCTGCAGAATATGCTGACGGTGAGGATAATCCTCTGGACCGCTGGAGTCAGCGGGTTGCTGAGCAGCTTACTGACAAGTTCGATGTGACCCCGTTGTTTCCCTTTGGTGGCCCGCCGCACTGGCCGTTTGTCACCTGGGCGAAGCGTGCCCGGGCCTGCCACAGCTCGCCGCTGGGAATGGCGTTACATCCCCGATACGGGCTGTGGCATGCTTACCGTTTTGCCTTGCTGACGTCTGATGCTGAGGTGGTTTCTGCTGAAGTGACGACGGATGCGTTTGCTTCCGCAGCACCCTGTGGCGGCTGCGCAAAGCCCTGTCTCTCTGCTTGTCCGGTAGATGCATTTACCGGTCAGGAATATCTCTATAAAACCTGTGCTGAGTTTCTGGCCGCTGAGCCGGATCATCCCTGTAATCATTATGGTTGTGCGGCCCGTAGAGCGTGTCCGGTGGGGGAGGAGTATCTCTATCCTGCAGCGCAGGCGGCTTTTCATACTGAGGTCTTTGTGCGGGTAAATACCAACTGATCAGCCGTTCAGGTCGCACCTGATTCACTCCGGTTTCGCATCAGGAACAGATGCGGCTATACGCAGCCAGTATTCTGCAGGGAATACTGGTGTTTTAGGGAGGAATAGCAGTGAGTTATCAATTATACAGTGCGCCTGACAGTGCCAATCTTGTCATTCAGATGATTCTGGAACAGCTGGATGCACCCTATGAGCTTTGCTGGCTGAACCGGGGGCAGGGGGAGCACCGTCGCGAAAGTTACATGAAGCTTAATCCCCAGGGGCTGATTCCCACACTGGTGGACGGCGAACATGCCGTATTTGAAACTGCAGCCATTGCTCTGTATCTGGGGCAGAAATATGGCCGGCTGGTACCTGCGGCCGATGATGCCGTGGCGTACTCACGCTGTTTACAGTGGATGTTCTATCTTTCCAATACCTTGCATGCGGATCTGCGGGTGCAGTTTTATTCTGACCGTTACCGGCCTGAAGGAACCTCACCTGAGGATTTTCTGAGCAAAATCAGAGCACGAGTGTTCGGGCATTTTTCATTGCTGAATGATGAGTTACAGAAGCATGCTTCCGGAAGCTGGTTGCTGGGTGAAGAATTGTCGGTCTGTGATTTTTATCTGGCGGGTCTGGCACGCTGGTCAGCTCTGTATCCGCAAGGGCAGGCAATCGACTCAGAACAACTTCTCAGCCTGCCGGCGCTGAATAATTTCCTGACCCGTATGGAACAGTTTCCTGCGGTATCCAGAAGTATTGCTGATCAGTCGGTTTTCGGTGGCTTACTGCGTTATCCTGATCCGCCGGATTTGCCCCCGGCCATGATTACCGGCTGAGTTGATCGCCAGAGCCTGTCTTTGGGGCGGGCTGGTACAAAAGCGAAAAAATACAGTGGAAAACAGATGTTTGGATACAGCCGGGAGATCGATCGGGTAGTCGGTTGCAGATCATAAAGTGTCGCTTTTGCGCTGCTTTATTTCGTGCATTTTTCAGCCAAAAATGGGTGCGACTTTTTGTGTCGCTTTCCAGTAACTTTGTGTCGCGAAAATATTAGCAGCAGCACAGTTGTGAACCTACTCTTAGCCCTTATATTGCCGACTGATTTGCCTGTTTGAGTCACATGGCTATTTGCGAAGGTCGTTTTATGACACGAAAAAGCGTTTTTCTTGTCAGGATGCTACGCAGAAAATGTTACAAAATCGGGTCTTGGTTTTATCCTTAAAACAGGATGGCCGGAAACAGTTAACAGTACCGGAGCACCTGGCTCAGTACTGGGCAACATGAATATATAAATTCAGACCTCACAGAAGGTCTGATACATACTAAAAAACTAATGTTATTGGGGTTAGCTGAATGTCTGAAGAATACTATGATGATGAAGAACTTGATCTGTCCACGCTGCCCGATGATGAGCTGGTAGAACAGTGTCACGATGACCTGTACAACGGTCTGATGGAAGAAGTTGTTGAAGCAACTGAAATCTTCCTGGAGCGTGGCTGGGCCCCTGACCGCGTGCTGAACGAAGCACTGGTTGGTGGTATGACTATCGTCGGTATCGACTTCCGTGACGGCATTCTGTTCGTACCTGAAGTACTGTCTGCAGCAAACGCAATGAAGGGCGGCATGGCTATCCTGCGTCCTCTGCTGGCTGAAACCGGTGCTGAGTCTATTGGTAAAATGGTTATCGGTACCGTTAAGGGCGATATCCACGATATCGGTAAGAACCTGGTAGCGATGATGATGGAAGGTGCCGGTTTTGAAGTAATCGACATCGGTATCAACATCCCTGTAGAAGATTACCTGGCCGCTCTGGAAGAGCATAAGCCGGATATCCTGGGTATGTCTGCACTGCTGACTACTACCATGCCTTACATGAAAGTCGTTATCGACACCATGAAAGAGAAAGGCATCCGTGACGACTACATCGTACTGGTAGGCGGCGCGCCACTGAACCAGGAATTCGGCGATGCAGTAGGTGCATGTGGTTACTGCCGTGACGCAGCGGTTGCTGTTGATATGGCTAAAGAGATGGTTGCGGCACGTCGCGCAGCTTAATCTCGAAGAAGTAAAAAACTGCCGGAGGGCTTTGCGATGCGGACGAGAAGGACCAGTCGTAGGCCAGCGAGACGGACTAACCGGGTTGACGATTTTACCAGTTCATTTGAAAAGGTAATTGAAACCAGCGCCAACCAGCCAGACGCACCGGCAGTTGTTATTACCTGTTCCGCCCTGCTCAGGGAAATCACAATGATTTCCAAAGCAAATGGCTGGGAACATCTGCAACCGCAGTGTATTACTGCAGAGTTGCATAACTACCCCGAGCAGATTACCGGGGCGGTTAAACACCTGATCGATATTGCCAAGTCAAAAGATCAGGAGATCTTCGTTGCTTATGGTGACTGTGGTACCGGCGGACAGCTGGATGCCATGCTGGAAGCAGAAGGGGTTGAACGGGTGCCGGGAAGTCATTGCTACGAGTTCTTCAGTGGCGGTGAGGTCTTCGAGCAATTTAATGAAGCGGAACTGGGTACGTTTTACCTGACCGACTTTCTTACCCGTCATTTTGACCGGTTAGTGATCCGCGGCATGGGGCTTGAAGACAAGCCTGAACTGATGCCGATGTACTTCGGACACTACAAAAAACTCCTCTATATTGCCCAGACAAACGATCCCAAGCTGCAGGAGATGGCCAGGCAGGCGGCTGATAAGCTGGGTCTGGAATACGAATATTATTATGGCGGCACCGGTGTTCTGGGTGACGCACTGCTAAGCTTTAACCAGCGTATCGCGGTGGAGCTGAAAGATTAACTGCCTGGTTCCGTATAGGAGTCTGGCTGGCCGGTTCTGAATAAACCGGCTGAATGGCAGGTAGCCAAAAGCTGCTTGCTGATCGTGTGAATGATGCCGTAATTTCGGCTTTACAATAAACTGTCGGGCATTTTTTGATGGCGAGGCGCCCGGACCTGACAGTCTAAAAATTATCCCAGGAGATATTTGCAAGATGACCGATACTATTATCAGTTCCGCTACCCGAGAAGCCGTCATCGGTTTCGAGCGCCCGTTCACTATCATCGGTGAGCGCATCAACCCGACCGGTCGTAAAGTCCTGGCTGCGGAAATGAAAGAAGGTGACTACAGCCGTGTAGAAGCTGATGCGAAAGCTCAGATCGCTGCCGGTGCTCACATTCTGGACGTAAACGCAGGTATCCCTCTGGCAGACGAACCGAAGATTCTGGCTGAAATTATCCAGCTGATTCAGGGTTTCACTGACATGCCACTGTGTATCGACTCTTCTATCGTTGAAGCGCTGGAAGCCGGCCTGAACGTATACCAGGGTAAGGCGCTGGTTAACTCTGTAACCGGTGAAGACGAGCAGATGGAGCGTGTACTGCCGCTGGTTAAGAAGCACGGTGCAGCTGTTGTTGCTATCTCTAACGACGAAACCGGTATCTCTCAGGATCCTGATGTACGTTTCGACGTTGCTAAGAAGATCGTTGAGCGCGCTGCTGATTACGGCATCCCTGCATGCGACGTTGTTGTTGACCCGCTGGTTATGCCAATCGGTGCAATCAACTCTTCCGGTCTGCAGGTATTTAAACTGATCCACCGTCTGCGTACTGAGCTGAAAGTAAACACCACTTGTGGTGCATCTAACATCTCTTTCGGTCTGCCTAACCGTGACGGCATCAATGGCGCGTTCCTGTCTATGGCTATCCAGGCGGGTATGACCTCTGCGATTGCTAACCCAATGCACACTGAAGTTATCGCTGCTACTCTGGGCGCTGACGTAATGATGGGCCGTGACCCTGACTGCATGAACTGGATCCAGCGTTTCCGTGAAGCGCCTGCTGAAGGTGAAGGTCGTGGTCGTCGTGCCGGTGGTCGCCGTCGCCGTGCCTAATGTAGAGAAGACCGCTGAGATGGCCACGGTAGTATTTACCCCTACCGGGCTGCGCGGCGAGTTTCCTACCGGAACTTCAATCCTCCAGGCTGCTCAGCAGCTTGGGGTTGATCTGGAGTCAAGCTGTGGCGGCCGTGGTATCTGCGGCCGCTGTCAGATTCAACAGAGTGTCGGCGAGTTCTCCAAGCACGGCATCTCTTCTTTGGCGGAAAATATTACCCCGCCATCTCAGGTTGAAACCGAGAAGCGAAAGTTCCAGAAGATGTTGCTGAAAGGCCGTCGTCTGGGCTGTTCAGCACAAATTCTTGGCGATATGGTTATTGATGTACCATCTGAGAGCCAGATGCACCAACAGCATATCGTAAAAGAAGCCGCTAACATCGACATTCGCCTCGATCCGGCAGTGAAACTTTATACCCTGACTGTTACCCCTCCGAATATGCACGAACCTGCCTCTGATCTGCGCCGTTTGCAGCAGGGCCTGTTCGAACAGTTCGATGTTCCGCATGCCAATGCTGAACTGGCTGTGATTCAGCAGCTGCAACCTGCCCTGGAAAGCGAAACCCGTGAAATCACCGTGGCGGTACACCACCACGATGACGAACAGGCGGATATCATCGCTGTCTGGAAAGGTAAGAAAGAAAAAATTTATGGCCTGGCTGTCGACCTGGGCTCCACCACTGTGGCTGCACATATGTGTGATATGACCACCGGTGATGTGGTGTCTTCAGCGTCGGTAATGAACCCTCAGATCCGTTTCGGCGAAGATCTGATGAGCCGGGTTTCCTACGTGATGATGAATGAAGGTGGTGATAAAGACATGTGCCGGGTGGTACGTGAAGCTTTATCCGAACTGGCGGCGCAGGCGGCGAAGAAAGCCGGCGTACCGGTGGAAGATCTGCTGGAAATTACCATCGTCTGTAACCCGATTATGCACCACCTGTTGCTGGGTATTGATCCGACTCCGTTAGGTTCGGCGCCATTCGCGCTGGCCACTGACTGGGCGGTTTCCCTGAAAGCAGCAGAGCTGGATCTGGAAATGCATCCGCAGGCGCGGGCGTTTGTCCTGCCGTGTATCGCGGGCCACATTGGTGCAGATACCGCCGGTGTTATTCTGGCCGAGCGTCCGGATCTGGTTGACGACGTTACCCTGCTGGTTGACGTGGGTACCAATGCTGAAATCGTACTGGGCAACAAAGACCGTCTGCTGGCTGCTTCCAGCCCGACAGGCCCTGCCTTTGAAGGTGCGCAGATCAGCTGTGGTCAGCGTGCGGCATCCGGTGCAATTGAACGTGTACGTATCGATCCTGAAACTCTGGAGCCACGCTTCCGGGTAATCGGCAGCGAGCTGTGGTCCGATGAAGAAGGTTTTGCTGAAAGTGTCGCAAAGACCGGGGTAACCGGTATCTGTGGCTCCGGCATTATCGAAGTCATCGCCGAAATGTTCCTGGCGGGTATTCTGGATGTGAACGGTGTGGTTGATCCGGCAATGGCTGAAAAGTCACCGCGGATTATTGCTGAAGGCCGTACATATTCTTATGTACTGTTTGAAGGCGAGAAGACCCTGGCGATTACCCAGAATGACGTGCGGGCAATTCAGCTGGCGAAAGCTGCGCTGTATGCCGGTATCCGTCTGCTGATGGATCACTTCGGTGTGAAGACCGTGGATAAGATCGGCCTGGCCGGTGCGTTCGGTTCACACATCGACGTTAAGTACGCCATGATCCTGGGTCTGATCCCTGACTGTGATCTGGAAAACGTTGGCCCGATCGGTAACGCTGCCGGCACCGGTGCGCGTATTGCGCTGCTGGACCGTTTCAAGCGTGATGAAATCGAGCGGGTACTGCGTCGCGTTGAGAAGATCGAAACCGCGCTGGAAGCTAAATTCCAGGATCACTTCGTTGCAGCCATGGCATTGCCACACGGCAGCGATGATTTTGCTGAGTTGAGCAAGGCAGTTAATCTGCCTGAGCGTAAGGTGGTTGACACCCAGGCAGCCGGTGGCGGGCGTTCCCGTGGCCGTCGCCGGGCAAGGCCCCGTCCGGCAGCAGAAGCTGAGTGATCATACAGATAACAAGTCTGTAACAGAAAACGCCGTCCGTTAAGACGGCGTTTTTTTTGGTTTGGTGATATTAATAGGATATTGAGTTTTTAGTTAAACCTGTGATGATGCACAGAAACAGTTGTTGCTGGTAACGTGCTGATTTTAGTAAGGAGGCTGAATTGTTAAGGTTAATAAAATATTTAGTATGTGTTCTGTGCGTTGTTGCCGGAGTAAGTGTTGCTGATGACTATCCGCAAGTTTCTGTAGATAAGTTACGACAGGAAATTGCAGAGCCGGTTAAGGTGAATATGAATGAAGTTCCCCGGGGGATGGCTATATTCCTGGATTGGGCCGGCACTTATCCTATGATTTTACACCGGACAGAGGAAGATCTGCGTAATCTGCGGAAAGCTGATTTTGCTTTGTTGGCTGACGATCAGGACCTTTGGTCAGAAGAGTCTATCCTTAACAGTATTTTTTCGTATCGGACGTTGTTGCGTGCCCGGTTGTACAAGCAGGGGTTGGCGCTGGCTAAATCGAGGGCCTTTCGCTCGCTGGATGAAAACTATCTGGTGGTTTCAACCGTTAGCCCACTCACAGGTTGTAACTTATTGTATAAAACTGGTAGTGAACCGGAAGGTGCGATTTTTACGGATCCGTGTTCATCTACATACTTTGATGCGGCCGGGCGGGTGCTTAAAGGGACTTTGGGAGGGCTTTTTGAAGCGGACCCTGAGCGAAAAGCGAAATATAACCTGAGAGTCCTGCCACATAAAGTGACGGAAGATAATCTTATCTTGCTGGGAGAGCTTGATCCTGATGAACTGCCGGAAATTAAGCCGGATCTTCAGTCTACATATGCCCAGGCTACAGGGTTTCGACAGCTGGCTGTAGCTGCGGGTTTTAATGATGTTGATAAGGTAAGAACCTTGTTAAAACTGGGCATCAATCCGAACAGGCGATCCGGAGAAGAAGAGCCGCTATACAATGCGGTTCTGGGTGGTTCGACAGAGCTGGTGCGCATGTTATTAGAAGCGGGAGCCAGACCTGGTGGTGAATATATTAAAGATGCGGCTGAAGCAGCTGAGCGAGTGGATGTGCTTAGGCTGTTGGAAACTTACGCTTTACAGTGAGGCATTGAGCTGATGTTCTATGACTGTCGCTATTGATAAAGTGGAAGTGTATAGCTGAGGTTTAAGATGCCGGTGGTATCTTAAACTGAGTGAGTTTGCAGAAAACGCCGTCCGTTAAGACGGCGTTTTTTTGTCTGTTATAAAGTGTTGCAGCTACAAACAGACGTGGTATGGGTAAACGGATCAGTCGAAAAGTTGTCAGGGTATGCGGATATAACGATGAATGAGAGAAATAAGATGACGTTTCGGACAGGTTTTCTGGTTGGGTTACTGGCGCTCATGCTGAGCGGCTGCAGTAACGGTGAGAGCTCAATGGAAGTCACCGCGACTGCTTACACCTCTACACCCGGAGAAACCGACAGTACGCCTTCTCTGGCTGCCTGGGGGGATACTTTAAAACCCGGCATGAAGTCTATTGCGGTATCCCGTGATTTAATCGCAGCGGGGCTTACGCATAATACAAAAGTGAGAATAGAGGGCCTTGAAGGGGAATACCGGGTGCTGGATAAAATGAACCAGCGCTGGGTGAAAAAGATCGATATCTATATGGGTGAAGACCGGAATAAAGCCCTGCAATGGGGTAAGCGGAAAGTGACGATCTATTGGATCAAAGATGAATAAAGAATCTTTCTGAGAGATCGTAACAGGAAGTTTGCGTTGCGGGGAAGAATAAGAAAAATTTCGGACGTCCTGTCCGGTAGATCAGTTCCGTTGAGAGAGATTACTTACTGTTGCTGGCCTGTTTCAAATGGCGCTCGCCCCGTGGCGGAATGCCAAAGAAATCCCGGTAGCACTTACTGAAGTGCGGCGCAGATACGAAGCCGCAGGCCAGAGATACATCCACAATGGATTTATCGGTCTGGAGCAACAGGCGGCGAGCGCAGTTCAGGCGCAGGTCCATGTAGTAACGGGTAGGAACGCAATTCAGGTGCTTCTGGAACAGACGCTCAAGCTGACGGCGAGATATGCCCACCAGCTTGGCCAGTTCATCGACGCTCATCGGTTCTTCGATGTTTGCTTCCATCAGGGTAACCGCTTCGATCAGTTTAGGCTGACCGGAACCCAGGTGGGCCTGCAGCGGAGTACGCTGGCGGTCATGCCGGCCACGGATGCGGTCACACATAAACTGTTCAGAAATGTTGGCTGAAAGTTTACTGCCCTGGGAGTCGGCGATCAGTTTCAGCATCATGTCCATTGGTGCACTGCCGCCGGCGCAGGTGAAACGGTCACGGTCAATTTCGTACAGCTCATCGCTGATCTGCATTTGCTGAAATTCTTCCCGCATACTGGCAATGTTTTCCCAGTGCACGGTGCCGCGATAACCATCCATCAGGCCGGAGCGTGCCAGCAGGTATGTACCGGTACACAGGCCACCCAGGATGACTTTTTTACGGGCCAGGTTGTGCAGAACCTTTTGAATATCAGTGTTGTACACACCGTTTACATCCACCCCTGAGCAGACAAACACAATGTCCAGTTCAGGGATGTCGTTAAAACTGCAGTCGGCTGCCAGCATCAGGTCGTTGCTGGCGGGTTCCGGATTGCCGTCGGCAGTAATAATGGTCCACGTAAACAGGTTTTTGCCCAGCAGGCGGTTCGCCATGCGTAAGGGTTCGATTGCAGAACTGATAGCAATCATTGAATATTTGGATACCAACAAGAAGCCGAAACGGGTAAGTGTGTCGGGGTATTGTTCAGACGTCATGCGTGCCTCTCTAACCGAACAAGTCAAATTGTTGCTATTCCCCAGTATGGCTTAAAAAGCCACATTTTGTTTTATTTGGTATGTAGGCTGGGGAAGGCGGTGCGCTAGTATTATCTTTTGTTTCACCCTTGTCGACGGGGTGGCGCGTTTAGGCAAGTTAACTATGTTTTGCCGGTCAGATGCAACAAAAAACGACATCTGTGAGGTAAGACTTTTTAATGAGGCTATGCGAAAAACTGCAGGCAAACTAGCTGTTTAGTTTTTACTGTGCCGGAGATATAAAAACGCCGCGCGAGTCGGTGACCGGCGCGGCGTTGGCAGCAATTGCCTGAGACGGTTGCTTAGATGTTAGAGTCCGGGAACTCAGCCTTACGGCGTTCGATGTACTCAATCAGTGCCTGGTCAATTGCAGGATCCAGTTCAGGTGCCTGGTATTCAGACAGCTGCTTCTTCCAGTAAGCGTTGGCACGCTGTTCCATGGTCTTGGAACCTTCAGATTCCCACTGCTCGAAGCTGTTGTTATCGGTCAGCGGAGACAGGTAGAACGCAGTCTTGAAGTTAGCCTGAGTGTGTGAGCAGCCCAGGAAGTGGTTACCCGGACCTACTTCGCGGATAGCGTCCAGGGCCTGACCGTTTTCAGACAGATCCACACCTTTCAGCAGGGTGCACATCATGCCAGCCTGGTCGGCATCCATAACGAATTTCTCGTAACCCATTGCCAGACCGCCTTCCAGCCAGCCTGCAGTGTGCAGTGCAAAGTTAACACCTGCCAGAGTAGTCGGCACCAGGGTGTTAGCTGCTTCTGCTGCTGCCTGAGCATCAGGGATCTTGGAACCGCAGAAACCACCACCGGAACGGAACGGTACACCCAGACGACGTGCCAGGTTAGCCATTACGTACAGTACCAGTGCCGGTTCAGGTGTACCGAAGGTTGGTGCGCCTGACTGCATAGAGATAGAGCTTGCGAAGCTACCCATAACAACCGGCGCACCCGGTGCTACCAGCTGTACGAAAGCCATACCGGCCATTGCTTCAGCCAGAGTCTGTGCCGCAGTACCGGCAACAGTTACCGGAGACATTGCACCGGCCAGGATGAACGGTGTTACAACACATGCCTGGTTGTTACGTGCGTATACCTTAGCAGCACCCAGCATGGTGTCGTCGAAGGTCATTGGCGAGTTTGCGTTGATCAGGCTGGTCATGAAGGTCTTTGGCTTGCCGTTTTCATCGTAGAAATCGTCGCCAAACAGGATCTTACACATATCAACACTGTCCTGAGCACGTTCAGGGGCAGTTACAGAACCCATGAATGGCTTGTCGGAGTATTTCATGTGTGAGTACAGCATGTCGAAGTGACGCTTGTTTACCGGCAGGTCAACAGGCTCACAGATAGTACCGCCGGACAGGTGCAGACTTGGTGCCATGTAGGCCAGCTTTACGAAGTTCTGGAAATCTTCGATGGTCGCGTAACGACGGCCTTTATCCATGTCGTATACGAACGGAGAGCCGTAAGCAGGAACGAATGCAGTGTTCTTACCGCCAACCACTACGTTACGGGCAGGGTTACGTGCATGGTGAACGTATTCACTCGGAGCAGATGCCTGGATGATTGAACGACACATACCGCGAGGGAACTTAACCAGTTCACCTTCAACAGTGGCACCGGCATCACGCCAGATCTGCAGCGCTTCTTCATCATCGCGGAATTCAATACCCACTTCTTCCAGGATGGTTTCAGCATTGGCTTCGATCAGCGCCAGGCCTTCTTCATCAAGCACTTCGTAGTAAGGAATGTTACGGGTGATGTACGGTACGATCTCTGCCGGAGCACCTCCTGCAGCACGACGACCCGCACGGCCTCCACCACGACGACTTTTACGTGCTTTAACTGGGCCTTCTGAATCGCTCATGTATTTACTCCAAATTCGGATTATGCTGGATTACGTGGGCTGGCATACCCTGTCCGTGATGATGCATTAGGGCGGGTTATGTCAGCTATCTAGAAATTTCATATCTTAAGCGGGAGTATGGTTTGCGGCCCGGTTACGGGCTGACCTGATCGCGACATGCTCGTGTTTGAGCGCGTCATTGTCTATCCCACAGACGACCATGAGTAGCACTATTACGAAATAAAATGACCGTTCAAAGGCCTGATTTTTGTAGGGGTTTGACCGGTTTACGTGAATATGTCGTTTTTGTGCAGTTGCTTATAGCAGTGCCTCAGCGGTGAGTTTCAGGCCCACCAGAAACAGGAAGCAGTAACACAGCCGGTAGAAAAGTGTTGCGTCCAGTACGTGGTGTAACCGGGCGCCCAGTCTGACGCCGGCAATCGCCAGTGGCATCAGTACCAGTGAGGTGAGCAGATTCTGGCTGCTGAACAGCCCGAGCATGGAATAGGGGATCAGTTTTATGCCGTTCACACAGGCAAAGAAAATAATACTGGTGGTGACAAATACGGTTTTGTTAAGCCGTTGCGGCAACAGGTAGAAATTCAGGGGTGGCCCGCCGGCATGAATGCTGAAACTGGTAAAGCCCGCCAGAGTTCCCCAGAAAGCACCGCGGCCAATATGCGGCTCACGGGGAGCCGGCGTCCGGTTGCGCAGTTCCTGTAACACCGCATTGCCGCAAAACAGCAGCGAGGTGATGCCAATAATCAGCTTCAGATGGTTTTCACTCAGGTGCTGAAATGTCAGGGCGCCGATACTGATACCCAGTGTTGCTGCCGGTAGCAGAATCTTCAGGTTGCGTTTGTCGAAATGCTGCCGGAAGCGCCACAGGGCCTGAATATCCATGGCGAACAGAATCGGCAGCATGATGGCTGCAGCCACGGGAGACGCAACCGTAAGTGTAAGCATGGGGACGGCAATCATTCCCAGTGATCCGCCAAAGCCGCCCTTGGATATGCCGACAATCAGCACAGCAGGAATGGCTGCCAGGTAGAACAGGGGATCGGTCAGCATAATAAGTAGCTTAAGGGCCTGAAAACGTGAAAGAAAGCATGCGCTGATACTAAGTCAGGGAGGATTGGAGTACCAGTATTTCAGATCGGATTATGGAGAGAAGGGAAAGCCTTGTATCGAATATTTCGATATTAGTTAGGTGTATTATTCGTTTTACTTCTTGGGGCTGGTGCAGAGAATAGTAGATAAGATGTATTAACCGATAACGGGAAAGGGCATGGCAATTCTGCTGAACAACCATGGTTATGATAATGCCAGTTGGCAGGCCGCACTGGCGGAGCTGCTGCCTGAGCAGGACGTATTTCTGTTCGCCGATATGACGCCGGCCCGCCGTCAGCAGGTTGAATATGCACTGGTATGGAATCACCCTCCCGGAGATCTTGCTGAGTATCCCAATCTGAAAGCCATACACCTGCTTGGGGCGGGCACTGAAGCGGTGGATGCCGATCCGGCAACACCGGATGTGCCTGTGTTGCGCCTGGTGGATCCTCAGGTGCTGGAAGATATGGCCCGTTATGCGTTGTACTGGGTATTACATTTTCACCGCCGTTTCGGTGTTTATGCACAGCAGCAGAGCCAGGCACACTGGGAGCGGCATAATCTGTGTGCCAGTGAAGAGTTTAAGGTGTTGGTGCTGGGGCTGGGTATGGTAGGAAAAACCGTTGCCCGCCGTCTTGCAGCTAATGGTTATAAGGTGCTTGGCTGGGACAGACATCAGGCTGAATTAGCTGGCGTGGAAAGCTACTGCGGCGACGATATGCCTCTGGCGCAGGCAGATATGGTTATTAACTGTTTGCCGCTAACCCCTGAAACCCGCCATATGATAGATGCTGAGCTGTTGGGCCAGCTGCCCGAAGGTGCTGTGCTGGTGAATATCAGCCGGGGGGAAGTTCTGGTGGACTCAGATGTGATTGATGCACTGTCCCACGGGCCTTTATCCCGGGCGGTGCTGGATGCCTTTTCAACAGAACCTTTGCCCGCGGATTCCCCGTTATGGCGACACCCTGATATTCATATTACCCCCCATATGTCCGGTGCCACCTATGCCCGCTCGGCGGCTAAACTGGTGGTAGATAACATTCACAGAATTGAGCAGGGAGAGCAGCCGTTTCCGTTGCATAAACCCGGCCGGTTCACCAATAACAATAAAGTGTGAGATGACTATGAGCGAACTGACATTAGAACAGCAGCAGGAACAGGTACGGATTGATCTGGCTGCGATGTTCCGCTTGACCCATTACTTTGGCTGGGATGACACCATCTGGAACCATATTACTGCCCGGGTGCCCGGTTCTGACCATCACTTTTATATGCACCGTTTTGGTCTGTATTACGATGAGGTCTGTGCATCTAACCTGATTAAGGTGGATGAAGAGGGCAATGTGCTGGAAGGGCCGGAAGATGTGAACACCGCCGGTTTTATCATTCACGGTGCGGTTCACCTGAGTGACAGCCATAAAGATAACCGTTTTGTGTTCCATGCCCATCCTAAATCCGCCAGTGCGGCAACCGCATTTAAAGAGCTGCCGTTTCTGATTCAGGATTCCTCAATGCTCTACGGCAAAGTTGGCTTCCATGACTGGGAAGGCCTGTCGGTTGATCCGGATGAACGTTTCCGGATTGCTGAAAATCTGGGTGAGAACAGCTGTCTGGTGATGCGTAATCACGGTTTCCTGACAGTGGGGGCCACCGCCGGTGAGTGCTTTATGAATATGTATTATCTGGTGCGGTTGTGTGAGGTTGCCCTGCAGGCGACAGCCTCCGGTTATGAGCTGGACCCGGGCCCGACCGAACTGTGGGAAAAAGCGTCGAAACAGTACGAGGCGTTCCCGCCGGGTAAGTATGAATGGCCGGCACTGCTGCGTAAGTGCGACCGGCTGGATCCGTCCTACAAACAGTAACCGGGTGATACAGGTAACAGGCGATGAAAATCGGTTTTATTGGTCTGGGCAATATGGGCTCAGGCATGGCGGCAAACCTGTTGGAACACTGTCGCTGGCATGAATATGAATTACAGGTGCTGGATCTCAATCCTGCCGCAGTCCAGTTGTTGGTGGATAACGGCGCGACAGACGGTGAGTCAGTTGCCCGGATGGCGGCTGACTGCGACGTACTGTTTACCTCGTTACCCAGTGCGGTTCAGGTAAACGAAGTGGCATACGGGCCGGAGGGAATTCTGGAGAATGCCCGGGAAGGTTGCTGCTGGTTTGAAACCAGCACGAACGAACTGGCGCAATGGCAACAGGTGCTGGCAGCTGCACCGGCCCATATGACCCTGATCGATGCGCCGGTCACTGGCGGCAGTGAAGGTGCGGCGGAAGGCCGGCTGACGATGCTGCTGGGGGCAGAGCCTGAGGTACTGGAGCCCTATCAGGATTTGCTGGGCAGCTTTACCAAAAAAGCGGTGCGAATGGGGCCCTCCGGCGCCGGTTATGTGACCAAGTTAAGCCAGTTGCATCTGAACTATCTGGTGGCGCAGGGCATCGGTGAGGCATTAATGCTGGGGGCTAAGGCCGGGCTGGATTTGCATACCCTGAGTGATGTACTGAGTAACAGTTGTGCCCAGAGCTATGTGGTGGATAACTATATCCCGAAAGTGCTGGATGGCAGCTACGATGAGTCTTTTGCGCTGGGCCTGGCTACTAAGGATATGCGCCTGATTACTGAGCTGGGCAGTCATCTGAATGTGGAGCTGACATTAGCGGATAAAGTGTATGCAACCTATCAGGAAGCCACTGAGGCCTATGGGCCACAGGTACCGCACCTGAATGTAGTCCATTTGCTGGAGGAGCGCAGCGATCAGCTGTTGCGCTGAGAGCATTTGTATAAGCAAGCCCGTTATGCATGGCCGGTTCGGTCAGGCATAACGGGCTTTTTTGTCAGCTGTCGGTGTTGAGGTTCCAGTTGTAGTCGTAGCTGATCTTCAGATCCGGTGTGCTGAGAATCTCAGGGCTGACCGCGCCCTGTTGCTGCAGGTAATCGAGTAGCTGGTTTTCATTGCTGGCAAAATCAACCTGATACCAGTCAAAGATGCTGGAAAGCTGCAGGGTGTTTGAACGGGGTTGCCAGAAGACCGCCCGGTTATTTTGCAGGAAGTCTTGTTCGGCAGCATTCAGTTGCTGATCTAGCGTTTCCACCCGGTAGATCTCTGTGGCCAGGTTTGGGCAGCCAACACTGGCGCAGTTCAGGGCAAAGTGCAGCCGGCGATCCGGCCATATGGGCCGCAGAATCCTGTGCTCAATATCGTTCAGGGACAATTCCTGCCCGGCGACACTGAGAGTTTTATCTTCCCAGGGGCCACCGTTAAACAGGCTGCTGAAACTCAGGCGGATATCCCGGATGGAATCCAGCGGATAATGGTCCAGCACCAGTAAAACCACTGCCAGATTATAGGTGTTTATCCAGAATGTTTTTTGGGTGGCCGGGCCCCAGCCCCGCGGGTCAGTGGTGGAGAGTTGCTTCAGAAGGGCTTTTAGCTGTGCTTTGTCTGCTGGAGTGACACTGGCGTAATCCACCCGGTTCAGACCGTCTGCATAACTGCGCACATATTTACTGAGAAAGTTTTCCCAGGGGCTGAAGTCCGGTATAGGGGACCGCTCAGCAGTAGCTGCCGGCTGCCAGTAAGGCCACAGCTCTGCTTTGGGGGCAGCCTGCACCTGGCTGACGCTCAGGCTAAGTAATAAAAGGCTCAGTATAAAAGGCAGCAGATGTGTCAGCCGGTTGCGGTAGTATGTGGCCAAAGTGGGGTCCTCAGATCAGTGTGGATTCATAGACTGGGGCACTGAAACCGGTGGGGAAGTTCACCCACAGGCTGGATTTTAAAGGCATTTGCTTATACCCGGAGGGTGTAAATAATTCCTTTGTCCTGTAGCCAAGTGTGGTATTTTAGCAAAAAAGTTATCGGGTTCCGGTTGCGTAGAACAGCATTACATATAACAACTGCAGCTGAGCCATTCGGAACGTAACGTTCGAGCGAGAGTGCATGTCAACGGATTCAACCGCGGCGAAGCAGCCGTCAGCAGATATTAAAGAGTCTATTTATCAGCGCGTCAGTAACATGGCGATCAAGTTTCAGTTTCGCCCCGGTGAGCGGATCAACGAGGGTAAGCTGGCCAAGCAGCTGGATGTCAGCCGTACCCCGCTGCGCGAAGCCATGCAGCAACTGGTGTCTGAAAAACTGTTACGCTGGGAACGGAATAAAGGTTTCTTTTGCCGCGAACTGGATGAGAAAGAAGTATTTGACCTGTATGAATACCGGCAGTTACTGGAAGAGCAGGCGGTGCGGCTGGCCTGTCGCCGGGCAACCGATGAACAGTTACAGGAATTTGCTGACTTTTATGCCGGTATCCACGGGATTTATCAGCAGGATAAAACCGTTGCCAATCTGAAGATTGATCAGAAATTCCATGAGACGCTGGCACGGTTGTCGGATAACGAAGAGATTGTTAACGCCCTGTGTAATGTTAATCAGCGGATCTATTTCATGCGCTGGATAGATGTGACCTCTGAAAAAGTTTTTGAGCCGAGCCATAAGCGCATCGTTGAAGCGGTGGTGGCCCGCAATGAAGAAGAGGCCGTCAGCCTGATCGGTGAGCATGTCAGCCGCCGTAGGGAAGAAATTTCAGTGTCTATCCGTCAGGCTTACGGGCTGATCTACACCGGCCAGATGCCCTCCGAGTAATCTTTTTTCAGGCGTGCAGACTGTTTTGTCTGCACCGTCTGTATCTTTGTTTGTCTGAACCTGCAGCCACCGTTTGCCGGTTATTGTCAGGCGTTTTCACCATTCTGCTGTTTTTGGCAGCCAGATTCGTCTGTGCTGTTCTGCGCTTATTCTTCAGCTGTCTTATATTGTCTTGTGAAGGGGATCAGGGATTGAGAAGTTTTGGTATAAAGTGTTATATTTTTTTCTGTATACAGTTTTAAATACGAAAGATTCTAATAACAACGACAGAGATTTTGCAACGTGACAGTGCTTACCTGTCTGCGATAAGAATTGCAGACATGACAGGGCAGTAAGTGTTGTCCGGGCAAAGCTCGCCACACGGTGAAGACCCATGATAAGAAAAAAAATACTCAATCAAGTTTGTTCAGCGGCGATTGCGCTGGGTGTATCAGTAAGCGCAAATGCTGAAGTGCTGGAGTGGACCTCAGGTCAGCTGGGTGGCGGCTGGTTCACCATGGCGTCCGGTGTGTCTAACCTGGTGAAGGATGCCTATCCTGATCTGACCCTTAAAATCGTACCGGGTGGCGGTACCACTAACCCGACCAAGATCGACCGTGGCATCAGCCAGTTTGGCTGGGGTCTGGACACTTTCTCTTATCAGGCCAGCAAAGGTGTGGTGCTGTATAACAACAAACCCCATGAAAACCTGATGATGGTTGGCATGAGCTTCTCAGATATTTTCTACCACATGGTGGCCAGCGAGAATGCTAAATACAACTCCATTGAAGACCTGCTGAAGAACGGTAAGGACGTGAACATTGCGGTTGTTAAGCGTGGCTCTTCCGGTGAGCAGGCGTTCCGCTGGATGATGGAGCAGTTTGGCACCAGCTACGAGGATCTGAAAGACCGCGGCTTTAAGATCAACCACGGTAACTTCAGTGAGATGAGCTCCCAGTTCAAAGACGGTCAGGTTGATTACGTCTTTGGCGGTCAGGGTCTGCCGGGTGCTGCGATGATCGATATGGGTCAGGCCCGTAAGATGCATCTGGTGAACTTCTCAGATAAAACCCTGAAGGGCCTGAATGAAAAGTATGGCTTCCTCAGCGGTACCATTCCTGCTGAAACCTACGAAGGCGTAGCAGCAGCGAATACCATTAAAATGGCTACCACGCTGCTGGTGGGCAAAAACGTCAGTGAAGACACAGTGTACAAGGTGACTAAAACCCTGTGTGAGAACAACGCTAAACTGTCCAGCATTCATGCTTCTATGAAGGCGTTTGACTGTGCCACAGCATTTAAGAACGCGCCGGCTCCGGTTCATCCGGGTGCTGCCAAGTACTACAAAGAAGCGGGTTATATGTAAGAGGGCAGCCTCTGCATAATCTGTTTGCGGCCGGGTATTTGCCCGGCCGTTTTATCTCCACCGTCTGTTGATTCTTCTGTGCAGTCGCGCCGCTGATTTATGCTGTTAAGCGGTATAATGGCACGGTCAACGGGTACGCTTTAGGGTGATGTTATGTTTTCTAATCTGACTGCTCCGGACAGCCGTTATGCTGTCTGGATGCTGCGATTTATTGCGCTGTGGGCATTCGCGGCCAGTGTGTTCCATCTTTATACCGCTTATATCGGATTTCTGGAGCCGCGTACCCAGCGTTCTTTGCATCTGATGTTTATGGTGCCGCTGGTGTTTTTAATGTTTCCGCGTCGGCGTAATCAGGTCAGTGTGGATCACCCTTTTATTCCCGGGCCAACGGCAATCGTGCTGTTTGTGCTGTCGATTTTACCCTTCCTGTATTCCTGGCTTGAGGCAGACCGGATTAACCTGCGTCTGGAAGGCATTGATGAAGTGCTGCCGGTTGAGTTGTGGATGGGTACACTGTCAACGGTGCTGTTGCTGGAAGCCCTGCGTCGTTCGGTATCGCCGATTCTGGCGGGGCTGGTGACAGTGGGCATCGGTTATCTGTTTCTGACCGAGTATATGCCCGGTATTTTCAATTACCGCGACCTGCCGTATTACGAGATTATTGAAACCCTGTATCTGTTTAACGGCCAGGGCATGTTTGGCTCGATTACCGGTATCGCGGCGACGATGGTGGCGATCTTCATTGCCTATGGCGCATTCATGGAAGCCAGCGGTGTGGGTAAGTTATTCACCCAGGGTGGACAGCTGATTGCCGGCCGTTACAGCGGTGGTCCGGCGAAGGTTGCGGTGGTGACATCGGCATTTTTCGGCACCATGAGCGGTTCTGCATCAGCCAACGTATTTACCACCGGTTCCTTTACCATCCCGATGATGAAGCGCATCGGCTTCCGGCCTCAGGTTGCTGGCGGCATTGAAACTGCTGCCAGTGTGGGCGGTCAGAGTGCGCCGCCGATCATGGGGGCAGGTGCCTTCATTATGTCGGAGATAACCAATACGCCGTACAGTGAGATCATCATTGCGGCTATTCTGGGGTCGCTGTGTTTCTTCACGTTGATTTTTGTCTCGGTACACTTTGAAGCCCGCAAACATGGCCTGAAGGGGATGGATGCCAGCGAGCTGCCAACCACCGCTGAAGTGTTCAAAAAACTCTATCTGCTGATTCCGATCGTGGTGCTAGTGGTGCTGTTGATGCTGCGTTATTCACCGCATATGTCAGCCCTATATTCGATCGTCGCCACGCTGGTGGTGGTTACCCTGACCTCTGAGCGGTTCAGCCCTAAACAGTTGTTTGATGTGCTGGTAACTGCCGGGCGAAATACCGTGACTATTGCGGTCGCCTGTGCCGGTGCCGGTATCATTGTGGCGGTGCTGACGAAAACCGGTTTAGTCGTCTCTATCGGTTCCATCGTAACTGACATTGCTAACGGTCAGATGTGGGTGGCGGCTATTGCCCTGATGTTTGTCACACTGGTGATGGGCATGGGGGTACCGACGACCCCGGCTTATGTGATTACCTCGGCAATCGGTGCACCGTTGCTGATCAATGAGTTCGGCGCGCCGGTGCTGGCTGCGCATATGTTTATCTTCTACTTTGCGATTCTTGCGGACGCTACGCCGCCGGTATCCATTGCGTCCTATGCGGCGGCGTCTATTGCCCGTTGTAATCCGTTGCTCACCGGCTTGCATGCGTCGCGGATGGCGATTGCCGGTTATGTGGTGGGCTTCAGTTATCTGTTTGTGCCGGAAATGCGTATGGAAGGCAGCTTTGTCAGCATCATGGCCCATCTGATGGCCATTGTTGGTGGGCTTTCATTGCTGGCAGCGGGGATTGCCGGATATTTCTCCAGCCATCTGAATATCTTGGTTCGCCTGTTGTTAATCGGTTTGGGTATTGGCATTGCGCTGTTCTCCTGGATTGATGTGTATCTGCGCGATGCGGCTGTGTTGGGGGTATTCCTGCTGTTGTATCTGTTTTCCAAAGCCAGCGCTTCCAGAGCAGAGGCCATTTCCTGACAGCCGTTTCCTGGCTGCCGTTTTCTGGTAGGCACAACGCATGTTTTAAGCCCTCTGTATGAGGGCTTTTTATGTGGGGTGTATTGGCATACAGAGAGTTGCCGGGGCTGATTTTTTTCTGCATAGGAAAAACTGAGGAATGGGTACTGTTTATTGTATCGAGTGGGCCTTATCTGTCTGTATGCCGAGGTTTATGCTTGCCTGATGTTTATCTATGCCGCTGATGGAGCGGGTCCCGGGTGTGATGGGAACAGTGAATACAGGTGTGAAAAATGATCTTGTCGGGGGCGCTGAGAAATTGGCGGACTGAAAAATCAGGATGTAAGCCGTGCTGAGAGTCGTCTGGCTGGGGGGGGCGCAGATGAGCGCCTGGGGCTGTCTGCTGTATAGCTTTCCCATGCTGGCAGAAGCTTTGCTGGCTGAGTATGGCTGGTCTAGATTTGAAGTATATGCCGCCGGCAGTGTGGCAATGGCGGTGGCTGCTATCAGTGCTTATCCGGTGGGGCGGTGGATTGATCTGGGCTACGGCCGGGCGGTGATGTGCCTGGGGGGACTGTTAGGTGCCGGCGTGCTTGGTGGCCTGTCACAGGTGGATGCGATCTGGCAGTTATACGTACTGTACGTGCTGATGGGGATGGCGCTGGCCGCCAGCCTGTATGAACCGTTGTTTGCCTGTGTGACCTTTTGTTTCGGTGTGGAGCAGGCCCGCTACATAATCCCGCGGCTGACTCTGTGGGCGGGGTTTGCCAGTCTGGTCTTTATGCCGTACACCCAGTTGTTAATTGATACTTTCGGCTGGCGTCTGGCGATGTCTGTTTTAGGGCTGACCTATGTGCTGATTGCCCCGGGTATTTATTTCTGGCTGCTGAAACCACCTGAAAAGCTGCCCCGGGTTCGGGGGCCCGTGACCCATAAAGAGAGCGGAGTGCTCAGGCTCAGTGTGTTCTGGTATCTGGTCGTTGCGTTTGTAGGTTACGGACTGATACAGGCCGGGCTGAATTTTCATCTGTTTGCGATTTTGCTGGAAAAGCAGTTAGGCGTTGCGACCGCAATCTGGCTGGTGGCGATGCTCGGACCGGTTCAGGTGGCCGGCCGCATATGGTTAATGCTGTTACTGCGCTCCAGGGCCGCCACAGGTGCTGCCGTCATGTTGACCCTGTTTCAGCCGCTGGTATTACTGGCGATGTATTTAAGCAGTGCAGTTGTGCCGTTATGGGTGGTGATCATCGTTTTTTACGGTTTGCTCGGTGGCAGTTTGATCATCGTGAAAGGGATTGTGATTATCGACTATTTTCCTGATCAGCCGTATGGGCGGGTGAACGCTTTGCTGACGGCACCCTATAATCTTGCCCAGGCGGTCGCGCCTTTGGTCGGGGCTGCATTGTGGTTGTTGGGCAGTTCTTATGATAGTTATCTGTGGTTGCTGTTTGGTGTGAGCTTGCTGATTCCGCTGAGTTTTTATCTGGTACGGCGCCGGCATGAAAGAGATAACCCTGAGCCTGAGCAGGCTGTCTGAAGGCAGGGAGGTAACGACTGACTGTCAGCTGATGCCGGCCTTCAGATATTGAAAGCCCTGCGGCGGTACCGCAGGGTGAGTGTTTATTTGTATTGCGCGAAGGCTTTACGGTTTTTACTGTCGATGTAATCGGCAACGGATACCGCTGGGTATTTAGCTTCTTCATTCGCCAGTTTTTTAAAGTCCCGGGAATCGATGATGGCATCCGGATCCGGGTCAAAGAAGATTGGCATGGAGAAGCGTTCGTTGCCGGACCGGTTGATCACCCGGTGCAGGTTGGAAGACAAGTGGTTATTGGTCCAGCGGTGCAGCAGGTCGCCAATGTTGCAGACAAAGGTACCCTCAATTGGTTGAGCTTCGACCCATTCATCCTGTTTGTTCAGTACTTGCAGGCCGCCGTTGTTGTCCTGCAGTAACAGGGTGATAACCCCAAAGTCCGTATGGGCGGCCGCACCGAAACGTTCCTGTGCTTCATCTTCTGAACTGGAGCGCGGGTAGTAGACTAACTGTCCCCGGCCGAGTGGGCTGGTATAGCGTTTGGCGAAAAAGTCGGATTCCTCACCCATGCCAACCGCAATGGCTTTCAGAACCTGATGGCCAAGCTGGCAGACGGCGTCATAATAAGGCACCACGTTGTCTTTCAGGGCCGGATAAAACTCTGGCCACAGATTATCGGCGATCAGAGGAATCTGGGCTTTTTTGGCGATCAGCGCATCTGACCACTGTTCCGGGCCGGTAAAGAAAATTTCTTTCAGGTCGTGGGTTTTGGCGCCTTCCAGCGTTGCCATGCCTGGTGCCAGCCAGCCCCGCTGGGAGGTATTTACCGCCACTTGCTGTTTTTGCTCGGCAGGCAGGCGGAAAAATTCTTTCGATGTTTCCAGTGCATTGTCGATCAGCCGCTGATCAATACCGTGATTCTTGATATAGAAAAAGCCGGTATTCAGTGCTGCTTCCATGAGTGGGTGGCTAACGGCTTCGATATCGCCGTTCTGAATCAGCGGGGCAAAGTCGATCACGGGAATGTCTTCCAGTGATAAAGCTTTGGCGGCAGCGTAATCCTGATTGTTCGCTTGCATATGCAGTGGTCCCGAAATCAGACGCACACATGCAGAAAACAGTATGCCTGCGCCGGATATTTTTATTATGAACGGCGCAGAATAATGCTGTGCCGACTATTGAATATATTACTTTATACCAATCTGTATACAGTTTTTGAATAGCCAGAACGCCTCAATTTACCGATTACCTGAGAGATTTACCTAATTAGCTGTGAGGCAACGAATATGCGTGTCGGGGCGGAAGAATGAATGCAGGAGGGAAGGGGAATGACTCAGCAGGGAGTATCCTGCTGAGGCATGTCAGAAGAAGCGGTTTGGACTGAAAGCCTGTGGGGCAATGTCGGTGTCCTGTTCCGACATAAGCTGTGCGATCAGCTGTCCGGTTGCCGGGCCTGTACTGAAGCCGATGTGATGGTGACCGGTTGCCAGCCAGAGCCCCGGACATTGCTTAACTTCTCCGATAGCTGGCAGGGCATCCGGCAAGGTTGGCCGCCGTCCCAGCCAGGGCTTATCAAGAGGCTGGCCCAGCGGAAAGGCCTGACGAGCGCTGGGGATAACAGCTTCCAGTTGATTCGGGCTGGGCGGGGCGTCCCGCTCTTTCAGCTCAACACCCGAGGTGATTCGGTAGCCCTGTTCCATGGGCGTGAGTACATAACTGCCATCCACATCATGCACGGGCCGGCTGAGTGGTTGCTCTGTCGTGCTGCTGAAATGCTGACGGTAGCCCCGCTCATAGGCCATAGGCAGTTTGCAGTTCAGTTTTGATAACAGGTCATTGCTCCAGGGGCCCAGCGCGATCACCAGCTTTTCAAAGTTGAACTGACTATCTGCGGTGGATAACTCAAACCCCTGCGATGTCTTTGAAACGTTGCTGATATCGGCAACCCGGAACTGGCCGCCGGCGGCAATGAAGAGTTTGCGGTAGGCAAGGGTTACCTGCGCGGGGTTGTCCACACTGGCTGCATCTTTTATCCAGGTTGCCCGGTGATAGGTTTGCTGAAGCCCCGGTTCGAGCTGTTGTAGCTCTTCGGTGCTGAGTACCTGCATATCGACTCCGGCCTTCTGCAGCATGCGGCGCTCATAACCGGCAGCATTAAAGCTCTCCGGGGTTCTGTAGAGTTTCAGCCAGCCGGTAGGTCGCAGACGCTGCTGACTGTCTGCCTGTGTCAGCCACTGCTGATGCAGTTGAATACTTTTGCGCACCAGCGCATTCAGTGCGGTGATCCGGTAGCTGTCAGATGCTTCATTGGCATGGGTCATGAAGCGTATCATCCAGCTGCAGTTGCGCAGCAGGTAACCGGTCTGATAATGCAGGGAAGGGGATTTACCCGCGAGCATCGGTAACAGGGTTTTCCACAACCGGGCATTGTTCATGGGCAGTACCGAGCTGGTGGCCAGCACGCCGGCGTTACCGTAGGAGGTTTCGATAACCTCTTCACTGCGGTCGAGCAGTGTTACCCGGTAGCCCTGCCGCAGCAGTTCCAGTGCGCAGCTGACGCCAACAATGCCGGCGCCCAGTACGCAGACTGAGGGCTTATGGTCGGTGGAATTCGGAGCTTGATCTTGCAGCATGAGATGAGCGTATCTTCCGGTCTTTAGCGTTATAATTATGGTAGACGTTTTGGTCTACAGTATTGTATACAGTTTTTTTGGGATCACCTAGTATCTCTGATATCGAAATGGTTGGGTCAGGCAGGTTTTAAATCGAGTGATGGCAGAAGTGGATAATTTTAAAGTGGGGGTGCTCATGCTGAACACCCGGTTTCCCCGTTTACCCGGCGATATTGGTAATCCGGATTCATTGCCTTGTGAGGTGATTATCCGACGGGTGGATGCGGCCCGGGTGGATAATGTAGTTGGCAGTGAAGCGCCGGAAGCAACCTTACAGCAGGTTCTGTTAGAGGCCGGTGATGAGTTACAGGCACAGGGCATTGATCTGCTGGTGACGTCCTGCGGTTTTCTCAGTTGCATGCAGGATGCGCTGGCAGCACGCTACTGGGTACCGGTGATAGCCAGCTCGCTGGTGCTGATGCCTTTTCTGCGCACGGTCTACGGCCCGGCGGAAATCGGTGTACTGACCTTCGACAGCCGTAAGCTGACTGAACTGCATTTTAATGGCTGGTTTGATGACCAGATCTGTATCGGCGGTATTGAGCATGGAAAGGAGCTTCACCGGGTTATCAGCCAGGATGAAACCGAACTGGATGCCGGGCTGGCGGAGCAGGATGTTTTAATGGCTGTGGATGCTCTGCGTCAGCGCCAGCCTGATATGAAAGTAGTGGTGCTGGAGTGCACCAATTTATCCCCTTACCGGGGGGCGATTAAGCGGCATACCGGGTTGCCTGTGTATGACCTTATGACGGCGATTAACTGGGTCAGAAAGGCTCACTTGTAAGGATTTGGGTGAGTGTTAACGATACATTTCTCTTCTATGTGAAAAGTTTTTTCCACTTTATTGTCCGCTGATCAGATGCCGGACCCGGCAGGGACTGCGGTTACTCTTCCGCATGTCTCTGTTCTCTATATTATTGATTCCATTATTTTATTTATTTCATCCAGGGGTATTCACAAAGCGTATACGGGATGCGTATACGTATCATGCATAGGGGGGACATACGTATCCTGTATAGGGGTAGTTAGTATTTCGATTGGTGAAAATCAGGGGCTTGGTTAGGCTGTATTGCTAGACAAGAAGGGGCTAACCCCACGGAGTCGGTGGTCGGCTCCATAAGAATAACAACGAAACCTTGATAGGATTTTTTCCCATGATGAAGAGAACAGCAAGTTTACTTGCCGGTGCATTGCTCAGTATGTCTGCAACTGCGCTGCAGGCTGAAACCCTGAAGATGGCATATGATGCTGACCCGGTAACGCTTGATATTCACGAGCAGCTTTCCGGCGGTATGCTGCAGCTTTCCCACATGGCATTTGACCCGTTGATTCGCTGGGACCGCAACCTGGGCTTTGAACCGCGTCTGGCTGAAAGCTGGGAACGTGTTGATGATAAAACCGTTCGTTTCAAGCTGCGTGACGGCGTAAAGTTCCATTCCGGTAATGCGCTGACTGCTAAAGACGTTGAGTTTACGTTTGAACGTCTGAAAAACTCTCCGGACTTCAAAGGCATCTTTGCTGCATTCGATAGTGTGAATGTTGTTGACGATCTGACGTTTGATCTGGTGACTAAAGAGCCGTTCCCGCTGGTACTGAACAACGCAACGTACATCTTCCCGATGGACAGCAAGTTCTACTCCGGTAAGGATGAAAACGGTAATGCCAAAGACATGCTGGTTAAGCACGGTAACTCTTTCGCATCACGTAACATTTCCGGTACCGGTCCGTTCACTGTTGTTTCCCGTGAGCAGGGCGTACGTACTGAATTTGCCCGTAACGCTGATTACTGGGATAAAGATTCCAAAGGTAACGTTGATAAGATCATCCTGACGCCGATCAAAGAAGCGCCAACCCGTGTTGCAGCGCTGCTGTCCGGTGACGTTGACTTCATCATGCCGGTACCGCCAACCGATCATAAGCGTATCGACGGTAACGATAAGGTAGATCTGGTAACCATGCCGGGTACCCGTATCATCACCTTCCAGATGAACCAGAACCGTGTTGAAGCACTGAAAGACGTTCGTGTTCGTCAGGCAATCGTTCATGCGATTAACAACGAAGGTATCGTTAAGAAGATCATGCGTGGTTTCGCAACACCTGCTGGCCAGATGAGCCCTGAAGGTTACCTGGGTTACAACCCGGATCTGAAGCCGCGTTACGACCTGAAGAAAGCTAAAGAGCTGATGAAGGAAGCCGGTTACGAAAATGGTCTGTCTCTGACCATGATGGCGCCAAACAACCGTTACGTGAACGATGAAAAAATCGCTCAGGCAGTTGTTTCTATGCTGGCTAAGATCGGCATCACTGTTGACCTGAAAACTATGCCTAAAGCGCAGTACTGGCCAACCTTCGATGAGCGTGCAGCAGACATCATGATGATCGGCTGGCATGCAGATACCGAAGATTCCAACAACTTCTATGAGTTCCTGTCTGCGTGTCCGGATGCTGATAGCGGTCTGGGTCAGTACAACAGCGGTAACTACTGTAACCCTGAAGCTGACAAGCTGATGATGCAGGCTAACGTTGAAACCGATCCGGCCAAGCGTGCTGAACTGATGCAGCAGATTGAACAGATGCTGTACGATGACGCTGCTTTCATCCCACTGCACTGGCAGAATCTGGCGTGGGCATCTGCTAAAGGTGTAGAGATCGAGCCGGTTGTTAACAAGATGAACTTCCCTTACCTGGGTGACCTGGTAATCAAGCGCTAAATCGCTCTCTGCAGCCTTCGGGCTGCAACCGGGGGCTCAGTTCGCCAATTGAATTGAGCCCTCCATTCCTGATCAGATAAACTACTGAATTATAACTACTCGCTAGCCGGGACGGCATGCTTATGCCCGAACGGAAATACTTATGTTTGCAGGCTGAATTCTATGTTCGCTTTTTTAATCAAACGCTTAGCACAAGCTATCGTGGTGATGTTTGTTATCAGCATCATCAGCTTTTCGATACAGGACAACCTCGGTGACCCGCTACGGGAACTGGTGGGGCAGTCGGTATCAGAAGAGGAACGTCAGGCGCTTCGTGATGAGCTGGGACTTAATGACCCGTTTCTGGAACGTTATCTTCGGTTTGCTGAGAATGCTGTCCAGGGTGACCTGGGGACATCTTACTTTTTTAAAGAACCTGCCCTGCAGGTGATTCTTGCCAAACTGCCGGCCACACTGGATCTGGTGTTTGGTGCCACCATTATCATTATCGGTTTTTCTGTACCGCTGGGGGTATATGCTGCCATTAAGCCCCGCAGCTGGTTTTCCAAAGTGGTCATGGGCCTCAGTACTGTGGGGATTTCGATTCCGGTATTCCTGACAGCCATTGGCCTGATTTATCTGTTTTCTATCGAGCTTGGCTGGATGCCGTCATACGGCCGTGGCGAAGTGGGCCATATCTTTGGCTGGGATACGGCGTTTGCGACTGCTGACGGACTGGTGCATCTGGTGCTGCCATGTATCACCTTGGCGTCGATCATGCTGCCGTTGTTTATCCGTCTGATCCGTTCGGAAATGATGGAAGTATTGCAGTCTGAATACGTGAAATTTGCCCGGGCGAAAGGCCTTTCACCTACCCGTATTTACTTTTTGCATGCCCTGAAAAATACCATGCTGCCGGTAATCACCGTCGGCGGTGTGCAGATCGGTACCATGGTGGCTTATACCATTCTGACTGAAACGGTATTCCAGTGGCCGGGTATGGGCTTCCTGTTCCTGGAAGCGGTAAATCGGGTGGATACGCCGCTGATCGTTGCTTACTTAATCGTTGTTGGTGCGATTTTCGTCATCACCAACACCATTGTTGATTTGATTTATGGTTTGGTTAACCCAACCGTGAAACTGTTTGGGGGCAAATAATCATGACTCAGACATCTTCTGCACTGGCGGATGAAGCGCCAACTATGATGCAGCGATTTGTGAAATCGCATTTCTGGCACAGTTTTAAAATTGACCGTGTGGCTCAGCTGAGCTTCATGGTATTCGTCGCCTACGTACTGATGGCGTTACTGGCGCCACTGCTGGCACCGTTTGATCCGTATGATCCGGCCAGTATTGATATTATGAATTCTGAGCTGCCACCGAGCTGGCAGGAAGAAGGCGAATCAGATTTCTGGCTGGGTACTGATGCCCAGGGCCGTGATCTGTGGTCAACCATTCTTTACGGCACCCGGGTATCCCTGACAATCGGTATCTGTGCGGTACTGCTGCAGGCCTTACTGGGTATCTGTATCGGTCTGGTGGCCGGTTATGTGGGCGGTAAAGTAGACAGCCTGCTGATGCGGATGGCCGACGTACAGCTGTCTTTCTCAACCATGATGGTTGCCATTGTTGTACTGGCGGTTTTCCAGGCAACCTTCGGTACGCAGCTGTATCAGGATCTGGCGATGGTGATGCTGATTCTGGTAATCGGTATTGCGGAATGGCCGCAGTATGCGCGGACGGTGCGGGCGTCTGTACTAGCTGAAAAAGAAAAAGAATACGTGGATGCTGCCCGGGTCATGGGCCTGCGGGCACCGCGGATTATGTTCCGTCACATTCTGCCGAACACCCTGTCGCCGATTCTGGTTATCTCAACGGTGCAGGTGGCAAACGCAATTATTTCTGAGGCCGCGCTGTCCTTCCTGGGGCTGGGTATGCCGGTGTCTCAGCCGTCACTGGGGTCGCTGATCTCCAGTGGTTTTGAATTTATCTTCTCCGGTATCTGGTGGATCACGGTGATTCCGGGTGTGGTGTTAGTGGTGCTGGTGCTGGTAATGAATTTACTGGGCGATTGGCTGCGTGATGTTCTGAACCCGAAGCTTTATAAGGGGTAAGCCAATGGCATTATTAGAAGTTAAAAATTTAGAAGTCAGCTTTGGTCTGCGCAGCGGCGCCGTAAAGGCACTGCGGGATATCAACTTTACTCTGGAACGCGGCGAGCGAATCGGTGTTGTGGGTGAGTCCGGTGCGGGTAAGTCAGTATTGGGGTTCTCTATTCTGAACCTGATTTCCCAGCCGGGCCGGATTACCGGTGGTGATGTCCGTTTTGAAGGTAAAAGCCTGCAGAATCTGGAAGACAAAGATATGCGTACCATCCGTGGTAACCGTATCGCGATGATTTTCCAGGATCCGATGATGACCCTGAACCCGGTGCTGACCATCGGTGATCAGATGGTTGAGTGTTTGCTGGCCCACCGTGAGATCAGCAAGTCGGCAGCCCGTAAGATTGCCCTGCAGAAACTGATGCAGGTGCAGATTCCGTCACCGGAAAAACGTCTGGATCAGTACCCCCATGAATTATCAGGCGGTATGCGTCAGCGGATCGTCATTGCGATTGGCCTGCTGATGGACCCGGATCTGATCATTGCTGATGAACCAACCACTGCACTGGATGTGACCATTCAGGCGGAGATCATGGAACTGATGCTGGAACTGTGTGAGCGTAACAACGTTGCCCTGATCCTGATTACCCATGACCTCGGGGTGGTTTCCCAGGTTACCCAGCGCACCATGGTGATGTATGCCGGCCGGGTAATCGAGCAGGGGCCAACCAAAGAAATTATCAATGATGCTCAGCATCCTTATACCCAGGGGCTGATTAATGCCCTGCCACAGATGGGCGTACGCGGTGAGCGTTTACAGCAGATTCGCGGCTCAATGCCGACCCTGCAGGCGATCCCGAAAGGTTGTGCGTTCAGTAACCGTTGTGACTATGCCACGGAGCGTTGCCGGGTGATTCCGGAGTTTACCCGTTCCGGCGGATGTCTGGTGGCATGCCACATGGTTGAAGAGATGGTTGCGCAGTCTGAGAACAAGGCGCAGGAAGGGGGAGCATAAGGTGTCAGCACAAGAATCAAAGCAGTCATTGCTGCAGGTCCGGGACCTGTACAAACGCTTCTCTATTTCCGGTGATTTTCTGGATCAGTTGCGTTTTGAAGGTGGCAAGATTAAACGCCATCAGGAATTTGTTCATGCCATTAACGGTGTGGATCTGGATATCTACAAAGGTGAAGCCCTCTGCGTGGTGGGTGAGTCCGGTTGTGGTAAGTCGACAGTTGCCCGTACGGTGATGGGGCTGCTGGAACCCAGCGGCGGTTCTGTCAGCTATGATGGTCAGCGGATTGATAATCTCTCTGCCCAGCAGATGCTGCCATACCGCAAGAAGATGCAGATGATCTTCCAGAATCCGTTTGCGTCGCTTAACCCGCGGATGACAATTACCGAAACCCTGTCTGAGCCGGTGAAATTCCACAACCCTAAGTGGTCCCGGATGGAAGTTCGGGACAAGGTGCATGAGGTGATGCACTCGGTAGGGGTTGATCCGAGCTGGGGCGTGCGTTTCCCACACGAATTTTCCGGTGGTCAGCGGCAACGGATCAGTATTGCCCGTGCTCTGGCTGTCGACCCGGAATTCATTGTGGCGGATGAGCCTATTTCGGCACTGGACGTATCCATTCAGGCGCAGGTACTGAACTTGATGATGGATGCTCAGGAACAGCGCGATCTGACCTATATGTTCATCACCCACGATTTATCCGTGGTGGAACACTTCGGTACCCGGGTGGCGGTAATGTATCTGGGAACGCTGTGTGAAATCGGTGATAGCCATACGGTGTTTGATCAGCCACGGCACCCGTATACCAAGGCGCTGTTGTCTGCGATTCCGAAACTGGCGGACGACCGTCCGAATCACATCAAGCTGCAGGGTGAGGTTTCCACACCGGTGAATCTGCCAAGCGGTTGTGTATTCCATGGCCGCTGTCCTTACGCGAATGACCGTTGCCGGGAAGAAAAGCCCCAACTTATATCAACAGATGGTGGCATTAAGGTTGCGTGTCACGCCGTAGAAGAGCAGCGTATCGATTAATACGTCATAATACTTATTCTTAAGTACGTATATCACATTCGAGCCTAGCCAAAGAGAATAATGATTATGCTTACCGTTAGCTGCGCGTTTGACGCGGGTAATATTGAGGTGGTGGATCAGCGTAACCCTGCGGATATTCAGCTGAATATCCGTAAGGATCATCAGTCTGATTTTTTTCAGTGGTTTTTTTATCGTGTTCAGGGCGCTGCCGGCCAGCCGCTGCGTATGCGTTTGCTGAATGCCGGCCAGGCCGCCTATGTGGATGGCTGGGAAGATTATCAGGCTGTGGCTTCCTATGACCGGGAGCACTGGTTCCGGGTACCGACCCGTTATGAAAACGGTGAATTGGTGATTGAGCACCAGCCGGAAACCAATAGCCTGTATTACGCGTACTTTGCACCGTATAGCTATGAACGTCATCTGGATTTGCTTGCCTGGGCGGAACAGCACGACAATTGTCGCAGTGTCCGCTTGGGGCAAACCCTGGATGGTCGTGATCTGGATTTGCTGGTGGTCGGTAATCCGGCGGTGGCTAAAGCTGCTGTCTGGGTAACTGCCCGGCAACATCCCGGCGAAACCATGGCCGAGTGGCTGGTGGAAGGCTTTCTGGAGCGTCTGTTTGATAATGACGATGCACAGGCTCGCCGTCTGAGTCAGCAGTTGGTGTTTTATGTAGTGCCGAATATGAATCCGGATGGTTCCGTCCGGGGGCATTTACGGACCAATGCAGCCGGGGTGAACCTCAACCGGGAGTGGATGACACCGTCCATGGAACAGAGCCCTGAAGTGTATCTGGTACGGCAGCAAATGGCTCTGACCGGCGTAGATCTGCACCTGGATATCCACGGTGACGAAGCCTTGCCATGTAATTTCATTGCCGGTCAGGAAGGCATTCCGGATACTTCTGAGGCGATTCTGGCGGCAGAGCAGCGTTTCCAGGAAGTGCTGATGACGGCTAATCCTGACTTCCAGATGGAAAGGGGTTATGAGCCGGGCGTCTTCGGTGAAGAAACTCTGACCATGTGTTCTAACTGGGTAGGCCAGCATCATAACTGTCCGGCTATGACGCTGGAAATGCCGTTTAAAGATTATGACCTGCAGCCGGATCCGGTGCAGGGCTGGTCAGCCGGCCGTTCTGCGAAGTTAGGTGCCAGCTTGTTAGACCCGATTGCTGACTGGTTACAGAGCCGTGACCGGGCTGCGTCCGGAGATGCCTGCTAAATGGAAATTCGCTGGCTGGAAGATTTTATCGCCCTGGCGCGTACGCGGAATTTTTCCCGTGCCGCGGATGACCGTAATGTTACCCAGCCGACCCTGAGTCGCCGGATTAAACTGGTGGAAGAGGAGATGGGCGTGACGCTCATCGACCGTAATACACTGCCGCTGTCGTTAACGGCAGCGGGGGAAGTGTTTCTCGCCTCAGCGGAACAGATCTCCCGTATTCATCATGATGCTAAAAGCCGCTGTAAGGATATTCTTGAGCAACAGAGTAACCGGTTGACATTCGCGGCTACCCAGTCCCTGTGTCTGGGGTTCTGGAAATCCTGGCTGATGCCACTGGCCGATGATCTTGATGTTGATATGGTGCACAACCTGAAATCCACCACCTGGATGGGCGTGGATTTTGTTGAGGCGCTGAGTAACAACGAATGTGATCTGGTGTTGTGTTACTGGCACCCGACTATCGACTTTTTACAGCCATTGGCTGATGAGCGTTTTGAACATATTCTGGTGTGCCAGGAACAGCTGGTGCCGGTGACGGCGCTGGATGACGAGGGTAAACCTCTGTATCAGTTACCCGGTAGCAAGCGTCACCCGGTACCGTTTATCGGTTACCACGATAATGCCTTTCTAAAGCCAGTAATACGCAGCTTCCTGCAACGCCGTGAGCCGGCACCGCATCTGCTGACGATGAATGAAAACGTGAACTCTGTTAGTGCGAAGGCCATGGTGAAAGAAGGCTTTGGTCTGGGCTGGTTGCCTACTACCTTGCTGGAAGACAACTTCCGCTATAACCGTCTCGATTTTGCTGCTGATCAGAGCTGGAATATTCCGGTGGAAATCCGGCTGTACCGCTCGCGGCTCAATCAGAATCAACAACTACAAAAACTCTGGCCCCATTTACAGCGAACCCTACCCTTAGAAAAGGTATCGCTGGCGGCGGGCGACGATCATAAGGTTTCGGTTAACTCATGAATCAACAGGCCTATTTTTCCCACCTGAACCGACTGCAGCAAACCACAGAAAGCCTGCTGGCTGACGCTGGTTTCGACGGTTTGCTGATTGGCTCGGGCGGTTCGTCCCTGCGTTTTCAGGACGATTACAGACATACCTATAAAGCTAATCCGAACTTTGTTCACTGGTTACCGTTTCTGACCCAGCACCCGGGCTGCTGGTTGCAGATTCAGCCGGGAAAGAAGCCGGTTCTGTATTTCGTGATGGCGGATGATTTCTGGCATGTCACGCCGGAATTGCCTGCAGATTGGTGGGCGGAAGCCTTCGAGGTGATTGCGATTAAAGATACTGCTCCGGTTACGCAGGATAATCTTGCCGTGGTGGCTGAGCACATGCCGGCGTTTGCCCGCGACAGCTGGACACATAACCCTCAGGCACTTATTCAGCAGTTGCACCGGGTGCGCCGGGTGAAGTCGGAGTGGGAGCATGACTGTTTGCGCGAAGCGAATGTTCTGGCGGTGAAGGGGCATTTGCGGGCCGAGCAGGGCTTCCGTGCCGGTGAGTCTGAATATGAGATTCATCAGGGGTATCTGGCAGCGATCGCACATAACGAAAAACAGCTGCCTTATGACAACATTGTCGGGCTGAATGAGCATGCTGCTGTGTTGCATTATCAGTGGCAGGACCGCACGCTGCCAGATAAGCACCGTACTTTGCTGATTGATGCCGGTGCGAACTATCTTGGCTACGCGGCGGATATTACCCGTACCTATGCCGCTGAAGACGGTGTGTTTGCTGATTTGCTGGCTGCGATGGAACAGGCACAACTGGATACGCTGAACGACATGCGTGCAGGTGTCAGCTATGTGGACCTGCATCTGGGGATGCACCGTAAGATTGCCGGTATTTTACAGCAGGCTGGCATTGTTCGGGCTTCGGCAGATACTCAGCTGGAAGAGGGCGTGACCCGGGTATTCTTCCCGCATGGTCTGGGGCATCTGTTAGGCATTCAGGTACATGATGTGGGCGCCTGGCAGCATGATCAGCTGGGTACTGAGCCGGCACCGCCTGCGGATCATCCGTTCCTGCGCTATGCCGGAGACCTGGAGGCCGGCAGTGTGTTAACCGTTGAGCCGGGTCTGTATTTCATTCCCAGCCTGTTGCAGACCTTACGTCAGTCGCCGGTTGCGGAACTGATTGACTGGTCACTGGTGGAGCACCTGCTGCCATTTGGTGGCATCCGGATTGAGGACAATGTGCTGATTACTCCTCAAGGTATTGAAAACTTTACCCGTGATGCGTTTGCCGCAGCACAGTAAAACCACCTTTTAAGTACCGCCGGGACTTGGATGCTGGCAGCGCTCATATTATAGTGCAAGTGATGTAGGGCCGTTTGTGGCCTGATATGCAGACCGGTGAAAGTACCCGGTCTGTTTCCCTGATGTGTCACCGGCAATGACCGGCCACACAGAGCATTTTTTGTAGGATCTTATATAGATGCGTGAGCAAGATAATCTGGAAGTCCCGAGTTTCGGACCGGCTGATCCCAGCCTGGTGAAACAAGCCCCTGAAACTAAACTGGGTGAAGGCGTGATTGCCCAGTCTGTCAATGCTGAGCAGGCGAAGAAGGGTAGGGGCTTTATCCTGATGGTGGTGTTACTGCTGGCAGCAGTGGTTGCCGGTCTGGGTTACTGGGGAAAGCTGCAGCAGGATCAGATACAGCAACAGCAGGCATTACTGGCTGATCAGTCAAAACAGGTTGAAGATTTATCCGGTCAGATCGTTCAGTTACAACAGTTACTCAAAAGTGCTGAAAGCAGTGTCGAGCAGTCTGATGAGTCTTTGCTTGAATGGGTAAATAACCGTGCAGCGACGGCGGATCAGAAAATTCAGGCGCTCGCTGAACAGCTGACAACCTTGCAGGCGAAAGTGGATAAACAGGCTGCTGAGGAGCTCACTAAACAAGCCGCAGCGCTGGATAAACTGAATGCCGGTGCAGCGGAGCAGGCTAAATCTCTGGATACCCTGACCACCCGTCTGGTTGCCATTGAAACTCTCAGTGGTGAGCTGGAAGCGGTGAATAAGTCTGCGGCTTCAAGCCAGCAGGGCATTGATAAACTGAGTAAAGATCTGGCCGGGGTAAATGCCGGTCTGGATAAGAAGATTAAGTCTGTCAGCACCAAGCTGACGAGCCTGGAAAAAAGTCTTGCAGCGCAGGATAAATCACTTAAGGCAGCGAACAAGAAACTCAGCGGTAGCACTGGTGCCGACAGCAAACAGCTGGCTCAGGTGCGGGCTGATCTGGCTGCTTTGAGTGCTGACTATCAGATTTTGTCGGAAGGTCAGGAGCTGCAGCGGGTAGCTTTATCCCAGCAGGGTAAAGATCTGAACCGCCGTATCGATCAGTTAGGCTCGCAGGGCAACCAGGGCGGTGCAACTGCTGCGTCACTGGAGCGCCGGGTGAAGATCAATGAACAGGCTGTTAAAGCCATAGACGGTTCCCGTCTGGTACTGAACAAGGAACTTTTGCGGATTCGCCAGCGTCTTAATAATCTCCAGTTACAGGTGGAAAGCCTGCAGTAAACGTCGCACGCAGGGGACACATTTTGATGACTCTTTGTGATGAGAATGTGTCATCCCTGTGTAAGAATACAGAGCCTGACATCCTCCGTGTCAGGTTCATTTAACTGAAGGAAAATAGTACGTAATGGAAATTCGTGCCTTTTTTGCTTTACCGCTTCCCGGGGCTGTTGCCCGTTCTCTTGCCGATCATGCTGATACACTTTGTCAGTTTGATAAGCATGTAGAGGTTAACTGGGTCGATTCAGAATGTTATCATTTAACCCTATGCTTCATGGGGAATATAAGTCTCGAGCAGGTTGATCGTCTGGAACAGATAGCAGGTAAGCATCTTGCGGATTTCCGCTCTTTTCAGGTGCACATTAATACCTCCCAGTACTACCCGGTTAATAAGCATTTATCGCTGATTGCGGCCATGAGTCCTGAACATCAGGCGCTGAGCCAGTTGAATAAACTGATGATGCAGGTTGCTCAAGAAGCGGGCATTGCTTATACCGAGGAAGACTTTCAGCCACACATCACGTTAGGCCGCTTACCGGCAGAGAACCGGTTCAATGTACCGGAGCACTGGCCAGAGCTTGATCTTATCAGCCTGGCAGACGAAGTGATCCTGTACCAAAGTAAACCAGGCGAGCGTGGTTCGATCTATACCCCTTTATTTGAAATCCCTTTGCAGGATATGGCCTGATGTAAGCTCTGCTGATTCCGGCGCATCCTGCTATTAAGCAGAGACTTATGATGTTTAAGCCTGAATTACTTTCTCCGGCGGGTACGCTGAAGAATATGCAGTACGCGTTTGCCTACGGCGCCGATGCCGTGTATGCCGGCCAGCCCCGTTACAGCCTGCGGGTGCGTAACAACGACTTCAATCTTGAAAAGCTCGAGCAGGGCATCAACATTGCACACCAGCAGGGTAAGAAGCTCTATCTGGCGAGCAATATCATGCCGCACAACAGCAAGCTGAAAACTTATATCGATGATTTGCGCCCGGTGATTGAAATGGGGCCTGATGCCCTGATTATGTCCGATCCCGGCCTGATCATGATGGTCCGTGAAGAATGGCCGGATGTGCCGATTCACCTGTCTGTACAGAGTAATACCATGAACTGGGCCAGTGTAAAATTCTGGCATCAGGCCGGTGTTGAGCGGATTATTCTTTCCCGCGAGCTGTCACTGGACGAGATCGAAGAAATCCGTGAGAAGTGCCCTGAAATGGAGCTGGAAGTCTTTGTGCATGGCTCTTTGTGCATTGCCTATTCCGGCCGCTGTCTGCTGTCCGGTTATATTAATCACCGGGATCCGAATCAGGGAACCTGCACCAATACCTGTCGCTGGAAATATGATGCCCATGAAGCGGAACAGGATGCCAGCGGTGATCTGATTCCGGTACAGAACTTTGATCCGGCTGCGGCTGCTCAGCCTGACCTGGGCATTGGTGAACCGACTGATAAGATGTACCTGCTGCAGGAAGAGACCCGCCCGGGTGAGTTTATGCCTGCGTATGAAGATGAGCATGGTACCTATATCATGAACTCCAAGGATCTTCGCGCTATCCAGCACGTGCCCCGTCTGGCCAAAATGGGTGTACATTCCCTGAAAATTGAAGGCCGTACCAAGTCACATTACTACGTTGCCCGTACCGCTCAGGCGTACCGCAAAGCGATTGATGACATTGCTGCCGGCCGGCCGTTTGATATGGGGCTGATGGATACCCTGGAGAATCTGGCAAACCGCGGTTATACCGAAGGGTTTTACCGTCGTCATGTGCATGATGAATATCAGAACTATGAGAACGGCAGCTCTGTCGGTGTACATCAGCAGTTTGTTGGCGAGATCATCGGCCGTGATGAGCAGCAGGGAACCATCGATGTTGAAGTGAAAAACCGCTTTGCCGTCGGTGACCAGCTGGAACTGATGACGCCGTCCGGTAACCACACCTTTACTCTTGAACAGATGGAAAACCTTAAGGGCGAAGCGAAGGATACTGCACCGGGTTCCGGTCACTTCATGCGCATTCCTGTAGATTTTGCAGCTGACATGGAATATGCGTTGCTGATGCGTAATCTGCCGAATGCGCCGGGGTTTAAAACCGCTGAAGCATCCTGATTTTCCGGGATAACCACACTTACCGGGACACTGACATTGCAATGATTACCATGGCAGAAAAGTATCGGACTGGCCGCGCACTGCGGCCATTTTCATTTATAGGCGTGGTCACATATACCATTGCCGCTCATACAGCTGATTTGGCCAAGGGGCTGATGTGTGTTTTGGCTGACAAAGTTGCGACCGGCAGCGTATTTTTTACTTATCATCTGTCATCAGTTTTGTCTGCAAACCATGGTTTATCTATGGATGTGGAAATGATTGCTGAGATGACAGGTGCTTTGGAAAACTGATAAATAAACTGGCAGGCGGACACGTTTTAAGCTTTGTAAAAGTAGTACCGACCAGCGGGGATTTCTGCCGGACCTTCGAGTTGGGTAAAACCAACCAGTGGTTGGCTGGAGATCAGAAGGCCACCTTCAACCATGATAGCCTTTATCAGAGGGCTTAAGGCGGCTGCTTCCGCTTCGTCTTTATCATCTACACCGATTCCCAAGTCATAATGCGCGAGGGAAATACTTATATTATTGTTTTTCATTTGTTTTATAGTTTCATCCACCTCGCCTTGCAGAAAACTGCCATCTGGTGGAATGCAAGATGGGTGACATTGTAAGACCCGATCGATAACCCAAATTTTTTTGTCAGGCGCCGTTTCGCGTAAATGATCATAGGTACGACCATTTCCAAGACCGATTTCCACAAAGTCGCCTGCAATATCTTTTGTTCGTTTTACACCCCATTCCAGGCCGATTTTTTGCGCAGTAATTCTTCGTATCATGCTTTCTAATCTGCTCATATCTGTATTCTTTATCCTTTGGTTCTCTTGGACACCATGTACTCTGATACTTTATTACTAAAGCAGTAATAGACGCTTTTCGCATAATTTTGATAAATTCTGTTGTAGACTGCAGCACGGCTTCGTCATGAGCCAGATGATGCGTGAGCGAACCAGACGCTGCGGTATTGTTTGGGTGCCTGAGGCGACATCTTGTAACAGATATACATGCTATTCCGGTAGATTTTGCTGCCGACATACAATATGCGTTGCTGATGCGTAATCTGCTGAATGCACCGGGGTTTAAAGCCGCTGAAGCATCCTGATTTTCTGGGATAACCACACTTACAGGGACACTGACATTGCAATGATTGCCATGGCAGAAAAGTATCGGACTGGCCGCGCACTGCGGCCATTTTCATTTGCAGTTGCCATGGTTACCTGTCTGACAGGCACTGTGGCAGCGACTGGCGTAGCAGACATCCACTGGTTACAGGCCGTCAGCCTGCTATGTGCCGCGGTGCTGTTACAGGCCGGGGTTAACCTGATTAATGATTATAGCGACTTACCTCAGCTTGCAGGGGATGCACAAAGTTGCCGGCTGATCCGCAAGAATGTCCGCATTGCTGCCGTATGTTTTGCAGCAGCTTCAGCCGTTGCACTGTATTTTGTTCTGCTCAGAGGGTGGCCTGCCTTGTTACTGGTGTTAACCGGTATGCTGGGCGCACTGGGTTATACACTTGAGCCCCTAAACCTGAAGCGTCGTGGTTATGCCGTGGCCGCGGTGTTCTGGCTGATGGGGGTACTGATGGTGTGCGGCAGTTACTATTTTCTCACCGGCCGGCTCGATGGCAGCATAATACGGTTGTCTGTCCCTGTTAGTCTGCTGACCAGTCTGCTGTTACTGGCCAATGAGATCCGGGATTTCGAAGCTGACCGAAAGCAGGGCTGTCGGACATTGACGGTGCGGGAAGGGCTGGCTGCAGCAGTCAGGCTGTACCGACAGGGGCTGGCACTGGTGGTGGTCAGTTGTTTTGTGCTGTACCTGACGGGTGATTTGCAGATCTTCTGGCCACTGCTTTTATCTGCCCCTCTTGGAATCCCATTATTGGTGATGGTCGGTCTAGGTCAGCACGCCCGTCAACAGTTGCCACCGGGCACTGGCCGTTTTTTTCTGCTCTTCGGATTGCTTTACCTTACCACTTTGTGAACATCCCGGTTGACCTGCGCAGATCGCCCCCATACCTTAGGAGGATAATAAATAATAACTTTCTAACAGCCTGATATAAGGCTGTTTATTGCAGTTCTCAGGGGTCTGAGCTTGATTGGTTTGCTACTGAAAAAATGGATGCTGCTTGTGTTGGGAGTGGTGCTCTCCGGCACACTGCTGGCTGAAGATACCTTTATGCTCTCCCGGGAAGAAGAGCGCTGGCTGGAACAACATCCTGATATCCGCTTTGCCCCGGCACCCTATTATCCACCTGTTGAATTCTTCGATGAAAATGATATTTACCGGGGAATCACCGCAGACTTTCTGAAGATAATGTCAGAACGTCAGGGGCTGGATATGAATGTTATTCAGTATACCAACTGGGACAAGGTGGTTGAGGCTGCCAAAAATCGGGATGTGGACGTCTGGGGGGCGGCGGCAATCACGCCGGAGCGCCAGGAATACATGAGCTTCACCCGGCCTTATATCCGCTTACCCGCTGTTATTGTGGTCCGTAAGGATCTCGACGGGCCGCTGAATATGCGTGATCTGGATGGTCATAAGGTTGTCCTGATCAAGGGCTATGCATCCAGTGAATATGTGAAAGAAAATTACCCGAATCTTGATGTGCTGGAAGTGCCTGATCTGGAAACGGGCCTGCGTATGGTGTCTTACGGTCTGTCGGATGCCATCATTGCCACTAATGCGGCGGCACTTTTTTATATTGAGCGTGATGGTCTGACGAATCTCCGGGTTGCCGGTGAGTCCGGTTTCGCCTGGCAGCTGCGTTTTGCGGTGCGAAATGACTGGCCGGAGCTGGTGTCTATCATCCAGAAAGGGCTGGACAGTATCAGCGATGATGAGCTGCGCACGATTTTCCGCCGCTGGATAAACCTGGGATATGAAGGAGAAATACTGACGCCTCAACTGTTGCTGCAGATTGCCGGTGGCATTTTTGTGTTGCTGGCGATCATGGTGTTTGTCTGGAACCGAATGTTGCGGCATCAGGTCCGTGAACGTACTCAGGCGCTGAATAAAGAGCTGGAAGAACGTAAGGCACTGGAGAGTAAGCTGCGGCGTCTGGCGACCACCGATGAGCTGACCGGCATTATGAATCGACGCCATCTGTTTGACTGCCTGCGCCAGGAATTACGCCGTGCTGAACGTTATGACACTTCGCTGGCGCTGCTGATGTTTGATGTGGACCACTTTAAACAGATCAATGATACCTATGGTCACGCCGCCGGTGATCAGGTACTGAAAGCGGTGGTGGGAATCTGTCAGCAGGTATTGCGGGAAAACGATCTGTTTGGCCGGATTGGCGGTGAAGAATTTGTTGTGGCGCTGCTGGAAACCGACCCGCAAACCACTATGAATGTGGCAAACCGGATTTGCCAGTCCATTGCCAGCACACCGATTGCGCTGAGTAATGGCGAGTATTTAACATCGACCATCAGTATCGGTGTGGTGCATTCCAGCCAGGATAAAAACCTGGAAGTATTGCTCAGTTACAGCGACCGGGCTATGTACAGTGCCAAGCAAAAAGGCCGTAACCGGGTTGAAGCATTTGACTCGCTGGAGTCGCCGCCGATTGTTTTATGAGCGCATAGAGAATAGATTTTCATAAATCTATCCGACTAAGTTGTGAGGCCTGTCAGGCGTAATGTGTGTATAATCGGCGCACTTATAATTATGACAGGGAAATACCTGATCCTTTACCGGCTGCTTCGGAGCCGGCGATCAGATGTTTACCCGGTTAAACCCGAGCCTGATAGCGGAGCCAACTATGAGCGTTATTCGCCAAGACGATTTTATCAGCAGTATTGCTGATGCCCTGCAGTTTATCTCTTATTACCATCCGATTGATTTTGTTCAGGGCGTTCACGGCGCTTACCAGAAAGAACAGAATCCGGCGGCCAAAGACGCCATGGCTCAGATTCTGATTAACTCACGTATGTGTGCTGAAGGTCGCCGGCCGATCTGTCAGGACACCGGTATTGTGACCGTATTCCTGAAAGTGGGTATGAATGTTCGCTGGGATGCCACCATGAGTGTCACAGACATGGTGAATGAAGGTGTTCGCCGTGCATATATGCACCCGGACAACGTCCTGCGGGCTTCAATTCTGGCTGATCCGGCCGGTGCCCGGAAAAATACCAAAGATAATACCCCGGCAGTGATTCACTACGAAATTGTTGAAGGGGATGAAGTGGATGTTCAGGTGGCAGCTAAAGGCGGCGGCTCTGAAAACAAATCCAAGATGGTAATGCTGAACCCGTCTGACAGCATTGTTGACTGGGTTGTTAAAACTGTACCGACCATGGGCGCTGGCTGGTGTCCGCCGGGCATGCTGGGTCTGGGCATTGGTGGTACTGCTGAGAAAGCAGCAGTGCTGGCAAAAGAATCCCTGATGGACCCGATCGATATTCATGAAATCCGTGAGCGTGGTCCGCAAAACCGTGTTGAAGAACTGCGTCTGGAAATTATGGATGCGGTAAACGCATTGGGCATTGGTGCACAGGGCCTGGGTGGTCTGACAACTGTACTGGATGTGAAGATCAAGGATTATCCTACTCACGCGGCTTCGCTACCGGTTTGCATGATCCCTAACTGTGCAGCAACCCGTCACGCACACTTCACCCTCAACGGTGAAGGCCCTGCGGTTCTGACGCCGCCGAGCCTGGATGAGTGGCCGGAAATTACTTTTGAAGTGGGTGAGTCTACCCGTCGGGTGAACCTGGATACGGTTACTCCTGAAGAAGTTCAGAGCTGGCAGCCAGGTGAGACTGTCCTGCTGAACGGTAAGATGCTGACCGGCCGTGATGCGGCTCACAAGAAAATGGTTGAGATGCTGAACAACGGTGAAGAGCTGCCGGTTGATCTTAAAGGCCGCTTTATTTACTACGTGGGTCCGGTTGATCCGGTCCGTGACGAAGTAGTGGGGCCTGCCGGTCCGACAACAGCGACCCGGATGGACAAGTTTACCCGTCAGGTGATTGAGAGCACCGGTCTGCTGGGCATGATTGGTAAGTCTGAACGTGGCCCTGTGGCCATTGATGCGATCCGTGATAACAAAGCTGTATATCTGATGGCAGTTGGCGGTGCGGCGTATCTGGTATCCAAAGCGATTACCAATGCTGAAGTACTGGCTTTCCCTGAAATGGGCATGGAAGCGATCTACGAGTTTGAAGTGAAAGACATGCCGGTAACGGTTGCTGTAGATAGCAGCGGTGAGTCTGTACACACCACTGGCCCAGCCAAGTGGAAGCAGATCATTGCTGAACAGGTGTAAGACTGCCTGTTACTGAAAAAAGCCCGTATTTGCGGGCTTTTTTGTGGATGTTTTCTACCGGCTTATTTCAGCAGGAAGCCTTTTTTCTGCAGAAAATCCAGCATGTGCGGACGGGCTTCTTTACCCAGCATGCCTGACATCTGGCCGCTCCAGGTCATATCTTTGGTGCCGCCGGTGCGGGTCTGATAGTACTCGCGTACAGCCTGATCATATTCACTGATGATGCCACCGTCATCCTGATCCTGATAGCTGTCCTGTTTAAGCACAACGGAGACCGGCAGGCGTGGTTTTACTTCCGGGTTCTGATCCGGATAGCCGATGCATAACCCGAATACCGGGTAGACCAGCTCCGGCAGATTCAGCAGTTCACTGACAGCGGCAATGTTGTTTCGGATACCACCAATATACACACAGCCCAGCCCCAGAGACTCCGCAGCAACGGTCAGATTCTGGCTGAACAGGGCTACATCGGCGGTTGCGGTAATAAACTGTTCGGTAAAGCCTGACTGCATCGGCGCATCATTGAGATCACAGGCCAGTTGTAAGCGGCGCATATCGGCACAGCACACCATAAACACTGGCGCCTCTGCCACATAGGCCTGATTACCCGCGTATTCGGCCAGTAAGCGGCGGTTATCGGTATTGTTCACCTGAATAAGGGTGCAGGCCTGGATAAAGCTTGAGGTGGCCGCTGCCTGACCGGCTTCAACCAGTGTTTCCAGCATGGCTTGTGGTACCGGCTCTGCGGTGAATTTGCGGATAGAACGGTGGCTTTTCAATAACTCGATCGTGCTGTTCATAGTGATGTTATCCATTTCCGTTTGAATAGGTATGGCGGAACGTTAAATTAATACGGGGGCCGATTTTACGGGCGGTTTTTGGCACGCTGTGCTGCCAGTAGTGTTGTAACTGGCCGGACATAATCAGCAGGCTGCCGCCGGTCAGGGGAATCTCTATACTGGCTTTCTTACTGCCTTTGGGACGCAGCAGAAAGCGTCTTTCCTGGCCCAGGCTGACGGATGCAATGGTTGGATTGCGCCGTAACTCGGGTTCGTCATCGCTATGCCAGCCCATGCTGTCCTGTCCGTCCCGGTAAAGATTGGCCAGAACGGTATTAAAACTGCACTGGCTGGCCGTTTCTGTCTGTGCTTTGAGGCTAAGCAGTTCCGGCAACCAGGGACGGGCTTTCATCAGCAGATTTGAGTAGGTGTATTCAATGCCGGCATCTCCCAGGAAGCTTTGCAGGCGTGGAATCGATACCATCCGGCCAAACAGTTTTAGCTGATCCTGTTGCCAGCTGAGCTGCTGCTCAAGCAGGCTGAACAGCGCCTGTTGTTCAGCCGGCTGAATGAAATCTTCAATCAGGATAAGGGACCCGTGATTGACGGGAATACTCTGGCGGTTGATAGTTTTTTCCTAAAATGGCCATTTAATAAAAATAGTGTACGACGTCGCCGCGACCAAAACTAGCGACTATAGTGAATGTAAGGGAGCCGGCGAACAAGTCAGAAGTGCAGGTTTCCGGGAGCAGATTCCTGCTTTTAACGGGTTCTGGATTGGAGGTGTATGATGCTGAGATCCGTACAGGCCAGCGACTACATGGCAACAAAGCTGGTTACCTTTCGCCTCAATGATGATCTTTTCTATGCAATCGGTATGCTGCTGGAGCACAAAATAAGTGGTGCGCCGGTAGTGGACGATGATGGTCAACTGGTGGGGATGTTGTCAGAACAGGATTGCCTTAAAGCCATTTTAACGCTCACCTATCATGAAGAGGAAATGGGCGGCAAGGTCGCTGAATGCATGACGACAGAAGTGCATACCATCAGTTATGATGCCGACATTGTGCATGTCGCAGAAAAGATTATAAATCTTCACTGCAGGCGGCTTCCGGTGGTGAAAGATGGTAAACTGATTGGCCAGATCAGTCGCAGAGATGTACTGAAAGCTGTTGAGCGTTTTGCCCGCGACGGCTGAGCGCGAATAATAAGCCGGCCGGCGCCGCAGCGGTGCCGGTCAGACGCAGCATAATTTTAGGGGATGCTGGGTAACCGGTATGGCAGTTATCTGCATGGCACATAAACCATGCGGCTGACGGTGATATGCCGGAAAGGATCTGCAGTCCGCAGAAAAGCAAAGTTTTGATTCAGGTTGAATGTTGATATGGGCTTCCGCTTACCGGAAAAACCAGTTCTGTTTTATCCCTCACTGGCACGTCAGATCGGTACTGACGAAGCCTTGCTGTACGCTATCTACGCAGATCGGCTTGAAGCCCGCGGAGAGCAGGACAGTCACGGCAATCTGAGTTTATGTCTCGACAGAAATGATTGGTTACGGCTGGCAGATTTCTGGAATGAAACCCGATTGGCAAATGTAACTCGCAGCCTTGTGAACCACGGGTACATTCAGGCAACCTCAGGCGACGCACGAATTACTCTGACGCTGTTACCTCAGCTGCCGGATTCTGTTTGTGAGGAATTACCCATTGTTGAACCTCTGACAGAAGCTCGTGAAGAACCGGTTGTACCGGTACTGGATGTTCGTGAGCCGGTCTCGGAACCGATAGCTGAACCGGTTGCAGAAGAAGAGCCGCCGGTGCTCTATCAGCAGGCAGATGCTGAATATATGCCGCAGTTTGCAGACGATCCGTATTACGCAACACCATCAGCACCGCCCGTGACGGTACAAAAGTTACCGGTGATGGAACAGCCCCCCAGCCGGGATGATCTGCGTCAGCTGCGTCAGCATCAGGAAGTTCAGCCGCAGAATCGCGGACCTGCGCCAACCTTTGGCGGCAGCATTGGTTGGTCAAAAAGCCGTCCTCAACCGGGTGCTGGTAATCTGTTTGCCACCCAGTTGGATGAACTGGAACAGAAGAATAAAAAACTGCATTCTATTTTTCTTGGCTGGCGGCCGTCACAGATCTTATTTGATACGTTACCCCGGCACAGCATTCCGGCGGATTTTGCTGAGCAACTGATTGACGAGTTTGTCCTTTACTGGCTTGATAAAGACCGTAAAGAGACCAACTGGGATCAGAAGTTTCTTGCCTGGGTAAAACGTGAATGGGTACAGAAGCAAACACGTGAAGCCCGTGAACAGCGATATAAGCAGGATGATTCATCCGGCGGCGTACAGCAGGGCCGGCCGGATGCACGTCAGAAACGTCAGCGGGTGACGGCTGCTATTATGGATATTAAGGACACTGACTGGTAATTGGTCAGTGACCTGAAGAGGTAAACAGATTGAAGACTCCCGGACAGATTCTTTCCACCCGACAGGGTGAATTACCGCCACAGCGGGTTGATCCTTACCATGACCGGCGTCCGGTTAAAGAGGATGCTCAGTCACGTCCGGAAACCGCGACCATTACCACCGAAACCAAAACCATGGTGAATATGATATTCGCCCGGTTTATGGCGATCTATGGGCATAAGTTCAAAAGCTGTTTTGAAACCCAGGATGAAATCCGCATTGCCAAACGGGAATGGGCACTGAGCCTGCAGTATTATTCCGAAGCGGAGCTGGTGCGGGCCATTGACCGCTGTAAAGAAACTCTGGCCTGGATGCCGACTGTCTCTGAGTTTTTAGCCATCCTGCATGACATGGGCGGCGATTATGGGCTACCGCCTTCCCGTCAGGCCTATTACGAAGCCTGCCGTTTTGCAGACCGTCCAAGTCAGCGGCAGTGGAGCCATCCGGCGGTGTACCATGCCGGGAAAGCAACCGAATGGTTCCGTTTACGCAGCGAAGATGAAGCCCGGATGTTTCCGGAGTTTGATTACAATTATCAGATTATCTGCCGCCGGGTCCGTGCCGGTGAACAGCTGGATGAAGCGGTGCCCGTGGCACTGGAAAACAAGTCGGATAATACCCTCTTTGCCTTTATTAAAAGCTGGGGCGAAGCACAGGGCATCACGCCTGAGCAGGCGACAACCTTACTGTTTTATATGACTAAACCGGCAGGCAGTGCCATTCGTCAGCGGTTCAAGAAAATCAGTGAAGACCGTGCCCGGCAGTGGGGCCTGAACCTGCAACTGCCGGATAATTATCAGTAATCAGATTCTGACAAATTGTTATGAAGGTACGCCATCAGAGGTGATGGCGTGTTTTTAGTCTTTCCGGATAAATCTTACTTAAACGACTCACCAAACAGGCCACCGATGGCTTTCACCAGGGCTTCGCTGCGGGGTTCAGAGCGGAAGGCTTGCAGGGAAAGGGCACGCAGGGTGGGAATAAACATCAGGTCGGCCATGACCCGGTTGAAGCAGGCCTGACCGGCGTTGTTGACTGCCAGTGTTTCCAGGAAAGGCGTTAACAGTTCCGGATGCTGTAAGGTCATCCAGCAGCGGCTGGCAACAGCAGCGATGACTTCCGGATCTTTCGCGACCGGGCTGTTCACCACTTCTGTGAGAATCTTAACCTTGGTGGCTTCGTCTTTGCTGTTAGACAATCCTCGTACCAGTGCACCGATGAGATTAGGGCTGCTTTCCTGATCATTAAGAGCGGTATGCAGGCGCTGGCTGATCGCGGTGGTCAGGGCGGCATCTGGCTCAGCATGTTCCAGCAGACTGCTGATTGCTTCCAGCGGTGTGGCAGGTAAGGTTGTCAGTTGTTTCGTCAGGGCTGCTGCGTTATCTCCCTGATCCAGACGGACGACGAAGTCTGCAATGCCCTGAAATCCCAGCCCATCCCATTTTTCCGGGTCTGCCTGACCGGTGAAATAGGCCTGTGCATGTTCGTAGTACGAAGAGGCTGGCTGGCGGGTTTTCAGGGTTGCTTTCGCATGAAAGGCGGCCATCTTTTCCTGTTCAGGTTTGAATGAGAACGGGTTGTCTTTGAGAGCATCCCGGAAGCCTTCAGTGTTTTCAGATGCATCCATCACCCCCTGATTGTTCATCAGGTTTTCCAGCAGGCGGGCCAGAAAGTCGTCCCGGGCGGCCTGAACCAGATAACCCTGTTCATCCAGCGGCAGCTTTAAAAACCAGACAACGTTCTGATCCTGCTGTTTTGGGTTCCATAGCAGCACACCGATCCACGCTTGATGTAAGAATGGCAGGGGATAAGGAATGTGTCCGTTTTCAACTTTCTGAAAGGTGTCTGCAGAGAGTTTGCTGACCCGACGGCCCATATCAAAGATACGAAACTGGCCATCGGTCTGGCGGATAAAATCGGTCAGGGTTTCAAAACGTCGCATGGGGCAGAATGATTCCGGTGTTGTAGGTGATCTGCATACATGGCTAGTGCCAAGAAGGAGGGCTATTTTATCAGGTCTGGGAGGGATATACAGCTGTGCGGAAACCCCTGCGGAATGCTGCGACGAAATGTGTAATTCCGGTAGGGTATCAGTATTAGGCTTTAGTCGTATACGTATTGATTTATAAAGGTTTTAAGCACACTTTGGCAGGTTATAGGGCGTAATATGCAGCTCTGTATTCCGGGGCGCAGTTGTCTGGTCAGGGGAAATTGCTCATCAGTTGATTAAACGCAATAAATGGCTGGAAAACACCTCAGCTGATACTGAGTGCAGAGAGGCAGTTACGTACAATATATTTAACGGATAACAACTATTAATCAGAGGGAGCGGCGTAAATTTGAATAGCGCTTTTCTTGCGTTGGGGCGGTCGATGCTGGGCAGTCTGAGGGATCTGTTACCAATTGTATTGGTTATCGGATTTTTTCAGATCGCTGTATTGCAACAACCGTTACCGGACTTTGTTGGGGTGATGACTGGGCTGCTGTGTGTGGTTGCCGGTTTAACATTTTTTATCTACGGGCTGGAGATGGGGCTGTTTCCCATTGGGGAGACCCTGGCTAATGCGTTCGCACGTAAGGGCAGCGTATTCTGGTTGCTTACCTTTGCGTTTGCGCTGGGGTTTGGTACTACGGTGGCGGAACCGGCACTGATTGCTGTTTCTGCTGAAGCGGCCAAGGTGGCCGCAGAAGGAGGCATGATCCTGGCCAGTGATGAAGCCATGGCCAGCTACGCATCTGGTTTGCGGTATACCGTGGCATTTTCGGTGGGTCTGGCCATTGTGTTAGGGGTTCTGCGCATTCTCAAAGGCTGGCCAATTCACTATATGATCGCCATGGGCTATGTGCTGGTGGTGATTATGACGGCGTTTGCGCCGCGGGAGATCATCGGTATTGCCTATGATTCCGGGGGGGTAACGACTTCGACTATAACAGTACCACTGGTGACTGCACTGGGTGTGGGGCTGGCTTCGTCGATTGAAGGCCGTAATCCGATGATTGACGGCTTTGGTCTGATCGCCTTTGCGTCACTGACACCGATGATTTTTGTAATGGCATACGGGATGGTGATCTGATGGAGCTGTTAGAACAACTGTTCAGTATTCTGTTTACGACGATCAAGGATGTCATACCGATTGCGGCAATCATTTTTGGTTTTCAGATTTTCGTTATTCGCCGGCCAATTCCTAATCTGAAGCGGGTTCTGTTCGGGTTTGCTTATGTGATTGTTGGGTTGGCGCTGTTCCTGCTGGGGCTGGAGAAAGCTCTGTTCCCAATAGGGCGGCTGATGGCAGAGCAGCTGACTGATCCTCTGTTCCTCAGTGGCGGAGAGGCGGTTGCCGGCAGTCTGACTTGGGAAGATTACTATTGGGTTTATATTTTCGCTTTTGCCATTGGTGCCAGCACGACGATTGCGGAGCCTTCGCTCATTGCTGTTGCTATTAAGGCTAATGAAGTATCAGGCGGGGCAATCGGTATCTGGGGGCTGCGTCTGGCGGTGGCGCTAGGGGTTGCTGTGGGTATCAGTCTGGGCACCTGGCGTATCGTCACCGGGTATCCGATTCACTGGTTCATCATCACCGGTTACATTTTTGTAGTCATTCAGACCTTCTTTGCGCCTAAGCTGATTGTACCGCTGGCCTATGATTCTGGCGGGGTAACCACCTCCACCGTAACCGTACCGCTGGTGGCTGCACTGGGGCTGGGGCTGGCCAGTACTGTGCCGGGGCGCAGTCCGTTAATTGACGGCTTTGGCCTGATCGCATTTGCCAGTCTGTTTCCGATGATAACAGTTATGGGTTATGCCCAGATTACCGGTTGGCTGGCGGCCCGAAGTGCGCGTCAGCAACAGGCAGAATAAAAGGATAGGAAGGATTTATGCATTTTAAATTGCTGGTGGTTTTCGTTGAGGATGCACAAACCGATCAGGTTATGAAGGCCGCCCGTGATGCCGGCGCAACCGGTGCCACGGTGATCAATAATGCCCGCGGTGAAGGGGTTAATAAGACCAAGACGTTCTTCGGTCTTAACCTGGAAACCCAGCGGGATGTGCTGCTGTTTATAGTGGAAGAACATCTGAGCCGTAAAATTCTGGAGACCATTTCCGAGGTGGCCGGTTTTGAAAGTGCACCGGGGAAGGGTATTGCGATTCAGCTGGATGTGGAAGATGCGGTGGGGGTTGCCCACCAGATTGAAACCCTGACTAATGTGGTTGAGGAAGAGTTATGAGCGAGCGTAAGCTGGTACGTGTTAAGGATGTCATGGTTCAGGACTATGCGATTGTGGATGGCCTGATGACAGTTAAGGAAGCGATTGCCATCTATAAGCAGCGTAATGTGGCAGCGTTGCTGGTTGATAAACGTAATGACGATGACGAGTACGGTATTTTACTGTTGTCGGATATTGCCAAGCAGGTACTGGCAAAAGACCGTGCCCCGGAGCGGGTGAACATTTACGAAATTATGACCAAGCCGGTGATCGGGGTAGAGCCTGAAATGGACATTCGTTACAGCGCCCGGTTGTTCGATAACTTTGGCCTGTCGATTGCCCCGGTGATTGCCGGCGGTGAAGTAAAAGGGGTGGTCAGTTACAACGAGATTGTTCTGGCTGGCATTGCCGACTGAGCGATTGAGTTGAGATAAATCAGGCTCTCAGTGGGTACCATTGAGAGTCTGGTCCAGACGGTGAAACAGTGCAATCAGCTGTTCGCCGTCAATGCCTTCCTGTTGAACGACGGTTTCTGTCATCGGGGCGATATTGCAGTTTCCCGGTAACGGGGCTTGCTGCTCAATCAGTGCCTCAAAGCGTGGCAGCATTATCCACTGCGTCCACTCAAAGAAACTCAGGGTATCTACTGCAAAAGGTTGCTGGCTGGCCAGCGCTTCTGCGGAAGGAGGCTGGCTTTGCCAGCGGTTGAGGTGCTGCAGTTCTGTGCGGATATCGCTCAGAACTGCAGCCAGTTGCTTATGCCTGGATAAGTGCTGTGACATTAACGGCCACGGGCCTGTTTCAGTGTATCGGCAATCAGGAACGCCAGTTCCAGTGCCTGGTCAGCATTCAGACGCGGATCACAGTGGGTGTGGTAGCGGTCGCCCAGACCTTCTTCTGTGATCTGGTAAGCACCACCGATACACTCAGTAACGTTCTGACCGGTCATTTCAAAGTGAACACCGCCGGCATAGGTACCTTCAGCACGGTGTACTTCAAAGAAGCCTTTCATTTCCTTCAGAATGCTCTCAACGCTGCGGGTCTTGTAACCGCTGCTGGCCTTGATGGTGTTGCCGTGCATCGGGTCAGAGCTCCACACCACGTTGCGGCCTTCTTCCTTCACCTTGCGAACCAGTGGTGGCAGCATTTCGGTAATGTTATCGGCCCCCATCCGGCTGATCAGAGTCAGGCGGCCCGGCAGGTTCTGCGGGTTCAGGGTATCGATGATTTCAATCAGCTCGTCCGGCTTCATGGTCGGGCCGACTTTCATACCGATCGGGTTTTCAACACCGCGCAGGAATTCAACATGAGCACCGTCCAGCTGACGGGTACGGTCACCGATCCACAGCATGTGTGCAGAACAGTTGTACCAGTGCTCAGTGATGCTGTCGCGACGGGTCAGGGCCTGTTCGTAGTTCAGCAGCAGGGCTTCGTGGGAAGTAAACAGCTGGGTTTCTTTCAGTTGCGGCACGTTAGTGCTGCGGATGCCACAGGCTTCCATGAAGGCCAGCGCATCATCAATCTGTTTCGCCAGGTGCTGATACTTTTCACCCTGCGGGCTCTTGGCGACGAAACCACGGTTCCACTGGTGAACTTTATGCAGGTCGGCAAAACCGCCCTGAGCAAAAGCACGCAGCAGGTTAAGGGTTGATGTTGCCTGATTATAGGCGTGGATCAGACGCTCCGGGTCCGGCGTACGGGCTTCCGCGGTGAATTCAATATCGTTGATGATATCGCCGCGGTAGCTCGGCAGCTCTACACCGTCGATGGTTTCGGTACCGGCGGAGCGGGGTTTTGCGTACTGTCCGGCAATGCGGGCAACCTTAACCACCGGGCAGCTACCGGCGAAGGTCATCACCACGGCCATTTGCATCATCGCCTGAAACGTATCGCGGATGTTGGTGGCATTAAACTCGGCAAAACTTTCGGCACAGTCGCCGCCCTGCAGCAGAAAAGCACGACCGGCAGAAACTTCCGCCAGTTGCTGATGTAAGGATCGAACTTCACCGGCAAATACCAGTGGTGGAAGTTCGGCCAGTTTCTGTTCTACACGTTTCAGTGCGGCAGTATCCTGGTATTCCGGCTGTTGCAGAATAGGCATGGATTGCCAGCTATCAGGGGTCCAGTTTTGCATTGTTTAACTCGATATGGCCATAAGTATATGAATAACGCTAAGGATCCATAGTGTAGCTGTCCTGAGGCTAACAAGTAAGGGGCCTGTGGGGATTTATTTGCGTTCGCAACTGATATTAGGACCGGTTTCTCCGGTGTAACACGCAGAACTGATTTACAGCATGGTTAGACGGGCGCTTATCACGTAAAATCCCTGCTTAATTTGTTTTAAGTTGTGGAGCCCTGCTGTGTTCGATTTACCGAAAATCAGTTTGAAAGGAAAAGTCTCAGAAGAAGAGTGGCAGTTACGGGTGGACCTGGCGGCCTGCTATCGTTTGGTGGCTGATCTGGGCTGGGACGACATTATATATACGCACCTTTCTGCCCGTCTGGCGGGAACAGATCAGTATCTGGTGAATGCGTTTGGTCTGGCGTTTGATGAAGTGACGGCCTCCAATCTGGTTAAAGTTGATCTGGAAGGAAATATTCTGGACGACACGCCTTACGAGATTAATCCGGCCGGCTTCACCATTCACAGTGCTGTGCATGCGGTCCGTGAAGATGCCCATTGTGTTATGCATCTGCACACGCCGGCAACCATTGCTGTTGCGACGCAGAAAGAAGGTTTGCTGCCGTACAGCCAGTATTCTATGTTCTCCCTGTCATCACTGTCGTATCACGGTTACGAAGGTCTGGCGGTGAATGAAGATGAGAAAGCTCGTTTGCAGAAGGATCTTGGGGATACCAACCACATGCTGCTGGTGAACCACGGTGGCCTGACCCTTGGCCCGACGGTGGGTGACGCCTTTATGCGTATGTTTGATCTGCAGCGTGCCTGTGAAATTCAGCTGATGTTGCAGGCCAGTGGCCAGGAGGCGGTGAAAGTACCGCAACCGATACTGGATAATATTTATAAGCAGGCGAAAATTGTTAATACCGGTACCACCGGTGGCCAGAAGATCTGGCCGGCGATGCTGCGCAAAGCCTATAAGCTTGATCCGGGCTTCATGGAATAAAACCCCACGTTTAAATGTCTGTGCTGTTTTAGATTATAAAAGCTGTGTATGTATTCAACGCAGCATTAAGAAATACGGAGATACATATGAAAGTTACTTCGGTTGAAGTATTCGATATTCACTGCCCTGAACGTCCGCCATGGAATCCGGTGTTTGTCCGTATTCATACGGATGAAGGAATTAACGGTGTGGGTGAAGCGGGGCTGGCCTATGACCTTGGCCACAGTGCTGCGGCGCATATGATTAAGGAAATGGCCGAGGCATTCCTGATTGGCCACGATCCGTTCCAGACAGAAAAACTCTGGTCACGGATGCTGCGTGAGTCCTTCTGGGGCCTGGGTGGCGGACCGGTTGTTTACGCGGCAATGAGTGCAATTGACACTGCCCTGTGGGACATCAAGGGTAAGGCACTTGGCCTGCCAGTATACCAGCTGCTGGGCGGTAAGGTGAATGACAAACTGCGCACCTATGCATCTCAGTTACAGTTTGACTGGGACAGTGAGTTTAAAGCCCTGTCACAGCCAGAGCAGTATGCGGAAGCTGCTCTGAAGGCGATGGCCGAAGGCTACGATGCCGTGAAGGTCGATCCGATCATGTACGATAAGGACGGCAACACTTACTACGAGCGCACTAAGATTATCTCCAAGGCGGAGATGAAACTTTACCGTGCCCGTATGGAAGCGATCCGCAATGCCGTGGGCGATGAAGTGGATATCATCTTCGAATGCCACTCACTGCCGGGTGCGACTACTGCTATCCAACTGGGTGAAATTGCTGAAGAATTCGGCTGCATGTATTACGAAGAGCCGGTGAACTACCTGAACCATTCACTGCATGCCAAGGTTGCAGATAAAGTGGCTGTGCCAATTGCCGGCGGTGAGCGTCTGTACAACCGCTGGCAGGTTCGTCCGTATCTGGAAGACCAGAGCGTAGACGTGCTGCAGCCGGATATCGGTCTGTGCGGCGGTTTTACTGAAACCAAGAAAGTATGTGATTACGCCGATATCTTTGATGTGCGGATTCAGGCGCACGTATGCGGTGGCCCGGTGGCAACAGCGGCATCACTGCATCTGGAAACGGCCATTCCGAACTTCCTGATTCATGAGCATCATACTTATGCGATCAAGTCATGGAACCGCGAACTGTGTATTCAGGATCCGCAGCCAGTGAACGGTTTCTTTGAGGTATCAGAAGCGCCGGGTATCGGTATCGAGCTGAATGATGAAGTGGTGATGCGTTCACCGCGGATCGAGATCAAATAAGCTGATCTGAAAACAAAAAACCGGGGCATGCCCCGGTTTTTTTATAATTGCCACTATCCAGTGTCAGATTGTCGGTTCTGAAGAACCGGTTGCTTCAGCCTTAGCGACTTTTGCCCGCAGGTGGTCACGGATCAGTGCTTTGATCAGTGATGCAGCCATTAACGCCATAATGACTGAGAACGGTACCGCAGCGACAATCATGGCGGACTTAATTGCCCCCAGACCGCCGGCAACCATGAGTACGGCAATAACGGCAGTAAACATCGCGCCCCAGATAATGATGTGAGTCTTACCTTTGTTAGGAATCACGCCAACAGAGTTAATGGTGTTTACACACAGAATTGCAGAGTCTGCAGAGGTCACCAGGAAGGTGGTCAGCAGTACCAGAACCAGCAAGGTCATGATCGGATAAACTGACTCAGAAACCATCAGTTTCAGGGTCATGAACAGCTGTGCTTCCTGACCTGCACCGCTGATTGCACCGGCAGCGGCACCATTCAGCTCCAGATCAATCGCAGTACCGCCCAGGAAAGCGAACCAGATGAAAGATACCAGTGTCGGCACAATCATCGCACCCAGGATGAATTCACGGACAGTACGGCCTTTGGAAATCCGGGCCAGGAACAGGCCGACGAAAGGAGCAAAGGCAATCCACCATGCCCAGATGAACACGGTCCACCAGCCAGACTGCCAGGAGTACAGGCTCTTGGCCGGATCAGTATCACCCGGTGCCCAGTAGTTAAACAGTTGCTGTGGTACAAATGCCAGATACTCCAGCATGCCGTTGAACAGAGCATCCAGTGCAAACGCTGTTGCGCCGAAGATCAGGAAGAACAGTAACAATGCGCCGGACAGACCCATGTTGAGGTTCGACAGCCACTTAATGCCTTTACCGACACCGGACAGGGCAGACACGATTGACAGCACCATGACAATCATCAGGGCGAACAGCATACCCGCCGTAGACGGAGATTTGTCAGCATTGATCAGCCACTCGAAGCCGAAAACTTCGTAGATGCCTGAGGCATACTGGCTGACACCGAAACCAACGGTAACCGCAACACCCAGTACGGTAGCCAGTACCGCAGCGATATCGACCAGGTGACCCAGAGTACCTTCCAGTGCCCGGCCGAACAGCGGCGTCAGCGCTGAACGGATGGTCAGCGGCAGGCCGCGGTTATAGCTGAAGAATGCCAGGCTGACACCGATGATGGCGTAGCAGCCCCAGGCACTCAGGCCCCAGTGGAAGAATGCCCACTTCATAGACGGCACGACATTGTCGGCACTGTTTGCGGTTGCCTGGCCCAGAATGGTATCCGGGTTATTGGCAAAGTGGTACAGAGGTTCTGCGGTGGCGAAGGTCATCATGCCGATACCGATACCGGCACCGAACATCATAGAAACCCAGGAAAAGTAAGAAAATTCCGGTTTTTCATCCGCCTTGCCCAGTTTGGCATTACCGATGCCCGGCATAATTGCCAGGAACAGACAGGCAACGACAAAGAAGCCCATGACGTAGATATACCAGGCGCCCAGGTTAGCGAAAGACCAGCTCTGCAGAGAGCTGAGCAGACTGCCGGCACCTTCCGGATCCATGGCCGCCCAGATTACCAGCAGGACAACCAGAATCTTGGCGCCCAGGGTGACAAACTGGTTGAAACCAGCATAGAAACCCCCTTCAGAAGTGGGGATGTTAAGGTCAGTTATTGCGTTTTTTATTTTCATAAGTGCGAAAACCTACTGCCCCCGGCAAAATTGCAGGAGGAAGATTCGTGGGTTTGTGGATATGCCGCACCGGCCGGTGCGGCTTCGTTCAGCTTACCTAGCGCATCACAAAAGGATTACTCATGGGTTCGCTTGAAATGTTGATCCAGGTAGTTTTGGTACGGATGTAGTCAAAAATTCCCTGGATACCTGCTTCACGGCCATAGCCCGACTGATTGATGCCACCGAACGGGGCAATCGGGGAAATGGCGCGATAGGTATTCACCCAGCAAATGCCGGACTGAATCTTGCTTGATACCCGGTGCGCCCGCGCCAGGTTCTGGGTGAAAATGCCGGAGCCAAGGCCGTAAATGCTGTCATTGGCCATGGCGATAGCTTCTTCTTCGGTATCGAATACCACCACAGACATCACCGGACCGAACATTTCAGTGGTCAGCGTAGCAATGTCAGTATTCGGGCATTCAACCATGGTTGGCTTGAAATAGTGCTGGGAACCGCAGTCGGCTGCACGCTCACCGCCGAAACGGATGGTTGCACCCTGTTCAACAGATTTAGCCAGCGTACGTTCAATGTTCTCGATCTGAGCCATGGTGCACAGCGGGCCAATATGAGTAGCATCTTCCAACGGGTTACCGATAACGATATGGCCGGCTTTTTCAGCTACTTTGGCAACCACTTCGTCGTATACCGAGCGCTGAATAAAGGCACGGGAACCGGCAACACAAGACTGACCGGAAGCACCGAAGTTACCGGCGATCAGACCGTTAGCGGCACTTTCCAGATCGGCATCTTCAAAGACGATGATTGGAGACTTGCCGCCCAGTTCCAGTGACGTAACCGCAAAATTTTCTGCAGTATTACGGATCACGTGCTTGGCTGTTTCCGGGCCGCCGGTAAATGCCAGACGGTCGATATCCGGATGGGATGTCAGCGGAATGGCACAGTTCTGCGCATCACCGGTGATGACGGATACCACGCCGTCCGGGAAGCCCGCTTCTTTAATCAGCTTCGCCAGTTCGAACATTGGCGCAGGGGCCAGTTCAGAGGCTTTCAGAATGACCGTGCAGCCGGCAGCCAGCGCTGGACCAAGCTTGGTGGCAGTAAGGAACATCTGAGCGTTCCACGGTACGACTGCTGCAACTACACCGATCGGTTCCGGCGTGGTGTATACGTGCATATCCGGCTTGTCGATTGGCAGGGTATTGCCTTCAACTTTATCCGCCAGACCCGCGTAATAGCGGTAGTAGTTAGCCACGTAACCGGTCTGCATAACGGTTTCTTTCGCCAGCTTACCGCTGTCGGTGGTTTCAACCGCGCCGATTTTTTCAGCGTTGGCTTCAATCAGGTCTGCCAGTTTATACAGCAGGGCACCGCGGGCGGTGGCATTCAGTTCAGACCATGGCCCTTCGTTAAGGTTACGGCGGGCGGCTTTTACTGTTGCATCCACGTCGGCAGGGGAGGCGCAGGCAAAGCTTGCCCAGTGCTCACCGGTTGCCGGGTTAGTACTGTGCATAACCTGAGCGTCGGAGCCTTCGCGCCACTGGCCGTCAATGAACAGTTGGTAGTGAGGTTGGTTCGTCATGTAAGACTCCTTAATCAGTTAAACGCCGGCATAACTTCATCGATGAAGCGGGCCAGGGAGGTTTCTTTTTCTTCCCGGGTCATGCCGGAGTCGGACCAGTATGAGAACTCATCGTAGCCCAGATCTTCATAGTGCTTAAGCCGGTCGATAACCTGCTGGGAGGTACCGATCATCAGGTCTTTACGGATCTGTTCTGCTGAGTAGAACGGGTGAGCGGCAATATCTTCCGGGGTCAGTTGCTGAATCAGCCCCTGATTAATTGGCCGTTCGTTCTTGAACCAGGCACCGAAGTAGCAGTAAAACTCGTTGAGTTTCGCTGCGGCACGGGCCAGTTCGTCTTCTGTTTTACCAATGTAAGCGTGCTGCAGAATCATGATCTTCGGACGCTTGTCGTAGGTTGCACAGGCAGACTTAAACTTCTCCATCAGGCTTTCAACTTCTTCCAGGCCTTGCCACAGCGGGGTGACCTGAACGTTGCAGTCATTTTCAACCGCGAACTCGTGGCTGTTAATGTCCCGTGCTGCTACCCAGACCGGTGGTCCCTGTTCGGTTGTTGGTTTTGGTGCCGACGTGGTCTTCGGGAAGTTATAGTGCTTGCCTTCATGGCTGTAGTCGCCGGCCCACAGGCCGCGAACCGCAGGAATGATTTCCCGTAAGCGTTCGCCGGCGGCCCAGGCGTCAATGCCGCCGTCGACCATACGCTCGTATTCGAACGAGTAAGCGCCACGGGCAATGCCCAGTTCCAGACGGCCTTCTGTGAGAATATCTGTCATGGCGGCTTCACCGGCCAGCTTAATCGGATTCCAGAACGGCGCAACCACAGTACCGGTGCCCAGCCGGACGTTCTTGGTACGGTGAGCAAGGTCAATCAGATTCAGGAACGGGTTCGGCGCAATGGTAAAGTTCATGCCATGGTGCTCGCCGGTCCAGATAGTGGTCATGCCACCCTGATCCGCCATTTCACATAACGACAGAAACTCATCATACAGTTGCTGCTGGGACTGACTTTCGTCAGTGCGTTCCATATGGGAGAAAAGTGAAAATTTCATCCTGTGGCTCCTTGCTAGTGAATGTTGCCGTGTTGCTGATCGCCGACGTAGAGCCGGAATACGCCGTGCTGCTTCTCATCAGCATAGCGGGTCATGACACTGGCGATGTCTGCAGATACATAATCCAGCTCCGCCAGTTTGCTGACTTCGATGTATTCACCCAGACGGGTTTTGTCAGCCTGTTCGCTGCTGGCGCGGTAGAAGCAGGTGTTCTGACCGGCTTCAAGGTTCTCGTAAATGGAGTAAACCGCACCCAGTTCACAGTTCAGACCATTGGCCTGCAGGTACTCGCGGACTGACTCAACCGAGCCTTTCTGCACATCAGCGGCGACCTGTGGCAGGGTATAGCCTTGGCTGGTGCGGCTAAGCAGAACAGTATCTTCGTACTCAACGATGGCGCCGACAATGCTGCCCTGATGCTTACTCAGCTGTTCCGCGCGGTGTTCCATGCCCAGGCTGAAGTAGCCACCCTTGGCATAGCCCAGACCCAGCTTATCGTTGGAGGTAAAGGCGCTGATCTCGCCGATCAGGATAATGTGATCGCCGGCATCAATGCGGTTAAAAGTACTGCAGCTGAAGTGCGCGACGGCGTTGTCGATCAGCGGGCTGCCATGCTCATCAGCATGCCAGTCGATATCAGCGAAGCGATCGCCCTTTGAGCTGGCAAAGGTATTGGAAATCTGTTGCTGATCTTCTGCCAGAATGTTGATGGCAAAGTGCTTACAGCTGTTGAAGATCTCAAAGCTGGACAGGTTCTTACCCGGGCACACCAGTAACAGTGACGGTTCAACCGATACCGAGGTAAATGAGTTGGCGGTAAAACCGACTTTTTCACCGGATTCGCTGACCGCAGTAACCACGGTTACACCGGTCATGAAGGATCCGAAAGCGTTGCGTAATTCGCGGGGATCAAAATTACTCATGATGGACTCCTGATGGCTGTTTACAGGAGGAAATAAATTGCTCCAGCAGCGCATTAATTGCATCGGGATGGGTGAGTTGCAGCATATGCCGCGAGTTTTCAATAACTTCAGCGTGGCCAAATCGGCAGCGTGCCGCCATCTGCCGGGACATTTCCGGCGATGAGTTCTGGTCGCCGTCACCGGTAATGAACCAGGCCGGTACGGCCAGGCTGTCCAGTTCGGCATCGCTGGGACCATCTTCTTCACTGAAGATGGTGTATGCGGTGGCATAGCCTTCCGCAGGGGCGGCTTCCAGCCAGTCGGCACAGAGGTTTGCCATGGCCACTTCGTGTGCATCACCGGCCAGGTCAAACCAGCGCTGAATCGGTGCGGAAACACGGTCCTGTTCAGGGTGCTCCCACATTTGCCGGGCACGGTTCTGTACAGCTTCGCGGGCGGCATCGGAACGCCGGTAAACCGCATTCAGTGCGACGACGCCTTTACACAGGGTTGGATAGCGGGCAGCCAGCTGCACCGCGATCATTGCCCCCATGGAATGACCCAGAATCATCGCCGGGCCGGAAAGGTTTGCTTCCAGCCAGCCGGCAATATGATCCACATAGGCACTCAGGCTGGGGGCCGTCCCGTTTAGCAGGGCACTGTCACCGTGGCCGGGCATATCCAGCGCAAACACTTCGTGATCACGGGTCAGTACCGGTAACTGCTGAAACCAGGCTTCGGCCCGCAGGCCGACGCCATGGATCAGCACAACGGGTTCGCCGCTGCCACTGCGGTGAAATGCCAGCCCGTTAGCGGATTCAGACCGCTGCAGGGTTTTCAATGTCATGGCCCAACTCCTTCAGTTCCTGATAACGGTCACCGATGCGGTGGTGTGGTCGGCCACCGGTAGATCCACCCAGTACGATGACGACTTCATCGGCACCCGGCGCATCAGGGATGTTGAACTGAAGTGTCAGATAGTGTGAGCGGCGGCCGCCGTCATTCTTATCCATCATCGGTACCATAATAGGCGTATTTGCCGGACCGCGGGTGTTGGTGAATGACAGGAATGATTTGGCTTCAACCGCTTCACGGAAAATGTTGCCGAAGTGCAGGGTGTGGATCAGCGCGGATGCATGCTCGACTTCACCGTTCATACCGACGACTGCTGCTTTACCGAATGCTTCGATGTTTTCCGCACCGCCGGCCATTGCACAGACTTTATTTGTCAGCAATTCACCCAGTACCGGGCCAAAGGCCAGAATCTCCGGACGCAGGTTTTCAACAAAACGTCCTGCCCAGGGATTCTTAATAACAGCCGCAGCGGCGAACATCTTTACCGGGGTATCACAGGCTTTAAAACCTTCGATCAGGGTTTCTTCTTCGTAGCAAACCACTTTGCGAATTTCAGGTGTCATGGCAGATCTCATTGTCAGTTTCATGTTTGTATTATGGTATACAATCATATAATATTCCGGCATGCAAACTAAAAATGAACACGGTTTGCTGGTTTTTTAACCGGAATCTCTGGCGAATCAGTTGCTATGACTGCATTTAAAAGAGGCCACAGGGAAAATTGATTGGGCTAAACTTCCTTTGGTAGTAACCTTGGTACCCTGAACTTAACAAGGCGGACAGTTATTCTGCTGCGCCGACATGAAGTACATGGAATCACCAATACATGCTTAAGGTAGACAGACCTAAGACCCTGAAAGAAAACGCCCTGGAGTCGCTGCGTGATGCGATTACCGCTGACTTACTGAAGCCGGGCGAACGCCTGGTGGAACGGGCCCTGTGTGAAAGCATGGGGGTCAGCCGGACGGTGGTACGTGAATGTATCCGCCATCTGGAGAGTGAGCGGCTGGTGGTAGGTATTCCCAATGCCGGTTATGTGGTCGCGACCATTGGGCGCGACGAAGTTGAAGAGATCTATCAGATCCGCAGCATGCTGGAGTGTGCCGCCGTTGCCAGCTGTGCAAAACAGGCAACGGCAGATACCGTCAGTCAGCTGCGCCGTTTATGTGAGGAAATCACGTACTCACTGGAGCGGCAGGATGTGTTACAGGCGCTGAAGGTTACCTGCGAATTTTATGAGGTGATTTTTACCACCGGTGGCAAAACCGTTTCCTGGGATCTGGTGGAACAGTTGAATGCCCGGATTTCCCGGTTGCGTGCTTTAACCCTGAGCCAGGGAGAGCGTCGTACCCAGGGGCCGGAAAATTTACGCAATATCGTTGATGCGATAGAGCAGCAGGATGCCGGCCGTGCAGCCGAACTCTGTGCCAGTCATCTGGAGGGAGCGGCGCAGCTGGCATACCAATTAATCTGAGAGGTTAAGTGATGGATAAAGCACTGTTTGAGTTAGGTTTAGAGCGTCGCAAAGCGACTTTAGGTGACGCCTATGTCGAAAATAATCTGGCGAAAGCTGATGACTTTAACCGTCCGTTTCAGGAAGCCATGACTGAATGGTGCTGGGGCTTTGGCTGGGGGGACGATACCCTGGATGCCAAGACCCGTTCTCTGATGAACCTCACCATGATCGCCGCACTGGGAAAGATGCACGAATGGGAATTGCATTTACGCGGTGCGATCAATAATGGCGTCAGCGTTGCTGAAATCCGCGCCAGTATTCACGCCATTTCTATTTATTGTGGCGTACCTCAGGGTGTGGAATGTTTCCGCATTGCCCGCCAGGTACTTGAGGAGCAGGGTCTGCTCTGAGCAGCCTGTCTCCGGGTACCTGTGCCCTTAATCTGTAACTAAACTGTATTTCTGTTCTGAATGCCGGCCCTGCTGGCAGGTATTCTATTGTCTGCGAGAAGTGTTATGACTACTTTACAACTGAAAGATGCGGGTTTGCTGAAAACCCAGGCTTATGTGAACGGTGAATGGCTGGATGCTGATAACGGCAATACCTTTGCTGTCACGAATCCTTCCACCGGCGAGGTGATTGCTCAGGTTGCTGATCTGGGCGCGGCTGAAACCAACCGCGCGATTGAAGCAGCTGAAACAGCGATGCAAAGCTGGCGTCAGAAAACCGCTAAAGAGCGTTCTGCTGTACTGCGTAAGTGGCATGACCTGATGCTGGAAAATCAGGAAGATCTGGCCATTATCATGACCGCTGAACAGGGCAAGATTCTGGCGGAATCCCGTGGTGAAGTGGCATACGGCGCGTCTTACGTGGAGTGGTTCGCGGAAGAAGGTAAGCGGGTTTACGGTGATGTGATCCCGAACAGCACCGCAGACCGCCGTTCTGTGGTAATCAAACAGCCAATCGGTGTGGTTGCAGCGGTTACGCCATGGAATTTCCCGAATGCGATGATCACCCGTAAAGCGGCACCGGCACTGGCGGTAGGTTGTTCTGTAGTCCTTAAGCCGGCAGCAGAGACGCCGCTGTCGGCACTGGCACTGGCTGAACTGGCCGGGCGTGCCGGTTTACCTGCCGGTCTGTTTAACGTGGTAACCGGCATCAATGCACCGGCTATCGGTGAACAGCTGACCGGTAACCCGCTCGTGAAGAAATTCAGCTTCACCGGTTCAACCCCAGTGGGTAAGCAACTGATGGCCCTGTGTGCCACCACCGTTAAACGTACTTCAATGGAGCTGGGCGGTAACGCGCCGGTGCTGGTATTTGCCGATGCTGATCTGGATAAAGCGGTTGCCGGTGCCATTGGCACTAAGTTCCGTAATGCCGGCCAAACCTGTATCTGTGCTAACCGGATTCTGGTTGAAGACAGTGTATACGATGCCTTTGTTGAAAAGTTCACCGCGAAGGTCAGTGAATTTGTGCTGGGCGATGGCTTTGCTGAAGGGACCCACATTGGCCCGCTGATCACGGAAAAAGCATCTGCAAAAGTGCAGGATCTGGTGGACGACGCAGTTACCAAAGGTGCCGCGGTGACCATCGGTGGTCAGATTGATGCCCAGGGGCAGAATTTCTACCAGCCGACTGTTCTGGCGAATCTGAGCAACGATATGCGGGTTTCAAAGGAAGAGATCTTTGGTCCGGTTGCACCGATTTTCCGTTTCAGCGATGAGGCTGAAGCGGTGCAAATGGCCAACGATACCGAGTTTGGTCTGGCGGCGTATATGTTCACCGAAAATATGTCCCGGACGTGGCGGGTATCCGAAGCACTGGAATACGGCATGGTCGGCGTCAACGAAGTGGCGATCAGCTCTGAGATGATTCCGTTTGGTGGCGTAAAAGAGTCCGGTCAGGGCCGCGAAGGTTCCAAGTATGGTCTGGATGACTATCTGGAAACCAAATACATCTGCATGGGCGGTATCTGACCGCTACGATGATCAGTCGCTCAGCCGGTAAAGCCGGCGGGCGTTATCATGACACAGCAGTTGCAGCACTTCTTCGGGGAGCTGCAATTGCTGATACATTTGCCACAGCTCAGCATATTCCCTGCTGAACAGGCACAGGGGAAAGTTGCTTGCCAGCATGACCCGGCGTTCGCCAAAAACTTCCAGCAAAATATTAACCGTTTCACTGACCTGATCAGGCTGAAAAGTCCGGTCCTGCATTTCCCAGCCGGATGCCTTGACCGACACGCTTGGATAGTCGGCCAGACGTTGCAGATTTTCCTGCCATGTTTGCCGGTTGGCCTGATTTGCCGGGGGAAAGCCAGCATGATTAATAATGATCTGCAGTGGGTGCACTTCCAGAAGTGCTTCCAGTTCCCGGGTTGCCGGTGTATCCGTTAACGGATACTGGCATTCAAAAATCCATTCCCGTTCCGCCAGTTGTTGCAGATTGTGTATAACCTGTGGCTGCCTGAGCAGCTGTTCAGCTTCATCATCCAGAATATGGCGGATGCCGGCAACGGAGCTATGCTGCTCTACCTGATCCAGCAGTGCCGCGAAAGCTGCCGTACTGAGGGTCAGATCAGCACACACGATGCTGCGAAAACGGTAACCTTTTAAATGGCTTTCCAGCCAGCCGGTTTCAAGCCAGGGCGACTGATTATTAAAACCGGCTTCTATGTGAATTAATCCGCTGAGTTGCAGCGACTCTGGAAGACGTAGATCTTCGGCGCTGAAGTTCCGGCAGATACTGGCTTTGTCTGGCCAGAAAGGGGGATTCTGCGGCTGTAACCAGTGGTACTCACCCTCTTGCAGGTTAAACAGGTGTAGGTGAGGGTCGATGATTTTCATAATTAACGGGCCGTGTAACCGCCATCAATGCTGTGCAGGCTACCGGTAATAAAACTGGCTTTATCGCTGGCCAGAAAGCAGGCCAGTTCAGCCACTTCTTCAGCCTGTCCCAGACGTCCCAGTGGCTGTTGGGCAGCTTCTTCTGCATGGATACTGGCTTTATCTGCCCCTGAACGTTCACAGTAATTATCGATAGCCTGATGATAAAGCGGTGTTTCAATGGTGCCGGGGCAAATTGCATTACTACGGATATTATAGGCCGCGTAGTCCAGAGCGGTGGTTTTGGTCATTGAAGCCAGCGCGTGCTTGGTCAGGTTATAGGCAAACGAATTTTGTTTGCCCACCAGAGACTGATCGGATCCAACAATAACGATTGCACCGCTGTTTTGCTGCTTCATCGTGGGCAGGCTGGCCTGAATGGCGGCAAAGGCACCTTTAACGTTGATATCAAAGACCCGCTGGAGATCTTCTTCCCGGGTGTTTTCGATATTGGCAGAGAAGTGGATACCTGCGTTGCAGATTAATACGTCAAGGCGGCCGGTGGTGTCTGCTGCCTGCCGGACGGCCTCCTGTACCTGTGCAAAGTCGCGCATGTCGCAGGTGATATGCTGGCCGGATGTTCCCGGGGCAATATCCAGATTGAAGACCTGATAATCTTCCTGAATCAGTTTTTCGATGATTGCCAGACCAATGCCTTTACTGCCACCGGTCACAATTGCTGTTTTCTGCATCCGTTTAGATTCCGTCTTCATGTTTTGTTCATGGTGATTTTACTATAAGCATCCGTGCAATCCCCGTGGTTGGCAGAATTTTTCTACTGCAGCACGTAAAAAACCATTAATGAGTATGGGGGCTGTTGTGAAAGCTGGTGTTTTGCAGGGGGCTCCTATAAGTTGCTGATACTCCGTAAAGAGAGATAACAACAACTTCTGGAAGCAGCATATGTCACAGCAGGATTATGAAAAAGGTTTGCAGGTTCGTACCGAGGTTATGGGCGAATTTTTTGTTCAGCGGGCGATTGATAATACCACTGAGTTAACCCAGCCCGTTCAGGACTGGATTAACGAACATGCCTGGGGATCAACCTGGCAGAGAGAAGGATTGCCCCGCTCCACCCGGTCTTTGGTGACCATTGCGATGCTGGCGGCACTGAAGGCACCGCAGGAGCTTAAAGGGCATGTCCGGGGAGCGCTGAATAACGGTTGCAGCGTTGCTGAAATTCAGGAAGTTCTGCTGCATTCAATTGTTTATTGTGGCGCACCTGCTGCACAGGAAGCATTCCGCGCGGCGCAGGAAGTGATTGATGCCTGGCAGCAGGAGCAGTCTGCGGGTCAGGCTTAAAGTTTCAGGGATAGCCGTGCATACACCGCAATGGTTAGTGAATAAATGGCCATTAGCGGTGTCGTTGTAGCACAATGAAATTTAGAACGAGGTGTTTTCAGTTTCAGGTCAGGAAGTTCTCTGGCACGGTATTCTGTACGGTGCTTACCGGCTCTCACGAAGTTGGCTCGGAGACAGACATCAGAGTAGCGGTTAGCTAACCGGCTTATGGCTTTGTCGTTCGGCACAGGGGGGAGTGTGTCTTTATTAAATGTGTTTGCGCAACTGGAGCAGGCCTACATCCTGGTAGGCGCTGATTCATCTGAACCTTTACTGGTCAATAAAAAGGCGGCCATGCTCACCGGGCTGGATGTCAGTACGCCTGAAGGCCGCGATACCTGGCAACAGATACTGTTGCCGGCGATCGAAATGGCCCGTACCGTCAAAAATACCCAGGTATATCTGGGTGAAAAAGCCTTTTTACTCTGCTGTTCGGATATTCAGGAAGGTGGTCATACTGTTATTGCTGTGCATTTAAGCCGGCCAGAGCTGAGCGATAATGAGCGGCAGAATTTCTACGCCATGCTGGATAATCTCGGCGCATATGTGTACTGCAAAGATGTGAATTACAACTATACCTATGTGAATAAACAGGTGTGTGAGTTGTTTGAGCGCAGTCCGCAGGAAATCGTAGGGGCGAATGATTGCCAGCTGTTCGACGTCGAAACCGGCCGCAAAATGATTGAACAGACGGACAGTAAGGTCATTGAGCAGGGGATTACGCTGGAGCTGGAAGAGCGGAATTACGTCCGCAATCATGATGAGTACCGGGATTACCTCACCGTTAAAAAGCCGCTTTATGATGATGAGGGCATGCCGCTTGGCCTGTTCGGTATCTCAATGGATATCAGCGAGCTGAAGGAAACCCAGAAGCGTTTATATGTCAGTGAACAGCGGCTTTCGACCATTCTGGATAATGTGGGTGCCTATATCTTTATTAAAGATAAGGAACGCCGTTTTCAGTACGTGAATAAACAGACCGAAGCGCTGTTTCAGCTGCCGCAGGATGAGATCATCGGGAAGAATAATTTTGATTTGCTCGGTGAGGTTCAGGGGGAGGCGTTTGACTGTACCGACCGGGAAGTCTTTGAAACCGGAGAACGGGTTGATTGCCTTGAATCGTTTACCGCGCCTGATGAGGTTTACTATTACTGGACGGTGAAAATTCCGCTGCGCAATGAAGCAGGTGAAATTGACAGTTATATCGGTCTGTCCACAGACATCACTGAACAAAAGCGTCTGGAACATCAGGTACGCAGCTATAACGATGCCTTGCAAACCAAGATAAAAGAAGTCACAGATCTGAAGGATACCCTTGAGTATCAGGCGACCCATGATGTGTTGACCGGGCTGTTCAACCGGAGAATGCTTGAAACCCTGAGTGAGAAAATATTTGTGCCGGATAATCCGCAGCTGGTGGGCATGCTGATGTTGGATCTGGACCACTTTAAGCGGGTGAATGATGAGTTCGGTCATAAAACCGGGGATGATGTTATTTGTCTTCTGGCTCAGTTGATGAGCGATGAATGCCGGAGCAGTGATGTGATTTGCCGCTATGGTGGCGAAGAGTTCGTGTTACTGATGCCCGGTACGCAAGCGGGCAAGGCGAGGGCTAAGGCTGAGTGGTTGCGTAAGCGTTACTGTGAGGTGGCCGGGCAGATCTTTCCAGATATGGGCACGCTGACATTATCGGTGGGTTTTGCAGAAGCGCCTGCCAATAACGTGAGTTTTGAGCAGTTGTATCTGGTGGTGGATAAAGCGTTATATCAGGCCAAGGAAAATGGCCGTAACCGTTGTGAAGAAGGGCAACTGCAGTCCTTAACAGAGACTGTTGCTGAACAGAGCTGAGCGCAGGCAATCTATCTGGGCATTTGGAAACTGGCGGTAGTCCGGGTAAGGGGTAAGTATCAGATTATCCCTGCGCCACAGCATTCCAGTGTTATCCAGCGGTGTAAATCCTGCTTCTGAAGGGCACTTATCATTATCCACCAGTCCGAGCCGTTCCCAGCTGGCTTTGCCGGCAATCAGATGAATGCTGGCGTTGGGATGCAGGCTATTACTGAAATCAATCGCTTCGGTATCCAGCAGTTTGTGATCCCGGTGGTGTCGCCAGTCATCTGTCCGGGTAACGATTTTAGACAGAATAATCAGTATTTTGCGCCAGTGGTTGCCGTTCTGGCGCACAGTGTCATCGTAGCCGCGCCAGCCGTTTTCCAGCAAGGGAGGTGTGGGCAGGTAGAGGCGCAGGGCTGCTTCAGAATTGCCCAGGCTGGTCATCCCCGGGCTCATGCAGACTTAATGCCGCTGAGGTTTTTAAAGGTAATTTCCTTGGCCGTGCTGAGGAAGTCCAGCATGAAGTCGGCATCTTTCTGATCATCACGGATGGCTGCATACAGAGTACACCAGACACCTTTTTCTCCCAGAGGCCTGGCGCTGATGTAGTTCTGTTCGATGTACTGGTGTATTGCCCAGTTAGGCAGTGCGGACACGCCGCGCCCGCTGGCGACCAGTTGCATGATCATCACCGTCAGTTCTGAGGTACGGATACTCGCCGGTTCGATATCTGCCGGTTCCAGAAAGTGTTTGAATACATCCAGCCGGTGGGATTCTACCGGGTAAGTAATCAGTACTTCGCTGGCCAGGTCCTGTGGCTGGATATGCCGTTTAGCGACCAGTCGGTGTTGTTTGGCAATGGCTAATACCGATTCGTAGGTGAACAGCGGAATGTAGGTAATGCCGTTACGTTCTTCCGGATCCGCGGTTATGACCAGATCCAGATCTCCCCGGGCCAGTGCCGGCAGGGGCAGAAAACTGAAGCCGGTAGACAGGTCCATTTCCACTTCCGGCCAGTTCTGGCGGAAATGATCTATGGTGGGCATCAGCCAGTCAAAGCAGCTGTGACACTCAATGCAGATATTCAGCCGGCCGGCTTCTCCGCCGGCCAGGCGGGCGATATCCCGTTCGGCATTACGCACCATCGGTAACACTTCATCGGCCAGTGCCAGAATTCGCTGGCCGGCGCTGGTGAAACAGATGGGTTTGGTTTTGCGGATAAAGAGTGAGCAGTCGAGGCGGTCTTCCAGATCTTTGATCTGATGTGACAGGGCGGACTGGGTCAGGTGAATGCGGTCTGCCGCATCTACCAGACTTCCGGTGTCACGCAGAGCAGAGAGTGTTTTTAAATGACGAAGCTCGATCATACGGGGGGAACCTCAACTTCAACTTAGATATGAGTATAGTATGAACTGTCGTACCTTGACGGCATTGCCGGAGAGTAACCGCTTACCCCGGCATTCAGAAGCAGGGGTAAGACGGTAAAAAGGGCAGATTACTGGCTGCCAACCATCAGCAGTTCCAGCAGCGCTTTCTGAGCGTGCAGGCGGTTTTCTGCTTCATCAAATACGACTGAGCGCGGATCATTGTCCATCAGTTCTGCGCTGACTTCTTCACCGCGGTGGGCTGGCAGGCAGTGCATGAACAGAGCTTCTTTGTCGGCAGTGTCCATCAGGGCAGAGGTGACCTGATAGCCGGCAAAGGCTTTTTCACGTTCTTTCTGCTCTTCTTCCTGACCCATGGATGCCCATACGTCGGTAACGACCAGGTGGGAACCTTTGATTGCTTCTTCCGGAGTACGGTAGATGCTGATGCGATCCTGGTTGGCAGCAACCAGCTCGGCATTCGGGTCAAAACCTTCCGGGCAGGCAATGTTCAGGTGGAAGTCAAACTGGCGGGCAGCATTGATGTAAGAGTGACACATGTTGTTGCCATCACCTACCCAGGTCACAGTCTTGCCCTGGATGTCGCCACGGTGTTCGTAGTAAGTCTGCATGTCTGCCAGCAGCTGACACGGATGATAGTCATCGGTCAGGGCGTTGATAACAGGCACGCTGGAATTCGCAGCGAAGGTTTCTACTGATTCATGTGAGAAGGTACGGATCATTACTGCATCGCACATGCTGGAGATGACCTTGGCGCTGTCTTCAACCGGCTCGCCGCGGCCCAGCTGGGTATCGCGTGATGACAAGAAGAGGGCATGGCCACCAAACTGTGCCATGCCAGCCTCGAAAGATACGCGGGTACGGGTAGAGGATTTTTCAAAAATCATCGCCAGTACCTGGTTTTTCAATGGCTCGTAGATCTCACCACTGTTGCGAATTCGCTTCAGTTCCACAGCGCGTCGGATCAGCGCTTTCAGTTCATCGGGCGTTAAATCTAGCAGGGTTAAGAAATGTCTTGTTGTCATAATAAAAAGGGCCTGACGAATCAGGCCTCCTTAATTTCGTTAATGAATCAGAGCTGGCGGTTATTCGTCAGCCATATAAACCTTGATGATGCGTGAAACAGTGTTTACCAGCAGTTTGGCTTCACTGTCAGTCATCGTCAGAGGCGGTAACAGACGTACCACTTTACCGCCACCGGTAATGTTCAGCAGTACACCTTTTACCTTCGCAAGCACTGCCAGTTCGGAACCGGCTTCACTCAGTTCAATGGCAATCATCATGCCTTTGTTACGGACTTCCTTCACGCTTTCAGAGCTGCCCAACTGATCACGGAAACCGTCTGCAATCTGGTCGCCCAGTTCAGCGGCCCGTTTGTCCAGCTTATCATTGGTGATGGTATCAACCACCGCCAGTGCAGCAGCACAGCAAAGCGGGTTGCCGCCGTATGTAGAGCCGTGGGTACCCGGAATCAGGATCTCAGCGGCTTTGCCGCGTGCCAGGCAGGCACCGATCGGTACGCCGTTACCCAGGCCTTTAGCCGTGGTTACCACGTCAGGAAGAATATTGTTTTGCTGGTAAGCAAAGTAGCTGCCGGTACGGCCGTTGCCGGTCTGGACTTCGTCCAGCATCAGCAGCCAGTCGTGCTCATCGCAGATATCCCGGAGCTGGTTCAGGTAATCATCAGCAGGGATAACCACGCCGCCTTCACCCTGAATCGGTTCAACCAGAATTGCCACCACGTTAGGATTGTTGGCCGCAATTTTACGGACCGCTTCAACATCGTTGAACGGTGCCCGGACAAAGCCGCTGACCAGTGGTTCAAAACCGGCCTGTACTGCACGGTTACCGGTCGCACTCAGGGTGGCCATGGTACGGCCATGGAAAGAGCCATCCATAACAATGGTGACCGGCTGATCAATACCCTTACCGTGACCGTAGCGACGGGCCAGTTTGATTGCCGCTTCGTTCGCTTCTGCACCGGAGTTACCGAAGAATACGCTGTCCATACCGGAGATCTGAGTCAGACGGCGGGCCAGACGTTCCTGGTTCGGAATGGTGTACAGGTTTGAGGTATGAATAAGCTGGCTGGCCTGTTCGCTGATGGCGGTAGTCACCGCCGGATGTGCGTGACCCAGACCGCATACGGCGATGCCGCTCAGCGCGTCCAGATATTTATGGCCATCGGTATCATACAGCCAGGAACCTTCGCCGTGATCAAAGGCTACGGACAGGCGTGCATAAGTGTTCATTATGGGCTGTGTAGACATAAAGTCCCTCTCTGCAACATGGACCCATCGCCAATAAAGAAGAAGTCTCGGCGTGGAAAAAACGCAAAAGTCTATTCAATCGACGCAAGTTTAGCAATCTTTGCCGTGATTTATCTGCGAAAGGGGCCGTTTCGGGCTTGAATTTATTGATCCGTGTCACAATGATTTATAAAGACAGGGATTAGGATAAAGAACTGCTCATCCGGGCAGACAGGCAACGGAATATTTCTTGAGTAAATCACTCGGGTTTATGCTAGGCTTGCGTTTTTTTAACGCCCCCGCAGAAACGGGCGAAAGTTTTGACAGGTTTAAAGGTGTACTTATGAGCGTCGTTGATACCATTAAAGAGCAGATCGAATCCAATGATATTCTGCTGTACATGAAGGGCACGCCCCGTTTCCCGCAGTGTGGCTTTTCTTCCCGCACGGTTGAAGCGGTGATGGAGTGCGGCGAGCGCTTTGCGTTTGTTAACATTCTGGAAAATCCGGAAATCCGCTCAGAGCTGCCAAAATATGCTAACTGGCCAACCTTCCCGCAGCTGTGGGTAAAAGGTGAGCTTATCGGCGGTTGTGATATCGTGACTGAAATGGCGGCAAGCGGCGAGCTGAAAGAGCTGATTGCTGAAGCGGCTGCCGGTCAGGCTGAAAGCGAGTAAGTCATTTCCGGATCAGCTGGCTGGTAATTAATATTCTTTATCGTTTTTATAGGCTTGTTTAATTAGTCTAATAAGAACTATCTGCTATGCTGATTCGCACTTAATTTGTGCGCGGGAAACCGCTGTATTTTTTAATTCATTTAAGAGAGAACTAAACATGGCCGTATTAGTAGGTAAGAACGCTCCGGACTTTACAGCACCAGCAGTACTGGGCAACGGTGAAATCGTTGACGCTTTTACACTGTCTGAAGCAACTAAGGGCAAGAAAGCTGTAGTATTCTTCTACCCACTGGACTTCACTTTCGTATGTCCTTCTGAGCTGCTGGCTTTCGATCACCGCATCGAAGAGTTTGCTAAGCGTGGCGTTGAAGTAATCGGTGTTTCTATCGACTCTCACTTCTCTCACAACGCATGGCGTAACACTCCTGTAGAACAAGGTGGTATCGGTCCGGTTAAATACACTCTGGTTGCCGACATGACTCACAGCATCTGCAAAGACTACGACGTTGAGTCTGAAGGTGGTGTTGCTTTCCGTGGTTCTTTCCTGATCGACGAAGACGGTCTGGTACGTCACCAGGTTGTTAACGATCTGCCACTGGGCCGTAACGTTGACGAAATGCTGCGTATGGTTGACGCACTGGCGTTCCACCAGAAGAACGGTGAAGTTTGCCCTGCAGGCTGGAGCGAAGGTGACGAAGGTATGGTTGCATCTCCAGAAGGTGTTGCAAGCTACCTGTCTGACAACGCTGACAAGCTGTAAGATTTAAGTATCTTAAAAAAACCGCCTTTATGGCGGTTTTTTTGTGGCTGTCGTTTAACACTTTCGCTGTTTGCAGTATGTAAAAAATGCATGTGCTGCATAGCGAATTAGAATGACCGGTTTTGTGCTGCTTGCGGTATGATAACCGGTCTTTTCGTGTTTGCTGTCCGGGCTGTTCTGACCCGGTGATGTTGCTGATACTTTTCTTAACAAACCCTTTAACGAATGAATGACGGGATGTTCTGTGCCGAATAAGTCTTTTGCGGGCCAAATGCCGTTCGCCGAATTTGTCACCCTCATGGCAATGATGATGTCACTGGTTGCTCTGGCCATTGATGCCATGTTACCTGCGCTGGCCCTGATGGGGGATGCGCTGCAGGTGGCCGATGCAAATGATGTGCAGCTGGTCGTCTCCGTACTGTTTCTCGGCATGGCAGTGGGGCAGTTGTGCTATGGTCCGGCGTCAGACAGTTTTGGTCGCCGGCCGGTCATGTATGTGGGATATGCGCTGTTTATTGTCGGCGGTATTTTAAGCATCATCGCTCAGGATCTTGATGTGATGTTGCTCGGACGGTTCCTGCAGGGCTTTGGCCTTGCTGCCCCCAAGATACTCACGGTGGCTATTGTCCGGGATCAGTTTGCCGGGCGTGAAATGGCCCGGGTGATGTCTTTTATCATGGTCATATTCATCGTGATTCCGATGGTGGCACCGGTGTTCGGGCAACTGATTCTCTGGGTCGCTGACTGGCGTTATATCTTTGTGGCGATTCTGGCGATTGGTCTGATCAGCCTGATCTGGTTTCATCAGCGCCAGCCGGAGACGCATCCGCCTGAAAAGCGGGTGCCATTTTCGCTTAAGGCGATCAGCAAAGCATTTGTCAAAGTATCAACCGACCGCTTTGCCATGGGTTATACCCTGATGGCCGGGATTGTTTCCGGTGCATTTGTGGCGTACCTGAGTTCTTCTGCACAGGTTTTCCAGCAGTTATACGGTCTGGGTGAATGGTTTCCCCTGTATTTTGCGATGCTGGCTTTTGCCATTGGTTTTTCTTCTTACCTTAATGGCCGCATGGTGGTGCAGCTGGGCATGCAACATCTGACCTGGCGGGCCTTGCTGATACTGATGGTCAGTTCAGTCCTGTGTGTGGCTGTTAGCAGTTACTGGCAGGGGATGCCACCGTTATGGCTGTTAACGCTGTATTTTATTGTGGCGTTTGCCTGTATCGGCATGCTGTTCAGCAATCTGAATGCGTTGGCCATGGAAGGGCTGGGTAAGTATGCCGGTATGGGCGCCGCCGTTGTGGGGGCGGTTTCTACGCTGCTGTCGGCAGTGATTGGTGTATTTATTGGCAGTTTGTTCAATGACACTGTGATCCCGCTGGTGGCTGGCTTTGCTGTCTGTGCCGGGGTTGGGCTGGTGATGATGCGCTGGATTGAAGCGGGGCGACGGCATACAGAAGCGTCCTGATACAAAAAAGCCCTGTTGTGTCAGGGCTTTTTTATGGGCGAGTGTCAGGCACCGGTTATTCGTAGTGATCCTGAACCATGCTCCAGCCGCCCAGGTCTTTCCAGCGGTTTACAATGGTGCAGAACAGTTCTGCGGTTTTCATGGTGTCGTACAGGGCGGAGTGCGCTTCCTTGCCGTCGAAGTCGATATCGGCAATGTCACAGGCTTTTGCCAGTACGGTGTGGCCAAATGCCAGACCTGCCAGAGTGGCAGTGTCAAAGGTGGAAAACGGGTGGAACGGGTTACGTTTCATATCACAGCGTTCTGCGGCTGCAGTCACGAAACTGTGATCGAAATGGGCGTTGTGGCCCACCAGAATCGCCCGCTTACAGTTATGGGCTTTAACTGATTTGCGGATCGGCTTGAAGATCTTTTCCAGTGCTTCCTGTTCGTCGATGGCGCCGCGGAGCGGGTTATAAGGGTCAATGCCCGTAAATTCCAGTGCGGACTTTTCCAGATTGGCGCCTTCAAACGGATTTACGTTGAAGGAGTAGCTCTGATCGATCAGCAGGTTTCCATCGTCATCCATTGTCAGGGTAACGGCAGCAATTTCCAGAAGTGCATCTGTCTCAGCATTGAACCCGGCAGTTTCAACGTCGATTACCACTGGCAGGTAGCCCCGGAAACGGGTGGACATCGGATGCTGATAGGCACTGTTATGTTTAGTCAAATGAGATCCTTAAAGGCTGTCTCTTCAGCCTGCAGTTGAGTATGGGGCCAGTGTATAATCTTGGCCGGCTGTTGTCATTGCTACGGAAGTATTTGCAGTACATTACTGCTAAGATGGATAGACACTGATCCGCAGTTAAATATCCCGGTATCCGCAGTAAAGTTTTACCGGCTGCAGTCGATATCTGATACGTTGGTTTGGTATCTGTAAGGATTTGATCTTTTTATGCGAATTATTCTGGGACTGTTGATAGCTTTATGGATGCTGCCTGCCGGGGCGGCCAGTTTTGTGGCGACCATCGATCAGTCCCGCTGGGATCTTGAATCCTCCAAGTTTAACTGCCGTATGTCGCAGAAAATCCCTTTATTTGGCGAAGCTATTTTCGATCACCAGGCCGGTGAACAAATCCGTTTTGTCCTGAAACCGCTTCAGGGTCATGGCATGAAGGGGAAGGCGATGCTGATGGCAGAAGCGTCTCCCTGGCAGCCGGGTACCGCGCCGATGCGGATCGGTGAAGTGGAATTTAACCAGTACAGCGGCGAGATCGAAGTGCTGAGCCCTCAGGCACAGAATATGATTGCTGCGCTGTATAAGGGCATGATGCCGACCTTCAAAGCCCGTAACTGGCTGGGTACCGGTGAAAATGTCCGAGTAGGGCTGTCAGCGGCGAACTTCCAGCCAGCATTTGAAAGTTATTCGGGTTGTGTGGCCGGTCTCTTGCCGGTGAATTACCGTCAGATTGCCCGTACCGCGGTGTTATTCCCATCCGCTACATGGCGTTTATCCGATGCCACCAAGGCCCGTCTGGACCTGATTGCTATCTATGTAAACAATGATGAGGCTGTCAGCTCTGTATATGTGGACGGTCACTCTGATACCCAGGGCCGCCGTCTGGCAAACCGGGATTTGTCGAAGAAGCGTGCTGATGAGGTAACCGCCTATCTGATCGCAAAAGGGGTGAACCCTGATGTGATTATTACCCGTTACCATGGTGAACGGTATCCTGTTGGGCAGAAGAACGATAAGGCTACCCGTGATCGAAGCCGCCGGGTAACCATCCGTCTGGACCGTGATCAGCCTTAATCCTTGAAGTGCCGCTATACAAAAATTCTATTGGCCACTGAGATAGTGGGGATTTATCCCTGCTGTCTCTGTTCCTGCTGTGTATTCATGCTATAATTTTGCCCTTTCCTTTTTCAGGTAATGCATCGGGTTGTCTGCCCGGTGATGGATTTTCGTGTGGAGTTCTTTTATGTCCGACATTAAAAAGGTTGTGCTGGCCTACTCCGGCGGCCTTGATACATCTGTAATCGTTCGTTGGTTACAGGAAACTTACAACTGTGAAGTCGTGACATTCACGGCGGATCTGGGCCAGGGTGAAGAAGTTGAACCTGCCCGTGCGAAAGCTGAAGCTCTGGGTGTAAAAGAAATTTACATCGAAGACCTGCGCGAAGAATTTGTACGTGATTTCGTATTCCCGATGTTCCGTGCGAATACCATCTACGAAGGTGAGTACCTGCTGGGCACATCTATTGCCCGTCCGCTGATTGCCAAGCGCCTGATTGAAATTGCTAACGAAACCGGTGCGGACGCTATCTCCCACGGTGCGACCGGTAAGGGTAACGACCAGGTTCGTTTCGAAATGGGTGCTTACGCACTTAAGCCGGGTGTTGAAGTAATTGCACCATGGCGTGAGTGGGATCTGACTTCCCGTGAAACCCTGATGAAGTACTGTGAAGAGCACGACATCCCGGTAGATTTCTCCAGCAACAAGAAGAAGTCTCCATACTCTATGGATGCTAACCTGCTGCACATTTCTTACGAAGGTGACATCCTGGAAGATCCGTGGGCGGAAGCTGAAGCAGATATGTGGCGCTGGTCTGTTTCCCCTGAGGAAGCACCGGATGAAGCTCAGTACATGGAACTGACTTACGAGAAGGGTGATATCGTTGCGATCGACGGTAAGCCAATGTCTCCGGCGACTGTTCTGACTTACCTGAACAAAGTAGGTGGCGAGCACGGTATCGGCCGTCTGGACATCGTTGAGAACCGTTTCGTAGGCATGAAGTCCCGTGGTTGCTATGAAACACCGGGCGGCACCATCATGCTGCGTGCTCACCGTGCCATTGAGTCCATCACTCTGGACCGCGAAGTAGCGCACCTGAAAGACGAGCTGATGCCACGTTATGCCAAGGTTATCTACAATGGTTTCTGGTGGTCTGAAGAACGTAAGATGATGCAGGAAATGATCGATTACTCACAGCGCAACGTGAACGGTGATGTTCGCCTGAAGCTGTACAAGGGTAACGTGACTGTTGTTGGTCGCCGTTCTGACGATAGCCTGTTCGACGAGAACATTGCTACCTTCGAAGATGATGCAGGTTCTTACGATCAGAAAGACGCTGCAGGCTTCATTAAACTGAATGCACTGCGCATGCGCATTGCTGCCGGTAAAGGCCGCGATCTGCTGGAAGACTAAGGGAAAATCAGGGTGTAATAAACCTGGCTTTTCAGAAAAACCCGTTATGGTGACATAGCGGGTTTTTTGTTGGCTACAGAACATGTCGGGAGTTCTAGTTGCTTGATATCTATGCTACTTTGAGCGCTGGTCTCTGATGTCGGTTTTATGGAAATAAATTATTCACAAAACAAAGTCCTGATTGTCGATAATCGTCTGGATGATTTGGCTGAGCTGAAAGGTGCGCTAAGCCAGTTAGGCATCAAAACGATTCATGTGGCGTCATCAGTGAATATGGCTTTGGCGTTGTTGCGTGAAGAGACATATGACATATGTTTTGCTCTGTTTGATCTGGGGAAAACAGAAAAGAATGGTCTGCAGTTAATTCAGGAGGCCGGTGCCGAGGGCACAAAGCTTTATACCACCACTTTTATCCTGGTTGTTGATCAGGACCGCTCCAAGCTGCTTTTCGGCTCCCTTGATACCGCGCCGGATACCTATATTTCCAAGCCTTACGATGTTGCCAAGATCCGGGTGCGCCTGGAAAAAATTCTGCGTATTAAATCGGTACTGCAACCGCTGGAGAAACTGCTGAATCAGGGGCAGCTGTCCGAAGCGCTGGAGCAGTGTGGCCGCTATATTCATTCCTATCCCGGACTTGTTCTGTATATCCATCGTCTGGAAGGGGAGATCCTGTTACGTCTGGGGCAGGAAACTCAGGCGGTAAAGTTATTTAAAAGTCTGCTGAAACGGCGTGATCTGCCCTGGGCAAGGGTTGGGCTGGGGGTTGCTCTGTCCCGGCTGGGCCGTGTACAGGAAGCTATCCGGGTGTTTAAAGGGGTCATTCAGGAAGCGCATCTGTGTGTTGAGGCGTTTGTCGGCCTGGCAAATGCCCACCGGGCGATCGGTGAGCGCCGGGTTGCGCTGGATTTGTTGCGTCAGGCGACGCTGATTCAGCCAACTTCACCGTTGCTACAGGCGGCATTAGGCAAGATTGCCCTGCATGAAGGGGAATATTCCATTGCTGCCAAAGCGTACCGCGAGGCCATTGAGTATTCCCGTGGCGGCTGTTTCGAGCAGCACAGTTATTATGTTGGCCTGGTTGCCAGTCTGCAGGTGAAGGTAAACGGATCTGATGATGCGGATTCGGTGCAGGCACAAGAGTCTGCGGTAAAAGTACTGGAAGAGCTGATTCTGGCGTTCGGAGACCTGCCAACACGCCTGATAGCACGGTTGTTCTGGACCGAGCTTTACCGGGCACGGGGCGCGGATCCGGAGTTTATGTCTGCCTGTCATGCCGCGTTTGATGTGTACTGTCAGTGTGAACTCAGTGAGCAGGCCCAGTGGCAGGAGTTGTTGCTGGACCGTATCCGTGGCAGTGACGTTGAAAGTGAAGCGCAGCAGGTAAAGGAACAGCTTAACCGTCAGGTGATCGAGCTGGACTGGGGTAAGCTTAATGTGCAGGGAATGCTGGCGTACCGTAAACAGGATTTTGCCAAAGCTCAGGCCTTGTTTCAGAAAGCTAATCTTTGCTTACCGGATAATCCCGGTGTGGTGCTGAATCTGGTGCAGGTGTATCTGGAAAGCCAGGGGCAGCGTGAAACGGTACTGACACGTGAACTTGCTGAAATGGACGACTTACTCTGGGAACTGGACTTCAACGTACTGAGCCGTAAGCAGCAGAACCGGCATAAAAATATGGGCGAGCGTCTGGCTGCGTTATTTGTCGACGGCATGCCAGGCTGAATTAAAGGGTATCGTCGTCCAGCAGGATAGAATTGTTGTTGGGTTGTGTCGGGTCGTCCCCCATCAGCAGGCTGCGTGCAGAACGGGCCAGTTTACGGTTCATCAGTTTTTGCTGGGCTTCTTCCGGCAGGTCGGTGAAACGGATGGTGTTCTGGCTGATCAGCAGTTCGATAAGGTCTTCTAGGATACGGCCGATATTGCCGTCAGAATTATTCAGATACTGTTCCGGGGAGTGGATCTTATTCTGATGGTTCAGAAAATCCATGACATCCGGGTCGCTGACATCCACCGGTACAGAACCGGTTTGCTCGTATTGCGAGATGGCCAATATATTTCCCTGATTGTCCTTCACTGCGTAAAGCATATCGATATCTTTTAATAACTCTAATTTGATCATAAGCTGAAGTATGCGGCGCAGATGAATATTTAGTCAAGCAGCAGCTTGTCAATATGAGAGGTTAGTTAAGGGGCTGCAAGATGCTGATCTGGCAATGAATTCTGGCTGATCTGCGTGTCAGTTCCGTTCGGCTAATTGCATATTGGGCAGGGGGCCGATAAAATCCCGCCATCTTAAATTGGCTGACCCGGATACGCCGGGTAGTGCTGGCTGTTAATCCGGCCGGAATCCTTCAATTTAGTACCATCTAACTATCAGTATAAAGCTTATGAAATCCCATAAAATTCAACAGGCGCCGATCCCTATGCGCTCGGTGGGTCCGCTTAAAATCTGCGGGCATATCCTGGAAGAAAAACTGATGGTCCCGCTGGCGACCTACGAAACACCACTGTGGCCTTCGGTTGGCCGTGGTGCGCGGATTTCTGCGCTGACTGATGGTATCCGTACCACCATTGTTGATGAGCGGATGTCACGGTCGATTCTGCTGGAAGCCAAAGATGCGCTGGAGGCGGTGCAGGCACTGCAATCCATCAAGTCCCGGCAGGATGATCTGAATGCGGTGGTGGCCCAGACCAGCCGGTTTGCCAAGCTGATCGATATGCACAGTCAGGTGGTGGCTAACCTGATTTATCTGCGTCTGGAATTTACCACCGGGGATGCCTCCGGCCATAACATGGTGACCAACGCAGCTGACAAGCTGATTCCGTGGCTGCTGAATGAATATCCACAGCTGGAATACTGTTCTATTTCCGGGAATTACTGTTCCGATAAAAAAGCCACCGCCGTGAATGGTATTCTGGGTCGTGGTAAGTATGTTGTCAGTGAGATTCTGATTCCCCGTGAGCTGTGTGAGCGCCGTCTGAAAACCACGCCGGAAAAAGTGGTTGATCTGAACATCAAGAAAAACCTGATCGGCACCATGGTTGCCGGCGGATTGCGCAGCGCGAATGCGCACTATGCAAATATGTTATTGGCTTTTTATCTGGCCACCGGTCAGGATGCGGCGAATATCATCGAAGGCTCCCAGGGCATTGTGCACGCGGAAGTCCGTGACGGCGACTTATACTTCTCCTGTACCTTACCTAACCTGATTATGGGCAGTGTGGGTAACGGTAAAGGTATTGAGTTTGTTGAAGATAATCTTAAAGCACTGGGCTGTAAGGAAGACCGTGAGCCGGGTGAAAACGCCCGCCGTCTGGCGGCGATCTGTGCCGCTACAGTGTTGTGCGGAGAGCTTTCACTGATGGCCGCCCAGACCAATCCCGGTGAGCTGATGGAATCTCATCTGAAGATGGAAAGATAATGACCGATCAGACCAACGATCGCAAAATTGAACATATCCGCGCCATTGAAAAAGATGCCGCGACAGATCGTGACGGACGTTACTTTGACCGTATCCACTTACAGCACCGGGCGTTGCCCGAAGTAGCGCTGGACCGGATCGATACATCGGTTGAGTTTCTCGGCAAAAAATTAAGCTTTCCCCTGCTGATTTCCTCGATGACCGGCGGCGATCATGAGCTGATCCGCACCATTAACCGCAATCTGGCTATTGCGGCAGAGCAGACCGGCGTTGCGCTGGCAGTCGGTTCCCAGCGGGTGATGTTCACCCAGCCGGGTGCGAGGGTCAGCTTTGAATTGCGCGAATATGCGCCAACGACAGTGCTGTGTGGCAACGTTGGCGCTGTACAGTTGAACTACGGGTTTGATGTTGCCAAGTGTCAGGAAGCCGTCGACTGCCTCGGTGCGGATGCGTTGTATCTGCACCTGAATCCGTTGCAGGAAGCAGTACAGCCGGAAGGTGATACTGATTTCTCCGGGCTGACTGCCAAAATTGCTCAAGTGACCAGCCAGTTAAGCGTGCCGGTGATGTTTAAAGAAGTCGGTTGTGGTCTGTCTCCGCAAGACATCGAAGCCGGTCTGAAAATGGGCATTAAGCATTTTGATCTGGCCGGTTGCGGCGGTACGTCGTGGAGCCGGATTGAGTACCACCGGGCGCAGAATGATACTGATGATCTGGGGCTGAAGTTTCAGGACTGGGGAATCCCGACACCCCTAGCGCTGCGTCTTGCTGAGCCATATCAGCAACAGGCTGATTTCATTGCCAGCGGCGGTCTCAGGGATGGGATTGATATGATTAAATCTGTTATACTCGGCGCCTCGATATGTGGCATGGCGACTCCATTCTTAAAACCTGCCATGGAATCTGCCGACGCAGTAGTCCAGGTTATCGAACAAATCCGGCGTGAATTTACCACTGCGATGTTTCTGCTGGGAATGTCGGATATAAACAGCGTATATATGAACCGGGCTCTAATATTGAGTGAGGGTGAGGATCGAAATTAGGTATGTCCGTCGGTATTGATGAAATAAGCTTCTACACCTCGAATTATTTTCTTGATCTTCAGCAGTTGGCTGAAGTGCGTGATATAGATGTCGATAAGTACTACAAAGGCATCGGTCAGGAAAAAATGGGTATGCCTGCGCCAGACGAAGATATCGTTACGATGGCCGCCAATGCAGCGTATCCACTGATCGAGCGGGTTGGCGCAGAGTCTGTCAGCACGGTTATGTTTGCCACCGAAACCGGTATTGATCAGTCTAAGTCAGCCGGTGTTTACGTACACCGTTTGCTGGGGCTGTCGGCTAACTGCCGTGTGGTTGAACTCAAGCAGGCCTGTTACAGCGCCACTGCCGCTATTCAGATGGCCTGTGCACTGGTTGCCCGTCAGCCGGAAAAACGCGTCCTGGTTATTGCCTCTGATGTAGCACGATATGATCTGGATACTCCGGGTGAAGCGACCCAGGGCTGCGGTGCGGTTGCGATGCTGATCACTGCAAATCCCCGTCTGGTCGAAATTGATCCTGAAGTGGGTAACTACACTGAAGACGTGATGGATTTCTGGCGTCCGAACTATCGTTCAACCGCGCTGGTGGACGGTAAGTATTCAACCAAGATTTATCTGAAATCGCTGAAGCAGGCGTGGGAGCACTTCTGCACAGCCAGTTCGCTGGCGTTCAACGATTTTCAGCACTTTTGCTACCATTTGCCGTTTACCCGCATGGCGCAGAAAGCCCATAAGCATCTGGCTAAGCTGAACCAGAGCGAGCTGAGCCCTGAAATGCTGGATTTGCAGGTGGAAGACACGTTGCTGTACAACCGCATCATCGGTAACAGCTATACCGCGTCGATGTACATTGGTCTGGTGTCTCTGCTGGAAAACTGCAAGCAGAACCTTGAAGGTAAGCGTGTAGGCTTCTTCAGTTACGGCTCGGGCTGTGTGGCTGAGTTCTTCTCTGGTCGGGTCGTTGCCGGCTATGAGCAGTATCTGCACAGCGCCCGTCACCAGGCGATGCTGGCGGCCCGTAATGCGGTGTCCTATGAAGAATATCTGCGTCTGTATAACGAAGTGGAGCCAACCGACGGAGGCGTTCATGAGCGTCGTCGCGAATCCACCGGCCGTTTCCGTTTAGCGAGCATTTCTCACCATAAGCGTGAGTATGTCGCTTGCTAATCAGGCGTCAGCGGTAAGTCTTGCCCCGGGCAAGCTGATCCTCAGCGGCGAACATGCCGTTGTTTATGGTGCGCCGGCACTGGCATTAGCCGTGGCGCGCCACATCCGCAGTCAGTGCAGTATCCGCCCGGATGCTGCCGCGGGTCTCTCCTGGTCATTACCGGATCTGCAACAGCAGGGCACCTTAAGCTGGGTGGACGTCCGTGCGCAGCGTTCTTTGCTGGACAACCGCTTTGCCGAGTTTGAGGCGGGTAAATTGTCCGCTGCTGAGATTCTGCAATCTCCCCAACAACTGGTGTTGTATTGCCTGGCGCTGTGCTTGCCTGAGTCTGATCCTGCCTGCCATCTGGAATTGAGTGTTTCTTCCCAACTGCCTGCCGGTGCCGGTATGGGCTCATCTGCGGCGGCCGCCGCATCAGTGCTGTCTTTGGCAGCTGCGCAATTCGGGCAGTCGTTAGCAAAGCAAAAACTGTTTGAAATGACCCGTTATTGTGAGCGCCTGTGCCATGGCCGGGGCGGGCTTATCGATTCTGCCACGGTCAGTTTTGGCGGGCTGGTAGAAGCACTTAACGGTGTGGCCTCCCCGGTACCGGATGCGGTACTCAGCGGCAACTGGTTTTATGTGAATACCGGCCGGCCAGTGAGCGGCACTGGCGAATGTGTTGAACAGGTTCGTCAGGGCTTCGGCGGTTCTGATATCTGGCAGGCATTTACCGCGGTGACAGAGCAGATTAAAACTGCTGTATTACAGAAACAGGATGCCCGCGTTGCCGTGCGCGAAAACCAGCGCCTGCTGGAAACCATTGGTGTTGTGCCTGAAAGAGTTGCCCGTTTTGCCCGAACGGTGGAAGCCGCTGGCGGAGCCGCTAAAATCAGTGGAGCAGGGGCTGTACGTGGTGATGGCGGCGGGGCGATGCTGGCATACGGCATCAGCGAACCGGAACTGGCCATCCTGTGTGCTGATTTTGGCTATGAATTTTTTGCGATAGAAGAGGACAGCGACGGTGCTCGACTCAGTGATTAGAGCTTCAGCTCCCGGCAGCATTATGCTGATGGGGGAACACGCGGTGCTGTTTGGTGAACGCGCCCTGGCCTGCGCGGTGGATAAGCATATTCATGTGACGCTGACCCCGCGGGATGACCGTGTGATTAATATTGATTCCGCGCTGGCACAGTACAGCGCCAGCCTGGATGAGTTACAGCCGGACACCCGGCTGAGCTTTGTGCTGGCGGCGGTTGAACAGCATCAGGACGGATTACACAAAGGTTTTGATCTGAAGATCGAAGCCGGTTTTGGTCATACCTTAGGATTGGGATCATCGGCAGCGGTCACCGTTGCCACAACCTCTGTGCTGGATGCTTATTGCCAGCAAGCCTCCGACAGCTATGAGCTGTTCCGTAAAGCGCTGGCTACCGTGCATAAAGTACAGGGGCGTGGCTCCGGTACTGACCTTGCTGCCAGTGTCTTTGGTGCATCAGTGGGCTATACGGTTGATCCCTGTCAGATCGAACCTTTAGGGCAGGTGCCGGAGCTGAGTCTCTATTATGTGGGCTATAAGACCACCACCCCTGAGGTGCTGCGTCAGGTAGAACAGCATACCCAGGCTTTGCCGGAGCTTTACCAGAAGCTGTACTGGCTGATGGGGCAGTGTACCTTTGATGCTGAAGCCGCGCTGGCCCGGCAGGACTGGCCAGCACTGGGCCAGTGTATGAATGTTTATCAGGGGTTGATGGATGCGCTGGGCGTGAATGATCTGGCGCTATCCGATCTGGTCTACCGATTACGGCAGTCGCCGGTTATTTACGGTGCGAAGATCTCCGGCTCCGGGCTGGGAGACTGTGTACTTGCATTAGGCCGGGATCCTGAACTGGCACTGGATTATCAGGAAATTCCCGTCAGTTTGTCACCACAGGGGGTGAGTGTTGAAATTTACTAAGCAGCAGGTTGTCGCTGAACATCTGCCGGAAACCGTCTTACCGCAAAGCATGGAAGACTTCAGTTTTGCGCCCAGTAATATTGCTCTGTGTAAATACTGGGGGAAGCGGGATGCAGAGTTAAACCTGCCGATCAATTCCAGCCTGTCGGTATCACTGGCACACCTGGGCAGTAAAACCCGGATTCTGCTGTCAGAGAGCGGGCAGGATCAGGTGGTGCTGAATGATGAGCTGCTGGCCGCTGATAACAGCTTTGCCGTTAAGGTTATCGCCTTTATAGATATGTTCCGCCGGGGCGCCGATCACCGGGTACGGGTGGAAACGGTGAACAACATTCCTACGGCGGCGGGGCTGGCGTCATCCGCGTCAGGCTTTGCTGCGCTGATGCAGGCGGTGAATGAGTTTTACCGTTTAGAACTGGATCTTTCCCTGCAGTCTGCGTTTGCCCGGATGGGCAGCGGCAGTGCCAGCCGTTCACTGTTTAACGGTTTCGTGGAATGGAACATGGGGCAGCGGGAAGACGGTATGGACAGCGTGGCGACGTCTTTAGCCACCGCCTGGCCGGATTTACGCATTGGTCTGATTAAAGTCAGCACGGCCCAGAAACCGGTGGATTCCCGTTCCGGAATGAACCGTACCGTTGCGACGGCACATCTTTACCAGAGCTGGCCGATGCAGGCCGCAGCAGACCTGAGCCAGTTACATGCCGCAATTGAAAGCCATGACTTTGAATTGCTCGGGCAGACGGCGGAGCAGAATGCCCTGTCGATGCACGCTACGATGATTGCTTCCTGGCCGCCACTGCTTTACTGGCAGGCCGATTCAGTCACAGCGATGCATAAAATCTGGCAACTGCGTGCTGAAGGCTTAAGCCTGTATTTCACCATGGATGCCGGACCTAACCTCAAGGTGCTGTTCAGCGCCGCCGATGAAGCCGCTGTGTGCGGGCAATTCCCTGATATGCAGGTAATCGCGCCGTTTGGCAGCTAACGGTTATTGCATGGAAAGCGCAGCAATGTCGTTAGCCTCTGGCCGGGAAGGATTTATCCTTACCCGGCAGCAGTATGACGGCCGGGACGGCGTGGACTTCAGCTACTGGCTGAAAGACAACAGCGCTGCGTTTAACGTCACCATCAAAGGCCAGGAAGTGGTCTTTTTTGTCTTTGATGACGATGTTCCCGAAATACAATCCCTTTTGCATGACCTGCAGGGCTGGCGGTTGGCGGATCTGCCGTTAAAAGAGCTGGAGCAGCGGGGCGTTCACGGGCTCTATTGTCAGTCTCTTGCGGTACAGCGGCAGGTGATCGAACGGTTGACCCGCGCTCATATCGGCATGATGGAAGAAGATATCCGGGGTGTCGACCGCTATCTGATGGAGCGTTTTATTCAGGCCGGTGCCCGGGCGGTAATGACCGAACAGGGTATGCGGCTGCAGCCGGTGGACGTTAAACCGCCGCTGAAAATGCTTTCACTGGATATAGAAACCACCATGCGGGCGGATCATATCTTCTCCATTGGTTTCTATGCGGATGATTTCCGTCAGGTGGTGATGATCGGCGAACCGCCTGCTGAAACAGAAGGTCAGCCCGCCGATGACTGGTTGGTTTATGTACCGGATGAACGTCAGTTACTTAAAGCCTTTGAGCGTATTACCCGGGAATACGACCCGGATATTTTCATTGGCTGGAATGTGGTTGGTTTTGATTTCCGGGTGATCTACGAACGGGCACGGCTACTCGGTGTACGCCTGTCACTGGGGCGGGATAACAGCCCGTTGAATGTGATGCGTTCCGGACAGGGTAAGTGGTTCTGCCGGATTCCCGGCCGTGTGGTCATCGACGGTATTGATACCCTGAAAGGGGCCACCTTTCAGTTCGAAAGCTTCTCCCTTGAATATGTTGCTAACCATCTGCTGGAGCGGGGCAAACTGCTTGGGCACCAGGTGGATGACGGTCTCAACCGTGGCGAAGAAATACAGCAGACCTACAGAGATAACCCCCGCCTGCTGGCGGAATATAATCTGGAAGACTGTAAGCTGGTCTGGGACATCTTCGAAAAAGCCCAGCTGCTGCACTATCTGGTGGAGCGGGGTCGGTTAACCGGGCTGGCACTGGATAAAATCGGTGGTTCGGCAGCGGCCTTCGATAACCAGTATCTGCCCCGGCTGCACCGTAAGGGCTATGTGGCCCGGGTTTATGCCTCCGGTGCAGATATGGGCGCGCCCGGCGGTTTTGTCATGGATTCGGTGCCGGGGCTGTTTGAACATGTGCTGGTACTGGATTTCAAGAGCCTGTATCCCAGTATCATTCTGACCTTTATGGTTGACCCCTACGGGCTGGCACAGGGCACCGGTACCGAAGTGCCGCCGGAATGTCTGATACCCGGCTTCAATAACGGGGTCTTTGACCGTCGTGACAGTATCCTGCCATCGATCATTGAAACCCTGTGGTCCGCCCGGGATCAGGCCAAGGCTGAGCAGAATGCGCCGCTGTCGCAGGCCATTAAGATCATCATGAACAGTTTCTATGGGGTGCTGGGCTCCAATGTTTGCCGCTTCTTTGATTCCCGTCTGTCCGGCTCAATTACCCTGCGGGGCCATGAAATTCTCAACCGTACCAAAGAGCAGATCGAGCAGGCTTTCGGCCATAAAGTGATTTATGGGGATACGGATTCTGTATTCGTCTGGCTGGGAAATGATTTTCCGGCGGATCAGGCAGAAGCAGAAGGTAAACGGCTGGCCACTGAACTGAATAACTGGTGGCGTCAAAATCTGCGGGAACGTTTTGATATCGACTGCCATCTGGAACTGGAGTTTGAAACCCATTATCAGCGCTTTCTGATGCCGACCATGCGTCATTCCGACAAGGGTACCAAGAAGCGCTATGCGGGGATTCAGTATCAGCCGGACGGCAGTCACCGGATGGTCTTTAAAGGTCTGGAAAATGTCCGCTCCGACTGGACGCCCCTGGCCAGAAGGGTGCAGCAGGAACTGTATGAAAAGGTCTTTACGGATCAGCCTTATCAGGAATATCTTCAGGCCGTCCTAAAAGATTTACGGGCAGGTCTGCTGGATGATGAACTGGTTTACCGTAAACGGCTGCGCCGGCCACTGGCGGATTACCAGAAAAACAAACCGCCGCAGATTCAGGCCGCTCATAAGCTTTGCGAACAGCTGGCGAAAGAAGGCAAGCCGGATCAGATATCTGCCGGTACTTACATTGAATACGTGATCACTGTGAATGGCCCGGAACCGGCCCGTTACCGTACCTCGGCGATTGACTATCAGCACTACGCGGATAAACAGCTGATGCCGGTGATTGATACCATTCTGGTGTTTCTGAATCAGGATTTCGAGTCCCTGGCGACCCCTCAGTTTCAGTTATTCTAGGCCGGTTATTCTGGCTCTGCTTTGCTGGTAGAATGGCAAGCAATTGTTAAATCATCCTTTTTTGCCAGCAGGACCGCTTTAATGCTCAGTAATTCTCCGGTTTACCTTCAGGTTCGTGATCAGCTCTGGGAATGGATCACCGCCAACAGCCTGGGCAGCCAGGCGCGGTTACCGGCAGAGCGTGAACTGGCGGAACGTTTCAGAACCACCCGGGTCACTCTGCGCCAGGCATTAGGGCAGCTGGAAGCGGAAGGGCGCATCTATCGTTCGAACCGCCGGGGCTGGTTTGTTACTCCGGCACGGCTCAGTTATGAGCCCAGCCGGGATGTGGGCTTTACCCGCTACGTTGCAGAACAGGGCTTTGTTCCCCGTACTGAAACCCTTACCAAGATCATTACCGAAACACCGGCCTGGCTGGCAGAACAGTGCGATATGCCGGTGGGGTCTCCTATCTATCATTTCGTACGTCGCCGCTTTGTGGATGACCGCTGCCTGCTGGTGGAGCATAACTATGTGAATCCGCTGAAATGTCCGGGTCTGCTCAATCAGGACACTGACAATTCTCTGTGGAAAATGCTGCGGGAAACCTACCAGTTGGCGCCGGCTGAGCGGAAAATCGAAGTCTGCTCCCAGGCACTGGTTGGCGACGAGGCCAGTATTCTTAATGTGAATCAGGGCAGCACCGGCCTGTATCTGGAACGACTCTGCTATGACGAAAACGGTGACTTTCTGGAATTCGACCGGGAGTACTGGTTGCACGATGCCATCAAGCTGGTGGTGAATATTGAGGGATAAAGTTCTGCAGCTGCGAGCTGACTCTGCTCAGGGACAGATAATTTCATTCGTTTGAAGTCATTAACTGAGTAAGCAGAATGTTAAATTGTTTTGTCTGTTACTCTGAATGAGGTTTGGTAAAGATTCAGAGGCCTGTGGATAAGGGCTAGTTATGAAAAAAGCCTGACTCCTTTGTGATGAATTTTGGGTGAACCCTCCATAACATCGGTAAAGAACCAGGCTTTGCTAGGTGCTCCGTAATGTGGAGCAACAATTCTGCCGCTTAGCTATTCATTGCGGCTTTGATTTTTTCAGGCCGTAAAGGCAGTTCACGTATACGTGCGCCACAGGCATCAAAAACTGCATTCGCCAGTGCTGCAGACGCAGGCCCCTGTGATACTTCGCCGACACCAAGCGGAGCCTGATCCGGTCGGTTAATCACATAGATATCGACTGTCGGTGTGTTATCCAGTTTTAAGATAGGGTATCCGGTCCAGTCTAAGCTGGTGATGGCATCTTCGTTATAAGTAACTTCTTCCATCAATGCCCAGCTTAGGGACTGGATAATACCGCCTTCAACCTGGTTCGCTACACCGTCGGTATTGATTGCCTGGCCGGCATCTACAGCAGCGGTAACCTTTTCAATAGATACTTCGCCTGTTTTTAAGTCGACGTCAACATCGACAACGATTGCTGTCATACCTGCACGGTTTTTATAGCGGCTGAATGCCAGTCCACGGCCTTTACCGTTACCGCCTTTTTGACCTGTCCAGCCCGATTGTTTAACGACTTCTTCAATCACGGCTTTATGACGTGGATCGGTAAGATGACGTATACGCAATGCAGCAGGGTCTTCATTCAGGTCCAAAGCAATTTCATCAAGGAAGCACTCCATGGCGAAGATATTGCCATGTGCTCCCAGCGTTCTGAGTGCTGAAACCCTGAGTGGCATTTCCGGGATTAGATGTTTGATGACCCGGGTATTAGGTATGTCATAAATCGGATTTGCATTGCGTTCACCGCCGCCGCCAAATTTTGGCGGAATATCAACGATATCGTAGCGTTTCACCGGCTTATTAAGGTGCCACATGGGCAGATAAGCTGTGCCTTTGCCTGCATCCATATAAAACTGTAATCCCGGACGGGCACCGTGAACACCTGTCCATACATCGTGTTCATATGCTGTAATTTTAGATGCGCTGTCGATTGTCGCTTTTAATTCCATCCGCATTGCCGTGCCACAGGGGGCCTGTGCCATCTCATCCTGCCGTGACCACATTACCCTGACCGGTCGGCCTGAAGCACGTGCTAATAACGCGGCATCCATGCCGACATCATCAGCACCGTTGTGGCCAAAACAGCCAGCACCGTGAGCGTGAATAAAACGAATCTTTTCTTCGGGCATGCCAAGCGCGAAGGCCATATCGCGGCGCCCCGGAAATACGCCCTGGGTGTGAGACCAGACTGTCAGAGTATCACCTTCAAACTGAGCGATGCCGCATGAAGGTGATGCGGATGCGTGAGCAATAAAAGGGCGATAATATGCGGCGGAAATCTGTCGGCCTTTGGACTGGGAAACATCGCCTGTTTCAAAGAATGTCTCTGTTGTATTTGGCAGGTTTTTAATTTGCGTTGGCAAATCACTGTGGACAGGTTTCAGTGCAGGACCTTCCCATTCTGCATTTTGGCTGAGTGCTTTTGCTGCCGTGATGGCTTGTTCTTCACGCTCAGCAACAACGCCGAGGAAGCTACCATCATGAATAACAGAAATAACTCCTGGCATTTTTTTAACATCAGCTGTTGCTACTTTACGTAAGGTAAAGTTGGGCCGGGCCGGACGTACAACGCGGCCATGGGCCATATTAGGCAGGCGAATATCGGTTATAAACCCTTCTTTTCCTGTCAGTTTATCCTGAAGATCAATACGTGGGAGGGGCTTACCGACAAGTTTGTAAGTGGAAGGATCTTTTGGCGCCACTTTGCCGGTCATTTTAATGTCGATTGCTTTATTGTTAACCAGTGACCAGTAACTGGTTTTAGCGCCGTTGGTACCGGTAATCTCACCGTCTATAACAGTGGCATCTGCTTTATTAATATTGGCTGTGACTTTGGCCATATCCAGCAGGTAATCGCGAACCTCAGCACTGGCGTGGCGAATTGCCATGCCACTTGTTTCTATCGATACACTTCCCGCGGTGTAAAACTCTTCTGGTGAGAGAGATGTATCGGGGTTGATCATCTGCACGCGGTTCATGTCGACATCGAGTTCTTCGGCGACAATCTGGCAGATAGCGGTCTGAACACCCTGTCCTAATTCCGCTTTGCCGGAAAAGACGGACACACTTCCTTCAGGATTGATTCGGATCCAGGCATCAACAGTTGGATATTTGGTTGTGATCCAGGGAAGTTTTGCGTCGGCAGCCTGTGCACCACGGAAGGTAACCGGCAGCATAAAGCTGGCTGTCAGGCCGCCTGCTACTTTAAGGAATTTTCGTCTGGAAAAATCAGATGCGTTAACACTGCTCATAAGTCTGCTGCTCCTACATTTGTTCCCAAATCTGCACCCTGGGCACGTTTAATGGCTTTTAAGACCCGTGCCTGACTCCCACAGCGGCATAAAACTCCGCTCATCGCCTGGCGAATTTCATCATCATTTGCTTTTGGATTGTCTTTAAGCAGGCTGCTTGCCTGTATAATCATGCCGTTAGTGCAATAACCGCACTGCGCTGCCTGTTCATCTAAAAAAGCTTGCTGCAGAGCGTGAAGTTGACTGTCCGAAACGGCCAGTCCGTCCAGAGTGGTTACTTCTTTATTTTTGATGGCGGAAACTGGCATTACACAAGAGCGTACGACTTTACCCTCAACGAGAACGCTACAGCTGCCGCACTGAGCAACGCCGCACCCAAATTTCGGGCCATTCTGCTCGAAGTCACCCCTGAGTGCGTAAAGTAGCGGTGTATCGTCAGCAACTGTGCTTGATACCTGCTTACCGTTTAATTTAAATGTGGTCATGTCATAGTCATCCTAGTTATTTTTGATGATCAGATTGTTGAATGCACCGATCTTTTCTTTTATTTATGTAGTGATTGAGTGCCCTTATTCAGGTTGGTTGAGATACAGATAATTGGTGGTTAGCTGAATCAGATCCTGTTTGGTATCGATATCTGTTTCAGCCTGCGGAAGTGGAACCGCTGTGACTGAGTTGCAGTAGCGGTCCAGCAAACAGCGTGCGCCTGAGTCACCATTTAAGTTCTGAAGTTCTGAGAAAAAGCGTGTCGGAAACAGGGCGGGGACTGCGTTTTTACCGCAATAATGCGCAGCAATTATTGTTGTGCCATCAAACCGGGACAGGAGTTCTGAGTAGTCGCTTTGCATTAGCCTGACCTGATCGGCTAGAGCGATCAAAATGCCATCATAGTTGCTCTGTTGGATGATGGTGTTTACGCCTGTTTTAATTGATGAACCAAGACCCTGGTTCCAGGTTAAATGCTCAATGACGTGGCAACGTCCGGCAAGTAAAGGGCTGACTTCGTTCCGGTAGGCGCCGATGACGGTGTAAACCTCTTGGTTAAATACCGGTGTTAGCTGTTCCAACGCGCGTTGAATCATTGGCTGGCCCTCAACGGAGGCCAGTTGTTTCCGCCCTCCGAAGCGGGAGCTGCCGCCAGCGGCCAGCAACAGGCATGCGACATTCATCTGGCAGCCACTGATCTGAGATGAGGTTTTGCAGCTTGTGAATGCAATACCGCATGACATTCGCTGAGAATAGAAAGCGCAATGCTTTCGGGAAGCTGGCCGCCAATTTTCAGCCCGGCAGGTCCTGAGACCGGACATCCCAGTAAGGACTCACTGAGCGCTGCCCGTTCAAGCACCTGGTGATAACGGTGGGGTGGTCCCAACAGGGCGATGTGTTTAAGACCGCAGAGATGAATATTAAGTAAAGCTTGCGCATCGAGATCAATGTTATGTGACATTAATACTGCGGCATCGACACGGGTGTCAGTGATATAACGTTTTAGGCTAGTGCCCAGTTCACGGAGTATCGTGTCTGCATGAGGAAACTTATCAACTCTTGCATTCGCTGGTCTTGGATCGGCGAGGGTGACTCGCCAGCCAAGTTCTTTGGCTATTCGAACTATCGGGATTGCATCAATGCCGCCACCGACGACGAGCAGATGAGGCTCAGGGGTTATAGGGGTAATTAACCAACCTTCTTTGATGTGGCCATGCACCGTCGGACAAGGTTCGCCGGGTTGAAAGAATGCTTCTGTACACCCAATTTTTTGATGGTAAGTACCAGATATTCTTTGTCTGAGTGCTGTGGCTACTGCACCCAGATTTAAATCGTTATCAGCATGTAAGGGTTGCAGCATGATGTATACCTTGCCTCCACAGCCGATACCCAGCTGGAAAGAAAGATCATCTTCGTCTGTGCTGTCGTAGATCAGGGTAGCCGGGGTCAGGGTAGCCATGACTTTACGTGCGTTGCGCATGATATCTGATTCCAGGCAACCACCGCTTAGCATTCCGAACTGTTGACCAAGGCTGTTAATTAGCATCATGGAACCTGCTTTGCGATATGCAGATCCTTCGGTTTTATAAACCGTACCCAAAACCCACTCAGTACCGGCTTCGCTATTTAGCCAGGCAGACAGCATATAAGAAAGTTGGTTACTCATAGTGATGTACGCAATTTTTAAAGGCTGTTTGATACATGTGCGGGCCTTTTATTTATTATTTATGTGTTATAAACATATATTGTCTAAAACGTATAAGTCAAGCTTTGCCAGCCCATTTGAAATCATGGATAAGCAACTGATGAGATTTTTTTGTGTTTAATCAGAGAGGGGCGGGCAACGTCTGTGGCTGTAACTGCAACAGAGAATTATTTATAGGGATGCAGGCAGAGCAGTTATAACTGACTGAATTTACTTAAGTTAATCGTTTTAGTTTGAGCTTTGAGTCAGGCCGGAAGTGGGAAGTCTGAAGTGAGAATGTGGTTATAGGTATTTTTATATAGGGCATAAAAACACAAGAGAATAAAGCCTGACTTAGTTGTTGAAGTGAAGAGGGCGCAGTATTGACAGGATGAAGCTGATCCAGCCTTGCGATTTGAGGAACCTCTTAACTACGAGCGGGTGCCCGGAAGTGCATTTAGGTCCGGCTTCAAAGCAGAGCGGATCTTAAATATTGGGTTTTTGATTTGATATGTGGTAAGTATGATTATGTAATTATACAGCTTGAACGTATATTGTTAAAAACAGATATGTGGATCAAATGACAGATCAGAATAACGACAAAGTATTTCAAACCCCTGACCTCGTAATTGAAGAGACAGGACAGTATGTCCCTGCGCAGCATGCTTATCTGAACCTTATTCGCACCGCACAAGTGATGGGTCAGCATGTCTCGGATTTGCTGGCGGAGTTTGGACTCTCAGGAAAGCAATATAACGTTCTGCGTTCTATTCGGCGTGGAGGATCCGAAGGGTTGAGGGTCTCTCAGATCAGTGAGCAAATGACGGATCCCCGGGCAGATGTAACAAGGCTCATGGACCGGCTGGTGCGTGACGGCCTGGTTGACCGGAAACCTGACGTAGCGGACCGAAGAGTTGTACGTTCCGTTCTGACAGACGAAGGTGCGAAGATTCTTCAGTCCATTGATGAACCGCTTCTGAAAATTCACCGGTCTCAGTTTGAGCTTCTTTCGGAGTCCGAGCTCAAACAACTGGATTTTCTTCTTCAGAAGGCCCGGGGTGAAATTGTGGGCTGAGTGTCAGGCCCGGACGTATACTTCTTTACCAGATACCCGATGCACCCGGCCATTGGGTATTCTTCTTCTTCTTCTTCTTCGCGACTGTGTCTGCTGTGACGGTCTCTTGCCAACACCTGAAGTTTTTCCTGGATATTAATCCCAGAGCTGTAACAAGGCCTGTACATGATCCTGGCTTAATTATGCTGCACTCACAGTGTGTTCATGTCTCAGCACTTAAAGCGCATTCATTTTATAATTTGTGGCTTTCTTCAGGTGGTTTTCAGCCTGTGTTTTTAACCGTCATGTGAGAAAAGCAGGGCATAGCTGGTCTAAAAGTGACTGTGTTTACCAATATGTATTCATCAAATTTATTTTTTGATTTGTCTAAATAATTATTTGATTTTAATCATACTTTTTGGTACAGCACTTTGAAGGAATAATATGACTGGGTAATTGGACTGTTCTTCTGCACAGGAAGGATGCAGTTTCTCTCAGTTGATCATTATCAATACTTCATTAATTTCAATTATTTAACGTTTATTTTCTTCTCCTTTTAAAATTTCTTATCTGCACAAAATTCCCTTGCTCCTTTCTTCATCTTGTTAAGAGAGGCGACAGAATTCATTTGACTTTGTTGTTTATGACATTATATGTTTACAACAAATAAATTATTACAAAGCTGTAAATACTAAAAATCAGGAGAATGGCTGTGTTGGGAAAAATTGCGCTCGAAGAGCATTTCGCTATTAGTGAAACATTGCAGGATTCAGCAGGATTTGTGCCAGACAGTTACTGGACAGAACTCAGTAGCCGTCTGATGGATATTCATGATCGCAGATTATCTGAAATGGATAAGCATGGCATTGAAATGTCTATCTTGTCTTTGAACGCTCCTGCCGTGCAGGCCATTCCGAATGTTTCTCATGCAATCGATGTTGCCCGCCGTGCTAATGATTATCTTGCTGAGCAGGTCAGCCTTCGCCCGGATCGCTTTCAGGGATTTGCGGCGTTGCCGATGCAGGATCCTGAGGCTGCTACTGAAGAGTTAACCCGCTGTGTTAAGGAACTGGGATTCCGTGGTGCATTGGTTAACGGTTTTTCTCAGGTGGAAGGCAGTGATGAACCGCTTTACTACGACCTGCCTCAATACCGGGAATTTTGGAAGCAGGTTGAAGCGCTGGGTGTGCCTTTTTATCTGCATCCGCGTAATCCCTTACCGCAACATTCGAAGATTTATGAAGGACACTCCTGGCTGATGGGGCCAACCTGGGCGTTTGGACAGGAAACGGCTGTTCATGCATTGCGTCTGATTGGTTCAGGACTGTTTGATGAGTACCCCGGGCTGCGAATCGTATTAGGGCATATGGGAGAAGGTCTGCCTTATTCAATGTGGCGAATTGATAATCGCAATGCATGGGTAGAAACCACACCGGGATACCCTGCCAAACGGGCGATCGCCGATTACTTTAATGAAAACTTTTATCTGACCACTTCAGGCAATTTCAGAACACAAACGCTGATCGATGCCATGATGGAAATCAGTTCTGACCGGATTCTGTTCTCCACAGACTGGCCTTTTGAAAATGTAGATCATGCGGCGAACTGGTTCGATTCAGCCAGTATCAGTGAGCGTGATTTGCATAAGATCGGTCGCCAGAATGCGATTGAATTGTTTCAGTTAGAAGATGTTCTGGGTGTTTCATCCGAAAAACTGTCGCTTGTGAAATAGGTCTGTTAGCTAATATTCAGACTGATTGACTGTATTTCAGGAAGCGAAGGTAAAGACAATGACAAAACTGATGCCACTGTTAAAACTGCGAAAATTATCCGGGCTGGTTATGCGTGTATTGGAGCGCTTACTCGGATGCATGGTTATCGCAGCTGTCATTTTGAATTTAGCGAACATTGTCGGACGTTATGTCTTTGGGAGTGCCATTATTGGCGCTGAAGAAGTTCTGATTTATCTCATGATCGGAATCGTTTTTTTGGGAACTGTTCTGGTCTCTCTCCGTAATCAGCACATGAGTATGTCGATGTTTGTTGATATGACTCCTGTGCGTCTGCAGAGATATCTACGTTGTTTTGAGTGGTTGGCGATTACGGTGTTGGCAGGCTTTGTTGCCTGGGTTGCTTTCACCGTATCGCTGCAACTTAAAAGTTTTGCTCAAACCAGTCTTACCGCGAACATTCCTATGTGGATACCTCATGGCGCTGTTGCCGTTGGCTTCGGATTATCAGCCTGTATTACATTGTTGTTTGGTTTGCGGGGGCTCTTTGGTAAGTCAGGAAAAGGAGAGGGTCAATGACAGCTGTTGATTGGTCATTAGCAATTTCTCCGGTTCTGCTGCTTGTATTAGGGTTTCCTATATATGTGGTATTGCTGGGAACTGCCGCAATTACACTTGTATTCTTCAGTAATGTTCCGGATATTGCCCTGCATCAGGCACTGTTTGGCTCAGTTGAATCGTTTGCGCTTTTAGCCATTCCGTTTTTTATCTTTGCCGGTGAGCTTATGTCCCGTGGCTCTATCGCAAAGCGTATTGTTGACTTCGTTGATGAGGGATCCGGGCCGGTTCGGGGCAAGATTGGTTTAACAACCGTTGCTACAACGACGCTCTTTGGCGCTATATCAGGTTCTGCTCCGGCGACGGTGGCAACCGTTGGCCGTTTGTTGTTACCAACCCTTCGTCAGTCAGGTTATCCGGATCGGGTATCTGCAGGTTTGCTGGCTTCAGCCGGTACTATCGGTGTGTTGATACCGCCTTCAATTCCACTCATTGTTTATGGGGTCGCAGCAAACGAGTCCGTTCCCCGGTTGTTTGCAGCAGGTATTCTTCCCGGATTACTGGTTGCTGTACTCATGTCTGCACTGGTAATTATCCAGACCCGGGTTTACGGAATCAGAGATGGCCGGCCATTTAACTGGGGGGCGCTGTGGGTAAGTATCCGCAGGGCAGGTTTTGCGCTGGTACCGGCCGCGATTATTCTGGGCGGTATTTACGGGGGCATTTTTTCACCAACCGAAGCTGCGGGTATTGCCTGTGTGGCAGCGGTCATCATTGCCAGCATGGTTTACCGTGATCTGGACTGGCGTGATGTTCTGACCTGTGCAGAAAAAACAGCCTTTTTAACCGCTCAGGTGATGATTATTGTAGCCGCAGCAGGCGTTTTTTCCTGGGTGTTAACGATTAATCAGGTGCCTCAGGAAATTGCGGGCTGGATCGCTCAGGCTAATCTTTCCCCCTGGGTACTGCTGCTTATCATAAATGTTGCTTTGCTTCTGCTCGGAGCCATTCTGGATCCGATTGCCGCAATTCTGGTCGTAACTCCATTACTGGCGCCTATTATGGCTGCTGCAGGTGTCGATCTTGTACACCTTGGCATCATCATGACACTTAACCTTGCAATTGGCCTTCTGACACCGCCTTTCGGACTGAGCCTGTTTATCACGCAGGGAGCACTTGGCTTGCGGCTAGGCCTTATTTTACGTGGCGTTATTCCCGTGCTTATTGTTCAGCTTTTGGCGCTGGCAATCGTGACTTTTATTCCCGAATTATCAACAGCCTTACCAAACTTTTTGTTTGCAAGGGCATAAATTAATCATAATAAGGATAAGAAAAATGAACATTCGACGGAAACTATTGAGCTGTATTCTTGGGTGTGCTGTTTTGGGATTTGGTTTACCTACTGTCGCACAAGAGCAGAAACTGAAGTTTGCTTCAGCAACGCTGAATGATGTTCAACATCAGTATCAGATGATGTTTAAAGACAGAGTCAGCAAAGAGTTGCCGGACGTTGCTGTTGAACTTTACCCGGCCAGCCAGTTGGGGCCAATTCCCCGAATGGTAGAAGGGGTTATGTTCGGCACGATCGAGTCTTTTATCACAGCAACTGCCTTTCTGAGTCAGGTAGACCCCCGGTTCCAGACATTTGATGTCGCATCCATTTTTAAAGATCCGGCCAAGACACAGCAACTGTTGTCATCTGATGTATTCAGGGAAAGAGCTAAAAACTACGGCAACACTCGTAATATTCAGCCAATCTCGACCTTTGTTCACAGTCCAAACTCGATCATTTCAAAAAAGCCAATTAAGTCGCTGCAGGATCTGGCGGGTCTGAAAGTGCGGGTGCTTGGCACGCCTTTTCAGATTGAGCCGATGAAAGCGCTGGGTGCAACACCGGTGCCGATGCCGTTATCAGAGGTTATGCCTGCGCTGCAAACAGGGGCGATTGATGCAGTGATAGCCGCGCCAACAGTTGCCGCAGCTTTTCGTTACTACGACGCTGCACCTTATATGGCAATGGTTGACAGCTGGCCACTTATCGTGACCGTCGCAACATCCAGTAACTGGCTGAATAACCTTCCTGATGAGACTCGTGAACGTCTTCAGAATATTGCACATGAAGTTGAATCTGAGGCGGTTAACTGGGGGCTTGGTGATGTGCAGCGTGCCGCAGATGCATGGACCGCAAATGGTGGCTCATTAACTCCGCTGACACCGGATGCTGAGGAGTCTTTACAGGCAGTCATTGCCAGCTCTACAGCAGGGTTGATTGAAAATAACACAGTCCTGTCGGCAGAAGTCGAGGCTCTGAACGGACTGTTAAAGTAATTTTTCCAGAGTAGCCGTCTGCGAGAACTTGCACTCAAGGGCATGGATACTGGGACTGGAAGTCCGGGTATCCGTGGAGCCACGCACTGAGTGAACTTCCGGTTATTGTTAAACGGCTGAGGTAAGTTTTTGCTCAGCTAAGTATGAGGATTTGAAATGTCGACCTACTTTACAGAAGAGCAATCCGTTGAAGCCGTGAATGAACGGGTTGATGCCAATATAAATCCCAGACTTAAGTTTGTAATGGCGAGTCTTGTAAAACACCTGCATGCGTTTACAAAAGAAGTTGAACTGACTCAGGATGAGCTGGATCAGGCGATCAGGTTTTTAACTGCTGCAGGGCATTTGTGTACTGAAGAGAGGCAGGAATTCATTTTACTCAGTGACGTGCTGGGGCTTTCGATGCTCGTTGATGCAATCAATAACCGGAGACCGTCAGGGGCAACTGAAAACACTGTGTTGGGACCGTTTCATGTCAAAGGTGCTCCCTGGCTGCGAATGGGGGATACCATCTGTTTGGATGAGAAAGGTGAAAGCTGCCATTTCGAAGGCCGGGTGGTGGATATGGACGGTAATCCGATTGAAGGCGCCTGTATCGACGCATGGTCAGATAACGCCGATGGTTTTTACGATATTCAGCAACCGGATATTCAACCGAAATGGAATAATCGTGGCCGGTTTAAAACCGGTCCGGACGGTACCTACAGCTTTTTCGGTATTAAGCCGGTCAGTTATCCGATTCCAAATGATGGCCCTGTTGGAAAAATGCTGGAAGCATTAGGCCGGCATCCATATCGGCCTGCACATATGCACTTCCTGGTCACTGCAGACGGCTATAAAGATGTCATTACCCATACATTTTTAGGTGACGACCCTTATCTGACTTCAGATGCTGTTTTCGGTGTTAAAGACAGCCTTATAGCCCCTATAGACAGAGTAGACGGAGAGTCCGTCTGGCATTCCCGTTTCGATTTCAAACTGGTGAAAGTCACCTCAGATTAAATCGCATGACTGCCTGCCAGTATGGGGCAGGAGTCATCAGCATGCGCCATACAGGTATTACCGGCGCGCGGTATGTTGTGTTCAGTAGAAGAATATCAGAGTGCTTTTAGTTCTTACTGACCGCTTTGCCGTGCAGGAAATACAGCAGTTCCAAGTAACATCCGTTGATCGCATGTGGAAGCATGAGACAACAGGTCAAATAAAACAGACTCTGAGCGTTTTTAGCCGTTCTTGTGTGAGTGAATAAGGAAAAACTGAGATGAATCCTTTTGTGTATAACGCTAATCCCGGTCGGGTAATTTTTGGGCCTGGCAGTCATTCTCAGATTGCCAGCGAAGTGCAGTTGATGAATGCAGGGAAGGCGCTGGTGCTGGCAACTCCTACGCAAAGTAAAGCGGCGCATCGTCTTTCTGATCAGTTAGGGGAGCTTTCTGCCGGCGTATTTGATCAGGCTGTGATGCATGTTCCGGCAGAAACCGCAAAAGCCGCTATTGAAGCGGCAAAGAATATGAACGCGGGCTGCACGATTGCTGTTGGTGGCGGATCAACCATAGGATTGGCTAAAGCTATTGCTCTGGATACAGGTAAGCCTATTCTGGCGGTGCCAACTACATACGCAGGTTCAGAAATGACGCCGATCTGGGGGATAACTGAAGCCGGAGTAAAGACCACGGGGCGTGATCTGAAGGTGTTACCACGGACGGTTATTTACGATCCGGAATTACTGGTGACGCTGCCTGATTTTATTACGGGTCCCAGTGGTATGAATGCAATTGCGCACTGTGTTGAAGCGCTTTATGCTGAAAACGCCAACCCGATAACGTCGATGATGGCTGAAGAAGGTATTCGTGCCATCGGTCGAAGCTTAGAAGAAGCGGTGAAACAGCAGGAAAATATCGCCGCACGTTCCGATACTCTCTACGGTGCATGGCTGGCCGGTGCATCATTAGGTGCTGTTGGCATGGCCCTTCATCACAAGCTCTGCCATACCCTGGGTGGAAGTTTCAACCTGCCGCATGCGGAAGTGCACACCATCATTATTCCTTACGTTACAGCTTATAACACACTGGCTGCACCTGATGCGATTGGAAGAGTTGCAAAGGCTCTGGGTGTTGAGAGCAGCGCAGATGCCGCAAGTGCGTTATTTGATCTGAATATTGCGATTGGAGCAAAAATGACGCTGTCCGAACTCGGTATGACCGAAGAAGATCTGGATAAGGCTGCTGATATTGCTACCCGTAATCCCTACTACAACCCACAACCCGTTACCCGTGAAAGCATTCGTCGCCTTCTGGACGATGCCTTCCATGGACGTCGTCCAACTGTGGACTAGGTCGTAAAGCATTCGATAGCGCCGTTAAATCAGTGTGAAAACCGCAGGCTGCATGAGAATGAAAGTAATAACGATGAGGTATTAATGTGATGAAAACTGTTCCGAAAATTTCGCTGACTGAAGCTGCTAAAAAAGTGAATAGCGGTGACGTTATGCTGGTGGGAGGCTTCGGCATGACAGGTAATCCGGTGCACCTCCTGCATGCCCTTGCAGAAACGGACACAAAGGATCTGATTTATATCGGCAACAATGTGGGAGAGCCTGGTTTAGGAGGTGGCCGTTTATTGCGTAATGGTCAGATCAAAAAAGCTATTGGTTCGTATTTCACAAGTAATCGTGAAGCAGTAGAGGCTGCACAGTCTGGCAGGATGGCGGTGGAGTTGCTGCCTCAGGGAACTCTCGGGGAAGCGATGCGGGCTGGTGGTGCCGGGATCGGTGGATTTTTTACGCCTACCTCTGCGGGGACGCCGTTGGCTGAAGGCCGGGAATCACGAATGATTGACGGTATTGAAATGGTCTATATACCTGCGATTAAAGGCGACGTAGCCCTGATTCGCGCATGGAAAGCAGACACAGCCGGTAATCTGGTATACCGCATGACCGAGAATAACTTTAATCACAGTGCTGCGACTGCAGCCAGGCTGGTGATTGCTGAAGTTGAAGAGATCGTTCCGGTGGGAGATATCGATCCTAATGAAGTTCATACCCCTGGCTGCTTTATAGATTATCTGGTTGAGGCGAAGCTTTCGACAGCAGATCTGGGATCATCAGCGTCGGTGTCTGCCAGTGCGAAGAAAGTCGACGAGCGCAGAATGAATATGGCGCGTGAAGCGTTAAGTGAATTAACGCCCGGTGATGTTGTGAATCTGGGCATTGGTGTACCCACGTTAGTGGCGGACCTGATAACGCCGGAACACGGCATCAGTATGCATACTGAAAACGGTATGCTCGGAGTAGGGCCGGAACCTGCGTCCGGCGGTGCAATGGATTATCCGGTAAATGCAGGCAAGGTACCTGTTACAGCAGTACCTGGCGCCAGTTACTTTGACAGTTCGGCGTCATTCGGCATGATCCGCGGTGGTCACGTGGATGTGGCGATAATGGGGGGCTTACAGGTTGATGCGCAAGCGAACCTTGCGAACTGGGCAGTACCGGGTAAACCGTTACTGGGTGTCGGTGGCGCAATGGATCTTGCTTCGGGTGCGGAGCGTTTGATTATTACTATGACCCACACAGACCGAGACGGTAATTCCAAGGTGGTACCCAGCTGTACACTGCCACTGACAACTAAAGGTGCGGTCAATGTACTGATAACAGAACTGGCAAAATTCAGATTTACCGATGGAAAAATGCTACTGGTCAAAGTATTACCGGGCGCCACTCTCGATGAGATAAAGGCAAAAACCGATGCCAGTTATGAGGTTGCTCTGGAGTTGGATGATATCCAAGGGGCTATTCAGCAATAACAGACCGGTTGAGTTGTAAAAGAATATCTTGCTGGGAGATCGAGTAATGAAAGAAGTCTTTATCTGTGATGCCGTGCGTACACCTATCGGGCGTTATGGCGGAGCGCTGTCTAAAGTCCGGGCTGATGATCTGGGGGCTATTCCGCTAAAAGCTCTGATGGAGCGAAATCCGTCAGTCGAGTGGGATAAGGTTGATGAACTTATTTATGGCTGTGCAAATCAGGCCGGGGAAGATAACCGGAATGTTGGCCGCATGGCTCTGCTGTTGGCGGGGTTGCCAACATCTGTTCCTGCCACAACGGTTAATCGTCTTTGTGGTTCCGGTATGGATGCTATAGGAATTGGCGCAAGGGCCATCAAGGCGGGGGAGGCTGAACTTATTATTGCCGGAGGCGTTGAATCAATGTCGCGGGCACCGTTTGTGATGGGGAAGACAGAAACTGCGTTTTCCAGAACACCGGACGGACTTCACGATACAACGATTGGCTGGCGCTTCATTAATGAAAAAATGAAAGCGCAGTACGGGGTTGATTCAATGCCAGAAACCGCTGAAAACGTGGCAGAACAATTCAATATATCCCGGCAAGATCAGGATAGCTTTGCGTTTGGGAGCCAGCAAAAAACAGCTAAAGCGATGGCAGCTGATATTTTCTCGGATGAGATCGTACCGGTTCAGATCCCTCAGCGTAAAGGTGAGCCTTTAGTCGTGGATACTGATGAGCACCCAAGACCGGAAACAACGTTGGAAGGCCTGGCCAAATTGCGAGCCCCTTTCAGGGATGGAGGTACTGTTACGGCCGGGAACGCTTCCGGTGTTAATGATGGTGCCTGTGCAGTGATTCTGGCGTCTGAAGATGCCGTGGAACGCTATGGTTTGAAGCCCCGTGCCAAGGTAATTGCCATGACAACCGCAGGCGTTGAGCCGCGCATAATGGGATTCGGTCCGGCCCCTGCGACTAAGAAATTGCTGAACCGTACTGGAATCTCTTTGGATCAGATTGACTTAATAGAGCTGAACGAGGCATTTGCGTCTCAGGCGCTTGCCACTATGCGAGACCTTGGCCTTAAAGATGATGATCCTCGTGTTAATCCTAATGGCGGCGCAATAGCGCTGGGGCATCCATTAGGTATGAGTGGTGCACGTCTGGTGACCACTGCGGTTAATCAACTGGAAAGAAGCGGTGGTCAGTTAGCAATCTGCACAATGTGTATTGGTGTGGGGCAGGGGATCGCTATGCTGATTGAGCGCAATTAAATGATTATCGGGCTGTTCAGCGCGTTAACGGGACGTCACTGACAGCTATTTTCAGCCTCATCGGAGGCTGTAAGTCTTTACTAACAAGTATCACGTAATGGGACAAATGTAATCTCAGGGTTTAATACGCATGTTATTTTTTAAATGGGGTATTAATCTATTTTTTTATTATTTTTTTGGAGAATTAAATAATGTTTATGCCAAAGGTTTCGGTTTATTTTGTTATTCGGTTATTAACCTGTGGAATATGGTTGTCTGCAGGGTTGCATAAATTATTTAATAGTGGTTTCCATATTAAGGGAATTGAGCTTCATGGCATGGCATTTGCCGCTACAGCGATATTTGTGGTGGTTTTATTGATTGAAGTGGGCGGTAGTTCACTTGTTTTATTTAATAAGTATGTCTGGGCTGTATGTATTATCTGGATTGGTTTTTTATTTCCGGCCAGTGTTCTTTATCATACGGGCTGGATTCCAGAATTCTTAGCTGAAAACTTTGTAGGAAGCCCACCAGGTTTTACACCTTTTTCAAGTATGGTTGCTTTCTTTAAAAATGTCTCAATTGCCGGAGGCCTTATCGCACTAATATATTTTGATCAGTCTAAACCTTTATGGCTACGCAATCTTTTGGAACGGTCCGGTACTGAATAAATTGGGTGTTAACTGTTTTTCTTAAATAACTGTTCAGTGTTTAAAATATTATTTTTCGTAATGTTCTATTTTATTTATCGGATATAGGTTAAGGAACCGAAATGAAGTTACTAAAATGTATTTCCTCTGCTTTACTGGCCATGGGGATGTCTTTCAGTGTGCAGGCTGCAGAAGGTAGAGATGTTGCCGGGCACCTCAGGCTGATAGACGGCTTAGACCGACCTCAGGATGGTTATTGTCTGGATATCGCGGGTTCCGGACCCTATGTACGGTTTGATTTACCAATGACAGCACATAACTGTAAACCCGGACTGTATGCCGATGAAGCGGTCGTACTGGATGATAATGGCTATATCAGGTTCCCGGCTTACGATAAGTGTGCAACAGTGGCGGGCATTAATTCACGGGCTTTACCCGGTGCGTCTGTGCTTGCCAGAGATTGCGGTGAACGCTCCCCTTTTATGGATGCTGATTTGTTGCAAAAATTTGAGCTGAATGAAGAAGGCTATGTTGAACTGATTGATTCAGGGCTGTGTTTAACCACAGGCAGAACATCGGATTCCACCTACGCTGCAGACCATCGTTGGCGGCCGCTTTTTGTCGAAGAGTGTGAACGTGTTGTACCTGAACGCTCACGCTGGGAGTTTTCTGTTCCAGAGCACTTTTAAGCGCTGAATATGTTTCTGCTCCCGGAGGATTGCTGATGATCCTCTTATACAGCTAAAGAACATTCTGGAGCTTATATTCTGAGCGGCTGTGTTTTGGCCGTAAAGGTGACTTTCTGGAGTTTGACCGGGAGTACTGGCTGCACGATGCCATCAAGCTGGTGGTGAATATTGAAGGCTAGTTTTGGGTCCCGCTGCAGGCACATATGCTGCCTGATTTATCCCCAAAATGGTTTCAAGTTTTTCCCTGTTGGCGCTTCATACCTTTTAACCTTGCTACTATGAATGATCAGCGGTCAGTCAGGTAGGTGTATGGCTTTTTCAGATATTGCCCTCGAAGTTAAAAGGCTGTCAGATGCCACGTCTGTAAAAATTGGGCAAGAGTACTTTGAGTCTCTGGTTGAATACCTTAGCAATGCTTTGGCTGTTGATATCGTCTTAATCGGCGAGCTGGTTGAAGGTAATACTGCGATTCAGACGAAAGCGGTGTTTGCCAATGGGGAACGTGCTGACAATATCGTCTATCAGCTAGCCGGTACCCCCTGTGAAACCGTAGTTTGTCATGATGCCTGCGTGATCAGTAAGGATGCCCAGCTGGCTTTTCCGGAAGATCTGTTACTGCAGGATATGAATGTCGAAGGCTATGTAGGTGTACCGCTTACATCCCTTGAGGGGACTCCTTTTGGCCTGATCATCGCTCTGAGCAGTCAGCCGATTCAGAATGAAGATTTTATCCTGACCTATTTTGATCTGGTAGCGGGGCGGATTGCAGCAGAATATGAACGCCTGCAGATCATGAAACTGCTCACCGACCAGGAAAAGAAATTCCGGGACATCGCTTTCTGTTCGTCTGACATCATCTGGGAAGTCAACGAGCATCTTGAATACACTTTTTCGTCGACCATTCCTGAGGGGATTTTGGGCTATTTGCCGGAAGAGCTGATGGGTAAAAAACCGTTCGAATTCATGCCGGCAAAAGAATCTGAAAGGGTACAGGCACTGTTTCAGCCCATATGGGATAAGCGTGAAAAGTTTTCCGCCCTGGAAAATCTGAGTATTCATAAAGACGGCAGCCTTGTATATCTGGAAACCAGCGGTGTTCCCATCTTTGATGCTAAAGGGGAGTTCCGGGGATACCGGGGACTGGATCGCAACATTACTGAACGTAAAGAGAAAGAACGGGAGCTGCAGTTAGCGGCGACTGTTCTTGAGACGGCCACCGAGGCGGTCATGGTCACGGATGTCGACAAAAAGATCATCAAGGTTAATAAAGCGTTTACGGAGATCACTGGCTACGAACGGGATGAGGTTCTGGGGAAAACGCCTGCTGTGCTGACATCCGGGCATCATGATAGTGCTTTTTACGTGGAGATGTTCAAGACGCTTGAGCTGACCGGTAAGTGGGGAAGTGAAATCTGGAACCGTAAGAAAAACGGCTCTATTTATCCCCAGTGGCTGTCTGTGTCTGCCATGTACGATGAACAGGGAGATTTAAGCGGTTATGTGGCTTTGTTCAGTGATATTACCAAGCGTAAGGAATACGAAGAAAAGATTGAGTATCAGGCAAACTATGATGCCCTGACCGGCCTTGCGAACCGGCATTTGTTAAAAGACCGGTTTGCCAGTGCGATTTACCGTTCAGACAGAAATAACCGTCTGGTCTCACTGCTGTTTATCGACCTTGACCGCTTTAAACAGGTGAATGACAGCTTCGGGCATACATTCGGTGACCGGTTGCTCAAGCAGGTAGGCAAGCGGCTGGGTAGCCATGTGAGACAATCTGATACGGTTGCCAGGCTTGGGGGAGATGAGTTCGCGGTGATCTTTCCTGATTTGCCTGATACCCATCATATGGAAGACACCATCAGGACAATACTGGATACCCTTTCTCAGCCGTATCATATTGATAACAGTGATGTTTATCTGTCAGCCAGCATCGGTATAACCGTTTATCCTGAAGACGGTAATACTATTGAAGAGCTGCTGAGAAATGCTGACAGCGCCATGTATAAAGCTAAAAACAGTGGCCGGAATACCTTTCAGTATTACTCTGCGGATATGCACCTGGAAGCACAGCAACGTATTGAGCTTGAAAATGCTCTGCGCAAGGCCGTTGTCAGAAAGGAATTTGTACTGCATTACCAGCCGGTTATCGATGCCCGCACAAACCGGATAGTCGGAGCCGAAGCCCTTATACGCTGGCAACGCCCTGATGTGGGGCTGGTGTATCCGAACGATTTTATCGGCCTGGCAGAAGAGTGTGGGTTAATTACCGCAATGGGGGAGTGGGTGCTACAGGAAGCCTGCTCGCAGATCGCTCAGATACTGGATAAATGTCCGGATGATTTCTTTGTCTCGGTTAATGTTTCATGTGATCAGTTTAAGCATGCCAACATGCCGGAGCTGGTGGCCGAAACTCTGCAGGCAAATGGACTGGCGCCGCATCGGCTGGTTCTGGAAATCACAGAGAGCATCATGCTCAACGATGACTGTTTGATTCTGGAGCAGTTTGAAAATCTGAGGCGCTTAGGCATTGGTATTTCGATTGATGATTTCGGTACCGGGTATTCGTCGCTGAGTTATCTGCATAAATATCCGATCACGACGCTTAAGATTGACCGTTCTTTTGTGAACGAACTGGCCTCCGATAACCATGGTCATGCACTGGTTACTGCCATTTTGGCAATGTCTGAAAGCCTGGGCCTTAAGGTGATTGCCGAAGGCATTGAGCAGGAAAGTCAGGCGGGCCTTCTTTCAAAGGAAGGCTGCATGTATTTTCAGGGCTATCTGTACAGCAAGCCTCTGGCTTTTGATGCCTTTCAGCAACTGGTAACTGAGTCCCGGTTCATTTCCGAACGATGAACGCAGGGATTCCCCGTCTTTTAGATGGGCATCCATCAGTCAAATTATATCGGACTCCCAGGCCGGGCTGCAGGGGCTGTGTGAATGACCGGTTAGATGGTCAAACGGATAATGACCGCCAGCATTTCTGCGAAGCAGGGGGCCAGTGCATCTTTGTCCACCGCGTGGCAATAAACCCCTTGCGGCTGACCGGGTTTGAAATCTGCAGCCAGTGCCGGGTTGTTTACCATGCGCGGATCATTGGCCATCCGCATGAGCATTTCTTCTCCGTGTTCACCATCAGGTCCGGTAGGTATCGTCAGCCGTGTACCCAGGCCTAATGTTAAGACAATGATGCCGTTCTGACGGGCAAATTCCGCCATATCTTCAGGTAAGTTGCGGGCGACCCGGTTAATTTTTACATATAAATCATTTGTACTGTCGTTACCCGGATCGTAATCGAATACCTGTCTGCGGGGGTGGGAGGGGTTGATCACGAGAAAGTCGGACGCATTAGGATCATGTGCATTGTAATATTGCGGGAACCCGGTAAGTGCATTGGCCAGTGTGGTACCGTTGTTGTCACGAAATTCCCAGGGGGAGGGGATCGGGTCGGCAACCATGTTGGCTTCCCAAAGGCCCCGTGGTGTGCCTGATGTTGTGTCGCTGGAGCGTATAGCGCCAATACGGTTACCGATTCCGCCATTGAATGAAAAGTTAGAAGCAAAGGTATTTGGGGCACCGTCTGTAAAGAAGACAATTACGCGTAATGACGCCGGATTATTAACGTTAATCAGCGCATCTATTGCACGCCACATGCCTTCTGAGGCGTTAGTAAACTGGTTAGGGTTGCCGTTGCCTCCGAACTCAAAAGCATCGATTTCATTTTCAATGGTGGCTTTACTGAATCCCCGTGCGTTATTGAAGCCAACGGGTACCTCTGCGCCAAAGGCATATTTAACCAGCGCGATGCGGTCAATACTCTCATTGAAATTACCGACAAAGTCCTTGGAGCGGTCAATAACATCCTGCGATACATCCGTACCCAGAACCAGCGATGTGGTGTTATCTACGACAAATGATAAATCAACCACCCGGCGTATTGTCTGAGCGTTACTTGGGATATCTATGTCATCTACGCCAACAAGTTTAACCAGGGTTGTTGGCATATTTGCAGTTGCGGATACATCAATTGCAACGTCGCCGGAAGGGCTGTAGGAGAAATTAACACTGGGCCGTCCTGAAAGGGTGGAGCTGAAATAATCAGGGGGAAAATTTGCATCAAAATATTTGTTTGCTGCACTCCGGGCTGAAGCTTCTCCGCCGGATATTGCCCGGGCTGCGGCCAGGCTGGCTGCGTCTACCGCGGCAGAAAGCTTAGCTTTTACACCGTAAGCTCTGGCTGAGTCGACGGCCAGACCGACAATTGCGAGGAGTACAGGTAATGCAATTGTCATCAGAACAAGGACAGTCCCGCGATTTTTTTTCCAGTCTAAGGTGGGAGTGAGTTTATCGTTATACATAATTCCCTCCCTACATGAAGGCACGTGAATAAATTAACAGATTCTGGTCGGTGAGATAGCGTGTCAGCCATGAGTAGTCGTACACGATTTCCACCACATGTACTGTTTCACCCGGCTCCAGAGTGATTGGGAAATTTGACAGCCTTGGCTTGGGTGTTGGCACTGAGCAGGTTCCATCCCCCTGCCAGGAAGGACAATCGCTCCAGGTTTCACTTAAAGAGGAAATGCCATGATTGAGCCAGCGGTGTTGTTCAGAAACATAGGGATCAGGGTCGTCGTCACCGACAATGACACTGATATAAATAATGCCTTCCTGAGAAAAATCTAAGGGGTCTGCAGAAAGTGCCAGTGCGTCCATGATCTGCTGGTCGCTGTCAACGGTTGATCTGGAGGCAAGGTTCGCCCCTTCTCTGGCTAACGCTGTTGATATATTTTTTGCCTGTATTGCATGGCTTAGCTCAATCACACCCAGCCCCAAAAGCAGGAGCACCGGGATAATAAAAACCATCTCTACAGTAGCCAGACCCTTTGATTTAGACGGATTACGCAATTCTTTTATCATGGCGTTGCTCCGGGAAATGCTTCATTTCGCACTGAGGCTGCCACAGAAAAATTGTAATGGCTGGCAGACATGATGGTTTGGGTAAAAGGGTTGGTTATCGGCCACTGGCAGGTGAGAGTAATAACAATGGATTCACCGGGGGCCCCAAAGCCCGCCACTGCAGTACCATTGCTATTGGTGACAACTATGTCGGATTCAGTCATCACCTCATCGAAAAAACCCATTGAGTTATCCTTAATTTTTTGGATGACTGCTCTTTTGCGATTGCCGTTTGCATCAGGGTCCAGATCGACTTGCCCTGTAATTGCATAGCGTGCCCCTTCTCTGACGGCGTGTTGCATTGTGAGTTTTACAAAACCGTATAAGGCAAAGTCTATGATCATGAAAACTAAAAGAAAAAACAGTGAACAGACGATAGCGAATTCAACCGTTGCTACACCACGGGCACGACGGGAAAACCTGGACCGGAAAGCATGATGATGGAGACGAGACAGACCCGGTTCAGGAAGTGGTTTTATAAAGTTCTTTTCCTGACTATTCTTGCTTTGACTGACGATGGGCGGAGAACACATAGAACTCACCCTAATTAGTTATTAGTGAAACGCTGTCACTTGAACTGTTTTCTTTCATGGCAGCTTAAAAATGAAAGCTTTTTCCTAACTTGCTGATTCTTCGTATGTCCGGAGACAAAAAAAGATCAGAAAAGTACTGATCAGGCATCAAAATTTTCATTTGGGTTATCAATAGGAATAGTCGTAACTGTAAATGCTGTCAAATCTGCCCGGCCTGTGGAAAACCGTTTAGATTTTTCAATAAAGGTTACTGATAACCACCTTATGTAAGGGATCTGTTTATAGTAAATACAGGGTTTTGAGCATCATTTCCGGATAGCTTCAGAAGAGGCTCTGCTCTGAAAATACTGTTTGATTCTGTTTGTGAAGTTGAACTGCCAGGGCCTGGCTGTTTTGTCGGGGCAGGTGCTCTGATTTGTTCAGGCTACAGCCGGTATTCCGGCTGTTAAGCAGGTGTATCCCCGGATAGTCCTGGCTATGGGAAAAGCTGCGACTTTCTGAAATGAGTCTGTGCATTCTGCCACATGACGGGATTCAGTGGTTGTGAGTATCGGCAGTTAAACGCAGGTTTTTCTTAACGCTTACCGAAGTTATTCTCCATCGACAGGATTGTCATTCCCCTGTAATATTCCATGCATACAATCTGGTCTATACCAGATTGAGTTGTAGTTATTCTGCTTTCAATCGAGATGAGACTTTAAGCCATGGCGTTACGCATTTTTGACCTGGACGAAACCATAACCTGTTGCGATACCTCGTCGCTGTTTTGTGAATATCTGAAGGAGACTGGTCTGGTGACGGATCCTGAATTTATCGCAGAAGAAGAACGGCTGATGGAGCAGTACACACAAGGGTGTATGTCGGTGCATGAATACATTGCATTTCAGGTGAAACCGCTGGCGGATATGGATGTGGCAGATATCGATCATCTTACTGAAGGTTTCGTTGCAGAGGTGATCGTGCCGAAGATTTATCCTCAGGCGAAGGTGTTGCTGCAGGAGTTACGCAGTGCTGGCCACCGGCTGGTAATAGTCTCGGCGACGGCGGCCTTCATTGTGCGTGCAGTGGCGAAACAGCTGGGGGTGGACGATGTACTGGCGATTGAACTGGAGACGGAAAACAACCGTTACACCGGTGAAGTCGACGGGGTGCCAACCTATCAGGCGGGCAAGGTTACCCGGTTGAATGCATGGCTAGAAGCGGAGCAGGAATCTTTGGAAGGCGCGGCGTTTTACAGCGATTCCATGAATGATCTGCCGTTGCTGGAGGCGGTTGAACAACCGGTGGCGACCAACCCTGATCCGCGGCTGGCAGTGATCGCCGCGGAGCGCAACTGGCCACAACTTAACTGGACCCTTTAAGCGGCGGTCAGAATTTCTGTCCGCCATTGTATGAAACCGGTTCTTCAGGTGAGAAAGCCGGATAACTATGACGGGCAGACCTATGCATCCAATCGTTAAACAAATTACAGATTTGTTTGCTGCTGAAGGTAGTCAGACCTACGGCGAAGACATTACACAAACAGAGCATGCCGTGCAGTGTGCTGAACTGGCGGTACGTGCCGGTGAATCTGATGAGCTGGTAACAGCAGCACTGCTTCATGATATCGGGCATTTGCTGGCAGCCACTGACCTGGCTTACGGCAACTATAAGCACGATGCTGTGGGGGCTGAGTTTCTGGCGGACTACTTCTCGCCCGCGGTTACCGAGCCGATCCGTTTGCATGCCCAGGCGAAGCGTTATCTGTGTTCAGTGGAAGAGGGCTATCTGGATGACCTTTCCGCAGCATCGCTGGATTCATTTCACCATCAGGGAGGCCTTATGACCCCTGAAGAATGCGACGCTTTTCTGGCTGAAACCTATTCTGAGTCAGCCATTAAACTGCGCCGCTGGGATGACGAGGGCAAGATTCAGGAGCTGAGCCTTCAGCCGTTCACCCATTACCTGCCACAGCTGCAGGCTTGTACTCAGCGAATGGAACAGGGGGCCTGATCATGTCTGCATTTAATAAAGAACGTTTTATGCGTCAGGGCTACATTGTGCTGGAGCAGGGGCTTACCGCACAGGACATGCAGATGCTGGAAACGGCCAGTGCTGATCTGTATGGCCATTCCGGTCAGTTGTTGCAACAGCTGCAGCAAAGCGGTGCCAGCCTGAATGATTTCTATCAGCAGAACCTTGATGAGCTGATCGTTGTCCCTGAAATTGATGACCCGCTGAAGGTGTGCCGTTACGAATATATTAAGGGCTATAACCCGGTTATCCGTGAGCAACTGGTACCTAAATTACAGGGGTTTATTAAAGCCCTGACAGGCGATGACTTCGTGCTGTTCAAAGATAAGTGCAATGCTAAAAATCCGGGCGGCGGGGCGTTTGAACCCCATCAGGATGTGATTGCCTACAATCATCTTAAACCAAACTTCCATGTGACTGTGGCGATCTTTCTGGATGAAGCAACACTGGAAAATGGTTGCCTGTTCTTTCCGGAAAATTATCGTCGCGATCTGGAAGGTCATGACTATGCATTACAGAACACTCCGAACGGTGAACTGCCGATCCTGCCAAGCTACGATGGCGGCAGCAGCCACGGTGCGATTCAGCAGGAGGTGGTCGAGCGGATTCAGTGGCAGCCGGTTGAAGCAAAACCCGGCGATGTGGTGATTTTCGATTCCTATGTACCCCATTATTCTGAGAAAAATGCTTCGGATAAGTCCCGCAGGGCGATGTTTTACACCTTTAATGCGCAGCATTTCGGCGACTTTTATGATGAGTATTACGACATGAAACACCGGGAATTTGATAACCCGAGCTTTCACGTAGCCACACCAACCGCTCACAGTAAGTCTGCGATGTAACAGCGGAAACTGGCAGAAAACGGGATGCAGTGCATCCCGTTTTTTTGGTCTGTCGAATGTGAACAGCTTGTTATGTGGCAAGGGACGTTCGCTGAAATTGTAAAAATTCCGTTATCTGGCTGTCACTTTTTTGTCATTAACCGGCCTGATAATAATTTGGTATAGACCAGCTGAGGTGGCTTTTCCTGCCCGGGCTGAACAATAACAACGGCTTAGCCGTTACTTCTGTGCTGAATGAGGATTTAGAAATGAAACTGATGGCGAAAGTCCGTGTACTCGCGGCTGCACTGGGAATGGGTGCTGCACTGCAGGCGCAGGCACAAACCGATCTGACTGTATATACGGCACTGGAAGCCGATCAGCTGAAAAGCTATGCCAAAGCATTTGAGAAAAATAACCCGGACGTGAGGATCCGCTGGGTGCGTGATTCCACCGGTATTATCACTGCCCGTTTGCTGGCTGAAAAAGAAAATCCACAGGCCGACGTGGTACTGGGACTGGCGGCAACCAGCCTGCTGGTTCTGAAAGATCAGGAGATGCTGCAGAGCTATAAGCCTGCGGGTGTTGAAAAACTGAGCAAGCAGTTTGTTGATGCCGATGCGACACCGTCATGGGTAGGTATGGACGCCTGGGTAGCTTCTATCTGCTACAACACCGTTGAAGCTGAAAAGCTGAACCTGCCAAAGCCTGCCAGCTGGCAGGATCTGACCCGGCCGGAATATAAAGGCCATGTGATTATGCCGAATCCGAACTCTTCCGGTACCGGCTTCCTGGACGTATCCAGCTGGCTGCAAAGCTTCGGTGAAGAGCAGGGCTGGGCGTTCATGGATAAGCTGCACACCAACATTGACCGTTACACACACTCCGGTTCTAAACCGTGCAAGCTGGCCGCTGCCGGTGAAACTGCCATTGGTATTTCTTTCGCTTACCGCGGTGCCAAGCTGGTGAACAAAGGGGCGCCGATTGAAGTGATTTTCCCGACTGAAGGTCTGGGCTGGGACATGGAAGCAGCAGCGATCGTTAAAGGCACTGACAAACTGCAGGCTGCTAAGACTCTGATGGACTGGGCCGTTACCCGTCCGGCAAACGAGTTGTACAACGAAAGCTATGCAGTGGTTGCGATGCCAGGCGTTGCCAAGCCAATCAAAAACTACCCTGCCGATATCGCTGATCGCATGATCAACAACGATTTCCAGTGGTCTGCTGTGAACCGCGCACGCATCCTGAAAGAGTGGCAGCAGCGTTACGACAGCAAGAGCGAACCTAAGAAGTAAGACTGGTTCCGCACTGCAAAGCGGCAGACTTTACCGTCTGTCGCCTTGTTGTTTTTAAAAGTCGTAATCAAGAGTTTTATTCAGAAACCGTTTTAAGAATCAGCCAGGCCGCCTGAGACAGGATGTCAGCAGGTGACTGAAATTGGAGTGAGACATATGTCTGCTGCCCCGTATTTAAATATCCATCAACTGGAAAAACGTTTCGGCGAATTTGTTGCTCTGCAGGATATCTCGTTAGCCATTAAGGAAGGGGAGTTTGTCTGCTTTCTCGGGCCATCCGGTTGTGGCAAAACCACATTGTTGCGGACCATTGCCGGTCTGGAGCAGGCGCAGCAGGGGAACATTGTTCAGGCGGGTAAAGACATTACGCACTTGCCGCCTCAGCAGCGTGACTTTGGCATTGTGTTTCAGTCTTATGCGTTATTTCCGAATCTGACCGTCAGCGACAACATCGCCTATGGTCTGGTGAACAACAAACTCACCCGGCAGGACCGTACAGCGCGGGTGAATGACTTGCTGGAACAGATTGATCTGCCGGGGATTGGTGAGAAATATCCAGGGCAACTGTCCGGTGGTCAGCAACAGCGGGTTGCACTGGCGCGGGCACTGGCGATTCAGCCGGGGTTGTTACTGCTGGATGAGCCGCTGTCGGCGCTGGATGCCCGGGTACGGCTGCATCTGCGTAAAGAAATCTGTGAACTGCAGCGGGCACTGGGCATTACCACCATCATGGTTACTCACGATCAGGATGAAGCGCTGACCATGGCTGACAGGATCGTCGTGATGGATCACGGCACCATTGCACAGGTGGGCACACCGGAAGAGATCTACCGGCATCCGGCCACCGCTTTCGTGGCACGCTTTATTGGCAGTATGAATCTGTTGCCGGGGCGTGTACTGGAAGGGCATAACCTGCTGATCGGGGATACGGAGCTGTCTTTGCCGCTGATGCTTGATCAAAACGTAGAAGAAGGCTTGTTGGGTTTCCGCCCGGAAATGATCCGTGTGTTACAGGGCCCTGAAGAAGTTAAAGCCGATACTCTGTTATTGCAGGGGAATGTTGCGCAGGTCAACTTTATGGGCGCCTTTGTTCGGCTGGTAGTGACCATTGCCCGTGATACGGATATCGAAGTGGATATGCCGGTACAGCAACACGCCTTACATACTCCTGCTGTGGGTGAACGCCTGCAAATGGCAATTGACGCAGAAAATCTGCATTTTTACCCGGAACCGCCGATTGGCGAACCGACCCGGGTCAGTATTCGTCAGCCGCAGACGGTTGTCGGCGATGAGCCGGTACTGGATGAGGTAATAGACAGCGTGATGGAGGCGCAGGCATGAATGCAATTGCTGCCCGCCGCTTAGTGCCTGTCTGGAGTACTGAAGCTTTCGTACAAAGAGCTTTGCTGTTACTGGGTGTGTTGTTTCTGATTCTCGGCTTACTGGCGCCGCTGAGTACCATGTTGCTGAAGAGTTTGCAGGATCAGGCCGGTAACTTTATTGGCCTGGCCAACTATGCGGAGTATTTCACCAATCCGGCTTTGTTTGGCTCGATCATTAACTCGCTGATCATTGCCTGCTGGACCACGGTGATTGTGGTGACCTGCGCCTTTATAACCGCCTATGCACTGACCCGCAGTGGCATGGCCGGTAAGAAAGGCTTTCGGCTGATCAGCAGCCTGCCGCTATTTGCCCCTTCACTGCTGCCCGCCCTGAGCATGATCTATCTGTTTGGTAATCAGGGGATACTGAAAGACTGGCTGCCGGTGGATTCCATCTATGGTCCGGTGGGCATTGTGATGGGACTGTGTTTCTGGATCTTTCCCCATGCGCTGATGATTCTGATCACGGCGCTATCAAACAGCGATGCCCGCCTTTATGAAGCGGCCAAAGCGCTGAAAACGCCGGGCTGGCGGGTGTTTCTGACCATTACCTTGCCTGGCGTTCGCTACGGGCTGGTGAATACTGTGTTCGTCTGTTTTACCCTGGCGATTACCGATTTCGGGGTGGCTAAGGTGATTGGTGGCCAGTACAACGTGCTGGCGACAGATATCTATAAGCAGGTGGTAGGCCAGCAGAATTTCCAGATGGGAGCCGTGGTCAGTGTGATTTTGCTGTTGCCGGCGGTATTGTCGTTCTGGATTGAACGCCGGGTACTGAAGCGTCAGACCGCGCAGGTCAGCGCCCGTGCAGTGGCGATTCAGCCGGAAGCCCAGCCATTACGGGATAACCTGCTAATGCTGTTCTGTGGTGGCATTGCAGCTTTTCTGCTGCTGGTGATCGGCATGGCGATATACGCATCGCTGATTACTTTCTGGCCGTACAACCTGACCCTGTCACTGGATAACTACCAGTTCGATATGATGGATGGTGGGGGTTGGGAGTCCTACTTTAATTCCCTGCGAATGGCCTTCTGGGTAGCGATTACCGGCACCGCTGTGATCTTCATTCTCGCTTACCTGAACGAGAAGATTAAAGCCTTGCCCCTGTTGCGCAAAACCATGCAGTTTCTGGCCATGCTGCCCATGGCCGTACCGGGTATGGTGCTGGGGTTGTCGTACATCTTCTTCTTTAATTCGCCGTCTAATCCGCTGAACTTTATGTACGGTACACTGGCGATTCTGGTGCTCAATACACTGGTGCATTTTTACACCGTGTGTCACCTCACCGCCACGACCAGTCTGAAGCAGATTGACGGCGAGTTTGAATCAGTTTCCGCCTCGCTGAAGGTGCCGTTTTATACCACATTCCGCCGGGTCACCCTGCCGTTATGCCTGCCGGCTGTGCTGGATATTTCGGTGTACCTGTTTGTGAATGCCATGACCACAGTGTCGGCAGTGGTATTCCTGTATTCAGCAGATACCACACTGGCGTCAGTGGCGGTGATCAACATGGATGAAGCAGGGGATACTGCCCCGGCAGCTGCGATGGCCGTATTGCTGATGTTTACTGCACTGGGGGTAAAAAGCTGCCATTGGCTGATCAGTAAGGAACTGCTGTCCCGCAGTCAGCGCTGGCGTTACGCTTAAAATCTGTTTTGCCTGTCCGGTACCTGAGTCATGATGAATCGACTTAAGTACCGGATTTTTTGATCTGACTCCCTGTTTTCTGGTCTATACCAGATTGTTCCGTTATATCCTTCCTGTATAATTTCTGCTTCACTAATTCCACACGTTTTGGCCCGTATCAGGCCTGTTGAGGTGAGTATGTACCGTTATTCCCGCCAGTATACCGGGCCGGTTCAGGCCATTATTATGGACTGGGCAGGCACCACTGTTGATTTTGGTTCACGGGCACCGATTGAAGGTTTTCAGCGTTTGTTCGCCAGCCGTGGTATTGAGCTGAGCGAGGCTGAAGCGCGGGGGCCGATGGGCGCTGAGAAACGGGAACATATCCGTCAGTTGTGTGAGTTACCCCGTATCCGTGAGGCCTGGAATGAGCAGTTCGGTAAACTTCCGGACAGCCAGGATATTGATGCGATGTTTGACGATTTCGTGCCGCTGCAAATCGAAGCCATTGCTGCAGCTTCAGACCTGATTCCCGGCGTGACTGAACTGCTTGAATGGGCGAAGCGGCGGGATATCCGCATCGGTGCCAATACCGGATACGCGGAATCCATGGTGGCGGGGCTGCTGGAGCGCGCCGCACAGCAGGGCTATCGTCCGGAAAGTATGGTGTGTGCCACTCAGGTAAGCAAAGGCCGGCCCTATCCGTATATGAGCCTCACCAACGTCATGGAGCTGGGGGTTAAAAATCTGGTTGCCTGCGTCAAAATTGATGATACCCAGCCGGGGATTGAGGAAGGCCTGAATGCCGGTATGTGGACCATTGCGCTGGCCTGCAGTGGCAATGAAGTCGGCTTAAGCCTTGAAGAGTGGCAGGCACTGACGGCGGATGAGCAGGAAGCGTATCGCCAGCCGGCATACGAAAAATTCCGCCGGGGCGGCGCCCATTATGTGGTGGATACCATCGCTGATGCCGTGATCTGTCTTGAAGATATCAGCCGCCGTCTGGCGTCGGGAGAGCAGCCTTGAGCGCGATGGCCATCGGTCTGATCCTGATCTCGACGTTATTACACGCCGGCTGGAACTCTATGGGTAAAAAATCCGGCACCAGTATTTCGTTTTATATGTGGGCAACCGCCTGTGGGATGCTGATTTTCAGTCCCTTTTTACTTGAGGTCTGGCGTGATGTGGTGGCAATGCCGGCAAAATTCTGGTGGCTGATTCTGGCCTCGGGCATTTGCCAGACGGTGTATCTGGTGGGGCTGGCGAAAGCCTATCAGGGGGGCGATCTGAGCATTGTTTATCCACTGGCCCGGGCGCTACCGGTGCTGATTGTTCCTTTGCTGGTGCTTGGCGCTTACGGACACAGTCTGTTATCCATTGAAGACATTGCTGCCATGCTGCTGATTTTTGCCGGGGCGATGGTGCTGCCGGTGCGGCGCTGGCGGGAATGGCACCTGCGGGCCTATATGACGCCGGCAGTAGGCTGGGCCATTGTGGCTGCTCTGGGCACTGCTGGTTATTCGTTTACCGACAGCGCTGCCGTTCATCTGATGCGCGAAGAAGGCTTTACGGCGTTCCAGGCGGGCAGTGCTTTTGCGGTGGTGCAGGCGGGGGGCATTGTGCTGTGTATGTTGCCGGTGTCGTTACTGCTGTTTAAGGAATCTTTGTTCGGTACGGTGTTTAACCGTCCGGGGGCAATCCGTTCAGTGGCAATGACCGGGTTGTTCATTGTCGGTACTTACCTGCTGGTCCTCATCAGTATGTCGATGGTGACCGAAGTCAGTTATGTGGTGGCCCTGCGCCAGCTGAGTATCCCTATCGGTGTGGCCATTGGCGTGTTCTGGCTGAAAGAGTCCGTCAGCATCACCCGCATGCAGGGGGTCAGTATGATGCTGATCGGCCTGATCTTTGTGTCCCTGTAGTGTTTTTTCGGCCGGATTTTAAAGTATTCAGCTGCATTTCATCCGCCTGGGTATCCTGTCGGTAATGATTTCTTTCCACAGTCACTGCATGCAGGGGCAGCGGTGATTGTGAGAATCTGGCTTTTAACGGAAAAGGGAAAATACAGATGGCAGCCGGAAGTTTATTAACACTTCTTGATGATATCGCCGCCGTACTTGATGACGTGGCAATACTGACCAAGGTCGCAGCGAAAAAGACCGCCGGGGTGCTGGGGGATGATCTCGCAGTAAACGCCGAACAGGTGGCGGGGGTTAAAGCCGAGCGGGAGATTCCTGTGGTGCTTGCCGTCGCCAAAGGCTCCATGCTCAATAAGCTGATTCTGGTGCCGGCGGCGCTGGCGATCAGTGCGTTTATTCCCTGGCTGATTACCCCGTTACTAATGCTCGGCGGTGCCTTTCTGTGTTTTGACGGAGCTGAAAAAGTCCTGCATATGTTCAGCAAGTCAGCAAAGCAGACTGATGAGGAAAAGGTTGAGGTGCTGCTGGCAGAGCAGGACACGGATCTCGAACAGCTGGAAAAAGATAAGATAAAAGGGGCAATACGTACTGACTTTATTCTTTCCGCTGAGATCATTGCCATTGCGCTGGGCACGGTTCAGGATGCCAGTTTTGCCATGCAGTCGCTGGTGATTTCTGTGCTGGCGGTGCTGATTACCGTATTAGTATACGGGCTGGTGGCGATTATCGTTAAGCTGGATGATGCCGGGCTGTACCTGCTGAAAGACAAGGCAGAAGGGGCATTTGCCGCGGTTAAACGCGGTGTTGGCCGGGGGCTGCTGGCGTTTGCGCCCCGGCTGATGCGCACCCTGACGGTAGTTGGCACTCTCGCCATGTTCCTGGTGGGCGGTGGCATTATTGTCCACGGTATCCCGCTGTTAGCGGAATGGGTGCATTATGTGCAGCGTCTTGGGGCAGACATCAGTATCTATGTGGCGCTGTTTGCGCCGTCAGTCACCGCCGGCCTGATTGGTCTGGTTCTGGGGCTGATACTGGCCGGTGCTTTGAAGCTGTTCAGCCGCTTCTCCGGTTCAGGCACTGCCGCCTGATTTTTAACCATCTTCTGAAATGCCGCATCCGCGGCATTTTTTATGCCTGTTTATCAGCCGGTAACCGGCGGTTTTGTGATGCTTTCATGACAGGTCATAAGAAAAGGTTATTAAGAAAAGTCATGCCATAAAAATGTCACGAAAAATACCCAATCCTGTCGCATAAGTTACACATTCAAAAATTAACCTGAATGGAGTTTAAGCAGGGCCTGTTTGCAGCGTGATGCTGTGGCGCAGGTGCTGCCCGGTTAATTTCTGAGTACGTGTATATGTCACAAAAAGTGATTCTGGTGGTGCTGGATGGTCTCGAATACGGGGTTGGCGAGCAGTGTATGGGGTTCCTGCAGGCGTTGCGTGAGCAGGGGCAGGCGACACTGTATAAGCTGCAGTGCGAATTACCTTCTATGTCCCGGCCATTGTATGAAGCCATTCTGACTGGCGTTGCGCCGGTCAACAGCGGCATTGTGCATAACGCGGTGTGCCGTCTTTCTACTCAGCAAAGCATTTTCACCCTGGCCCGCGCCGGTGGGTTAACCACCGCTGCTGCGGCCTATCACTGGTTCAGTGAGCTGTATAACCGTGCCCCTTTCAGTGCCAAACGGGACCGCCACACCGCCGATCCGGAACTGGCGATTCAGTACGGCAGTTTTTATCACCAGGATCATTATCCCGATGATCATCTGTTCGCCGATGCCGAAGCCCTGCGCCGGCGGCATGACCCTGATTTCCTGCTGGTACATCCCATGAACATTGATGATGCCGGGCACAAGGCCGGCTGGGACAGCACCAAATACCGGAACACTGTCCGGCATGCGGATATGGCCCTGTCGGAATATTTACCGGACTGGCTGGCGGCCGGTTATCAGGTGCTGGTGACTTCTGACCACGGCATGAATAACGATTTCAGCCACGGTGGCATTCTGCCGGAAGAACGCATGGTGCCGCTGTATGTGATGGGGCAGGGCTTTTCCCATAACGCTGAATCCCGGCCGCAGCAGCTGGAGCTTTGCGGTGCGGTGTGTCAGTTGCTCGGTATTCAGGGCCACGGTAAGGCCTTCCCTCAGGATTTTTTACATGCCGATTATTCAGGAGTGAACTGAGCATGGCGTTAGCGATTTTTGATCTGGATGAAACTCTGGTGGCAGGCGACAGCGCCTCATTGTTTTGCCGTTTTCTGGTTGATCACGGTTTTGCCGGCGATGACTTTGTCGCCGGCGACCGGGCGTTTTCCGAACAGTACAGCGCCGGCACGCTGGATATGCGTGACTACGTGTGTTTTCAGTTAGCGCCGTTAGCGCATATGAGTACCCGGCAGGTTGATGCTCTGATGCCGGTATTCATTAAAGAATATTTGGCACCCCGGGTATATACAGATGCCCGTGAACTGCTGGCGGCATGCCGGGCGCAGGGTAAGCGGCTGGTGATTATTTCTGCAACGGCGGCGTTCATCGTCAGGGCCATTGCAAAGGAGCTGGGGGTTGAGGATGTTCTGGCGATTGAGCTGGAAGAAACCCCGGTAACAGAAGGAACGGATACGGGTTACAGCGGTGAAGTTGCCGGTGTGCCCAGTTTCAGGGAAGGCAAGATTATCCGGCTGAAGGCCTGGCTGGAAGAACAGGGAGAGTCCATGGATGGTGCGTATTTCTACAGCGACTCAATGAATGATCTGCCGCTTTTGGAGTTGGTGGAGCATCCGGTTGCGACCAATCCTGATCAGTCACTCAGTGAGCTGGCACTTTCCCGTGGCTGGCAACTGATTCGCTGGCCGGCGCCTGCCTGTGCAGCGCCGGTCTGATCTGAATTTTCACTAATTTTTTAGCAGGAACTGAATGATGAATAAGTTGTTAATCGCTGGCGCAACCGCGCTGATGGCAAGCAATGTGTTGGCGAGCTGCCCGGCTGTGACCGGTCCGGATGCCGGCGGTAAATACCCGCATATTTTTGAGCGTGCAGAATATGAAGCACAGCTGGGCTGCAAGCTGAGCTTTGCAGAGAACCCGGCCATTAAAGAGCTGAATGCCCGTATCGCCGGTAACCCGGAACTGATGCCACTGGCTAAGCGTATTCCGGCAGAGCCTCTGGTGGTTGCCCCTTACCGGCAGATCGGTATTTACGGCGGGGTACTGGATGGCATTTCCAAGGCCACTGAATCCGGTACTTCAGACCTGCTGTCGGTACGTCACGTTAATCTGGTACGGTTCAGTGATGACCTGGCTACCGTGGTGCCTAACGTGGCTAAGTCCTGGGAATGGAACGCGGACTTTACAGTGCTGAAAGTAAACCTGCGTGAAGGCCACAAGTGGTCTGACGGCGCGCCGTTCACCGCCGCAGATATCGCCTTCTGGTATAACAATCTGCTGATGAACAGCAATGTGATCGAAAAGCCTAAGGACCGTTTCCTGTCTGCCGGTAAGCCGGTAAAGGTTGAGGTGCTGAATGACACCACGGTGCAGTTCACTATGAACGAATCCACCCCGGGCTTCCTGGATAACTTTGCCCAGGACTACGCTCAGCCATTCCAGCCGCAGCACCTGCTGGCGCAGTTCCACCCGGAACTGAATAAAGATGCCGACCAGAAAGCTAAAGAGCTGGGCTTCGAGAACGGCTATGCCGTGATTAACTTCTATTACGGTCAGTCAGACTGGAAAGATGTGCCGACGCCGTTGCTGAAAGACAAAGCAGCCTCTGACCGTCTGGTAGCTGCCGGCCTGACAGCTATCGCACCGAGCCTGGAATCCTATCTGGTGGTTGAAGAGTCGCTGGAAGGTCGCCGTCTGGTGGCTAACCCGTACTTCTTCCAGGTGGATACCGCCGGTAACCAGTTACCGTATATCAATGAAATCAGCGAAGTGTTTATCGGTGATGAAGATATCCAGACCGCTAAGCTGATTGCCGGTGAAGTGGACTACAAAGCCCAGGCGGTTAACCTGCCGCAGGCACCGGTATTACTGGAAAACAAGGATCAGGGTAAATATGAAATCGCCCTGCGCCCGACCATTGCACAAACCACCATCGCTTTTAACCTGACGGATAAAGACGAAGAAAAACGTGCAGTGTTTAATGACGTTAACTTCCGCCGCGCTATGTCGGTGGCAATGAACCGCGATCAGATCAACGAAATTGCTTACTTTGGCCTGGGTAAACCGACCCAGTACACCGGTTTTGATGCGGACACCACGCCCTTCATTACGGAAGATCTGAAGACCCGTTTCACTCAGTATGATCCGAAAATGGCAGCAGAGCTGCTGGACAAAGCCGGTGTTGTGGATAAAAACAACGATGGCCTGCGCGATCTGCCGTCCGGTAAGAAGTTCGAACTGAACATTCAGTATGCGACTCAGGGCACGCCGACTGAACTGGTGGAAATCATTGCCAACAACTGGACCGAAGTGGGCGTGAAAACCACCATTAAGGAAGTGACCTCAGACGAGTACCGTAACTCACAGACCGCCAACGATCTGAGCGTTCTGAGCTGGGTAATGGGCCGTCCGCTGGCAACGCTGGCCAGCAACACTGAAACCCTGTTACCGCCGTATGGCAGCTTCTTCGACCTGCGTACCGGTATGCTGTGGGCACAGCACCGTGACACTGACGGCGCTGAAGGTGTTCAGCCACCGGCCACGGTTGCGGAAATGAAGCAGCTGACCGACCGTTTCGTCACACTGCAGGCCGGTACTGAAGCCTCCAATGAACTGGGTGTGGAAATTGCCAAACGTGTAGTGGATGACCTGTACATCATCGGTACTGTAAAGGCGGTTTCGCCGGTATACCGTAGCCGTTCTCTGGGTAACTTCGAAGTACCGAAGACCTCTTCTTATGAGTTCTACCGTATGTATCCGTATCTGGCCACTCAGTGGTACCTGGGCGCAGAAGGTATGGCGCAGAACTGATAACCCGCAACTGCTGCAGGGTAAAAAAGGGGGCAGCGCTGTGCTGTCTCCTTTGTTTATTTTTCGGATTTTCTCTTTTTTCAAACAATAAAAAGAAGGCCTGTTATCAATGCTTTTTCTCAGCCTGAACTGCTGAAAAGGTACCGATAACAGGTTTTGAGGACGTGCTTGTGATTGCAGATTTTATAGGCAACACCTGGTTGCTGTGGATCCTGCTGAGCGTCGGTGGATTTCTCTACTGGCGGGCCAGGAACAGCCAGTATTTCAACTATGTATTCAGCCGCTATGTGCTGGCGCTGATCACTCTGCTGATTGTCAGCGGCATTGTGTTTTCCCTGATGGAAGTGTTGCCGGGTGACTGTGCAGAAAAATACATCGCTTATAAGAATACCCAGGGTGAAACCATTACCCAGGCGGACATTGATGCTGAGCGTGCCCGTATGGGGCTGGACCAGCCACTGGCGGTTCGCTGGGCAAGCTGGGTAACGGATCTGACTCTGAAAGGGGATCTGGGCTTTAGCTGTGCTAAGCGCCAGTCTGTGAATCTGGCGTTGGGTGAGCGCTTCTGGATGAGCTTTATGTTTTGTATTGCCGGTCTGGTGTTCGCTTACATCATTGCCGTGCCATTTGGCATTTTGTCGGCCTTTACCATCAATAAGGACTGGAAAGACACTAATCCTCAGCACACCAGAGCAGAGCGTTTTGTCAACACGATTGGTCTGAGCTTTAACAAGCTGCTGGATTTACAGCTGCGGATTATCAGTTATCTGGGGCTGGCGTTACCCAATTTCCTGTTAGCCCTGAGCATCATCCTGCTGTATGTATTTGCTGGTGAGCCTACGCCAACCGGGCTGTTTTCTGATGAGTGGAAGAGTGTGCCCTGGTTTGGTGATAACGGTTTTGAATTCGGCAAGCTTGAGGATTTTCTGGGACATATCTGGCTACCGATTTTTGTCATTGGCTGGTCCGCGACCGCGTTGCAGCTACAGACCGTCCGGGCACTGGTGGTGGATGAATCCAACAAACTCTATGTGGATGCCGCCCGCGCCCGTGGTGTAGACGGTATGGCACTGTGGGCCGGTTATCCGGTACGTCATTCCATCAGCCCGCTGTTTAACAGTGTGGGCTTTGATTTCCAGCGCATCTTTAATGACCTGCCAATCGTGGCGGTGGTAATCGGCCTGACCGATGCTGCCGCTCTGCTGATTGAAGCGCTGGCCCAAACCAATGATCAGGAGCTGGCCGCCGGTATTTTATTTCTGGTGGCGCTGGTGGTGATTTCCATGAACTTTATTACCGATGTGGTACTGGCGGCGATTGATCCGCGGGTACGCAAAAGTGTGCTGGGGAGCTGAATATGGCGATCGGAAGTATGCTGGCCCGGTTCGGGCGTAAAAAAGATGTTATTGCAGATGATGCCTATTACACCGCCGGTCAGATGGCGCTGATAAAAGCCCGCTTCAAGCGTAAAACCTCCGGTGTGGTGGCGGCCTGGATTTTAGGGGCGCTGGTTTTTATGGGGTTCTTTGCCGGCTTCTTTGCGCCGGTTGACCCAACCATTGCCGGGGCAGATAAAGATTATCGCCGGGGGGCGCCACAGGTGGTGTACTTCTGGGATCAGAATGGCTTTTCGTTCCGGCCATTCACTTATACCTATACCAAAGAAAAGGCCAAGATCGATCTCAAAGCGCTGGCCGGTGGCGGGCTGGATGCCCTGGATGCCCTGACGTCTAGTGGGGCGCTGAGCTCATCCAGCCAGAATAAGTTTACGGTGGATGAAGATAAGCGCCGTTATCTGCAGTTCTTTGTGAAGGGCTGGGAGTACAGCCTGATTGATCTGAGCGTTGCCGGGCTGGATCTGGATATCCGCTGGGACCGGCATCTGTTCGGCGTGGAAAACGGTCAGATTCATCTCATGGGCACCGATGAAGACGGTAAGGATGTTTTCAGCCGTACCCTTCATGCGGTGTGGGTTACCATCAGCATCGCCATTGTGGCCTTAGTTGTGAAGCTATTTACGTCCCTGCTGGTGGGCGGTATCAGCGGCTATTTCGGCGGCAAGGTGGATACGGTGATGATGAGCATCACGGAAGCGGTTCGGGTGATTCCGCCGATTCCGATTTATCTGGCCTGTGCGGTGGCGCTGGCGCAGATCGATCTGACCTCTGTACAACGGTATTTCGCCATTGCCGTGGTCATTGGCATGCTGGATTTCGCCACGCTGGGGCGGCGCCTGCGAACCCATATTCTGACAGAACGTAATCAGGATTATGTTCTGGCGGCACAGTTGTGCGGTTCCGGCACCTGGCGGATTATCTGGCGGCACCTGGTGCCGAGCTTTGGCAGCTACATCATTGTCGATACCCTGATTAACTTTCCATACGTCATTCTGGCGGAAACCAGCCTGAGCTTTCTGGGCCTGGGGCTGACTGAACCGGTGAACAGCCTTGGGGTGTTGCTGCAAAAAGCGCAGGACCCGGACATTCAGCAAAATATGATCTGGCAGTTTTTCCCGGTGGCGGTGTTCGTTGCCCTGATTATGGCCTTTGTATTTGTCGGCGATGCGCTACGTGATGCCGCAGACCCTTATGCGGAGAAGAAGTAATATGATGATGCACAGCGATGCCGGCAACCTGCTGGAAATACGTGATTTAAGTATCGATTTTAATACCGATGAAGGCCGGATACGGGCGGTGAATAACGTCAGCCTGGATATCAAACCGGGCGAGGTGATGGGCTTGGTCGGGGAGAGCGGTTCCGGTAAATCCGTCACCGCCAAAACCATTATGCGCCTGAGCCCGGGGAACGCAATTATTCATCCCGGCAGTTCGGTACACCTGCGCCATCAGCAGCAGGATATCAATGTTCTGAAGCTGCGGGGTAAAGATATGCGGCTGGTACGTGGTGATGCCGTTTCGATGATCTTTCAGGAGCCGATGGCCAGCTTTGCACCGGCGATCCGCATCAGTGATCAGATCATTCAGACCATGCAGATTCATTTGGGTGTTTCCCGTGAAGAAGCCCGAAAGGCAGGCATTGAACTGTTTGACCGGGTAGGCATTCTGGAACCGGAAAAACGCTTTGATCAGTATGTATTTGAACTGTCCGGCGGGATGCGCCAGCGGGCAATGATCGCCATGGCCCTTTCGACCAAGCCTAAGTTGCTGATTGCCGATGAGCCTACTACCGCACTGGATGTGACCATTCAGGCCCAGGTATTGGAGCTGATGCTGGAGCTGCGTGAGCAGTACGGCATGGGCATGCTGTTTATTACCCATGACCTTGGAGTCATCTCGAAAATTGCCGACAGGGTCACGGTAATGAAGAAAGGTGAAGTGGTGGAAGCAGGTTCCGCAGAACGGGTTCTGTTTGCCCCGGAACATGCGTATACCAAGCGTTTGCTGGATGCCTTGCCACACCTTGATGAGTTGCCTGAGCCACCGGCTAAACCCCCCAGAGCGATGGTGTCTGTTGATAATCTGTCAGTGACGTATCAGCTGTCCGGTGCGGCCCGTCAGCGGGACAGTTTTACCGCGGTGAAGAATATCTCACTGGATTTGCCGAAGGGGCAGATCATAGGTCTGGTTGGCGAAAGCGGCTCCGGGAAAACCTCACTGGGTAAAGCCTTGCTGGGGGCCGCGCCGATCAGTAGCGGTACTGTTCGGTACAACCGTAAGAAACATCCGGTTGAGTTTGGCGCGCAGAAACCGCTTAAACGCAAAGATCTGGTTCGTACCGCACAGCTGGTGTTTCAGGACCCATACAGTTCGCTGAATCCGCGGATGACGGTGCGGGATATTATCGCCGAGCCCCTGGAGGCGATGAAACTGACTAAAAACCGTGAAGAGACCGACAAGAAGGTCATTGCCATCGCTAAACGTTGTCACATTGACGTGACCCATTTACGGCGTTTTCCCCATGCTTTTTCCGGTGGGCAGCGGCAGCGGATCAGCATTGCCCGGGCGCTGATCTGTAAACCGAAATTCATTGTTGCGGATGAGTCTGTCGCGGCGCTGGATGTATCTATTCAGGCGGAGATTCTGGCCCTGCTGAAAGAGTTGCGCGATGAGTTGGGGCTGACCATTCTGTTTATCTCCCATGACCTGAGCGTGATCGCTAACCTGTGTGACTGGGTCTGTGTAATGAAGCATGGTGATCTGGTGGAGCAGGGCAATGTCCGGGATATTTTTCTGAACCCTCAGCAGCCCTATACCCGGCAGTTGATCGCCTCAATTCCGTTGCTGGAGCGCAGGGAGGAGCCTGCCGATGCGCCTGAGCCAGTATCTGTACCGGCTAACGGTGTGGTGACTGATGTTGCTGCGACGACTGTTTAAAGCGCCTGATGAGCCAGATATCTGTTAACAGCGTCAGTAAAAATGTGTCTGTGAATGTTAAGCAATGAGAAACCGATGGATATTACCCTGAATGAAATCCGCACCTTTAATGCCGTGGTACGGGCCGGCAGTTTTACCCGGGCAGCTAAACTGCTGGGGGTGAGCCAGCCGGCGGTTACCGCCCAGATTCGCAAGCTGGAATCGCGCTGTGAATTTCCGTTACTGGAGCGGTTCAGTAAAGAGGTGCGTCCGACAAGTTTGGGTAAACAGCTGAATCAGCTGAGCTGTCAGTATCTGGATCTGGATATGGCGGTGGCTGCATTACTGGAGCCTGAGGAACGTACTGAAAATTTCCGGCTAAAACTGGCGACAGCTTCGCCGTTGATTTTTATGCCGCTGATGGCCGCGTTTAAAAAGCAGTATCCGAATGCCCATGTGCAGGTGATTGCCGGAACTACCCATGAGTGCCGGCAAATGATTATCGACCGGGACGCGGATATTGGTTTGTTTCCTTTGCCGAATCCGCCTGCCGGATTGTCGCGGCTGGCATTTCACTGCCATGGTCTGATGGCGATCCTGCCGCATAGCCATCCCCATGCAGGGGCTGAGTCCGTCACTGCCCGTGACCTGATTGGCGATTCGCTGATTGCTTATAAAGACAACTCGTTTACGCAGGAGTACGTCAGGGAGATATTCAGCAGTGAGCATTTACAACCCCGCTTTGAAATGATGATGAGTACTTCGGAGCATGTCAGTAATGCAGTAGTTCAGGAGCTGGGGGTAGGGTTTGCGCTGAGTGATGATATTCGTCCTGATCCGCGTTACGCGCTGGTACCGGTAGCAGGCACTGAAATGGATGTGACTGAACATGTGGTCTGGCTGAAAACGAGGAGCCAGCAACAGGGGATTCGGGAGTTTGTGGAGATGGCGCTGATGCAGCGGAATATTGATTAAAATATTCGATTCTTCTGCATACCATTTATCCCTGTAAATGGCTATTGTTTTCTGTATCCGGTGCGCATTATAGGTAAATATACTTACCATTTTGGGTCTTTAGCGTGCTATATTGGACACTTGAGTTTTGGGTGTCTAAAACCTTTAGTACCCTCATAAAAAAATTGTGTGAGACTGAAGGATTAGCAATGCTAGATATTGATCAGCTTCAGACGCCGGTTTGGATATACGATATTGATAACTATCGTATCCATTGGGCGAATGAAAGTGCACTGACTTTATGGCACTCACCAAGCCTTGAAGAACTCACTTCCCGGGATTTCCAGGAAGGCACGTCTGATGCTGTTCAGCACACGCTTCTTAATTATCTGGATGACTTCGCATTAGGTAAACGTATTTGCCACTGGTGGCAGTTATCGCCAAAAGGCGAAGCGAAAGATGTTTACTGTCAGTTTTCCGGAATCCACCTGGAAGATGGCCGGCTGGCCATGCTGGTTGAAGGCCTTCATGTTGAACGCGCAGAGATAGCCGCGCTGGTCAGCGGCACCATTATGATCTGCCTGTTTAATGATCAGTTCGAATTACTCAGTTCTAATCCTTCATTCCGGCAGCAGTTTGGCACGGACATCCATAATCTTGCTGATCTTATTCCGGTTGATGAGCTGGTTAAGATTGACCGTCAGCTGGCCGGTAAAGATAAGTATTATGAGCAGGATGTCTGTTTACAGTGTGCCGACGGGAATCGCTGGCACAGCATTGAGGTGCGTCTGAGCGAAACCACTGAAGGTGATTTTGTTGTCAGCCTGCAGGACATCCACGAACGTAAAAGCCGTGAGCTGGAGTTACAGCAAATGGCGACCCATGATGTGCTGACCGGTGTTTTCAACCGTAAGGGTTTGTTTCAGCGCATGCAACGTCTGCATAGCACGCAGACGCCTTTCTCTGTCTATTACATCGATCTGGATGGCTTTAAACCGATTAACGATGGCTTTGGCCATGCGGTGGGTGACAGCCTGCTGTGTCAGGTTGCCAGCCGTCTGAGACGCTGTACCGGGGATGATGGAGACATTGCCCGTATCGGTGGCGATGAGTTTGTGGTCATCTTGCCGGAAGTGTGTGTGGATGATTACTTTGATGTGTTTGCCACTGCATTGGTTCAGAGCCTTTCCGGACAATATAAGATTTCCGATGATATCCCGCCGGTTGTTCTGTCGGTCAGTGTGGGGGTTGCCAGTTATCCCCGTGATGATGAAGACCTTGATCTGCTGCTGGCGGATGCCGATGCGGCCATGTACATGGCTAAAGGTTCCGGCCGCCGCTGCTGGATTCAGTATCGTCAGGGGATGCGTGAGCAACTATTAAGACGGACGCAGATTTCCCAGCGTATCGGTGCCGCGCTGCTGAATGATGAATTCGAGATGTGCTATCAGCCGGTGTTTGATATGCATGATTCCCGGGTAGTCATTGTTGAAGCGCTGGTTCGCTGGCCCGGTTCTGAACTGGCTGAAGTCAGTCCGGATGAGCTGATTGATGTGGCCGAGCATTGCGGGCTGATCGGTGAACTGAGCAGCTGGATTTTTTATCAGGCCTGCCAGGAGTTTCGCTCAATACGGCAACGCTTTGGCAAGCAGGTATTGTTGTCGCTGAATGTCTCCGGGCTGCATATCCAGCAGGGCAGACTGATCAGCGATCTTGAGTATGCAATTAATTCTGCCGGTCTCGCCCCTCAGGATGTGGTGCTGGAGCTGACCGAGCGGGTCATCATGCCTGACTCTAAGGAATACTCGTCAACCATTGATCAGCTGATTGGCTACGGCTTCAGCTTTGCAATCGATGACTTCGGTACCGGTTTCTCTTCGTTAGCCTATCTCAACAGTATCCCTGCCAAATGGGTCAAACTGGACCGTGAGTTCGTTGCCCGGCTGGATAAAGGCGTTGAAACGGTCACCTGTATTCATAAGCTGGTGAGTGCTCTGGGCATGAACATGATTGTGGAAGGGGTGGAAAAACGCTGGCAGGTTGAAAAGCTGAAAGAGCATCAGATTTTTTATCAGCAGGGTTATTATCATTTCTCTCCGGCTAATCTCCGCGACCTGTTGTGCGATCAGTCTGAACTGAAATGGGTCAATGTGGGCTGATCAGACAGCTCAATGAAGTGTTCAGTCAGGCGAATCATCAATTCTTTCTGAGCCGGCGCGCTTTCGGCGATCATCAGAGTCAATGCCACCAGTGTATTATCGTTAATCATCAGCTCAGTGGGCTTTGCCAGAAGGTGTTTATTTATATTCAAGTACCAAATAAACATAAAGGCACCGGTGCGTTTATTTCCATCAGTAAAAGGATGGTTTTTGATAATCAGATAGAGCAGGTTTGCAGCCCGGCTGGCGATATTTGGATAGAATAATTCTTCGGCAAATCCTTGTTCAATTGTATTTATTGCTGACCATAAGCCGTTATTTCTTTGCAGAGCGAAGAGTTGAGTGGCCTCACCTTTACTGATGAGTTCCTGCTTCAGGGTTTCAATCGCTGATTCTGTTTCCCGGTGGCTGAGTTGCCGCATTTGTTTTTGTTGCTGAGTATGTCTGATTTCACCCAGAGTGGCTTCATCGTAGCCAAGTATGAGACTCCAGCTGCGTACATAGTTACTGATAACTGACAGTACATCTGCGCCTGCAGGATCAATCAGTTGCTGATTTCTGAGAGTGCGGTTGAGAAGATCAATAGTTTGTTTAAATTCATGTCCCTGTTCTCGCAGCCGCTGTTCGTTGATACTGAACCCCTGTATAAGATGCTGTTTCAGAATGCGGTTTGCCCAGATTCTGAACTGTGTTGCCCGTGAGGAATTAACGCGGTAGCCGACAGAAATGACAGCATCGAGATTGTAGTGTTTAGTGCTATAAATACGTTTATTTGTACCCATATGTTCCAAAATGGAACATGTACTGTCTTCCCGCAGTTCCGCTGATGTATATATGTTATTTAGATGTTTGGTGATAGCTGGTCGGCGAGTGCCAAATAGTTCTGCCATCTGCGCCTGAGTCAGCCATATATTTTCATTGGTAACTTTAATGTCCAGTTGTATCTGGCCATCGGGCGAGGTGTACAGTTTTATCTGTGACGTCATGGTGCAGCATTCCTTTGCTGTTAAAGAGAAATATCTGCCTAATCCCTGGCAGAGTAAGTATCAGTGTATGTTTCTTAGACAGTGGATGTAAATGTCACTGACATCATATGCTTGGTTTCTGTTTTGCTTCAGGCATAGAAAACGGCGCTAAAAGCGCCGTTTTCATTTAGTAATAAATGATTAAGACTTAGAACAGACCCTGGATCAGGCCGTCTTCGTCAACGTGGATGTGGTTCGCAGCTGGAACACGTGGCAGAGTAGGCCAATGCTGCCATGATGTCGCTCTATGACATCATATGCCTGGTTTTTACCTTTCTTTAGACATAAAAAAATGGCTCCCGAGGGAGCCATTTTTATACGTTGTTTAAGATTTTAAAAAATCTTAGAACAGACCCTGGATCAGGCCGTCTTCGTCAACGTGGATGTGGTTCGCAGCTGGAACACGTGGCAGACCAGGCATGGTCATGATGTCACCACATACTGCAACGATGAACTCAGCACCAGCAGACAGACGTACTTCACGAACAGTTACTGTGTGATCGCTTGGTGCGCCACGCAGGTTCATGTCAGTAGAGAAGCTGTACTGGGTCTTAGCCATACATACAGGCAGGTTGCCGAAGCCTTGCTGTTCGAACTGATGCAGACGGTCACGGACAGTCTTGTCTGCAGCTACATCACCAGCGCCGTAGATGTTCTTAGCGATAGTTTCGATTTTCTCGAACAGAGGCATATCCAGGTGGTACAGAGGAGCGAATTGTGCAGAACCACCTTCGATGATATCAACAACTTTGTTCGCCAGTGCTTCAGTACCTTCACCACCGTTAGCCCAGTGGCTAGCCAGGATAGCTTCAACGCCTTCTTCAGAAGCCGCAGCCTGAACAGCAGCGATTTCTGCGTCAGTGTCGTGGATGAACTGGTTGATAGCAACAACAACAGGTACACCGAACTTCTTAACGTTCTGGATGTGACGAACCAGGTTCGCGCAACCTTTCTGAACTGCTTCAACGTTTTCGCCAGTCAGTTCGTCTTTAGCAACACCACCGTGCATCTTCAGAGCACGTACAGTTGCAACGATTACTGCAGCTTCAGGCTTCAGGCCAGCTTTACGGCACTTGATGTCGAAGAACTTCTCAGCACCCAGGTCAGCACCGAAACCTGCTTCAGTTACAACGTAGTCAGCCAGTTTCAGAGCTGCTTTAGTTGCAATTACAGAGTTACAGCCGTGTGCGATGTTCGCGAACGGGCCACCGTGGATGAAAGCAGGGTTGTTTTCCAGAGTCTGAACCAGGTTAGGGTTCAGAGCGTCTTTCAGCAGAGTCGCCATTGCGCCGTCTGCATCCAGCTGCTTAGCACGGATTGGAGTACGCTCACGGGTTTCAGCAACGATGATGTTACCGATACGCTCACGCAGATCGTTCATGTCAGATGCCAGGCAGAAGATAGCCATGATTTCAGACGCAACAGTGATGTCGAAACCGTCGGTACGGGAGTAACCGTTACCTGGGCCACCCAGGCCGTTAGCGATTTCACGCAGTGCGCGGTCGTTCATGTCGATTACACGCTTGTACGCGATACGACGGCTGTCGATACCCAGATCGTTACCCCAGTAGATGTGGTTGTCGATCAGAGCAGCCAGCAGGTTGTGTGCAGCACCGATAGCGTGGAAGTCGCCGGTGAAGTGCAGGTTGATATCTTCCATTGGTACTACCTGAGCTTTACCGCCGCCGGCAGCACCACCCTTCATACCAAAACATGGGCCCAGAGAAGGCTCACGCAGTGCAATCATTGCTTTCTTACCGATACGGTTCAGGCCATCGCCCAGACCAACGGTAGTAGTAGTTTTACCTTCACCAGCCGGAGTTGGGCTGATTGCAGTAACCAGGATCAGTTTGCCGTCTGGACGATCCTTTAGAGTTTCGATGTAGTCGAGGTTAACCTTGGCTTTATCGTGGCCGTAAGGGCTAATATGCTCGTTTGGGATCTCCAGTTTCGCAGCAATTTCGCTGATGTGCTGTTTTTTTGCTGCGCGAGCAATATCGATATCAGTATTCACCTTTTATACCTCTGTTAGAGAATCACGTTTTGGCGAGAGCGCCGGTATTTGTATGTAATCATTCAGAATGATTGGGTCGTTAAGCGCAGCATTCTAATGTGTTGCGTCTTAGCAAGAATCTCCAAAGCAAAAAGCAGCGATATAATGCATATCCTGAGGCAATTTTTCAATGGCTACAGGCAATATGTATTAAGTAAAACTGCGTTTACTCCCGTGAACAGAATGCGACGACTCCAATGTGTGTAGTCAATCATTTTCAGGGCAGGGGAATTTATCTCTTTTAGCCATTAGCTTGTGTATCTGCGACACCCTGAGAAAAAACATTCTCTGAGACGACAAATGTGCCGAAACTTTGAGCAATTCAGGAAACTTATGTGGCCAAAAAGAAAATTGCCGCGCACTGATTCTGAACAGGGCGCGGCAATTGTGTCAGTGGTTGTCCGGCTTAGTGCCAGCCTTCCACACCAGTCATGTCAGGCAGCTGGTGAGCAATACCTTTGTGACAGTCAATACAGGTTTTTTCACCGGATGCCAGGGCAGTGGAGTGCTGCTTGGCGGCCCGGCCGGCCTGCAGGGTGAAGTCCATGCTGTCGAACTCGTGACAGTTACGGCATTCCAGCGAGTCATTCGCTTTCAGACGTGCCCATTCGTGCTCGGCCAGTTCACGGCGTTTGGCTTCGAATTTCTCCGGAGTGTTAATGGTTCCGAAGATCTTGCCCCACACTTCTTTAGATGCCTGCATCTTACGGGCGATCTTGTCAGTCCAGTTATGCGGTACGTGACAATCCGGGCAGCTGGCCCGTACGCCTGAACGGTTTGAGTAGTGAATGGTTGGCTTCAGCTCTTCAAACACGTTGTTACGCATTTCGTGACAGGACACACAGAACTCTTCAGTGTTGGTCATTTCCAGCGCGGTGTTGAAACCACCCCAGAAGATGATACCGGCCACAAAGCCACCAACAGTCAGGAAGCCCAGGCTGTAGTGTACGGCAGGGCGAGTCAGAGTGCGCCAAATCGATTTGATTAACTGCATGGCTGTGCTCCTTACTCGCCGGCTGCGCCGGCAGGCTCAAAAGTATTTTCAACCAGTGGTGGTGCCTCTACCTGAGGAACGTGACACTGCTGGCAGAAGTAGCGGCGTGGTGATACATCAGTCAGTTCTACACCGTCACGGTTTTTGAAGTGAGTGATACTGATCTTGGTTGCGCCGTACTTTTTGTAGTTCTTGAAGCTGTGGCAGCTTAAGCACTTGTTAGAGTTCTTATTCACCTGATAACCGCGGATTGAGTGCGGGATCAGTGGTGGCTGCTGTACGTAATCCAGTTGCAGGCCTTCATGCTCTTTCGGGTAGTTTTTCAGCTCAGCGGTGGCTGCCTGGCTGTCCAGGTCATGGCTGCGCAGTGAACCGCCCAGATCGCCAAACTCTTCAGCAACAACAGGGGCAGACAGGATGGCAATTAAAGATAGTAGCAATAGGTTTTTCATTTTTTGTTCTCCACCTCAGTGGTAAATCGGGTATTGATTTCAAATACAGACTCAGCGCATACATCGATGCAGCGGCTGCAATTTGTACAATCAGAGGCAAAAATAATTGGGCTGACACCATTGGCAGCGCCTTTTAATACCGGTTTCAGAATCTGAGGTTCAGGGCAGACCTTGTAACAGTCCATACAATCATCGCAGCGTTCGCGGTGTCTGGCATTGACCCGGATCACGCTAAGCTTGCCTATCAGGCCGTAGAAGGCGCCCATCGGACACAGGTGGCTGCACCAGGCCCGCTGGCTGATAAGTAAGTCCAGCAGAAAGATCATGGCAATCAGTACCCAGCCACTGCCCAGACCGAAGATCAGTCCGCGCTGCAACAGGGAAACCGGATTCACCAGTTCCCAGATCAGCAGTCCGCCAACCACCGGTAGCAGCAGTGACAGCCCCAGTAACCAATAGCGCAGGCTGTTGGATATCCGGGTTGTTTTGCTGATACCTAATCGGCGGCGTAACCAGCTGGCAGCATCGGTGACAATGTTCACCGGGCATACCCAGCTGCAGTAACTGCGTCCGCCGACCAGCATGTAGAACAGCAGGACGATTGCGCCGCCCAGTAACGCTGTTTCAGCCGGCCAGTGACCACTGGCGATGAGTTGTGCAAGTACAAACGGATCACTTAAAGGCACTGTATTCAGCACTGTGGAGCTGCTGAGGTTTCCCTTAAGGATATCCAGTCCGTACAGAAAGCTGGCAGCAAACAGGGCCAGAATGCTCAGCTGGCTGATACGGCGCAGCACCAGAAAACGGTGAGCATGCCACCATCCCAGTTTTGCTGCCGCTTCAGCACCAACGTGGCTGTTAGCCTGACGTTCAGTTGGCATTGCTGTTCTCCGGTCTGCGGATTTCCAGTTTTAACTGTTCCGGTACCAGTGAGCCGCCGTTACGGGCCTTTTCTTCCCAGCCCAGCCGGTAGTGCTGGCCAAGGGTGCCACTGGCGAGTTCCAGTGGCAGGACCTTAATGGCGGTTTCATCCAGTACGCAGGCTTCTTCACACTTACCACAGCCGGTGCAGGCATCGGACTGAACGGTAGGAATGAATAAAGCATGCTTGCCGGTACGACTGTTGCGCTGTCGCTCCAGAGTGATTGCCTCGTCAATTAACGGGCATACCCGGTAGCAAACATCACAACGCAGGCCCTGAAAGTTCAGGCAGTTCTTTTCATCAATCAGCACGGCGGTGCCCATGCGGGCGTCGTCGATATTCTTCAGTGCAGGATCCAGCGCGCCGCTTGGGCAGGCGGCCACACAGGGAATATCTTCACACATCTCGCAGGGAACTTTTCTGGCTTCAAACCAGGGAGTACCGCTGGGTGCAGGGTCGAATAAAGTTGCCAGTTTCAGAGTGTCGTAAGGACAGTCTTCCACACACAAACCACACCGCAGACAAGCATTCAGGAAGTCATCGCCGGGTAATGCGCCGGGTGGGCGGATTGCCTGAGGATCACTGCGCTTTGCGCTGCTTGCCCAGGCGGTAAGGCCCAGGCCAACCATGCCGGCAGCAGAGGCACCGCGGGCGACGTCAGTAAAAAACTGACGTCTTGCCGGTGCCTTGCTGGCGGATGATTCAGAGCGACGCTGCTTGTCCATGGTCTGCTTCATTAATCAGATTCTTAACGCGCCAGGCGTTAAACCTTCTCGATGCGCACAGCGCACTTCTTGAAGTCAGTTTCTTTTGACAGCGGATCGGTAGCATCCAGTGTCAGACGGTTAACTAACTGCTTCGCATCGAAGAACGGCATGAATACCAGACCTTCCGGCGGACGGTTACGGCCACGGGTTTCTACCCGGGTAGTAATTTCGCCACGGCGGGATGCCACCCGGACCTCGTCACCACGGCGCAGCTTGCGCTTCTTGGCATCTTCCGGATGCATGTACACCACGCTGTCCGGGAAGGCCCGGTACAGCTCAGGTACCCGGCGGGTCATGGTGCCAGTGTGCCAGTGTTCCAGAACCCGGCCGGTGGACAGCCACAGATCGAATTCTTCATCCGGAGATTCAGCAGCAGGCTCGTAAGGCAGGGCGAAGATGATCGCACGCTTGTCTTTCTTCTTACCGTAGAACTGTACTTCGCTGCCGGCTTCCACGTATGGATCGTAACCTTCACGGAAACGCCACAGGGTTTCTTTGCCGTCAACAACCGGCCAGCGCATACCGCGGGTCTTGTGGTACATGTCGTACGGTGCCAGGTCGTGGGCGTGACCACGGCCGAATTCAGCGTATTCTTCGAACAGACCTTTCTGTACGTAGAAGCCGAAGTCGTTGGCTTCATCGTTGATCTGGCCTTCCGGCAGATCAGACAGCGGGAATTTATCAACCTGACCGTTCTTGTACAGAACGTCGTACAGAGTTTTGCCACGGTATTCAGGCATCGCTGCCAGCAGGGCATCAGACCATACTTCTTCAACCTTGAAGCGCTTGGAGAACTCAACCAGCTGCCACAGGTCAGACTTAGCGCCTTCACTTGGCGGTACCTGCTGGTACCAGGTCTGGGTACGGCGTTCAGCGTTACCGTATGCACCTTCTTTCTCTACCCACATTGCTGTTGGCAGGATCAGGTCAGATGCCTGAGCAGTAACAGTTGGGTACGGGTCAGATGTCACGATGAAGTTAGCCGGGTTGCGGTAACCTGGCAGGCCTTCTTCGTTCATGTTCGGAGCTGCCTGCATGTTGTTGTTACACATTACCCAGTAGCAGTTCAGCTTGCCGTCTTTCAGCATGCGGTTCTGCAAGACTGCGTGGTAACCAACTTTTGCAGGAACAGTACCTTCCGGCAGTTTCCAGATTTTCTCAGCGATATCACGGTGTGGCTTCTTCTTCACAACCATGTCTGCTGGCAGACGGTGTGCGAAAGTACCTACTTCACGGGCAGTACCACAGGCAGAAGGCTGGCCGGTCAGGGAGAACGGACCGTTACCCGGCGCAGAGATCTTACCGGTCAGCAGGTGGATGTTGTACACCAGGTTGTTGGCCCATACACCGCGGGTGTGCTGGTTGAAGCCCATGGTCCAGTAAGACACAACCTTACGGTTTGGATCGGCATACAGCTTGGCCAGTTCTTCCAGGTTCTTCTGAGGAACACCGGACAGCTCAGAAGTGTATTCCAGGGTGTAGGTGCTGACGAATTCTGCGAATTCTTCAAAAGTGATCGGATCAGAACCGCCTTTACCCGGGTTCTTAGCCGCTTTTTCCAGCGGGTGAGTCGGACGCAGACCGTAACCGATGTCAGTCACACCTTTACGGAAGTTAGTGTGCTTCTCAACAAAGTCTTTGTTCACCGCATCGTTCTGGATGATGTAGTTCGCAATGTAGTTCAGGATCGCCAGGTCAGTCTGTGGAGTGAAGACGATCGGGTTATCAGCCAGTTCGAAGCTGCGGTGTTTGAAGGTAGACAGTACAGCGACTTTAACGTGATCGGCGCTCAGGGCACGGTCAGTCAGACGGGACCACAGAATCGGGTGCATTTCCGCCATGTTGGAGCCCCACAGCACGAATGCGTCGGCCTGTTCCAGATCGTCGTAGCAACCCATCGGCTCATCGATACCGAAGGTACGCATGAAGCCACCTACCGCAGATGCCATACAGTGACGGGCGTTCGGGTCGATGTGGTTAGAACGGAAGCCGGCTTTCATCAGCTTGGAAGCCGCGTAGCCTTCCATAACTGTCCACTGGCCGGAACCGAACATACCGACAGGCGGCATCTCGTCAGAGTTGCGGGTCTTGGCGATGGATTCTTTCCATTTTTCCGCCATGATGTCGAAAGCCTGATCCCAGCTGATCGGGGTGAACTCGCCGTTCTTGTCGTAGCGGCCGTCAGTCATCCGCAGCAGCGGTGTATTCAGACGGTCTTTGCCGTACATGATTTTTGACAGGAAGTAGCCCTTGATACAGTTCAGACCACGGTTTACCGGAGCTTCCGGGTCGCCCTGTGTGGCTACTACTTTACCGTTCTGGGTGCCGACCAGTACTGAACAGCCGGTGCCGCAGAAACGGCATGGCGCTTTATCCCACTTCACTTCAGTCTCGGAAGACTTGGTGATGAGGTTAGTCGCCTGGCTGGGCAGGCTGATGCCGGCCGCAACAGCTGCAGCAGATGCTGCCTGCGCTTTTACAAAGTCACGTCTGGATACCTTCATGGTGATCCTCTCTTGTTTACCTGTGTTTATTCTTCAGGCCCTGTTCCGTCAGACGGAAGCCGGGTCGCTCTTGTCTTTGCGGCGAACCGCGATATTCGGTGGTGCTAAACAGCATCAGGCGATGTGGTGGTACACCAGTGATGCTGAAAGAATGTGGTCGGCGCCCTGAATGTGGTCGATCCGGTCCAGTAACTGGGCCTGATCGTCCGCTTCCAGTACGACAACCAGCTTGCCTTCCGGTGTGGAGTTCGGAATCTCCGTACCGGGAATGCTGAAAATCGTTTCCTGTACCTGTTGCAAGTGGTCCGGGTGGCTCATGACGACCAGACTGGCGATATGCAGGTCCTTATCGTCGTGATACGAGTCATCCTGTTGCGCGTTCATAGCTGGACTCCATGATTGATTGTGATGGCGTTGCTGGGGCAGGTGCTGATGCAGGCGCCACAGCCGTTACATTGGTCAGTGTCGATCTGAGGTGAGCTGACCTGGCCCCGCCTTGGGCGGAAGCTGATGGCGTAAGGTTCACAGCTGTCTTCGCAGCTGCGGCACTCAACGCCGCTGTTGGTCAGGCACTTGGCACCGATTTCTATCTTCTGTTTCCAGGGCTGTTCTGTTTCCGGCCAGAAAAGTGGCTGGTCACAGGCGCTGGCACACTGATAGCAAAAGGTGCATTCGCCGCGGCTGAAATCGATTGTCGGGAAACCGCCGTCACCCCGTGTAATGATCTGGGTTTCACACTGTTTTATGCAGGCGTCACAGCGGTGACAGTCGGCAAGGAACAGCTGCTCATCCTTGATCCAGGGAAGGTTCTGGCGAAGAGGCTTTCCGGCTTGATCTCTGGACACTCTACCTCTGAAGAGTGCCCGACGGCTCAGATCGACCATAGGATTAACTTCCCGGAGGTCCGGTCAGAATCTGGGAGATCCAGACAATGAATCCGTAACCGACTACGACGGATACGGCCACGGCTGGCGCGATAACCCCGGTTAAAAACAGAAACGCTTTGGTTTCTTCTCCGCGGGACTGTTCCTGCGGTGTTGCACTTGTTGCTTCTTTCATCGTTTTGGCTTCCAAGAAAAATGCGTAAAACCATGCTAGCAGAAGGGTCATTGTGGATCTTGACGTGCATCAAGGGTTGCAGACGGGAAACTTGATCTGAGTCAATTGTTGCAACTTAAGTATGAAGCTGCGGGAATTGTCAGTGGAATCAGACACTTCTGAGTCCTGCCAGCAGGAAGCTGATACACTTACAGACAGTTATATTTTTAAGTGTTCTAAATGTGCTTCAGATGCCGGATTTGGCAGCCGGAGCAGGTTTAAAGATTTCAGTATAGGACAGGTAAGTGTTTACAGAATTGGGATTGCATCAGACGCTGGCTGATACGCTTCGCGAACGGGGATATGAGCAGCCAACTGCGGTGCAGACAGGCGCCATTCCACTGATTCTTGACGGGCGGGATGTGATGGCCGGTGCCCGAACTGGTACGGGAAAAACAGCGGCATTCGTGCTGCCGTTGCTGCAGCGGCTGATGGCTGATAGTCATGCCGGACAACGCAGTAATATTATGCCGGCGGTGTTGATTCTGACGCCAACCAGAGAGCTTGCCCAGCAGGTGTTTAAAAGTGCCCGGGACTATGCAGCAAATACCGGAATACGCAGTTGTCTGGTGTATGGCGGTGCCAGCCTGAATGTTCAGATTGCGGCGTTGCAGGAAGGTGTCGATCTGCTGGTGGCGACGCCCGGACGATTACTGGACCTTATCTTCAAAGGCGCGGTGGATCTGAGCCAGGTTGAAAGTCTGGTGTTTGATGAAGCGGACCGGATGCTGGACATGGGATTCATCGGTGAAATCCGCCAACTGCTGAAAAAACTGCCTGAGCAACGGCAGACACTGCTGTTTTCTGCCACCTTTGATGATGCCATTTTTAAACTCAGCAAGACCTTGCTGAATGACCCGGAAATTCTGCAGATCGATACCCGTAACAGTCCGGCTGAAGGGGTGGAGCAAAAAATATATGAAGTGGATGCGGAGAAAAAGCATCCGCTGTTGTCCTATCTGGTTGGCAGCAATAACTGGCAGCAGGTACTGGTGTTTACCCGTACCAAGCAGGCAGCAGATTATCTGGCACGGGAACTGACGGCGGATGGCCTGAATACCAAAGCGGTGCATGGGGATAAATCCCAGGGGGCCCGGGAACGGGAGCTGGAAGCCTTCCGTGAGGGTGAAGTACGGGTGCTGGTAGCAACCGATGTGGCTGCCCGGGGGCTGGATATCGACAGCCTGAACTATGTGATCAACTATCAGTTGCCCCACAATGCTGAGGATTATATTCACCGGATTGGCCGTACCGGACGGGCCGGCAGGGAAGGGCTGGCAGTCACTCTGATGAGCCAGGATGAACTTCATCTGCTGGAACCGATCGAAACTCTTTTGGATGAAAAACTTAACCGGCAGTGGTATCCGGGTTTTGAGCCGGATCTGAACAAGCCGGCGGCGGAGAAAAAGCGTCGTCCGCAATCCAAAAAACAGGCACGGGCAGAAGCGCTGGGGCTGAAACCCAAAGCGTCCGGTAAGCGTCGCGGGCGCCGTCGCTGAGCACTGTCCGGCTTTGATTACCGGCTGGAAATTGTCGCAGGTCAGCAAGTGGGTGAATCTGTTTGCGCTGTGTATAACCGGCTGATATATCTGGCCCTGAATAATTAAATGTAACGAGTTGAAACGATGTTTTTCAGACTGCCTGGCAGGCTAAATTTTAAGCTGCACTCCCCGCGCTGGTCTCGCTGGCAGCGTGGCCTGGGGGAGGTGTCTCTGCTGGGCTGGATGAGCGCCGTCTGTTTACTGACTGTGTTGGTGGTCTATGCCGGGTTTGCGTTTTTACGGCCCATGAATCTGGATGATATCTGTTCGGTTCTGGATGCCCGCGAAGGCTGGTATGAAGCGGTGCAGAAAAGTCACAGCCGCTGGGGAACCCCCATCCCGGTCATGATGGCAATCATGCATCAGGAATCTAAGTTTGTGGCTGATGCGCGGCCCGGTTACAAATGGTTTCTGGGAGTGATTCCGTATGCCCGTCAGTCCACCGCTTTTGGCTATGCCCAGGCCTTGGATGGTGTTTGGGGGGATTACCGCAGCCGGACCGGTAACGAGCAGGCCCGGCGGGATAATTTTGCCGATGCGGTGGATTTTGTGGGCTGGTATACCCGGGACACCGAGCGCCTGACGGGGGTTTCCCGCAGCGATGCCTACGGTCAGTATCTGGCGTATCACGAAGGGCGCAGTGGCTACCGGCGGGGCAGTTATAACCAGAAGCTCTGGTTGCTGGGGGTCGCCGCTAAGGTCGAGCGCCGTATGGTGATGTACAGTGAGCAATATAAGCGCTGTTCAGCAATCTGACCGTCAGATGAATTCTTTTCATCCAGTTTGTTGCGATCTTCGGTAAAGTCTCTGCAGCTATGGCCGTTAACCTTCCTGTGCCTGTTTTCACCAGAGGATAAAATCATGGAACTCTCTGCCGCGTCAGTATCCGCCTATCAGCAACAGAATATTCAGGCTGAGGTGGGTGTTGAGATGACAGCGAAAGCGATAAAGCAGATCGAAGATGAAGGCCAGATGGCTCTGCAACTGATCAACAGCACGGTTGTGCCTGCTGATCCGACCTCATCGCTGGGGCAAAATATCAATGTGTATGCCTGAGGGCATCGTTTAGAAAGATCCCTGCCAGTGCAGGGATTTTTTATGCCCGGAATTTGAGCGCATCGTAGTTTGAACAGGTTTAGCCGGGCATTTTAGTAGGGCATTTCAGTAGGGCATTTCAGCCGCTTCGATAATCCAGTCCCGGAAGGTCCGTAAGGCCGGGTTATTCAGGGCATTGGCCGGATACACCAGAAAGTATCCGTACTCCGGCATGCTGATGTCCGACAGCCATTTCAGCTGGCCACTGTTCAGCTCGGCGGATATCAGGTCGTCATATAATCCCACACCCTGGCCGTCAATCATCGCCTGCACCCGGACGTTCGGGTCCTGAATTACCAGTCCACCCTGTTTAGCATGGTAGGTTTCGCCGGCCCGCTGATGCCATTCCTGCCAGGCGGGGCTGTTCTCCCGGTCGTGCAGCAATGTCAGAGTATTTACCCATTCATGGGAGGAAAGCCCGGCCAGTGCTGCGGCGGTTTTTTTACCGGTTGCCGGCCGCACCGGCGCCTGTCGCAGCAGTTCCACATGCATGCCGGGCCAGTGGCCTTTACCCCAGCGGATCGCCATATCAATGTTCTCGGTATGGAAGTCCGTGAGGTCAATCATCGGCTGTAACCGCAAGCTGATGTTGGGATGTTCAGCCATAAAATTCATCAGCCGTGGTGACAACCAGCGGGAGGCAAAGTAGGTCGACATGCCCACGGTGATCCGGCTGGTATCGTCCTCTCTCAGTTGAGTGATTAAATTCTCCAGATCATGAAAGGCCGCCTGTGATGTATGCCAGAGCTGCTTCCCTTTGGGGGTGAGCAGAATCCCCCTGTGCTGGCGGATGAACAGGCTGAATCCCAGTGCTTCTTCCAGCCGGGTAATCTGGTAGCTCACTGCACCCTTGGTCAGGTGCAGTTCCTCGGCAGCCTGAGTGAAGCTCAGGTGGCGGGCGACCACGTCAAACAGGCGCAGGCTGTCGTAGTGTCTGAAGCGCATAATATTAACTCATAACAGGTGGTTTTTAGTTCAAATTATTTGAACGGATTGAGCAAATCTTTTGCATTGTGCCGGTTAAATTACCGGTGATACCTTAATTTATATCAAAGATAACAGAGAGTCGGCGCATTTTTCATGTGTATGGCTGATCATGGATCAATAATTTTGATTCTGTATTTAGCCTGTGGGGCTTTCATTGTTTTCACTGCTTTCATTTAAGAGGGTATGCGGATGTTGCATTCAGAGAACGGCAAGCAGACTGGCCGGCCATCCCGGCGTAACCGTCGTCCGGGCAGGATCACTCAGCGGGGAAATCCGCAGCCGAAGGTGCACCTGATCGAACGCAAAACGCCGCTGTACAATTTGCTGGATGACGCCGCACTGGATGCGCTGGAAGACCAGGCAGACTGGATCCTGGAAGATATCGGCATTGTCTTTAAAAACGATGAAGAAGCGCTGGCGCTGTTTGCCGCCGCCGGAGCGATGGTTGACGGGGACCGGGTACGTTTTCCCCGGGGCCTGGCCCGGGCACTGTGTCAGACGGCACCTCATACGTTTAATCTTTACGGACGTAAGCCGGATTATGTGGTCCCGGTGGGGGGCGATTCTGTCGTGCTGACCCCAGCTTATGGCTCGCCTTTTGTGACCGATCTGGATAACGGCCGGCGTTATGCCACCCTCAGTGATTTTGAAAACTTCGTCAAACTGGCACAGCTGACTCTCTGGCTACAGCATTCCGGCGGCACCGTTTGTGAACCGGTGAACATACCGGTGAATAAACGCCATCTGGATATGACCTACGCCCATCTGCGGTATTCCGAAAAGCCTTTCATGGGGGCGGTAACCAGTGCGGAACGGGCAGAGGACTCTATTGCCATGGCCCGGCTGGTATACGGTCAGGATTATATGGATAAACACTGTGTGATTCAGGGCAATATCAATGTGAACTCTCCGCTGGTATTCGATGATGTAATGACCGGTTCGCTGAAGGCCTATGCCCGGGCGAATCAGGGCATTGTGTTATCGCCCTTTATTCTCGGCGGTGCGATGGGGCCGGTGACCCAGCCGGCCCTGATTGCCCAAGCCCATGCTGAAGCTATGGTGGGCATTGCACTGGGGCAACTGATCCGTCCCGGTTCCCCGGTGGTCTACGGCAACTTTCTTACCACCATGAACCTTAAAAGCGGTGCACCCACATTCGGCACGCCGGAGGCCAATCTTTCTGCATTGGCAATTGGCCAGCTGTGCCGCCGGCTGGGTCTGCCGTTGCGTTGTGGCGGACACTTAACGGCCTCTAAAGTGGCAGACGGGCAGGCCATGCAGGAATCCTCCGACAGCATGAATGCCGGGTTGCTGGCCGGGGGGAATTATATTCTCCATGCGGCCGGCTGGCTCGAAGGCGGGCTGACCATGGGCTACGAAAAGTTCGTCATGGATCTGGACCGCTGCGGCATGATCCATACCCAGTTGGCCGGGCTGACCATTGATGCTAACAGCCTGGGGACTCAGGCCTATCTGCAGGCTGGCCCCGGGGAAAATTTCCTGGCCACAGAGCACACCATGGCGAACTTCCGCGACGCCAATTACCTCTCCGACCTGGCGGATACCAATTCATTCGAGCAATGGCAGGAAGGTGGCTGCCTGACACTTGAGCAGCGTGCCAATGCACGCTGGAAAACCATGCTGGCGGATTACCGGCCACCGGAGTTTGATGCCGTTAAAGACCGCGAACTGCAGGCCTTTATTGAAGACCGCAAAGCTTCCATGCCGGACCAGTGGTACTGAGCTGCTTACTGCAACCGGTTAACTTCTCCCACAGAGCAATCTGACTTTCTGAAACAATAAGGAAAACAGTTATGAGCGAATCTACACGACATTCCGTTCTGGCCAGCCGTCACCGTGCGTTAGGGTCTGAGCTGGAAGACTGGAACGGTATGGGGACTGCCTGGACATATGCCAGTGACCCCTGTGCGGAACATGATGCGGTCCGTGAAGCGGCAGGGCTGTTTGACATGTCGCCGTTGAAAAAAGTGTATCTGCGCGGCCCGGATGCCCTAAAAGTGGCTGATCATGTTATCACCCGTGATATGACCGGTATTTATCCCGGAAAGTCTGCTTACGGTGCCATTCTGACCCCGCAGGGGACGGTCTGTGATGATGCCATCATTGCCAATAACGGCGATGATGAGTGGCTGTTCTGCCATGGTTCCGGTGACAGTATGGCTTACTTACAGGAGTCCGCCGAAGGCCTGAACGTCAGTATTGAACTGGATGATGCTCTGCATAATCTGTCGTTGCAGGGGCCTAAGGCGCTGGCACTGTTAAATCGTTTCTGTTCGGTGGATCTCAGCAGCATGGCGTATTTTCATCATCAGGCTGCAGAGCTGTTTGGCCATCCCTGCCGGATTTCCCGTACCGGTTATTCCGGTGAAAGAGGCTACGAGATTCTGGTAGATCAGGCCTGGGCGGGAGATATCTGGGACAACCTGCTCAGTGAAGGCGCCGGAGAAGGGGTCATGCCCTGTTCGTTTACTGCGCTGGATAAAGTCCGTATTGAAGCCGGGTTACTGTTCTATGGCTATGATATGACCACTGAGCATACCCCCTGGGAAGTGGGGCTTGGCTTTACAGTCAGCCGCAACAAAGGGGCGTTCCGGGGAAAGGATGCAGTGTTTGTAGCAGAGCACTCGCCGCGGATTTTACCGGCAGGGTTAGTCATTAATCACAGTGACAGCCTGGCAGGTGGAGAAATTCTGAAACTGAACGGTGAAGAGGTTGGGGTGGTGAACAGCCCCTGCTGGTCTCACCGGATGAATCAGTCACTGGCACTGGGGCATGTGTCTCCGGTGGCGGCATCACCGGGGACGGCGTTGGTTGCGGTTGCTGAAGACGGGACTGAATATCCGGCTAAGGTAAATGCCATGCCGTTTTATGACCCGCAAAAGCTACGTACCCATGCGGGCTGATATCGACTTTGCCTCTCAGGTCTGTGTCTTCGGACCTGAGCGGCTATGTATCTGAACAGGGGAAGTGAGGCAGGTAAATGGTCTGGCAATACCTCTTGCCGGCAGTACTGGGGTAACAGCGTGCCGGTATCAGGACGGCGGTTTATCCGGATAATTTGCTTCTGCCCAGTCGGCAATTGAATCCAGAACCGGATACAGTGACTTGCCCAGATCGGTCAGGCTGTATTCCACCCGGGGTGGCACTTCCGGGTAGGCTGTGCGCAGTACAAAACCATCTGCTTCCAGCTCTTTAAGTTGTGCTGCTAATACTTTCTGTGAAATGCCTGTTACCAGATGGTTCAGCACACTGAACCGCACCACTTCTTCGCTTTTAATGCTGGCGATGATCAGCAGTTTCCATTTGCCGCCAACGGCCTCCAGCGTTCGCTGAACCGGGCATTTTTTGTAACTGTCTGATTCCATTTAAAACTTACCTGAAAGTAACCAATTAACCTGAATGTATCTGCTTACAAAAGCAGTGATCAGCGAATATAGTCTGCATCACTCGAGTCGTGAATGCCATGGTAAGTCTTTTAATTTAAACCATTAATTTTAAGGATACGGCTATGTCGCCAGTTAAAAAAATAGTGATTTCAGCGCTGCTGCTTTTTGCGTCGGTTCAACCCCTTTATGCGCAGACGCCGGCAGAAATAATGCAGACGTTTTATCAGGTGGCCGACAGCCGGCCACTGGATCAGAATAAACTGGCGGGCTTCTTTGCCGACAATTTCACTGATCACGATCCGCAGCCCGGACATGCAGCCAGCAGTGGCGAGAAGATGGCGATGTTCTATGGTCTGCTGTTGGCCGCTTCAGAAGATGCTGTGCATGAGATCACCTTTATTGAACCGGTAGGGCCTAACAAAGCGCTGGTACGCTGGAAATGGAAGGGGACACATACCGGTGATTTATTCGGTGTGCCTGCCTCCGGAAACCGTTTTGATATTGCCGGTATGGAACTGTGGGAATTTGATGATGCCGGAAAAATTACCGGCCTCTGGCATGTGGAAGATTTGTCTAAGCTGTTTGCTCAGGTTGCACAAAAATAGTTGGCGCAGGTCAGGCAGCGCTAACCGGTAGCGCTGCCTCATCTGTATGGGACCCGGCTTGACAGAACCCCACCGTCTGATACATTGCCCCTCCTGAATAACTTATCTCACGCCGGAGGGTACTCATGATTGTAGTCAACACCTTCCGGGCAGTAAGCTGAAATCCGCTTAACCTGATTTCGCTGCCCGGTTTTTAAACCGGGGCGTCTTTGCCCCCGATGAATCATTTATCGGACGCTGCATATTGCATGCGTCAGGGTTTTTCTATGACTACAGTTTTTACCCTGTCCCAACTGGGATGGAGCGCGTTTTTTCAACAACAACTTTCCCTAGAAGAATGTACCGTACAGGTGCCCGCCAGAATCGTTGCGCAGCACCGATCCTGTATTGACGTTTTATCCGAACAGGGCCCGAAAAGGCTGATGTACGGGTTGGATATACCGGCATCGGCATGTGCTCTGACAATCGGTGACTGGTTGTTGCTGAACCCGGACGGGAGTTTTTGCCGGATGCTGGAGCGCCGTTCCTGTTTTTCCCGCAAGGCTGCCGGCACTAAGGTTGCTGAACAGCTGATCGCCGCGAATGTTGATACGGTTTTCGTTGTTACGGCACTGAATCATGATTTCTCGCTGAACCGGATTGAGCGGTATCTGGCATTAATCCGTGAAGCGGGAGCAGATGCTGTCGCGGTGCTTACCAAAGCCGATCTTTGTGATGATCCTGCCGCGTATCAATGTCAGGTTCAGGCACTGGACCCGCTGCTGGTGGTCGAAACGGTTAATGGCCTGGATACAGCCAGTGTGTCAGCGTTACAGCCATGGTGCCGTGCCGGCAGTACCGTCGCCCTGCTAGGCTCATCCGGGGTGGGGAAATCAACCCTGATTAATACCCTGACCGGACAGACTGCCCAGTTAACCGCTGAAGCCAGGGTTGCTGACGATAAAGGCAGACACACCACTACGTCCCGCACGTTGCACCTTATGGATGGCGGAGGAATCTTGCTGGATACCCCCGGCATGCGAGAGTTGCAGTTGGCGGACTGTGAAACCGGTGTACAGGAAACCTTTGCAGATATTACTGAACTGGTAAAACGGTGCAGGTACAGTGATTGTCAGCATCAGTCAGAACCGGGCTGTGCGGTTATTGAAGCGTTACAGGCTGAACAGATTGATGGTCGCCGGTTGGCAAACTATCTCAGTCTTATGCGTGAGCAGACGCATAACACAGCCAGTCTGGCGGAAAAAAGGGCCAGAGACCGCTCCAAAAGCCGTTATTACCGTTCCGTGCAAACGGCAGCGCGGCTGCGTAAAAAAGGGCGTTAGTCGTCAGGCTGACAGGTTAAACGGCAGGCGCTGAATACCGGTTTAGCGGTAGTCAGCGCCTTTCTGAGAAAGATAAATACGATGAATATACACATACGAAATGAACAGGCTGCTGATGCGATAGTTATTGAATCTGTTACCCGGCAGGCGTTTGAAAATGCAGCGTACAGCAGCCATACCGAACAATTTATTATCCGTGACTTGAGAAACGCCGGTCAGTTGACCGTTTCGCTGGTAGCTGAATGGCAGGGGGCTGTGATTGGCCATGCGGCGGTTTCGCCGGTCACCATCAGTGATGGTACATCTGGCTGGTATGGTCTGGGGCCGTTGTCCGTTTTACCTGAGTATCAGGGGAAAGGCATTGGCTCTTCATTGATGCGTGAAGCAGTGGCGGCACTGAAAGCAATGAATGCAAGTGGATGTGTGCTGCTGGGTGAACCTGAATATTACGGCCGCTTTGGTTTTGTTGCAGATTCTCAACTGGTTCTCGAAGGTGTACCGCCGGAATATTTTCTGGCGCTGCAATTCAGTGATGACAGTCTGCAGGGGAAGGTTACTTATCACAGTGCGTTTTCAGCACAGGCGTAATCTTTAAGCTGGCCGGTGCTTCGCTTGTTGATAAAGCGAAGTACCGGTTTCAGTTATTACCTTGTAGCTGCGTACTCAGAACTCGTGTGATGGATACTGGGATGCGGTAAATTTGATTGTACAGATTTTTGTACATATTATGAGCTGAAGTGATGTCAGCCAAAAAGTTAGCAACAGTAAGTGAATGCATATGAACGTGATCTCATACAGTGACGCCCGGGCCAGCTTAAAAACGGTTATGGATACCGTATGTGATTCCCATGAAGCTACCGTTGTTACCCGGCAAAAAGGTGATGATGTTGTTATTCTGTCCAAGAGCGATTATGACAGTGTCATGGAAACACTTTACCTGCTGAGCAGCCCGGCTAATGCCAGCCGTCTGATGGATGCAATTGCTGAAGTAAAAGCGGGTAAGACTCAGGAAAGAGAGCTTATTCAGGATGAAGAAGACTAGCAAACTGGCTGTAAAGTTTGCGGGGAATGCCTGGGAAGATTATGTGTATTGGCAGACTCACGATAAAAAGCAGCTTAAACGGATTAATCAGCTGATCAGTGATATACGCCGAAATCCTTTTACCGGATTAGGAAAACCTGAAGCATTAAAAGGTGATTTATCCGGATTCTGGTCCCGTCGGATCGACCGGGAGCACCGTTTGGTATATACCGTGCTTAATGGTGATCTGGTGGTCGTTCAGTGCCGATATCATTATGGATAGTCTCCATTTCCGGAATCTGAAGTTGCAGGTTTTTTTCTGATCATTAGCGTAGCCCCTCATTTTGCTGCCCCATTATCCGACCCAGATCAACGAACCGTCCGGTTTAGCGAAAAGCTTTTTTCTCAGGTGCTAGTATCAGGGCTCATACTTATCAGTGAGCAGCAGTCATGACAGAAACACCCAAAAAGAAAAAAGGTATTTTTCAGAAAACCTCCATGGTGATGGGCGTGCTCAGTGAACTGATTGCGCTGGGGTGTCTGGTCATGACCTATTTAAAATCCGAGACCCTGGGCATGGAAGATGTGATTACCGCCAGCTTTATGGCATCGACATTCTTCTTCTTTATGTGCGGGATTGTGATGATCATCGTCGGCAGAGCAGATCTGCCTGATCTCAGCATGGCCAGCCTGAGAGACGAAAAATAATCTGCCACGTTTACATCTCATAACTGCAGCTGCCAGGGCGGCTGCAGTGCCTCTTCTCTGTGACTTCCTCTACCTTTTTTAACCCCGGCATCTCTGTTGTTACGGGATTCGTGCGCGTATTTCTCTGTTATTTCTGACCGGCTTTTCGGGCGGTTAACGCATAAATAGCTTGTATTGCGAATACGTTCGCCGGCGTCTTTCCTATGACATTTTACTCGTCTCATTCTTCGGGCTTGATATATATCAAGTAACTATATCTGGTGTGAGGTTTAGTATCGCTGCACTAGATATGCTGTTTTTTTTGTATGTCGGATATTACTGTTAATTACTGTCCTATGGAGTAGCTGTGCATGAAAACCCTGCAACCTGAATGTGAAACGGATTTAACCCAACTGGCCCTGCAAGCGGCCTCAAAGGATATCTGGGACAGTAAGTACAGGTTGCGATCGAAAAAAGGGGATCTTATAGACCATACCCCGGATGACACCCTGAAAAGGGTAGCCCGGGCGTTGGCCGCCGTTGAAGAAGGCGATGAGTTACAACAGCACTGGTATGAAAAATTTCTCGAAGCCTTACGCAATGGTGCGGTGCCTGCCGGGCGGGTAATTGCCAACGCCGGTGCTCAGCAGCACAAGCCTGCAACCTCCACCATTAACTGTACGGTGTCCGGCAGTATCGGCGACTCAATGGACGATATTCTGGGCCGTAACCATGAAGCGGGACTGACCCTTAAAGCCGGTTGCGGTATCGGTTATGAGTTTTCCACATTACGTCCCGCCGGGGCTTATGTGTCCGGCGCCGGGGCATATACCTCCGGCCCGTTGTCGTTCATGGATGTGTTCGACAAGATGTGTTTTACAGTGTCTTCTGCCGGTGGTCGCCGTGGTGCTCAAATGGCAACCTTTGATATTGGCCATCCGGATGTGCTGTCGTTCATTAAGGCCAAGCGGGAAGATGGCCGCCTGCGGCAGTTTAACCTTTCCCTGCTGATTACCGATGACTTTATGCAGGCAGTGGATGCTGATACTGAATGGCCGCTGGCGTTTCCAATCAGTCTGAAAAATCAGCAGCGTGAGCCACTGGATCTGAATGACAGCCGTAAGGTGATCTGGCGTGAATGGCCGCTTCATGAAGGCTATGTCGTGAATGAAACCGGTTTGGTGGCCTGTGAAGTCAGTAAGTGGGTGAAGGCAAAAGGGCTGTGGAATTCAATTATGAATGCCACATACGATTTTGCCGAGCCGGGCTTTATTCTTATCGATAAGGTCAATGAGCAGAATAATAATTGGTTCTGCGAAACCATCCGTTCAACCAACCCCTGCGGCGAGCAACCCTTACCGCCCTATGGCAGTTGCCTGCTGGGGTCTGTGAACCTCACCCGTTTTATTCGCAACCCGTTTACGGATGACGCTCAGTTCGACTGGCAAAGCTTTAAAGAAACCGTCGCCGTATTCACCCGAATGCTGGATAACGTGGTGGAGATCAATGGCCTGCCACTGGAACAGCAGCGCCGGGAAATCACCCAGAAGCGCCGTCATGGTATGGGCTATCTGGGGCTGGGGTCGGCGATCACCATGCTGGGTTATAAGTATGGTGATCCGGCATCACTGGTATTTACCGAAGAGGTCAGCAAGGTGATGGCCATTACCGGTTGGCAGACCGGCCTGGGGCTGGCCCGGGAAAAAGGAGCAGCACCGGTACTGGATGAGATTTTCACGGTAACCGCAGAAATGCTGCGCAAGCGTCCGGAAATGGCGGATGACGGTTATAAGGTTGGGGACGAGCTGCCAGGGCGAGTATTGCATGCCCGTTACAGCCATTACATGCAAAAGATTGCCAGCGAAGAGCCGGAGCTGGTAGAGCAGCTTGCCCGTTACGGTTGCCGGTTTACCCATCACAGCTCGATTGCTCCCACCGGCACCATTGCACTGTCGCTGGGTAACAATGTGAGCAACGGCATTGAGCCAAGTTTTGCCCACCATTACAGCCGCAACATTATCCGTGAAGGCCGCAAAACCAAGGAAAAAGTCGATGTGTTTTCCTATGAGCTGCTGGCATACCGCAAATTAGTCAATCCGCAGGCGATGCCGTTCAGTGAGGATGCGGAGCAGAAACTGCCGGATTACTTTATCTGTGCGGACGACATTCATCCGCAACAGCATGTGGATGTGCAGGCAGCGGCCCAGAAATGGATTGATTCGTCGATCTCGAAGACGGCCAATGTACCGACCGATTACCCCTATGAAAAGTTCAAGCACATCTACCATTACGCCTGGCAGCAGGGGCTGAAGGGCTGCACTACGTTCCGTTTTAACCCGGAAGCGTTTCAGGGGGTGCTGGTAAAAGAACAGGATCTGGCGAATACCCGTTACCGCTTTACCCTGGAGGATGGCAGTACCGTTGAACTGGCGGGGAACGAAACCGTGGAGTATGACGGCGAAACTCATACCGCAGCCAACCTGTTTGATGCACTGAAAGAAGGCTATTACGGCCGTTTGTAATTACTGATCAGAATATTGGAGTCACAGAATGTCACAGAATATGTCGTCCGGTCAGGCGTCTGCAAACGCCGCCATCCGCCAGAAAATCATTGCCTGCGAAGTAGTAAAGGAAGAAAAAACGGAAGGAACAGCCGTTGAGCCGGTAGCAGAAAAACCTGCTGAACTGACCATGGAAAGGGTTCATGAGAATCTGGACCGCCCGGAACGGTTGCTGGGTTCAACCTATAAAATCAAAACCCCGGTATCGCCCCATGCGCTCTACATCACCATTAATGATGTACTGCTCAATCAGGGCACTGAGTTTGAACAGCGTCACCCGTATGAGATCTTTATTAACTCCAAGAATATGGATCATTTTATGTGGGTGGTTGCCCTTACCCGGGTTATTTCCGCGGTATTCCGTAAGGGGGGAGATGTGGTCTTCATGGTGGAAGAGCTTAAAGCCGTGTTCGACCCCAAAGGAGGCTATTTCAAAAAGGGCGGCCGTTATATGCCGTCGCTGGTGGCGGAAATCGGCTACGCCATTGAGGATCACCTGCAAACTATCGGTTTGCTGGAAGGGGATGAGCTGGATGAAGGGCAGCGTCAGTTACTGGCGGCTAAACGGGCAGAATATGAACAGCGTACGTCTGCTTCCCCGACAGATAATGCAGGTGATTTCCCTGCCGGTGCACAGTTGTGCACCAAGTGTAATGTAAAGGCCGCGATCCTGATGGATGGCTGTTATACCTGCCTGAACTGTGCAGAAAGTAAGTGCGGTTAAACAGGTAAAAACTGCCCGGATAAAACCTTCCGGGCAGCCTGTATTTCGCTGCGTTATACATTTCTGAAGCACGGATTTGAGTTGCTGCACTGCTAGTATTTAAGCGTTACGACAGCTGTTGTAGCGCTTTTTCATACTGATATGGAGTGTTAGCACATGAATACATTTTCTAAGCCCGTTGACGGGCTATCTTCTGCTTTTTCTACCGCTTTAATTCAATTTCAGCCAGCATCTGTTGATATCTGGGACAGTAAATACCGGTTACGTGATGTTGACGGTATTCCTCTGGATCAGAGTATGGATGACACATTCATCCGGGTAGCGAAAGCGCTGGCCGATGTGGAGGCTGACAGTGATACCCGGGCTTTCTGGTACGGGCGGTTTCTCTGGGCGCTTCGTAACGGCGCAGTGCCGGCGGGGCGAATCATGGCCAATGCCGGTGCCCAGCAGACCAAGAAAGCCACCTCAACGGTTAACTGCACGGTGTCCGGCCCGATCAGTGACTGCATGACAGATATTCTGGGGCGTAACCAGCAGGCGGGGCTGACCCTGAAAGCAGGCTGCGGTATCGGATACGAGTTTTCTACCCTCAGACCCAGTGGCAGTTTTGTAGCTGGTGCCGGCGCACTCACCGGCGGTCCGCTGTCGTTTATGGACGTGTTTGATAAAACCTGTTTTGCGGTTTCTTCTGCCGGTGGGCAGCGGGGGGCGCAAATGGCGACGTTCGATGTGGGCCACCCGGATGTGCTGGCGTTTATCAAAGCCAAGCGGGAAGACGGGCGCTTACGGCAGTTTAATTTGTCACTGCTGATTACCGATGAATTTATGGATGCGGTGCAGCGGGGCAGTGAATGGCCACTGGCATTCCCCATTACCCGCCAGCAGCAGACCCAGCAGCCGCTTGATCTGAATGATGCTGAACGGGTGATCTGGCGGGATTGGCCATTACAGCAGGACTACGTCACCAATGATGCCGGGCTGGTGGCCTGCAAAATCACTGAGCGGTTGCCGGCCCGGGAGTTGTGGGATGTGATTATGCAGTCCACCTACGATTTTGCTGAACCGGGATTCATTCTGATCGATCAGGTGAATGAGCAGAACAACAACTGGTTCTGTGAAAATATCCGCTCCACCAATTCCTGTGGCGAGCAGCCGTTGCCACCGTTTGGCAGCAGCCTGTTAGGCTCAGTTAACCTTACCCACTTTGTCCGAAATCCCTTTACTGCCCGGGCCAGTTTTGACTGGCAGAGCTTTACCGATGTGGTGGCGGTATTCACCCGGATGCTGGATAACGTGGTGGAATTGCACGGCTTACCGCTGGAAGAGCAGCGTCATGAAATCGAGCATAAACGCCGCCATGGAATGGGCTATATGGGGCTGGGGTCAGCCGTCACCATGCTGCGGATGAGTTATGGTGATGAGCAGTCGGTCGCCTTTACCGAAGCGGTCACCAAGCGTCTGGCACTGACCGGTTGGGAAGTGGGGCTGGAGTTGGCCCGGGAGAAGGGGCCGGCACCGGTGATGGAGCAGATGTTCACCGTGACCGAAGCCATGCTGTGTAAACGTCCGGAGATGCGCCGTGACGGCCACCGGCCCGGTGACCGTTTGCCCGGGCGGGTTTTACATGCCCGTTACAGCCGCTATATGCAGAAAATTGCTGCCGAGAAGCCGGAGCTGGTCAGCCAGCTTGAAGATATTGGCTGCCGCTTCACTCATCACAGTTCTGTCGCCCCGACGGGCACCATTGCACTGTCGTTCGGCAACAATGTCAGCAATGGTATTGAGCCGAGCTTTGCCCACCAGTACAGCCGTAATGTGCAGCGAGAAGGCAAGAAGAGTAAAGAAAAAGTCGAGGTGCTCTCCTATGAGTTACTGGCGTACCGGGAACTCATCAGCCCGGATGTAGCGGAAGGTGAGCTGCCTGATTACTTCATCAGTGCAGATGATATTCATCCCAAACAGCATGTGGATATTCAGGCGGCAGCGCAGAAATGGCTGGATGCGGCCATATCCAAAACCGCCAATGTGCCAACCGATTATCCCTATGCCAAATTCAAGGACATTTATCTCTACGCGTATCGCCGTGGCCTGAAAGGCTGCACCACGTTCCGGTTTAATCCGGAAGCGTTTCAGGGGGTGCTGGTCAAGGAGGACGATCTGAAAAATACCCGCTATCAGTTCACCCTGTCCGATGGCCGGGAAGTAGAGCTGGCGGGAGATGCTCAGGTGGAATACGACGGTGAGCTGCATACCGCCGCCAATTTGTTTGATGCGCTTAAGGAAGGTTACTACGGCCGTTTATAGGTAACGCTTTCGACACAGAGCACATTTATTCATATCAGGAACAAAGGAAACATGGATATGTCAGTTAAAACTACTCAGCCTGTTCAGGCACAAACCCTTACGGCTAACAGCCAGACTACCACTGTTATCGATGCGCCAATTGTGGCGTTTAAGGTGCTTAAACATGTGGCGGAAATCCCCGATATCCTCGCGCTGGATACTGCCGGTTTAAGCCGTCCGCAAAGTCTGGCGGGGACCACCTATGAGGTCATTACACCCCGTTCAGAACACCCGCTATACGTCACCATTAATGACCTGATTCTGAACCCGGGCACTGATGCTCAGGTGAATTATCCCTGGGAGATCTTTGTAAATACCCGCACCATGGATCATTTTATGTGGGTGACCTCACTGAATCAGATTATCTCCGGCGTGTTTGATCAGCCTGCGCCGTTAGGGGAACGTTTACGGGAACTGTACGGGCTGTTTGATCAGCACGGCCAGCACCTGAAGCAGGGCGGGCGCTTTACGCCGGCGCTGGCCTCTGAATTAGGTGAGGCCATTTTTGGTCACTTTAAAGCAGTAGGGCTACCGGAAATTGACTGCGGACAGCCAGTTCAGGAGGAGAAAGTCAGGGAACTGCCGAGCCGCAAACGCAGGGAGGATGAGGCTCAGCATATGTCAGGGCAAACATCTGCTGATGATAAGCAGGCGGTTTAGGAGGGAATATTCTGCGTAATTGGCATCAGATCAAACAGGTAAAGGATGTATCCAAAGTACTCAGGGACGAGTAGGTTTGATGCTTATTTATTAAGGTAGGTTGTAGTTTCAGCGTCCACGAATATGACGGGGTTTTGGCACATTAAAAGCTGTCATTTGAATAGGTAGGTGTGTTTAATACGGATGTATTAAAAACGGGTTGTGTGTGGCAATCCAATAATAAGATGGAAAGATTTACTAAGGAGTTACTTGTGTTAAAAGCCGTATGTGTTTTGTTATTACAACTGTTGATTATATTGCCGGCAAAGGCCGCCGGTGATGAAGGTAATCTTGAAACTAGCCTTGAAACTAGTCTTGAAAACAGAGCCCTGGAAGTTGTGCTGAATAACGGTACCGAAGAGGTGTTTAAAAAGACGGTCCCCTTATCTGAAATGAAGGCCGGTTTTGAGGTTGAGGAAGTCAGTCATCAGTCCCCCGTTTATGCTCGTGAAATGAGTTATCAGGGTTTTGTGTTACAGGATGTACTGGAAAAAAACGGGATTGATTATAGCCAGGTGAAAGAGATCAGCTTTTATTGCCGCGATGGCTATATTGCTAAATGGAATCCGACGGTGACTCAAAGTGAATTATTTATAGCCGTGAACGAAACAGCAAACCCTGACGGGTTTACGGATATTGCCGAAGGTAAAGAGGTTGTGAATCCACAGCCATTTTTTGTCATGACCCGTGAAGCCAAAGGGTTCGAAGAGTGGCCGTGGCCGCATCAGGTTTATAAATTAGAAGTGAATTATCAGGCTGAAAAAGCGGACCATTATCCGGAAGGTGCTTTGGAAGATAGCCAGGTCATGTTGGGGTACAACAAGTTTAAGAATCTGTGTGTAGCATGCCATACGGTCAATCTGGAAGGTGGCGAGATCGGGCCTGAGCTTAACATCCCTCAAAACATAACCGAGTATCGTGAAATACCGTATCTGAAACAGTTTATTAAAAACCCCAGCAGTTTCCGGGCGAGATCAAGAATGATGACCTTTGATTTTCTGGCCGACGAAGACCTGGACTCAATTCTCGCTTACTTAAGCTATATGGCTGATCATAAAAAGCTGGATAAAATTAATGCCCATTAATTATGAGAGCGATGATGACTCAGAGAGGGCAGCAGAATAACGGCTGTTAAATGACTGATCGTCTGGGTGAACAACCCGCCGGGGGACTGTGGCGGGTGTTCGTTGCTTTCAGCAAGGATCATCAAACCAGCTGAAAAAAAGAGGCTGACTCAGATTGTCTGAATCAGTTTTTAACCAGAAAAATCACCAGTCGTTTCGGGCCATGGGCACCCATTAACAGGGTTTGTTCAATATCAGCGCTGCGTGACGGGCCGGTGATCATATTTACGGTGCGCGGCATTTTCAGCAGGCCGTCGTCGGTCTGGCAATGGTCGCGCAGCTTTTTCCATGCTTCCTCGTAGACACCCAGAATATCTTTTTCGTGCAGTACCACCAGGTGGTTGTCCGGCAGGAAATTCAGGGTGGTCGGGCTTTCTGCCCGGGAATAGAGCATCAGGGTGCCGGTTTCTGCAATGCCGGCAAAGCTGGTGGTCAGGGCGGCCATATCACCCACTTGTGCAACCCGTTCTTCTTTAGCCGCTTTAACGGCAGACCAGTCCAGACCGGCAAGTTGCGGATCGCTGGCGCAGATGAACTCATTCAGGTTTTGGGTTGCCAGCCAGTTGTCACAGGCGGCGGGCAGCTGCTCAATACTGTCCAGCTCAATCAGTTCGGCGGCCGCTTCGGTCGTCATGGATTTGAACAGTTCAATCTGCTGCGGCTGGGGCAGCTGTGCCCGGGCCGGAATGATGTTGTCGGCTTTGGCACGCAGGCGGTTCTGTACCGTCTGACGCTGCTCATCCGTTGGGATTTCACGGCCCAGACCCCGGCGGATATTGGCAAAAATTTCAGCGCGGCTCATGAGCTTTCTCCGTCTTTCTGTTCAGCGTTCTGGCGTTGTTTCCATTGCTGCATAAAGGTTTCACCCTGTGGGGCGGGCATGTCGCGGAAGTCTGTCCAGCCACCGGCCAGCGGAATGCTTTCCAGTGTGCCTTTTTTGCCACCGAAGGGGCTGTTGGCCAGCAGTTTCAGACCCCAGCTGGAAAGCTTGGTGAACTGCCGGTACAGTGCCGGACGCTTGGCCAGGAATGCCCAGCTGCCAAGGCCATAGCGGGCTGCTTTGGGGGTGAGGTGTTTGCTGAACTCATCTTCCCGCCAGTGACGCATCAGTTTCGGCAGGGGAATCCGTACCGGGCAGACGGACTCGCATTTGCCACAGAAAGTGGATGCATTTGGCAGGGCTGCACCTTTCTCGATACCGATCATTTTCGGCGTCAGTACGGAGCCCATCGGGCCGGGGTAGACCCAGCCGTAACTGTGACCGCCCACCGCACCGTATACCGGGCAATGGTTCATGCAGGCAGAACAGCGAATACAGCGCAGCATTTCCTGGAACTGGCTGCCTACCATTTCACTGCGGCCGTTATCCACCAGAACCACGTGGAAGTTTTCCGGGCCGTCCTGATCCCCTTCGCGGCGTGGGCCGGAAGAGAGGGTGTTGTACACGGTGAATTCCTGACCGGTGGCCGAGCGGGCCAGCAAGCGCAGGAACAGGGTCATGTCTTCCAGTGTCGGTACAACCTTTTCAATGGATGTAATGACAATGTGGGTCTTGGGCAATGTCTGGGTCAGGTCGCCATTACCTTCGTTCGTCACGATGATGGTGGAGCCGGTTTCGGCGACGCAGAAGTTGGCGCCGGTGATGCCCACATCTGCGACGACAAATTTTTCCCGCAGGGCTTCACGGGCTTCCTGCATCAGGGTAACCGGATCATCAGACTTCGGCTTGTGGTGATGTTCATGGAAGGCTTCGGAAACATCTTCCAGATTCAGGTGAATGGCCGGCGCGATGATGTGGCTGGGGTGATCGCCACGCAGCTGCAGAATGTATTCGCCAAGATCGGTTTCCACCGGCTGAACGCCGTTCTTTTCCAGAAAGTCGTTGAGTCCGGTTTCTTCGGACACCATCGACTTACCTTTAGTGACCGTTTTTGCGTTCACCTGCTTACAGATGTCGAGAATGATCTGATTGGCATCTTCACCGGTACGGGCCCAGTGAACATGGCCGCCGTTTTCGGTGACCTTGCTTTCAAACTGTTCCAGATACAGATCCAGATGTTCAAGAATGTGGTTCTTCAGATCCCGGCCCTGATCCCGCAACGCTTCAAATTCTGGCATGCGTTCCACAGCGATGGCGCGTTTATGGGGGAAACCCTGTTTCAGGTTGCCCAGCGCCTGTTGCAGGTTGGTATCCTGAAGCGCTTCGCTGGCACGGGCTTTAAAGAATGGGGTATTAATATCCATGATGCTGTTTACCTCATTTCACTTCAGCGCGTGGTTTCAGGCTGAGCTGCAGAGCTTTTAAGCTCCGTGCCCAGGGTAAAATCTGCAGAAGGCGTAGCCGCTTTCAGCCGGCGTACATCCTGCTCGCCAATGCCCGGTGTATCCAGCATATCGGCGAGGAGTTCCACTACGTGGCGGGCTTCAACCAGTGTCTCCGGGTTGTCTTTTCCAAGGCGCTGCAGTTTGCCGACCATGTTCAGCAGGCAGCCCAGATCACCGCCCACCAGGGTGTCGGCACCACTGTTGTTAATGAATTCTGATTTGTTGCTGACCATCCGGTTGGAAATTTCCGGATACTTCACGCAGAAGGTACCGCCAAAGCCGCAGCAGGTTTCAGCTTCAGTCATTTCTTCAATCTGCAAACCGTTAATCTGTTTCAGCAATTCACGGGGCTGTTGTTTGATGCCCAACTGACGCAGGCCGGAACAAGAATCGTGATAGGTTATTGTGCGGGGAATGGTCAGCTGTTGCAGTTGTTGCTGCAGGGCTTCAATGCCGATGACATCGAACAGGAAACTGGTGATTTCATAACTGCGGTCTGCCAGTTCCTGTGCCAGTTTCTGGTACGGGTCTTCGGCGTCGAACAGTTCCGGGTAGTACTTAATCATGCCAACACAGGAGCCGGACGGTGCCACCAGATACTCATACCCGGCAAAGGCGTCGATGGTCATCCGGGCAATTTCTGCACTGGTACGGCGGTCACCGGTGTTATAAGCCGGCTGGCCACAACAGGTTTGCTGGTCCGGTACGCTGACCCGGCAGCCGGTCTGTTCCAGCAGTTTTACAGTGGCAAAACCGATGCTGGGGCGAAACATATCCGCCAGGCAGGTGATGAACAGACCCACATTTGGCGATGCGGTCTGCGGGGTGTGTTGCTGAGACATATGGCACTTCCCCGATAATGACGGTGGCCAGTTTGGCGGCCAGAGTTCCGTTTATCGTTTCTTGTTGTTGGCGCTTGTCGGTCCGGTCATATTGCCGGCCTTTTTGAGCACGATAGTAAAGGGGATGTTAAAAAGATATGATATCCGGAAAACCGGTCTGACCAATTTGGGTTGCCGGATTTCCCATATGATGCAGGCAGATAAGCTGAAGCTGGCGGATTCTGCTTTGGAATCAGGATAATACACCCATGGCGACATTGCGCAGCGAACAACTGGTTCAGGATATAAAGCAGGCCTTTTTCCGGGGCGAATATCTGCCGGGACAGGCGCTGGCGTCGCAGCGGAGTATGTCTGATACGCTGGGCTTGTCCCGTTCCACTGTACGCGAAGCCATGGGCCAGCTGGAAAGTGAAGGCTTCATCAGTGTGCGTCCCGGCGGTAAAACCTACTGCAATAACCTGCTGGAAGTTTGCTTTGATATGCCGCTGGAAGGCTTGGGGGATAACCTGGAGTTTCAGCAACAGGTGCTGGAAGTGCGGGCCATGCTGGAAGGTGAGGCAGCGTATTATGCGGCGCTGCGGGCAACCGACGAACAGCTTGCCCGGGTGGATAAAGAGTATCAGCAGCTTTTAAAACGGGATAAAGGCGAAACCACGCTGGCCAAGGCGAAAGAGGATCTGCGCTTTCATATGCTGATCGCTGAAGCGTCACAGCATTTGCTGGTGGTGTCGTTCAGTGAGATTTTTTACAGCCGTTTTTTTAATGCGATTTACGGGGTGCTGTCGCGTACCCTGAAAAAGCGCGGCCGTTATCCGGACGGCATCCGGGCACAGCATGCCAGTATCCATCAGGCGGTAATGGCCCGGGACCCGGACGCAGCCAGAGAGGCTGCAACCAATCATATCCTTTATACCCTCAAACAACTCAGTGCGAATGAGTAGGTGAATACAGGTGAGCCTTCCGAATACAGTCATTCGTCAGTGGGACGGTAAAGATACGGATGTTCTGACGAATTATTACCGGCAATACAAAGGCTTGCCAGCGTTTGCAAACCAGCTCATTGCGATGTTGACAGAGACGGATTTGCAGTCCGCAGCCAGTTGGTTGTTAAAGCATGGGCTGGAACACACCCCTCCGTTGCAGTTGACTGCTCAGCAGGAAGTGAGCCTGCTGTGTTCAGCCGGGCAACTGGTGTGCTGGCAGAGCCGGTTACACTTGCTGCAGATTCTGCAATATGTGCCAATTCCGGAGGACGCTGTAGGTCCGTTGTCACATTTTTTACGGGTCGGTTTGCAGGATAAGAATAAATTTGTCCGGGCCTGGAGCTACAGCGGTTTCTATCTGCTGGGGCAGCAATACCCTGAGTATCAGGATGAAGCGAAGGCGTATATAGTCGCGGCTATGCAGGATGAAGCACCGTCGGTTCAAGCACGGCTACGTCAATTGGGCGTCGGCGATGTTCCGGGCGATTGAAAAGCAGAGCGGGCCGGACGGGCAGCCCGCGTAATCGGATAGGATCAGCTGTTACGTTTCAGTGGACAACTGTTTAAACCGAACAGTGAGTACAGCGGGCAGTAACCGACAGCTGCGGTCAGCAGACCAACAACACCAATCCAGCCCCAGGGTGTTTGCGGGCCAACAAATACCAGACTGATTAACACCAGGCCGGCAATTAAACGCAGGCTGCGGTCCAGACTTCCAAGATTTTTAGGCATGAGCTTCTCTCCTTATGTGATGCCGGCAGTGTAAGGCTGGGTGAAGGAGAGATCTGTGACTTAGTCACACAGGGGGAATAAATCCGAATTTAGGGCATTCAGCTGGTGAGCATCGCCTGAAGTTCAGCACGGCTGACCAGTTCAATACAGCCCCGCTGCAGGCGGATCAGTCCCTGCTTTTCCAGGCTTTTCAGGTGGCGGCTGACCACTTCACGGGCGCTGCCGATTTCAATAGCGATGTACTGATGAGTGGCATGCAGCTGTTGTTTGTGGTTGGTGTTGCTGAGCAGATAACGCAGTAAACGCTGATCAACACTAGCCAGGGTGATGCTTTCCAGCTGTTGCATCAGGTTGGCGAGGCGCTGGCTGAAACCGTCGAAAACGAATTCCCGGAAACCTTCAGACTCACCCAGTAAGCGGCGAAAATCCTGCAGGGGGATTACCCGGGCAGTGACGGCGGTTTCACTGATAGCTTCCGCCGGAAAACTGTCGTTGCTGAGCAGGCAGGCGGTGGTCAGCACACAGATCTCGCCGCTGTTGATCCGGTACAGCACCAGCTCCCGGCCTTCGGCGGAGCGGCCAAAGACTTTCACACAACCCTGGGTGATGACGAAACAGTTCTCACAATGCTGCCCCTGAGACAGCACTGTCTGGTCCGCCGGAACCTGTATTTCCGGGTATTGCTGAAGAATTTCCGGCAGCATCTGGCTTAGCCTGTTGTCTGGTGGCGCAGAATAATTTCGACAACCTTTTCCAGGCCTTCAACATCCCCTTTGGTGAAGCGGGCTTTTTCCGGGCTGTCCACATCCAGCACAGCAATTAACTTGCCGTTACGGACAATGGGAATAACCACTTCGGAATTAGACTCGGTGTCGCAGGCGATATGGCCAGGAAACTCGTGTACGTCCATCACCAGTTGCGATTCCATTGTTTCCGCTGCGGTACCGCAAACACCCTTGCCAATCGGGATGCGGGTGCAGGCTGGCTTACCCTGAAACGGCCCGAGCACCAGCTCATCTTCTTTACGGATATAAAAGCCTACCCAGTTGATGTCCGGCAGATACATCCACAGCAGGGCAGAGGTATTGGCCAGATTGCTGATCCAGCTGGTTTCGCCCTGAAGCAAACCATCCAGTTGCATATGTATATCCTGATAAACGGGGTTCACGGGCGTACCTCTGTGGCTGTTAATAAAGGCCTGATCATAGTGGTTTTGGCCGCAGAGTGCAGCACGTGCTGGACGTTTTTAAGAAGCGCTTTTTACCGGATGGTCAGCCACAGGAAAGAATGCTGAGTTAAATCAGAAAAAATCCCACTCTGGCTGCTGTTACAGGGTACCTCTTTAGAGAACAATCACGTACAATTGCGCGTTCATTTTTAGATACCGTACTGTCGTGTAGGTACGTCGGCTGGCTTCCTGTCACTCCGTCGCACTGCACTCCTGTGCTTAAGTGGCCTCTGGTATGGGCCACCACTGAGAAAAAAAGGAAATTCAATGCCTATTATTACGCTTCCTGATGGCAGCAAACGCGAGTTTGCTAACCCGGTTACTGTTTTAGAAGTTGCTGCTGATATTGGCGCTGGCCTGGCGAAAGCCACGGTTGCCGGCCGTATCAACGGTGAACTGGTTGACGCCTGCGAGCTGATCACCACGGACGCTGAAGTAGCGATCGTAACCCCACGGGACGAAGACGGCCTGCACATTATCCGTCACTCTTTTGCACACCTGTTAGGGCACGCTATGAAGCAGCTCTACCCGGATGTAAAGATGGCGATTGGTCCGGTTATCGAAAACGGTTTCTACTACGACGTTTCCAGCGAGCACCACTTCACACCGGATGATCTGGTTGTACTGGAAAAACGTGTTCAGGAACTGATCAAAAAAGATTACGACGTTATCAAGAAGATGACGCCGGTTGCTGAAGCCCGTCAGATCTTTGCTGACCGTGGTGAAGACTTTAAAGTTGAGCTGATTGACGGTCTGGATGAGTCCGTGACTGAAGTTGGCCTGTATCACCACGAAGAATACATCGACATGTGCCGTGGCCCACACGTGGCAAACACCCGTGTCCTGCGTTCTTTCAAACTGATGAAAGTTGCCGGTGCTTACTGGCGCGGTAACTCTGAAAACGAAATGCTGCAGCGTGTATACGGCACAGCATGGCGTGATAAGAAAGAACTGAAAGCCTACCTGCACCAGCTGGAAGAAGCTGAAAAGCGTGACCACCGTAAACTGGGCAAGCAGCTGGACCTGTTCCACCTGCAGGAAGAAGCACCGGGTATGGTGTTCTGGCACCCGAACGGCTGGAAACTGTATCAGACTATCGAACAGTACATGCGTAAGAAGCAGCGCCAGCATGGTTACGACGAAATCAAAACCCCACAGGTTGTTGAACGTACCCTGTGGGAGAAGTCCGGTCACTGGGATAAGTTCTCAGAAGAGATGTTCACTACACACTCTGAAAGCCGTGACTTTGCTGTTAAGCCAATGAACTGCCCGTGCCACATTCAGGTATTTAACCAGGGTCTGCGTTCTTACCGTGACCTGCCACTGCGTCTGGCTGAATTCGGTTGCTGTCACCGTAACGAACCGTCCGGTGCACTGCACGGCATTATGCGTGTCCGTGGTTTCGTCCAGGACGATGCACACATCTTCTGTGCTGAAGACGCAATTCAGGAAGAAGTGGCCCGTTTCATCGACTTCCTGCACGAAGTGTACGCTGACTTCGGCTTCGAAGAAGTTATCTACAAGCTGTCTACACGTCCGGAACAGCGTGTAGGTTCTGACGAAGTATGGGACAAGTCTGAAAAAGCCCTGGGCGATGCCCTGGACGCTGCCGGTCTGGATTGGGATGAGCTGCCGGGCGAAGGTGCTTTCTACGGACCTAAGGTTGAATTCTCACTGAAAGACTGCCTGGGCCGTGTATGGCAGTGCGGTACCATTCAGGTGGACTTCTCTATGCCGGGCCGCCTGAATGCACAGTTTGTGAACGAAGCAGGTGAGCGTGAAACGCCGGTAATGTTACACCGTGCGATTCTGGGTTCATTTGAGCGCTTCATCGGTATTCTGATTGAAAACTCGGCCGGTGCATTACCGACCTGGTTGGCACCTGAACAGGTGGCAATCATGAACATTACCGACAAACAGGCCGATTATTGCCGGGAAATCGAAGAAAAGTTACAAGATCTTGGATTCTTTGCTAAAGCGGACTTGAGAAATGAGAAAATCGGCTTTAAAATCCGCGAGCACACAATATCTAAGGTTCCTTATTTGCTGGTTGTTGGCGATAAGGAAGTTGAAACCGGCACCGTGGCAGTACGTACCCGGACCGGTGAAGATCTCGGCACTTTGTCGATTGCAGAGTTTTGTGACCACCTTGGCCAAGATGTTGCCAGCAAGGGTCGCAAGGTTTAGTTAATTTTTACGGAGATACCACTATCAAGCGCGATAACAGAAGAGGGCGCAATGAGCGGTCCAAGCCGCCGATTAATGAGAACATCAGCGCCCGCGAGTGTCGATTGATTGGTCCCGATGGAACACAGATAGGCGTAGTGCCTCTCAGGGACGCTCTTGAAGCGGCCCAGGAAGTTGAACTTGACCTGGTTCAGATTTCTGATTCTGATCCGATCGTATGTAAGGTTATGGACTACGGTAAATACCTGTACGAGAAGAAGAAAGAAGCAAATGCACAGAAGAAAAAGCAAGTGCAGATGCAGGTCAAGGAAGTGAAGTTCCGTCCAAATACGGAAGATGGGGATTATCAGGTAAAACTACGCAACCTGATACGTTTCCTGGAAGGTGGCGATAAGGCCAAGGTAACCCTGCGTTACCGCGGCCGTGAAATGGCACACCAGGAGTTAGGTATGAAGCTGTTAAACCGGGTCGAACAGGACCTGGCCGAGCTTGGTACCGTTGAGCAGCGTCCAAAGATGGAAGGCCGCCAACTGACTATGGTCATAGCTCCGAAAAAGAAAAAGTAATCTCGGTTACTTCATTAAGGCCCGTACCACCTCTTCGGAGTAGGTGCGGGTTTTGTGTTGTCTGAGACGAAACATAACTAACGAATGCGTGGGGATTTAGTAATGCCTAAAATGAAATCTTGCAGCGGTGCTGCGAAACGTTTTAAGAAGACCGCGAACGGCTTTAAGCACAAGCAGTCTTTCACAAGCCACATCCTGACTAAGAAGTCTACTAAGCGTAAGCGTCAGCTGCGTCCAATGCTGCAGGTTCATGCAGCGGACACCAAGCTGATCAAGCGTATGTTGCCTTACATCTAAGCTCGTAGTAGTCACAATTTTTAATTAGGAAGAAATATCATGGCACGTGTAAAACGTGGTGTAGTAGCACACCGTCGTCACAAGAAAATCCTGAAAAAAGCAAAAGGTTACTACGGCGCTCGCAGCCGGGTATTCCGCGTTGCTAAACAGGCAGTAATCAAAGCAGGTCAGTATGCATACCGTGACCGTCGTCAGCGTAAGCGTCAGTTCCGCGCGCTGTGGATCGCTCGTATCAACGCTGCTGCCCGCATCAATGGTCTGTCCTACAGCCGCTTTATCGCTGGTCTGAAGAAAGCATCTATCGAAATCGATCGTAAGGTGCTGGCTGATCTGGCTGTACACGAAGCGCAGGTTTTTGCTGCGATCGTAGAAAAAGCTAAAGCTGCACTGTAAGACACCTTTAACTAAGCAACGCTTAGTTGAGCATTGAATGTGTAATAGGGGAAGGGTGCAAGCTCTTCCCCTATTTTTATTTGGAGCCATAAATGGAAAACATTGAAATCCTGTTAGCAGAAGGCAAAGCAGCTGCTGAACAGGCCACAAGTACTCAGGACCTGGATCAGGTGCGTGTTCAGTATCTGGGTAAGAAAGGTCATCTTACCCAGCTATTGAAAGGCCTTGGCGCATTATCTGCCGAGGAACGCCCGCAGGCGGGTGCTAAAATCAATGAAGCAAAACAGGCCCTGCAGGACGTGCTGAACAGCCGTAAGCAGAGCCTGGAATCCGCTGCTCTGGAAGCGAAGCTGGCGGAAGAAACGATCGACGTAACCCTGCCGGGCCGTGGTCAGTCACAGGGTGGTTTACACCCGGTGACCAAAACCCTGGAGCGGATTGAATCGTTTTTTGCCCGTATTGGCTACAGCGTAGCTGAAGGCCCTGAAATCGAAGACGATTATCACAACTTCGAAGCACTGAACATTCCGTCGCATCACCCGGCGCGTTCTATGCACGACACCTTCTTCTTCAATGCGAATACCCTGCTGCGTACCCACACCTCTGGTGTACAGGTGCGTACCATGGAAAGCCAGAAGCCGCCTATCCGTATCATCTGCCCGGGCCGTGTGTACCGGAACGACTACGACCAGACCCACTCGCCGATGTTCCACCAGGTAGAAGGCCTGATTGTGGATAAGAACATCAGCTTTGCGGATCTGAAGGGCACCCTGGAACAGTTCCTGCGTGAATTCTTTGAAGAAGACGTGAAGGTACGTTTCCGTCCTTCATACTTCCCGTTCACTGAGCCATCCATCGAAGTGGACATTGACCGCGGCGACGGCAAGTGGATGGAAGTACTGGGTTGCGGCATCGTGCACCCTAAAGTCTTCGAACACTCTGGTATCGACCCTGAAGAATATACCGGCTTTGCCTTCGGTATGGGCGTTGAGCGTCTTGCGATGCTCCGCTACGGCGTTAATGACCTGCGCCTGTTCTTCGAAAATGACTTGCGTTTCCTCGGCCAGTTCAACTGAGCCTGAGTGACTTTATTACGCTTACAGATATCGGATTATTACTATGAAATTCAGTGAAAAGTGGTTGCGGGAACTGGTTGATCCTGCAGTAGATACTCAGGGCATTGCTGACCAGATCACCATGGCAGGCCTGGAAGTAGACGACATTCTGCCGGTTGCCGGTGAATTCAGCGGTGTAATCGTTGGTGAAATCATCAGCGCTGAGCAGCACCCGAATGCCGACAAACTGCGCGTGTGCCAGGTAAACAATGGCAGCGAAACCGTACAGGTTGTCTGCGGTGCACCTAACGCCCGTGCCGGCCTGAAAACTGCTTTTGCTACCGTAGGCGCCGTACTGGCAGGCCCGGATGGCAAAGACTTCAAAATCAAGAAAGCCAAACTGCGTCAGGTTGAATCTTTCGGCATGCTGTGTGCCGCAAGTGAACTGAACATCTCTGAAGACGCTGCCGGCATCATGGAACTGGCGGCGGATGCGCCGGTGGGTACCTGCCTGCGTGAGTACCTGTCGCTGGATGACAAGATCATCGACGTCGACCTGACACCGAACCGCGGTGACTGCCTGTCTATCACCGGTATGGCCCGCGAAGTGGGTGTACTGAACAAGGTGCCGGTTAACTTCGTCGAAGTAGACGCCGTTGCTCCTGCCATTGACGATACTTTCAGCATTGAGCTGGAAGCGCCAAAGGCCTGCCCGCGTTACCTGGGCCGTGTGATCCGCAATGTGGATATGTCTGCCAAGGCACCACAGTGGATGGTTGAACGTCTGGAACGTTTCGGTTTCCGCAGCATCGACCCTGTGGTTGACGTCACCAACTACGTACAGGCCGAACTGGGCCAGCCAATGCACGCCTTTGATCTGAGCACCCTGAACGGTGGCATTGTTGTCCGTTACCCGGATGCCGGCGAAAAGCTGACCCTGCTGGACGGTAACGAAGTTGAGCTGAGCAGCGACACCCTGGTAATTGCGGACAAAGAACGCGTGGTTGCCATGGCCGGTATCTTCGGTGGTGAAGCCACTGGTGTAACTGCTGAGAGTAAAGATATCTTCCTGGAATGTGCTTTCTTCGACCAGATCGCCATTGCCGGTAAAGCCCGTTCTTACGGCCTGCACACCGATGCCTCCCACCGCTACGAGCGTGGTGTGGACTGGCAGCTGCAGCGCAAAGCCACTGAGCGTGCCACCCAACTGTTATTAGACATCGTCGGCGGTGAAGCCGGCCCTGTGGTTGAAGCGGTAAGCGAAGCAGACCTGCCAAGCGACCGTCAGGTTACCCTGCGTCAGAGCAAGGTAAACCAGCTGCTGGCTTTTGAAATGCCGGTAGAAGAAATTGAAGAAATCCTGACCCGTCTGGGTCTGGAAATTGTTGAACGCGGCGAAGGCACCTGGACGTTTGCAGTGCCTTCTTACCGTTTCGACATCAGCATCGAAGTAGATCTGATTGAAGAGCTGGCACGGGTATATGGCTACAACAACCTGCCGGTTAAAGTACCGACCGCTGAGCTGAACATCATCGCTGATGATGAATCCAAGCTGGACCTGCACGACGTACGCCGTCAGCTGGTTGCCCGCGGTTATCAGGAAGCGATTACCTACAGCTTTATTGAAAAGAACCTGGCAGCACAGTTCGATGACCAGAACGAAGCGGTTGCACTGGCGAACCCGATCTCTGCAGAAATGGCGGTGATGCGTACCACCATCATGCCGGGTCTGGCGAAAGCTCTGCAATACAATCAGAACCGTCAGCAGGGCCGTGTGCGTCTGTTCGAAACGGGTCAGCGCTTCCTGCCTAATGGTGAAGAGCTGATTCAGGAAAATGTCATTGCCGGTATTATCAGCGGTCCGCGTCTGGCGGAAGGCTGGGCAAGCGATGCTGCACCGGTTGATTTCTACGACCTGAAAGGCGACGTAGAATCCATTCTGGCACTGGGCGGCTCTCCGGAAGCATTCAGCTTTGTGGCAGCACGCCATGTAGCACTGCACCCGGGTCAGTCGGCAGCGATTCAGCGTGACGGCGAAACCGTGGGTTACCTGGGCGCACTGCACCCTGAACTGGTGAAATCTCTGGGCCTCAACGGCGCGGTATTCGTGTTTGAGATTAATCAGGCTTCTGTACTGGATGGCAAACTGCCACGCTTTGACAGCCTCTCCAAGTTCCCTGAAACACGTCGCGATCTGGCGCTGCTGGTTGATGAAAAAATCGACTTTGAATCAGTGCGGGAAATTGCCCGTCAGCAGGGCGGTGAATTCCTCAAATCGGTGACTTTGTTTGATGTTTACCAGGGTAAAGGCGTAGAACCAGGGCAAAAAAGCTTGGCTCTCGGCTTGACGTGGCAGCATCCATCGCGCACTCTTAATGATGAAGAAATCAACGAAGTCATTGATTTTGTTGTGTCTGAACTGCAGAAACAGTACGGTGCTACATTACGAGAGTAATCGATAGGGGTAAGTTTTATGGGTTCTTTAACGAAAGCTGAAATGGCCGAACGCCTGTATGAAGAACTTGGCCTGAACAAGCGCGAAGCTAAAGATATTGTCGAAGCATTTTTTGACGAGATCCGTAACAGCCTGGCGAATAATGAACAGGTAAAGCTGTCTGGCTTCGGGAATTTTGATCTGCGTGACAAGCGGCAACGGCCGGGACGTAATCCGAAAACCGGAGAAGAAGTACCGATCTCTGCCCGCCGGGTTGTCACCTTTAAACCGGGACAGAAGTTAAAGGACCGTGTAGAGGCCTATGACGGCGACTGAACCCAGCTACGAAGATCAAACTCCCATTCCGAACAAGCGCTACTTCACCATTGGTGAAGTGGCGTCTTTGTGTGATCTCAAACCGCATGTGCTGCGGTACTGGGAACAGGAATTCGAACAGATCAGCCCGGTGAAACGGAACAACCGTCGCTACTACCAGCGGCAGGACGTTCTGGTGATCCGCCAGATACGCGGCTTGCTGTATGACCAGGGTTACACCATTAACGGTGCCCGCCAGTGGTTCAGCGGCGAACAGGCAGGGGACGATGCCGGCAAGTATAAGCAACTGCTACGGCAGATGATTAACGAGCTGGAAGACATCAATAAGCAGCTGAAATCCTCATAGCACGAAATACCCACAGAGACCGTTCAGGTCTCTTTTTGTATCTGGCTACTTGTATGTCAGATTCATTCGTCACTTTCCGCCGGCGATGCGACAGTGAGTGCTGGCTCGCATCCTCTCATTCTGAGTATTCCGTTCAATCCTGTGAATTGAGTCCGGATTTATCCTGAAATAATATCCCAACTCTTTGATTACCTCGCGTAGCCGTCCTGGTTCATATACGCGTTATGGATGTGTTTTTAATACAAGGAATAAAAAGTATGGGTATTCTTCTGCTCCTCTCCCTCGTGGTTGTTTCCGCTACAGTACTGGTTGTGCTGAATCTGATCATCATGAAATTTACCAAACCGCATCTGGATTACCGGGTTTTAACCCTGTCGCTTTCAGTGGTCCTGCCGTGTTTTGCCGGGTTTCTGAGGCTGATTAACGTATTCGGAGATATTGTGCCTACCGCTTTTATCGATGGTGCAATCTATGCCGTGGCTATACCTTTACTGCTGGCTTTCGGTGGCGTGTTTTCAGAGGAAGAAGAGGAAGAAGAGGTATAAGCCGTTAGTCATATACAGTGATTATGAAATTCCCAAAGAGACCCAACCGGGTCTCTTTTGTTTTCAGCATCTGCAAAACACCACTCGACTCATCGCGAAAATATTCTCTCTGAGCCTCTCAGGCCTTTTCTGAGGCTTTTTTCGTTCTACACCCAGTCCATTGATTAGTAACACTTAAATATCCCACCATATAGCTCTTCTGGCACGTAAACAGCCAAGTTGAACTTCCGGCTGCAAAGCCTCATAGTAAAAAACGAGGCGTCGAAACCTCTCATAAAGTGAACATCCAATGCTGTTGTGTTGGATTTTTTGTGCCACAAATGTGGTACAAACTCCCGTTATGTCGGGAGGGCGGTGAATATAACACCCCTTGTGGGGAATAAACCCGCGGTTCCTTTATGGCCGTTTCGAACCTCCCGGCACCTCACGGACTGAGGCGTTTTTCGAGAAACATAAAGGAGGCCAGGTATGGCTAACCATCAGATCGACAATACCCTTTATATTCTGCGCTCATGCATTCCGGAAGAGGACGCTATTATCCTCAACACACTGGATGCCCGCATCGACCTCAACAGGATGTACAACTACCGGGTGCTGGACATAGGCACCATGGGCATGTTCGGCAGCGCACAGGGTGACTTCATTCAACTGCTCAAAGAATGGGACGCCGGCCACGAACCGGACCCCGAAGACTTCCGCAGCCTCATGTGGCGCTACGCCAGCGTACTACGCAGCATCGACTTCGCCGACCGCTTTATGGTGGTACACAGCGAACCCCTGAACTCCAGTGACGAAATTACCGCTCTGCGAAAACGGCTAAACCGACTGCTGCATAACCGCACAAAGGTCGTGATGTAAGGGAGAAAACCCACGATAAATCAGGCGCATAGGTGCCTGATTTGTTCAGTAAATAAGCGGATAATTTTCGGCCTGATACGCCTAAAAAAGAGCTTTTAAAAAACAGAAAGTTAGCGTACTATCTCGCTACTTCTTGGCCAGCTCTGGCCATCGTCGGGATGTAGCGCAGCCTGGTAGCGCACATGCATGGGGTGCATGGGGTCGGAGGTTCGAATCCTCTCATCCCGACCATTAAAATCAACAGGTTAAGTTGATTTTACTTTTCTTCCTAGTATCTCACCTCTGAGTTTTTCTGTTTGGTCACCGTTTATATTTTAATTTGGTGGTTTTTTGCTCACATTTGCTTATAAATGCTGTAAATGGAGGCTAGCTGATACCGGCCTGATACTTTTCTCGTGTTTTGCTTAAGGTACACTCTGTAGCTGTAGGCAAAATTTAAAATAAGGCTCTGTTTGGCAAACGATCAGGGCTTTAAAGAAAAGGAGTTCTCAGTGCAGGCTGCAACAATCAAATTGTTTTTGGTAAATGGCACAGCGAATAGTTTACGTACGGCTGAATTATCTAACTGGACGGGTAAGGCAGTATCTGCCCCCCGTATAGAATTAGCTGAACTAGTTAAACGAGACGAAGTTAAAAGCCCAGGTTTTTATCTGTTGGTAGGTGTTGATCCGGATTCCGGTGAACGGGCTATGTATATAGGTGAGTCTGAAGATGTATCTAAACGGCTGAATGAGCATAAAGATAAAGATTTCTGGAATGCGGCAACGGTATTCTCGTCTAAAGACGAGAACCTTACCAAGGCCCATATCCGTTATCTGGAAGGTCAGCTGATTGAAAAGGCTAAATCACTGTCGCAAACCGATCAGTCTGTTGTCGTGATGAACGCAAAAGAAAGCGGTGCAAAATTGCCGGAATCTGACGCCGCAGAAATGAATGTATTCCTCGAGAAGTGTTTACAGTTATTACCGGTGCTGGGTATCTCTGATTTTGAAGAGAAAGAACAACAGATCAGTGGTGATCAGAGTCTGTTGTTCTGCAAAATTAAAGGTTTAACGGCTAAAGGGAAACGCACCGCAAATGGCTTTATTGTATATGCCGGATCGCAGGCTGTTTTGGAGCACCGGCCATCTGCGAAGCGAATGGCTGCTAAGCGAGATGGCTTGGTAGAGAAAGGCATCCTGAAAGAGGTGGAAGGTGCTTTAGTGTTTACACAGGATGTGGTGTTTGGTTCTCCCAGTACTGCAGGCAGTGTGGTTCGTGGAGGTAATACTAATGGGCTGACTAACTGGAAGAATAGTGCTGGTGTTCAGCTGAAAGAGCTGGAAGCTGCGGAAGGTGAATGATGATTTCCTATCGGATAATCTTGCTAGGTTGATCAAGCTTTAAGTGTTAGATTTCGATTAATTTTGAATAAATAAAGGGTTGCCTGTGCTAACGGCTAAAACGAAAGAAAAGTACAGAATGCACAGTACCTTAGAGATGTTTTTAGAAGATGCCAGATAATAAAATTACCCTGACTAAGCTTGAATCCTTACTTTTCAAGGCCTGCGATATCCTGCGTGGCAAGATGGATGCTTCCGAGTACAAAGAATATATATTCGGTATGTTGTTTCTTAAACGCATGTCAGACCAGTTTGAAGCAGACCGTGAAGCTAAGCGTAAGCGGCTTATTGATGAAGGTCATGAATCTGCAGCGATTGAATTATTACTGGAAAGTAAAAAACAGTATGACTATTTCGTACCCGAGCGTGCCCGCTGGTCCGCTATTCAGCACATTAAAGAAAATGTCGGTACTGAGTTAAACAAAGCATTGGCGGCGCTAGAAGATGATAATACTGCCAAAGGTCTGCAAGACGTTCTTAAGCACATTAACTTTAACCGTAAAGTCGGTCAGAAGCCGATGTCGGACGAAGCGTTGGTGTCTTTTATTCAGCATTTTAATGGTATTCCACTGGCCAATGAGCATTTTGAATTTCCTGATCTGCTGGGGGCTGCTTATGAATACCTGATCAAGTACTTTGCGGATAGCGCCGGTAAAAAAGGCGGAGAGTTTTATACGCCTGCCGAAGTTGTGCGTTTGCTGGTGGAGCTGATTGAGCCGGGTGAAGATCATGAAGTGTATGATCCGACCTGTGGTTCCGGTGGTATGCTGATTCAGAGTAAACAGTATGTGGAGGAAACCGGAGGTGATGCCCGTAACGTGCATCTGTTTGGCCAGGAGAGTAATGATGGTACCTGGTCAATCTGTAAGATGAATATGATCTTGCACGGGGCAGGTGGTGCGGATATTCAAAACGAAGATACTCTGGCAAAACCACAGCACTTGAGTAAAGAAGGGGAAATCAGAGCGTTCGATAGGGTTATCGCGAATCCACCGTTTTCTCAGAACTATCAAAAGAGTGGTATGACCCACAGTAGCCGCTTTCATACCTGGCTACCGGAAAGTGGTAAAAAAGCTGATCTGATGTTTGTGCAGCATATGGTTGCCAGTCTGAAATCGACCGGCCGTATGGCCGTAGTTATGCCCCACGGTGTGCTATTCCGGGGGGGCGAAGAACGGGCCTGTCGCCAGAAGATGATAGAAGACGGTATTCTCGAAGCCGTTATTGGTCTGCCTCATGGGCTGTTTTACGGTACCGGTATCCCGGCCTGTGTATTGGTGATTAATAAACATCAAGCCAGTGAGCGTAACCAGGTGCTCTTTATTAATGCTGACCGGGAATATAAAGAAGGCAAAAACCAAAACAGCCTGCGCCCGGAGGATATCGAAAAGATTACCCATGTTTATCAAGCGCTGACAGCCAGTGTCGCTGAAGGCGGTGTTGCAGAAGTGCAGGTTGAAAAATATGCCCGTGCGGTGAGTAAAGCAGAGCTGGCGAAAGAGGAGTTTAACCTCAATATTCGTCGTTACGTAGATAACAGCCCGGCTCCGGAACCTCAGGATGTGCGGGCGCATCTGAGTGGCGGTGTACCCAATGCTGAGATTGAGGCGTTGGCCCAGCATTGGCATAACTATCCCACGCTGAAAGAAACACTGTTTGTGCCAAGAGCTGGGGATGATGGCTATAGTGACTTCAGCCAAGTTATTACAGACAAGGCAGAGATCAAAAAACGGATCGAAAATCACCCGCAACTACAAGCTAAACATCAGGCGTTTACTGCTGGGCTGCAGCAGTGGTGGAGCGAGACATTTACCCCAGAATTCTATTCACTGGGTGATGAGTTACCCGGTTCTAAAGGAGTGTTCTCGCTGAGACGTGATGCGCTGGATAGTATTGTCGAGGCTTTATTGCCTGAGCAATTGCTGTCGCTTTACCAAATTCGCGGCGCGATGGCGAACAACTTCAAACAGCAAGCAGCTGACCTGAAATCTATTGCTAACAGTGGCTGGAATGCGGCGCTGATCCCCGATGCAGAGATTCTGCAATCGCAGTTTCCTGAGGTTTTGGTCAATATTCAGAAAGATCAGGCCCGCATTAATGAACTGGAAGCTCTGTTTGCCGAAGTCAATGACAGTAGCGAGGAAGAGGGGGGGGGCAATGAATCCGATGATGAAACATCGGGAGTACTTCCTAAAGAACAGGTTAAGCAACTGAAAGCCAATAAAAAAGAGCATAATGGCCAATTGCGTGAGCTTAAAAAACAACTCAAATTTGCTAAAAAAGAAGACTCTGTCAAAGCCGCAGAGCTTGAAACAGTGATTTTACGACAGGCTGCATCAATAGTCGCGGTTGATGAAAAGCTCGCTCAGCATACAGCGCTGGAAAAAGAGCTGAAAGAACTGAAAGTTGGTTTGAAACAAACTGAGAAAAAGAAAGATGAACTTATTGAGGCGGCCCGTTCACAGATTAGTGACCTGGAGGCCAAAGCGCTGATTGAAGTCCGCTTTAAGCAAGAGCTAGAGCAAGATTATATTGCCTATATCCGAACTATAACCAACGAACTGGTTAAAGCTGTTGAAAACCTGCATAACAAATATGCAGTAACCGTAAAAGAGATAGAATCTGAGCGGGACAAGGGCGCTGCTTTATTGGATGGGTTTATGAAGGAGCTGGGGTATGAGTAATGTGATCTCTTCATATATTAATAAGTTTGACTTGGGGGGGTTGGCTCATGTACGAGGAAGAATTGGTTGGAAAGGATTGAAGTCTAATGAGTATGTGGATGATGGACCTTTTCTTATTGCAGGTACCCATATTAATGGGGACAAAATTCAATGGGATGAGTGTCAGCACATAACTGAGTTTCGGTATGAAGAGTCACCAGAAATCATGCTGAAAGTGAGAGACTTGATAATCTCTAAGGATGGCACTATCGGGCGTATAGCTTATGTTGATCAACTTCCTGGGCCCGCAACCATAAATAGTACAATGATGCTTGTGAGGTTAAAGTCTCAAGATAGTCTTTGCTCTCAGTACTTATTTTATTTTCTGCAAGGTGAAGTGTTTCAAAAGCTAGTTGCTGAGCGAATGTCCGGAAGTGGGGTGCCTCATTTGTTTCAGGCTGATATGAAACAATTGATAGTAAGAGCCCCTCAAGATGTGCGTAAACAAAAAAAAATCGCCAAGATTCTAACCACCATCGATAACCTGACTGAAAAGACACAAGCCCTGATCGATAAATATACCGCTATCAAACAAGGCATGATGGCTGATCTTTTCACTCGAGGTATCGACCTCAGTGGCACACCTGATACCAACCCCAACTACGGCCAGCTCCGTCCGAGTTATAATCAGGCTCCGGGGCAGTATAAGAAAACTGAACTGGGTTGGCTGCCGGAGGAGTGGGGAGTTGAAAAACTGGAAACATTACTGGCGAAGATACCTTCTGCTATGCGAAGTGGGCCGTTTGGTAGTGCACTACTTAAACACGAGTTGGTTGAGCAAGGTATCCCTTTGCTCGGTATAGATAATATTTTCGTAGAAAAGTTTGAAAATAAATTTAAGCGCTTTGTAACCCAAGAAAAGTTTAACGAATTGTCACGCTATTCCGTTAGATCTAGAGACGTTGTAATAACAATTATGGGCACAGTTGGGCGCTGTTGTGTTATCCCCGAAAAGACAGAAACTTCATTGTCCTCGAAACATTTATGGACCATGACATTTGATGTGAAAAAAGCTCTACCTGAATTAATTTGCTGGCAGCTTAATTATGCGCCATGGGCTAAGTCGTGGTTCTATCAAAAGTCACAGGGTGGGGTAATGGATGCTATTCAGTCAAGCACATTAAAAAGCCTAAAACTACCAGTTCCACCTATACAAGAGCAGAAACGAATACATTTGATATACATGAATTTATGTGACCGTATAGAGCAAGAGAGAATAGTGTATTCAAAACTCAAACTGAAGAAAAAAGGTCTCATGCAAGACCTATTAACCGGAAAGGTAAAGGTCGCTTAAGGAATCACCATGTTAAAACGGATTTCGACAATTAAAAATGTAGGTTCTTTTAAGGACTGTAATGCCAGACCGTCGGCGTTTGACAAGATAACCCTTGTTTATGGCCGAAACACCTATGGCAAGAGTACCCTGGGTGATATCTTCGCTTCGCTGAAAACGAATGAACCGCAGAATCTGGTTGCCAGAAAAAGTATCCCGGTGGATCAGACGCCGCAAAATATCGAAATGAGCTTTGCAACGGATACCGAAAACGAAAACCAGGGTAAGGCAGTTTTCCGTAATGGCAGCTGGGCTCAGGGCTTACGTGAGTCACATCGGTTGGCCGTTTACGACGATGGCTTTTATCATTCCCATGTGTTTACTGCGCGAAGTCTGACACGGGGTAATAAAGAGAACTTTAGTGATTTTGTTTTGGGTGAGCAGGGGGTTGAAATAGCACGCCTTATTGAGATTAAAAGCCAGGAAAGGCGTGCCAAAAACAGCCGCAAAAAAGTTTTAGAACGTGATGTGTTTAATGGAATAGAAAGCATTGAGGCTTTCTTACAGCGGGCAGTCACACAAGATATTGAAGCATCGCAAGCCGCACTGGAAAAATCTCGGCTGGATTATGCAGAACTGCTTAAACAGAAAAGACGGACGTCAGAGATAAAGGCTCGGTCAAATTTGACGCTCATGGTATTAGACAAGTCACTGATCGACAGTGCAGAGACTATTAATTCCGTATTGGCCGCTAAGTTAGAAAACCGGCATGAAGCGGCTAAGGCAGAACTGAACAACCATATTAAACGCTGCTTTACCAAAGTGGATGGTGCTGAACAGTGGATACAACAAGGTTTAGGTTATGTTGGCGGCGATAATTGTGGCTTTTGTGGTCAGTCCATCACGCCGGAAGTCAATGAGCTGCTGGATATTTACCGTCAGTGTTTTGATGACCAGTATGCAAGGCACGAAGGGTTTGTCTCCAGCAGTTTGCAACGAAGCCGGCCGCAATTAACACTCAATCTAATACCGGAGCTGGTGTCTCATATTCAGCAGACCGACCTTATTATTCAAGCCTATCCGGAGCTATCTGAAGAGCCTGATGCAAAAACGGTGATGGATGCGATTAAAGCTGGTCATCAGGAAATTTACAGGCTGTTGGAACGGCTACAAGTAGCTGGTGATACCTCCATCGAGAGATTTAATGAGGTTATCCCACTAAAACTGGCTGGGCCGGATAAAGAAGTCGCTCCTGTGGTGCTTGATGATCTTAGAGCAGTGTTCGATACGCTGGCACGGCGAATTAGTGCCCTGAATCTTGAAATAGCTGTTTTTAAGCAGCATATCGAAACATTTAAAGCGAGGCTGGAAGATAATCAGATTGAGCAGCAACTCACCGTTCTCAAAGATAAAGGTGTTGCTTTAGGGCAAGACGTGCAGCGCTTTGAAAAGAATGATGCCTGTATGGAGTATCAACAACTGATTACCGATATAGATTCTTTAAGGCAAGAAATCCCCCGGTTAAGAACTGAACTGGCTAATGAACAAGCGTTGTTTCTAGCCCGGTGTTTTGCGAATATTAATCGCTATTTCAAGGCTTTGGGAAGCCGGGATTTTTCTCTTGAGCATGGCATTAATAATCAAGGCAATAAATCCGTTAATTACTTTAAAGTCAGATTCCGTGAGCAACCCATTGCTGAAGCGGATCTGGATAAAGTTTTCAGTGAATCCGATCGCCGCTCGCTCGGGCTGGCGATATTCCTGTCATCGATTGATTCAATGACACCTGATGAATTAGCCAAAACTGTGGTTGTACTGGATGATCCTGTGACTTCTTTTGATGATCATCGGGTCGGTCAAACCCATAGTAAGCTGGTGGAGCTGGCAGATCGCTGTGAGCAGGTCATCTTGTTAAGTCATTTTAAGGAAGGGATTGCCAATTTTCTTAAGGTACACGGCTTTTCCCGAAGTGATGTCAGGGTGATTGAAATCGTCAGGGATACGCAGGGCTCAACATTACAGGTTGCCGATCCAGATGCCTTTATTAAATCAGCACATCAGTTGAATACTGATGAGCTGATTGATTTCGTTGAATGCCGGACAAATAAGCTAAATTGTAAGCCCCGGGTTTACCTGGAAGAGGTGATTCAGATTCGGTTTATGAAGCAGATCAGGGAACATGCTGTCACCAGCAATACGCTAAGTGAGCGTATTGCTGGGCTAAAAGAGCATAATATCTTGTCTGCTGAGGTTGTCGCTCAACTTGACCGGTGGCGAGTTGAGCTCAATCCTGAGCATCACGTCTGGGTAGGGGATGATGTTGAAAATCAGCGCAATACCGTGGCAGAGTTTTTAGATTTTGTTTTTCACCAGTTAGTACCGGCGGGATAAAGGGACGTAATAATGTCTGAGTACCAGTTTGTAGAAAGGCCATTGCTCAAACAATTGGAAAGTATGGACTGGCAGGTGATTGAACAGGGTTCAGGTATTCCCCAGAATCCTGTATTTAGTCTACGCACCAGTTTTCGTGAGGTGCTGCTTAAAAGCGAATTTGTTAAGGCGATTAAAGCGATTAATCTGCTGGAAAATGGTCAGCCCTGGCTGACAGATAATCAGTTAGAAGGCCTGTTCGAAGATTTTTCATACTTTGATACCGCTGATCTGTTAAAGGCCAACGAAACCTTTCTGACACGACTGTATAAATGGCAAGTTGATGTTAATGAGGCTACAGGCGAGCAAGAGCCCGTGGTGAAAATTATCGACTTTGATAATTGGCAGGCAAACAGTTTTATCGCGATCAACCAATTCCGTATTGATACGCCGGGTGGTGTTAAAGATTTTATTATTCCGGATATAGCACTGTTCGTGAATGGCCTGCCACTAGTGGTGATTGAGTGTAAAGATGTAAATAGTTATACCTCTGATGCTATGAGCGAAGGGATTAATCAGCTGCGACGCTACGCGGACTTACGCGAAGATACCCTCGAAGCGGGGCTTAGAGAAGGTGAACAGCGATTGTTCTGGACTAACCAGCTTATGATCTCCACTTATGGAGATGACAGTAAGTTTGGCAGCATCACTTCGAGCGAAGATTATTTCTTTCACTGGAAAACCATTCATCCAGCAACAACACCTTATATGGATAGCTATATTAAGGTGCACCGGAAGCAGGAGCAGCTGGTGCAAGGTATGCTGCATCCTCAACGACTGTTGGATATTACCCGAAGCTATACATTGTTTATGGATGCTGGGGCACAGCGCATCAAGGTAATTTGCCGTTATCAGCAATATCGAGCAGTGCAGAAGATACTCGCACGTATGCTAGGTGGTGAAAGTGGTGCGGATCGCTCAGGAGTGATCTGGCATACGCAGGGCAGTGGTAAATCTCTGAGCATGGTTTTTTTAGTGCGATGTATGCGTCGGGATCCGAAGCTTAAGGATTATAAAGTCCTGATGGTGAATGATCGTAAGGATCTGGACAAGCAACTGGGTGAAACTGCAACGCTTACGGGTGAGAAGGTATATAGCATTAACAGTGTTGCCGAGGTTAAAGAGAAGTTAGCCGATAATTCTTCGACATTGAATATGGTCATGCTCCATAAGTTTCAGGAAGAGAATGATATCCATACACCTGAGTATGTTGCTAAAGCTATTGAGTCAGCAGATAACTCTGGTTTGAAAGTGGCAGAGCCTCAAGCGGATTACGCCATTTTTGAGTCTTTTGGTGAGGTTAATACCTCCGATAAAGTTTTGATACTTATCGATGAGGCGCATCGTACTCAGCGCAGTGGAAAGAGCCGTGCCAGTTTATCTGACAACTTGTTCGATGCTTTTCCAAAAGCAACACGTCTTGCGTTTACCGGTACCCCTTTGATTGCAGATCATCATACCGATCCGACCTGGAAGCGCTTCGGCAATGACCCTGATAATCCCTATATTGATACGTATAAATTGCAGGATGCGGTTGACGATGGAGCAACACTGCAGATTTTGTACGAAGGTAAAACAGCGGAAACTGCGATTTATGATAAACATGGTTTTGATACAAAGTTTGAAGACTTGTTTAAAGACCGAAGCGAAGTAGAGCTGGCGGCGATACGACGAAAATATGGCGCAACAGGAGATGTGCTTGAAGCAGAAGATCGCATTAAGGCTATTGCTGATGATCTGGTTAAACATTATATCCGTAATGTATTGCCTAGTGGATTTAAAGCCCAGGTAGTTTGTTCATCCAAACAAGCAGCTATTCATTACCAGACATACATACGTGAAGCACTGGCTGTATGGCAGGTGGAAGAGAAAAGTAAGCCAGAAAAACAGCAGGATAAAGCTCTACTTGAACAGGTTCGTTTTTTGAAGGCTGCTGTTATTATTTCGTCCGATAATGCCAATGACAAAGCTGTCTTTGTGGCTGCGCAAAAAGAAGCCAAGAGGCTTAATGCAATTGATAACTTCAAGCAGAAGTTTGATGTTGAAAAACCTGAGACCGGAGTGGCCTTCCTGATTGTTTGCGATATGCTGCTGACAGGTTTTGATGCACCGATTGAACAGGTGATGTATATCGATAAGGTGCTTAAGGAGCATAATCTGCTGCAAACTATTGCCCGGGTAAATCGCACCTATTCAAATAAAACCGTCGGTTATGTCGTGGACTATATAGGCCTGACGGAAAATCTGAAAGCAGCTTTATCTCTCTATTCTGGTAAAGATCAGCAAGATATTCTCAAGAGTTTCAAAAATATTGAATCAGAGATACCGGTACTGGAAAGTCGCTACCGGAGACTTATTCAGTTATTTGAAGATAAAGGTATCGACAGTATCGAAGCGTTGGTAAAGCAGAGACTGGATACTAGCGCTCAGCGCTATGAAGTGACGGAAGCGGCTGTAAGGGTATTGGAAGATGTTAAAACCCGCGACAGTTTTAATGTGTATCTGAAGAAATTTATGCAGAGCATGGATGTTATTCTGCCAAATCGGTTAGCTGACCCGCTGAAGCTCCCGATGTATCACTTTTCTCACTTGCAGGCTAAAGCGCGGGAGCGCTATAAAGATGACTCGATCAACATCAGTGGTGCAGGTGAGAAAGTCCGTAAGCTGGTTAACGGTCACTTGATTAGCTTGGGAATCAACCCGAAGATTGCCCCGGTTGAACTCTTTTCTCCTGCTTTTGTACAGCAGGTCCGCAAACATCAGGATGCCAGAGCAGCAGCCAGTGAAATGGAACATGCCATTCGAAAGCACTGCAAAATTAATGAGGGTGAGGACCCCGTTATGTATAGGCGCTTCAGTGAAAAACTGGAAGCTGTGCTGAAGAAGTATCATGAGAGCTGGGATCAGGTGGTATTAGCACTTGAAGAGCTGCGAGAAGAAATTAACAGAGGACGTGTCGGTAAGGGAAGTAACGGTCCTTTCTATGATCTTATTGTCGACATCGCTTTTAACGAAGTAGCTTCGCCGGAAAAGCAACAAGCTGTTAAAAAACTGATCGATACCATCATTATTGTTTTAGGTGATGAGATTCGCACACTAAATTTTTGGCAGCGTCCTGCTGAAGTAGCTGCACTGGAGGGCAAGTTAGAAGAGATCTTCATTCTCAGTGGTATTGATGAGTTTATGAATTGTCAGGAGCAGTTGGTTTCTGAGGTGGTCGCACTCGCCAAGCGCCGCGAGCAATCTCTTCTGGAAGTTACATCCGAGGTAGAAGCTTAGTATGACTGTTCAGCAATGTAGTTATAGAGATATAGATTATTTCCTCAAGAAGAGCGATAGAAGGACGACCAGTATCTATATCGAACGTGACGGCAGAGTGTCAGTGCTTGCACCTGAGCCATTTGATCGAGCACGTATAGAAGCGTTGATTGAGAAGAAGCGTAGTTGGATTTATCGTAGCCTTGCGGAATGGGAAGATCTGAATCGAACACGGGTTCAGCGTGAGTACGTTAACGGTGAGAGCTTTCTGTATCTGGGGAGAAACTACCGGTTACAGATAGTATCCGGTCAGAACGTTCCTTTGTTACTTAAGAACGGGCAGTTTCTACTTGAACAGTCAGCTGTTGATAATGCTCCTGGTTTGTTCAGAGACTTTTATAAACTGAAGTTAATAAAGCGTATTGCTGAAAAGTTACCAGAGCACGTGGCGAGGATTGGCCTTGAACCTAAACAGTATAAGGTTCAGGAGTTAAAGAATCGTTGGGGCTCTTGTAGTGCTTCTGGGGTAATTAACGTTCACTGGAAGTGTGCGATGTTGCCGTTATCGGTACTGGATTATGTTCTGGTACATGAATTGGCTCACTTGGAGGACTCCACGCATAGTCCTGCCTTTTGGCGGTTGGTTGAGCGGGTATTACCTGATTACGAAGAACAGAAAAATTGGTTAAGGATTAATGGTGCGGGAATGACATTGTGAGTGGCTTTTAATCGAGATAGTGTGAAAAGTAATTATTAACGCCCCTGTAATTACATACGTCAGCTCGGGTCTCTGACTGGGTTCGATAATTTCTTTTATTAACACGTTCTAGTTTTACCTCCAGTTCTTAAGGCTTCTAAATGCTTCTCCCTTCTACTATCTCCAGTGGAATAACACTGAACAACTTTCTGCCTGGATGCCTTACAGTATGATAAACCGTATTCGTCTGTGGCTGGTTGAACTGTTTCTTACGGTGAACAGTGGTCAGGCCGATCCGGTGAAAGTAGCTGCTCTTGTTGGGCTTCTCAGCACTGCAGGATTGTTTGTGGTGATGTTTGTGTACACGGTGTTCACTCAGAGTGATCTTACTTTTCACGTGTATGTTTCGCCGTTGCCGTTATACATGGGCTGTAAGCAGGTTTTTGATCTGATGCTGGGTAAGTCCGGTTGGCGTAACAGTGCTGAGTGGCTGTTAAAGCCGGAGCAGAAAGCTTCCGATTCTGGTTCGGCTAAGCCTGATTTTCGTTTGTTAGCTTTGGCGTTGGTGTATATCTGGGGCGGGTTTTATTTGCTCAGTGTTTAAAGAGCCTTCTGAGTAACCATAGGGTCAGGTCTTGTTTTTTGCCTTTGGGTAATAGGCCTACAGTTGCAGGCCGAGCTTTCGTCCTTCGTGGAATGCATAGGGGGCTTGTCGGGAAGCAACGCAGTCTCCGATGCTGTGCAGTTCAACATCTGAGTTGTGCCCGGCCAGTTCCTGAGTCAGCCAGTCATCTGCCATGTTGGCGGTTGCCAGTACCAGTGAGTCTGCAGGAATGAATGTTTCCTCTGAATCTAAAAAGCTGATGATCCGCGCGCCGCTGGCGGTCCATTCCTGAATGCCGGATTCGACGATAAATTTTACGCCTGCCCGCTTTAATGCTTTGCGCAGGGGGTAGTCTGCGGCAGTGCGTGACAGTTCCTTTCCGACCATCGCGTCCGGGGTGATTACCGTTACCTGATAGCCCTGTTCGGTGAGGTGCAGGGCGGTGCCGCAGCCCCGCCAGTTGCCGCCTTCATCCAGCAGCAGGATTTGCTGGCCTAAGCGGGCCCGGCGTGACATGACGTCTTCGACAGACCAGACATTCCCCCGATGAACGCCGGGCAAGGTGGTCAGGTGGGGCAGTGCTTTTTGATAACCGGTACCGGCAGGTTGTGATCCTGTTGCCAGTACGACGGCGTCGGCGGAGAATTCCGAGATTTCATCACTGCCCATCGGGCTGTTATAGCGAACGTCTACGCCGAGTTTGTCTAACTGGGTGGCGTACCATTCCATCAGCTGCAAGATTTGCCCGCGTCTTGGCTGCATGCCTGCTAAGCGAAATTGTCCGCCCAGTTCACCGCTGGCTTCACATAAGGTGACACGGTGGCCCCGTTCAGCGGCAACCCGTGCACATTCCAGCCCGGCGGGCCCGCCACCAACAACCAGCACCCGGCGCGATACCGGTGCCAGGCTGAAGCGGTCGCCGCCCCATTCGAATTCCCGGCCTGCAGAGGGGTTGATCAGGCAGGATATCCAGTAGTCCCGTGAGCGGCGGCCCCAGCACATTTGATTGCAGGACAAACAGCTACGGATATCTTCAACCCGGTTTTCCCGTGCTTTGTTCACCAGGTGCGGGTCGGCAATTTGTCCGCGCACAATGGATACCATGTCTGCCTGCCCGGAAGCGATAACATTGTTGGCATTTTCAGGGGTGCGTATATGGCTTTCTGCCTGTATCCGGGCAAAGCTGACGGCTGAGTTTAAGACAGTGGCCAGATCCGCCCCCATGTTCTCCGGGTAAAAAACCGTTGGCATGAGCTTGTAGAAGTCCAGATAGCTGCCGGTGCCGCAGGTAACGTAGTCAATCAGTTCATCCCGGTCGTGACGGGCAATGATCTCAGCCAGCGATTCCCGGCTTAAGGCAACGTCATAATCGGGTTCATCATTCACCGCCAGGCCAATGATGAAGTCGTCCCCGCAGGCTTCACGGATGCCTGTACATATTTGCCGTGACAGCCGCGTCCGGTTCTCCAGGCTGCCGCCCCAGCGGTCATTCCGTTTATTCGACCAGGGTGTCCAGAACTGATCGAGCAGAGCATGGTATGCGGCCCAGATTTCAACCCCGTCAAACCCGGCTAACTGGCAGCGTCTGGCTGCCTGAATGAAGGCTTCAATAATGGTTTCAATCTCTGCCTCTGTCATTGCGTGGCTGCCGTCAGAGTCATGGTAGGAGGGCATACCGGAAGGGGACCAGTTGGGTGCAAAGGAGTTATCCGCATCACCGTGCTGGCCCACATGATACAGCTGCTGAATCATGACCGCGCCCTGTTCCTGACACGCCCCGGTGAGTTGCCGGAACGGTTCAATGACAGAGTCACATCCGGGTTTAAAATTCCCCCTTGTTAACACTGCGGTGGGATGAACGGGTATCGGTTCAACCACGATCATTGCGGCCCCGCCGATGGCACGCTCCAGATAGTATCCCCGGTGACGCGCGCCGGGCAGCCCCTGTTCAGCCATATTGGCGGTATGTGCGCCAAAAGTAATTCGGTTGCGCAGGGTCTTATGGCGCAGCGTGAGCGGTTTAAAAATATGTTTCAGCTGTGTGTTCATACAGAAACCTGTCCCCGGAGTTTTAAATATCTTTCACAAGCCGCAGGGCGTCATAAATGGCTGCGTGGGTATTCCGTGAATGCACGGCGTCGCCAATGCGAAACAGCTGGAACTGCCCCTGTGGATTATCGGCAAAGGTTTGTGGTTTACCTGCCAGCAGTGCTTCCTGATCCATTGCGCCTGAATTTGATGATATGTCTTTCAGTTCAAAATACAGGTCATCCAGCGGTAATGTACCGTGGTTGACCACTATCTGATCATAGCTTTGCCGGTAGGTGTGGTCACTGTAGTCCGTACCGATTGTTGCTTTAATCTCTGTGCCGTCGCGTTCGGCGCTGAGCAATCTGTAGGTGACAGTGAATTTTGCCCGCTTAGCTTGTAGCTCCCGCATATAAGGCACCAGATTCATTGCCATGACTTCAGGGGCAAAGCTTCGGTCCGGGGTCATGATTTCGGTTGTGGCACCGCTGGCGGCAATCACTTCGGCGGCTTGCAGGCCAGCGTGATCGCCTGCGTCGTCATAAATCAGAACGTTGTTGCCGGGTTTCACATCGCCGCTAATGATGTCCCAGCTGGAGACCATCAGTTCGTTACCCTGTTCCAGTACTTCTGTGTCGGGGAAGCCGCCGGTGGCGATGATGACTACGTCGGGCTGTAAGGCTTCAATATCGGACCTTTCGGCAAAGGTGTTGAAACGGAATTCAACCTGTCTTCTTTCACACTGCTCCATACGCCAGTCGATGATGGAGATCATTTCGTGACGCCGCTTGTTTTGTGCGCACAGGCGAATCTGGCCGCCGGGCAGTGGGGCGGCTTCAAAAACCGTGACTTTGTGGCCCCGCTCAGCGGCAACCCGGGCGGCTTCCAACCCGCCGGGACCTGCACCGACGATGACTATTTTTTTAACCACATCCGCAGGTTCAATGTCCTGGGGCATTGTCAGTTCCCGGCCCGTTGCGGCGTTATGAATACAGAGTGCATCGCCACCCTGGTAGATTCTGTCCAGGCAGTAGGTTGCGCCTACACAGGGGCGAATATCTGTTTCCTGACCGGCCATAATCTTACGGACGATGTGCGGGTCCGCCATATGTGCCCGGGTCATGCCGATCATGTCGACCAACCCGGCAGATACCGCATGGCGGGCGGTGGCTACATCCGGTATGCGTGCGGCATGGAATACTGGTAAATCGGTTGCCTGACGGACTTCACCCGCAAAATCCAGATGGGGCGCCCCCGGCATGCCCTGTACCGGAATGACATCTGTTAAGCCTGCATCGGTATCGATATGACCACGTATTACATTGAGGAAATCAACCATGCCGGAGTCTTGTAAATACTTCGATATTTCAATGCCTTCCCGGGCGTTAATGCCGCCTTTCAGTTGTTCATCAGCGGTGTAGCGAACGCCCAAAATAAACTCGTTGCCTACCCGCTGGCGAATGGCGCTCAGGACTTCTATGGTAAAGCGCAGGCGGTTTTCAAGTGTTCCGCCATACGGCCCTTCGAGAGTATTGGTTAAGGGGGACCAAAACTGATCCATCAGATGGCCATAGGCCTGCAGTTCTATGCCGTCCAGCCCGGCTGCCTGCATACGCTCGGCGGCATCCGCGTAGTCTTTGACAATGCGGTCAATGTCCCAGGTTTCCAGTTGTTTAGGGAATGCCCGGTGGGAGGCTTCCCGGCGGTGGGAAGGTGATACCACCGGCAACCAGTCTCCTTTATTCCAGCCGGTGCGCCGGCCTAAATGGGTAAGCTGAATCATGACTGCGCAGTCATGTTCATGGCAGGCGTCGGCGACGTTTTTCAGCCAGGGGACGACTTCATCTTTGTACGCCAGAATGTTGTTGAAAACCGGCGGGCTGTCTTTGGAGACGGCAGCTGAGCCTGCTGTCATCGTTAAGGCAACCCCTGATTTTGCCCGGACTTCGTGATACTTACGATAACGGTCCTTTGGCATTCCGTCTTCGGGGTAGGCCGGTTCATGACTGGTCATCATAATGCGGTTTTTCAGCGTAAGGTGCTTTAGCTGGTAGGGCTGGAGTAACGGATCGTTTGACATATAAACCTCTTAATTTAAAACCAGCTGTCTGGCATGGATGCTTTGCGTTCAGCCATGAAATCCAGCAATGCCTGATTGATGGTTTCATCTAATGGCGGCGCCTGGTATTCAGCCAGGGTTTGTTTCCATTGGCGGTTGGCGCGGGACAGCGCATCTTCAGCACCGTTTTCATGCCATGTTTCGTAAGGCGCGTCGTCGTTCAGGCTGCTGTCCCAGTAGGCGGTTTCGTAGTGGGACATTGTGTGGGGCGTACCAAATAAATGTTCACCCGGGCCGCCGACACGGAGCGATTCAACGCCAAGGCTGTCTTCATCGACGGTGAGGCCGTTCAGGTAAGCATGCAGTGCGCCACAGAGGTCGGTATCCATGACAAATTTTTCATAGGACATCGACAGCAGACCGTCCAAGAATCCTGCGGAATGCAGAATGAAGTTCGCGCCGCTCTGGACGGCTGAGAGCATAGACATCACCCCCTGACCGGTTGCCTGCGCATCGGCAACTTTTGAAGTTGAGAAGTTACCGGCGCAACGTAAAGGGAGTTTAAAGCGCCGGGACATCTGGCCCATTACCAGGCTGCCCAGTGCAGGTTCCGGCGTACCGAAGGTGGGGCTGCCACTGCGCATCGACATGGAGGTAATGAATGATCCCATCACGGTGGGGGTGCCAGGACGAACCAGCTGAGTCAAAGCACAGCCAACCAGTGTTTCTGCCAGGTTCTGAGCGATAGCGCCCGGAATCGTAACCGGACAGACGGCCCCGCCCATCAGAAACGGCAGGTGGATTGATGCCTGCCCGGCTTCTGCATAGGTACGGATGCCCATCGTTGAGACGCCATCCCAAACCAGAGGGGAGGTCGAGTTGAAATTCCCCATGATGACGCAGTGATTGTTCACAAATTCTTCGCCAAAGAGTATCCGGCACATCTGGATACTGTCTGCGGCTCTTTCCGGGGCGGTAATTGAACCCAGGAAGGGACGGTCGGAATAGCGTATGTGGGCATAGACCATGTCCAGATGACGTTTGTTAACCGGTAAATCAGTCGGCTCACAGATGGTTCCGCCGGAGTGGTGTAACCATGGGCTTGATTGCGCCAGTTTGATGAAGTTTTCGAAGTCGCTGATGGTGCCGTAGCGCCGGCCTTTATCCATATCCATCACAAAAGGCGAGCCATAAGATGGGGCAAATACAGTTGTATCCCCGCCGATCACGACAGAGTTGGCTGGGTTTCGTGCGTGTTGGGTAAATGTTTCGGGTGCGGTGGAAACGAGTTTTTGAATCAGACCCGGTTCGAATTTAATGTTCCAGGTTTCGCCGGCCAGCTTGGTAACGTGGCCGCCAGCTTCACGAAACAGTTCGACGGTTACCGGGTCGTCTCTGAATTCAATGCCGATCTCAGAAAGGATCTGATCGGTTGCCGCCTCAATTTTATCCAGGTTTGCTTCGGTGAGTAATTCGTACGGCCTTATATTCCGTTGGATATAAGGCACTTCCAGATGTTGATTGGGAACTCTGGCTTTACGCCGGGAGTCGCGTTTTACACGCCGCCTGGTGTGTTTGACGGTGTCTGAATCTGTAAGCATGGTCATAAGTATTTAGCCCTGATAATTCGAACATATAATGACCAAACATTAACTTGTTCGACACATGTGTCAATTAAGACTACATAAGTGTTGATATAGATTGCACCTATGTATTTCGATGCGTGGTTAATGGGCAAGTCTGAAGCCGGTATGTCGCAAATGAGTAGTTTTTAACGCCTGCCTTTGTAAAAGCAGACGGTAAGCGGGAGGAAATCCTGAAAAGATACTGAGCGTGGGCAGGCTGAAGAGGGTTGTTGCGTGCACTGACGGCGTGTTATGAAGATGGCTGTTGCATGCATTGCGGTGGGCGTACTATCGTCTGACAATAAAAAATCAGTCTGATGTCCGGTTAACAATTCAGTAGTCAGTACTTCTATGAGGTACAATCTGCGCCGGTGATTTTTCCCGACTCTTAAATTTTTATGGATTAAGTAACTGATGAGCAAGGCTGAAGTTTCTAAACACACAAACCCGCGCGGTTCGGAAGAACTATGGTTAGATGCTGCTTACCAGATGCTGATTAAATCGGGAGTGGAGTCGGTCAAGGTCATGCCTTTGGCAAAACAGCTGAACATGTCACGCACCAGTTTCTACTGGTATTTTGAAGACCGTGATGCGCTGCTCAACGCATTGATTCAGCGTTGGCAGGATAAGAATACTGCAAATATGCTCAGGCAAACCCGCCAGTATGCAGAAACAATCGGCGAAGCGGTATTTAACCTGTTTGATTGTTGGTTTGATGTTGAATTGTTCGACTCCCATATGGATTTTGCGATCCGGAACTGGGCGCAGCAGTCTCAGGCACTGAAGAAGATTCTGGAAGAAACCGATCAGGACCGGATTAATGCGATCCGGGACATGTTTTTACGCTTCAACTTCAGCCCTGAACAGGCTGACGTGCGTGCGCACACGGTGTATTTCACTCAGGTGGGTTACATATCCATGATGATCGATGACACCATTGAAGAACGCTTGCTCCGTACACCGGGATATGTGGAAAACTTTACAGGTATCGCCCCGTCGGAAAACGAAATAAAACGCTTTATGGCCCGCCATCAGCAAAGCTGAAAGTGCCTTATTCGGCGGGGTTATTTTCGTTCTTTCTGTGTAAGCATTGGCCTGATCAGGTCTGAATATCGCAGCCCTGTTTTACCTGGCAGGGCCATATTCTGATAATAAGCAGACCTTTGGGGTTGATGTTTTCTGGACACCTGAGAAGGTCGGGTTACGGTTGCAGACGGGCGGTAATTACCATGCAAAGAATGCTGGTGGCCTGAAGCTCGGCACACATGTAGGAACAAGCACTTAATGAAAATAGCTTGGTTGTTTGTTTTTTTAAAATTGTAAAAATCAGAAAAAAGATCCCGTTCAAATACGTGTTGTATCTGAACTGTTTCACCTAAGAGAACCCAACCCAATGCCCCAGGCCAACCCATCAAACACTTTAACCTTCGAATCGGCGGAGCTCCTTGGTCTCTGGCTCAAAGCCAACCACGCCACTGAAACAGAGCTCTGGGTGAAGATCTTCAAGAAGCAGTCAGGCATTGCCAGTGTCACCTGGGATGATGTGGTGGTTGAGGCGCTTTGCTGGGGCTGGATTGATGGAGTTAAGAAGTCCATTGACGATCAGGCCTATGTGCAACGTATTACGCCCCGCAAGCCGCGCAGCAGTTGGTCGAAAAGGAACCGGGCGCATGTGGAGCGGCTGATCAGCGAAGGGCGGATGACGGCGCCCGGGATGGTACAGGTGCGTGCAGCGCAGGCGGACGGCCGGTGGGAGAATGCTTACACGGCAAGTGAGATGGAGGTGCCAGCGGATTTTATCGAAGCGCTGGCCAGCCAGCCGGAGGCGAAAGCCTTTTACAAAACCCTCACGAAGTCGGCCCGGTATGTGATTGCCCACGGTTTAATCAGTGCTAAGAAACCTGAAACCCGGCAGCGGCGGTTTACCAAGTTTATGGATGCACTTGGCCGTGGGAAGAAACCAGCGTAATTGTTGGCGATTGTTTGACCTGTTTTAAGTCGGGCGGTTGACATGGAATTTCACGTGCATCAGGATAACTGCATGACTACATATCTCACGCAACAGGCAGTTCGAATTATCATCATTCCATAGGAATGGTGGGTTTCGTGATGCGTGAACATTTATCAGACCCGCCCCAGAGGCGGGTTTTCTGTTTTTGCCTCCGGGGAATTTATCCGGCAAGGAGGAGCAAACATGAAGAAGGTGGCTGTATTTGGTAAGCCCGCCAATGGTAAATCCACATTAAGTAAACAGCTGGCGGCGGCTACCGGCATTTCGCTGTATCCGGTTGATTCACTGTTGTATCAGCCCAACGGACAAGAGGTTGATCGGCAGGCTTACGAGGCGGTTCACGATAAGATTCTTGCTTCAGATGAATGGATAATTGAAGGCTTTGGCCCGCTGAGTTCGCAGGCGTCTTTTAACCGCCGCTTAGAAGAAGCGGATACCCTAGTGTATATCGAGTTGCCGTATTGGGTTACCTATTGGCTGGTGACCAAGCGGCTGCTGAAAGGCGTTTTCAGAAAGCCGGAGGGCTGGCCTGAAGGCAGTTCGGTTTTAAAAGGCTCGTTGCAAAGTTATAAGGTGCTAAAGCTTTGCCCGAAGTTCTGGAACGATGATTTTCTGCAGAGAGTAGAGAAGCTTTCGACGAATAAGTCGTTGCATGTGATCCGCTCAGTGTCTGAACTAAACAGCTTTGTTGAGCAGCATGTGAAATAACTCGCTGTCAGGCAGCGGGTCAACATACCGATTTTGTTGTTGTATGCTCCGTTGATCAGATTTTGAATTAAGGCCGTTTATGGATACCCAAAGAACAAATTACATCGCAGCACTGGAATTGCGTTTAATGCGGTTTTATATGGCCGTCAGGGATACCGGCGTGGCGGATGAGGTGGAGAACGCTGGTATTAAGGCATTCATGGAAGCCGGTGTCATCACGGAAGTGGTTACGACGAAGGATCTTGAAGACATTATTGAGCGTCAGCATATGTCGGCATTCGGGATGACGCTGGATGAGCGTTATCAGAAACGCATGGCTGAGGCTCAGGAAAAGGGCGATTTTGAGTTCTTCGATAAACCGGCCTGGGAACGGCAGGGTAAACGAGTGAGTTTGTCTGACTAGTGCGTCTGTTTAGGGGGATCTCCCTCACGCTTATAAAAACAGCAGGCACCTAATGCCTGCTGTTTTTTTGCCTCACGCTAACCGCTAAGGGGTAGTTTTCCTCAGGTTTTTATTCCCCGTAAAGCTTAATCTCACTGGTTTCAACGAATGAACGGTCTGGCGGTGTGCCGAAGTTTTCTGCCAGTTGCAGCCGCACGTAGCGGGCATGCACCGGTTTTGGCAGTTCAAATTCGAACCAGCCTTCCCGTTGTTCCATGGTGGCGTCTACCACCTGTTGCCAAGTGTAGTCTTCCAGTGAGGCAGTTTTGTCACCAATCCGCTGCAGATCCGCATCGTCTGAAAGGTAGATGTTAACGGTTTTCGCCAGTTCATCCAGCGGGCTGATTGTGGCACCCACGTTATGGAAAATGCGGATGCGTTTTACTGCCTGAGTTTCGCCGAAGAAGCTCAGTACCGCATCTGCTGGGCCAGTTGTCGGAGCACCCCAGCTGCCGCTGTTGCGGGCGGTGTCATCATCGTTGATGTTGGCTGCCCAATAGAGTGGGGTGTCCAGTGTATGGCTGGCCCATTCCAGACGGGTGTAATAGCTGCCGTCACGGCGTACGCCCAGATCCGTTGTCATGTGTCTGCGGCTGTAAACCCGTACTTCTTTTTGCAGTGCCATGGGTACCAGCAGTAATCCCTGATCTTCCAGATAAGCGATGTCGCCGGAGCTGCGGTCGGTGTCGATGATTTTCCGCAGGCCTGTTTTGGTGGAGTAGTTCAGCACCGCACCGTCGACCCAGTCTGATAAGAAGTATTCACCGTCGCCGTGAGGCACCAGACCGTCCAGATTCCCCAGGGTTTCGGTGCTTACTTTGGCAATGGCTTTGTTTTGCAGGGATACGCTTAGCAGGTTGCCGTGTGGCGCTTCCAGTGGTTTACCGTCGTTAAATTTTCCCCAGCCGGCTACGAGCAGTTTGTTACCCTGTACCAGCAGGCCGTTTGGGTTTTCCAGTTTGGGGCTTTGCAGCCATAACTGTAACTGGTTGCTGGTATTCAGGCGGTATATAGCGCTGGTGAACATGTCTGAGACATATACATTGCCATCGCTGTCGGCGGTCACATCATTAAGGAATTTGGCATTTTCCGCCGGGTAACGCTGGCTGATTTTGCCTTCAGAAATGTCAATTTCGACCAGCTCGGTGACGTCGCTGACGTAAAGTTTGTCGCCCACAATGTGCATGCCTTTGGGCTCATTCAGGCCGGTGATCCAGTTTTTATCGATCACGGCACCATTGGTGCTTAGCATGCTGATGGAAGCTTCGCCGGGTTGTGCACCCAGTGCCTGATTAGACACAAACAGCACATCACGGGGCTGGTTATAGATGACAGATTCAGGGTTAGGCAGGTCGCTGATTTTCCATGCCAGCTGCCAGGTTTCAGCCTGAGCCGTGGCGGCTGAGGTGGTCATCAGGGTGGTCAGTAGCAGTGGGGCGGTTTTGTTTTTGATGAATTGCTTAATCATGGTGTAACTCCGGAAAGGGTATCCATACCCGCGTTGTTGTTTATTGTTACTTCAGCCCGGTGGGCTGGTTCCTGGTATATCGGTTGTTGTCCGGCAGGGGGCTGTATCCGTTCCGGCAGAATGGATACAGCGTTATCTGTTAACAGGGAATGATTACGGCTGCTGGCGGGTGGCAGTGATCACCACGTCGCGGATGTTCACGCCCTGTGGCTGGGCATACATGAAGGCTGCGGTACGGGCGATGTCGTCTGCTACCAGTACGCCGCCCATGGCCTGTTTCCAGTCTTCATAGCCGTCGATGATTTCCTGTGAAGTGGTGTGGCCCAGCAGTTCAGTTTCTACGGCGCCAGGGCAAATGCTCATGATGCGCACGTTGCTGTCGGCCACTTCTTCACGGATGTTTTCGCTCATGGCAGATACCGCAAACTTGGTGCCCACGTAAGCCGCATGGTTCGGGAAGGATTTCTTACCGGCAATGGAGCTGACGTTAATGATGGTGCCGCCGTTACGGGCTTTCATATCGCCCAGTACGGCCTGCATGCTGTTGAGCAGAGCCAGCACGTTGATGTCGTACATACGCTGCCATTCCTGCGGGTCCTGGGTGTCGATCTGGCCCAGCAGCATTAAGCCAGCGTTGTTCACCAGACAGTCCACCGGGCCGTAAATGGCTTCGGCATCTTTTACCGCTGCACGAAAGGCTGCTGCGTCGGTCATGTCTACCTGGCGGCACAGGGCGTCAGGCAATTCCAGTGCTTTCAGTTTGTCGATGCGGCGGGCAACCAGCAGCAGTGGATGGCCGGCAGCGGAGAAGTGTTTTGCCATTGCAGCGCCAATGCCTGAGCTTGCGCCTGTGATAACTACCAGTGACTGAGTCATGTGCGTGTCCTTTGTGTAAGTGTCGTTGGATGTTGCACATGGTAGGGATTGGCATTAGTGTGATAAATATCACTAATCTGAAAACATTGTTTGGTTTATATGAACAATATTTCCTGGCGGGGTATACGCGCGTTTTTATATGTGGCGGAACATGGCGGCTTTACCGCGGCGGCTGAGGTGTCCGGGTTCTCGAAGGCAAACCTGAGCCAACTGGTGACCGAGCTGGAAGCGGCGTTGAGTGTGCAGTTGCTGTACCGCACCACCCGCCAATTACGGCTCACGGAGATCGGCCAGGGGTATTACGAGCGCTGCAAAATTGCCATGCAGCAGCTGGATTCTGCTGCGGAGTGGGCCAGCCAGTCGACTGATGAGCTGAAGGGTGAAATCCGTATGAACGCCGTTGGCGGGCCGGTAGGGGAAGAGGTACTGGCACCTCTGATCATTGAGTTTCAGCGCCAGCATCCGGGTATTCGGGTGGATCTGGATTTTTCCAGTATCCATGTGGATCTGATAGCCAGCCATTACGATTTGGTGATGCGTATGGGGGAGCTGCCGGATTCCACCCTGATAGCCCGTCGGCTGCATTCCGTGACAACCCGTTATGTGGCCAGCCCTGAATTTATTGCGGCAAACCATGACATAGCCGAACCGGATGATTTGAAAAGCCTGCCGCTGATCCGTGGCAGTGTGGATACCTGGACGTTAAGCAAAGGCAAAACCCGCAAGACGGTGCATGTGGCCGAGGGCATTAAAGTCACCAGTGGCCGGGTGATGCGGCAGGCCGCGCTGGCCGGCTTAGGGGTTACCCGCCTGGCGGACGTGTATGTTCAGGCAGACTTACGGCAGGGCAGGTTAACGGAAGTTTTACCGGATTGGTCGGAAGAGACGCAACTGACGCTGGTGTGTCCGCCGTTAAGGCACCAGTTACACCGGGTGAGGGTGCTGATGGAATGGCTGAAGGCGCATTTTGCTGAACGCTATCAGCAGGCGTTGGCTGAGGGGCCGGGCTAGCATCTCAAAAGCACGTAAAAAACACATTAAATACAGCCGGTTGGAGGTGTTCAGTGTGGCTTTGTCCTGAGTGGAATACGTTGCGTTTGATGTGTATTTTTGCCGGAGATAGGCGGCTGGCCGGGGGGATTGGCTGGCTGATTATATAGGTGATTGTTTGTACTTAAAATTTTCTTAAGTTTTACCCAAGAATTACTGGACAATACGCATGGATCTCTATACAGTCTGCGGCAGCTAGAAAGAAGTCTTTTATTTACAAATCTACATTTCACAGTTTTATTCGTAAGCCTGGTCCTGCAGTTTTTAAGTTTCAGTCTATTTTTTATGCGATTATCGCCTGTTAATGTGGGCACAAATTAAATTTAAAATTCAGGATATTTATTATGTCTAAAACTACCGGTACGGTTAAGTGGTTCAACGAAACTAAAGGTTTTGGTTTCATCGAGCAGGAATCTGGTCCAGACGTTTTCGCACACTTCTCTGCAATCCAGGGTACAGGTTTCAAAACTCTGGCTGAAGGCCAGCAGGTTGAATTCACTGTTACTGCAGGCCAGAAAGGCCCACAAGCTGAGAACATCGTTGTTATCTAATAACTGATACTCGCTTGAACAGAGAAAGCAGATCTTAGGATCTGCTTTTTTTTCGCCTGTTGTTTGGGCAGGCTTCATCATTACGCGTTTTTACTGCGTTTTTATAGCAGTTGTTTCGATGGTTTTCGTGCTGATCTGCCATGGCCCGTACCCATTGAGACGAGCGGATAATATTGTGTAATCATGAGCAACTTATTGATTAAAAAGGGCTGAGGCAATTCATGTTGCTTATCACACAAGCTTACCAAACAAGCTGAGCGCATGAGCAGGCAAGCCAGTGGTCTGAAATACCAGAATGTAGTTAAGTTGAAAAAAGTTTCTACGCCTTAAGGTGGGCCAATGTATAAAGAACTGGATATCAGTAACTGGAACCGCAAGGAACACTTTGAGTTTTTCAAAGAGTTTGAAGAACCTTTTTATGGTGTCACGGTTAAAATTGATTGCACCGATGCTTATCTCTACTGCAAGCAGCACAATATTTCATTTTTCCTCTTTTACCTCCATCGGTCACTATGTGCTGCAAATGCCATAGAGCCTTTCAGATATCGTATGAAAGACGACAGGGTTCTTGTTTTTGATCAGATCAATTGCGCGGCAACCATCCTTCGCCCGGACGAAACATTCGGGTTTTCGTACATGGATTACCACGAAGATTTCAGCGAATTTGAGAAAACGGCGACGTTAGAAATTGAAAAGGTCAAAAACAGTACCGGCCTAGTGCCCGCATCATCGGGTGCAAATGTCATCCATTACTCGTCGTTACCATGGCTCAATTTTACTGGGCTGTCACACGCCAGGAGTTTCAGTTTTCCTGACAGCTGTCCCAAAATTTCATTTGGGAAGTTGCATGAAGAGAATGGCCGAAAACTGATGCCGGTTTCGATTCATGTCCATCATGCACTCATGGACGGATATCATGTGGGGCAATTTACAGATACATTCCAAAGCATGATGAATGACTGCGCTGGGTAAGTAGAAATTCCCCCGATGAACCAAACACTTTCCTGTTCATCGGGCCACTCTGTCAACTGCTGATCAGCAGTCATTTTTGCCCTAAAGAAACTTGAGTGACCGCCTCTGAAAGCCGCAGGGGAACTATGCTTATAGCGCTTTGTTCCCTTGCCGGCCCTGAACGTTTACAGATCTGTACTGTCTAGAAAATCATGTGCTACACGCTCGGAACACATTTTTTTGTGGAGGTGATTTATGCGTTACAGTTTTCTGATTCTGGCTCTCGTTGCCGGTATTGCCAATGCGGGTGCAGACTACACAGTGAAGAAAGGGATCAACTGGAAAGGGGTGAAAATTGGTTCATCTTCACCGTCCGGTGCTGATCATATTTGTCGTAATTATGAGTGTTATCCGCTGTTTAAGAACATTCCTGTGTCCCGCCAGCTGAAGGAACGTTATCAGCTGACTTCACTGAAGTTCAGTTCTTTACAAAAGGTCGCGACGTCTACTGATGGTGACCGGATTACCCTGCCGGAAGATCTGGCGGATGTGTTGTTCAAGCGCAGTAAGGAACGGGTGCAGCGGGCGAAATTTGCGGACTCTAACTGAGGTCTTCCGCAGAGGCTGTACTGAACCGTATGTTGCCAACTTGCGTATACAGGTTTCAGTCAGATAATGACGTGGAGGAATAGTTATGCGTTACTGTCTTTTAATGTTGGTTCTGGTTGCTGGTCTGGTGCACGCGAGTGATGATTACTCGGTGAAAAAAGGTGTTGCCTGGAAGGGAGTGAAAATTGGGTCCCAAGCACTTTCCGGATCGGACTATATTTGCCGGGAGAGTGAATGCTATCCGCTGGTGCTGATCAGTCTGACGGCGAAGGAAATGAAACAGTACCAGGTTAAATCGGTACGTTATAAAGACCTGCAGCCAATCGCGCTGAGTGAAACTGACAATCGGTTAGCCTTACCCCATGAACTTGCCGAAGAGCTGTTCAGAAGGGCACGGGACAATGCTCTGCGGGAAATCTATTATGAAACCAGTTTATAAAGGTTCTTGTCTTTAAGGCGCCGGCGTTATGTCGGCGTTTTTTTTTATAGGTGGATGTAACCGCTGCCGCAAACAAGCAAATACCCCTGTGGCCATAGTGTTACCTTGCAGGCAACATTAATCGACAGGAATTTGTTTTATGACCATTACTTACCGTGCCGCAGAGATTGCAGCAGAAGATCTGAATGAAGCCCCGCTGGCACAACCAACCGCTGAACCACTTTCCGGTGAGATCACGACCCGCAGCCAGGTATTTTTCCATACTGAAGAGCAGAACATTAAATCCGGTACCTGGGAGTGTGAGCCGGGCGAGTCCCGTTGGGAATTCATGACCCGCGGTGAAGTGATTTATGTTCTGTCCGGACGGATGACAGTTGTTGAAGATGGTGGTGAGCCAGTAGAGCTGACTGCCGGTTCAAGTGCCGTTTTCCCGGTGGGCTGGTGTGGCAACTGGACCGTTCATGAAACCCTGCGCAAGGTATACGTGATCTACGGCGCATAAGAGTATGCTGAGCAGGGGGCTGTCTGTGCTCCCTGCTGTTTTGTCTTTTCCGTTCTTCCCGCTTTTCCCTGCCTTTCAGGCTTTAGTCTTCAGCTTCGTAAACAATTTCGCCCTGCAAAATCGTCATCAGAATCTGGGTATCGGCAACCTTCGCCGGCGCAATCTGAGTGATGTCTTCACTGAGTACCACTAAGTCTGCTGATTTTCCTACTTCAATACTGCCGGTGATATCGTCTAGCCCCAGGCTAATGGCGGGCTTGATGGTATAGGCATCAATGGCGGCGTAAATGTCCGGCATGCCCCGTTTACCCATTTGTATGCTGGTGCTGATCCCTGCTAACGGGTTGATATCGTTCACATTCCAGTCGCTGCTCAGGGTCAGGTTAGCGCCGGCGTCGTAGATCGGTCGTAACTGCATCAGCTGGTGGCTGCGTTTTCTGCCGATAAACGGAATTGCCCAGTCATGATTGCCAACGCTGCTGGCTATCTGAAAATCCGCAGTAACGTTCAGCGGTTTGAAGCGCTTGATATCTGAGTTCTGAATCATTTCCACATGGGTCAGGGAATAGTCCTGATCGGACCCTTGCCGGCGGGCTGCTTCGATGGCATTCAGTGATTCGCGGACGGCACCGTCACCAATGGCGTGTATGTGTGCGCCATAGCCGATTTTATTCAGCTCGCTGAGCCAGAGCTTCATATCCTCCGGGGGGATATAATTCAGGCCGTAGGGCATATCGTCAACGAAGCTGTCGCGGTAGGGGCTGATGATCTTGGCAGTGGCGTTGGTGAGAATGCCATCGCTGTACATCTTCACCTGATCGACGATCAATAGGCTGTCTGGTTGACGACTCTGAATCTGCTCCAGAAATGCCAGTTGTTTTGCTGGTTCACCTTCCGGATATATCCAGGGCCGCAAAGATACCCGGGCGGTGAGGTCGCCGTTTTTCCGGGCGGCTTGCCACACCTCATACCAGCCACGCTGCCAGTACATCCGGCCGTCGCCAATGGTGGTGATGCCGTGTTCAGAGGCAATGTACAGGCCATCCAGCAGGCCGTTGTAGCTGCGCTGGAAAACATTGTTGAGGTTATTCCAGGCCAGCTCCATAACAATGTCACCGGCGTTATCCAGCAAAATGCCGTTTAATTCGCCGCTGTCTGGGTCTTTAAGGTGCCTGCCACCCTGTGGCTCCGGAGAGCTGGCTGTAATGCCTGCCTGCTCAAGAGCAGTGGAGTTGACCCACATGGAATGGGAGGTCTGCTCCATCAGAATTACCGGCTGATCCGGGAAAAATTCGTCCAGTAAGCTTAGCGGGGTCTGTGCGTTCGCTTTTCCATCCAGAATCATTTCCAGTGAGAATCCGTAGCCAATCAGCCATTGCCCCGGTTCTGCCTGTTCGGCGCAGGCTTCCAGATAGGGGATCTGGCCGTTCAGGTCCTCGTCCGGGCTCAGTTCACAGCTGCCGCCGGCTTCTGACGCCGCTTCAAACACATGGTTATGGTTATCAATGAAGCCGGGCAACACCATTGCACCTTCCATATCCAGTACGTCTGTCTGGTTGCCCTGTAATGCTCTGGCCTGCTGATTGCTGCCAACAAAGGTGATCTTGCCATCTGTTATGGCGATGGCTTCAGCGGGCTGATCCGCATACACAATGGCATTGACCACCAGAGTGTCGGCAGCGTCCGTGGCGAAAGCTGACGGGCTACAAAGCAGGGCTGAAAACAGCAGAGGTACAAAAGATAGTTTTTTCATGGGTGGCTTCTGTTTATTGAGCAGAAAAATGGCAGTGCTAAATGGCAGATTCACTGTGCTGGCAGTGTAAGGCTTATGGGCAGTTAAAGAAAAGTACCGGCTGCCATCAGGTATCCATGGCAGTTGGTTAAGGCAGGGCTCATGTGCACAGTCCATGTGCTCAACAAAGGAATTGCGATCCGTAACTTTACATGAAGTCGCCGTCAGGCTGACGGGGGGGTTAGGACTGACAGCGACCGAACAAGTCTATGGAGCTAAGGGGTATATAACCAGCGATCCATTACCCAACTTGGGTAGTGTGCTGGTCGGCGATAAATTTCCGCTAGCTTCTAACTGTCTGTGAATACAGGGATTAATTTTATTTGCCTTAGATTTACTTCAGTTTCGTTTCAGTTTTTCTGGATAAAGTGCGTCCCAATCTCAGGTAAGCGCATCATGATTGTGCTTGTTGTCCGTTTGATTCCGAGAGTGATTTAACCCGATAACCAGCCAGGAAAACTGCGATGCCATTTCATGTTTATAAACGCAAAGTTCAGGATGCCATGTTTGGCAATACACAGAATACAGCCGGGGGTGTTCAGGTCGATGAACTAGCCAATGCCCGGCTGGGAATAGTCTATTCACTGGCCCATACGGATATGACCCGGGTACGTTCGTTCAGCGCTTCACCCTTTAATACGCTGGTGGTGAACACCACCGCCGCGAAGGATTTTATTGCTGGCCAGAAAGCGGCTTACAGCATGGGAATTAACGCTGCCGGCCAACTGATCGATAAAAGCCCCCTGAAAGATATGAAAGACTCTGCCCTGTCGTATCTGCAGGAAAGCGAAGCTTTGGCAAAAGTAAAAGGGGCGGCTAATACCGTCATCGACGGGGTATCTGAGCTGAAAGCCAAACTGAAACAGCTCATCAGTGACTTCTTTTACATGATGCTGGACGCGGTGAAAAAGCGCTATGGCGTGAATATGCAGATGATGGAAATCCTCACGGACTTTGTTATCTGGGGGGCGAATACCTTTGCTACGGGGTTATCTGCAGCGATTCCGGGCTGGGGCTATGTGAAAACCGCCGCTGGCATGTACGCCGATGCTAAGAAAGCCTTTCTGAAATCTAAAATGCTGATCGAGCAATGCTACAGCGGTTATGGCGTTGAGTTACTGGGCGGGCATCCGTCGGTCATCGCCAACGCGCTGGCCCGTCATTCGGTGGCCGGTATTGCCAGTGCTGCGAAAGGCCTGGCGATTTCATCGACCAGCCTTGGGCTGAGCATTGCGGCTGATGTGTCCGGGGCCGGTGGCAGTGCCGGCATGATCTTCAGCATTGTGACCAGCATCTTCAATAAGATTTTTAATCTGGTAGAGAGCCTGGTGCAGAAGTTTAAGGTGACTGCGGTTCTGGAAGACGCCAAGCAGATGTGGCGTAACCGTTCAAACAGTAGCAATAAGCTGAAGGACCATAAGCGTTTTTCGGAATGGTTCCAAAACTCTGTTATCGCCACGCCGGTGATTGCCTCGCTGACCATGAATTCTGGCTTTGCCGCCCACCCTTACCGGTTCCTGCAGTTGCTGGAGCCATCTGGGAATGATGCTCTGAAGGCTGATTTTGCCAAAGGTGCCAAACATATAGAAACCCTGAAAAAGCAGGCCGGCCAGCATATCAGGGAGTTCTCCGGGGGATACAGCGTAACCTTCAGCAGTGATGAAGCAATCGTGGAAGCCCGGCTGAAAGAAGCGCTTTCCGGTAAGGCACAGCTGGATGGGCATGAATACTTTATGGTCGCGGTGGATGAGTGGGATTCGCTGCCCGCGCAGTATGACCGAAACCCGGCGGACAGCGACCCTGACCCGGTGCGGATTCAGCAATGGAGTAGTCTGCCGGATCAGTACGCCACCAAAGTAATAACCGTGGTGTAATCACTGCCCAATAGTACGTGCCGGTTATTCTGGTATCGCCATGAATAACCGGCGTAAATCCGTTAAACGCGGTTGTTAAGTGCCGATCTGTACTGAGCAAGCAAGGGCTCATGCAGATCAGCGGCTTAACCTTATCTGCCAGGCACACTTCAAACAGACAAACACAAACTGGAGCATTCAGGTGGATTTACCGCTATACCTTTGCGGCTGAATCATTATAATGCCTGCCTTCGTTTGATTGGCTGGCTATTTTTTGTTCACTAAAAAGTCGTAAGCCTGGTGTGCTGTGTGAGTCTGTGTTGTTCCGGTTAGCTGTTAGTTCTTTTTTCTCATCTCTTTTTCCCTTTGTATTTCGTTTATGCCTGGCTGCAGTGTTGTGTTATGCAATGCCGGCGTTCAGCAATGGTACGGAAGATAATCCCGAGCAACCGGTAGCTCGGATCGTTGTGGAACACTGGCCGCCCTGGCAGATCGCTGATGATGATAAACAGGAACAGGTTACCCGTGGTTACGCTATCGAGATCATCGAGGAGCTGTTTAACCGTCTGAATGTGCCGGTTAAATTCCAGTATGCCCCCTGGCGCCGGGCCTTAAAGCTGATAGAAAACGGCAGGGCAGATCTGCTGCCAATGGTATCGGAACATCCGGCCCGGGCGCCTTATATGGTATTCACCGTGCCGGTCTACCGCGACCCGATTCTGCTGGCCTATTCACTGGATACATATAAGTATTTCGGCTGGCAGAACTGGGCGGATCTGAAGGACTATTCCATTCGTGCAGTACGGGGTTATAACTACGGAGATAACTGGCGGGACGCGGTGCAGGAACAGCGTCTGCGAGTGAGTGAATCCGCGACGGATATGCAAAACCTGCAGATGTTAGCGCAGGGCAGAGTGGAGCTGACGCCCTTGCTGTACTCCAACGGTGTCAGCCTGCTGAAGGATAAAGACTACACAAATATCCGTTTTGCGGAAAAGCCGATTTTTACCACAGTGCTGCGTTTTGGGGTGTCGAAGCAATCGTTTCTGGTGGCGCGTTTGCCGGAAATTAACATCCACCTGAATGCAATGAAGCAGGACGGCACCTTTGCCCGGATTCTGGGACCGTTATACCGGCCCCGTTTCACTGCGAAGCGTTAAAAACCAACCCTTCAGTTACAGCGCAAAGCTCGCCTCATCTCTGATGCCGATCCGGTTACCGTCCGGATCGCAAATGTTAATCACCGATCCCCAGTCTGTCACGGTGATGTCTGCATCTATCCCAAACGTCCGTACATCCGCCAGCGTAGCTTGAATATCATCCACGTTAAAACGCAACTTGTGCGGGCTTTCTGCAATGCTCTTACCAGCAGGCTTGGCATGGCCTTCGGTTTCCAGCATTAAGTAACTCTCGCCAAACGCCAGACAGCAGAGTCGGAAATCACCTTCCTGTTTCTCAAACATCACCGGCAACCCGAACAGGGTACGGTAGAAATCCACACAGGCGTCGAAATGTTCGCAGTTGAGGATAATGCCGTGGCGTTGGATGTTCATGGGGAGTCCTTTCTAAAGATCAGGTTATGCTTCTAGTTGGGTCACTTTATTGATGAGTAGCTTATTGAACTCTACAGCATCAATTGAGTGGTGAGCACGACGGTGACAATTAGGGCAAAGTGCAGCCACATTTAAAGGATGGTCAGGGCCGCCATCCGAAAGTCTGTGTATATGGTGACACTCTAGAAAAGGGCCTTTGTTGGTTTTAAAAGGTGCCGGTTCTTCACAGCCTTCGCATATGCCTCTTGATCTGGCGTTTACATAGAGCTTGATCGCTTCAGATCGAACATATGTAAACTGCAGTTTTTTCTCTCGATTAGACTGTTTTGGCGGGTTGAGCAGACAAAAGTCGCGTAATTGCTTTGTTGTTTTTTTCTTTAAGTTTTTTGAAGCAGGTATTTCAAAATTTGGCTCTGCCTCAATTCCATCATGGTCACTATTGATTGCAAGATGGAAAATATAAACATTACGTGAGTCACCTGTTTTATCAGGTCGCGATTCTTCATGATAGCCAAGGCAATCAGCAGTTCCGATGTAACGAACGTAAGCTTTGCGAGTGTACTCGAATAGATGTATTTCTTTATTTAGCTTTGCGTGATCAAGAATTGCTTTATTGCCACCACGCATTTTCATCGCACCAGTTTGTCCTTCTCCTGTATATAGAAAGATACCATCATTGCGATACTTGTCTTCATAGCCATATTGCTGGCCGTTGTCGGAAGTGAAAATGAATATATGGTTTAAGCCGGAGGGGGTAGATATACCTCCCTGTCTTTGGCCACCATATACATCATGAATTTCTGTTTGACGCCTGTATTCCTTGCCGATGATAAACACTGCAGTTCCTTACGCATCTGATTAACGGATTAGCAAGGAGCTACTATATAGCAGCACGCAAAATTATTGCTACAAATCTTCTCTAAGTGGGGATGCTCTAGCCATTCGGAGTAGCCCATCCCCAAGATGGGCACATCTTTTTCCCCATCCTGAATTCCCCTCTGCGTGCCTCAAACCTAGGTACTAGGGGGTATATCTAAAACCTATCTATAGCATTAATTTATTCTCGTTGTTTGCGTTCGGTCGATCCGCGATCTTGTTCTGTATAAGAAAGATAAAGGGTGGTGTAGATGTCTCATTGGAGTTTGAAGCGGAAGCTGCTGTTGGCGGCGGGAATAATTTTGTTACTGGTGCAGTCGCTGGTGGTGTTAACCGGCATTGAGTCGATGAAGCGCAGCGGGCAGTACACGCTGGGAGCCATCAGCAGCAGCCAGCGGGAAAGCGCTGCGGAATTGCTGGCCTTTATGGCGACGGATTCGGCGCAGCAGGTAAGTGATTATTTAAACCGGGCCTTTGATGTTCCACTGGCGCTGGCGTCGGTGTTATCGGCGACCAGCAGCGGGGGAGATGAGCAGCCCCTGAGCCGGACGCAGGTGCAGCAGCTGGTACAGCAGAGTCTGGTATCTAATGAGCATATCAGTGCGCTGTATTCAGAGTTTGAGCCCAACGGTTACGACGGGCTGGATACCCAGAGCATCGGCAGTGGTCTGCACAGTAGCTCCCAGGACGGTACATTGGGGCTGTACTGGGTACGCACGGATGAAGGCTTGCAGCAGTACGAAGGCGATCCTGATGGCCGTTATCTCACCGGCGTGACGGAGTTTGGCCAGCGGGAGTCTGAATGGTATTTGTGCAGCCTTGAGTCAGCAGGAAGCTGTGCACTGGAGCCGTATCTGTATGAGATTGAACCGGGTGTCAGTGAATTGATGACTACTCTGACGGCACCGGTAATCAGTGGCGGTAAAGCAGTAGGCATCGCCGGGGCCGACCTGAACCTGCCGGCCATTCAGAAGCGGGTTGCCCGGATTGCTAAATCTATTTTTGAAGGGCGCGGGGATATTCATATTATCAGCCCGGCGGGGCGCATTGTGGCCAGTACTGCCTATGAGGCGCAATTAACCGAAATGTTAGCGCAGGTGGATGCTGAGCTGGCCCGCCAGGATACCGGCGCAGAGAAAGCGGTTGTACAGCTGGAGGATCGTTTAGTGGCGGTTGCCCAGATTCAGATCAACGCGACCGGCACCCGCTGGCCACTGATTATATCGGTACCGAATGCGGTCATCATGGAAGACTTACTGGCGCTGCAGTCGGATCTGAATACGGGGATCGATACCGCCATGACCCGAATGCTGACCTTGTCGGCAGGCCTGATTCTGCTGGCTGTCTTGCTGATTTATCTGGTAGTACGGGCGGTGACCAATCCCCTTAACCGGATGCGTGACAAGGTATGGAGTCTGGTGAGCAGTGACGGGGATCTGACCCAGCATCTGGACATCGCCCAGCATAAAGAGCTGATTGAAATCCGCGACGGGTTCAACCAGTTCATGCAGAAGCTGCGGGATATGATTGTGGTGTTTAAGCAGCAGTCCGATGAGCTGGCGGCGTTTTCCGGGCGGTTAAGCGGCTCTGCAAATCATGCTAACCGTTCGGTGGGGATGCAGGCCAGCCAGATCGACAGTGTGGCGGTGGCCATGGAGGAGATGTCGACCAGCAGCGCACAGGTGACTGACTTTGCCATTGCCAGCGCGAATGAGGCCCAGAATTCCAGTCAGGATCTCGTTGCGACCAAACACGCCATTGAGCAGAACCTGCAGCAAATTCAGCTGACCGCGGATGAGATGGCCCTGAGCAGTAAACGGATCACGCAGGTGGCGGAGCGCAGTGAAGGCATCAATACCATCGTTGAGACCATCCGCTCGATTGCCGATCAGACGAACCTGTTGGCGCTGAATGCGGCGATTGAAGCGGCCCGGGCCGGTGATCAGGGGCGGGGCTTCGCGGTTGTCGCGGATGAGGTTCGCACGCTGGCTGCCAGAACCCAACAGGCAACGGAAGAGATTGGTGCGCTGGTCGGCACCCTGCAGGAAGATGTCAGTGCATCGGTGGCGCAGATCAGTAATAACCGGGAGCGGGTGAATACGGTTGCCGGCGAGGCGGCGGAGTGCTTCAGCATGATTGAGAAGGTCACTGAGAGTCTGGTGTCTATTTCCGATAATGCCACTCAGGTGGCTACCGCGGTGGAACAGCAAAGTCAGGTGGGTGAGGACATTAACCGCAATATTTCAGTGATCGGCGATGCTGCCGGTGAAATGGCGGATCAGGTATCGCAGGTTGAGGTGGTCAGTCAGGACATGACCCGGGTGGTTGCTAACCTGAATGAGCAGTTGGAAAAACTGAAGGTATAAATTCAGCTGCTAATGCTTAAACACAAAAAAAACCGGGCCATGCGCCCGGTTTTTTGCTTTGGAGTGTCAGTCGCTCAGGCCAATAGGGCTTTGATCTGCCCTTCAATCTGGGCGTAGCTGGCGTCGTTGCTGACGCTGATTTCCCGGTAGCCATCGCCGGCAAAAGTACGGTCCAGCTCAATCAGCACATGGGTGGTGTCCGGTGTCAGGATGAATGACAGTTCCGCTTCCTGGATGCTGCCAAACATTGAACCGTAACCGCCGGGGCGGAATTCAATTTCCTGATAGCAGCCGGAGTGTGAACGGAAGTTATTGGCCCGCAGGAAGCCACTTTCCACATCGGCTTTTACCATGCCATAGCCACAGGCGTTCATGGCCTGAATGAAGTAGGTGACGGCCTGTGGCGGGTGAATGTGCATTGGGTCGCGGTCGGTAGGGTCGACAGCAAAGTCGATATCCAGTGCGGTTTCCACCCATACCTGGCACTGGTTGTTGTGGGTGTCCAGTACGGTAATCGGCGTCTCCGGATGCAGGTCGAAACTGAAGTCCATACTGCGGGATTCGTTTGGCTTCAAAGTGAACGCTTCCGTCACCTGAAACTGGTTAATCGGGTGTGCGACGTAGCTGACGGTGTCGTCGCTTTCAACTTTGGCATTGGTCATCAGCTTCAGGGTGATTGCGGAAATTTCCTGTTCCACATCACCCCCTTTAACGTCTATGCGGCCTTCAACCCGGGCGCCGGGCAGGAAGTGTTCGGTGGTCAGAATAGTATCGACAGTGGCAGCACCCACACCGATCCGTGCAAAGAGGTTCTTTAACATGTTGCGTCCTTCAGTAACAAAAGCGTTATTTACCAGAGGCACATCATAGCAGGCCGTGCAGGGTTTGACAGAGAGAGTGCTACGCAGGGTTTTTACAGGTTATTTCGCCATTTGCCATCTTTGAACGCCGCCAGCAGTTGTCGCGCACGGCCTTCTTCCAGTTCGCTGAATGATTTACCCCGGGTGAAGAAATCATTCAGCCCTTCAATGTCGCTGAGTTGCTGTTTGGTGATTTTGGGATACCCCGTGCTCCACTGGCCAAAGCAACGTTCTTCAATGGGTTCAATGATCAGTTTCATACAGTTGGTATGGCGGCGGTCGAAGCTGATTTTCCGGTACAGCGGCTCAATGGTTTGCCGGTCACCTTCAAGTACCTGAAAGAAGCAGCCATCCTGAAACAGGAGAATACCGGTAATGTCGGCTTTCTCGTTATTGACCCGGCTGCTGTGCAGAATGGTTTCAAGTTCTTCTGGGCTGAGGTCTTCCTGTTTGGCTGCGCTGGTATAAATCAGATGTACAAGTTCCATAATCCTTCCTTGCCGGGTATGCCTGGCGATCGCTGACTGAATCCGTTTGGTTATCTGTTACAGAGATAGCCGTTACCGGCCGGGTTGGGAAGAGGCGATATATCATTTTGGGAATGAAATGTTTTGTGCGGCCGAAAACGCACCCTGTAATGATTGTAGGGGGGAATGTGACACAACTCATTTTGGTTAGGATATCCCCTTGATAAGTCAGCTAATTCCTTACTTTTTTCAGGGGGTTGTTGCTACCATTGTGTGACACGTTTTTTACTCGCGTAGAAAGTACACAAACACTCAGGATTTGGTGTGAAGTTATGACCCGTAAGATGCTGTTCTGGATTGCGGCGGTGGTGTTACTCGCCAGCAACTTTTTGTTAGATGAATATCTCGCTGACCTGTATGTACGGCTTGCCCGTGATCTGGTGCTGTTCGGCGGTCTGTTCTGGGGGGCGATATTGGTTGCTCAAAACCGGATCGGATCACTGCAGGAGAAAATCGATGCTGTACTGGCGGAAGAGAAGATCGATCTGCGGGTGCGCTTTGACAGTAAGCACCCTGAGATTCATGCTCTGACAGATAACATGAATCAGTTGCAGCAGCGGGTCGAGCAGGCGGTGGCTGGGGTAACCAGCTCGGCAGCCCGGCTGATCCCTATGTCCCACGAGCTGGCAGACAGCTACGGCAATGCGACGCAAAAAGCCTCACTGCAGGACAGCCGTTCCGATGAAATCCTCCATGCCATGGATAGCATTAAAACCGTATCCACTGAAGTGGCCGGCAGCGCCCGTACCATTGTAGATGAAGCCTCTGCGGGCAACGCCGCGGTGATGGAGTGTCAGCATTCCATGACGTCTGCCCAGGAAGTGGTGGACCGTTTGTCCGGCCATATGGTGGAAGCGCAGAGCATTCTGGACGGTTTAAAAACAGAAACCGATCAGGTAGGCAGCATTGTTGAAGTGATCAACGGCATTGCTGAGCAGACCAACCTGCTGGCCCTGAACGCGGCGATTGAAGCGGCCCGTGCCGGTGAGCAGGGGCGTGGCTTTGCGGTGGTGGCCGATGAGGTACGCAGTCTGGCAGAGCGTACCCGGCAGTCTACGCAGGAAGTGCAGGGCATGCTGGAGCGGATTCAGATTGGTGCCGGCAGCCTGGCGGAAGCGATGCAGGAAGGGGGCGAAGCCTCTGAAGAGAACAACAGCCGGGTGAAAGAAGTTGGCGATCAGCTGACGGATCTGGTGAATATTATTGGCCGGGTGCATGAGGCGGCCGGTGCGATCAGTGAGTCTGCCGAGCATCAGCAGCAGCGTGCCATAGAAGTGCGTAATTCCAGTGATACTCTGGCGGCTCTGAACCGTGAAACCCTACATGAGTCGCAGGTGCATACTATTTCCAAAGATGATCTGGAGGCGTTGGGTAAACAGCTGCGCGATAAGCTGCAGGTGTTCAGCCTTGAAGGGGATCACTGGCATGTGCAGCGCAGAACCCGCTCCCGGAATACTGAGCCAGCCGGCGTAGCTGCAGGCGCTGATGACGATGTCGAATTGTTCTGAGTTGTTCTGAACTGTTTTGAGCTGACTGATACTGCCGCCAGTGCTGATCATACTGGCAGCAGGGTATAAAAAAACCGGTGTTCCCTGAGGCGCACCGGTTTTTTTATGGCTGGTTGTTTTGCTCTGTTTAGTTCTGTTCTGCTTTGAGGCCTGGCTCACAGATCAACCCCGCAGATCAGTCCTGCAGTTTAGTCCAGTAAGGCCATCGGTTCAGAGGTAAACATATGTGCACATTCTGCAGCCGGTACCGGACGGCTGTACAGGTAGCCCTGGAAGTGCTGGCAACCGAGGGATTCCAGCAGTTCCTGGTCGGCCTGTGTTTCAACCCCTTCAGCAATGATTTCCAGATCCAGACTGTCGGCCATGGCGATAATGGTTTCGACGATGGTCAGGCTGCTGGCGTCGGTACGGATATCATGGACGAAGGACTTATCAATCTTCAGTTCATTCAGCGGCAGGGTTTTCAGGTACCGCAGGGATGAATAGCCGGTGCCGAAGTCATCAATCGACAGGTGAACCCCGAGTGCTTTCAGGCGGCGCATCTGGCTGGCGGCAGCTTCAATGTTTTCGATCAGCATGTTTTCAGTCAGCTCCAGGCATATCAGCGAGGAATCTATACCGGACTGTTGCTGCAGAGCTTCCAGCTGGTCAACGAAGTCCGGCTGAATAAACTGTTTAGGGCTGATGTTTATCGACAGGCGACGGAAGCTTTCCGGTAATGACTGCTCCTGCCAGCTGATTAACTGACGGAAGGATTCTTCCAGTACCCATTTGCCGATTGGCAGAATCAGGCCGGTTTCTTCGGCAACACCAATGAAGTTGTCCGGTGCAACCAGTCCGTGCTGAGGGTGTCGCCAGCGCAGCAGGGCTTCCATACCGATCAGTTGTCCCTGCATGTTTACCTGTGGCTGGTAGAAGAGTTCGAATTCTTCATTTTCCAGCGCATGGTGCAGGTCTTTTTCAAGGGTCAGACGTTCATTCACGCTTTCCTGCAGCTGTTGCTGGTAGAAGCACAGCTGGTTACGCCCCTGCCGTTTTGACTGATACATGGCGGTATCGGCCTGCCGTAACAGGTCGTCGATACTGACCGCATGTGCCTGAGGGAACAGGGTGATGCCCACACTGGTTGAGACGAACAGTTTGTGGCCGTTGATGATAAACGGTTGCTTAAACAGCTGCAGAATCTTCTGGGCCAGGTGCTGAATGCCGGTGGTTGCACAGTATTCTTCCGTGGGGATTTCCGGCACCAGAATAACGAATTCGTCGCCACCCAGACGGGCAACCGTGTCTTCGCTGCGCAGGCTGGACTTCAGCCGCAGTGCCACCTGTTTCAGCAGGTTGTCGCCGACACTGTGGCCCAGTGAATCATTGATCAGCTTGAAACGGTCAAGGTCCAGGAACAGGATGCCGCCGGTGTGCTGGTGGCGGTTGGCAATGCGCAGTGCCTGGGTGATCCGGTCGTTGAGTAACTGGCGGTTAGGCAAGTCGGTCAGGGAGTCGTAAAACGCCAGGTATTTTATGCGCTCTTCCGCGGACTTACGTTTACCGATATTACGGGCGGAGCTGAGCAGACAGGTCTGGTCGTTGATTTTTACCTGTACGGTACGGATTTCCATCAGGTTGATGGATTTATCCCGGCGGTACATTTCCACTTCTTTGGTGATCGAGGTGTTGAAGTCGGCTTCCTTGATCATGGCCCGCAGGTCGTCGTGGTACTTTTCGTTACAGATATCAAACAGGCTGCAGCTGAGCAGCTCTTCTTTACTGTGTTTGAGGGCATAGCAGGCGCTGGCATTCACATCCAGCAGCTGGCCTTGGCTGTCCAGCAGGAAGATGCCGTCACTGGCCTGTTCCATCACGGCCCGGAAGTAAGCTTCACGGTCGGTGAGGGAGCGTTCAATCCGCAGCTGTTTGTCCAGCATATTGTTGAAGCTTTTAATCAGGAAGCCCAGTTCATCACCTTTATGGCGGCTTGGCAGGTCCAGCAGTTCCGGGTGTTCCGGGTCGGTATTCAGGCCGGCGATGTTGTGGGTGATATTGATGATCGGCCGGGTTACAAAGAAGAAGAACACCCCGAAGAACAGCATGGCTGTAATAAGGGATTCGATCAGTTTGATGTACACCACCTGCCAGCTGCGGCGGGTGAAGTCTTTCATGATTTCAGCCTGATCGATGGACACTTCCAGGCTGCCGACGCCGATGCCTTTTTCCGGCAGGGTCAGGGTATGGGCAAAGGTCCGGTAGCGTTCAATGAAGTTGTTGTCGTACCAGTAGACGCTGGAATTCATAACCGGCCGTTCGGTTTCAGCCAGTTTGTTGCCCCAGTCGTCTTTGATTTCTGCTTTAAAGATCGACGGGGTTTTCATCAGGCTGACTACAATTCGCTGGGCCAGTACCCGGTCTAGCTGATAGGCTGCCTGAATGGCAGATTCTTCCAGTAGCCCGAGGGTCTGGTGAACCTGATTTTCCATGTTGCGGGTAGTGGCCTGCCAGTCGGAGTAAATCTGTACGGCGGAGGATGCAAGACTCAGTACCAGCATCATGATCAGCGCCAGTATGAAGTTCCTGAATCCCAGTTGCTGTCGTAACGGGATCATAACTGCAGTCCCCGGTACGGGTTAATAAGGTGTAAGACCATAGCGTGCGTGTATCTCCTGAAAAACGCCGTTAGTACGGATCCGTTGTAAGCCCTGGTTAAACTTTTTGATCAGGTGCTGAACTCCCGGCCACTTTTTGCTGAAACAGACATAGAGTTTCAGAGTGGGTTTGTCGGCCAGTGGGGTAAATTTAATGTTATGGGCAAGGCCCAGTTGATTGGCAATAAACAGGGCGGCTTCGCGCCCGATATAAAAAATATCCTGACGCTGGCGGGCGATGAGGTTAATGGCTTCATCCATGCGGTTTACGTTCAGCGTTTTTATGTTCTTGTTTATCAGCTCAGCCTGGGTTGCATAGCCGTTGACTGATACCACCCGGTAATTACGTAAATCTTCCAGTGACTTTATTGCACTGGTATCCAGTGTTTTAAGGCTGATCAGACCGACCTGACTGCCGCTGATCTCGTCGCTGTAATAAAGCCGTTTACTGCGCTCAGAATTTGCACTGCAGGTAACCGCTGCGGTGGCTGTACCGGCCTGAACATCCCGCATAATCCGGGCCCAGGGGCGAAAATCCACGTTTACGTTGATGCCTGAAGCGGCAAATGCTGCTTCTGTTACTTCCACATCAAAGCCGGGAGTCTGCTTATTGTCGGCAATATCAAATGGCGGGTAATGGCTGGCGAATACCTTTAATTCAGACGCCTTTACGGATGAGGCTAACAGACTGGTCACGAACAGTATGAGTAACGGCATTCTGTGGGTAGATCCGGTCTTGCGATTCATGTACTACCATCCTTTGTACGACGGGTAAGGAAACCGATGAAAACGCTGTTATAGCCGCCAATTGCCGGCTGTACGGGAGTATTCGTCCCTTAATTTAGCTCGTCCGTCAGGCCATAGCCCTAACACTAAAGGCTTAACATACTATATATAAAACACGTGTTACAGCATGATTCCCCGTTGTGGGTACTTGCCGATATGGCGCGGGTATATCCTTATAGTTGTTGTCCGGATCAGACAAGAAAGGCCAGATTGTAAGGCAGGAGTAGTCGGTTAGGGCGACAGTTTGTCGACAGTTACTGGCAATTCTGGTGGCTGAATCAGGTAATGTTGTGTGTCGGCAGGCTGATTATCAGGATGGGCTGACAGGCAATAAAAAGCCCGGCAGACTGGCCGGGCTTTTTAAGTGTGCAGGGGAAGCGTAATTACTTACGGGCGCGGCGGGAACGGCGTTCACGGCCGCCACCGCTGAGGGAACCACCGGCAACGCTCAGGTCACCGCCCAGCTGGGCTTTGGCACCCTGGGTAATCGGGCCAAGCTGTGCTTCGAGGGTTTCAATGTCCGGGGTTTCGCCGGGCTCGTAGCCGTCCAGTGAATCCCGCATGGCAGCAATGTGTTCCGGAGAGGTACCGCAGCAGCCGCCAATGATCTTGGCACCGGCATCCCGAACCAGACGGGCGTATTGTGCCATCAGTTCCGGGGTACCGCTGTATACGATCTTGCCGTCTACATATTCCGGAATACCGCAGTTGGCTTTGGCCACCAGTACCGGATCGGTTTTCTGCTCTGCAGCGGCATTCTTCATGTTCATGATGGCGGCAACCACTTCAGAGGCGCCGATACCGCAGTTGGTACCGCAGGCACCCGGTGGGTGATCCAGCTCGGTGCTCAGTTTAATCAGGTCAGACGGTGTCACACCCATCATGGTACGGCCGTTGGTGTCGATACTCATGGTGTAAACCACAGGCAGGCCGGTGCTGGCTGCAGCGTCGTAAGCGGCTTTGGCTTCGGTGGCGTCGGAAATGGTTTCGATCCACAGTACGTCTACACCGCCGGCTTTCAGGGCTTCCGCCTGTTCTTTGAAGGCATCGTACGCTTCTTCAAATGTCAGGGTGCCGGCCGGTACCAGAATTTCACCGGTGGGGCCCATTGAGCCTGCAATCACAATCTCACGGTCGCTGGCATCTGCCAGTTCTTTCAACAGCTGTGCAGACTTGGCATTCAGTTCTTCAACCCGGTCCTGAGCGTTGTGCAGTTTCAGGCGGTAGCGGGTGCCACCGAAGCTGTTGGTCAGCAGGATGTCTGAACCGGCATCGATAAACTGCTGGGCCAGATCCTGAATACGATCCGGGTGGTCGGTGTTCCACAGTTCCGGCGCGTCGCCGGTTTGCAGGCCCATTTTGAAAAGATTGGTACCAAGGGCGCCGTCAGCAAGCAGGTAAGGGCGTTCATTTAATAAACGGGTGAACAGATTAGACATAGTAACAGCCTTACAGTGAGACAATATTGTCCGCATTCTAACTCAAGATTTCCGGGGCGGATATGGCTGTGTATGAGAGTTTTGCAGGCAAATATGAATGAAATGATAGTGTTAGCGCCGTTGCGTTATTCGCTGTCTGCCGGCTGAAAATAGCGGGTGGGTGTTTTGCCCAGCGCTTTGCGGAACATACTTATGAATGCACTTTGGCTGCTGTAGCCAAGATCCTGAGCGATGCTGGCAATGGGCTGGCCACTGGCGATCCGGCTCAGGGCTTCCAGTAAGCGGGCCTGCTGACGCCACTGGCCAAAGGTCATGCCGGTTTCTTTGTGAAAGCGCCGTGCGAGGGTGCGTTCACTGCAGCCGATCTGATCTGCCCAATACTGTAGGGGGCGGTTGTCCGCCGGGTTTTGCTGCAGGCTGCTGGTCAGGGTCTGCAGCCGCTGGCTTTTGGGCTGGGGCAGGTGCAGCGGCACTTCCGGGGTGGCTTTTAACTGATCGAGAAAAACATCCACCATACGGCCATCAGCGCCTTGTTCGTCATACAGGCGGGGCAGTTTGGACAGTGCCATAATTAATTCCCGCAGCAGCGGAGTGATATGCACCACCTGACAGTGATCCGGCATACCGGAGGCTGCCTGCGGGCAGATATAGACATTGTGCATTTGCAGACGTTGCAGTGACAGGGCGTCGTGCTCGATAAACGGGGGGATCCAGACGGCTCGCTGGGGTGGCACAATCCAGTGGCCGATGTCCCGGGCGCTGACTTGCACCAGCCCTTCAGAGATAAACAGCAGCTGCCCCCAGCTATGACAGTGGTAAGGGGAGTAATGATTGGCCTCGTGACCAAAGTGACGGATCACCAGTTTTCGGGGGACATCTTCCGGTAAACCGGCCTGAATATCCTCCGGGCTGATCCAGTGGGCTGGCCAGGGGGCTCTGTTTGTCTGTTTTTCGTTATTTTTTGTCATAGTGGATTATATACGACATATCGGAGAGCTTTTAAAGTAAACCGTGTAGCTGAGAGCAATTCAGAGCAATTCGGTTTGATCAGGGTGATGTATGAATATGTTTAAAGGAATCGACTGGCGCAGCCCGGAAATGCTGCTGATTCTGATGGCGGTGTCGATGCCGATATCATTTGGTGTCTGGCAGGCGCTGTTGAATAATTTTGTGATTGAGCGGGCGGCATTTACCGGTGTGGAAATCGGTATTCTGCAGTCGCTGCGTGAGATCCCGGGCTTTATGGCGTTTGCCGCGGTGCTGTTACTGGTGTTTATGCGTGAACAAACGTTGGCGCTGGTATCGTTATTACTGCTGGGGCTGGGGACCGCATTAACCGGCTTTTTTCCAACGGAAGTGGGCCTGTATTGCACCACGGTGCTGATGTCCATTGGCTTTCATTATTACGAGACGGTGAACCAGTCGTTGTCGCTACAGTGGTTCGATAAGAAGACCGCAGCGCATAAGCTGGGCAAGCTGGTGGCGGTACGTTCATTTGCCAGCCTGGTGGCATTCGGGCTGGTGTGGCTGGCGCTGGATGTGGCCGGTATTGCGATGGAACTGGTCTACCTGCTAGGCGGGGGGATTACTATTCTGATTACCCTGTTTTGCTGGCGCTGGTTCAGGCAGTTTCCGGAAAAGGTGGAACAGCATAAAAAGCTGATCTTACGTAAACGTTACTGGCTGTATTACGCGCTGACCTTTATGGGCGGTGCCCGCCGGCAGATTTTTGTGGTATTCGCCGGCTTCCTGATGGTGGAAAAGTTTGGCTTCAGTGCCGGGGAAATTTCTCTGCTGTTTCTGGCGAACGGTTTCCTGAATATGTTGCTGGCTCCGAAGATCGGTAAGCTGATCGGCCATTGGGGTGAACGCCGGGCCCTGACGCTGGAGTATATCGGCCTGATGCTGGTGTTTGGCGCGTATGCCTTTGTGTCTGATCCTTGGATCGCGGTGGGATTGTATATTCTGGATCACATTCTGTTTTCCATGGCGATTGCCCAGAAAACCTATTTGCAGAAAATTGCCGATCCGAAAGATATGGCATCGACCGCCGGGGTGGCTTTTTCTATTAATCACATTGCTGCCGTGGTGCTGCCGGCTGCCTATGGGTTACTTTGGATTTTCTCGCCGGCCGCGGTGTTCTTAACCGGTGCGGCTATGGCCGGGGTATCACTGGTACTGGCCCGGATGGTGCCTGAACATCCGGCACCGGGCATGGAGGTTATCTGGCAAAAAGGGGAGGCTGCCGGTCAGCCTTCGTGAGGCTGACACGAAGCGTTTAAGCAGAGGCTGTTTTAACAAGCATAAAAAAATCCCGGTCACGCTAAACGTTCCGGGATTTTTTTGTTCAGCGCTGTTTTGCTTACTCTGCAGGTTTTTCCGGGGCCGGTGCTTTTTCAGGTGCTGCGTCGGCTTTCTGACCCGGAACCTGCGCCGGTGTAGCATCCGGTTTTGGTGGTGTAGGCCGTTCGATAATTTCTACCGTGAAGTCCTGCATTTCACCGTCGCGCAGGGCTTTTATCCGGATCTGGCTGCCCGGGCGTACCTGAGCGATCTGGCGCATAGAGGTACGGCCATCGACGATCTTCTTGCCTTCAATTTCCAGCATGATATCGCCGGGTTGCAGGCCGCCCAGATGGGCCGGACCGTCGCGGTAAATGCCGGCAATGATCAGGCCGCGGTTTTCTTCAAGCGCAAAGGATTCAGCCAGCTGTGCGGTCATTTCCTGTGCTTCAATCCCCAGCCAGCCGCGGATTACACGGCCGTGTTCGATCAGATCTTTCATGACCACAATGGCCTGGTTGGACGGAATCGCAAAACCGATACCCAGTGAGCCGCCGCTGCGGGAGAAGATCGCGGTGTTAATGCCGATCAGGTTACCGTAGGGGTCGATCAGTGCACCGCCGGAGTTACCCGGGTTGATGGCTGCATCAGTCTGAATAAAGTTTTCATAAGTGTTCAGGCCAACCTGATTACGGCCGGTGGCGCTGATAATGCCCATGGTAACGGTCTGGCCGACGCCAAATGGGTTACCGATGGCCAGGGTGACATCACCCACCCGCAGGTTATTTGAAGAGCTGATGGTGATGATTGGCAGGTCCGGCAGATCAATTTTCAGTACCGCCAGATCCGTATCCGGGTCGCGGCCAATGACCTGCGCCAGTGCTTCACGGCCATCTTTCAGGGCCACGGTGATTTCATCAGCGTTGGCGATGACGTGGTTGTTGGTGGCAATGTAGCCGTCATGGGTCAGGATTACACCGGATCCCAGGCTGGTGTGAACTTTGTCACGGCCCTGCAGGTTATCGCCTTCGTATTTCTTCTGCAGTGTTGTATCCGGTGCCGTTGCCGGTTCTGTAATGGGGGCAGAATCTTTTGGCGGCACAACCACGGTACGGGTGTAAATGTTCACAACACTGGGGGAAGCGATGTCCACGGCTTCCGCGTATGAGGCCGGGCCGACGGTCGTAATGGTGCGTTCGACAGGGCGTTCTGCATCGGCAAACAGGTCAGTTACCTGGCCGTTGGGTAACAGCCCCGGGACGTACATCAGTAATAAAGTAGCCGCAAGAACACCTGAAATAGTCGGCCAGATAAGAAACGATAGTCTACGCATGCGTCAGGATTGCCTTTTAATAGGTGCGATCAGGATCGACTGGATTTAGAATTATACGGATACTTATCCATCAATGGGAACCAGTGCGGCTTAATTATGGCAGTAAAGTTGAATGAAATCGTAAATTATACCAATAACTTGCTGAGCCCTGAGCGCTATCGGGACTATTGCCCGAACGGCCTTCAGGTGGAAGGTAAACCGGAGGTCCGTTGTATTGTCTCCGGAGTAACAGCATCCCAGGCGTTGCTGGATAAAGCCGTGGCACTGAACGCGGATCTGATTCTGGTGCACCATGGTTATTTTTGGAAAGGCGAGAATCCGGTAATCAAAGGGCTGCGAAAGCGCCGTTTACAGACATTACTGTGCCATGATATCAGCCTGCTGGCTTATCACCTGCCGCTGGATGGCCATCCGGAGCTGGGGAATAATGCTCAGCTGGCTAAACAGCTGGGGTTGATTACCGAAGGTGGCCTTGAGGCTGATAACCCGCTGAGCATCGGTTCTGTGGGACGTTTAGCGGCACCGCTGAAAGCCACCGAGTTTGCAGCACAGGTGGCTGACATTCTGGGGCGGGATGTTTTACATGTGGATGCAGGGCCGGACATGATTAGCACCATTGCCTGGTGTACAGGCGGTGCGCAGGGCTACATCGACAAAGCCATTGAGCATGGGGTGGATGCGTATCTGTCCGGAGAGATTTCTGAGCCGACCACCCACAGTGCCCGGGAAGAAGGCATTCATTACTTTGCTGCTGGCCACCATGCCACTGAGCGTTACGGTGCCAAGGCGCTGGGTGAGCATCTGGCGGAGGTGTTCGGGGTTGAACATCACTTCGTGGATATTGATAATCCTGCCTGATCTGACTGAGCGGACTGAAAACTATGATGGTATTGTTTTATCTTTTGATCGCGGTATCTGCCGGTAGCGGGGTATTTGCGCTGGTGATGATGTTACGTCAGCAACATATCCGGGCCGGCAAGGCGATCATGCTTTGCCTGGGGACCGCGGTACTGGTGTCTTATCTGGGCAGCGCGGATCATTTTGTCAGCAGTTCCTGTGAGTCACAGGGCGGACGTTACGATGCAATGGCAAACAGCTGCATGATGGATGGTCAGAAACATAACTGACCGGTTTCCGGGAAAAATGAAAGTAGCAATAAAAAAGGCCGCTATGTGTAAGCGGCCTTTTTTGTGTTTGTTATTGCCGGCGATTTAACGTCGGCAGGGAAAATTGATTAGTGCAGCTTAGCTGCTTCTTCGGTTTTCTTCTCTGCAAAGTGATCCGCAGGCACCGGTTCAGGCTGAGGTTCTTCTGCGTCTTTCTTCACACCGAAGTTCTCAGACAGAGTGCCTTCCTGATCCGGCGTTTTAGGCGCGTAATCCAGCGGCGGTGCAGGAATGTTCTCAGCTTCAGCTGCTGGAGCTGCCGTTGGTTCAGCTGCCGCCTGAGCCGGTTCACTGGCAGGTGCTGCCGGTTCAGCGGCCGGGGCCGGTGCTGTTTCAGTCTGGTCAGTGATGCTTGGTTTAACCGGTGCAGCTTCCAGCTTGCTGGTGTCGGCATCGCACAGGGCTTCAGAGCCGGTGGCCAGGTGCTGGTGCACGGCTTTGTAGCTTTCGGTCATGTTATTGACCAGCTCTGCGGTGCGTTCAAAGTGTTGATTTACCTGTTGCTTGTAAGCATCCAGCTGGCGCTGAGAATCTTCCAGTTGCAGGTTCAGGTCCCGTTGTTTGGTTGCGCTGGTTCCGAAGCGGCCAGCGAAGTAACCGATAACGCCTCCTGTGACCAGGGTAAGGATGCTGATAATCCAGATACTGTTATCTTCCACAATGGCTCCTTTCAATAAATCGCGTATAACAGGTGTGGCATGCATTATATCAAGTTGCCTGAAGAGGGAAATACACACAGATCAATCAGGTGTGTTTTTGTGTGTGTCGGGGGCGTTTTATTGCCTGAACCGCCCGCAGACAGTCACTTTAAAGCGAATGAGAGTGATTTCTGAATGTCGTCGGAGAGCAGGTCCGGAAATTAAACCCAGAGTGGGGCATGCCGTTACTCAAATGGTTGCCGGAACCGGGCATTACCTGTGGCTTGCGGGTTTATTCTGACAATAAAAAAGCCCGTTGCACGCATGCAACGGGCTTATATTTAAGCGGTACCGGTTAGCCGTACTGCCCATCCAGCCGTGGCTGTAACAGTATCGGGGTATACGGAATCAGGAACAGTACCCAGGCAATCATCCAGAACAGGGCGGAAGCATGCAGGGCCGGCACATACAGGTCCGGTGCCAGTGGCAGCAGGCTGCGGATCAGGCCGCTGACGATCATGAAACCAAAGCCAACTTTAACCCAGTTAGTCAGTTTAAGTGGCCGGCCGGTATGTCCCAGTGAAACCCGGGCCATCATACCGATGGTAATTGAACCGATTGCGCCAGCAGCAAATGCGTGGGTTGCCAGATACGGCGAGATGCCGGTAAACACGCTCGCGGCATACAGGGCAAAGCCAAGCGGAATGAACAGGTATGCCAGTTGCAGAATCCACAGCAGAGGGTTGCGCAGTAAACGTGGATGGAACCAGCCGTAAAGCCGCAGGAACTGTGAGGCCGCCGCCAGTGCCGCGAAAATGCCCGCCAGCTGCAGGTAACCGGCAAAGTGACTCACCAGCCACGCCACGGTGACCGCCGGAGTCATATATTCCAGCCAGGTATATTTACGGGCAGTGAAGTTGCCCAGCGCCCGTTCAGTGAAAAAAGGAATCACCCGGCCGCCCAGAATCATGATGATCAGAATTACCAGCCCCAGCTGTAACTGCATGCCCTGCAACATGGTGTTTTCGGTGTAACCGAGTAGCTGGGCGTGCATCAGCCCGTTCGCCAGGGTCATGACCGAGAGAATCACGATAAACATCAGGTTGCGGTGGTTACCGCTGCGAATGATAGGGATACCGATACCGACAATCACCAACGGCAGAAACAGCATATCGGTGGCTGCAATCAGTAATGGCGGGAGGGCAGTGAATGGCATGATTCTGCCCGCCACCCAGAAAGCAAAGATAATCGCCAGCCAGCTGCCGTGTGGGGTCTGTTGCGATGTCCAGTTTCTCACCGCGGTCAGCAGGAAGCCGGCAATAATGGCAACGGTATAACCAAACAGCATTTCATGGCCGTGCCATACATAGCTGAGCTGATAATACGACTGGGTGGCCTGACCGGTACTCAGCATAATCAGCCAGATCAGCATCAGCAGCAATGCGGAGATTGCACCGAACAGAAAGAAGGGTCTGAAACCCAGGTTAAAAAGCGCAAAGGAACTGGAGTTTCTGGGTTCCTGAATTTGGATTTGCATGGCTCACCTTCACCGATTCATGCTGTTACTTCAGTAGGGGCATTAAATCATAAAATGTTTTTTGAATACATCTTAAAGTGTTGTTAAAGCGATGAAACAACCTGCGCTAAATCAAAGCTTCATCAGATAGCTTTCTGGCGGGGCTTGTACAGGGAAGTGAAAGGCGTTTAGCGTTCTCTCAACGACGTTTTATGTCGCCTGCAGAATGTAACTTAGCTTGTCTCCGGTCAGGATAGCCGTTAGCTTAGGAACCTGCATGTAAGCCGATAAAAAGGCTGCCGATAATTTCAGGCTGTACAACAATGAAACAATTAATTTTAGGCGGTGCCCGTTCCGGTAAAACCGCGCTGGCTGAACAGCGGGCGCAGGACTGGCACGCCGCAGGAGAAGGGCGTCAGGTGTATTATCTGGCGACCGCCAATGCCGGTGACGGGGAGATGTCGGCGCGTATCAAGCGGCATCAGGATTTACGTCCCGAAGGCTGGCTGACGATTGAAGAGCCGCTGGATCTGGCCGGGGTACTGGCACAGCATAACGATCCCAACCAGTGTTTATTGATCGATTGCCTGACCCTGTGGGTGACGAACCTGCTGATGCTGGAGGATGATGACCGCATGGCCGGGCATATGGCGGCATTTGAAGCAGCACTGGCCGACTGCCAGGCACAGATCATCATGGTCAGTAATGAAGTGGGGCTGGGGATCGTGCCCATGGGTGAACTGACCCGGAAGTTTCAGGATCAGGCGGGTTTTCTGCATCAGCGTCTTGGCCAGCTTTGCGAACGGGTGACTCTCACCGTAGCTGGTTTGCCGATGGAATTTAAGGCCTGAATCCCGTTATTCAGAACACATAATCAATGTATGCCGGTCGGATTCTGACCGGCTGTTTTATATCAGGTGGTAATTATGTCCAACCTTGAATGGTTAACCCGCACGCCTCAGGCAATTGATCAGGCAGCAACCGCGGCGGCAACGGAACATCAGCAAATTCTGACAAAGCCGGCAGGCTCTCTGGGGCAGCTGGAAACTCTGGCGATCCGTTTTGCGGGAATGCAGGGGCAGTTAAAACCACAGCTTGATAAGGTTCAGGTGTCTATTTTTGCAGCGGATCACGGCCTTGCCGGCCGGGGTGTTTCTGCTTTCCCCCAGGAAGTGACGGCCCAAATGGTCAGCAACTTTGCCCATGGAGGCGCTGCGGTATCGGTGCTATCCAAAGCCCGGGGTGCTGACTTTGAGGTGGTAAATCTGGGAACCGTAGGCCCGGTGGCTGACCATCCGACAGTGGTGCAGGCGGTGATTGCCAGTGCCACGGCAGATTGCTCAGAGCAACAGGCGATGAGTGATGAGCAACTGGCCCAGGCGCTGAATACCGGCCGTGAACGGGTACTGGCTGCCCGGGAGAAAGGTGCGCAGTTGTTTGTGGGGGGGGAAATGGGCATCGGCAATACCAGTGCTGCATCCATGATTGCCGCTGCGCTGACCGACAGCACACTGGAAGATCTGGTCGGGCCCGGTACAGGACTGGATAATGCCGGTGTACTGGCAAAGCAGTCCATTCTGGAAGGTGTTATGGCGCTGCATGCCGAGCATCTTGATACTCCGCTGGGGGTGTTACAGAGCGTCGGGGGATTTGAGATTGCAGCCCTGTGTGGTGCCTATCTGACCTGTGCACAGGAAGGGATTGCGGCGCTGGTGGATGGCTTTATCTGTACAGCTGCAGCTCTGCTGGCCTGCCGGATTCACCCTGAAGTTAAAGAATGGCTGGTGTTTGCCCATAATTCGGCAGAACCGGGGCACCGGGCTATGCTACAGGCATTGCAGGTGCAGCCATTGCTGAATTTAGGCATGCGTCTGGGTGAGGGCAGTGGCGCAGTACTGGCGGTGGATCTGTTACGCAGTGCTTGTTTACTGCATGGGAATATGGCAACTTTTGCCGATGCGGGGGTTGCCGACAAATCTGCCTGAGGCGCAAAAATATGCCGACTGAACCGAGTATTGATCTGACCATCGACCTGTTACGCCATGGCGAAACAGAAGGGGGGGCTATCTACCGTGGCCGGACCGATTCTAAGCTGACTAAGCCGGGTATGAAGGCGATGCAGCGTACCCTTGCCGAGGCCGGTCAGCCCTGGCGGGGCGTGGTGAGCTCACCGTTACGGCGCTGTTCCAAAGTGGCTGTGGCCTATGCTGCGGAGCACGATATCAGCTGCCAGCTGGAACCGCGGTTGCAGGAAATTGATTTTGGCGAATGGGATGGCGAGCTACTGGCGGATATCTGGGAGAAATTCCCGGACGATGTCACCCATTTCTGGGAAGATCCCGAAGCGTTTACGCCGCCGGAAGGTGAGCCGCTGAAGGTATTCCGGGAGCGGCTGGCGGAATGTTTGGATGACTTTGTCCGTAATCATTCCCAGGGGCATTATTTGTGGGTTACCCATGGCGGAGTGATCCGGGCGTTGTTAGCCAGAGTGCTGGCAATACCTGCCGGTAACTGGAATTGCCTGCAGCTGGATTATGCATCCCTGAGCCGGATTCATATTGTGGGTGAGCCGGGAGAGCTGGGTTACAGCGTGGCGTTTATCAACCGCTGAAGCTTTTTTAGTAAAGCGCCCCGGTACATAAAGAAAAAGCGCAGTCTGTTTTCAGAGTGCGCTTTTTTTGTGTAAGTCTGCAAAAGTCAGGGTCAGTCGAAGACGCCCTTGATAAATGACTTGGTGGATTCTACGGCATCTTTGCCAACTTCTACGGCTGTTTTCGCACCTTCTTCACCGGCTTCATACACTTCTTTGGCACCTTCTTTGGTGCTGCATACAGCGCGGCTGGCGGTACACTTGGCGTAGCAGCCATTGATGGCCGCTTCATCACCCAGGTGGCGGACTTCACATTTAGCTTCACAAAAGCTCTGCTGATCCTGGCAGTCGCCCAGGGCCATTGCCAGTGGGCTTACAGCCAGCGCAAGGCCGGCTAAAACGGTTTTCAGTGGTGCGGTCATTTTCATAATCTTTACTTTCTGTCTGTGCTTTCCGTCAAAACAGGTGTTAAGTCCGGTTCTGTGACAAAGTATATCAAACCGCGTGAATTAACCCTTAACTGCCGCCGGCGGTGCGCTTTTGTTTTGGCTGCCACAGCACTTCACTGCCGTCATTGCGGCGGGCCAGTACCCGGGCGCTGACAAAGAGTAAGTCGGACAGGCGGTTTACATACGCAGCTGCAAAGTTATTGACCATTTCCACTGCGGCCTGTTCCCCTTCGGCCGGGGTATTTTCCAGCTGTACCAGCTCTACCAGCCGGCGTTCGGCACGGCGGCAGACACTGCGGGCCTGATGGCACAGGGCTGCGGCCCGGTTGCCACCTGGCAGAATGAATTCCTGGAGGGGTGGCAGGTCTTCATTGAGGGTATCAAGTTGCTGTTCCAGCTGCGTGATATCTTCTGCGCTGATTACTTTGTAATCCGCATCGGCCACGGCGATCTCACCGCCGATATCAAACAGGCAGTGCTGGCTCAGGGTCAGGTATTCGCGGATCAGATCATTGCTGTCCAGTTCTTCAATAAGCACGCCGATCAGGCAGTTAAGTTCATCCACATCGCCCATGGTTTCGATACGGGGGTGATGCTTGTCTACCCGGCTGCCATTGGCCAGGGCAGTGGTACCTTTATCGCCGGTGCGGGTATAAATTTTTGTCAGGCGGCGCGCGACCATATGTAGCTCCAACAGATGATAAGTGTTGCTGCAATAATGGTTTGACAGGCGGGAATGGTCAACTGTTGTAACGGCGCCCGGAGACTTCGGGCGCACAGGGAATAGTACGGGTCGGATTCCCGCTATTGGCTGATCTTACTTAATTCAGCGTAAGGCCGGATCGGGATAGTCCTCCGGGTGCTGGATGTCCCGGGTCAGGGCATCGGCGACAATACGCGCATCGGGGCTGAGGTCGAACTCCGTTGTTTTTTCATCGTAGGGCAGATGATGCAGAACGTGTTTGATAGCGTTCAGCCGGGCCCGTTTCTTGTCATCCGACATGATGGTCGTCCACGGGGCTTCCGGGGTATGGGTGTAGGCATACATGGCTTCTTTGGCTTTGGTGTAGTCGTCCCATTTGTCCAGTGAGGCCAGATCCATCGGGCTGAGTTTCCACTGTTTCAGTGGATCGGATTTACGGTTTTCAAAGCGGCGCCGCTGTTCATCTTTATTTACAGAGAACCAGAGCTTAAACAGCCGGATGCCGCTCTGCACCAGCATCTTTTCCAGTGCAGGCGCCTGATCCATAAACTCGCTGTATTGTGTGTCGGTGCAGAAATTCATAACCCGTTCCACCCCGGCACGGTTATACCAGGAACGGTCGAATAGCACGATTTCACCGCCGCTGGGTAAGTGCTGTAAATAACGTTGAAAGTACCACTGGGTCTGTTCCGTTTCAGAGGGTTTTTCCAGGGCGACGATTCTGGCTCCGCGGGGATTAAGGTTTTCCATGAAACGCTTGATGGCACCGCCTTTGCCGGCTGCATCGCGGCCTTCAAAGATAATCATCACCCGCTCGTTATGGTGTTTAACCCAGTACTGCATTTTCAGCAGTTCGATTTGCAGTAGGCGTTTTTCGTCTTCATATTCCCGGCGGGATATTTTGGCATCGTAAGGGTAATCGTCCCCCAGCCCGGTGGCTTTCTGAACTTTGCTATCCGTTTGTCCCATGGCTGATTTTTCCCTGTTTTGAATGGCAGTACTCAGTATAAGCCGCTGTGGAATCGAAAGGCATGACCGGGGTCACGCCTGCAGGTTTATGATTTGCCCGAGGAGGCGCTGATTCTCTGTCACTTCAATGTTCAGCTGTTCTGCCTGTTGGCAGAGGTAGCCGGTAATGGTGTCGATTTCACTGCGCCGCCCGTGAACCACATCCTGATACATGGAGGAATAATTTTCCCCGGTCTGTTCCGCCACCAGGCAGGCCTGATCAATCAGCGGCTGGTCAAACAGGGGCATTTTCAGAGCGCTGGCAACCTGTTCAACTTCATGACAGATCACCTGCATATGCGCACGGTATTCGGCGTGGCTGGCCAGCTCGCCGTTACGGCAGCGGTAGATGGCTGTCAGAGGGTTGATAGCACAGTTGATGGCCAGTTTTTGCCACAGTGTGGCGTGGATATTATCGCTGTGGTGAAGGGCCGGTTCGCAGGGGGCCAGTTGCTGGCTTAGCGACTGATCATCAGCGTTACTCAGGTTGCCGATACGGGTCTGGCCGTGGCCGGCACGGATCAGTTCAAATGCACTGTTCAGGTAGGCACCGTCGGTGGTGCTGCCTGCCCACACCTGTAAGTGAGGATTCTGTGCTGCAATCGCTTGCTGCGGCCCCATGCCGTTGTGTAGCAGTAATACCCGGGCGTTATCCGTGAGACGCTCCCGCACGCTGTTAAACGCCGCCAGCGCATCATAGCTTTTGGTGGTGATTAGCAGGTGGCTTATTGGTTCCCCCTGTGGGCTGTTCAGCGCTTCGGCGGGTACCTGTATCTGGCTGACTTGCTGGCCTTCCATGATTGAGAAAGCGCCGCGGTAAGTGGCCAGTTTGTCAGGGTTGCGCAGCAGCAGGGTGGTGTTAAATCCGGCCCGCTGAAATTTTGCTGCCCAGAGCAGGCCAATGGCGCCGGCTCCGAGGATATGCCAATGCATAGGTAAACCTGTGGAATCTTCTGTAGTCCTGCGCATCATAACGGTATGATAAGCGCAAATAAATCACTCCGGGTCAGGTGCATCTTTCGGATTGCCTGACCGGACATATGTTTACAGCGTGCCGTGTGTGATTCCGGCACAGAGGAGAAAAGCCCGATGCCTTCATTTGATATCGTTTCAGAACTGGATATGCACGAAGTTAATAACGCGGTTGACCAGGCAAACCGTGAAGTGACCACCCGCTTCGACTTTAAAGGGGTCAACGCCAAGTTTGAACTGGCGGACGAGGTGATCACCATGCATGCGGATGTGGATTTCCAGTTGCAGCAAATGATCCAGATTCTGCGTGACAAGCTGGTTAAGCGTGGCATTGACGTAAAGAGCCTGGAAGAAAAAGACGTCGAAGTGGCTAACATGCGTGCCCGTCAGCAGGTGCTGCTGAAACAGGGGCTGGATCAGCCACTGTGCAAGAAAATTATCAAGCAGATTAAAGATGCCAAGCTGAAGGTTCAGACCCAGGTGCAGGGCGAGCAGATCCGGGTAACCGGTAAGAAGCGTGATGATCTGCAAACGGTAATCGCCTTCCTGCGTGAGGCAGATCTGGAACTTCCGCTGCAGTTTAATAACTTCCGAGATTAAGACCCTGACTAACTTAGTGAATCAGGCTGGCCAAACTGAATTAAGCTGGCGGGAATCCTTTAAGATTTTCGTCCAGCCAAAAGTATTGGCCATGCTGTTGCTGGGGTTTTCAGCAGGCTTACCTATTCTGCTGATTTTTTCATCTTTATCCCTGTGGCTGCGTGAAGCCGGTGTGGAACGTGACGCCGTGACTTTTTTCAGTTGGGCGGCGCTGGGGTATTCATTCAAGTTTGTCTGGGCGCCTCTGGTCGATCGCCTGCCAATTCCTCTGTTAACGGAATGGCTGGGGCGTCGCCGGGCCTGGTTGCTGTTGGCGCAGTTGCTCATCATTGCTTCCATTGTTGCCATGGCAATGGTCGATCCGGCGGATACTGAACGGTTGAAGTGGATGGCGCTGGCTGCGGTCGCACTGGGGTTTTCGTCTGCCACCCAGGATATTGTGATAGATGCCTACCGGATTGAAGCAGCAGAATCCCGCTTACAGGGAATGATGTCTGCCTGTTATATCGCAGGTTACAGGGTGGGTATGATTGTCGCGGGTGCCGGGGCTTTATTTCTGGCGAGCGGGTTCGGCTCTGCCGTTGGCGCCTACGATTACGCCGCGTGGCAAATGGCGTATCTGATAATGGCCGGTGTGATGGGCGTTGGGGTAATGACGACGCTGATGATCAAAGAAGTCTCGTTGCCGCAGCAGGCCCGGACGTCGTTACGCTATCATGCTGAGCTGCTGTTATTGTTCTTCTTCTGTGTCATTGCCTTTGTCAGTGTTTTCTTCTTTGGCGGGGAGGTTGCAACCGTTTGGAAACAGACGTTGGGTGATTACACAGGCCATCCCTATGTCATGAATTTCCTCGTTGAGGTATTGCTGTTAACGACCGCGATTCTGGCTGCCTGGATTGTGTCGAGGGTCGGACTGCGTGCCGGGATCTCAGATCCGGTGATGGTTGATGAAACCTATATAGCACCGGTGAAAGAGTTCTTTCAGCGTCACGGAGTGAAAACCTCGCTGTTGCTGCTGGCACTGATTGGCAGCTACCGGATTTCAGACATCGTTCTGGGTGTTATTTCCAACGTGTTTTATCAGGACATGACCTTTACCAAAGACGAGATTGCCTGGGCGGTGAAAACCTTTGGCGTCATTATGGCTGTCTTTGGTGGCTTTCTGGGTGGCCTGTTATCCATGCGTTATGGCGTAATCCGGATGCTGCTGGTTGGGGCAATACTGTCTGCCGGTACGAATTTGCTGTTCATCGGCCTGGCATCAGTAGGGCACAACCTTGATATGCTGTATCTGGTGATTGCCGCTGATAACCTTTCCGCCGGATTAGCCAGTGCGGCATTCGTTGCGTTCCTGTCCAGCCTGACCAACATTTCATTTACCGCTATGCAATATGCGTTGTTCAGTTCTCTGATGACGTTGTTGCCTAAGCTACTGGGCGGGTATTCCGGGTCGATTGTATCGTCTATTGGCTACAGTCAGTTTTTTGTGGTGACGGCCCTGCTGGGGTTACCGGTGATTGTACTGATTCTGATGGCCAGAAAGCGGTTGCAGATAAAAGAGCCCGTCAGGGAATCCGGGAATTGAACAGTCTGACAGCCGTAGCTGCCAGACTCTTTCCTGTTGCTTTCTGTGACGCCCCTGAATGGCAGGGAAGTGGTATTTGTTAAACAGTGATTTACGGCAGGAGGGCATCCGGTGAAAGCACAAAAATTTCTTTTCGGACGTTTTGTTAAAGACTTACCACCGGGTGAACTGAGCTGGATCGGCCTGCGGCCGGGCCGCAAGCAGGACATGATCGAAGTGTCTGAAGTACAGGCGCTGGAAACCCTGGGGCTGGAAGGGGATCATCGTTGTGACAAAACCCCTGGATCAGCCCGGCAGGTCACCATTATTTCTGAAGAATATATTCAGATGATTCGTCATTTTACCGGTCTGGAGACCCTGCCACCGGGCGTATTGCGGCGTAATCTGGTGGTGAAAAACATTAATCTTACGGCCCTGCGTCATCAGCAGTTCACCATCGGTGATGCGTTGTTTGAAGCGACGGCGCTGTGCCATCCCTGTTCCAGAATGGAAACCGCGCTGGGGAAGGGCGGGGTAGCCGCCATGCTGGGGCACGGCGGGCTGTGTGCGAAGATTTTGCGCTCCGGCACCATCCGTATTGGAGATGCGGTTATCGCACATCCACCTGAAGAGTAATTCAGGCAAGCCGGGTCTTAATGGCTAGGCTTAGGCATTTTGATCAGTTCTGAAATTTCCAGCGATCCGCCAATTTCCAGAAACGGACAGTCCCGTGCCATTGCCTGTGCTGCCTCCATCGAATCCGCCTCTATCAGCGTGAACCCGGACATGCCGGTTTCACCGCCTTCTGTCACGTCACCACCAGGGTGCATTACACAGGTACCTTTCAGTGGATTGGCGGGGCTGACCACCGCGGTGCCCAGCGATGCCAGCCATTGCATGTATCTGGCAAAGTGTTGTTTACCTTCTTCCGGTGTGGCGGGCTGATTACCCCCCAGGTAGGTGATCATGTATTGCGCCATGCTGAGCTCCTTTCGCTTATGTGCTTCAGGTAAGCATAGTGGCTTTTATGAGTTTTTCGTGACCAAATATCTCAGCGCAGGATCAGCAGCCAGCGCCAGATACTGAGGATATCTGCCAGTGCCCCGGCGACGTAGGTATACGCTGCTGCTTTAAGCACTTCCCGGACTGCCGGTAAATGTTCTTCCGGCACATAGCCTTCTTTAAGAATGGGCAGGGCCTTGCCAAAGCTGGCGTCGTACTCTTCTGGCAGCACCATGGCGTGAAATACCACTGAAGCAAGCATGGTGGCAATACCGGCAACCACTGTCAGTGCCATGACGGCAGGGGCCTTGGCGAGCAGGCCAATAAACGGCGTGCTGGACAGAATGAAAATGCCGATGCCCTGAACCATTTTGGCCGGCACCGTATATTTACTGCGCAGTTTGCTGACGGCTTCTTTACGGTTGTACTGAATGGCATGGCCCACCTCATGGGTGGCAATGGCCACAGAGGAGAGAGATCTGCCATGGTACACATCCGGAGACAGGCCAACGATCTTTTCCGCTGGCGAATAGTAGTTCTGATCCGGTCCGGTTTCCTGCACCTTTACCCCTTCGAGCTTAAAGCGCTCGATCAGGTGCTCAGCCAGCTCCGCACCAGTGCCGGGCATATTCTCCAGCGGCGTATGGTGTTTGCGGATAATGTGTCTGACCCAGTACTGGGGGCCAAAGGCCAGTACCACGAGGATCAGGCCGAGCAGGATAAAAAGCATGGGTGGCGGGTCCGGTTTAGTGAGCCTGATGTTGTGCTGATTCAGTGTACAGATTTGATACCAGACTATCCCAGTCATAGTTATCTTCGCCGACCAGAATAAACACCTGTTTATTCTGATAGTCGATACGGTAACAGAATGAATCTTTTAACGTAATTCTGGGGGGAAAGCAGCGAAAATTCCAGTGTGAGCCACTGGAGAGATTTTCACGTAGCTGGCGGTATTCCGCATGCTCCCATATATCATTCTGTTGGTTAACGAAGAAACGGTAACTGTCAGGCTTACCTGATAAATAGTCTTCCAGGTCATCAAGTGCTACCAGAATTTCTTCACATCTGAGATCTATTCGCGATTTGCCGATGCTGTAATACACCGCACAAATCGTAAATATGCATGAGAGCACAATCAGTATTTTGCCGACGGAATGGAATTCAGTCATATCAGTAAGTTAAGTCCATTTATTTTGTGGGAACTGCAGCAGGATACTCTGCTGGCAGGTAATTAAAAAGGAATTAATGTGCCGCTGACAGTACTGCTTTGATAGGTTCCTTCTACAGTGCCCCCGGTGCTCCTGTGAGCACCGGGGGATGGTTTCGTTTTATATTCTGTCAGACCAGAAAGCGGAACAGGTCCGGTTTGTCGTTCAGGTATTCGTAGCGGATCCGCTGTTCATTCATCCGTTGCAGCAGGCTTTGGAAGTTGTCCTTATGGTTCAGTTCAATGCCGATCAGTGCCGGGCCTTTGCTGCTGTTACTTTTCTTTGAATATTCAAAGTGAGTGATGTCATCCCCGGGGCCAAGCACTTCAGCCAGAAATTCCTGCAGGGCACCGGCCCGTTGCGGGAAGTTAACGATGAAGTAGTGCTTCAGCCCTTCATGGAGTAGCGCCCGTTCACGGATTTCTTCAGTGCGGTGGATGTCATTATTGCCGCCGCTGATCAGGCAAACCACGGTTTTGCCGCGGATTTCATCTTTCAGGCTGTCCAGTGCGGCGATGGATAATGCACCGGCAGGTTCCACCACAATGGCTTCCTGATTGTACAGCTGAAGCATGGTGGCGCAGACTTTTCCTTCAGGGACGGTGAGTATGTCCTGCAGGTTCTGACGGCAGATTCTGAAAGTGTTTTCCCCGACCCGCTGCACCGCAGCGCCATCAACGAAGGTGTCGATGTCCGGCAGAGTCTGATTACTGCCCGCGACGAATGAGGTGCTCATTGAAGCGGCACCTTCCGGTTCAACGCCGATTAGCTGAGTGTCCGGTGACTGTGCTTTGAAATACGCAGAAAGCCCGGATGCCAGGCCGCCGCCACCTACCGGCATGATCATCATATCCGCATGGTGTCCGGACAGTTCCAGCTGTTGCAGTATTTCTACCCCGACAGATGCCTGACCTTCGATCACTTCCGGGTCATCGAACGGGTGCACGAACGAGGCCTGCTGCGCTTCACAGAATGCCTGTGCCTGATGATAGGCGTCGTCGAATGTATCCCCGGCGAGGCGGATATCCACGTATTCTTTGCCATATTTGCGCACCTGCTGCACTTTCTGGCTGGGCGTTGGCACCGGCATAAAAATGGTGCCCTTCAGGCCCAGCAGGGCGCAGGCATAGGCAACCCCCTGAGCGTGGTTACCGGCACTGGCACATACGATGCCCTGACGCTGCTGTTCCTCGCTGAGGGAGAGGATCTTGTTGTAGGCACCACGGATTTTATAGGAGCGTACAACTTGCTGATCTTCCCGTTTCAGGAAGATGTTGGCGCCGTACTGATCACTCAGATTCTGGCTGTGCAGCAGCGGTGTATAGCTGACGACCGTTTCCAGCCGCCGGGCAGCCGCCACGATATCTTCCAGCTGCGGGTAATAGAAATTCTCTGCCGGTGTGCTGCGGGTGGCCGGGGTGTCTGTGTAAGTGGTTGCCGTCATGGCGGGTCTCCGTATTTTCAGTATTTGAAAACTGGAAGTCCGCAGCGGCCATCTGTGGCGTGGTTTTCTTCAGTGATAAAAAACCCGCCTTGCCGGCGGGTTTTCCAATTTAGCGATGCACGCGCTACCCCACCATTTCCTGAGAAATGATGATAATAATGTTCTGGTTGTGGGTGCGGTGTAAGTTCATGGCGCTATGATTATCTATTTAAAGCGGCCCGTCAATTGCCGCAGATACAAAAAAGCCCTGCGGTGGCAGGGCTTTTAAGGTGTTTAACCTGAAAGGTGATTACTGGATCTTCGCGCCGACACGGACGATCTTCATGGTGTTAGTACCGCCCTGGGCGTTCACGTAGTCACCCTTGGTGATGATCACCAGATCACCTTCTTCAACCACTTCACGCTGAACCAGTTCATCAACCGCACGCTGGTTAATTTCAGCATTCGGCACTGCGCTTACGTCGAACGGAATGGTTTTAACACCCCGGTACATGGCAACCCGGTGCTGGGTTTTGGTTAGCCGTGAGTAAGCGTAGATTGGCTGCTGGGAGCGAATCCGCGACATGATCAGCGGGGTAGCGCCGGTTTCTGTCATACAGATGATGGCCTTAACCCCTTCAAGGTGGTTGGCCACATACATGGCAGACAGGGCAACGGATTCATCGATATAGGTGAAGGACTCGTGCATCCGGTGCTTGGATACGTTGCTGGTCGGGTGCTGTTCTGCACCGACAATCACCCGCGCCATGGCTTCAACGGTCTGGATCGGGAAATCACCCATGGCGGTTTCACCGGATAGCATTACTGCATCGGTACCGTCCAGTACGGCGTTCGCCACGTCGAATACTTCTGCACGGGTTGGCAGCGGAGAGCTGATCATGGATTCCATCATCTGGGTAGCCGTGATAACTACCTTGTTGCCAGTACGGGCGCGTTCGATGATGTGTTTCTGTACGCCGATCAGCTCAGCATCGCCGATTTCCACACCCAGGTCGCCACGGGCAACCATGACACCGTCAGAGGCGTCGATGATGCCATCCAGCACGCCGTCTTCAATGGCTTCGGCGCGTTCAATCTTAGCGATCAGGTTGGCATTACAGCCGGCTGCTTCCATTAGTTTGCGGGCGGTCTGCATATCTTCTGCATCGCGCGGGAAGGATACCGCCAGGAAGTCCACGTCCAGCTTGGCAGCCAGCAGGATGTCCTTTTTATCTTTTTCGGTCAGGGCAGCAGCCGACAGACCACCGCCTTTACGGTTAATACCCTTGTTGTTGGAGATCACACCGCCAACCTGAACGGTACAGTGGATTTCCTGACCGACAACGGAGGTCACTTCAAAAACCAGACGGCCGTCGTCCAGCAGCAGGATGTCTCCTGGCTGACTGTCGGTTACCAGTTCTTTGTAATCGATACCCACACGAGTGCTGTCACCGGCATTGCCGTCCAGCGCGCCGTCGAGAATAAAGCTTTGGCCAACGGTCAGGGTTTCTTTGTCATTCGCAAAACGGGAAATTCGGATCTTAGGACCCTGCAGGTCGCCAAGAATGGCGACGAAACGGCCCTGTTTCGCGGCCTGTTCACGGACCAGTCGGGTACGTTCAATATGGTCTTCAGCGCAGCCGTGGGAGAAATTCATACGGACAACGTTGACGCCGGCGGTAATCATAGCGGCGATATTTTCAGGAGAGCTTGTGGCGGGACCTAAGGTGGCGACGATTTTCGTTCTGCGTTGCATTTTTTAGCCTTACATCGAAAGTGGGCCTTATCCAAAAAGGCCCTGAATGGAGTAGGCCCTTAAGGATATAGTGTTTAAGTTACAGTTTCATCACAGATTCCATACTAAAGTATTGTCCAGCATACGGTTTGAGAATCCCCACTCATTATCGTACCAGGCCATTACCTTCACCAGACGACCGTTTACCCGGGTCTGGGTGGCGTCAAATATGGAGGATGCCGGGTTGTGATTAAAATCGATAGAGACCAGCGGCAAGGTATTTACCTGCAGAACTTTGCCCAGCGGGCCGGCGGCAGCATCCGTGATGATCTGATTGACTTCTTCCACGCTGGTTTCCCGTTCGGCAATGAAGCTCAGGTCTACTACTGATACGTTAATGGTAGGCACCCGTACCGCCATGCCGTCCAGTTTGCCGTTCAGTTCCGGCAGGACCAGCCCTACCGCTGCCGCTGCGCCGGTTTTGGTCGGAATCATCGATTGTGTTGCCGCCCGGGCCCGGTATGGGTCGGTGTGGTACACGTCGCTGAGTTTCTGGTCGTTGGTGTAGGCATGAATAGTGGTCATCAGGCCGCTTTCAATGCCGATGCTGTCGTTCAGTGATTTAGCTACCGGTGCCAGGCAGTTGGTGGTGCACGATGCATTGGAAATAATCTGTTGGTCATCGTTTAGCAGGTGATGATTAATGCCGTGCACGATGGTGGCATCAACCTCTGCGGCCGGTGCTGAAATAATCACTTTCTTTGCGCCTGCACTCAGGTGTGCGGCGGCTTTGTCACGGCTGGTGAACAGTCCGGTGCATTCATACACCACATCTACCTGATGGGCGTCCCAGGGCAGTTTGGACGGATCACGCTCGGCATAAATACGGATAACATCGCCGTTTACCAGCAGGGCGTTGTTATCGACGCTGACCTCTGCGTTAAAGCGGCCGTGCACTGAGTCATAGCTGAGCAGGTGAGCATTGATGGCGGCATCTCCCAGATCATTGATTGCAACGATCTGAATCTGATCACGGTAACCGGACTCATACAGAGCCCGTAAGATATTCCGGCCGATGCGGCCAAAGCCGTTAATAGCTACACGTATTGCCATACTAAACCCCTTAGTGACTTAAAGTTGTTGTGTGGTCATAAAAGCTGCGACGCCCGCCGGTTTTGCGCACCGGCGGAATTGCCTGTTAAGAAGCGGCGTCGAGGTTTTTAAAATTGAAATAGCGGTTCAGGAATTCCTGCAGGGCAGAGACCTGTGCCGCATTCAGGAACAGACCCAGCTTGGTTCTGCGCCAGAGGATGTCTTCAAGGCTGACTGCCCATTCGTGTTTGAGCAGGTATTCCACTTCACAGGCATAAAGCCCGCCACCGAAGTCCTGGCCCATCCGTTCAAGGCTGTCGATGTGTTGCAGCAGTTGATGGCTGCGGGTGCCGTAACTGCGCACATAGCGCTGTGCGGTATGCGGAGGCAACCACGGATACTGTCGTTGCAGCCGTTCCAGCAGTTGTGGCTGGCTGGTGAAGTCGCCGCCGGGCAGGGCTGCGTCGGCAGTCCATTGCGGGCCGGCATTCGGGAAGTGTTCACACAGTTTATCTACCGCGGCCTGGGCCAGTTTGCGGTAGGTAGTGATCTTGCCGCCGAACACTGACAGCAGAGCAGCCTGATTCAGCGGGGCGTCCATTTCAAAGGTGTAATCCCGGGTAACCGCCTGTGCGTTCTCTGCTTCATCATCCAGCAGCGGACGTACGCCGGAATAGGTGCGTACCACCTGCGTATTATTAATCTGGGTGTTGAAGTGCTGGTTGCTGATGTCGATAAGGTAATCAATTTCAGCTTGGCTGATTTCTACCGCAGAAGGGTCGCCCTGATATTCTTCATCGGTGGTGCCGATCAGGGAGAACTGTTCTTCGTACGGAATGACAAAGACGATCCGGCCGTCTTCATTCTGCAGAATGTAAGCCTGCTCTTCGTCGTGAATGCGGGGCACAATAATATGGCTGCCTTTTACCAGACGGATTTTTTTCGGTGCCGGAATATCCATAGTGTCGGCAAACAGGCTGGAGACCCAGGGGCCCGCGGCATTCACCAGTGCCTTACTGCGGATGATTTTGGTTTTACCGGTGAGCATGTTCTCGACGCTGATTTCCCAGATATCGCCATTGCGGGCGGCAGCCACGCAACGGGTACGGGTTTTGATTTTCGCGCCTTTCTCTTCTGCTAGTTGGGCGTTCAGCACCACCAGACGGGCGTCATCTACCCAGCCGTCGGAGTATTCGAAGCCTTTGGTAATGTGGCTTTTCAGCGGGCCGGAGGGATCAAACTTAATGCCTTTGGACGCCGGCAGGGTTACCCGCTTAGCCAGGTGGTCGTACAGGAATAGGCCGGCACGGATCATCCACGCTGGGCGCAGGTGTGGCCGGTGCGGTAAACGGAAACGCAGTGGCCACATAATGTGCGGCGCGTTTTTCAGCAGTACTTCCCGTTCAGCCAATGCTTCTTTCACCAGCCGGAATTCATAGTATTCCAGGTAGCGCAGGCCACCGTGGATCAGCTTACTGCTGTTGGATGAAGTTGCCGACGCCAGATCATTCATTTCACACAGGTACACGCTAAGCCCCCGGCCTGCAGCGTCGGCAGCAATGCCTACCCCGTTAATGCCGCCACCGACGACAAACAGGTCATATACCTGGTGCTGTTTAGCCATGATCTTTGTTTCCTCCGGCGAATAAAGTGGCGTATAAAAAGCGCCATAAAATGTTCGATGTATTAATCATAATGTTCGATTGCGAACAAAATCAACTAAAAAAGAACAAGTAATGCTCTCTATGTGAAAATTTCATGGCCGTGTAACAAAGGATGTACGGCCGAATGCCGGGAATTAACCGGTAAAAATGTGTGGTTAAGTGTCAGTCATGCTGACGAATGCTTTTAAGCTTAGTGGTTCTGGGGGACGGGAAAGGGCTTAAAACGTCTTACAGGCGCGTAAAAACTGTCTGAATGGTAAAAATAAACAGGGGGCGGAGCGGGAATTTTCATGGGAAATCCAAGGGTTAAGATTTCCCGTGTAAAGGTTAATTCAGTAAGTGGTGGGTCAGGCAATCTGCAGATGGATTTCGTGTTCGTCGAGAATTTCGCTGATTACCTGTGGTGGCTGCATATCTGTATATAGATGATCCACCTGGGTAATTGAACCCTGTTTCACCATGGCACTGCGGCCAAATTTGGAATTGTCCACCGCCAGAATGACGCTGCGGGAATGTTCGATCATCGCCTGGGCAACCCGTACTTCACGGTAGTCGAAATCCAGCAGGGAACCATCCATGCTGATGCCGCTGATGCCGATGATGCAGAAGTCCATATGGAACTGACTGATGAAATCGCTGGTGGCTTCACCGACGATGCCGCCATCCCGGTGGCGTACCTCACCGGCGGCAATGATCACGGTGAAATCTTCCTTGGTAGCCAGAATAGTGGCTACGTGGATGTTATTGGTAACAACCTTCAGATCCCGGTGGTTGAGCAGGGCCCGGGCAATGGTTTCAGTGGTGGTACCGATATTGATGAACAGCGACGCACCATCGGGAATCAGCTTGACCAGCTCCCGGGCAATACGTTCTTTTGCTTCCAGATTCATGATCTTACGGGACTGGTAAGACGCATTTACTGTGCTGGATTCTCCGCCCGCACCGCCGTGGTGGCGCAGCAGTTTCTTTTCATCAGCCAGTTGGTTGAGATCGCGGCGAATCGTCTGCGGGGTTACCTTAAAATGCGTCACCAGTTCATCAATACTGACAAACCCTTTGTGCTGCACTAATTTTAGTATTTCCGCATGGCGCTGGCTTTGATTCATTGGCTGACCCTGTTATCGGTTACTTCTTTAACCGGCTGATTACCCATGTTGGGGGAACGTTTGCCGGTGCGTTCCTCATCTGAAACGGATGGGGCAGAACGGTTGAAAATTATCGCATATGAGGCAATTAGCGTCATTAATTTCACCGGTAACCGCGGTTAAAGTTCATATTCGAAAATCACTGTGTTAATTTAGCCTAAATAGTGAAATAGCGAAAAGAACAATTATTAATGCTGCCGGTTGTGTACACGCCGCAGCAAGTCCACGAAAAAGGCTTTCCTATGTCAGGCTACATATTATCTGTTGATCAGGGGACCACCAGTTCCCGGGCGATTCTGTTTACGGCTGAAGGCCGGGTACATAAGGTTGCGCAGGAAGAATTTACCCAGCACTTTCCTAATGATGGTTGGGTGGAACATAACCCGGCCGACCTGTGGGATACGGTATTACGCACCGCCCGCCAGGTGCTGGAAGATGCTCAGGTCAGCGCCACTGATCTGCTGGCCATCGGTATTACCAACCAGCGGGAAACCACCCTGGTATGGGACAAACAAACCGGCGAACCGGTATATAACGCCATTGTCTGGCAAGACCGCCGTACTGCGGAATACTGTCGCCAACTGAGTGATCAGGGTCACGGTGACAGCGTGCAGGAAAAAACCGGCCTGCTGCTGGACCCATACTTCTCCGCCACCAAGTTGCGCTGGATTCTGGAAGAAGTACCCGGTGCCCGTGCAAGGGCTGAAGCCGGTGAACTGGCATTCGGTACCGTAGACAGCTACCTGCTCTGGAAGCTGACCGGTGGCAAGGTACACCGTACCGATGCCACCAACGCCTCACGCACCATGATCTTCAACATTCATACCCAGGAATGGGATGCCGAGCTGCTTGAACTGCTGAATATTCCGGCCTGCATGCTGCCGGAAGTAATGGACTCCGCCGCCGATTTCGGCGTGGCCGATGCTGAACTGCTAGGGGCAGAAGTACCGGTACTGGGCATTGCCGGTGATCAGCAGGCGGCTTTGTTTGGCCAGACCTGCTATCAGGCCGGTATGGCTAAGAGCACTTACGGCACAGGCTGCTTCCTGATGCTGAATACCGGCGATAAGGCACTTAAATCTGAAAACCGTTTGTTAACTACCGTGGCCTACCGGCTGAACGGTAAAACCACCTATGCGCTGGAAGGCAGTATCTTTGTTGCCGGTGCGGCGGTGCAGTGGCTGCGGGACGGTCTGCAGCTGATTCAGGGCGCCGGTGAAACCGAACCGCTGGCGGAACAGACCCCGCTGGATCATGGTGTGTTTCTGGTACCGGCCTTTACCGGCCTGGGTGCACCATACTGGGACCCGGATGCCCGCGGCGCCATCTTCGGCCTGACCCGGGACACCGGCATTAAAGAAATCGTGACTGCCGGACTGCAATCGGTGTGTTATCAGACCAAAGATCTGCAGAAAGCCATGGAAAGCGACGGTGTCCGGCCAACCACTTTACGGGTGGATGGCGGCATGGTTGCCAATAACTGGGTGCTGAACTTCCTTGCAGATATTCTGGGGGCCAATGTAGACCGCCCGGAAATTATCGAAACCACCGCGTTGGGGGCTGCTTATCTTGCCGGCCTGCAGGCGGGAGTATTTACCTCACTGGAACAGCTTGCCGACATGTGGCATTGCGATAAGCGTTTTGAACCGACCATGGATAAAGCCCGCCGCGACGGATTCTATGCCGGCTGGAAAGACGCCGTACGCCGGGTACAAAGCGGCCAGTAAAGGTGTAAATTTTTGCTCTGTTGGGAGGCTCCCGGAGAAATCCGGCAGCCTCTTTTTTTATGCCTTTTCAACAACAAAAGCTGGAAGTGAATTACTCACAGATTCTGTGGATAACTCTGTGAGTATTGTTTGGGCAGATGGCTTCAGGCCGCATGATTACGGGGTTTTTAACAAATCGTTCATAATCGCACCACTGGATATTAAGTGCTTTAAAATCAATGAGTTAAATATATCAATATGGTTTTTATAAAAAAATAATAAAAAAAAAGGTAAAAAAATACAGGAGAGGTATTGACTGTGGATTGTGTGCGACAATAAAACGAAAACACAGTCTTAGAAGCGAAGTGATCCCTTACATTTTTATTCGCAATTGCAGCAAAAAATTGCAGTGCTTTAGCCTCAGTACGATTCACCTGAGCAAGATCAATTCTTCTTCAGCCCCCGTAGCGTATAAGGTAGAGAGTAAAGCAGAGAGTTAATAACCATTCGCATTTATTTTTATGGAGCGCTGCACAATGTATGAGATCTTTTTGTTGTTACATGTCTTGGCGGCGACCGTCTGGACAGGCGGACATCTGGTGCTGGCGGTGGGAGTGCTACCCCGGGTGCTGAAGCATTCCGATGTGGCCTATATAAAAGCATTCGAATCCGGGTTTGAAAAAATCGGCATTCCTGCGCTGATCATACAGGTGCTCACCGGCCTGCATCTGGCCTACCGGCTGTTACCGGACTTTGGGCTCTGGTTCAACTTCTCCGATCCGATTTCCCGGGTCATCAGTTTTAAGCTAATCCTGCTGCTCTGTACTTTTCTGCTGGCCATTGACGCCCGCTTACGGGTCATTCCGAAACTTTCAGCGGATAACCTGGTATCGCTGGCCTGGCATATTATTCCGGTAACCGTTATTTCGGTACTGTTTGTGGTGGTAGGCGTGTCTTTTAAAACCGGCTGGTTCTTTTAAGGCGAAAGTGCTTAAGGACCGAAGATTTAGGGCTAAGCATTAAGGATAGAAGATAAAAGAAACAGACCTGACAGGATACCGAACGATGGGAGAGCGGGGGGGCACTCCTGAAAGAACAGCATATCCTGCAGGCCTGTTAAAAACCTCTGTTAAAAAAACCGTTGCTCTGAACAACCGTTACTTAAAACAAGGCTACGATCCGGGGAGGAGGAGGGTATAACCCGTTTCCGGTATCGCGGTGAGGTCGGGAGCTGTTATACCTTCGTCGAAGTAAATAAAAGGTTAAGACGGCAGGAAAAGTTTTCTGTTGTACTGCGCAGAAAGCCTGAGCAAGCCCTGTTGCAGACAGCACATAACAGCGGGGCTTTTTATTGCGGATAAAACAAAGGCTGTGAGTGTTTACTTACCGTTTGGAAGAGGTTTCACAGGCACCGGTTCAGAACAGCGACTGGCTGACCGGGGGAAGCAATACACCGCAACCGAACGGCACCTGTGAAATCTGAGAAGGTCGTATCAGGCAGTAAACCTCCGTTGGGTGAGCTGCCGGATACTGAAACGGATTACGGATTCATGCTGCGGATATAGGCGAATATATCTGCCACATCGTTCTGGCTCAGCACACCCTTAAAGGCTGGCATGCCGGGTTTACCGTCCATCACTTTTTGCGTCAGCTTAGTATCTGAACTGAACATGGAGTTCAGCTTCTTGCTGATGTTCGCCGGCTTGTTATCCATGCCTGCTGCGGCAGGGCCATCTCCCCAGCCTTTATTTCCATGGCATACCTGACAGTTCGCCAGAAACTTAGACTTGCCGTTATCCAGATTAGCGGCCTGCGCTGTTTCAGGCGTAACACTGCTGGCAACAAAGATCATACCTGCGACACCTAAAGCGCCCAGGCCTGCAAAGGCGTATTTCATAGTGAATCCCAGTTAGTTAATTAATTGCGTACAGGCTAACCGGGCTGGGGTGGAATAAATGTTTTCGACATTCTTTCGACAAAAATTTGGGTGAGTTGCGCGGGTGTAGGAGGGGTTAGGGATGGATCTGCCAAGGGAGAGGGGAATGTCCTGCAGCTATTTTATTGAACAGGTAATCAGATCAGGTGAAGCTTACGACTATGACCAGAACAATTGTGAAGGTCATACCTACGACTGCGACGGTATGCCTGGGATCATTAGGGTTACTGAAACTTTCGGTGACGGATTTATCGCCCACAGAGTGTGGAGGATATCTGCCCAGAGTAAACAGTAGACAGACAGGCAGGCCGATATAGTAGAAAACCACATAGAACAGAAAGTCGATCAGGATCGAGAAGATTAAGTAGAAAACTGATCTTAAAGTAAAAAGAATTATTTCTTCCAACATTGGACTCATTCCTGATTTTTAAGATTAGTTTGGTTTCCTGTTTATAAGTGTAGGCTCAGTTGCGAAGCATTGATGTTTTTGGTGCGCAGTTAACCCCTTCATTGCATCTTTCTTATCTTTTCCTGTTAGAAATAACGGGGCCAAGCTTTGTCTTTGCCCCAGGTATTTGTGTTCAGAGTAAAAGCTAAACTCAGAATTAAACTGTTCCGGCGCTCGCAATACCTGTGAATCACCTCCGAAACTGCAATCCTTTGCATTCCTTTCTCTGTAAATCGGCACTCTGTTGCCGCTTGCACGGCTAAAACACTGATTCTGCCTGCCTGCGAGCATGGCCTGGAACTTGCTAAAGAATGGGGATAGTCATAGCAAGCGTCATGCATCAGGAGTAAACATGATCAGGATCGATTCGGTAACCCAACCTAACATTGCAGGTGCTGCAAGCAGTCAAAAAGCAGCAGCCTCATCTACCTTTGCTGATTTACTGGCAGAACAGGCAGCCAAACTTGCTGAGACGGCAAAGAGCAAACAGGAAGACACGCCGGCTGCCAGTGATCAAACCACTGCTACCGAAGAGAAAAGCATGGTCAACCACCGGGATGAACTGATGCGTTTGCTATCTATGAGTCCGGCTGAGTTAATTCGCTACCAGATGCTTGATGAAATGGGCCTGACGGAAGAGTCGCTGAAGAATCTTCCCTATGAAGAGCGGATGAAGATTGAAGAGATGATCGAGGAAGAGATCGAACGTCAGTTAGGCAGTAAAGAGGGGATTGGCGATATCGCTGCCCAGATTCTCTGATAGAAGGTAAGGGAATCAGGTCTTACCTTTTGTCTTCATGCTTTAAAAATGCGCCAGAGTTGAATATAAGAAGTTTCCTCTGGCCTTTCTATTATTTGCTTTCCCATCACGCTTAAAAACGCCTCGAACAATTTTTTGAAGAATACTGCCAGAATTTCTTGTTTGTTGTTCAGGATGACAGAAATGGTGCTCTGATCGGCGGGATTCGTATTACGCTCTTCTGTTTTCCATTTCCAGGATGTTTTGGAAACTTCTTTTTATCGAGAATTATTCCGCCAAAAAAGATACACAACTTTGCCAGCGTAGGTTGTTGGTGGAGAGGCTTCAGTATGCTGTGTTAATCTGGATAAAAGGATTTTAAGGGTACAAAGTACCTGCTATGCTATGTACAAAGTACACGGAATTGTATGTTTACATTTATAGAGCTGGGTGGATTCAGTAAGCGCAGAGCTGAATTACTGACGGATGATGAATTTAAAGCGCTGCAAGAAGCTTTAATTATTAATCCTGAGAGCGGTAGCCGGATGGTTGGCACAGGAGGATTCAGAAAGCTCCGGTGGGCCAGACCCGGTAAGGGGAAGAGTGGCGGAGTAAGAGTGATTTATTACAACCTTACTGTGTCTACCGGGCGTTTGTATCTTGCGCTGATTTATTCAAAGAACGAAGCCGATAATCTGACAGCTGCGCAGAAAGCTCAGCTAAAACAATTATCTGATGTGCTGAAGAAGTAGCGAGGGAATTGGTTATGAAAGATGAGCTGTTTGCCGATCTTCTGGCGAGTGCTGAGGAGATGGTTGCAATTGAGCAGGGCAACTCAGTGCCTGATGATGCAGCAGTGCACCGCTATGAAACGCTGGATGTTCAGGCTATACGGGAAATTGCAGGGAAGTCTCGTAAGGAGTTTGCGGTGATTATTGGTGCGAGCTACGAAGCAGTGAAAAGCTGGGAAACCGGGCGACGTAATCCGACCGGGCCCACCAAAAAATTACTGACGCTGATAAAAGAGAATCCCCGGAAAATGACAGAGATTCTGGAATTAGAAACAACCTGATGTGTGGTTTTTTCTTTTACCTTTAAAAAAATAAGCCAGAGTTAAAATCACGCAAGATTTCCTCTGGCTTTTCTATTCGTATCTGAAACCGTTGCCAACCCCTCATTCCACTTTTTTTTCACATTTTCACCACTAAGCTGCAACCATTTGTTGTTATGCTTGAATGGGCCTCAGGCTGTGGAGTTGTCGTACCTTATGAAAATACTGCTGATTGAAGATAGCCAGGACATTGCCGGCGTGATCTTTGATTTTTTTGAAATTCGCGGTGATTACCTGCTGGACTACGCCAGTGACGGGCGGCATGGTCTGGAGCTGGCGACAAAGAACCATTATGACCTGATCATTCTGGATATTATGCTGCCCCTGATGGACGGCCTGGATGTGTGTAAAACCCTGCGTAACCGGGGTGTGGATTTACCGATTCTCATGCTCACAGCCCGCAGCGACCGGGATGACATTCTGGAAGGTTTTGAACAGGGGGCGGATGACTATCTGGTGAAGCCGTTTGACCTGAATATCCTTGAGGCCAGAGTGCAGGCACTGTATCGCCGTAAGACCGGGGCAGTCGCCACGAAGTTTCTGCACTTCGGTGAACTGAAACTGGATCTGGTGAACCGGGTAGTGGAGCGCAGCGACTGTCGCTTTAAGCTGAATCAGACCCAGTTTACTATTCTTAAAACCCTGCTGATGCGCGCCCCGGATGTTGCAACCCGGGATGAGCTGATTAAAGAAGTCTGGCAGGATGATGAGCCGGACGGTGATGTATTGCGCAGCCATATTTATCAGCTGCGTAACCAGATCGATAAACCGTTCAGGCATGCCTACATTAAAACCGTGCCCAAGGTTGGCTATCAGCTGACCGCTGAGACTGAACTGTGAAATCTGTCCCCTCTGCGAAACGCTTAACATTTTTTTATTTTTCCATCGTGGCCATCGCGCTGGTCACCATTCATGCCTCGGTATTTGAATTAACCAAGGAAGATATCGAGCACCTTTATGGCAATAACCGGCTGCAGGCCAATGAAGCCTTTGCCCTTCGGGTGTTTGCCAATGCTGATTTAACCGGGCTGGATAAAGTTGAGTTGCCCCGGGAAGAGATTTCCGAAGTAAACCGGCCGCCGGTGATTTACCTCAACTGGAAAAATCTGCCCCCCGGCTTTCCGGACCCGGATACTCTGGCGCTGAATGAAGAACGTGAGGTGAAGTTTTCCCCCGAGTCGGAGGAGCGCGCGTATTTCATGAAGAAGATTGATCTGCCCGCCGGGGGGAAAACCTATCACGCACTGCTGGTGATCGATAACACTTTGTTTGAGTTCAGCGAGGAACAGTTGCTGGGGGCCCACGCCCAGCAGTTGGTGGTGTCGCTGGTGCTGCTGGCCATCAGCCTGTTTGTGGTGATGAAGATTGCCGAGCGCCTGACCAACCCTATTTCACGGTTTGCCAACACGCTGGCTGAAAAGTCCCCGGATGATCTGGAGCCGGTGGATGTACCAAAGGGAACCGCCACCCTTGAGTTGTTGAAAATGGTTGAGACGTTCAATGACTATCAGGCCCGTATCCGGGATCTGCTGGAACGTGAGCGGGCCTTCAACCGTTATACCAGCCATGAATTGCGTACTCCGCTGATGGTGATGAAAGGGGCTATTACCCTGCTGGGGGAGTCGAAAGATGAAGCCTTTATTGAAAAGCAGCGGCAAAGGCTGGAGAAAGCCACCGGAGAGATCGGTGAGTTCATTGAGACCTTGCTGACCCTGACCAAAGCAGTGGAAGGGGCTGAGCTGATTCCCCGGGCGCTGTCTGAGGAGGAGCTGACTAATATAGTGGCGAACCATCAGCATCTGCTGAATAACAAAGCGGTGGAATGGTGGGTGAAGGTTGAGGGTGATCCGGTAATCCGCATGCCGGAAGCGGCTTTCCATATTCTTTTGGGCAATGTGATTAAAAATGCTTTTGCTTGTGTGGAGCGGGGCGTTGTCAGTGTGGTGGTGAATAGCGAAGGTATTCAGGTGTGTGATACCGGGCCGGGGCTATATGGTAAGTCTTCAGCCAGTGAAGGCTTCGGGTTGGGGCTGTTACTGGTGCGTGATATTTGCCATCGCTATGGCTGGAGCTTTGAATTGAAGGATAACAGTGCTTCAGGCAGCAGCGGCTGTACCGCCGTGATCGGTTTTGCTGTTGCGCAGAATACGGGTGAAGAGGTTAAAGGCTGAGCGATGTATTTGCGTTGAACGCAGAGCTTTATCCGTTGTCTGTATTACTCAACTGAAACTCTTAAAAAGCCTGAAAAAAGAAGCGCTTATGCCGAAGAATAAGAAGGTCACCGAAAAAGTTATTTACCGTCTGGATTTCCGCCCGCCGGCGACTATTCTCAAAGACGGTTTTGCCGGCACCAATAACGAATGGATGAATACCGTGTACGGGACCAGCACAGTATTTTGTGCCCGTACACTGCGGGGTATTTCCCGGTTCTTTCTGGAGTCCGCACTGGATATGGGGGCTGCCGGTATAGATGCCGCAGGTCGGCGTCCGCCGGGGCCGCTGAGCAGCAGTATGGGCAGCGTGTATCCCACCACTCCTGAAAAAGTATACGTCTATTGTATCCGGGCCAAGGGGTTGGAATACATTGATGTGCAGGAAGATCTTGAGGCAAAGACGGCGGGGTACCCCATTAATCCGGATTCAAAAATCCTCAGTTACATCGAAGAAAAAAAGAACGCCAACGGGGTGATCGGTTTCGATGAGGAATACTGGGAAAGAAAGCTGCGCATTTATCTGAATAAATGTGCACTTTATACCGAAGAACTGATCGTCAAAGGGCCGATAGAACCGGCCCGCATTACCCTTTATCAGACCCTCTGATTGCCTGAGCCATACTAGCTTTAATGTTTGTTTTTGCCCGTCCGTTCTGGCGGGCAGTGGTACTTCCCGCCGTGCTGCTGTTACTGACCAGCTTCCTTAAGCTTTTCATATAAGCTGGACCGGGATATTCCCAGTTTTTTGGCAGCCTTGGTTTTATTGCCCTGGCATTCTTCAATCGCTTTTCTGATGGCGGCCAGCTCAGACCGTATGCGGGCTTTTTTAATGTCCGATGTTGCTTCCGTGGGCGCTGGTGTGTCACCTGAAGCGTCGTGCAGGTCGTAGTCCTCGATGTATTCCCCTTCGGCCATGATGCAGCCCCGTTCAATTCTGTTTCTTAACTCCCGGATGTTCCCGGGCCAGGCATAGTTACAGAGCCAGAAAATTGCAGATTCAGACAGGCGTATTTCGGGGATATTTGATTCACTCAGAACCTGTTTAAGTAAGTGCTCAGCCAGTTCGGGAATGTCTTCTGTTCGTTCTCTGAGAGGTGGGATTTTCAATTCAATGACATTGAGCCGGTAATACAGGTCTGCCCGGAATTTTCCCTGCCTGACGACTTCTTCAAGATTAACCGCTGTTGCGGCGATCACCCGTATATCGACCTTTTCAAGTTTGTTGGAACCTAAGGCTTCTACTTCCCGTTCCTGCAGTACCCTGAGTAATTTGGCCTGCATGTTCAGTGGCATTTCGGCGATTTCATCGAGAAACAGGGTGCCACCGTCGGCCAGTTTGATTTTGCCGACCCGGCCCTTCTTATCCGCGCCGGTATAAGCGCCGGGGGCTGCACCAAACAGTTCACTTTCCACCAGTGCTTCGGGCAGTGCACCCATGTTTACGCCGACAAATGGTCCGGATTTTCTGGGTGACAGGTTGTGAATGCCCTGAGCAAGCAGTTCCTTGCCGGTGCCGGTTTCACCCTGTAACAGGATGGTGGTGTCTATCTGAGCAGCCTTGATGGCCTGTTTTTTCAAGGTGTTCAGCGGCAGGGACTGGCCGATCATGTCATCAAAGGAGTAACGGGTGGTTCTGTCTAATATCTGGGTTTCGTATTTCCTACGCAGCAGGGAAAACTTGTCGAACATGGGTTGTAAGCGTTCGAGTTCATCGTAATAGATAAACCCGACCGCGCCGGTGATATTACCATCGCTGTCTCGCAGAGGCAGGCGGGTGACGGCGCACCATACTTCGTTTATCTGCATCAGGTCGACCAGGTTAGGCTTGCCGGTCTGGATGACCCGGTCCAGCTGGGTGGTGGGTACTACTTCCTGAATCTTCTTGCCCAGCAGGTCATCTTTTTGCTGTTTTAACAGTGAACAGTAACCTTTGCTGATCCAGATAATGACGCCATTTTTATCGAGCACCACAGCGCCCTGACACATACCTGTCAGCAGGTTGAAAAAACTGTCTTCTGCCTGGGGGAGCAGTTTTTCTGATGGATGCATGTATATAAACCTGTATGTGTCGGATGCCGGTTTGTTCAGTTATATTCGAAGAAACCCTGTCCGGTTTTCCGGCCCAGAATTTTGCTGTCTACCATTTCCACAAGCAGCGGGCTGGGGCGGTATTTAGGGTCCTTAAAGCCTGCATACAGAACATTCATAATATTCAGGCAGGTATCCAGGCCAATCATATCCGCCAGCGAAAGCGGGCCGATAGGTTGTGCGCAGCCCATGACCATGGCTTTATCAATTTCTTCAGCGCTTCCTATTCCCTGTTCCAGAACAAATATTGCCTCGTTAATCATAGGAATCAACAGACGGTTGACGATAAAGCCGGGTCTGTCTGTAGATAGTACCGATTCTTTCCCCAGAGTATTTACCACTGTTTTTACCGCCTGAATCGTATCAGGGGTTGTGGTGTAGGCGGGAATAATTTCAACCAGCTGAATCAGCGGGACCGGGTTCATGAAATGCATGCCAATCACCCGTTCAGGGATATCGGTTGCCTGAGCCAGGCGGGTAATCGAGATGGAAGATGTATTGGTGGCCAGAATGGTATTTTCGTGGCACAGGGTACTCAGCTTTTGCAACAGCCCGGCTTTAGCGGCTTCATTTTCGACAATGGCTTCAATGAGCAGGTCTGATCCTGCCAGTTCCTCAATACTCTGGCACGGGGCTATCTGGCTTAGTATGGCCTGAGTTGTGTTGTTCAGATATCCCTTACTTTCCAGTTTCTTCAGGCTTGCTTCGATGGATTTCAGGCCGCGGCTAAGCATACTTTCAGACTGATCATGCAGGCGTACACGGTAGCCTGCGCAGGCGAACACCTGGGCGATTCCCGCTCCCATTTGTCCGGCACCTACGATTCCCACTGTCTGATCATTCATAACGGTTAACTCCTGATGTGTGATTGAAAGCAGAGGTGTCAGCAAGGATCAGGCCAATGGTGGTCAGGGCCGGTTTATCGGGACTGTACCGCTATTCAGTGTATTTCTAACAGCTGTTTTGTCCATTTTTGCGGACAGTGTCCGTCTGTGAGTGTCCGGTTTGGACAGAAGATGATCCTGTTTATTCACACTTCAGGGCAGCAGTATCCGGGCGTTGTAGCCGCCGTACAGGGGATATGACAGTCTGGAGAAAGTGTCTGGTTTTTCGGACGAATATTTGCTGGTTTTTATACGTAAAAAAATTAACTTTATGTTTTTAAAAGGTTTTTGTTATTGGGCTTGGTTCTTGCTCTGTTCTTGTTCAGAACACGGAATACAAATGAGGACCGTACTATGCAAAAAAATAAAGTGATTACCGTGGAGCAGGCCGCCAGCCTTATTCAGTCAAACGATACTGTTGTCACGGGCGGGTTTGTGGGTATTGGATTTGCCGAGGCGATTGCCCGGGAAGTGGAGAAACGCTTTCTCAGGGAAGGGCAACCAAAGAATCTGACCCTGTTTTACTCCGCGGGTCAGGGAGACGGTAAGGATCGCGGGCTTAATCATTTTGGCCATAAAGGGATGGTCAGCAGGGTGATCGGTGGCCACTGGGGGTTAGTGCCGGGGCTAGGTAAGCTGGCCATCGATAATGAAATAGAAGCTTACAACCTGCCTCAGGGGGTTATCTGTCATATGTTCAGGGATATGGCGGCGGGCAAGCCCGGTACTCTGAGCCGGGTGGGACTGAAAACCTTTGTTGACCCCCGCCTCGAAGGGGCGAAGGTAAACAGTTGCTGCACGGAAGACATGGTGCAGCTGCTGACAATCAATGAGGAAGAAGCACTGTTTTATAAACATTTTCCGTTAAATGTGGCGCTGTTACGGGGTACAACGGCAGACCGGCATGGGAATATTTCCATGGAGCACGAAGCTCTGCATCTGGACTCACTGGCAATTGCTCAGGCAGTTAAGAATAACGGCGGTATTGTGCTGGTGCAGGTGGAGCGGCTGACTGACCGCCATGTGCAGACGCCGGACAGGATTCGCATTCCTGGTATCTTGGTGGATCACGTGATTGTTTCTGCACAGGAGGATCATTATCAAACCTTTCATGAAATGTATAACCCAGCCTATACCGGTGAAATTTTTGGGGCGCAGTCCCGCGGGTTGATCCCGCTGGATGCCCGTAAAGTGATTGCCAGAAGGGCAATAATGGAGCTGAAAAAAGGTGCGGTGGTGAATCTGGGCATCGGTATGCCCGAGGCGATGTCTGCGGTGGCATATGAAGAAGGTAAGTTGGACGATGTGACGTTAACGGTTGAGCCCGGCGGCATTGGTGGTCAGCCTGCCAGTGGGCTGAGCTTCGGGGCGGTGAGCAATGCAGATGCCATTATCGACCAGCCTGCCCAGTTCGATTTTTACGACGGTGGCGGGCTGGATCAGGCATTTCTGGGGCTGGCTGAAACCTGCCAGGAAGGGCATGTAAATGTCAGCCGGTTCGGTTCAAAACTCGCCGGTGCCGGTGGCTTTATTAACATCACGCAGAATACCCGGGACATTTACTTTCTCGGGACGTTTACGTCCGGCGTTCAGGAAATACTTATTTCAGATGACGGGCTGAAAATTCTGAAGAATGGTCCGGTGAAAAAATTCAGAAAGGCGGTTCAGCAAATTACATTTAACGGTGAGTACGCCACAGAGTGTAATCAGAGAGTTACTTTTATCACCGAGCGGGCGGTATTTCGCCTCAGTGAACAAGGGCTATTGCTGACAGAAATCGCCCCTGGGGTGGACCTGCAGCAGGATATTTTGGATCAGATGGAGTTTACCCCCTTAATTGATGACGACCTGTCTGTGATGGATGAGCGGTTGTTTTATAACCGCAAAATGCGACTGGATGAGCGGGGCAGCAGACCGATACAGAAAATGCGCCATTTGCTGAAAGAAGCATTGCAGGAGAACGCATCGCTGGCGGACTGCGCTGCCGGATGAACCGCAATAAATTTGCAGGGTTTAGCAGGTGGCGGAGTGTTAAAGGGCCAGCAGATTGCCAGCCCCTTTAAAGGCAGATTCGTACCCGCTTCGTTGTCTGTAATTGCCCGTCAGCTCTGACGGGCAATAATGTTCATCGGTAAGCGGTGCGGTGAATTTCCTATCCTTTTCAGTCCCTGAACGGCCAGCCACATGGCTATTCCGGATGCCAGTAACCAGGGCAGGGCGAAACCCGGATTCGCCACAATATTGCTGAGCTGATACATGACGCTGGCCAGCCAGTAACCCAGAAAGGTGGACCAGGCGACTACCACGCCGGCCCAGTAGCGACCTGATTCCCGTTTCATAGCACCAATTACTGCCACGCAGGGTGTGTAGAGCAGAATCAGCACCAGATAACAGAACGCTGCGTAGTTGCTCGGGAACAACTGACGCATAGTGGTCAGGCTCTGGTTGCTGACCCCCTGATCATCGGCGCTGTCGTTGATGGCGGCCAGCCCCAGCGGATCTCCCAGCCCGCCGATCAGACCGTAGGCATTATCGCGGATGGAGAGCAGCGCAGCGGACAGGGTGCCGGTCAGGCTGAAGGCTTCGGCGGCTTCCGGTACGCCGTTATCTGCCGGGTTCAGTGCACTCTGGTAGAGCACGTCGAGGCTGCCCACTACTGCTTCCTTGGCAAAGATGCCGGTGAAGATACCCACCGTTGCCGGCCAGTTTTCTTCGCGGATACCGATGGGGCTGAGCATCGGGGTCAGGGCTTTGCTGGTGTAGCTGAGCAGGGAGTCTTTGCTGTCCTGATTGCCGAAGCTGCCATCGGTGCCAATGGAGTTGATCACGGTGAGCAGGGCGACCATCAGCACAATGGTGCTGCCGGCCCGTTTGATGAACCCGCTGAGGCGGTGCCAGGTGGTGGCAATGATGTTACGCATTACCGGCAGGTGGTAGTGGGGCATCTCTGTAAAAGTGGCGGCGTTGCTGCCGGGGAAGATGGTCCGCCGGAACAGCCAGCCGGTAAATACTGCCACCACAATGCCCAGCAGATACAGCAGGAATACCATCAGGCTGGCCAGTTCGGCAAAGAAGGCGGCGCTGAATAATGCGTATACGGTGAGCCGCGCCCCGCATGACATAAATGGAGCCATGGCAACGGTGAGCAGGCGGTCCTGTTCCCGGCTGAGACTACGGGAGGCCATGACGGAAGGTACGTTACAGCCGAAGCCCACAATCAGCGGCACAAAGGCGCTGCCGGGTAAGCCGATGCCGGCCATCAGGCGATCTACCACAAAGGCGGCCCGGGCCATGTAGCCGGAGTCTTCCAGAATGCTCAGGCACAGGTATAAAAAGCCAATCACCGGAATGAAGGTGCCGATTAACTGAATGCCACCGCCGATGCCGTCTGCCAGCAGGGTGACCAGCCAGGGGGGAAACTGCCAGTGGGTCAGCAACTGGCCGAGCCCGGTGACGAGGGTATCTCCGAGCAAAATATCAAAGAAGTCGATGAAGACAGCACCAAGGTTAATGGCGAAGAAAAATAGCAGGTACATCATCAGCAGGAAGACCGGAATGCCCAGCCAGCGGTGCAGTGCCAGCCGGTCGAGCTGTTCAGTCAGGGACGGTTTGTCATGCACGGTAGTGGTGCTGGCTTTCACCTGTTCGCTGGCCCAGGCAAAGTCTTCGCTGATGCTGGCATCGTAATACAGTGTTTCCGGGGCGCTTGCCGGCTGTTGTGCGGGCTTACCGGCACCCTTTTGCAGTGTTTCCTTCAGGCCGGAAAGCAGGGCGGTAATCCCTTGAGATTTGCTGGCCACCAGTGGGATAACCGGCACGCCTAAACGGGCTTCCAGTCGGGAGATATCAATGTTAATACCCTGCTGGCTGGCCACATCCAGCATGTTCAGAGCGACGACCACCGGAGTACCGGTGTTCAGCAGTTGCCGGGTGAGGGGCAGATTGCGCTGCAGGTTAGAGGCGTCCACCACATTGATCAGCAGGTCTGCCTGCTGGCTGCGCAGGTAGTCGACGCTGATGGCTTCATCAATACCCGGGGTGTAGCCGGCTTCCTTGTGCATGGCATAGAGGCCTGGCAGGTCGATCAGTTCGGCGGTTTCGTTGCCCAGTGGCAGGCTGCCGGATTTACGTTCGACGGTGACCCCGGCCCAGTTGCCGACGGTCTGTCGGGCACCGGTCAGGCAGTTGAAAAGGGTGGATTTACCTGCATTGGGATTGCCGACCAGCGCGATGGTTGTGCTCATAAGATAGCCACCCTTATTTGGCTGGCATCCTGTTTACGGATGCTCAGGTAGGTGTTGATAACCCGTACCTGAATAGGATCGCCCAGCGGGGCTGTGTTCAGGTGGGTAACTGTCGCGCCGGGGGTGACACCCAGTACTGACAGGGGGTAAGCGTTTTGCTGATCGTCGGTGAAGCCGGTGATCTGCGCTGGTGTATTTTGCGGCAGTTGATCCAGAGTCATAACTGTTCCTGATTCAGAGTTGTTCAGATTTTTTCTGAACGTAAATGCATAAATATCTGTGCGTGACAGATTTAAGGCGCATGAAGATAAAACAAATGCATTTGAGAATGTTTAGCATTTATCAATTTTGCTGATTATTACGTTAAAAAAATGTGAAAAGTTTCCGGCGGATTCACGGTGTAAAAATTAAGTGTGGCCGGACGTCTGACAATGGAATACTTCCACGTTTTTTTGACATGGCCGGATCTAGGCTTGGCGGCTCATGTTATTCAGATGAGCTTATGAGAGGACAGTTCTGTGTCATTAAAACAACCAAAACAATTAAAAGCGTTACTTGCCGGTGCTGTTTCACTGGCTGTTTTATCTGCCGTTCCGGTTGCAGGTGTCAGTGCGGAGGAGGGCTTTAAGGGGGCCAAAGATTGGGTGTCCGGTGCACCGGATCAGCTGACTAAAGATAAACGGCTGGAAAAATATCTGCGGGGTTTTGACCAGCCAATGTGGGAAGTGGGCGAGCGTTATGACCGTATGGAACAGGCGCTGATTGACGAGAACTATGAACTGGCTCAGTACCACTGGAAGAAGATCAGAATCACGCTGGAAAATGGCCTGATGAAACGGCCGGGGCGGCGCGCGAATGCCGAAGCTATTTTGCTGAACAGTACCTGGGCCGAAGTGCGTGATGCGCTGGCAACGGAAGATCCGGCCATTGTGAAAGCGGGCTTTCAGAAGGCCAAAAACGCCTGCATGGCCTGTCATGCGGCGGAGCGGGTTGCTTACATGAATGACCAGCCGTTGTTTATGCGGGACGGTTTTCTGGCTGATAAGTAAGGGCCTGTAGGAATTTATATGGACGGGCTGATCGCGGTTACTCTGGCGCTGTTACAGGGGATCACCGAGTTTTTACCCATATCAAGCTCTGCCCACCTGATCCTGCCGGCCCATATGTTTGGCTGGCCGGATCAGGGGCTGGCGTTCGATGTGGCACTGCATACCGGCACGCTGGCGGCGGTGGTGTGGTATTTCAGACATGATTTAGTCAGGCTGCTGCAGGCCTGGCTGGCTAGCTGGAAACCGGGGCAGCATCTGAGTGCTGCTCAGCGGCCGGAAGCGCGGATGGCCTGGTCGCTGCTGGTGGCCAGTGTGCCGGCGGGGCTACTGGGGCTGTTTGCTGGCGACCTGATGGCATTGTATTTGCGCCGTCCGGAAGTAATTGCCGTGGCGACGTTAGGTTTTGCACTGTTGCTGGGTTGGGCGGATTACCGTTGCCGTCAGATCAGAACGCTGGAGGATGTGGGGTTCCGGGAGGCGCTGCTGATTGGTATGGCGCAGGCATTAGCGCTGATTCCGGGGACGTCCCGTTCAGGCATTACTTTGACTGCCGGACTGATGCTGGGGCTGACCCGACAGGCGGCGGCCCGTTATTCTTTTTTGTTGTCGGTGCCGGTGATTGCGGCGGCTGGTGGCTTGCAGGTGGTGAATCTGATGCAGTCTGAAATGGCGGTGAACTGGGGGCTGCTGTCGCTGGGGGCGGGTACGGCATCTATCAGTGCGTATCTGTGTATTCGCTGCTTCCTGCAAGTAATTGAAAAGATGGGGTTATGGCCCTTTGTGGTCTACCGGCTGCTGTTAGGCGGCGTGCTGGTGTACTGGTTTGTGTTCTGAGCTTTACTGCTTGATGCCCAGTTCCCGGAGCCGTTTATACAGGGTGTTACGGCTGATGTTCAGGGCTTTGGCAGTGCGTGAAATGTTGCCCTGATGCAGGTTGTATTGCTTCAGGGTTTCATCCAGCGGGTCGATGGCTGTCACTGTGGGTGTGGTTGTTACCGGGGCGGACCCGGCTGCTGAGGCAGCTGCGGTGACAGTTGAAGGTTCTGTTGCCGGTCCCGGTGGGACAGCGGTGGAAACAGTGGCAGCAGAAGGGGACATCGGCTCGCTGTTCTTCAGGTCATCGAAGAAGTCGTCCGGCAGGTGCCAGGGTTTGATCTCGGTGGCATCGGCCATCAGCAGGGCGATCTGAATCACGTTGCTGAGCTGGCGGAAGTTGCCCGGCCAGGGATGCTTGTCGAGCAGCTGTATTACTTCTTCAGACAGGAAGCGGGGCTGGTGATCTTCCCGCAGATCGGTGTGGATCTGCTGGACGATCTGAACCTTGTCGGTACGCTGGCTCAGGGACGGGTAATCCAGTTTCAGGCCGCTGATGCGGTAGTACAGGTCCTGCCGGAACAGGCCGGATTCCACCATGTCTTTCAGATTGCTATGGCTGGAGGCCAGCAGTTTGAAGTCGATGGGATGGCGGGTTTTACTGCCGCTGTGGTTGATGCTGCCTTCTTCCAGAATCCGCAGAAAACGGGCCTGCATATCCAGCGGCATATCGCCGATTTCTTTTAACAGCAGGGTGCCGTTATCCGCCTGCTGAATCAGGCCGGGGACCGGTTGCTCGGTGTCTTCGTCGATGTGACCGAACAGTTCTTCTTCAATGGTGCTTCCGGACAATGACGCGCAGTTAATGATGATAAACGGCTGGTTACGCCGTTGGCTGGCCCGGTGCAGTGCCCGGCAGAAAGACTCTTTGCCGGAGGCGGTTTCACCCTGAATCAGCAGGGGAATGTCCCGTTCCATAATGGTGCTGGCCATTTTAATGCAGCGTTCCACTTTAGCATCGCCATAGTTAATGCTTTGCCAGGGGGAGGCCTGCTCTGGCTGGGGTTGCAGGCGTTCGCGGAAGTCCGGGGCAATCACCGGTGCCTGGGACGGCCGGCGTACGTGGGCATACATCTTGTATTTGCCCAGGGCATTAATGGCCACCGGAATGCCTTCCGGCTGGTTCTTCAGTTCAAACAGCGGAATGCCAAACACTTCTTCCACGTTCATCAGTGCCAGCTCGTAGCGCAGCAGCATTTCTGCCCGGCGGTTGGCGGAGATAATGGTGCCTTCTTCATTAAAGGCGATCAGCCCCACCCACTGGCTGTCGAGGTTGTCTGTATGGGTGTTGAAGGTCATCAGGAATTCGGTGTCGCCAAATTTACTGAAGATCAGCCGGTTTTCCACCGACTGGGACATCATCTTCACCATGCCCAGGGTATGTGCCTGAGGCAGATAGGCATCACTGGATACGTCCAGGACCCCCATCAGTTCCCGCTCGGTGTTATAGATGGGTGCGGCGGAACCGATCATAAAGCGGTTGGACTTCAGAAAGTGTTCGTCCCGCTGCACCTGAACGGCCTGCCCGGTTTCGATGGCGGTACCGATGGCGTTGGTGCCGTTATGCCGTTCCAGCCAGCTGTTGCCGTCGCGAAAATAGGGGCGCTTCTTTGAGTCGATAAAACGGTTATCACCCCAGCAGTTCAGCACCTGACCTTCGCGGTCGGCGAGAATGATCAGGCAGCTGGAGTTATTCAGAATGTTCTCATAGAAGGGCAGTACTTCGTGCCCGGTGGTATCGATCAGGTAATGGTGCTTGTCTTTCAGATGGCTGACCTCGCCTTTGGCCAGCGCAAAGTCCGCCGGGGAGGCGTCCTGTTCAAGGCCATAGCTGTCGCAACGCTGCCACGAGCTTTTAATCAGCAGGTCGTGGCCGAGGTTGCCGGGTTTCTGGTCATTATCTTTCATCGGTCACGTTTTAGCTGATCTTTACCGAATAGTAAACATGCACCTTTAAAGGGCGGAAAAGTGTTCAGAATATATGTTCAATAGTGTTCAGGGTCAATTGTGAACTGAACAGTTTGTTTCGGTGATGAATAAATATGTTCGTTATTGCACATGCGTAAAAATAATTATTTATTCTTATAAAACAATGCTTTGAGTTTTTGTTTGATTTAATTGTTGCTGATTTGTTGCAGAAAATGACAGTATTCAGGTTCGAATTCGAACCAAGGCTGAGTTCGCATATGCCTGGCCGGTTAGCCGGCAGGGATATGGCAGATATTTTAATAACAATAAAGGCCGATATATGTCGCTTTGTTTGCAAAATGTTACCCGCGTGGTTGATGGCCAGACCCATATCAACGACGCTAACCTGACATTAGAGCCCGGCTCTTTTAATGTCTTACTCGGGCGCACGCTGGCGGGGAAAACCTCGCTGATGCGTCTGATGGCTGGCCTGGATAAACCCACCTCAGGCCAGATTCTGATGAACGGCGTGGATGTCACCGGTGTACCGGTACAGAAGCGTAATATCTCCATGGTGTATCAGCAGTTCATTAATTACCCCAACTGGACGGTGTTCGAAAATATTGCCTCGCCCCTGCGGCTGGAAAAAGTCCCTGAGGCTGAGATTACCCGCCGGGTGAATGAAACCGCCGAGATGCTGCACATTGAAGCGTTATTGCAGCGCCGCCCGCTGGAACTGTCCGGTGGTCAGCAGCAGCGCACCGCCATGGCCCGGGCACTGGTGAAAGATGCCAGCCTGATTCTGTTTGATGAGCCGCTGGTGAATCTGGATTACAAGCTGCGTGAGGAACTGCGTCAGGAAATCCGTGAGCTGCTGATCAGCCGGAATTCCATTGCGGTGTATGCATCCACTGAACCGAATGAAGCGCTGGCGCTGGGCGGTACAACGACCTTGCTGCACGAAGGTAAGGTGATTCAGACCGGTGTGTCGTCTGAGGTGTACCGTTACCCGGTGAACATTGATGCCGCTGAGCTGTTCAGTGAACCGCCGATCAACCTGATCCGCGGACAGGTGTCTGACGCCGAAGTAACTTTCGACAGCACCGTGCATTTCCCGCTGAATCAGGATATTCGCGGCCTGAAACCCGGTGAGTATTACTTCGGTGTACGGCCCAGCCATATTGGTCTGGTGCCTCACGGTGATGATGATCTGGAAGTGGCGGTGAAAGTAGAGATCGCAGAAATCAGCGGTTCAGAAACATTCATGCATGTGCGCAACGATTATTTTAACCTGGTGGCCCAGCTTTCCGGGGTGCACGAATACCACACGGATACGTCCATCAAGGTGTATCTGCCAACCCATAAACTTTTTGTCTTCAGTCTGGATGGCCGCATGTTGCAGGCACCGGGCCGGATGTATACGGGGGAATAAGGCATGGCAGAAATACATCTGAAAGCATTGGCGCACAGCTACTCTGATGCGCCGAAAGGGCCGGCGGATTACGCCATCCGTGAAATGGATCATGTCTGGAAGCAGGGCGGCGCCTATGCGCTGCTGGGGCCTTCGGGTTGCGGCAAAAGTACCCTGCTGAATATTATTTCCGGCCTGCTGTCGCCGTCGGACGGTGATGTGCTGTTTGACGGCAAGCGGGTAAATGACATTCCGCCGGAAACCCGCAACATCGCGCAGGTGTTCCAGTTCCCGGTGATTTACGACTCCATGACGGTGTTCGATAACCTGGCTTTCCCGCTGCGGAACATGAAGGTGCCTGAAGCCAAGGTACAGGCCAAGGTACTGGAAATCGCCGAGATTCTTGAGCTGCAGGACATGCTGAAGAATAAGGCCAAGAACCTCACCGCGGATGAGAAGCAGAAGGTCTCGATGGGTCGTGGTCTGGTGCGGGATGACGTGTCTGCGATCCTGTTTGATGAGCCGTTAACGGTGATCGACCCGCACCTGAAATGGAAGCTGCGCCGTAAGCTGAAGCAGATCCATGAGCAGTTCAATATCACCATGGTGTACGTCACCCACGATCAGTTGGAGGCCTCAACTTTCGCCGACAAAATTGCGGTGATGTACAACGGTCAGATCGTGCAGTTCGGCACCCCCCGTGAGTTGTTTGAGTCTCCTAACCATACCTTTGTGGGCTACTTTATTGGCAGCCCGGGGATGAACGTGGTTGAGGTACAGCGCCATAACGGCGGAGTGACATTTAACGGGGTTGATATCCCGCTGGATGACGGTCTGGTGGATTTCATCAGCCAGGTGCCGGGTGACAATCTGAAGATTGGCATTCGTCCTGAGTTTGTCCATGTGTCCGGTGAGTCGGTACTGGGGGCTTACGAAGCGGACATCTCCCATGTGGAAGATCTGGGTACTTACAAAATTATGACCTTCAGACTGGGCGGCGAGACCATGAAAGCCCGTCTGGATGAAGATCAGGAAGTGCCGTCCGGCAAGGCTTACGTCAGTTTCCCGAAACAGTGGCTGAAGCTGTACGTCGACGAATACCTGGTGGAGGACACCTACGATGAATAAGGTTGAGAACAACAAGGCCTGGTTTCTGGTCATCCCGGTATTCCTGCTGGTGGCATTTTCAGCGGTGATTCCGCTGATGACCGTGGTGAACTATTCCGTACAGGATATTTTTGACCAGAACACGGCGTATTTTGTGGGGGCGGAATGGTACCGGGAGGTACTGAATGACCCGCGTTTACATGATTCCCTGTTACGGCAGTTTATTTTCTCTGGCTCGGTACTGCTGATTGAGATTCCGTTAGGCATTGCGGTTGCACTGATGATGCCAACCCGGGGCTGGACGGCCTCTGCCAGTCTGATTCTGCTGGCCATTCCGCTGCTGATTCCGTGGAACGTTATCGGCACCATCTGGCAGGTGTTTGGCCGGGCGGATATCGGCCTGTTTGGCTGGGCGCTGAACGGTCTGGGCATTGATTACAACTATGCCTCTAACCCGATGGATGCCTGGTTTACGGTGCTGCTGATGGATGTCTGGCACTGGACCTCGCTGGTGGCGCTGCTGTGCTACTCGGGTCTGCGGGCTATTCCGGAAGCTTACTATCAGGCGGCGCGTATTGACCGTGCCTCTAACTGGGCGATTTTCCGCTATATCCAGCTGCCAAAGCTGAAAAGTGTACTGGTGATCGGCATTCTGCTGCGCTTTATGGACAGCTTTATGATCTATACCGAGCCGTTTGTCCTGACCGGTGGTGGCCCGGGTAACTCCACCACTTTCCTCAGCCAGACCCTGACCCAGATGGCGATCGGTCAGTTTGATCTGGGGCCGGCGGCAGCCTTCTCATTAATCTATTTCCTGATCGTATTGCTGGTGAGCTGGTTGTTCTTCACCACCATTACCCATCTGGATAAGGCGAAGTAGGGGATAGCAGAATGCATTACAGTCTTAAAAAGAAGCTGGGTATCAGTGCCTATATCTTCTTCGTGTTACTGCCGATTTACTGGTTGCTGAACATGTCGTTCAAAAGCAATGCGGAAATTCTCGGTGAGCTGACGTTCTGGCCGAAGGATTTCACCCTGGATAACTATGCGGTGATCTTCAGTGATCCGAGCTGGTACATGGGTTATGTGAACTCCATGGCCTATGTGTCCCTGAACGTGATCATCACACTGATGGTGGCTTTACCGGCGGCCTATGCCTTCAGCCGTTATAAGTTTGCCGGCGACAAGCAATTGTTTTTCTGGCTTCTGACTAACCGTATGGCACCGCCAGCGGTATTCCTGCTGCCGTTCTTCCAGCTTTACTCTTCCGTTGGGTTGTTTGATACCCATCTGGCGGTGGCGCTGGCGCACTGCTTATTTAACGTGCCATTGGCGGTATGGATTCTGGAAGGTTTCATGTCCGGCGTACCGCGGGAGATTGATGAAACCGCCTATATCGATGGTTACAGCTTCCACCGTTTCTTTATCAAGATTTTCCTGCCGCTGATCCGTTCTGGTATCGGGGTGACGGCCTTCTTCGCCTTCATGTTCTCCTGGGTAGAACTGTTGCTGGCAAGAACGCTGACCTCTGTTGAGGCTAAGCCGATCAGCGCCATCATGACCCGGACTATCGGGGCGTCGGGGATCGACTGGGGGGTACTGGCGGCAGCCGGTGTACTGACCATCATTCCAGGGCTGTTGGTGATCTGGTTTGTCCGTAACCATGTGGCCAAGGGCTTCGCCCTGGGCCGGGTATAAGGAGTCGGATGATGGAGAGCATTATGACCATAAAACGTAACCGGACTTTTGTGTTTGGTGGCGCCGGGCTGCGGATGAGCTGGTTTGTCCGTAACCATGTTACTCATATTACCTGGGGCTTCGCCCTGGGCCGGGTATAAGAGGAGGGTCTGTTATGGGTTGGATGGCATGGACTCTGCCGACGGCGATTTTCTTCGCCACCATTGCGGCGATTTTAGTGGCAATGACGGTATACGAAATCAAGTCTCCCTGTGTGGAGCGTAAAGGCTTTTTGCCGATCGAGACCTCACGGGGTGACCGGCTGTTCATTGGTCTGCTGACCAGTGCATATATTCATTTGCTATACGTCGGGTTAACGGAAATGACCCTCTGGATAGCGTTAGGCATTTCCTGTGTGTGGCTGTTTATAGTCATGCGCTGGGGGTAATTCATCTCTGTAGGGATGTTGAGTGAAGGGTTCAGCGCTCTGCCGCCGTGCAGGGCGGAACCGGCTTCACGGAGTAAGAAAGTAAGTTAGGGGAAAGACGCACCGGTAACTGAGCAGTTAAAGGTGAACCGGTAAATACAGGAAAGGGCGGCTGAGCTTGGGATTCAGCCGCTGGCTTTCCTAAACCACAATCTTCATTTATGAGGTTGATCATGAAAAAAAATAATAACTGGCCGAAGCGACTGCTGTTAAGCGCAGCGATTTCCATGGCCACCATGGGAGTGGCGCAGGCTGATCAGTACAGTGATGCAGCGCAAAAGTGGGTAGCTGAAGAGTTTGGCCAGTCCACCTTAACCAAGGAGCAACAGCTGGAAGAGCTGGCTTGGTTTGCGAAAGCAGCCGAACCTTTCCGTGGTATGACGATTAACGTCGCCTCAGAAACCATTGCGACCCATGAGTATGAGTCCAAGGTTTTAGCGAAAGCCTTTACTGAACTGACCGGTATCAAGGTTGTTCACGACCTGATTCAGGAAGGTGATGTGGTTGAGAAACTGCAGACACAGATGCAGTCTGACCGTAATATTTACGATGCCTACATCAACGACTCCGACCTGATCGGTACGCACTTCCGTTACGGTAAAGTATTCCCTGTTTCCGACATGATGGAAGGTGACGGTAAGGATTACACTCTGCCAACACTGGATCTGCAGGACTTTATCGGTCTGGATTTCACCACCGGCCCGGACGGTAAGCTGTATCAGCTGCCGGATCAGCAGTTCGCCAACCTGTACTGGTTCCGTGCTGACTGGTTCGCCCGTGACGACCTCAAAAAGCAGTTTAAAGACATCTACGGCTATGAGCTGGGTGTACCGAAGAACTGGTCTGCCTATGAAGACATTGCTGAGTTCTTCTCCAAGCATGTGAAAGAAATCGATGGCCAGCGCGTTTATGGCCACATGGATTACGGTAAAAAAGATCCGTCACTGGGCTGGCGTTTCACCGATGCCTGGTTCTCCATGGCCGGTGCTGGCGACAAGAGCCTGCCAAACGGCCTGCCTGTTGATGAGTGGGGTATTCGTGTAGAAGGCTGTCAGCCAGTGGGTGCAAGTGTTTCCCGCGGCGGTGCGACCAACGGTCCGGCGGCTGTCTATGCCACCACCAAGTATGTGGACTGGCTGCGTGACTATGCGCCACCACAGGCACAGGGCATGACCTTCTCTGAAGCGGGTCCTGTTCCTGCACAGGGCGCGGTTGCTCAGCAGATCTTCTGGTACACCGCATTTACCGCCAGCATGATTGAAGACGGCCTGCCGGTTGTAAACGAAGACGGTACGCCGAAATGGCGCATGGCACCTTCTCCTAAGGGCCCTTACTGGGAAGAAGGCATGAAGCTGGGTTATCAGGACACCGGTTCCTGGACTTTCATGAAGTCTACCCCGGATGACCGTCGTCTGGCGGCGTGGCTGTACGCACAGTTCACCGTGTCCAAGACTGTTTCCCTGAAGAAGACCCTGGTTGGCCTGACGCCGATCCGTGAGTCGGATATCAATTCTCAGGCAATGACCGACGCAGCGCCTAAGCTGGGTGGTCTGGTGGAATTCTACCGCAGCCCTGCACGTACTCAGTGGACGCCAACCGGCACCAACGTACCGGATTATCCGAAACTGGCGCAGCTGTGGTGGCAGTACATTGCTGAAGCGGCAAACGGCGAGAAAACTCCGCAGAAAGCACTAGATGGTCTGGCGGCTGCACAGGACAAAGTCCTCAAGCGTCTGGAGCGTGCCGGTGTTCAGGGCGAGTGTGGTCCTAAGCTGAATCCTAAGGTTGATCCTCAGGAATGGCTGGCCAAGCCGGGTGCTCCGAAAGCCAAGCTGGCTAACGAGAAGCCTCAGGGCGAAACCGTTGCATACGACGACCTGCTGCAAAGCTGGAAGGATGCTGCGAAGGTCGCTAAGAACTGATCCGCAAGCTGATTTAACAGCTTAACAGGCAGTAATGCTGCCTGAGTGAAAATCACTGCACAGCGGGTAGTTTGCCCGGCACCGCTGTGCAGTGTTCATGCTTTTGAACAACTGTTCAATGCTTACCCGCCTACCTGGGGCGGGTAAGCATTTTTTTTGGCTGTATGAAGACTGCGGATAACCTGTCTTTCTTTTAGTGTTTTCATCTCTGATATCCGCTTTGGTTATATACAGTGGTGCTGACTTATTTTTGCTTTCGGGTGCTCTCGTACACGTCATAGGGCAGGTTATTTTCCCGAAGGCAGTCTTTCATTGCGGTTGTTGGCAGATCACGGCAATCCCAGCGGTTACCTTCCTGAATCTGAGTATAAATTTCTTCATTGCTGCAGGCTGAAAGCAGTAAGGTGAAGAGAATAATCGCTGTGGTTCTCATGCTGCACACTCCCTGCTGACTGGGTGTGACAGGACCTGAAATAGATCAGCAGAATCTGACCTGCCCACTTGCGCTATCAACGGGAACCAGCTGACATTCGGGGTGCAGTACGGCCGGGTTAAAGGTGGCAAAAATGCCGGGTTATCAGTGTGGCGAAGGGTAAAGGTTACCCGGGGGAAGTTGTAACAATGCATGGGGGACACTCCTTGTCCTTGTGTTGAGCGGATATCCGGTTGTGGTGCCCAACGTTAAAATATGTTGTTTAGGTCTGTCCTGATTGAGGCTGTGGCTAATTTCGGTATGGGTAGTTCAGCCTTTTCAGTAGCATCAGATTAATCTGAGTAAAGTGTTCAGTTTTTCAGATGTATATTTTTCGGTTTGATTCAGTCATATCCGCCTCTCTGAGCCGATTGCCGGCACCTGATTTGTTTTCATTACCTGGCCTTTTTTCAGGTTGATGATGGCAGAGTATGAAGCGTTATCTTTCTTATAAAAAAGGAATAACTCCGTTTCATTCAACACTATATGATTGGTGATTGATTGAACCTCAGTTATCAGCTCTTTGTAATCGGAGCCATCAGGACGTGTAATTGCAATTGTTGATAAATCTGCCGCGGATAAGCGGTTATCCTGATCGGAATCTAACTTCACCAGTTGATATAAGATCGCTATCACCGGTTCCTTTGAATTGCGATCACCCTGCTTAAGTCTGTCACTGCGTTCGATTAAGTAGTTGGTGTGATCAAACAGCCACTTTTCCTTAAACGTATCCGTATTAATGAACAGGTAATTTCTCGTGGAACTCGCTGCTTTATTGTAATAAGAGCCTTCGAACCGCTGGTTTGAATGAAGGGGAATGATCAGTGTTTTGGCATTGTCGACTGCTAAAATTGTTCCCAGGCGCCAGTTTTCTCGAATTTCTGTATTTTCTTCAATGTTGACAGTGTTTCTGGTGTTTCTTTCGCGGGTTAATGTTGTCAGAAGTTTGTAGCTGAAAAAAATCAGCATACCGATGGCAAGTACTCCGGCAACGGAGATGATCAGCCCGTTAAAACGCCAGACCAGTTTGAAAAATCTGTTTTCTTCCATGATATTTTTTCCATCGTTTCGGCGTAAAAAACGCCAGGTTCAGGTTGGAAACAGTGGCCTCTGCAGGTTTACTGATTCGAAAACATCGCATCGGCCGGATTCGGGCACTGATCATCAGCTATCGCCATAACCTGTTGCTGCAAATCCTGGCTCTGGCTGATTTCCGGATATTTTACCGACAATTCATTAAAGCACTGGCTGGCAGCGTTGATGACGCCCAGCATTTCACCCTGGGCTGCGATAAGTGCACTGGTATCTCCTGAAGCCTGAGCGGCATTCAACATTTCCATGGCCTGTTCGATCTGTGCGTAGGGTGCTTCCATACAAGCACAGACGTCATCAGCGGCTTCATTGAGATCCGGTGTTGCCAGCGCAGCGCCAGAGAAAGACATTAATATGCATATAATCAGTGAGTGACGCATTTTTCAGTCCCCCTTTAGATTTTAATAATGATGTTGTGTAGCAGCTCCCTTAATCAGGAAGTTCAGGAGCGTAAAGGGGTTCTGCGTGTCTTGTCAGTCAGCCATTTATGTGGTTTTTAATCGTGATCAAAGGTGACGCTGAACGGTAAAATTCCGGACCTGACGCTATTACTCTTTTTTAAAGGTAATGATCATTGTAGATGGTATTAGTGATTCTGTTATGTCTGCGAGGGGTTACACCGGGGTTGTGATGATCTGAAGGTAACCAATAAAAACTGTAGCTGGTACAGGCTAACCATAAAGATATTGGAGTAGATGCGAACTGGCTAAATCTCTGTTTCTGCTCTGGCGTATACAGGTGTTTATAGCTCGTAGCATCCATACCAGAAATGCCCCAGCTTTTTATAGTGCAGGTTTTTAACACTGTCACTGAGTAAGCTGTGAAAGTCCTCTTCAGTGATGAAGTTTTTAAGTATGTCGTGGCGGGTACCATCTTTCAGTGTGCGGGTTTGGTAGGTGTTGCCCTCTGCATCCTGGCGGCTGATCGGGGTACTGTTACCTTCAACGTAGAGATTATCCGCAAATATAACGGTACTGCCTGGTTCGAGGTTCTTGTGCAGGGTTTGTATGAATGGGCTGAGTTTGTTCTTTTCCACGTGAGACAGCCAGAAGCCGGCATAACAGGCGTTGGCTTTTTGGCTCACATTGCTGAGGCTGTAGGCATCGTCGGCGACAAACTCTATATTCGGATTTGAATAGTCTTTGCTTCTGGCAACCTGCAGCACTGCTTCGTTGTAGTCTGTTGCCAATACGCTTGCTGCATCTGTGCTGTATTTCTGTGTCCAGAATCCGGTACCACAGGCGATTTCCAGTACGTGTTTACCGGCTAAGCTGTTCTTCAGGAAAGCTGTGAGTTGCTGGATATCTTGCTGACGTTCAGGCCTGGTGTAGATTTCATCAAACTCTGTGGCGCGGTTTTTATAGTATTCCTTCAGTTCTGTTTGCATCCCAGCCTCCCTGTTAGCTTTTCACTGTCCCGGAATTTGAAGGTTCTTTGTTTTATCCTGTTAATACTTCCAGCCCTTTGGCTTCAACAATGTTTAAGAGTTTTAATGTTGTTCCCATTGGCGTTTTTTCGTCACGCTCCCATTTGCTAACAGTGCTTTTGCTGGTGTTCAGATAGGCAGCAAAAACCGGTTGGCTGACGCCTTCACGTTCCCGTAAACGACGGATATCTGCACCTTTCATCTGTTTTACCGGTGGCAGACAGAGGGCATCGAATTTACGCATTGTTTGTTGTTCAATCGCGCCGGCCTTATGTAACTCTTTAGCGCTTTCATGGACGGCATCTAAGACAGACTTATCCATTATGTTGATCCTCTTTGTTTGGTATTTCGATATATGCGCCGCTTGAGAGAGCTTTTTGCAGGTTTTTGTCGCTCATACCAAGCATCGTTGCGGCCAGTTCTTTTAGTGCCCGTTTTTCCTTGGCGCTTATATTGGCTTTATGATTCTTGGGAAAGCCATAAAGATAAAAAGCAGTGTTTCCCAGTTTACAGCCGATAAGGGTGCGGTAACCGCCACTTTTACCTTCTCCCTTTCTGGCTATTCTTTTCTTATAGAGGTTGCTACCGAGATTGTTACCCACCAGACCGCTTTCCATTTCCTTGATGGTTTTTAGCAGTTCTTCATCGCTAATACCTTCGTGGCGGGCCCACCTAGAGAATCCTTTTTCCTTGTAAATATTCAAGCTGACTCCTTGTCAATGCGATATTGAGTGTAGCACTGAGGATTACACTTATCAAAATCCTGCTTTATTGCTTTAATCGGAGTCAGGGAAGCGCTTGCCGCCAATGAAAGGGTGGACCTGTGTCTCAGAAAGTAATGCTTTATGTATCTTTATCTTTCTGTTGCAGTGATTATCAGAATAGCTCTGGCTAACAGAATTTCTCATAGCTTCTATATAAATTATTAAATTTACGGGTAGAGCCGGCAGGGCTATTATCGGGGTAAGTTCGGCAAACAATAATAATCTGCCCGTTGTATGGCCCGCGCCTATGAGTCTGCTATCTAAATCTGTATTTCCCGGTTCGTCTTTTAGTTCGTCTGTCAGTTCGTCAGTCAATTCCCTGCCTTTGCATGTGCCTCAGCTTTACCGTGACCGTGATTTCCCGCCTGTTGAGTCTAAGGTGGTGATACGGCCTGCTTTTGGTAAAGAGAACACAGCGGCTGAGATGAATATGCTTACCGGGCCTCAGGTGGCGGAGAGCGTAGAGGAAATCGCTTTTTTGCTGTTACCGGGTACGGGGATGGCGTGTCTGAGTGCAGCGGTCGCTGTGCTGAGTCATGCCAATAAGCTGGCAGAGCAGACGCTGTATCGCTGGACGCTGTGCAGCTGGGACGGTCTGGCGGTGGTGTCAGAAGAAGGTTTTGAGGTTGGGGTTCAGCAGGGGATACAAGGGCTTGATCCAGCGCGGCTGGATAAGCTGATTGTATGCGGCGGTTTGGATTGTGATGATCCGCAGGTGCTGCGCTGGCTGCGGCAGGCGGGGCATTTTGGTCTGGAAATCGGTGCGTTCGGGGCAGGCAGTTATCCGCTGGCCCGGGCCGGTTTGCTGGATGATTATGCCTGCACTACCCACTGGGAGTATCTGGCGGCATTGCAGGAGGAGTATCCGCGTCTGATACTCAGTTCGCAATTATATGTAGTGGATAAAGACCGCTTCAGTTGTGCCGGTGGCAGTGATGTGCAGGATTTATTGCTGCATTTTGTTGGTGAGGCGCATGGTCAGACACTGGCTAGAGCGGTATCCGACAAGCTGGTGTGTACGGCCCGGCCTTCAGGTGATACGCAGCGCGGTGCCCAGCGGCGTCAGTCGGTATATATGCCGGCCTGTTTGCAGGATGCTATTTTGCTGATGGAGTCGAATATTGAAGAGCCGCTGAGCCTGCAGGAGATCTCCGATTTGCTGGGCATTTCCCGCCGGCAGGTAGAGCGGCTGTTCAGAAAGTATCTGGACAGCCAGCCGTCCCGTTATTACATGGAGCTGCGGCTGAATCGGGCAAGAGAGCTGCTACAGAAAACCAGCAAGAGTATTACCGAAATTTCCATTGCCTGCGGGTTTTCCAGCACCTCACATTTCAGCAAAAACGTTAAAGACCAGTTTGGCTGTTCGCCGAAGTTATTGGGCCGGCAACTGAAGCTGGCCCGCTAGCCTTCCTGTTGTTATCCGCTTTTTGTTATCCGCTTTGTTTCAGTGCGTAGCCTTTTCCCGGCAGGGTGTGGATTAGTGGCTGGCTGAAAGGTTTATCCACCTGTTTGCGCAGGTGATAGAGGTGGACTTTCAGGGCGTTACTGTCTGGCGGTTCATCGGACCAGACGGCCTGTTCCAGCGCTTCCCGGGTGATGATAGCCGGGCTGGCACGCATCAGAATTTCCAGCAGGATAAAACCGGTAGGGGAGAGCTTCAGGGGTTGCTGTTGTCGCCAGGCTTGCTGGTTATCCAGATCCAGCCGGAGGTCTCCCACTTCCAGAGTACGGATCTGGCCACTGTGCCATCGGGCCAGTGAGTGAACCCGTACGGTCAGTTCTTCCAGTGCGAAGGGCTTCACGAGGTAGTCATCGCTGCCGGCAGTGAAGCCGGCTACTTTATCATCCAGGGTATCCCGGGCGGTGAGCATCAGAACCGGGGTTTTAATGCCCTGGCTACGCAGTTCCCGACACAGACTGAGGCCGTCCAGCCCGGGCAGCATAAGGTCCAGCAGTAATACATCGTAGTGATTAGTGCTGGCCAGCCTCAGGCCCTCAGGCCCATTGTTTGCGTGTTCAACGCTGACGGATTTCAGACGCAGGTATTCGCAGATGGAGTCTGCAAGGTCCTGATCATCTTCAACCAGCAAGGTGCTGAGTGTCATAGGCTTGTCTCCGCAATCTGAGGGTGGGTTGGCAAAGGCTGTTCAGCCTTGTTCTTGCCGGTTTGACTGAAGCGAAAATCTTCACTGATCATCACCAGCGCCGGAATCAGTATCAGCGTAATCATGGTGGCAAACAGAATACCATAGCCCATGGCAACGGCGGCGGGAATCAGAATCTGTGCACTTTCTGAGGTGTCCAGTATCAGGGGAACCAGACCCACATAGGTGGTAACCGAGGTCAGAATGATGGCCCGCATCCGGCCACAACAGGCTTCTATCATAGCCAGTTTGACGCCTTTGCCGAGGCTGCGGTTTTCATTAAAGCGGCTGATGAGTAGCAGGCTGTCGTTGACCACCACACCGGACAGCGCAAGGATACCGAACATCGCCAGAATGCTCAGTGATAAACCGTGCAGCCAGAGGCCCAGCAGCGCACCGATGATGCCGAAGGGAATGGCAGTCATGATCAGCAGGGGCTGGGTATAGGACTTCAGCGGAATGGCCAGCAGGGCGTAGATTGCCAGCAAGGCAACTGCAAATGCGATGACCAGTGAGCCGGTGGATTCCGCTTCTTCCTGGGCTTCGCCGCTGAGCACAATGCTCAGGCCGGGGTTATCCAGCCGGAGTTGCTGAAACAGTTCGCTTTCCAGTGCGGCGAGAATGTCATTGGCATCGGCGACCTGTTTGTTCAGGTCGGCGGTAATGACGGCCACCCGGCTGCGGTCGATACGCTCGATTTCCCGGGCCACATATCCGGAGGAAATATCCGCAACTGCCAGTAACGGCACGGCCTGGCCTTCCGGCGTACGGATATGTGCACGGTTGAGGTCATCGGCACTGCGGCGCTGTTCGTCCGGATAGCGAACCCTTACTTTTACTTCGTCTTTGCCACGCTGAATACGCTGTACTTCATAGCCCTGATAGGCTTGCTGAATCTGCTGAGCCAGCATGGCGGTGGTCAGCCCCATCGCCTGACCTTCCGGACGCAGTTGCAGGTCGATCTGAGGCTGGCCGGCTTTCATGCTGTTCTGAACACCGGAAACGCCTGCGTAGTTACTCAGTGCCTGTTGTACCTGGCGGCTGGCGGTTTGCAGGGTGGCGGAGTCGGTTGCCCGTAAGTCAATGCTGATGTCGGCTTCGTCTTCATGATCGGTAATGAAGCGTAACCGCCGTACGGCTTCAAGAGCAGGGGTCGCCGCTTCCCAGCGTTCGGCGATCAGGTTGGTGCTGAAGGGGCGGCTGCTGAGCGGGGACAGTTCTGCTGTCAGGGTGGCACCGGTGTCGGTGGTCAGCAGCGCGAGGCTTTGGATCGGCGCCATATCCAGCTGGAATTCGTCCTGTAGCTGTTGGCTGATTAGCTGACCTGCTTGTTCAATTTCCAGTGCCTGTGACTGCACCAGCCCATAGCCGGCTTCGTCTTCCAGTGTCAGGGAGACCTGAATGGTATTCTCGGGAATGTCCGGGAAGAATACTGAGCGAATCTGGCCGGAGAGTATCATGCCGATCACCAGAATAAAGATGGTAATGGCCAGAAGCAGGGTGGCATAGCGCAGTTTCAGCGCCTGATGAATAAACGGCCGGTACAGGTGCCTGATCCAGTAGTTCAGCCCCTGGCTGATCTTACTCTGTAACCAGCGCCAGCTTCTTGCCAGCGGGTTTTTGCCGCCGGATGAATGCATTCGTAAATTGGCCAGGTGCGCGGGCAGAATCAGCTTGGATTCGATCAGGGAGAAAATCAGACAGAACGCTGCAGCGTAGGCGAACATGGCAAAGATTTTACCCAGCCGGCCTTCCACCAGTGACAGGGCCATGAAGGCGGCGACTGTGGTCAGTACTCCGAATACCGTAGGGACGGTGACTCGCTGGGCACCGCGGATAGTAGATTCGATACTAGCACCGTGCCGTTCCCGTTCGGCATAGATGCTTTCACCCACCACGACGGCGTCATCCACGACAATTCCCAGTGCAATAATAAAACCAAAGGTGGTGATTTCATTGAGGCTCAGGTTGTAGAAGTTGGGTCCGAGCAACAGCATGGCACCGGCAAAAATCACTGGCAGGCCGGCGCCCACCCAGAAGGCTACCCTTACGTTCAGCAGCAGGGAGAGCATCAGCATGACCAGCGCAATGCCCATCAGACTGTTGTTCAGCAGCAGCCCCAGCCGTTCGGTGATGTAGACGCTGCTGTCGTTCCAGACGCTGGTGTGAACATTGGCCGGCAACTGTGACTGAAACGCTGCAACTTCGGTTTTAACATTTTCAGAGATTTGCATGATGTCTGAACTGCCATACATCTGTACCGCCAGTTCAACCGCCGGCTGGCCGTTATAACGAGCGATAATGCCTGACTGGGCGTAGCTGTCGGATACCCGGGCGACGTCTCCGAGCGTGATTCGCTGACCGTCGCGGGTTTCGCTGATCAGGATATTTGCAAACTCACGCTGGAAGTATTTGGGCTGATCGGCTTTGACGATCAGGGTACCGTTTTCGCTGTAGAGTTCGCCGCCGGATTCAGTGACTGAGGCGGCAGCGATCCGGGTGGCAATATCATTCAGACTCAGGCCCATAGACTGCAGTAACTGCTCATCAGCCTGAATGGTGATCTCCGGTGTCTGCCGGCCTCCGGTGACTACTTCCTCGATGAACGGGTTGGCAAGTAACTGATCCCGCAGGCGTTTGGCGGTGTTTTGCAGGGTTTGCTGATCGGCACTGCCGTAAATGTGCACGCTGAGTGCGTCTTCAATATCCAGCTGGCGGCTGACCACCGGCGTTTCTGCCTGATCCGGCAGGGTGGTGATGCTGTCGATGCGGTTTTTGACGTCCTGATACAGGGTGTCCAGGTTGTAGCCGCTGGTCTGTTCAACGGTCAGTGTGCTGCCGCTGCCGTCAGAGGTGCTGGATATCTGTTTAATGCCCGGTACGCCGTTAAGGGCTTCTTCCAGCTTGATGGTGACGCCTTCTTCGCTGGTCAGGGCGGAGCCGCTGTCATAGCTGACGGTGACGCTGATGCTGTTAGGAGGCAGGGAAGGAAAATCTTCTACCCGTAAGTTCATGGCGGTGAGGCTGCCGATCACCAGAATAAATACCATTAGCAGGTTGGCAGCTACCGGATTGCGGGTGAACCAGGCAACCCAGCCTTTGCTGGCGGAAACGGAAGCATTCATGGCTGGTTCTCCCCGCTGACTGAGGCCAGCGCAGGGGTGATGGTTTCGTCGTTAACGGCCTGTACTTTCATTCCGGCCAGGTAACCGGATACAGGTTTACGCACCAGACTGATCTGTTCCGGCAGTTCGCCTCTGGCGACATATAGCGTGTCGCCATCACTGAACAGCACTGAACGGGCAGCCCGTTTGAGTGTGTTATTGGTGACGTACCAGAGATAACCGTCGGCGGTCAGTGCAGTGGCTGGCAGTGCAAACAGATCCGGGGTCGGCTGGCCTTCAAGCTGAGCCTGTACAAAGCTGCCAAACAGCAGGGGTTGTGGCTGACTGAAGGGCTGTTCGACGCTGACCGTCAGGGTGCGCAGCCGGGTGTTAGCATTAATGTTATGTGACAGCCGTTCGATGTTTCCCTGCCAGCGAACGCCGGGCAGGTCACGGCTGTGGAGCTCAACGGCTTCTCCCAGGGGATCCGCAGGTAACTGTTGCCACTGGCTGGCGGATAGGGCCAGTCGGACTTCTGCCTGGCTGCTGGTTTGCAGGCTGGCAACGGTGTCACCCTGGTTCAGGTAGCTGCCCGTGGCAATCAGCCGTTTGGTAATCAGGCTGTCGGCCGGTGCTTTGAGCCGGGTTTGTGCCAGGTTGCGCCGGGCGTCGGCGACGGCTGCTTTTGCCGCGCTGTAGCGGGCATTGGCCGCGGCCAGCTGAGGTTCACGCAGCAGCAGGGGACCGGGTTTTTCGCTTATACCGGCCCGTTTCCAATCCTGCAGGGCCTGCTCTTTTTGCCGCTGTTCCTGCTGCAGTGTCAGTTTGGCTTCCGCCAGTGTTTGCCGGGCGCTGGCCAGCAGAGCTTTATAGCCGGTCGGGTCAATGTGGATCAGTTCGGTACCTTTTTCTACCAGCCCGCCGCTGACAAATGCCGGGTTACGCCAGATCACTTTGCCGCTGACTTCAGATTTAAGGCTGATCTGGTCGGTGGCCTGTACTTCTCCGAATGCCTGAATCTGACTTCGGTAGGTGGCGGCTGTTACCGGCAGCACGGTAACCCGGGGAGTCGTGATCGCCTGTTCCTGCCGTACCGGTTCCGGCTGGTTGCTGACAGCATAGTTGGTGTATACGAGCGCCGTGGGTACGGTGATGAACGCGAGGACCGTATATAAAATGGTTTTGCGGTGTTGTTTCAGTGTCATGATTAAACTCCCATGCCCAGTGCCAGCCCCAGCGTAATGCGGTTGGTCAGCCGGGCCTGTTGAATCTCAAGAAGCCGGATACGGTTGTTAAAGGCATTTTGCTGGGCGGTCAGCAGGTCCAGAACGTCATTCAGGCCATTGCGGTAGCGGGCCTGATAATGCTCAAGGCTGGCTTCAGAATGCTTTACCGCTGCCTGTAACTGGGTTTGTTGTTCCGCCAGTGAGGTTTCCTGGCCAAGGGCGGTTTCCACTTCGTTAACGGCATTGAGCAGGGCCTGCTGGTAGCTGAGGTAGCTGCGTTCTGCCTGCAGGTCAGCAATCTCTGCGTCTGCTTTTAAACGTCCTGCATTGAACAGCGGGGCAGTAAGTTGGCCCAGTAGGCTCCAGGCGGTGGAGCCTGATAACAGATCCCCCAGATTCCCTGCTGAATTACTCAGGCTGGCGGTGAGGTTAAAGCTGGGTAACAGTTGCTTGTGAGTAGCGCTGGCCTGAGCATCAGCAGCGTCAATACTGAGCAGGGCTGCCTGCAGGTCTGGCCGGTTTGCCAGTACTTCAGCGGGTAGCCGGGCAGGGGGATTGCTGATGGACGGGACGGTTGCTGACAATGGCAGCGCTGCAATCAGATCTTCAGTGCCGGTTTTACCCTGCAGGGCAGCCAACTGACGCCATGCATTCGCCTGGCTTTGTTGCCGGGCAGCAAGGCTGGCACGGGTCAGTGCGGCGTTCGCCCGGGCGGCTTCCAGATCCGCCAGCGAGTTGCTGCCATCAAGGCCACTGAGGAAACGTTCCCGGATGACCCCTTCGGTATCTTCCAGGCTGTTCAGCCACTGGCTTTCGGTGTCAATGATCCGGGCACGCATCTGAATATCCAGCCAGTTCTGAATGGTCCGGGCGGCCAGTGAGTCCTTTGCGGCCCGGTAATCCAGTTCGAGGGATTCGGTGGTGGCATCTGCCGCCTGGCTGCGGTCGGCTAGCCGCCCCCAGACATCGGCTTCCCAGCTGAGATCCAGCGACAGGGTATGGCTGGTGGCGGTATCTTTTTTACGATCTGAGTTCAGATTGAGGTTCAGTTCTGGCAGTGTGGCGCCAGCCTCTTTGCGGCTCACCAGCCGCTGTTCCTTTAAGCGGATAGCGGTTTGGCGCAGGTCGTAGTTTGCCGCCAGAGTTTGTGCCACCAGTTTATAGAGCGCGGGGTCGCCGATCAGATCCAGCAGTTGATTCGTCAGAGCCTGTTGCGGAGCGGTTGCAGATTCCTGCCATTGCGCCGGTACCGCCAGTGCCTGAGCGGTACGTTCATTCTGATATGGCTGCAGATTGCTGCAGGCTGACAGAATCAGGGTGGTTAAGATAACACCGGCGCGGTGAATATAGGTGTGTCTGGACATCAGGTTTCAGTCGGTTTGTTACAGATGTCACAGTTATATCCGTCAGCGGGTCAAAAAGCGGTTAAGAAAACTGAATATGTACCTGGCTGCCTTTGCCTGTTTCAGAATCCACTTTCACTGACCAGCCGAATTGCTGACAGATTCTCACCACGATGGATAATCCCAGCCCTTGTCCGCTGCTGCCTTCCAGATAGGCCTGTCCCAGCTGTGGCAGCATTTCCGGCGGGAAACCGCTGCCGGTATCGGCGACCGTCAGTTGCTGTTTGTTCAGGCTGATGCGGATTTCACCTTCAGCAGTATGGCGAATGGCGTTTTCCAGCAGGTTATTGAGCAGCACCATGAACAGGGGCGGCAGAATCTGCAGTTGCGGGTCTTCCTTCAGTTCAAAAGAGATAGGTACTGAGGTGTTTTTCTGATGCTGTTCGACCAGCATGGTGCAGACGTATTCGCTGTCCAGAAACTCATCGGACAGGCTGAGGTTCTCTTCCCGGCCCAGTAGCAGAAAGGTTTCGATCAGTTGCTGGGTTTTATTGTTGGCACGGCGAATTCGCTGCAGAGCGGCAGGGTTATCCGGCTGGACTTCCAGAATATCAAGTGCGCCGCGAATGACTGCAGTGGGGGTACGCAGCTCGTGTGAGACTTCACGGGTAAAACGTTTTTCGCGGATTAAAAACTGCTGGCTGCGGTCATAGGCTTCTGCAAAGGAGTGGGCCAGCCGGCCGATTTCATCCGGCCCGAAGCTGTCGGTTTCACCGAACTGTGCATTTTTTTCCAGACCCTGAATCCGGGCGTCCAGAAGCAGTATTGGCCGGGCAGTCCGGCGGCCCATAAAAATACCGACGCCGACACCGGTAACGGAAACGATCAGAAAGACAATTAACCCTATCTGGTTAAGCCAGTGCAGGCTGTCATGATCAATGTCCTGATTTCTGACGTTATAGAGGATATACAGCGGTTTAGACTGAAAGGTGGTGTTGGCTACATGCAGGTTCAGATCTTCAATTTCGTCAATGCCGGGGGGCAGCTGAGTGATTGTGTCGGCATCCGGATGGCTGTTGATTTCGTCTCCCAGGTAGATACTCATCCCGGTAGGAAGCTGATCAAACTTTCCCCGCTGTGTGTAGTAGGTTTGTTGCCGTTTCAGCTCAATGCTCAGTTGCTGATTAAAAATAGTATCTTCTGAAAATACCAGGAATAAGGCCAGCAGGAGCCAGTAGAACAGTGCCAGCAAGATACTGAAGCCGGAAAAGGCCAGAATCATACGGGTTTTCAGGCTTTTAATTTTCATCTGTCAGTAATCCTCGGGGTGCTGAACCGAAAGACTGCGCTGTTCAGGCTATGGAGTAGCATTTGGTTAAACTGGTTGATACCGGCCAGTTCAATGTTCTGATGATCAACGTCATAAATAATATAGAGCGGTTCTGACCTGAAAGTGGACTTTGCGATATACAGGTTCAGGTATTCGATATCATCCGTGCCGGAAGGGAGCTGAATGATAGTCTCTGCGTCAGGGTGGCTGTTGATCTGGTTTCCTATATAGAGGTTCATGCCGGTGGGAAGCTGATCAAAGGTGCCGTGCTGAGTGTAGTAGGTTTCCTGTCGTTGCAGTTCAAAGTTAAGTTGTTGGCTAAAGATAACGTCTTCCGGCAGCAGCAGGAAGCTGAACAGTACAACCCAGTAGCACAGTGCTAGCAGAATACCGGAGCCTGCAATGATCAGAATCATGCGGGTTTTCAGACGTTTTATCATCACAGACTATGATTTCGGCGGCGTATCAGAGAGGCGGAAACCCACGCCGTAGACTGTGTGGAGCAGTTGTGTATCGAAGGGTTTATCGATGGCGGTGCGCAGGTGGTAAAGGTGACTGCGCAGTACGTCCTGATCCGGTGCATCGTTACCCCACAGGGTTTGGCTGAGATCTTCCCGGCTGACCACTTCAGGGGAATGCTGCATCAGATGCTGTAACAGTTTCAGGCAGGAACGGTTAAGTTTCAGTGGCTTCCCTGCCCGGGTAACTTCCTGGCTGGTGAGGTCCATGATCAGATCGGCTACCTGCAGGCAGTCGGCCTGTTGCCGGGGGCGGCGTTTACAGAGGGCGTCCAGCCGCAGATAAAGTTCTTCCATGGCGAAGGGTTTGACCAGATAGTCGTCGCCGCCAACGGCAAAGCCTTCGATTTTGTCGTCCAGTGTGTCTCTGGCAGTCAGAAACAGAATAGGTGTTTGCCGGTGCTGTTCACGCAGTTTACGGCACACATCCAGGCCGTTGAGTACGGGCATCATGATATCCAGCACGATCACATCATAGGTGGCGTGTTCCGTCAGATTCAGTGCCTGCCGGCCATTGCCGGCCCAGTCTGTGATGCAGTTTTTCAACTCCAGATAGTCGGTCAGGTTGGCAGCCAGATCCTGATTATCCTCTACTATCAGTACACGCATGATGGTTACCCGCTGGGAAAGTTAACGTGCTTATTATGGCCCGGGAAATGTGAATCGGGGGTAAAGGCCATCATAAAAAAGCCCGCGGAGGCGGGCAATATCGTCGGGAGAAATTGACTTGATCTGTACCTTAGAAACGGTACATATACAGCAGGCTTACGCTGGTGCTTTTGTCATCTTCAACAATGCTGCTGTCAGCAATTTCATCACCGTAGCTGGTGTAGCTGGCACCGACCCGGATCATTTGTTGCTGATCAATCTGATACATCGCGCTGATGCCAATTTCGTATACGGTGTCTGCGTCAGCGGTGTAAGCGGCCCGGTTCACGGTGGCTTCGCTGGTTCTGACGCCGTAATAGTAGTTGTTCAGATCGTCGCTGCGGTAGCTGACAGATGCTTCCGGGGTGACCGACCATTTGGCGGATACAGGAAAGCTTTTTTCCCAGCCCAGCTCGATTTCATTACCTTTGTGTTCACTGCTGGCATCGGCTGCGAAGGTGGCAGACCACTCACCGTACTCGGTGTCGTATGAGGCGGTAACACCCAGTTCGAAGGCACCTTTGCGCTCATCCATACCTTTCAGGTCCGAGCTGTCACTGGCTTTGTAGCCTTCGCCCCGGTAACGGGCCAGTGCACCGATCTTAAAATCATCATTATCGATGAGGTAATAACCGGTTTCCGGCCCCTGAATGTAAAAGCTGCCGTTTTCGTAGCTGATAAAAGGGAGTGCTTCTGTTTCGGTACCAACACCCTTATAGATGCTGTCTTCGCTGGCAACGCCGATTCCCAGTGCAAAGCTGGATTCATTTTCCTCTGCCTGTACACCGGCAGCAGCTACCCCCAGTAGCGGCAGTAGCAACATGGTTTTGCGCATCTGATTGTCCTCAGTTGACTGTGTTTTGGCACAGCCTAGTGAGGCGGATGTAAAAAGGGGGTAAAGGAGGGTATAAAAAAGCCCCTGTTTAAGGGGCTGGATATTTTGTAGCTGGATTTTATTCCGGCAGTGGCCGGTTTTCAGCGCGGAACGGATGGGCTTCATAGGTGCCCAGGTTACGGACTTCCTTGGTGAAGAAGTCCAGTTCCTGCAGGGCGTAGCGCATGAAGCGATCGTCCGGGTGGCCTTCCACATCCAGATGGAAGCTGGCACCTTTGGTGGCGCCGCCGCCCATGTAGCTTTCCAGTTTCACCATGTTGATGCCGTTGGTGGCAAAGCCGCCAAGGGCTTTGTACAGCGCAGCAGGAATATTACGCACGGTGAACATCAGTGATGTGATGTAGGTTTTTTCTGTTTCCAGTGCCGGCATTCCCTGTTCTTTGGACAGAATCAGGAAGCGGGTGGTGTTGCCGTCCACGTCCTGAAAGTTATCCTGCAGGACATCCAGATCATACAGTTCTGCAGCCAGGCTGGACGCGATGGAGGCGTGGGTTGGTACAGGGTTTTGTGACAGTTCAAACGCAGAACCGGCGGTATCCAGCCCGGCAATTTCTTCCAGTCCCAGTTTACGGATGTTGTCGTGACACTGGGCCAGTGCCTGCGGGTGGGAAGAGATGGTTTTCAGCTGGCTGATGTCGCTGCCTTTCAGGCCCAGCAGGCAGTGATTCACCGGCTCGTAGTGTTCGCCGATAATGTGCAGCTGGGTTTTAGGCATTAAACGGTAGATCTCTTCCACGCGGCCGGCGGTGGAGTTTTCCATTGGAATCATCGCCAGTTTTGCTTCGCCGCGCTCGACCATAAACATTGCATCGACAAAAGAGCCACAGGCCTTGGCGGTCATGTTCGGGTAAACATGACGGCAGGACAGATGTGAATAGGCGCCTTCGACGCCCTGATAGGCAATGATGTTCGGCAGTTGCGACATTGGTGGATTCCGTTTCTGGTGTATTTGGAAAAAGTGTCTTGTAAAAATAAGGGCGCTAATTATGGCACAGTTTGCCGTGAGCATGCCGGTAATTTTGCTATTATGTGCGCCATTTTAACCGGTGCGGTTTTTAGCTGGCCGGAGACAGATCTTTGCAATGGGAACGGATATGACCCCTGAACGTCGTGACAAATTTATTGCTACGCTGGATCGCCGTCAGCCGGATATGACGCTGATTACTGATCAGGTGCATAAAGCCAGAAATACTGCCGCCCTGATCCGTACGGCAGATGCCGTGGGTATCGGTGAGATTCACAGTGTGGAGCCTAAGGAAGGCTACCGTTTTGCCGGCACGACTCAGGGCAGTGATCGCTGGGTAAAAAACCACTTGTACAAAGATTGTGAGTCGGCGATCCGCACTGTTAAAGCCCGGGGGATGAAGGTGTATGCGGCGCATTTCTCGGACCGGGCGATTGATTACCGCAGCCTGGATTACACGCAACCCTGTGCATTTCTGATGGGCTCTGAAAAAGAAGGGGTCAGTGATGAAGCCGCTGCACTGGCGGATGAACATATCCTGATTCCGATGATGGGCATGGTGGCTTCGCTGAATGTTTCCACCGCAGCGGGTATTATTCTTATTGAAGCACAGAATCAGCGTTTGAAGGTCGGTATGTATGATCAACGAAGGATTGCACCAGAGGTGTTTAACGATACGCTGTTTGCCTGGGGTTATCCGGATCTGGCGAAATACTGTCACAGCAAGGGGCTGGAATATCCACCGGTGAATGAGGATTTTGAGCTGCTTGATCCATCCGGCTGGTATGAGCAGGTTCGCCTGGGTAACGCGCCGTTACGCCAGTGGTAAAGGATTCTGTAACAACTGAAGGCGTGGAGGCAGAGCATGATGACAGACAGTTCAGCGGTTAAGGCGCCTGCGGCGCGCCGGCGTTCCGGCAGGACGGTTTTCATTGTGCTGCTGGTGGTGCTGATTTCGGCCCTGCTGACCTTACAGATGAACCGCTATGCCAGAGACTGGGGCACCGTTGAACTCCGCCTTGCCGGGGAGGATAAGCTTCTTACACTGGTCAGCCAGTTTCGTAATGCTCTGAATGAATACCGTTATCTGCCGTTTCTGATTTCCCAGAGCCGGGATGTACAGAATCTGCTGCGAAATGCCTCCGCCAATAAAATTACCGCCGTCAGCCGTTACCTTGAACAGATTAATCTGGTAGCGGGGTCTACGGCACTGTTTGTGCTGGATACCGCCGGTAATGTTCAGGCGCTGAGTCACTGGCGGGATGATACTGAGGCATACCGGACGCAGTCTGATCAGCCGTATTTCCGGCAAGCCCGCAAAGGTTTACAGGGGCTGTCAATTTCACCGGAAGATGAAGCGGCGGTGTACCTTTCTGCGCCGATTTATGAGCGCCAGCAATTCGCCGGGGCAGCCGTGGTGCGGATTGATCTGGAGCAGTTGCGTTCCGGGTTAGCACTGAATAACGAGTTCATCGTGAGTAACCGTCAGGAGGTGTTGCTGGCGACTGACAGTGAATGGACCGGCCTGGCCATGGACGATGTGCTGATGGCAACGGAAGTGCGGCACCTGAGTGACGGTTCCAGCGCAGATTTGCGTCATCTGCCGGGTCGGGGGGAAGTGCTGGTGCAGTCGGTGGTGCTGGATGATCTTGGCTGGACATTTACGGTGATTACACCCCTGCAATCCGTTATCAATGACAGCCGAACTGTAGCGAACTATACGCTGGCCGGCTGTGTGGCGTTATTCCTGCTGGGGCTGCTGTTACGGGAACGGCATCTGAAGAATCAGTCCCGTCAGGAAACCCGTCTGGCCCTGCAGCAGGCGAATGATCAGTTAGAGCATAAGGTGCAACAGCGTACCGAGGCGTTGAGGGCGGCACAGGATGAACTGGTTCAGGCAGAAAAGCTGGCAGCGCTGGGGCGGATGTCTTCGGTGCTGGTGCATGAGCTTAATCAGCCGCTGACCGCCATGCGCACCTATGTATCGATTGCACGGCACCGGATGGTGCAGTTGCTGGGAGAAGCGAAAAATTCAGAAAGTGCCGGTGCGTTGCAGGGAAATTTTGACCTGATCGAAACCCTGACGGAGCGGATGTCCGCCATGACCCGGCAATTAAAGGTGTTTGCCTTTAAAAAGCCCGAACAACTGACGCCGCTTGATCCACTGCAGGTGCTGGATCAGGTGGTCGCGACAATGCATGCCCGTTGTGACAAAGAGTCGATAGCGTTGCACTGGCAGCGGCCGGACTTGCAGGTAAAGGTGGCGGCAGACAGTCCCCGGATGGAGCAGGTATTTCTGAATCTGATGAATAATGCCTGTGATGCAATGACTTCGTATTCAGAGGGAGAGAAGCAACTGACGCTGCATATGCAGACGGCTGCTGATAACCGGGTGTGTTTTTCCGTTATGGATACCGGCCCCGGGCTTTCAGATGAGGCGATGCAGCATTTGTTTGAGCCGTTTTTTACCACCAAGTCTATCGGCGAAGGGCTGGGGCTGGGGCTGGCGATAGTACAGTCAATCTGCCGGGATCTGGGCGGTGAGATAATTGCAGAGAATACGGCTGGCGGCGCAGAGTTCAGGGTGACTTTGCCGCTGGCTGAGGCGTTTAATTGCGGAGACAATTATGATGCAGGGTAAGGTGTTGCTGGTGGATGATGATGAGCTGATTCGTCATTCAACCGAACAGTGGCTGAGTATGGCCGGCTTTGAAGTCATTATGTGTGAAACCGCCGAGCAGGTTTTGCCTCATCTGAGTAAAACCTTCCCGGGGGTACTGATCAGTGATGTGAAAATGCCGGGAATGGATGGTCTGGAGCTGCTGGCCCGTGCACAGGAATGTGATCCTGAGTTGCCGGTGATTCTGATTACCGGCCACGGCGATGTGGACATGGCCCTGAGCGCGATGCGTAACGGCGCTTATGATTTTATTGAAAAGCCCTTTGTGCCGGAACGTTTGGTTGAGAACATTAACCGGGCCTGTGAAAAACGCCGCCTGACCATCGAGAACCTGCGTTTGCAGGAGAATCTGGCCTCCCAGTCGGGGATTGATGCCAAGCTTATTGGCATTTCTCCGGCGATTCAGCGGCTCAAGCGGGACATTCTGAAATATGCCGCACTGGATACTAACGTCATTATTTATGGCGAAACCGGCACTGGCAAGGAGCTGGTGGCGCAGTGTCTGCACGAATACAGCGGCCGGCGCTGCAGTGCTTTTGTGCCGCTGAACTGCGGAGCTGTGCCGGAGAATCTGATTGAAAGCGAGCTGTTTGGCCATCAGGCCGGGGCATTTACCGGGGCGAATAAGCGCCGTATCGGTAAGTTTGAGTACGCGGATAAAGGCACCCTGTTTCTGGATGAAATTGAAAGCATGTCGCCGGCACTGCAGGTCAAAATTCTGCGGGCGTTGCAGGAAGGGCAGGTGGAGCCGGTGGGCGGGAACCGGCCGGTAGATGTGGATTTACGGGTGGTTGCAGCTTCGAAAACGGACTTGCGTACCGAAGAAGGTTTCCGGGAAGATCTGTTTTACCGTCTGAATGTCTCTGCATTGCGTCTGCCGCCACTGCGGGAGCGGGAAGAAGACATTCCGTTACTGTTTGAGCATTACGCCCGTCAGGCAGCCCGGCAGCATGATTGTGAGCTGCGCCGCTTTACCCAACAGGATATCGATAACATGCAGGGGTACAGTTGGCCGGGGAATGTCCGCGAACTGAAAAATGCCGCCGTGCGTTACGCGCTGGACGGTGCTTTGTCCCTTGCGGATATTCTGTTTCCGCCGGAGGAATTTGTCGCCGGTTGTGAAGATGCATCCGGTCTGTCGCTGGGGGCGCAGGTGGCGAATTTTGAAAGTCAGATCATCCGTCAGGCGCTGACTGCCCATAAAGGCAATATTGCGGCGGTGATGGAGCAGCTGGATTTACCCCGCCGTACCCTGAACCAGAAGATGGTTAAGTACGATATTAACCGTTGTGATTATACCTAAACAGCAGTACGGATAAGGGGCTGCAGTTCTGAAAAAGGCCGTCGGCTAAAATTAGCCTATGGCCGTTACCGGTGACTGAAAAGGGTGTGTTTAACCCCGTCCAGCTGGGGTTTTGGTCTGCAGTGATCAGTTATATATCTGTATGTATGAGGCTGATCGGCTGTTTTTTGCTTATTCCAATATGCCTGATGAGCAATTTCTTGCTTATTTGCAGGCTTAGGCTGTCAGGTGTTTTAGATAATAAGTTTCTATATATCAGTTAGTTATGTTTGTTTTTATGACTTTGGCCCCGGTTTTGCTCTTAAGGGGAGGTGAAAACAACAATTCTAAAAGGAAAGCACAATGAGCATAACTAAGCGTACATTTCTGAAAACGGTCATCTCTTTGGGAATGGCTGCGGGCGTCGCAACGATGGCGGCAGTATCGACAACTGCCGTCGCCGCAGATAAGCGCTCCTATATTCTGGCCACTGCATCAACCGGCGGTACTTACTATCCGGTAGGGGTGGCACTTGCAACGCTGACCAAGGTTAAGCTGGAACCTAAATACAAGTTCTCGCTGGGGGCGATTAACTCTGCCGGTTCCGGTGAGAACGTTAAACTGCTGCGGGAAAATGAAGCGCAGTTTGCCATCATGCAAGGGCTTTACGGTGCATGGGCGTGGAGCGGAGAAGGTGCGCTGGCTAACTCAGGCCCTCAGCAGCACCTGCGTTCGGTATCCATGCTTTGGCAGAACGTTGAGCAATTCGTGGTGAAGTCTGATCAGGTGAAGAGCGGTACCATTGATGATCTGGACGGTCTGAATGATGGCAAGTTCTCCATTGGTAAGAAGAACTCCGGTACTGAAGGTTCTGGCCGACAGATTCTGTCCGGTTTAGGGGTTGAAGCAGACAATCTGGATCTGGTGTATCTGGGTTACGGGCCAAGTGCTGATGCCTTACAGAACGGCTCAATTGAAGGCATGAATGTACCGTCCGGCGTGCCTACCAGCGCTGTGACCCGCGCATATGCTGCGCTGGGTGATGATATGACCGTGCTGGATTTCAGCGATGATCAGATTGCCAGAGCAAACGGTAACTATAAGCTGTGGACCCGTTACGTGATTCCGGCGAATACATATCCGGGCCAGACTAAAGATATCAACACCATGGCACAGCCAAACTTCCTGGCGGTGCGTGATGATATTTCCGAAGAAGATGTTTACCTGCTGACTAAAACCATCTACGAAAACCTGCCATTCCTGAACGGTATTCATAAGGCCACCAAAGCTATGGCACTGGAAAAAGCCATTGCCGGTCTGCCGGTACCGCTGCATCCGGGTGCTGCCCGTTTCTATACCGAAATGGGGCTGGATATCCCACAACACTTAGTTGCTAAGTGAGACGTTGCAGGCATTTACCCTGTGAACTGACACAGTGACGGGGTATGCGCCTCAGTGCTGAGATGAACAGATCTCAGTACTTACCGGCCAGTGTCATCAGAGAGGCGATAACGCTGGCCGGCCTCCGATAGTTACATTCTTCTGTGGTTTCTGATGCCCGCCTGAGCGGGTATAGCAGAAGAGTGGTTGTTCGCTGGATATTCTTATGGCTACTTTAAACAATACGGCTGAGCAGAGTGCTGTTGAGCAGAGTGATGCTGAAACAGCGGAAAAGCTCCGTGCTATGGAGCTGATGCAGCGGCCTGAAGCGTCAGCAGCCGGTCGTTGTATTTACTGGCTGGGCATTGCTTTTGCGGTGATGCATATATATTTCAATACGATAGGGACGCTGCCAGAGCTTTGGGTGGCGTCCATTCACTTTGCCGGCTTTGCTTTGCTGTGCGCCCTGATGGTGCCGGTGATGCACGGTAAGTCCGTGGCCGGAAGACGGTTTTATTTATTGCTGGATTGCTTGCTGGGGTTGGCGGCTATTCTGTGCGCGGCGTACCTGATCGGTTTCGAAGATGCCCTTTACGACCGGGGGGTGACATTCATTGTCAGTGACTGGGTGTTCTCCATCGCGGCTATTTTCATTGCCCTTGAAATGGCCCGGCGGACGACTGGCTGGTTTATTCCTTCGATGATCGTGGTGGCCCTGACATATGTGTTCTGGTGGGGACCGTATATTGATGGCATCTTTGGTTTTCCGGGGCTGTCGCTGGAGACGGTGCTTTACCGCAGTTATTTCTCGACTGAGGGGATGTTTGGTCAGATAGCCCGGATCTCCTGGTCATATGTGTTTATGTTTATTCTCTTCGGGGCCTTTCTGGTGAAGTCCGGTGCCGGGGATTTCATTATCGAGCTGTCCCGCTGCGCTGCCGGGCGCTTTGTCGGTGGTCCGGGATTTGTTGCAGTGCTGGGGTCCGGTCTGATGGGCTCTGTGTCAGGCTCATCAGTGGCGAATACGGTGTCGACCGGGGTGATCACAATTCCGCTGATGCGCCGCGCAGGATTTCCGGCCCGGTTTGCTGCTGGCGTGGAAGCTGCAGCATCCACCGGTGGACAGCTGATGCCGCCGGTCATGGGGGCTGGGGCGTTTATTATGGCGTCTTACACCCAGGTTCCCTATGTAGATATTATTGCCGTCGCGGCTTTACCTGCTTTGCTGTACTTCCTGTCGGTTGGTTTTTTTGTGCGGGTGGAAGCTATGCGCAGCCATGCGCAGTCAGTGGAACTGGATACCCGGCCAATCGGTGAGGTTCTGAAAGAGGGCTGGCATTACCTGCTGCCTCTGGTGGTGCTGGTGATGCTACTGGTGAATAACTTTACGCCTACCTATGCTGCCGGTATTTCTACACTGTCGGTGATCGGTGCTTCCTGGTTATCCAAGCATCCGATGAAGGTGAAGGATGTATTGGATGCGTTGGCACAAGGGTCTAAGAACATGGCCACGACAGCCATGTTGCTGATCGCTGTAGGATTAGTGGTTAACGTGGTGGCGATGACCGGCATTGGTAATACTTTCTCGCTGATGGTGGCAGAGTGGGCCGGTGGCAGCCTGATGATTACCCTGATTCTGGTGGCGCTGGCTTCACTGATTTTAGGTATGGGCCTGCCGGTTACCGCTTCGTATATCGTGCTGGCAACGTTATCTGCCCCGGCGCTTTACAGTCTGATTGCAGAAATGCAGCTGGTGGATCTGATGGTAAACGGGGAGTTACCGGAAGCGGCACGAACTATCTTCTTGCTGATCGCCCCTGAGCAGGCGGCCCTGCTGGCTGAACCGATGTCTGCGCTGCAGGCGCAGGAGATGCTGGCGCTGGTTCCCGGGGATTTTAAAACCCAGTTACTGGAGCAGGCGTTGGCGCCGGAGGTGCTGGCAATGCTGTTGGTGTCTGCGCATATGATTATCTTCTGGTTATCTCAGGACAGTAACGTCACACCGCCGGTGTGCCTAACGGCATTTGCGGCAGCGGCGATTGCCCGGACGCCACCGATGGCGACGGGGTTCACGGCCTGGAAGGTCGCCAAGGGCTTATATATTGTGCCTGTGTTGCTGGCGTATACACCCTTTATCGGTGGCACGGCTGCGGAGGTAACCAGTATTTTTGTGTTCTCGGTATTCGGTATCTATGCGCTTGTCGGGTGTATGGAAGGCTATCTTGAGAGCCCTTTGCATCCTGTATTGCGGATTATCTGTGGTGTGGCCGGTGTAACGATGCTCTGGCCCTATGGCAGTTTAATGATCAGCCTCGCTGCTGTGGCTGTTTTTATTGCCATCTTTATATATTCCCGCCGTAACAGGTTACTCAGCGAAGGCTGAGTAACCGGTCCAACTGCCCCGCTGTGCACCGGCGGGGCGGTTTTTTCACGTTTTAGTGCTGCTCTGATGATTATTTAGTCATATGTCGTTAACAGCCATTCACCCTCTATTTACCTCTTGTGGTATTATCCGTTCTGATGTCTGGTGCTGTGCTAAGTTATTGATGAATAATCGATACACCGAATCTTTATGTCGGTTATCTGCAACAGTTTCCGGATGATCACCTTATTTAGGTAGGGATGCGTTATCAGCCGGGCTGATAATCATGCCTTAAGTTTTCATTTTGGTTGTACCGGTTATCATCGCTGATGATAAAAACTGAACAGTAATACGGAAATGATCAATGGCTGCTATTAAAGTTGCTATACAACGGATGTTTAAGCCGTCTGCCCCCTGGATGATTCCATTGGTGTGCGGACTGCCTTTGTCGCTGGAAGCGGCGCAACAAGCTGATTGTTACCAGTCATATTCTGAGCGGGACTTAGTGGCCGCTCAGGCGTCATGCCAGGGGCTGGCTGAACAGAATGATGCCCGTGCGGCATTTATTCTGGCGACAATCTATTACCAGAAAGGCAGCACCGCGGGAGACCAGCGGGGGATTTTCTGGGATAAAGTTGCTGCTGAGAACGGCCATGCTGAAGCTTCTTACCGGCTGGCACTGGCGTACCAGTTAGGCCAGGGAGTTGAGCAGGATAACCAGCAGGCTGTCCGTTGGTATACACAGGCCGCACAGGCCCATCATGCTAAAGCCCAGCGTAGCTTAGGTGCTATGTACGAAGGCGGCTACGGCGTGAAAACGAATCTTCAGCAGGCGTATGCCTGGTATAAACGTGCGGCAGCACAGGGGTTGCCGGATGCGCAGTTGCGTCTGGGAACGTTGTTTTTTGAAGGCCGCGGCGTAAAAGAAGATCGGGTACAGGCACAGCACTGGATTCGTAAGTCTGCGGAAGCGGGCAACCATAATGCGCAAATGGCTTTAGGTGTCATGCTGGCGGAAATTGATCCACAGGACAGTGTTCGCTGGTATCAGCGTTCTGCTGATCAGGGGAATGTGTCTGCCAAGCAGAATCTGGCGCTGGTGTATTTCAGCGGCCAGGGTGTTGCCCGTGATTTAACCAAAGCCCTTAGGCTGGTGGATGAAGCGATTGAGGCGGGTAATTATTCTGCCAAGCCATTACGTGAACAAATTCTGGCGGAGATGTCGCCGGCAGTTCAGGAAGATGTTCAGACTGCTGTTGCAGAAACAACGCCTCAGACCAGCCCTGATATGGTGTCTGCAGATGTTCAGTCTGAGTTGGCAGTTGCCGACAGCCCGGTTGAACAGGGTGAAACACTGAATCAGTCAGTGCCGGCACCGACTGCTGAAAACAATTTTGTCGTGACTGTTCCGGATGAAATAGCGCCGGAAGCCGCACAGCCGAACACACCGGTTGCTAAGACTGAACAGGATCTTGCTTCTGCGAATGTATCTGAGACCTCAGAGGCAGACGTAATTGCGGCTGCTGATACAGAACAGCTTCGCAGTGAAGTACTGGAGCAGATGGTCACCGGTGAAGTCTCTGCTGTTAAACCGAACAGTGATATTGCGGATGAAACGCTGACACTTGCGTCTGTGCAGGTTGATGCTGATACGATTTCGCAGGTAACCGATTCAAACCCGCCGGCGGCCAGTGCCAGCTCTGAATCGCTGAATGAAGCTGTTGTGGATGAAGTTGCTGTGTCTGAAAAGCCGGCACTATCTGCATCCTCAGGGATTGAGCCGGCTGCAGCCGTTTCTGTTAAGGACAGTGAGCCTGCAGAACCTTTCGTGAATCCGGTTCCTCCGATTCTGGAAAAAGAGCCCGGTCCTTACGGAATGGAAGCGGATAACTGGCTGATGCAGCAACCTTCTGAGCGTTACGTTATCCAACTGACCAACGGTGAATATAAAGAAGGGATGGAAAAGTATATTCGCCGGGTGGGTCTGAAGGATGTTGAAGGCTGGCATTTCTACCGCACCCAGCGGGATGCCGGTCTTTACTATGTACTGGTGTACGGTGAATTCGACACCGTTGCTGCTGCTAAAAAGGCTCTGGCCGGTCTGCCCCGTAAGGCGCGCCGTAGTCACTGGGTCCGCCAGTACAGTACTTTGCAGAAGTTATACCGGACTCCCGGATCGTTACCCTCTGATAATTAGAAAAAAAATGTGCGTTCTGAGTACTACACAGGTATCGTATATCGCTTTCTGAGCTCTTGAAATCAATCTGTCGTCAGTGACGGCCGTGCAGGGTAACGGGATGATTAAACAGCGGTTTTACAATTTTCTGATTGCTGCGCTGGCGGTTGCAGGCAGCGCTGTGGCCTTTGCTGCAGACAGTGCCGAAGAAAGCTGTCAGCAACTGTATAACGATGGCCGTTATGCCAGTGCATATAAAGCCTGTAAGCCACTGGCGGATGACGGTGGTGCGATAGCCAGTTTTGTCATGTCTAATCTTTATGCCCGGGGGCTGGGTGGTGCCAGCGCGGATGTCAGCCAGGCGCTGACATGGCTTAAGGTTGCAGCAGAGGCTGATTATGGCCCGGCTTGCTATAACCTGGCGGCATTATATGAAAGCGGCGAAGTGGTTGAACAAAGCCTCCCTGAAGCATTTAACTGGTATCGCCGTGGTGCTGAGGCAGGCCATACAGAAAGTCAGCTGAAAACCGGCGTAATGCTGCTGAAAGGCGACGGCGTGACAGCTAACTACCAGCAGGCTCAGGACTGGCTGGAAAAGTCAGCCATTGGCGGTGATCCCAATGCCCAGGTAACTCTGGCGATTCTGCAGGCAACTGCCGGTGATAAGCAGGCACTGCACTGGTATCAGCAGGCGGCTGAGCAAAATAATGCCTTTGCCCTGTATCAGCTGGCGGATGTTTACGCGGAAGGCCGGTTGGGGGAACAGGTTGATCTGACCAAAGCGCTGCGCTTAGCCCGGCAGAGTCTGGGCCTTGGACGGTTAAGCAGTAAACGTCTGGTGGAAGAAATTGAAGACCGTCTGGCACAAGCCAATACGGTGGTTGCTGAACCGGCATCTGTTGAGCCTAGTTCTGTTCAGATCAGTTCTTCCGGGCAGACAGATCCTGATTTGGTGAAGGCCGGATTACTGACTCCGGAAGTCATGAAGCCTGCCAAGGAAAAGCAGCCAGCGGTTGTTAAACCTGAAAAAGTACCTGCCAAAGCACCGGCGGTGGCCCGTTCAGAGACTGTTAAAAAGCCTGTATCTGATGCGGCAGTAAAATTGACTCAACCTTCGGCAGTTAAGCCTGCTGCGGTAAAACCGGCAAAAGCCACTCCGATTGCGGCTAACTTTCGTGATAAAGCCTGGTTGATGCAACAGCCGAATCAGCACATTGTGATGCAACTGGCACAGATTACCGATAAAGCAGCGGTTGGCCGCTATATCGAAAAATACGGCTTGCAGAATCAGGTCGATTATTACCGCGCCCGCACCCGGGCCGGATTGGTTTATGTGTTGCTCTATCATCGCAACTACGAAACCGTGACCAAGTCGAAGGAAATTGCCCGGCAGGTATTGGCAGAAGGTGTTCAGAAAGGTGTCTGGTACCGGCGTTTTTCCACCCTGCAGGCAGATTATATTGCGCCTGACGGTGAGAGCTGATCAGAGCAGAGCTGATCAGAAGATAGTTATTTCAGACAGTGTGTAACTGTATTTATTCAGAGAAAATTCCGGTTTGACGGACAGGGATTTAGCCGTATGTATCGGTTAGGGAGAAAGTAATGTTTGCTAAGAAACCTTTATTGCTGAGTGTGTTGCTGGCCGCCGGCTCAGCGTCGGCACTGGCGGATCATGATCCGCAGGGGCCTGCGTGTCTGGACCGTCTGGCACATGAAGACTATGCCGCAGCAAACACAATCTGTTCCCGTCTGGCGGATGCCGGTGATGCTCAGGGGTTGTTTGCCATGGGCCGCATTTATGGCGAGAGCCTTGGCCGTAAAGGTGATCAGGTTAAATCAGTAGAGCTGTTAACTAAGTCGGTTGCGGCGGGCTATACCCCGGCTGCTTATTATCTGGGCATTGCTTACGAGTACGGCCGGGGCGTTGAACAGAACCTGCCGCAGGCGGTGGGTTATTACCGTCAGGCAGCCGCTGAAAATATGCCCGAGAGCCAGTTTAAGCTGGGGCAGATGTTGCTCAAAGGCAGTGGTGTAAAGCAGGACCTTAATCTTGGAGAACGCTGGTTGCGTCTGGCTGCCCGTGCCGGTCATCAGGATGCTCAGGTAACTCTGGCTATTCTGTTGGCGGGTAAAGATCATGCGGCCAGCCTGAGCTGGTATCAGAAGGCTGCGTTGCAGGAAAACCCGGATGCTCTGTATAACCTGGCAGCGATTTACTTCAATGGTGAACAGGTTGAGGCAGACCTTCCCCGGGCGCTTGAATATGCACAGCGCAGTAAGGTGGCTGGTCATGATAAAGCTGATGTTTTGCATTCCGCTATTTCAGAGCGCTTGCTGAACCTGTATGGCCCTACGGCTGCCGGCAAGCCGGCATCTTCAGCGTTTGATAATGTCGCGGGTCTGAAAAACCGTGACTGGCTGTTCAGTCAGCCGAAGGAGAAATTTGTGCTGCAGCTGGCACAGTTTAAAGATGAGCCGTCGCTAAACGGCTTTCTGCGGGATAACAACCTGCAGGGCAAAGTGGATTACTACCGCAGTGTGACGGTGCTGGGGCCGGTATACGTTGTGCTTTACCGCCATCAGTTCGGTACCTATGGTGAAGCGAAGCGTGGCATGCAGGCACAGCTGCCGGCAGAGGTAGCTGAAGGAGGCTGGATTCGCCAGCTATCGGCATTGCAGGATGTATATAAACCAACGGGTTCATAACCTGTTTCGGTATTTATAAAAACGGCAGCCCTGAGCTGCCGTTTTTTTATGGTTTATCAGGGGTGAATGTAGTCCAGCGGTACCGACGTAGTATCCACAATTTTACGCATGATGAACGCTGATTTTACCCCGGTGACACCCCGGATACGGGTAATCTTTCCTAGCAGAATATCGTGATAGCGGTCCATATCCGGTACTGCGACCTTTAACTGATAGTCGGCATCGTGACCGGTAATCAGGTAGCACTCCATCACCTCCGGGAAACGGTTAATGGTCGCTTCAAATTCCTCAAAACGTTCGGGAATATGTTTGTCCATGCTGATATGCAGAATGGCAATCAGGTCCAGATTGACCGCCCGTTCATCAATCCGCACCACTTTTTGCTGAATTACACCGGACTCTTCCAGCTGTTTTACCCGGCGGGAACAGGGGGCGGCAGTCAGGCCTACTTTTTCTGCAAGTTCCTGATTTGACTGGTTAGCGTCACGCTGCAATTCGCGCAATATTTTTATATCAAACGGGTCCAGGTTGATATTGTTTGAACGCATTTTTGTTTCTCGCGCAATAATTTGTATATGGTAAGCGTATTGTATTTATAATAATTGCGCAATTGGTTTTAAAAGCGATGATTTAGCACAGTAATTGCGCACAACACTGTTTACACTATGCCTTACTGATTGACGGGTGATCCCCGGTTTTCGGTCAGGCCCGCCAGAGGCTTATCAGTCGGCGGCGGGCCTAAAAACTGCCTTTCACCGTGCCATAAGCACCCCTTGCAGACTTAACAAGAATTACAATTTTCAGCGCCTTACCGAGGCAATATACCGGGAACTTCAGCATGTTTGACCATCGTAAATATAAAGCTTTTGAGCCGTTAGCATTAACCGACCGTACCTGGCCAAATCAGGTAATCACCGCCGCGCCTGACTGGTGCAGTGTTGACCTGCGGGACGGTAATCAGGCACTGGTTAATCCGATGAATGTTGAACAGAAAACCCGCATGTTTGATCTGCTGGTTAAGCTGGGTTTCAAAGAAATTGAAGTGGGTTTCCCGTCTGCTTCACAGCCAGATTTTGATTTTGTCCGTAAGCTGATCGAAGAAGACCGCATTCCTGAAGATGTAACTGTGCAGGTGCTGACCCAGGCACGGGAAGATCTGATTGCCCGTACTTATGAGTCACTGGAAGGTGTTCGCCGGGCCATTGTTCACGTGTATAACTCAACCTCTACCGTACAGCGTGAGCAGGTTTTCGGTAAGTCCCGCGACGGTATCAAAGCGATTGCTGTACAGGGCGCGCAGTGGGTGAAATCCTACGCAGAAAAATATCCGCAGACGGAATGGGAATTCCAGTATTCGCCGGAAAGTTTCACCGGTACCGAAATGGATTATGCCGTCGAGGTGTGTGATGCGGTAATTGCTGAATGGCAGCCTGAAAATGGCCAGCCAGTGGTGATTAACCTGCCGGCGACAGTAGAGATGTCTACACCAAACGTATTTGCGGACCAGATCGAATATTTCTGCCGTAACGTGAGCCAGCGTCAGCATATCCGTATCAGCTTACACACCCATAATGACCGTGGTTGTGCGGTTGCTGCTGCTGAGCTGGGCATGCTGGCCGGTGCTGACCGGATTGAAGGTACGCTGATCGGTAACGGTGAGCGTACCGGTAACATGGACATTGTGACCATGGGGATGAACCTGTATTCCCGTGGTATTGATCCGAAGCTGAACTTTTCGGATATCAAAGAGATTATTGAAGTGGTGGAGTACTGCACAGAGTTGCCGGTATCTGCCCGTCATCCGTGGGCCGGTGAACTGGTATACACCGCTTTCTCCGGTAGCCATCAGGATGCAATTCGCAAGTCAATGAACTACCACACTGACAACGGTCTGGATAAGTGGGATGTGGCTTATTTGCCGATTGATCCCCGTGATATCGGCCGTGAATATGAAGCGGTGGTACGGATTAACAGCCAGAGCGGTAAAGGCGGTGTGGCACTGGTACTTGAGCGCGATTACAACATTGAATTGCCGAAGTGGATGCATGGTGCACTGAGCCAGAAGGTTCAGGGTGCGGCTGAAGCCTCCGGAGTTGAAGTATCACCGACAGTGATTAAAGAGCTGTACGACCAGCATTTTGTTGAAGTGGCACCTGAATGGGTATTGGCCAGCTATGATCTGCACACGGAAGGTCATCAGGTTGACGGACATTTCAGTGTCGGTAACAGCCAGTTTAACGGCCAGGGTACTGGCCCGCTGGAAGCACTGTGTCAGGCATTGGGTCAGCGTTTCAGCTGCAGCATCGATGTGCAGCAGTTTGACCAGCACGCGATTGGCAGCGGTACTGCAGCACAAGCGCAGGCATGTATTGAAGTGATGATTGATGATCAGTTGCATCACGGTGTGGCGGTTGCTGAAGATACCTCTGCGGCGACAATGCAGGCGATGCTGTCCGCATTCAGCCGCAGCCAGGCAGCGGTTGCCCAAGCGGCTTAAGCGCTTAAGCCAAGCTAAGCGAAGCACATAAAAGAAAACGCCCGAAGGTGTAAACCGTCGGGCGTTTTTTTGTGTGGAAGAAAAGTGCTTTAGTCCGCTTTTGGTTTGCGAGGGGCTTTTTTCGCCGCCGGCTTATTACCAGAAGCTTTTTTGCTCTCTGCGGTTTTTGGTGTGGCCGGGCGGGCACCTGTTTTCGGTTTTTTGCCTGCTTTGGCCTTTGGTTTGGCGGCTTTACCTTTCACTTTGCTTTTAGCTTTCGTCTTGGTTTTAGCCTTGGCTTTTTGCTTTTTCTTTTCGACAGGTTCCGGCTTCTTCGACGCTAAGCCCGGATAGGTCGCCCGGGCAATTTTCTGGCCGATAAAGCGTTCGATCCGTCCCAGAGTAGGCCAGTCCAGTGCATCAACAATTGACCATACATAACCATTGCGGCCGTCGCGGCCACTGCGGCCGGCACGGTGCACGTAGCTGTCTGCTTTCATGGGCAGTTGCAGGTTAATGATATGGTGGATATCCGGCAGGTCCAGCCCGCGGCCGGCCACATCGGTAGCAACCATTATCTTGATGCGTTTACGGCGCATGTCTTTGACCCGCTGGCCACGGTCGCTCTGGCGCAGATCTCCGTGTAAGCCTGCGCAGGTGATGCCCAGGCCGCGAATCACATGTACCCAGTGATCAACCTGTTTACGGCTGTTAACGAAGACGATGGCCTGATCAATTTTATGGCTTTTCACCAGCGCTTTGAGCAGGTGATCTTTGTGGACTTCGTTATCAGCCTGATAGACGCTGTGCTTGATGTGATCAGGAATATGCCGCGGCTGTTCAACTTCCAGGCAGCGGGCATCTTCGTTGAGGAGGTCGCTGGCGAACTTTTGGATTTTGTCGCTTTCCAGGGTGGCAGAGAACATCAGGGTCTGGCGGGACTGGGGCAGGACATCTGCAATCTGCTGGATGCTTTCAATGAAGCCCATGTCCAGCATGCGGTCGGCTTCATCGATTACCAGCATGTCCACCACGGACATATCCAGCCATTGCTGGGCGTTCAGTTCCAGAAGCCGGCCCGGGGTTGCCACCATGATATCGATCCGTTCCGCCAGCATAGCTTTCTGCATACCAAAAGGAACACCGCCCACAATCAGGCAGCTGTTGATATGGCTGTTCGCTGTTTGCTGCTGAATGACTTCATAAGTTTGTTTAGCCAGTTCCCGGGTGGGGCTGAGGATCAGTACCTGTGGTGCGCTGCTGCTGTCCGGTTCACTGTCAAGAATGTGCTGCAGCCCGGGCAGAACGAAAGCCAGCGTTTTACCGGTGCCGGTGGGGGCGCTGGCCAGCAGGTCCAGACCATCGAGAATGGCAGGAATCGCCTGTTGCTGAATATCAGTGGGTTTCAGGAAGTCGTTATCGGCCAGTGCGCCGAGGATTTCCAGGTCCAGATCAAGATCGATAAAGGACATAGTGCTCGCTTTGGTGGGCAGTGAAAATTAAACCGCAAGCATACACCATTTTCCGCCTGACCACCTGAATTTCCCTGCGTTATGTCATTCCCTGAACCTTTATAGTTAAACAGGAGTGTTTGCCCCTTGAGCTACATCTAAACAAGCCCTATCATGCGCTGCCGCCGTTCTTCCTGCTATGCTGTGTGAATGGTTTGAGGGTAAGCAAGATTTATATTGCGAAGAATTTTCAGAAATAGTGAGTCGTCTTTTGTCAGAGTTTATTCCCGGTCAGCGCTGGATCAGTAATACCGAATCGAATCTGGGGTTGGGGGTTGTTGTTGATGTTGCCAACCGCCGTGTCGTGATCAGTTTCCCTGCCGTTCAGGAAGAGCGTACTTACGCGGTGGATAATGCACCGCTCAGCCGGGTGATTTACCCTGTTGGCGAACAGGTGAAGTCCTATCAGGGGCTGGAAATTGTCATCAGCGAAGTGGTCGAAGAAGACGGCTGTGTGTATTACCTGGGTTTTGATGCAGAAGGCGAAGACCACAGTCTGGATGAGCTGGAGCTGGACAGCTCAGTGCATTTCAGTAAACCCCATGACCGTCTGTTCGCCGGTCAGGTGGAAAAGAACAACCGTTTCCAGCTGCGGCTGGAAACCCTGAAAAATCAGCATCAGCATGTTAAGTCTGCCGGTTTTGGTCTGATCGGCCCGCGGGTTCAGTTGTTGCCGCACCAGATGTATATCGCCCATCAGGTGGGTGAGCGTTTCGCGCCGCGGGTATTGCTGGCGGACGAAGTTGGTCTGGGTAAGACCATTGAAGCCGGTCTGATCCTTCATCAGCAACTGACCAGCGGTAAATCCAGCCGGGCCCTGATCGTTGTCCCTGATAGTCTGATTCACCAGTGGCTGGTAGAGATGCTGCGCCGCTTTAATCTGCGTTTTACTATTCTGGATGAGCTGCGCTGTACCGCGCTGGAAATGTCCGATGAAGGCGTGAACCCGTTCGAAACAGCACAGCTGGTTCTGTGTACCTTACCTTTCCTGACCAACAGTACACAGCGCCAGGCCCAGGCTATTATGGCCGGCTGGGATATGCTGATTGTCGATGAGGCCCATCACCTTGAGTGGGCTGAAGATGCTATCAGCACCGAGTATGCCTGTATTGAGTCACTGTCTGCGGAAATTAAAGGTCTGTTACTGCTGACGGCGACGCCGGAACAGCTGGGTATGGAAGGGCACTTTGCCCGTTTACGTCTGCTGGATCCGGACCGTTATTACGATCTGCAAAAGTTTCGTGAAGAAGAAGCCGGGTATCAGCCGGTACGTGAGCTGATGGAAGCACTGCTGGCGGATGATGTGCTGGAACAGATTCAGGACGCTGCTGTACAGGCGTCACTGGCTGAATATCTGGGGCAGGCCCGTGTGGATGCACTGCTGGATGCTGCGCAGAATCTGGAAGACTTTGTTGCTTTCGATGAGCTGTTGCAAACCACCATCAGTGAGTTGCTGGACCACCACGGTACCGGCCGGGTACTGTTCCGTAACACCCGGGATGCAGTGGAAGGCTTCCCTGAGCGTATTCTGCACCCGCATCCGTTACCGGAGCCGGATTTTTATCTGGAAAGTGAGAAGCAGCAGCTCAACGGTGCTGATCTGGATTTATTATTGCACCCTGAAAAAGTATTTCAGGATCGCTGGCTAGAAGCCGACCCCCGGGTTGCCTGGCTGGTAGAGTGGCTGGCGGCTAACCGTCATAAAAAAACACTGGTGATCTGTGCGGCTGCCAGTACGGCGAAACAACTGGAAGAACATCTGCGTTTATATGAAGGCGTGCGTTCTGCGGTGTTCCATGAAGGCATGAGCCTGGTGAACCGTGACCGTGCCGCGGCGTATTTTGCCGATGAAGATGACAGCGCTCAGGTACTGATCTGTTCGGAGATTGGCAGCGAAGGCCGTAACTTCCAGTTTGCCAGTAATCTTGTGCTGTTTGATCTGCCGCTGAACCCGGATCTGCTGGAACAGCGGATTGGCCGTCTGGACCGGATTGGCCAGAAGAATGACGTCAATATTCATGTGCCGTATTTCACCGAAGCCCAGGGGCATTTGCTGGCCTGGTACGAACAGGGTCTGAATTGTTTTGCGACAGCTTGCCCGGCGGGCAGTGCGTTGTTTGAACGTTTTGAAACACCGTTATTGACCATGCTGCGCGGCCACGCCAACGATGATGAAGCAGAGCAACTGATTACGGAAACCCGTGCCGCTGCCGATGAAACCATGGCGGCATTACAGGCCGGCCGTAACAAACTGCTGGAAATGAATTCCTGTGATCCGCTGCGGGCAGCAGAACTGATTGAAAATATCGACAGTGCCAGTGCCAGCAGTAAGCTGAGCAAGTATATGGAAAAGGTGTTCGACCAGTTCGGCGTCGAGCAGCAACACCACAGTACCAATTGCATCGTGCTGCACCCAAGTGATCATATGCACTGTGAGAGCTTCCCTGGCTTACCGGAAGAGGGCATGACTGCCACCTTTAACCGGACCACTGCGTTAAGCCGTGAAGACATGCACTTCCTGAGCTGGGAGCATCCGATGGTGTCCGGCGCGATGGATATGATCCTGTCCGGGGAGTTCGGTAATGCGGCTGTTTGCAGTATTAAGCTGCCACCGCTGAAGCCGGGCACTTTATTGCTGGAAAGCATCTTTACCCTGCACTGTGCGGCACCGAAAGAAATGCAGATTCAGCGTTATATGCCGGAAACACTGGTGCGTATCGTGGTGGATGTGAACCGTACGGATCTGAGTAAGGTTCTGACCGAGCAGCACATTAATAATCTGGCTGAACGGGTGGGTAAGCGTCAGGCGGTGGATATCGTTAAGCATACCCGTACAGAAATTAACGCTATGGTAGCCGAGGCTGAAGAGCTGGCCGATAAGCAGCAGCCGGCTTTTTATGCCGCGGCACAGGAAAATGTCCGGCATATTCTGGGGGCTGAAGTTGAACGTCTGATGGCGCTGGCGGAGATTAATCCGAATATCCGCAGCGAAGAAATTGCCGCGCTGGCGGAGCGTCAGGAACTGCTGGAAGGCTATCTTGAAACCCTGCAGCTGAAGTTGGATGCAATTCGCGTTATTGTAGCCACCTGATATTGTCTTTCTGGCCGTTTCGGCCTGAATTATACTTATACTACCGGGCGCTGATGCCCGGTACGTCTTTTTACTGAGCGGAGTTATAACTTGTCTGAGCAAACCGATAATTTTCCGGATCTGGGACTGGATCACCGACTGCTGCAGAATCTTGAACATCAGGCGATTACCACGCCCACAGAGATTCAGGCGCAGTCTATACCGCTGGCACTGGCCGGCCATGATCTGATTGCCTCTTCGAAAACCGGCTCAGGCAAAACTCTGGCATTTCTGCTGCCAATGATGCACCGGCTGGTGAAAACCCGTGCCCTGAGCAAGCGTGATCCCCGTGCGGTGATTCTGGCGCCTACCCGGGAGCTGGCAAAGCAGGTGTTCACTCAACTGCGGGCGCTGACCAGCGGCGGTCAGACCAAGATTGCTTTGCTGCTCGGTGGCGAAAACTTTAACGATCAGGCCAAGGCCTTACGTAAAGACCCTCATGTGGTGGTGGCAACACCGGGGCGTCTGGCCAACCATCTGGAAGAGCGCAGCCTGCAGCTCAATGGGTTGGAGCTGCTGATAATGGATGAAGCAGACCGGATGCTGGATCTGGGCTTTGCTGAACAGCTGACCCTGATTAACCAGGCCGCCGATCACCGTTTACGTCAGACATTGATGTTCTCTGCCACGCTGGACCATGCGGAAGTGGACAGCATGGCGGATCAGCTTCTTAAGTCGCCGAAGCGGGTCGCGATCGGAGCGGCGAATGCTGAGCATAAAGACATTACTCAGGAAGTGATTCTTTGTGATCACCTGGATCATAAAGAGGCGCTGCTGCAGAACTTGCTGACCAACCGTGAGTATCAGCAGGCGATCATCTTTACGGCTACCCGGACCGATACCGAGCGGCTGTCGGCGCTGTTACAGAAAGAAAATATCAGCTGTGCAGCCCTTAGCGGTGAGATGAGCCAGGCGGAGCGTAACCGGATTATGGACGGTTTCAGTCGTGGCCATCAGCAGGTGCTGGTAACCACGGATGTTGCTTCCCGTGGTCTGGACCTGTTGCAGGTGTCGCTGGTGATTAACTTCGATATGCCAAAACAGGCGGAAGAGTACGTCCACCGGATTGGCCGGACCGGCCGTGCCGGCGCCAAAGGTGAAGCCGTTTCTTTTGTCGGACCGAAAGACTGGGATTCGTTTAAGCGGATTGAGCGTTTCCTGCAGCGTCATTTACAGCGTGCAGTGGTGGAAGGGCTGGAAGCTAAGTTCAAAGGCATTAAACCGGCTAAGCCGGCGAAGAAGAAAACACCGGGTAAAGCAACGGTTGCCGCTAAGCCAAAACCTAAAGCCAAGCCTAAGCAGGATCAGCGTAACCGCCGCCAGGCGAAACCGGCGCTGGTATCCGATGACGGGCTGGCTCCTCTGAAGAAGAAGCGTTAAGCGCTTCTTCTGTAACAGTCGCTTATTGCCGGGCCGGCTGCAGGTATTCTGCCAGCGGGTCCGCAGGCGAATCTGCCCGCATCATCCGTAAAGAATCAATGAACAGGTGGAACATCTCTGCCTGTGAACTGATATCCAGCTTGGCGTAAATATTCTTGCGGTGGTGTTTGATGGTTTCCGGGCTGATATCCAGCTTCTGAGCGATAAACTTCACCGCGTAGCCACGCAGAATCAGCTGTAATACCTGGGTTTCCCGCTGGGTCAGAATTGAACTGCCAAAGTTGGCCAGGGCGCTGTCCAGTCTTGAGTTCAGCAGGCTGGCTTTCTTCTGGTGATCAAGTGCTTCCTGCTGGGAGGCTGACCACCACTTTAGCAGTATTGCCCGCACCGTGGAAAACAGCCGGGTCAGCAGGGCACGCTGCGCAGTGCTGAAGCGGGGTTTGTCATCCTGCCGGCTGATGGATATGTGAATACTGGCATTGTCCGGCGTGGGGACGATCAGGCATATTTCATCGCCAAAATTCACCACCCGGTAATAGACCCGGTAAAACTCGGTGTGCTTAAAGCCGGATGGGGCAACCTTGCTTAACGGGAAGATGCCTTCAGTGGCGGGATTATCCACTGCCAGACGATAGAAAGGGTCCAGCAGATAAGCGCTGTCCAGATACTGATCGATGTGAATCCGCGGGTCGCTGCCGTCACCCCGCTTACGGAACGGGCAATATGGCTGGAGGCCGTCGGGGTAGACGATCAGGCTACTGCCGTCTGCATTGACCAGTAAACGCAGGGTATCGATCAGATGATCAATGGCCCCGTCACTGACCCCTGAGGTAATGATTTCAGCGATTGCATCATGCCACTGGATGAGTGGTTCGCCAGCTACCCGGTAATATTTGGAAACACTTTCTGCCACGGTTAAATCAACTCTGTGGTTACATCTGCTGTCAGCCCCGGTAGTCGTGCCAGACCGGGACTTTCCTGTGCCGCCATTCTAGCGGCTCGGTACACTAAATACTAATAGCCAAAATGTGTAGACCAGTTGCTGTTTGCCGATCGGTCTTACTGGCCCAGTGTGTACAACAGAGGTACCAGAACCGGCACTGCCAGACTGAGAATAAAGCCACTGGCAATGGCGTTGGGAATGACACTGGCGCCGTGACATTTGGCGAGCAGGGGCAGGGTGAAATCCAGTGCAGTTGCACCGCTGTAACCCACATTGACGTGGCAGCTGAGCCGGCTTAGAAAAGGTATCAGGATCAGGGCCGCTACTTCCCGGCCCAGATCCAGCAGGAATGCGGTGGTGCCCAGTACCGGTGAGCCCATGCCGGTCAGCAGGATGCCGGTGAGGCTGTACCAGCCAAAGCCGGAAACCACTGCCAGACCTTCCCGCACCTCCAGTCCCAGTGCCCATGCGCCGGTCAGCCCTGCGAGCAGGGTGCTGATAATGGTAACTGCTGCGATGATCAGCCCCTGTGGATTCAGGAACAGTTTACGCAGCCGGTAGTTGCCCAGATACAACTGACGGCCCACCAGAAACAGCAACAGATACAGCAGCCAGATGATGATCTGATCAATAAAGTGTAATGGCTGTTGCAATAAATACCCGGCGACACCACCGGCGAATGTCCAGCCTACGGTTTGCAGGGCACCGCTGAGGTTTTGCCAGTTAAACGGAATCGTTTGAGCAGCAGACTGAGACCGGCTGCGGTGGGCTTTATCCAGCATTCGGCCACTGAGGTACAGCGCGGCCATGTTGAATCCGGTAATTAGCAGGAACAGCCACAGGGCGTTATAACCGGCAATGCTGAGTTTGCTTTCCAGCTGTTCAAGGCTGCCGATGCCGAAGCCGACAAAGGCCAGAATGATGTTGGTGAGCCAGGTTAAGCCACGGCTGACTCTGGCATCCGTGAGAGCCTTTACCGGAAAAATATAGCCAAGGATCATGGCCAGCAACAGCGGGCCGAGGGTCATCAGTACGGTCATAAATCAGCCGAATGCCAGCCAGATGCCGACACCGATCATCAGTGAGCCGGCAATGCGGTTCATCATTTTTACATTGTTCTTGTTCAGCAGCAGGTGGCGCAGGGCCTTTCCGCCACTGGCGTAAATCAGCAGGCAGATAAATTCCAGTGTCAGAATGACCGCAATCAGGCTGGCCAGTTGAGGGGCCAGTGACTGGCTGTTGTCCAGAAAGGGTGGCAGCAGGGTAACAAAGAATGCCCAGCCTTTCGGATTGGCGACGGCGGTGATAAAGCCGTTACCGGCCAGCTGCAGCGGGCTTTGCTCAGTGGGGGCGGAGCCGTCTTCCGGTAAAACCAGTTTGCCGCGGGACTGCCACATCTGCCAGCCAATGTACGCCAGATAGGCGCCACCGGCATATTTGAGGAACAGGAAGGCTTCCGGGAATTGCAGCATCAGGGTGGCAACACCCAGTGCGGCAGCGGCAGCGACCAGACCTACGCCCAGTAATTCGCCCCACATCATATGCAGGCTGCGGCGCACACCGATGGACATACCCAGGGTCAGTGACAGGGTCATGCACATGCCCGGTGTAATCGAGACAAAGAAAAAGGTTGGGATAAACAGCGACAGCAGGGCAATGGACATCAGCATCATTCCGTTGAGATTCGGCGGCTATTTTAAGCAAAGCGCTGCCCGGTTGCAGCACAAATATTGATGTTGTTTTTTCTGAAAGCGAATACCGCTGTTAAGAAAAACTGGCTTAGCTGTCGATGGCTTTCAGGTGGGCCAGAAACAGGGTGAATATTTCCGACTGGGTAGAAGTTTTCAGCCGGGCGTGGATATTCTTACGGTGGACCTTCACGGTACCCGCGCTGATATTCAGATTATCGGCGATGGACTTCGACGAGTGCCCCTGCAGAATCAGGCCGGCAATCTGCTGTTCCCGCTGGGTGAGTACTCCCTGACCGAAGCTGCTCAGTGCCTGGGCGATAGCGCCTTCAGCTTTTTCCAACTTGGTATATTCACCGGCCTGTGAGAGCCAGAACTGGCGGATCAGCGCGCTGATGACCGGCAGGGCTTCCTGCAAACGGTTAAGCTCACTGCGTGTGATGGTGCCTAGCCGGGATTTGCGGCCCAGGCAGACGGCAAAACAAACATCCTGACCGAGGTTAACCAGCAGGTTAATCTCATCCACGAAGTCGAAGTTTTTGTAACAGTCCTGATAGTAGTCGCTGGTTTCAAAACCTTCCGGAGCCACTTCCGCCTGACGGCAGATGCCTTCGTTAACCCCTTGCTGAATCGCGGTATAGATAGGATCAAGAATGTAGGAATGTTCAATATAGCGGTGCAGTGCCGGGCTGTGCTGATCCGGGTCCTGAGGGTGAATAATAATCGGCCGGAATGACTGCTTGTAGGTGATGCACAGGATTGAGTCGAACTGGCAGAGTGCCTCCAGGTACTCGCTGAGTACCTGGGGGAATGAGCGTAACCGGATATGATCAATCAGGCCGGCAATTAAGCGGGCAGAACCGGGGTCCTGACTGCGGTGTTGAAGTGCCTGCATGAATGAATACCTCCGAAAACGCTCAGCTGTACAGTTATTCTGCGACAGACTCGAGGGTTTTATCAAAGCATAATTTTGCTTTTTCGCAGATTTCATCCACTTCGGCGTGGCTGATCACCAGTGGTGGTGACAGCACCATCCGGCTGCCAACCGCCCGCATGATCAGGTTGTTGGCAAAGCAATGATCACGGCAGATCATGCCGATATCAATGTCATCGCCGAAAGGCGTTTTGGTGGCTTTGTCCTTCATCAGGGCAATGCCGGCGACCAGACCTATGCCTTCGATGTGACCGACCAGCGGGTGGTCCGCCAGGGTTTCACGCAGCTTTTGCTGGAAGTACGGGCCGATATCGGTGGCAACCCGTTCAACAATTTTTTCTTCCTTCATGATGCGGATGTTTTCCAGCGCGACGGCGGCGGCTGCCGGGTGGCCGGAATAGGTGAAACCGTGGTTGAAGTCATCATCGTGGTTGATCAGGGCATTGGCGATCCGGTCACCGATGGCCACTGCTGAAATTGGCAGATAGCCTGAAGACAGGCCTTTCGCCATCGACATGATATCCGGCTGGATATCCAGCGTCTGGCTGCCGAACCAGTTGCCGGTGCGGCCAAAGCCACAGATAACTTCATCGGCGGCCAGCAGAATGTCGTACTTACGGCACACTTTCTGGATTTCCTGCCAGTAGTTCGCCGGTGGCACAATGACCCCGCCGGCACCCTGAATCGGTTCGCCGATAAAGGCAGCCACGTTGTCCGGGCCGACTTCAAGGATCTTGTCTTCCAGTGCCTGTGCGCAGGCAACACCGAATTCCTCTTCGCTCATATCACCGGCTTCACCGTACCAGTATGGCTGGCGGATATGTTCGATGCCCGGTACACCCGGTGCACCCTGTTTATGCATGCCGCCCATGCCGCCCAGGCTGGCACCGGCCAGTGTGCTGCCGTGGTACGCATTTTCACGGCTGATAATGATATTGCGGTAAGGCTTCTTCTCGATGCACCAGTACTGACGGACAAGACGGATAATCGTATCTACCGCTTCGGAACCCGAGCCGGCAAAGAAGATGTGGTTCAGATCACCCGGGGTCACCTCTGCGATAGCCTTTGCCAGTTTGGCGGCCGGGGCATGGGTGGTTTTAAAGAAGGTGTTGTAATAGGGCAGTTGTTGCATCTGAGTAGCAGCAGCGTTTACCAGTTCCTGGCGGCCATAGCCCAGATTGACGCACCACAGACCGGCCATACCGTCGATGATTTTGTTACCTTCACTGTCCCAGAGATATACCCCTTCGGCTTTTTCAATGACCCGGGCGCCCTGTTTATTCAGTGCGCCGGTGTTGCTGAACGGATGGATGTGATGTTCCCGGTCAGCGGTTTGAATGTCCTGACTGTTGGCTTGCTGTGACATCTTTGCTCTCCTGTTTCGGCAGGTGTGTGACACCGGCGCAGGTTTATTCTGTTAGGTATATCCCGAAGGATTGTTCTTAAACACTGAAATTATTTTGTGATCACAAAATTTAAATGTCAAATGAATATTTATGCATTTTTTATTGCTAATGCTGAAAGAGCTGGAAATTTCAGGCGAATGAATGCGCCTGCTGTGCTGTTCATGGAGAGATTTTTTGCCAGGGCGGCAAGAAAAAATGAATGAAAGCTACTGGCCGTTTGAGTGGTCGATAAAGCTTTGTAGTTGCTGGGGGTTATTGGCGAAGGCGACGCCATCCCGGATATCTGCAGCAATGGCCAGTTGCAGTGCGACGGCGTCTTTACGCTCAATTGCCTGCATGGCTTCACTGTGACGGTCAACCAGGTAGTGTTCGCTGATACTGTTGCTGGCCAGACGCATAAACGGCCCCAGCTGCAGCCACAGACTTTCAATCAGTGGCAGGCTTACCTGATGAGGGTTCGCGCTGTACATCAGGCGATGGAATTCCTGATTATGGTGGTTGATCTGCGCAAGGTTGCCGCTGTCCTGAGCCGTGTTAATGGCAGCATCCTGCTGGCGCAGGGCCTGCAACTGTGCGCTGTCGATGTAGGGCAGGGCGCGGGCCGCAGCATGGCATTCAATGGCAATGCGGGCTTCGCACAGCTCGGTAAACTTCATGGCCGTCATTTGTGGCACCATTACCCGGCGGTTGCCCAGAATAGTCAGGGCGTTTTCTGCCGCTAACTGGCGCAGTGCTTCGCGGACCGGCATCGGGCTGACATCCAGCATCTGGGCAAGGGCACGGATGGTCAGTTGCCGGCCGGGCAGGAAATCACCGTCCATCACGGCACGCCGCAGGCTCTGGTAGACCCACTGGGTAACGGTCTGATTTTCGTCTCTGAGACGGGGGCTGAGTGTGACAGGCGAGTGTTTATCCATGATCGTATGTTAATCGCGGAAACCGGGAAAGTATATTGTGATCACAAAAAATATAAAAATGTGATCACAAAATTGATTTTTCTGAATGTAATCTGTTAGAACTGTGTATTGAAATACAACTTTTACCCGCTACCCACTGAGGGGTATAGCACCGGTAACGGGCAACGGGGTAATTTAAGGAACAGTGAGCAAAGGGTGATTTTGCTTTGAAGGCTGAAGGGGAAGCGGTTCCGAAACCGTTGCCAGTGTCTGATTCCTTTATAGATCCGCCGGATCAATTTGTTACTATCAGAAGAGCCTGTGAGTTTTTCCAAATGTTTTACAGGCTCCAGTAACAAATGCTTACGGCGGGTAGTAGCAATTATGTATATCCCGGCACCGTACCGGGTGAATAATAACAAACGGATTTGCCAGCCCTTAAAAGGGCAGAGCAGATCTACTGATATCCGAGGCAGGTTATGACTGAAACTCAGGTGATTGAAAGCCCAGCTGTGGCGCAATCTACTCCGGACGAAATCCCTTTATGGAAACAGGACGGCGCCCAGCCATTCCTGCGGATTGAAAACATCACCAAGAAGTTTGGTGACTTTACCGCCGTGGACAACATCTCACTGGATATCTACAAGAACGAACTGTTCTGTCTGCTGGGCGGCTCCGGTTCCGGTAAGAGTACCCTGTTGCGCATGCTGGCCGGTTTTGAGACACCTACCTCCGGTAAGATCATCATCGACGGCGTGGACATGTCCGGCATTCAGCCGTGGAAGCGTCCGGTGAACATGATGTTTCAGTCTTACGCCCTGTTCCCGCACCTGAGCGTGGAAGAGAACGTGGCCTTTGGTCTGAAGCGTGAAGGGGTGCCCCGTGCCGAGGTACGCGAGCGGGTGGCACAGATGCTGGAACTGGTACAGATGGGCCACCTGAACAAGCGTAAGCCCCATCAGCTATCCGGTGGTCAGCGTCAGCGGATCGCTCTGGCCCGTTCCCTGATCAAACAGCCAAAACTGTTATTGCTGGATGAGCCTCTGGGCGCACTGGATAAAAAGCTCCGGGAAGAGACCCAGTTTGAGCTGATCAACATTCAGGAAAAACTCGGCGTAACCTTCGTGGTGGTAACCCACGACCAGGAAGAGGCCATGACCCTGTCGACCCGCATCGGCGTCATGGATCAGGGTAAGATCGTGCAGACCGCTGAACCTCACGACGTGTACGAATATCCGAACAGCCGCTTCGTGGCAGAGTTCATCGGTTCGGTGAACATGTTCGAAGGCAAGGTCATTGAAGATGAGCCGGACAGTGTGCGGATTCACTCCAAAGAAGCCGGCGGTGAGCTGTACGTGGACCACGGCATCAGCTGTGCGCCGAACCAGAAAGTCTTTGTGGCCCTGCGCCCGGAGAAGATCAAGGTCAGCCGCCGTAAGCCGGATCAGGACGTTAACTGCATTGTCGGCACCATCGAAGAAATCGCTTACATGGGCAGCATGTCCGTATTCCGCATTCGCCTGCCGAGTGGCAAAGAAGTGCGGGTTACCCAGCCTAACTTCTCCCGGAATATGGGCGAACGTTTTACCTGGGAAGATCAGGTTTATCTGTCCTGGAATGCTGACAGCAGCGTGGTACTGACCTCATGAACGCCCCGGTTTCCCTGAATATTCCCGGCCAGAAGCCGGCATCAGGTATGGGGCGCCTGATTTATGCATTACGCCACCTGAGCATCGGCCGCTGGACGGTGATCTCCCTGCCGAGCCTGTGGCTGGCTATTTTCTTCTTTGTACCGTTTCTGGTGGTGTTCAAAATTTCCCTGGCGGAACCGACCATCTCGATCCCGCCGTACAGCTCCCTGCTGGAGTGGGACCCGGAAGAGTCCTTCGCCACCCTGAAGCTGAACCTGGGTAACTACCTGTACCTGTTTGAAGACGCCTTCTATCTGGAAGCGTATTTAAGCTCGATCCGCATTGCGGCGGTGTCCACCTTTTTTACGCTGCTGGTTGCGTTCCCGATGGCGTACCTGATAGCCCGCAGCAAATCCACCACCCGGATTTTACTGCTGTCGCTGGTGATTCTGCCGTTCTGGACCTCCTTCCTGCTGCGGGTATACGCCTGGATGGGCTTCCTGAAAAAGAACGGTCTGATCAACGAATTCCTGATGACCTTCGGCCTGGTGGATCAGCCACTGACCATGTTGCAGACCGACTTTGCGGTCTACATCGGCATCGTTTACACCTACCTGCCGTTCATGGTGCTGCCGTTGTACACCACGCTGGAAAAAATGGACCTGACCCTGCTGGAAGCGGCAGAAGATCTGGGTGGCCGTCCACTGCAGAACTTCTTCCTCATTACCCTGCCGCAGGCGATACCAGGCATCATTGCCGGCTGCTTACTGGTATTCATACCGGCGGTGGGTGAGTACGTGATCCCGGCCCTGCTGGGCGGCTCCGACACCCTGATGATAGGTAAAGTGCTGTGGGACGAGTTCTTCCTCAACCGTGACTGGCCGATGGCGTCAGCCGTAGCCACTGTGATGCTGATCGTGCTGGTATTGCCGATCATGCTGATTAGAAACACTAATTCCGGGAAGGAGCTTGCCTGATGCAACAACGTAAATCGCTGTTCCTGAACACCAGCGCGACACTGGGCTTTATCTTCCTGTACGCGCCGATCATTGCGCTGATCGTCTACAGCTTCAACAAATCCAAGCTGGTGACCGTGTGGGGCGGCTGGTCCCTGAAATGGTACACCGCGCTGTTCAGCAATGAACAGATCATGACCGCTGCCTGGCTGAGTCTGAAAGTCGCCTTCTTCAGTGCCACCATTGCGGTGGTGCTGGGCACTCTGGCGGGTTTCGTGCTGTCACGGATGGGGCGCTTCCCGGGCAAACTGATTCTCTCCGGGTGGATCACCGCGCCACTGGTAATGCCGGAAGTAATTACCGGTCTGTCCCTGTTGCTGCTGTTCGTGGCGATGGAAGGGGCCTTTGGCTGGCCGTCAGGCCGGGGCATCGGAACCATCATCATTGCCCACAGTACCTTCTGTCTGGCTTATGTGGCGGTGATCGTGCAGTCACGCTTATCCGCCATGGACGAGTCGCTGGAAGAAGCGGCAATGGACCTGGGCGCCAAGCCCTTCAGCCTGTTCTTCCTGGTGACCCTGCCGCTGATCTCCCCGGCGATCATTTCCGGCTGGCTGCTGTCGTTTACTCTGTCGCTGGATGATCTGGTCATCGCCAGCTTCGTCTCCGGCCCGGGTAACAGTACCCTGCCAATGGTGATCTTCTCCAAGGTGCGTTTAGGGGTGACGCCGGAAGTGAACGCGCTGGCCACCATCATGATCGGCATTGTGGCGATCGGTGTGATCGGTGCCATTTGGCAAATGCGCCGCCAGAACCGCATGCTGAACCGGATCGATTAAAACCGGTTTGGATATAGCAATTAAATAACGCCGGCACAGCGATGTGCCGGCGTTTTTATATCCGTTGTGCGGTTCAGTTAAGTATTTAGAAATAAAGCTGTTTTTGTGCCACACTGAATTGCCGAACAGAAAAGGAGTAACCGGGTGTCAGAGCGTTTAAAGCAGTTTGCTTATATCAGTCATGAGTTGCTGGATTTTCAGGAAGAGGATTTGCGCGGCTTACTGATGCAGTCACGCAAGAAAAATAAAGATATGGGCCTGACTGGTCTGTTGTTATTTGATAAGCCGGTTTTTATGCAGGTTCTGGAAGGGCCGGTGGCGTCCATTGATCAGATCATTGCAGATATCCGGGCGGATGAACGGCATCATTCGATGGATATCATTTATACCAACGATGATTTGAAGGACCGTGAATTTGGCAACTGGCGCATGGGGTGCCGGATTCTCGGAAACCGTACCCGCGACGATTATGCTCAGCTGGATAACCGTATTCGTCGTTTACTCAGTGTCGGCCGGCCTAACGGTCAGTTAGCCCATCAGCTTCTGGTGGAGTTTCATGCAATGAAGGATGCGTTTCTGGATTTGTAGTGCATGATACGTTTTATATGGCTGATAAAACGATGATAGTCCGCAGGTTGAAGGAATCTGCGGATAAACTCCCGGACCGCATAAGGCATATTTTACAAAGCTCAGTTTTTACAAAGCTCAGCTGTTCAACTTTTTAATCGCAAAACCGTATCCTGTTGCGCCATACAGTCACCAACATCCATTCAGCTTTAGTTGTGGGCTTTTGCATCGTTAAACATGCTTTATTTCAGGCTTCTGACTCCGATTTAGTATCGCAAACTTGCCTTTTTAATCAGTTGATTACATATTAGCCGCCCCAGGTGTTTCCGGAACCATTCAGACGGTTTGTATTGTATTAGTTCACCTGGTTTTTCACTGGACATTAAATGGAAATTGTATGAAAAAAGTGCATTATCTTTATCTGTCATTACTCGGGTTGTTCTTGCCAAACATCGTTCTAGCCCATCAGGCAACCCAGGTTAATGGCTTCATTTCAGGCCTGAGTCATCCGGTACTCGGTTTTGATCATTTACTGGCGATGATCAGTGTTGGCATTTTAAGTGCGCAGATTGGAGGCCGTGCTATCTGGACGGTGCCTGCCACTTTTGTAGTGGTTATGCTGATTGGCGGGATATTAGGAATGCAGGGCGTTCCGTTTATTTCTGTTGAATTAGGTATCGCTGCGTCTGTACTGGCTCTGGGTGTTGCGCTTGCTGCTGCAAAGAAGATGCCTCAGGGGCTGGCGATGGTGTTTGTTGGCTTCTTCGCACTGTTCCATGGTCATGCACATGGTACCGAGATGCCTCAGCTGGCACAGGCTGAGCTGTACGCACTTGGATTCGTCCTGGGTACCGCAGGTATTCACATTGCAGGCGTTTTAGTGGGTGGTTCCTCCCGGTTTGTACCTCATGGGGTTCAGCTATTGCGCTATATTGGTGCGGGTATCGCCGGTATTGGCTTCTATCTGGTTGCTGTGTAAACCGCCGTTTATTGCAGATGAATCATTTCGCAAAGCGGGGCATTAAGCCCCGCTTTTTTTCGCCTTCAGTTAATGCTCAGGCTCAGTTGAGTATCAAAGTCAGACTTTCCGAATATCCACAAAGGTATCGTAGTAGGCTGCACCGTCGCCGATATCCGTTCGGCTGTGGTTGCTGATCAGCGCGTTCACCGTCAGGCCGGTAGGGCTGGTATGGCACCAGGCGCCTTTATCAACGAGAACTACGCCTTTTGCGACGGCATCGGTCAGCTTAGCCTGCACTTGCACCTCTCCCAGATGATTACTGATGATCAGGCCGTCACCGTCTGTGATGTTCAGCTGTTCGGCATCCGCCGGGTTCAGTTCCAGAGTCTGCAGGCCGTCAGAGGCTGTATTGCCGCCGAAGGTAGCGTTAGTACGTTTATCCGAGGCGGGTGACAGCAGTTGGTAAGCCCCGTTGCCGCGGATGGATTTGTACTCCGGCAGCCCCGCCTGATAGCTGTCTTCCAGCGCTGCAGAGTAGAGCTCTGCTTTGCTACTCGGCGTTGTCAGTGTCCGGTTACTCAGCCAGCGGAAATCCGCATTCTGCATAGACATTGCCTGATCTGTTGGCAGCTGCCGCACGCTGTTGATGCCGTGCTTTTCTTCCGTCAGTCTGAATGCCTGATCAAGCAGGTTGTCGTCGCTGGTGCGGAACTCCGGGTCGGTGAAACCAAATTTTGCTGCTAACCGGCGGAAAATTTCCGTGTTGGGCAGGGCTTCACCCACCGGCGGGATCACCGGTTCTGCCCGCTGCAGATAACCGTGACCGTAAGCAGAGTAAGCATCATGATGCTCAAAGTGAGTTGCGGCAGGCAGAATGACATCGGCGTATTGCATGCTGTCATTCATTTCCACATCACAACCGGCGATGAACAGGTCTTCATTTTTCAGTGCGCTGATCATTTTGTGCTGGTCAGGGTGGGTGGCGACCGGATTATGGTTATAGATGAATACCGCTTTTACCGGGGTGTCGCTGCCGGTATCCAGCAAGTGATCAGACACTTCGATGATGTTGAATTCCCGCTGTGTGGCTGCGTTGTCTTCGGTGACGTCTGTTAACTGAGAGCTGCCTGGAAACAGCGAACCATAGCTGCCGATTACACCGTTACCTGCTTTGCCCAGTGTGCCAAACAGCAGCGGGAAGCTGTAGGCCGCCCGGCATGCTGCGCCACCATTGCGGGTCCGTTCCAGTCCAACCCCTACGTTGACGGTGATGCTTTCGGCAGCCGTCAGCAGAGTCACCAGCTGTTCTGCAGCATCCGGTGATATCCCGCAGATATTTTCCAGATCGGTGGCCAGATAGCCGGCGGCATTTTCCAGATAAGCATCGAGACCGGTTGTCAGTTCTGTCAGGTTGTCGGTATCAATTTTTCCGGCAGCAGCAAGCCGGGCGGTGAGGTAGAGTGCGAGGCTGACATCGCTGCCCGGCGTGACCTGCAGATAGAGGTCTGCCTGCCGGGCAACCTGTGTGCGGTGCGGGTCAATGACAACCAACTTGGCACCGCGTTGTCTGGCCCGCTTAATGGTGCGCATGAAGTGCAGGTTAGCGACGCTGACGTTACATCCCCAGATCAGTATCAGATCGGCAAACTCCGCCTGTTGCGGGGGTATTCCCGGGCTACTGTTGCCGTAAAGTGAGCGGTAAGACAGAGACCGTACGCCGCCGCAAAGCGGGCCACGGTTCAGCTGTGTGCCCCCCAGTTTTTTAAAGAAGCGTACGTCCATCGAGCCGCCGGACAGTTGGCCGTGGGGGCCTGCATAGTTAAATGGCAGCACGCTGGCGCTGCCATGGGTTTCAATTGCCTGACTCAGTCCTTTATGAACCCGGTCCAGTGCTTCATCCCAACTGATTTGACGGTACTGGCCACTGCCTCTTGGTCCGGTACGCAACAGCGGGTGTCGCAGCCGGCGGGGGCCGTGTACAAAGTCAGGGTAATAGCGGGCAACCTTGGTGCAGATGCTGCCTTCGGTGAGCGGGTTGACCTGCGAGCCGCGGATTTTGGTGATTTCGTTGTCGGTAACGGTGACTTTCAGGCTGCAGGTATCCGGGCAGTCCAGCGGACAAACGCTGAGTTTTTCCTGTATTTGAGGTGTATTGCTCTGTGTAGGACTGGTCATTTGGCGATCCATCTTTATTGTTTTATGCCGAGTATTGTATGAGTAACTGTACGTGGAAATTGGATACCCTATAAGGCCCACTTAGTCAGTAAAAAAAGGACCCACCTTTAATGGCTGAAAGTGGCGGTCTAGCTGGCCGCTTCGGTTCATACGCAAATGTCATAATTCTCCGGAGCTGTAGCGGTGTTAGTCTGAGCTACACTCCGGTAATATCCTGTTAAACAGGTAGTTACCGGGGAAAGGCTGTGGATGTTGGTGAACGGTTAAAAGCAATTCGTAAGTTGAAGGGAATTTCCCAGCGGGAACTGGCCAAGCGGGTTGGCGTGACTAACAGCACGATTTCGATGATCGAAAAAAACGGTGTCAGTCCGTCCGTGAGTTCGCTGAAGAAGGTGCTGAGCGGCATTCCGATTTCTATCGGTGATTTCTTTACACTGGATCTGGCTAATATCCAGCCGGATCTGGCGGTGTTTCCCGCGGATAAAATGCCGGAGGTGGGGAATACGCAGTGGAGCCGGAAGCTGGTAGGTGCCGGAGTGATGCAGCGCCTGGCTGATTTTACCCGTGAACGGTTTGCCCCGGGGGCTGACAGTGGTTCTGAAATGCTGCAGAGTAGCGGTGAGAAAACCGGGGTGGTTGTTCAGGGCAGTATTGAGCTGACGGTGGGTTTTCAGGTGTACGAATTGCAGGCCGGTGACGGTTTCTGTTTTGACAGCAGCCGGCCGCACCGCTTCAGAAATACCGGAACTTCAGAGTGTGAGCTGTGTGTGGTCAATGTGCCTTTACCGGCTAAGCTGCACCAGCCGGGAATGTCTTAGTCCGGATAAAAAAACGGGCTGGCAGGGGATCGCCCCGCAGCCCGTGAAGCCCCGGAATGTCCGGGAGCGGGTGGCTCTCACCCCGTTTTCTTTGTGCCTGTTCAGGCAAACATTTCTTCTGCGGTTTCCCGCAATACTTTCACTAACTGGTCAATCTGCTCCGGTTCGATAGTTAGTGGCGGAGAGAAGGCGACAATGTTGCCCATGGTTCTGACCATGACGCCCCGTTTAAAGCAGTTCTTCTGAAAGTCCAGACCGATTGGACCGTTGGCGGCGACGCTGGCATCAAACTGTACCGCTCCCACTAAACCGTAGTTGCGGATGTCTATTACTTTTGGTGCGTCTTTCAGGCTGTGCAGGGCATCAGCAAAGTAATCGCCAATCGCACCTCTGGCGCGGGTGAGCAGCTGTTCTTCATCATAGATATCCAGAGTGGCCAGGCCGGCAGCGCAGGCAACCGGGTGAGCTGAATAGGTATAACCGTGATAGAACTCGATGCCGCCGGGCGTGGCGTTATCGACGATCTGGTCATGGATATGATCACTGACGAATACAGCGCCCAGCGGCATAACGCCGTTGGTAATGCCCTTGGCGGAGGTAATCATGTCCGGGGTGACGCCGAATTCGGTGGCGGCGAAAGGCGAGCCCAGCCGGCCCCAGCCGGTGATGACCTCATCAAAAATCAGCAAAATGTCATGTTTTGTACAGATGTCGCGGATGCGCTGCAGATAGCCTTCCGGCGGCATGATGACACCGCCAGCGCCGCTTATCGGTTCGATAATAACCGCCGCAATGGTGTCGGCGTTATGGAAGTTAATCAGGGCTTCCAGTGCATCTGCCTTGCTCAGATCCTCTGCAGGTAAGCCACGGCTGAAGGCGTTTTTCTCTATATCCAGTGTGTGGGGTAAATGGTCTGTTTCCAGTAACGGACCGAAGCCGGTACGGTTAGGTGTAAGACCACCCACAGAAATACCACCGAAGTTGACCCCGTGATAGGCCATTTCCCGGCCAATGAGCTTGAACTTGCCGCTCTTGCCTCTGGATTGCTGATATTGCAGGGCAATTTTCAGTGCAGATTCTACCGCTTCAGATCCGGAGTTAGTGAAGAATACCTTGTTAAGCGGGTCCGGGGTGTACTGCACTAGGCGGTTGGCAAATTCAAATCCGATGCTGTGGCCAAAGTTGAACGGTGAAGCGTAATCCAGGCTTCGTAGCTGACGGTTGACGGCATCAGCAATCTGATGGCGGCCGTGGCCAGCGTTTACGCACCACAGGCCAGCCGTTGCATCCAGAATGGGTTGCTGTTGTTCATTGAAGTAGTAATTACCTTCAGCCCGGTCCAGCAGGCGGGGCTGTTGTTTGAAGTCTTTGTTTGCCGTAAAGGGCATCCAGAAGGCATCCATGTTGATAGCAGTCATACGGCAACCTTTTTATTTTAGTGGTCATAATATGCTGCTTATTATCGGGCCAGCGGTGCCGGTGATGTATCCCCTTAGTGAGTGATTGAAGCGTGTCTGTAATCCGGGGCTATGATGAATTGTCCGGGGATGTTGCTGCAAGGGTAGCTGAGTTAGTATGTGTGCGGTCGAAAAGGGGTTATGTGACGTCAGTAATGCGAATAAGGAATAAAGTTAATGTTAGCTGAGCCACAGATGTTACTGACGGTTTTGCTGGTGTTTATGTTCGCCGGCACGGTTAAAGGTGTTGTAGGGCTTGGCTTGCCAACAGTCAGTCTGGCTCTGTTGCTGCTGGTGTCGGATTTACCGACGGCAATGGCGTTGCTGCTGGTACCTTCTTTTGTGACGAATGTCTGGCAGGCCCTGAGTCGGGGTGACGGTGAAGCGGGGCAGACTGCAAGGGTCTGGCGCCGTGTCTGTTACTTTATGTTACCGGCCACACTGATGATATGGCTGGGTGGGCAGGCGTTACTGTATGTGGACTTTACTTATCTCACCCGCTTGCTGGGAGTGTTATTGATTCTGTACGGCATTACCGGGCTGGCGGGGATGCGACTCGATATAAACCGGCTCTCTGCCGGTTGGCATTCACCACTGGCGATACTGGTGGGAAGCATTAATGGTGTACTGACCGGCATGACCGGCTCCTTTACTGTGCCAGGGGTGATGTACCTGCAAGCACTGAATTTATCCCGTGATGAGTTAATGCAGGCGATGGGTATGCTGTTCAGCCTGTCTTCCCTGGGGCTGGCGATTTCCCTGCAGGGTAATGGCATGCTGACGGTTGAGAATGGAGTGATGTCTGTGGCCGGGCTGTTGCCGGCAATGGCCGGGATGTTTCTGGGCCAAAAGATTCGTCGAAGGCTGTCGGCAGAGGCGTTTAAAAAGGCGCTGTTTATCGCGCTGTTTTTACTGGGACTGTATATCCTGATTTGAGGGGAACGGCCATTCAGAGCAGACTGAATGGCCGTTAGATTATATATTCAGGTGCCGAGCAGTTGTTTGCCTTTGGCGCTGAATTTATCCATCTCTTCCTGCGGTACAAATAAGCCGCCGGTGGTCCACAGCAGATGAGTACTGTTATCAAGTTTTTCGCTCAGTTGCATATTGTTCAGATAAGCCTGTCCTGCTGCTGTGTTGGTCAGCATGTCCGGGCCGGTGAAGCCTGCCGCCGCAGAAGGTTCGATTGAAATGCCTTCGTGCTGTTGCAACTGATAGAGGAATTTGAACAGCCGGTCATCTTCAACGGTGAATACGCCATCCAGCAGGGTACGCATCATTTCGCATACCCAGGGGGAGGCTTTGCTCACTGCCAGTCCGTCGGCTTCGGTGGCAACTTTCAGACCGAAGTCATAGACGCTTTCGATTTCTGTGTTTTCCGGCGCCTGCATGCCCACCAGTACGCAGGGGGCTTCAACTGGCTCGGCAAAGAAGCAGTGAACATGGGGGCCGAGTATCAGGCGAAGGCCGTAGGCGATACCGCCCGGAGCGCCGCCGACACCGCAGGGCAGGTAAACAAATAGCGGATGTTCAGCGTCGACGCTGATGTCAGCATCCTTAAGCTGTTGCTGTAAACGCAGGGCGGCAACGGCGTAACCGGTGAACAGTTGCTGAGAGTTTTCGTCATCGACAAAGTAGCTGTTCGGATCAGCATCGGATTCAGCCCGGCCGGCGGCAACTGCTGCGCTGTAGTCATCTTTGTGTTCGACCACTTTAACACCGCGTTTACGCAGGCGGGTTTTCTTCCATTCTTTGGCTTCAACCGACATATGTACGGTGGCTTTAAAGCCCAGTGCGGCACTGATGATGCCGATACTCAGCCCCAGATTGCCGGTGCTGCTGACGGCAACTTCGTATTGGCTGAACAGGGTTTTAGCCGGTTCTGATAGAAGCTTCAGATAATCGTCGTCAGTGTCTGTCAGAATGCCATGTTCCAGCGCCAGGTTTTCACTGTGGCACAGTACTTCATAAATACCACCGCGGGCTTTTACCGAACCGGCGACTGGCAGGGCGTGGTCGCCTTTAATAAACAGCTGGCCGGTCAGTGCAGGGAATACGTTTGCTTGCAAGGTCGGGACCGGAAGTAAACCGGATTCGATAAGGCCACCGGCTTCCTGAAGTTCCGGGAACAGTTGCGTCAGTAACGGGGCAAAACGGCGCAGCCGGTTATCGGCATTGCGGATGTCATCAATAGTGAGTGGCAGGCCGGCATCAAAGCTGGCCTGGCGGTGCGGGTTTACCCACAAAAAAGGACTGCCCAGGCGAATCTGGCCGGCAGTATCAGCGGACGGGTGCATTGTGTGTCTTCTTTTACAGGTTAGCGCGGGTGGCTCGGGCTGATCGGCAGAGACAGGGTTTCTTTCACTTCTTCCATGACGATGTAGCTCTTGGAGTTTTTCACGCCAGGAAGCGTCAGCAGCATTTCACCCAGCAGCGCCCGGTATTCAGACATGTCGGCAATGCGTGCCTTGATCAGGAAGTCGGCATCACCGGATACCAGATGGCATTCCTGTACATAAGGAAGGGTGGCAACGGCCTGATTAAATTTCTGGAAGGCATCCGGCGACTGGTAAGAAAGGGATATCTCAACAAATACCAGCATACCGAACCCCATTGCCTGAGGATCAATGCGGGCGTAATAGCCCTGGATCAGACCGTCTTTCTCTAAACGCTTCACCCGTTCCATGCAGGGAGTGGTACTCAGACCCACTGTATCTGCCAGATCTACATAGCTGATCCGGCCATTTTTTTGCAGGGTGTTAAGGATATTCAGGTCAATTTTATCCAGCTTGCGTTTGAGATGGTTTTTAGTCAGAGCCATAAGATTTTCTACTTTTTGAATCCTGAAGGGTTATAAACCTGAAAATTTACGTATTACAAAATAATAAACTACGAAAGCTGCAATATACTAGCTGAAAAGTTTGTTAGCAAATTTTTTGCTTTGGAAGTCGAGAGGCTCGGGTGGGGTGCAGCGGCTGTTAAGTATAGCCCTGACAGATAGTTTAACCGATCTTTCAGGTGGATTCCTTTGATTCATAAAGGTTCCTGAAAGTTAGTTGCCTGTATCTGTTTGCCCCTCTGCAGGCTCCAGTTAATTATAAAAATAGTAAAAGGTAGTGCAATGCAGATTGTTATTTTGGGCAGTGGCGTCATTGGCGTCACCAGCGCGTGGTATTTAGCCAAAGAAGGTCACGAAGTTACTGTTGTTGACCGTCAGGGTGCACCGGCTATGGAAACCAGCTTTGGTAATGCCGGTCAGATTTCTCCGGGCTATTCTGCTCCCTGGGCTGCACCGGGTGTGCCATTGAAAGCGATCAAGTGGATGATGCAGGACCTTGCTCCACTGATGATCAACCCTAAAGTAAATGCCAACACCCTTAAGTGGATGACCAAAATGTTGGCAAACTGTAATCAGAGTTCCTATCACGTTAACAAGGCCCGCATGATGCGTCTGGCTGAGTACAGCCGTGACTGTTTCCGTGATCTGCGTGCGGAAATGGATATTGATTATGAGCAGCGTACCGGCGGTACTCTGCAACTGTTCCGTACCCAGAAGCAGGTGGATGCGGCGGCAAAAGATATTGCAGTGCTGGAAGAGTGCGGTGTTGATTACGAAGTACTGGACAGCGATGGCTGTGTCAGCCGTGAACCGGCACTGGGTCAGGTGAAAGAAAAGATTGTCGGTGGCTTGCGTTTACCGGGTGATGAAACCGGCGATTGCTTCAAATTCACCAACGCTCTGGCGGAAGAGTGTAAGAAGCTGGGCGTTAAATTCATGTTCGACACGGATATTGAAGGTCTGCTGAGCGATGACACCCAGATCGTGGGTGTTAAAACCAGTAAAGGCACGCTGACTGCTGACCGTTATCTGATGTGTATGGGCAGCTACTCAACCCTGCATCTGGCGAATGTCGGTGTGGTTGTGCCGGTTTACCCGATCAAGGGTTATTCTCTGACACTGCCAATCATTGATGAAACTAAAGCACCGGTTTCCACCATTATGGATGAAACCTACAAAGTTGCTGTAACCCGTTTTGAAGACCGCATCCGGGTTGGCGGTACTGCTGAAATTACCTCTTACAATACCGATCTGATGGAAAAGCGTCGCCGTAATGTTGAGCATACGGTGTCGGATCTGTTCCCGGGCGGTGGTGATGTGGCTAAGGCTGAGTTCTGGACCGGCCTGCGTCCGATGACACCGGACGGCACACCAATTCTGGGTGGCACCCGTTACCCTAACCTGTACCTGAATACCGGTCACGGTACCCTGGGCTGGACGATGTCTCTGGGTTCCGGCAAGTTTGTTGCCGATGTTATCTGCGGTAAGCAAACGGATATCGATCCGGAAGGTATGTCTGTGGCCCGTTACGGTCACAAATAAGCGGATTAACCGGTCGCACAGGGGCAGATTATTCCCTGTGCGCTGCGGTTTTTAGCCGCTATAATCCAGCTTCTCATAGGTTCTGTGCCGGCCTGACGGTATCTGTCAGGTCAGTAATTTATATTTTTTAAGGAGCAGTAAAATGCCTACAAAAACAATTATCGCGACTGAAAAAGCGCCTTCTGCCATCGGTACGTATTCTCAGGCAGTTAAAGTTGATAACACTGTATACATTTCCGGTCAGATTCCTCTGAACCCTGAAACTATGCAGGTTGAAGACATGGCGTTCGAAGCGCAGGCTGTTCAGGTGTTTGAAAACATGAAGGCCATCGCAGAAGAAGCAGGTGGCTCTATGAATGATATCGTTAAAGTGACTATCCTGCTGAGCGACCTGGCTAACTTTGCACAGGTTAATGAAGTAATGGCCCGTTACTTCTCTGAGCCATACCCTGCACGTGCTGCTTACGCGGTTAAAGCACTGCCTAAGGATGTGGACATCGAAGTTGAAGCCATCATGGTGGTTGGTTAATTTCGCAGTCGTTTACGTCAGGCGCTGATGCAGTGTCTGACCGGTAAACACGCAATAAACCGGCCGGGATTGTTTCAGGCCGGTTTTTTTATTTCAGACTCCCGATGACAATGCCGGAGTCTGGCTGATTTAAGGTAATAAGAACATATGAGTCGTGCTGCCAAAATTCGTGTAGACCTGGATGCCATCCGGCATAACTTTCGTCTGGCCCGTTCCCTGAGCCCAAGCAGCAATGCTGCGGCGATTATTAAAGCCAATGCTTATGGCCATGGTGCTGTTGAAGTGGCTAAAGCACTGGAAAGCGAAGCGGATGCTTTCGGTGTTGCCTGTATTGAAGAAGGTGTTGAGCTGGTGGAAGCCGGTATCAGCAAGCCGGTTCTGCTGCTGGAAGGTTTTTTTGAAGCCAGTGAACTGGAATACATCAGTGACAACGGTATGTGGACAGCTATCCACAGCCTGCAGCAGATTGATGTACTGGCCGAAGCCAAGCTGAGCAAGCCTGTTAAAGTCTGGCTGAAAATGGATTCCGGCATGCACCGTCTGGGTGTCGCTCCGGAAGATTATCAGTTGGCGTACCAGCGTTTGACTGCACTGGATAATGTGTCCGATGTGATTCTGATGAGCCACTTCGCCAGTGCCGATGATCCGAATGACAGCATGACCATTAAGCAAATGGAAATCTTTGATGCCCACACTCAGGGCATTGATGCGCCAAACAGTATTGCTAACTCTGCCGGTATTCTGGAGTGGGGCGATGCCCGCCGTGACTGGTTACGCCCGGGCCTGATGCTGTACGGTGCGACACCGTTTGAACAGGCGCAGGAAAATGCTGACAAGCTGATTCCGGCAATGACACTGACCTCTGAAGTGATTGCTGTACGTGATGTGCAGCCGGGTGAAACCGTTGGTTACAGCGGCACCTGGACGCCGGAAGAAGGTGTTGCCCGAGTGGGTACTGTGGCGCTGGGTTATGCGGACGGTTATCCCCGTTATGCGGGTACCGGCACGCCGGTTCTGGTAAACGGTCAGCGTTCACGCATTATCGGCCGGGTATCCATGGATATGCTGGCAATTGATCTGACCGGTATTGAAGGTGCAGATGTTGGTACCGAAGTGGAATTCTGGGGTAAGAACCTGAAAGCGTCTGAAATCGCTGGTTATGCCGGTACGATTCCATATACTCTGTTTACCGGCATTACCCGCCGGGTACACAAAGAGTATGTGAACAAGTAATCTGCAGAAATGACAGATAATAAAAAAGGAGCCGGTGGCTCCTTTTTTTGTTTGTACTGTTTGGTACGGTGTCTCAGCTGATCAGGCTTCTTTAGCCAGTGCCAGTGCGGCGTCATTCAGAGGGGTGGTGTCGTCCACGTTTTTAGCCTGCATATCTGCATGGTAAGAAGAACGGACCATTGGGCCGCTGGCGACACTCTTGAAGCCAAGCTCATAGCCCAGTACTTCATATTCCTTGAATTCTTCCGGTGTAACATAACGTTCTACAGCCAGGTGGTGCTTGGTTGGCTGAAGGTACTGACCAATAGTGATCATGTCTACGTTATGGCTGCGCAGGTCACGCATCACTTGAAGAATTTCTTCCTTGGTTTCACCCAGGCCGACCATCAGGCCAGACTTGGTATCCACCTGTGGATGGCGATCTTTGAACTGTTTCAGCAAATCTAATGACCACTGGTAATCAGCTCCCGGGCGTACCTGCTTATACAGACGCGGTACGGTTTCCAGGTTGTGATTAAGAACGTCCGGCGCGTGTTCACTGAGGTTATCCAGTGCCACTGCCATGCGGCCACGGAAGTCCGGTACCAGCAGTTCAACTTTGAGATTAGGGTTCAGCGCTCTTGCTTCCTTAACACATTCGGCAAAATGGCCGGAACCGCCGTCACGCAGATCGTCCCGGTCAACAGAGGTGATTACGACGTAGCGTAAGCCCAGCTTGTTGATGGTTTCAGCAACGTTTCTTGGCTCTTCAGGGTCAAGCAGCATAGGCTTGCCGTGAGCCACGTCACAGAACGGGCAGCGACGGGTGCAGATAGCACCCATGATCATCAGTGTGGCGGTTTTGTGGCTGAAACATTCAGCCAGGTTAGGGCAGGAGGCTTCTTCACACACGGTATGCAGTTTCAGGTCACGAAGCTGCTTCTTTACTTTTTTTACGTTGGCATTGGATTGCGCATCGATGCGGATCCATTTCGGTTTTCGCAGGCGCTCACGGCTCGGGTCCGGTTTGATCTTCAAACGGGCCATCTTGGATTCGCCTTTTAAATCTTTAAGTGCCGGCAATTCCTGAACAGGGATAAGCTCCATAGCGGTTACCTATGCAAAGTTAAAACAAGAAAAAAAGAGAGCCAGGGTATTGCAGGCGTAGCTGAGAGGCAAGCTCGCTCACGAGGCTCTAAAAATATGCCCTAGAGACTAAGGCATTTGCTTCGGAAGTGCATAATCTCACCGAGTGTGACCCCGGTGAGACTGTTAACCGCGATAGTAGCGTTGTTCGATGAATGGCGCTTTGGACACCACCATAGGCAAAGCTTTACCGCGGACGTTAGCATATACTTCAGTGCCCAGGGCTGCGTGCGCAGTTGCGACATAACCCATAGTAATTGGAACACCCAGAGTCGGTCCGAAAGAACCGCTGGTTACTACGCCGATCTTGTTACCTTCCGCGTCGGTGATTTCAGCGCCTTCACGGATTGGTGCTTTACCCTGAGCAATCATGCCAACGCGCTTGCGGCTGATGTTCTTGGTTGCGATCTGTTCGAAGATGATGTCAGCGCCAGGGAAGCCGCCAGCACGCTCACCGTCTGCACGGCGGCACTTGCTGATAGCCCACAGCAGGCTGCCTTCAACAGGAGTAGTGGTCTGGTCCAGGTCGTGGCCATACAGGCACAGGCCTGATTCCAGACGCAGAGAGTCACGGGCACCCAGGCCGATTGGCTCAACTTCAGGTTCAGCCAGAATACGGCGAACCAGTGCTTCAGCCTGATCGCTTGGGATAGAGATTTCGTAGCCGTCTTCGCCGGTGTAACCGGAGCGGCTGATCAGGCAGTCAACGCCGTCAATGGTCAGTGCACGGGAATCCATGAATACCAGGTCGTGTACTTCAGGGCAGATGCGACCCAGTGCTTCAGCAGCCTTCAGGCCCTGCAGAGCGACCAGAGAGCGGTTTTCCATTACTTCCAGGGTTACACCGTCAGACAGGTTAGCCTGCAGGTGAGCGATGTCCTGCTCTTTGCAGGCAGCGTTTACAACCAGGTACAGGTGATCACCGTAGTTAGCAACCATCAGGTCGTCCATGATGCCGCCTTCTTCGTTGGTGAACAGCGCGTAACGCTGCTTGCCAACCGGCAGATCAATAATGTCTACAGGTACCAGCTTTTCCAGTACCGCTGCAGCATTTTCACCAACCAGCTTTACCTGACCCATGTGAGAAACATCAAACAGACCGGCGTTATCACGGCAGTGCAGGTGTTCTTTCTTCACGCCTAATGGGTACTGAACAGGCATATCATAACCCGCGAAAGGTACCATTTTCGCGCCCAGTTCCAGGTGCAGGTCATACAAAGCTGTTTTGTGCAGTTCAGACATTGCTATCTCCGATAGATGCATGGCAGCCAGTGGCAGGCCATTGCGGTTGTACAAATACTGCGGTCAGTCAGTAAACCGACCGCGGCTTATTCAGATTTATGGGAAATACACTATTCAGTGAAAGGCTGAAGGTAATGCATTTTCCATAAATCAGCCTTAGCCTGGATCAGGATAAGGCTGAGGGGATCAGGTAACCGCAGTTACCTGACCGGATACGGATTAACCGTTTTGTTTCTCTGCGTTCTCTGCTTTCTCAGCGAAGAATTCCCGGGTCAACTTGAATACGATCGGGCTCAACAGTGCCAGAGCGATCAGGTTAGGAATTGCCATCATAGCGTTCAGCGTATCCGCTACCAGCCAGATGAAGTCCAGGCTAACTACTGCACCTACAGGTACTGCAATGATCCACAGTACACGGTAAGGCTTAACCGCTTTCACACCGAACAGATATTCGACAGAACGCTCACCGTAGAAAGACCAGCCGATGATTGTAGTGAAGGCGAAGATAGCCAGAGAGATTGCAATCAGGTAGTTACCCAGACCAGGCAGAGCACTTGCGAATGCCGCAGATGTCAGCGCTGCACCGGATACACCTGAAGTCCACTCACCGGAAGTGATGATTACCAGACCAGTGATAGAACAGATGATCAGTGTATCAATGAATGTACCCAGCATTGCTACCAGACCCTGACGAACAGGACTCTTGGTTTGCGCAGCAGCGTGTGCAATTGGCGCAGAACCCAGACCGGCTTCGTTAGAGAATACACCACGTGCAACACCGAAGCGGATCGCCATCCACACAGCAGCACCAGCGAAGCCACCTTCAGCAGCAGTACCAGTGAACGCGTGAGTGAATACCATGTCCAGAGCAGCAGGGATCGCTTCAGAGTTGATACCCAGAACGATCAGACCAGCAGTCAGGTAAGCGATTGCCATGATAGGTACCAGAGAACCGGCAACGTTACCGATACGCTTGATACCACCGATCAGTACCAGACCAACCAGAACCATCAGAACCACACCTGTAACCCAGGTAGGGATGCTGAAGTTAGCGTGGATAACGTCTGCAACAGAGTTAGACTGTACAGTGTTACCGATACCGAAAGCAGCTACCGCAGCGAATACTGCGAAAACAGTACCCAGCCAGGCCCACTTGTTGCCCAGGCCGTTTTTGATGTAGTACATCGGGCCACCAACATGGTTGCCTTCTTCGTCTACTTCACGGTATTTAACCGCAAGAACAGCCTCGGAGTACTTGGTAGCCATACCTACCAGAGCAGTACACCACATCCAGAACAGGGCGCCAGGGCCACCCAGAAATACCGCTGTAGCAACACCAGCAATGTTACCGGTACCTACAGTCGCAGAAAGCGCAGTCATCAGCGCCTGAAATGGAGAGATCTCGCCCTCTTTTTCTTCACCCTCTTCGCTGGTACGGCCTTTCCAAAGAAGGCTGAAACCTGTACCCAGCTTAAGGATTGGCATCAGACGTAAACCTAACATCAGGAATAAGCCGACACCTAAGATCAAGACCAGCATCATTGGACCCCAAACGATGCTATTAATCTCACCAATAATCGAAGTTAACGTTTCCATAAAGGAGACTCCAGAAGGTTTTATTGTTGTTGTTAACCGACAACCCCTGGACGGGCCGACGGTTTTGAAAATCAGTTCCCGGTCAAAGCTTAGTCGATTTCTGGAGAAGTGATTCCCTCAGAAAACTTTTTGCGAAAACAGAAAATTAATTTCCAATAGGAAACAAGATACACCACAAGGAAATATTTTTCCAACCCAAAATGGCGTAAAACTTGTTCTTTGTCAGCTTTGCGGGAGATCTGTCCAGCGATTTGTCTTTAATTACAAGGGACTAAAGTCGTAGGGGGTGATGAAAAAAATCTACAAAACGACCTGAAATGGTGCATGTTTCCTAAAGTAAACGGAAAATCAGAGAATCTGTGCATCCCTGCCGGGTATCGGGGCGGTGGGGGCGCGTGTTTCTTTTTGGAAAAGTTGAGGCTTTATTGGTTTTTTGTATGAAATGTACAGGAAGGGAAGATATTGCCGGTCCGGGGAGGGCGGTTACCGGCTACCTATAATAAAGAAACAGCAGAAAGGTACTGCAATATATGAAGAAAGAATCTGACGGGAGCAGAAGTTCGGGAAGTGCGAAGCGGGTTGCTGCTTAATTAAGCAGTAACCCAAAGAACTTCGGCATCTTCTTCACTGGTGGATACCAGGGCGTGACCCATTTCGCAGTCATAGTAGGCGCTGTCGCCGGTATGCAGTTCAATAGGCTCATAGAACTCAGTGTAAAACATGATGCTGCCGCTAATCACGAACAGGAATTCTTCGCCGTCGTGACGAATCCAGTCCTGATATTCATCCCATGAGTGAGTGCGTACTGTGGTGCGGAAAGGCACCATTTTTTTGCTGCTCAGCTGAGTGGCCAGCAGTTCATGTTCATAGGTAGGCGTAGGATGAGGGCGGCCTTCACCTTTGCGGGTGATATCGCGGCGGCCACCACTGCCGGGTGCTTTCTGTTTTGGCTGGCTGAACAGCTGCGGAATATCAATGCCCAGACCTTTTACCAGCTTATTAACCGCGGTGAAGGTTGGGGAGATCTGCTCGTTTTCAATCTTAGACAGAGTAGAGCGTGCCAGGCCGGTCAGTTTACTGGCTTCTTCCAGTGTCAGGTTTTGGCTTAAGCGGATTTCGCGGACGCGCTTACCCAGTTCAAGTGGCTCAACCATTGCTTCAGCATTGGGAGACTGGGTGCTGACTTCCAGAATTTTTTCAGATTGCAGAAAAGACGGTTTCTCGGACATATATTTTTACCATAACGATCAGGGTGTTCTTGCTGAAAGTGTTACTGACAAGCGTCAGCCAATCTTCTTCAAAAACGGGTGTACAAGCATAGGTTCAAACAATAAGCACGTGTAATCACGTTGTAATTATTAAGTTAAAAACACATCTAAGTCGCTGTTTAGCAAACGCTAAGTTTGCTGCCCGTTGACCTCGACAAATCAATATGCCCTGTCAGCAATAGTACACAAGGCAGCAATCCTTGAAAAGTGAATAACCTTATAGGCGACGCGAATAGACAGAAAGGTGTCCGTTTACTCAAAAACAAGATGTTTCCTATAAGAAACTTTTTGTTGATTTTGGAAATAAGTGTTGCTAGTCTGAGAAAACTATAGTTTATGTCGCGTTGTTTCGCAGATAAGAATCAGACCGGTGTAAAGAAACACTGGCTGAACCAGCTACTTATATAAGGTAGGTGGTTGGCGATACAGATTGCAGATAAAGCCGACAGGCACATGCTGTAAGAGCTTTTTAAAAGGCTCTTTTAATAATAAGAGTGAACGTGGCACTGCCGCGCAGGTTATGACAATGCCGTTAAGTATTTTTGACTTATATAAAGTAGGTGTGGGGCCATCCAGTTCCCATACAGTTGGACCGATGGTCGCGGCAAACCGTTTCCTGGATTCACTCGAAGAATTACAGCTGATGGATCAGGTCGCCAACGTTAAGGTTGCGTTGTACGGTTCCCTGGCAATGACCGGTGTTGGTCACGCAACAGATGTTGCAACCATGGTGGGCCTGTTAGGCGAAGCACCGGATACAGTGGATCCGGATTTGATTCCACAGTATATCCGCGAGATTGAAGAGCAGGGTGTGATTCGTCTGGCGGGTACACACACAGTACCTTTTATTAAGTCTGAACATCTGCCGTTTCATTTTGGCGAGTCTTTGCCCAAGCATCCTAACGGAATGCGTTTCTTTGCCTATGATGCCGCCGGTGTGATCTTACTTGATGCTATCTTTTATTCTGTCGGCGGTGGTTTTGTCCTGAGTGACGCCGAAGCGGATCAGCAGGGTTCCAGTGCTGAGCCTGCAGTTCAGGTGCCTTATCACTTTAATAATGGTGAGGAGCTGCTTGAATTATGCGAAAGCAACAATATGACGATTGCGGAACTGGTTCAGAAGAATGAGCTGGCGTACCACGATCAGGAAACTGTAACGGCAAAGTTGCGCCAGATCTGGGGTGTGATGGATGCCTGCATTAAGCGTGGCTGTAATGAAAAGGGTGATTTACCCGGTGGCTTAGACCTTAAACGCCGTGCACCTGTTTTATATCAAGAACTGCAGGGTGATAGTCAGGCAGCATTACAGGATCAGCTAGCAGTTATAGATTGGGTGAATCTGTTTGCCATTGCGGTAAATGAAGAAAACGCTGCCGGAGGCCGTGTTGTGACTGCGCCGACGAATGGTGCTGCCGGTGTTATTCCGGCGGTTCTGGCGTATTACGACCGTTTTGTGCCGGGTGCCAGTGAAAAGGGCATCTTTGACTTTCTGGCTACGTCAGCAGCCATTGGCATGCTGTATAAAAAGAATGCCTCTATATCGGCAGCCGAAGTGGGCTGTCAGGGTGAGATTGGTGTTGCCTGTTCTATGGCCGCCGGAGCGCTGTGCGCAGTAATGGGCGGTACCGTTCAGCAGGTTGAGAACGCTGCTGAAATCGGTATGGAACATAATCTGGGGCTTACCTGTGATCCGATTGCGGGTCTGGTACAGGTTCCCTGTATAGAGCGAAACACTATGGGAGCGGTAAAGGCGATTAACGCTGCCCGCCTGGCGCTGAGAGGCGACGGCGAGCACCACGTTTCCCTGGATTCAGTGATCGAGACCATGCGTCAGACGGGACTGGATATGCAAGATAAGTATAAAGAAACGTCCCAGGGCGGTTTGGCTGTCAACGTTGTTGCCTGTTAACAGCGGCCTGCTGATGCTGTGGAATAAAACTAAGAGCGAGTGTTAAAAATGAGTCATAACGATCAGGCCCTTGAAGCCTTTTTCAGCCAGGATCTGGCAGCTGCTGATGCCGAGCTGATGGCATCTGTCAACGAAGAGTTTGTCCGTCAGGAAAACCAGATCGAACTGATTGCTTCTGAAAACATTGTTTCAAAAGCAGTGATGCAGGCACAGGGTACTGTACTGACTAACAAGTACGCTGAAGGTTACCCGGGCCGTCGTTACTACGGTGGTTGCGAGTACGTTGATAAGGCGGAAGGTCTGGCGATTGAACGTGCTAAAGAGCTGTTCAACTGTGAATTCATTAACGTTCAGCCGCACTCTGGTGCACAGGCTAACGGTGCGGTAATGCTGGCACTGCTGCAGCCAGGCGATACTGTTCTGGGTATGTCTCTGGATGCCGGTGGTCACCTGACTCACGGTGCGCGTCCTGCACTGTCCGGTAAGTGGTTTAAAGCAGAGCAGTACGGTGTATCTGAAAAAGACTGCCGTATTGATTACGATGCGGTTGAGAAGCAGGCGGTTGAATGCCAGCCTAAGCTGATCATCGCCGGTGGTTCTGCAATCCCGCGTGAAATTGATTTTGCCCGTTTCCGTGAAATCGCTGACAAAGTTGGCGCATACCTGATGGTTGATATGGCGCACATCGCCGGTCTGGTTGCTACAGGTGTTCACCCAAGCCCGCTGCCACACGCTCACGTTGTGACAACTACCACTCACAAAACCCTGCGCGGTCCGCGTGGCGGTATGATCCTGTCCAACGATCTGGAAATCGGCAAGAAGATTAACTCTGCTGTATTCCCGGGTCTGCAGGGCGGTCCTCTGATGCACGTGATTGCTGCTAAAGCGGTTGCTTTCGGCGAAGCGCTGCGTCCTGAATTTAAAGCTTACATCCAGCAGGTTGTTGCCAATGCACAGGCGCTGGCTGAAGTAATGGTTGAGCGTGGTTGCGCGGTTGTTACCGACGGTACTGACACTCACCTGATGCTGGTTGATTTACGGCCTAAAGGCCTGAAGGGTAATGCGGTGGAAGATGCGCTTGAGCGTGCCGGTATTACCTGTAACAAGAACGGTATTCCGTTCGACTCTGAAAAACCAATGATCACGTCCGGTATCCGTCTGGGTACGCCTGCCGGTACCAGCCGTGGTTTTGGTGAAGAAGAATTCCGCTTGATCGGTAATCTGATCAACGATGTCTTGGACGGCTTAGTGGCTAACCCTGACGACAACTCTGAGGTAGAGGCCAAGGTTCGCACCCAGGTGGAAGCTTTGTGCCAGAAATTCCCTCTATACCGTTAATCTGAATATTACTTAAGGAAATTAAACATGAGCATTCCTGCAAACTATCGCTTCGCCCCTAGCCACGAGTGGGTTCTGGACAACGGTGACGGCACCGTAACTGTTGGTATCTCTGACCACGCTCAGGAGCTGCTGGGTGACGTTGTATTCGTTGAGCTGCCAGAAGTTGGCCGTGAAGTTGAAGCCGGTGAAGAATTCTCCCTGGTTGAGTCTGTAAAAGCTGCTTCTGACATCTACGCTGCTGTTGGTGGTGAAGTTGTTGAAGTTAACGAAGCGCTGGAAGACGAGCCGGATCTGGTAAACAGCGAGCCTTTCGAAGGCGGCTGGATTGCTAAACTGAAAGTAGCTGACGCTGCTGAACTGGAAAAGCTGCTGGATGCTGAAGCATACGCAGCAACGATTGCCGAAGAAGCCTAAGGACTCCCTGTGTAGATCAGCCGGTTTGGGCACCGCTCTTACACGTTCACGGTTGAGAGTCGAACCGTCTGATCTGTATACATTAGGTAAAAGTTTAAGTTCTTTGGCAAACCGCGGGCCGGACGCTCAGCCCTCATGAGCACCGGCCCGCACCCCTACGGGGATGCAGGTACAGTATGAAGTGTTTTTTCTGACTGCATTCTTCAAATAATTTGTTCCGGTCGTTGTTGTATTTTGTAAGCGGCCGGACGGTGTACTGACAGGTTATTGTTATGGCTACAGATACTCATACCCTGGGTGATCTATTACAGACGGGTGACTTCACCCGCCGTCACGTCGGCCCGGATGCTGAACAAACCCGCGAAATGCTGGATTCCTTGGGCGTTAGCTCGTTAGATGAGCTGATTGAAAAAACCGTTCCGGACTCGATCCGTCTGGATGATGCCCTGACGATGGACGACAGCGTTACTGAAAGTGATGCCCTTGCATACCTGAAGACTCTGGCCAGTGAAAACGTGGTAAACAAGTCTTACATCGGTATGGGTTATAGCAACACCAAGGTACCAAACGTTATTTTACGTAACGTTCTGGAAAACCCGGGTTGGTACACCGCTTACACGCCATATCAGCCTGAAATCGCACAGGGCCGTCTGGAAGCGCTGCTGAACTACCAGCAGATGGTAATGGACCTGACCGGTATGGACCTGGCGAACGCGTCTCTGCTGGACGAAGCAACTGCAGCTGCAGAAGCAATGACGCTGTGCAAGCGTTCTAACCGCAAGAAGACTGACGTTTACTTTGTGGCTGACGATGTTCACCCGCAAACCATCGCTGTTATTAAAACCCGTGCTGAATACTTCGGCTACGACGTGGTTGTCGGTAACCCGCTGACTGATCTGGAAAGCGCAGATGCTTTCGGTGTTCAGCTGCAATACCCAAGCACTTACGGCGACATTCACGACCTGAAAGCTCTGATTGAACAGGCTAAAGCTTCCAAGACAATGGTTGCTGTTGCGACTGATCTGCTGGCGCTGATGCTGCTGAAATCACCTGGCGAACTGGGTGCAGATATCGTTCTGGGTTCTGCTCAGCGTTTCGGTGTACCAATGGGCTTTGGTGGTCCTCACGCTGCTTTCTTCGCTGCCAGTGAAAAACTGAAGCGTTCTGTACCTGGCCGTATCATCGGTGTATCTGTTGATTCCAGCGGTAACCAGGCACTGCGTATGGCGATGCAGACCCGTGAACAGCACATCCGTCGTGAGAAGGCGACTTCTAACATCTGTACGGCTCAGGCGCTGCTGGCTAACATGGCGTCTTTCTACACTGTTTACCACGGTCCGCAGGGTCTGAAGACCATTGCTGAACGTGTACACCGTCTGACTGCGATCCTGGCAAACGGCCTGCGCAGCAAAGGCGTTGCTCTGAATGACACTTACTTCGATACCCTGACTCTGACGCTGCCTGAAACCGCTGCTGACGTTTACCAGCGTGGTCTGGATAACGGTTGCAACCTGCGTAAGGCTGCTGCTGATAAGCTGGGTATCTCTCTGGACGAAACCACTTCTGCTGCAGACGTTGCACAGTTGTTTGATATCGTTCTGGGTGAAGGTCACGGTCTGGACGTTGCAGCGCTGGACGCTGAAATCGTTGCCGGTGCCGCGACAGGTATCTCTGCTGAACAGCGTCGTGAAGATGCGGTTCTGACACACCCTGTATTCAACAGCTACCACAGCGAAACTGACATGCTGCGGTACATGAAGAAGCTGGAAAACAAAGACTACTCGCTGGTTCACGGTATGATCCCACTGGGTTCATGCACCATGAAGCTGAACGCGACTGCTGAAATGATTCCGGTTACCTGGCCTGAATTTGCCAACATGCACCCGTTCGCACCGGAAGATCAGACTCAGGGTTACCTGAAAATGATCAACGAACTGGAAGCTGATCTGGTTGAAATTACCGGTTACGATAACGTTTCTATGCAGCCTAACTCAGGTGCACAGGGCGAATACGCTGGTCTGCTGGCGATCCGTAAGTACCAGGAAGCGAATGGTCAGGGTCACCGTAACGTATGTCTGATTCCTTCATCTGCGCACGGTACTAACCCTGCATCTGCAGCCATGATGGGTATGAAGGTTGTTATCACCGAGTGTGATGCAAACGGTAACGTTGACGTTGCTGACATGCGTGCTAAAGCTGAACTGCACAAAGACAACCTGTCTGCACTGATGATCACTTACCCGTCTACTCACGGTGTATACGAAGAAGAGATCGTTGAAATCTGTGACATCATTCACCGTAACGGTGGTCAGGTGTACATGGACGGTGCCAACATGAACGCTCAGGTAGGTGTTTCCAAGCCAGGCGTTATCGGTTCTGACGTATCTCACCTGAACCTGCACAAGACCTTCGCTATCCCACACGGTGGTGGTGGTCCGGGTGTTGGTCCAATCGGTGTTAAGAGCCACCTGGCGCCATACCTGCCAGGTCACCAGGTTAGCCCGACCGGTGTGGTCAGCGCTGACAACGGTGCAGTATCTGCAGCGCCTTACGGCAGCGGCGCGATCCTGCCAATTACCTGGGCATACATCAAGATGCTGGGTAAATCAGGTCTGAAGCGTTCTACGCAGATGGCGATCCTGAATGCTAACTACATGACCGAGCAGCTGGCTGCACACTATCCGGTTCTGTACCGTGGCCGTAACAACAAGGTTGCTCACGAGTGCATCGTTGATATCCGTCCGCTGAAAGAGTCTTCCGGTGTATCCGAAGAAGATATCGCTAAGCGTCTGATGGACTACGGTTTCCACGCACCGACGATGTCTTTCCCGGTTGCCGGCACGCTGATGATCGAGCCGACTGAGTCTGAGTCCAAGGTTGAGATCGACCGTTTCGTAGACGCTCTGGTTCAGATCCGTGCGGAGATCAACAAGGTTGAGTCTGGCGTATGGCCTGCGGATAACAACCCGCTGTGCAATGCACCTCACACTCAGGCTGATGTGATGAGCGCTGACTGGGAACGTCCTTACTCACGTGAAGAAGCGGTATTCCCGAATGCTGCGACCCGCGCGAATAAGTTCTGGCCAGCGACTAACCGTATCGACAACGTATACGGTGACCGTAACTTCATCTGTTCTTGCCCGGGCGTAGACAGCTACCGCGACGAGTAACAGATAACAGCCCGGGTTCATGTCCGGGCTGAACAGACATCGTTAGCTACCGATACGAGTAGTAAAATGATGTGCCCAAGCGTGAGAGTAAGCTCTATCCGTCGAGCTTAAACAAAGGCGTACCCTAACGGGTGCGCCTTTTTTCGTTGCTCAGCTCATCGGGATAAATTTCTCGCCTTTGAAGGTGCGAACCGGATTACCACGTTGCAGCTGCGTATGTTGTTGCCAGCGGTTTTGTTCCTGTTGATCTGCTTCCTGTTGTTGCAGGGTTTCCAGTTTATGGAACAGCAGGGCACGGGCTAATCGTTTGTTGGCATGCTGGCTGCGTTCGCTTTCTGCGCGGACACTGATCCCTGTTGCTGTGTGCGTTGCCCTGACCGCAGAATCTGTAGTATTGACATGCTGGCCACCGGCTCCCGATGACCGGCAGGTCTGATATACAATCTCAGAGTCAAACGTGCGCTCCGGTATTTCAAACATACGGCAGTTAAAGTACCAGTTTTTACGTTTGTGCCCGGGCCGTAAGTGACTCGGACAAATCCACAGACTGGTGCCTTCCCAGCGGCAGGCAAAAGCTTTAGCAAGGGTTGTATCTGCAGTGACAAGCTGGAGCAGAACGGATTTATAGCCAGCCTTTTTCCCGGCGGAAACCGCTTCAATAAGCTGGCATGAAATGCTTTCGGATTCTGCTTCGCGACAAAGGGTTTCCCATGCCCGGTGCACGGCAATGCAGCATTCCAGAGGCCCCCGACCAGCGGATAGTTGTATGAGAATCATACTTAACATCCTCCGTTGGTCTTGAATGTCAGCACCGGACGTAAACGGGCAATGACCCGAATCAGTCCGGCATCAACCAGATCGGCAATAATGCTTTCGCATTTTTTGTATGCCTGCGGTGCTTCATCATAGAGCAGTTCTTTATTGTTACAGATCACCAGGCTGCCGAATTTAGTTTTCTGTAAGTCTTCCCGCTTGTATTTATGGCTCAGGCGATCAGCACAGTTACCCCGTTGCCACTTTCTGCCGGCGCCGTGCGCAAGCGAATACAAGTGCTTTTCTTCGGAAGGTGCTGCGTTATTTTCAGTGAGAGGACTGACCAGGTAGCTGTAATCTCCACGGGAGCCGGGAATGATTACGTACCCCTGATCAGACGGTGTAGCGCCTTTGCGATGTAACCAGCCTGATGATCCTTTGATGGTTCGGTTAACCATCAGGTTATGGTTGATATCAAGCACCGGTTTACCGTCAGTCCGAAGGGCTTCAATAAACCTTCGGGCGATCAGCGTCCGGTTCAGTTCCGCCCAGCGAACGGCTTCATCGTGTTCATTCAGATAATGCTGAAAAGCATCAGTATCCGTACGCAGACCCTGATGGCTATGCTCAGTCACATGCTTTGTGAGTATTGATTGGCCTAAACCCCGGGAGCCAGAGTGAACCAGTAGCTGTAACTGTTTTTTATCTAAACCGAGCTGCTGCAGGGTTTGCTCATCGTATACGGTGTCCAGGCATTGGAATTCGGCAAAGTGATTGCCGCCTCCGATTGTTCCCAGCGCATGATCAAAATCGTCATTGCGTATGTTTTTATGTTGTTTGCATCGCTGAATATATTCATTCCAACTGCTGTCTAGCGACTGTTCAATTTCAGTGAGTTTTTTAGCCATCCTGTCTGGATTCGCTTTAGAAGTTTTCAGCGAGGTTTGCCATAAAGACATTCCGCAACCAATGTCGTTGCCAATCAGTGCCGGATATATTTTCTCTTCTGAAAAGAAAGCAGCGCCGATTGGATAGCCACGGGCAGGATGCAGATCCGGCATGCCGGCAACCCAGCGAATATTTTCGAGTTCAGAGGTTTTAATTAATTGTTGTATTGCCTTGCCTTCAATCCAGGTATCTGCGGACGCAAGCAGGCTGACTGTATCAGTAATAGTTTGGACGGTTGTGCCCATGGTACCAATTCCTTTTATAAGGATTTAAACGGAAATCGTATTGGCAGGTCAGTTGACCAGGGCGAAATAACGGTGGGTTATCGGTGGTCAGAACCTGCAAAGGGTGTACATAAAATAATCATTTTTTATTCTCCTCCGCGGTATGTTAAGTGGATAAGTTAGCGGGCGCATGGTAATTAAACAAAGTTGTAAAATCAACTTTTGAGGCAAGGGATGACATATTCAGTATTCAGCCATGTCACGCTGGGGTCGAATGATCTGCAGCGTTCGGCGCTTTTTTATGACGCGGTGATGCCTGTGCTGGGGTTGCAGCGGGTGCCAAAACCGGAAGGCAAGCCGCCGGCGTATGCCCGGCCTGTGGTGAAGGGGGAAGGGTTTGAATTACCCTATATCTATATTTATTCCCCGTTTGACGGTGAGCCTGCCAGTGTTGGTAATGGCAGTCACCTCGCGTTTCAGGCGAGGTCTGCGGCGGAAGTAGACCGCTTTTATGCGCTTGCACTGGAGCACGGTGGCAGCGATGAAGGGGCTCCGGGTATCCGGGCGCATTACAGTGAAAATTACTATGCGGCTTATGTGCGTGACCCGGACGGTAACAAGCTGCAAGTGGTGTGTTATCTGTAAGCCGGTCAGCTGAGGGAAGCTGACCGGCATGTAAGAAAGGCCTAGCGGAAACGTTCTTCAGCCAGTTGGTCGGCAATTTCGCCGGTAGGGCGTTTTTGTTGTGCTGAACGCTGGAAAATTTCGTTTAGCGTGTCGCTGATGGTTTCGATATGAGCCCGCACCTTCAGGTGTTCGTGGCCAATCCGCTCGTAATAGAGGTCGATGATACCACCGGCATTCAGTGCATAATCCGGCGCGTAGAGAATACCCCGTTCCTGTAACATCAGATCATGACGCTGTCCGGCCAGTTGGTTATTGGCGGCACCGGCAACAACTTTGGCACTGAGCAGGGGAATGGTTGCATCGTTCAGCACTGCACCCAGCGCACATGGCGCGAAAACATCTGCATCTACGCTGTAAATTTCCTGCCCGTCCACGGCGATTGCTCCGAATTCAGCCTGGGCCTGTGCGACCCGCTCTGGGTGAATATCGGTGATATAGAGCTGTGCTCCGGCGTTATGTAACAGTTCACATAGGCGGTAACCAACATTGCCGATGCCCTGAACGGCGACCTTAATGCCGTCCAGGTGGTTGCCACCCAGGCGATGCTGAACCGCTGTTTTCAGGCCGGTAAATACGCCATAGGCGGTGGCCGGTGACGGGTCACCGTTACAGGGTGCACCGTCAATGCCGATACGGTCGGTGATGCCGGCAACATTGGTTGTATGTTGTGCCATGACACTCAGGTCAGCCACACTGGTACCGGAGTCTTCCGCTGCAATATAGCGGTTGCCGGTGCGTTCCAGCATCCGGCCCATGGCTGCCAGCAACTCAGGTGTTTTATGGCGTTGCGGGTCGCCGATAATGACAGATTTACCGCCCCCTAAATCCAGGTTCGCAAGAGCCGACTTGTAGGTCATGCCTCTGGACAGACGTAAAACGTCAGTCAGTGCTTCTGTGTCACTGGCGTAATGCCACATACGGCAACCGCCCAGCGCCGGGCCACGGTTAGTATTGTGGACAGCAATAATGGCCTGCAGGCCTGTATCCGGATCATGATAGAAACTGACCTGTTCATGCTGGTCGTATTCAGGGTGGCTGAAAATGCTCATAGCCGTGTGTTTCCTTTTTCCTGTGCAGTGTTAGCTGGCTGTTTAGCCATAAAATTCGTTAGAAAGGCCCGGGTGCTTCGCTGCTGCAAAGTACCCGGCGGTGTATCAGGTGGCAGTCATTTTGGCTGCCGGATTGTTGTCCGATGTAAAATGACTCAGCAGTTGTAAACGCTCCGGCTGAACCTTCAGCCAGGCAGCATCTTTAACCGGACCATAGCCCCGGATCTGGCCCGGCAGCTCTGCAAGGGCGCAGGCGGCTGCGTAATTATCCGCACTGAGGGTACTGAGAATCAGACGGATATCCTGTTCGTACTGCTGAATCAGCTGGCGTTCCAGCCGGCGGTCGTGGCTGTAGGCAAATATGTCCAGCGCGGTGCCCCGCAACGGTTTAAGTTTAGCCAGCAGTTTCAGGACCGGCAGGTATTTCTGGCTGAATTTGCGCTTGCGTGGCCGGCCGGTTGCCGGATCGGATTTCGCCAGCAATGGTGGTGCCAGATTAAATTCCAGTTCGATCTCGCCGGTGAATTGTTGTTTTAGCTGGCGCTGGAATGTGTCAGAGGTGAGTTGCCGGGCAACTTCGTACTCATCTTTATAGGCCAGCAATTTGCTGTACTGGGTTGCTACCGCGATAGCCAGGCGCTGTCCCAGACGCATGTCTTTGGTGTGCAGCTGAATCTGCAGAACCAGCTTTTCATACCGTTTGGCCAGCGCTGAATTCTGATAGTCGGTGAGGTGTTGTTTTTCCCGATGAATGATAGTGTCCAGTGATGGCATCAGCTGAACTGCATCGGCGGCCGGTGCTGTTTTTCCATAGGCAATGTCCCTGACTGCAGGAAGATCAACCGCTGCCCTGCGACCCCAGAGGAAGGCATCAATGTTAGCTTGTACGGCAACGCCGTTCAGTTTGATTGCCTGCTCAATGGATTCGCGTTCCAGCGGGATCAGGCCCTGTTGCCAGGCGTAGCCGATGCAGAACAGATTCACTGCCATACCGTCCCCCAATAATCGGGTAGCCAGTTCGGTGGCATCCAGTGCATAGCTCTGTACGGCGGTGTTCTGAATCACCGCTTCCATGGCATCATTGGGCACTTCCAGATCCGGCTCCCGGGTGAAGGCGGCCGGCATGCTTTTGTGATTGTTAATCACCACATGGCTGCGGCTGTTTTCCAGTTTGCCGAGGGCTTCTTCGCTGGCGCCAACCATGAGGTCAAAGCTGACCATCAGATCGGTTTCGCCCGCAGGAATACGCACAGTGTGAATCCGCGCCTGACTGTCCGCGATTCGAATATGGCTCATGACAGCGCCGAATTTTTGCGCCAGCCCGATCTGATCAAGTACACCAATGCCTTTGTTTTCGATGTGGGCTGCCATACCCAGCAGGGCACTGACGGTGACGACACCGGTACCGCCAACACCGGTCAGCATAATGTTATAGGGGGTGGTACATGCCGGTAATTGCGGGTCGGGCAGGGCCGGAAAGCTGATCTGGCTGAAGTCCGTATCCGGTTTGCGCAGTTCGCCGCCTTTGACCGTAACAAAGCTCGGGCAGAAGCCCCGTACACAGCTGAAGTCTTTGTTGCATGAGGACTGGTTAATACTGCGTTTACGGCCCCGTTCTGTTTCCAGCGGTTCCACGGATAAACAGTTGGATTGCACACCGCAGTCACCACACCCTTCACAGATTTCACTGTTAATGACGACCCGTTCCGCCGGGTTGTGCATCTGGCCACGGTGACGGCGCCGGCGTTTTTCGGCGGCGCAGGTCTGGTCATAAATCATCACGCTGCAGCCTTCAATGTCTCGTAGTTCAAGTTGGACCGCCTGTAATTCATCCCGGTGATGAAAGGTGACGCCCCGGGCAAATTCACTGTAATTGCGGTATTTGCCCGGATCATCACTGACGATAGCGATTCTGCGGATGCCTTCACCGTATACCTGATGACTGATTTGCTGCACACTCAGGCTGCCGTCTACCGGCTGGCCGCCGGTCATGGCGACTGCGTCGTTATAGAGAATTTTATAGGTGATGTTTACGCCGGAAGCGACAGCCGCACGGATCGCCAGCAGACCTGAGTGGAAATAGGTGCCGTCGCCCAGGTTCTGGAATACGTGATTAGTTTCAGTGAAAGGGGCCTGGCCGATCCAGGTAGCGCCTTCTCCGCCCATTTGGGTGAAAGTTTCGGTGCCCCGGTCCATCCAGGTTGCCATGTAGTGACAGCCGATACCTCCCAGTGCCCGGCTGCCGTCCGGCAGGGTAGTAGAGGTGTTGTGCGGACAGCCGGAACAGAAATGCGGCGTGCGTTCAATCAGGGCACGGGGGCGGGCCAGTTCTGCTTCTTTGGTGGTCAGAAAGTCCAGTCGCTGCTGCATTTCAGGGCTGCTGTAGAATGCTTCGGTGCGGCGGGCAATTGCCCGGGCAATCATTGCCGGGGTCAGTTCCCCCAGTGTCGTCAGCAGTTCCTGGCCAAGATCATCCTGTTTACCGGTGATTCGGGGAGGTGTTTGTCCCTGTGCGTTGAATCGCTGATAGAGTTGCTGGCGAAGTTGTTCTTCAATCACGCCGCGTTTTTCTTCAATCACCAGAATTTCATCCAATCCTTCGCTGAAAGCTTCTATTCCCTGTGGTTCAAGGGGCCACGGCATAGCAACCTTGTACAGTCGAATTCCTAAGTCTTCGGCCAGTTCGTGACTTATACCCAGGTCTTCCAGTGCCTGCAGTACGTCCAGATAGGATTTGCCGGCAGAGATGATACCCAGCCGGGGTTTAAGCGGGTTGATAATGGTTTTATCCAGCTTGTTGGCCCGGCAGAACGCCCGGGCGGCTTCAAGCTTGTGTTCGTGGAGACGGACTTCCTGTTGCAAAGGTTTGTCTGGCCAGCGGGCATTGAGGCCGTCGCTGGGTTTACCTTCGCTGTTCGGGCATTTGATTGTGATGCGGGTCTGGTCCAGATCAACCCGGCTGCCGGAGTCCATGATTTCCGCCAGTGCTTTTAAGCCAACCCAGCAGCCGCTGTAGCGTGACATCGCCCAGCCGTAGAGGCCATATTCGATCAGTTCCTGAATATTCCCCGGATACAGGTAGGGCACCAGGGCATCCATGAAAGCATAATCGCTCTGATGAGGCAGGGTGGAGGATTTACAGGCGTGATCATCGCCGGCGACAGCCAGCACGCCGCCCAGTGGCGTAGTGCCAAAGGCGTTGGCATGTTTGAATACGTCGCCACTGCGGTCGACCCCGGGCCCTTTGCCGTACCAGAGGCCAAAAACCCCATCGTATTTTGCACCGGGAAATACGTTTGCCTGTTGTGATCCCCAGACAGCTGTTGCGCCCAAATCTTCGTTTACGCCGGGCTGAAAGGTGATGTTATGGGCTGTCAGCCGGTCTTTGATTTGCCACAGGGTTTTATCAAAATGGCCCAGTGGCGAGCCCCGGTAGCCGGATATAAAACCGGCGGTATTGTAACCGGCCTGCTGATCCTGAATTGCCTGTAACATAGGTAGCCTGGCCAGCGCCTGACTGCCGGTCAGATAGACCTGACCATGATTTTGTTGCCATTTATCGTCCAGTGAAACCGGTGCAAAAGTGGTCATTTGCATACCTCCCGCTGCGACAGTTAAGCCGCGGTGAATACTCGTGAATTAGCCGAAAATAATGTGAGACGTTCAGCGGCGGAGTATCAGAGGAGGATAGAGGTACGGATGGCGAACAGAAGAGGAAAAGGGTGCAAAAACGCTCTGGCCGGGTAAGGCTGCTTGTCGGGTCATAATGATTACCTTTCACCGTAACCGGATCGCGGTCTGGGTGATTTTTTGTTGTTATTGTCAACAGGTGTTGAATTTACCCTTGTGGGGTGTGGGTCTAACCTAGAGGGGCATGGTGACGCTGTCAAATCATCCCGCTTAGGGATATTTCTGTGCTACGGGAGGCATTTCGCAGATATTTTTCTGGCGAAATCAGATTTTGGCGGATTTATCTGAATCTGCTGGCCGGTTCAGATAAATGCTGATTTTTTGAAAGATGGCGTATATTTCCTGCCTTTTTGGCGCGAAAGTCGTACTACATTGTCCGGTAACGTTAAGTTAAATATTTGTTTGTGTTACATTTTTCATCTGGTATTCAGAGGTGAACCAAGGAGAGTGCAGATGCGTATTGCAGCACTGTTAGCAGTATTATTAGGTCTGAGTGTCAGTGCTCAGGCCGAGGTCATGGGTGACCGGGATGGCGAGTTGCGGGAAACCGCATCCGGTGAATTGCTGGCCTGGGATGAGGTTGGCCAGACATGGCGCAAGCCGGTGGCGTTCTGGCAGGCTTTTGCTCAGCGTGACGGGATCAAGAGCTGGGGGCAAAGCCGTGAGTATCCCCCCTATGATGATGTCCGGGAACTGGATGTGTTCATGGTTGAGCTGGACTCCGGTGTGTGTCTGATGCAGTTTTACCATCAGCGCTGGCGCCGGGCGAACGATGTACGGCGCTGGTCGCCGGAATTCAACAGCCTGGCAGGCTGTCCGGACGTTTTTAAATAATCATACCGGGTGACAGGCGGGAACTTGTCAGGGAATTCAATGGTCTACAGTTGACTGTTATTCCCTGTTCCGTATTAAGTTTTGCCGGTTCCCCGCCGGCAGACTGCTCAGAATAATAAATGGAGCGTGTATGTCTGTTTCCCGGATTTCCCCTGTTGTTCCCCGGATAGTGTCTGCCTGCAGTTTTTCTGTGCTGGCATTGTCTGCGGCCGTTTCCCATGCAAAAGATACTGTTGTTATTCCCGCTGGCAGTTTTCAGATGGGCTGTTCAGTGAATGATACCGCCTGTGACCGTGATGAAGGTCCTCAGGGCGGAACGGCAGTCAATGTCCCGGCTTTTGAGCTGGATAAGTTTGAAGTGACGGTGGCTTCCTATCAGGCCTGTATTGATGCAGGTATCTGTGTGCGGCCGAAAGATTTTCAGCGTAACAAATACTGTAATGTCGGTGCGGAGGGGCGGGATAATCACCCGGCGAACTGTGTCGACTGGCAGGAGGCCCTGACTTACTGCGAATGGAAAGGTGGGCGCTTGCCTTATGAAGCTGAGTGGGAAAAGGCGGCACGGGCCGGTTCCACAAGTCCTTATCCCTGGGGGGAAGAGGTCAGCTGTAAAAACGCCATTCTGGATGACGGTGTGACCATGGGCTCTGTTCCAAATGAGCCGGATGGTTGTGGTGAAGACCGCACCTGGCCGGTTGGCAGCCGTGATGCCAATGCCTTTGGCCTGTTTGATATGCAAGGGAATGCCGGTGAGTGGATGATGAACTGGTATGCGTCTGATGGTATTGCCCAGTATGCGGCCGGGAATCTGACGGATCAGGCACAAAGCCGCCAGCGTCTGGTACGGGGCGGTTCCTGGGATGAGAATAAAGCCAACCTGCGCAGCTCATTCCGCAATGTTAAACCGCCGGTCAGTGGCCGGAGTATTTATGGTTCTATTGGCTTCCGCTGTGCCTATGATCCCAGTTAACGCCTGACAAGGGATAAAAAAACGCTGCGCGGGTTACCCCGGGCAGCGTTTTTTATGGCTGGCAGTTAGCTTTGGGTTGCTGTCTGTGGCTCATCAGATTTGTAAACGTCGCTGTCCAGCTCGTTTTCACTCTTGCCGATCAGCACAGAAACCATCAGGTCACCGGATACATTCACGCAGGTACGGGCCATATCCAGAATACGGTCGATACCGGCAATGATCGCCAGACCTTCCATTGGCAGACCAACAGTGCTGAGCACCAGTGACAGCATGATCAGGCCTGCACCAGGTACACCTGCAGTACCGATAGACGCCAGTGTGGAGGTGGCAATGATGGTCAGGTAGTCCGCCATGCTCAGATCAATACCGAAGGCCTGGGCAACAAACAGTGCAGCAACGCCCTGATACAGTGCCGTACCATCCATATTAATGGTGGCACCTAAAGGCAGAACAAAGCTGGCTGTTCCCTTGGATACCCCAAGGTTTTCACGGGCGCAGCGAATGCTGACCGGTAACGTACCGGAGCTGCTGGTGGAGGTGAAGGCCATCATCTGCGCGCTGACGATACCTTTCAGGTATTGCACCGGAGGCAGTTTTGCGATCATAGCGATTGCACCGGTATACACGACCAGTACGTGAATGATGCAGCCGATATAAACTGCGGCAATGACTTTTGCCAGTGGCAGTAATACATCTGCACCGTATTTACCGGCGACCCATGCCATCAGGGCGAAGATACCGTAAGGGGCAAAATTCATTACCAGAGCTGTCAGTTTGTACATACCTTCAGCCAGGCTGTTGAATACCTTGATAGCCGGTTTACCGGTTTCGCCGATCATATTCAGGGCAATACCCAGACCCAGTGCAAAGACGATGATCTGCAGGATCTTACCGCCGGCCAGTGCTTCAATCGGATTTTTCGGAATCAGGTTAATGATGGTAGAGACCAGGCTGGGCGCTTCTTTTGTTGCCGCTGCTGCATTGGCATCAGCAACCATGTTCAGACCTTCGCCGGGCATGAAAACGGTACCCAGGCCAAGACCGATAGATATTGCAACAGCGGTACTCAGCAGGTAGATAACAATGGATTTGATGCCGATACGGCCCATTTTGGCGCTGTCTTGCATGGAGGTCACACCGACCACCAGAGAACAGAATACCAGCGGGACAATCAGCATTTTAATGGCATTGATGAACAGGGTGCCGATCGGTTTAAGTACCTCAGCATCAGGACCCATAAATGCGCCGACGGCGACACCGGCGAGCATGCCGATGAAGATTTTCTTCCAGAGTGCCATGGAGCGCCAGACGCCGCCTTTGTTCATGGACAGGGATGAGTCAGACATAGTTAACCTCTTGTTGTTTTGATTGTGAGGGTTGAACGGGTGGCCGCTTAGCGGCCGGGATGAATCATGTTTTCCGGTTTCAGAATTTCCGCCAGTTGGCTATCGGACAGCAGCGCTTCTTCGCGCACCAGATCGACAACGCTGGCACCGGAATGCAGGGCCTGCCGGGCGATGCGGGTGGCATTTTCATAACCGATATGCGGGTTCAGGGCGGTAACCACACCGATGCTGTTATCCACCAGATGACGGCAATGTTCACGGTTAGCGGTAATGCCTGCGATGCAGCGTTCTTCCAGCATGGGCATTGCCTGACTGAGCAGGCGGATGGATTCCAGCACGTTAAAGGCAATCAGTGGTTCCATAGCATTGAGCTGCAGCTGGCCGGCTTCTGCTGCCATGCAGACCGCCAGATCATTGCCCATCACCTGATAGGCAACCTGATTGACGGCTTCCGGAATAACCGGGTTGATCTTGCCGGGCATGATCGAGCTGCCGGGTTGTTGCGGTGGCAGGTTGATTTCGTTTAAGCCGGCTCTTGGGCCCATGCTCAGAAGACGCAGGTCATTGGCGATTTTTGACAGTTTGATGGCCAGCCGCTTAAGCATGCTGGAGAAGAGTACAAAGGCTCCCATATCTGAGCTGGCTTCCACCAGATCAGTGGCCTGAATTAGCGGGTAACCGCTGATTTTGGCCAGTTCGCTAACTGCCAGTTTGCCGTAGCGTTTATCCGCATTGATGCCGGTACCTATGGCGGTACCGCCCAGATTTACTTCGGTGAGCAGTTCTGCCAGCCCGGCAATCCGCTGGATATCTTCGCCAAGGGTGGAGGCCCAGCTGTTGAATTCCTGACCCAGGGTCATAGGCACTGCATCTTGTAACTGGGTACGGCCCATCTTCAGGATGTCGCTGAACTCTTCGGCTTTTGCAATCAGGCTGGTCTGCAGGCTGGTCAGGCGGCTGACCAGGTTACCGTGGCTCAGCAGAATGGCCAGGCGGACAGCGGTGGGGTAAGCGTCATTGGTCGACTGCGACATGTTGACGTGGTTGTTCGGGTGCAGGTGCTGGTAATCACCTTTACTGTGTCCGGAAAGTTCCAATGCCACATTGGCGATAACTTCATTGGCGTTCATGTTGGTGGAGGTGCCTGCGCCGCCCTGGATCATGTCGACGATGAAGGCGTCATGAAATTCTCCACCGGTAATCAGACGGCAGGCCTGCTCGATGGCGTCGGCCGGTTCCTGATCAAGGAATCCCAGTTGGCAGTTAGCACGGGCGGCGGCCTGCTTAACCATGGCCAGTGCGCTGATCAGGTGGGGGAAGTGTTGCAGGCTGACACCGCTTAAATCGAAATTCTGCTGTGCACGCCAGGTCTGAATGCCGTAATAAGCGTGCTTGGGAATTTCCGCCTGCCCCAGGAGGTCCTGTTCAGTGCGGGTGTCGTTAGAACTGTTCATGAAGTATCACTCGTTATTGTTATGGCGAAGCAAATATAGAACCCAATAGAGCAAGGGCTGTGCCATGAGTGATTTTTAGGATTTAACTATTTGTTATATAAGGTTTTATTGTGGTTTTGTTGACAGTGCTGTTAGCCGGGAGGGGGTATAATCATAGTTATACACTGAATATGATACTGATCGTTCTGCCTGGCTCTGACGCTGATGGCAGAAGGGACCGGGGCTGTTTTATCCGGAACATAACCAAAGTTATGTGTATAACTTTGGTTATAGGGGAATCAGCGCATGTTTTTTAAGCGTTTACTCAGAGCAGGCTGGGAGATACCCAGCAACCGTGCCGCCAGTGACTGGTTATTATCTGCCCGTTCCATGGCTTCGCTGACCAGCAGCTGGCTGATTTCTGTGAGTGTTGGCAGGCTGCAGTCGGGGTTAAATACCACGGCTTCGGCAGCGCTCTGGGGACCGGTTTCTTCGCTGTCTTTATTCAGTGCCTGTCGGAATACATCCAGTGATAACTGGTGAGAGCGGTGTCGGCTGAGCGCATCAAACACCAGTGCCCGCAGCTCGCGAATATTGCCGGGAAAACTGTGGGTGGCCAGTAACTGGGTCAGCTCCGGCGGGTAGCCCGGTACTGTTTTCTGCATGTCTTCAGCGGCCAGTCTCAGAAAATGATCAAGCAGCAGGGGCAGGTCTTCCTTGCGCTGGCGCAGCGGTGGAATTCTGACCTGGTGGGTGCAAAGCCGGTAATACAGATCCCGGCGGAAATCTTCATTTTGCTGTTTGTGTTGCAGGTCCTGGTGGGTGGCGGCAATGATGCGGGCACTGCTGCGCTTGGGGCGGTCACTGCCCAGCGGATAGTATTCGCCTTCCTGTAAGAGGCGCAGCAGTTTTATCTGAGAGGTGGGACTGAGATCGCCGATTTCATCCAGAAACAACGTGCCGTTGGCTGCCTGCTCAATCAGTCCCGGACGGTCTTTATCTGCCCCGGTGAAAGCCCCGCGGCGGTGGCCAAATAGTGTGTCGGCAAAAATATGGTCATCCAGCCCGGCAATATTCACGGTGACCAGCTCGCCTTTACGATTGCTCAGCTGGTGGACGGCTCTGGCCAGCAGTTCTTTTCCGGTGCCGCTTTCACCACAGATCAGCAGGGGTTGCGAGCTGGGGGCGATGGATTCGGTGTACTGAAATACCCCGTGCATTTGTTTACTGCGGCTGATGATCGGGTCGAATACCTGTGGATGTTCGAGGGTGTTGCTAAGCATGCGTTGTCCCAGTGCCTGATTTTCACGCAATAGTTCCTGCATCCGAATCGCCCGCTTAATGCCTTCAATCAGCCGGCCTTCTTCGCTGGTTTTAACGAAATAATCAAAGGCACCTTGTTGCAGGCAACTGACAGCAGATTCCACCTGATTGAGGCCGCTGATGATAATGACGCCTATGTCCGGGTAACGTTCAGTAATTTGCTGCAACAGTTGTTCGCCGGAGATATGAGGCATGGTCAGATCCAGCAGTACCAGACCGATATTGTGGCGGGCAAGCAGAGGCATGACTTCACGGCTGTCGCTGCACTGGTGCAGGTGGGTGATGTTACCGCTGCGGCGCAGGGTCAGGCTGAGGCTGCGCAGAAATGATGTTTCGTCATCGACCAGTAATATGCCGAATTCGGGGTACAGGTTATCGGTGCTCATAGGGTTTCCTGATGACAGGCAATGGTCATACGCACCCGGGTTCCCCGGGGCTGATTGGCGGCGAATTCTAACTGGCCGCCGTGGCTTTTAACAATACCGCTGGAAATTGACAGGCCAAGACCTGTGCCGCCATGTTCGCGGCGGGTGGTGAAAAACGGGTCGAGCAGGCGGGGCAGGTCTTCCGGTGAAATCCCATGGCCCTGGTCGGTGATATCCAGCCCCACCAGATTCTGTGTCGGCAGGTAAAAGGTTTCCAGATGAATATTTTGTGTTCTGTTTTCCAGCGCCTGACAGGCGTTGACGATCAGGTTAATGATGACCTGTTCTATTCGCTGGGCATTGCCACTGCAGTCCGGCAGGTGGCTGGCCAGCCTGCTGCTGAAGTGATCGGTGTATTTCTGGATATTGTTGTCCAGCAGCCGGGTGGTGGTATTGACGACATCATTCAGGTTAAAGGTTTCCCGGATATCGTCGTCTTCCTGACGGGAAAAGTCTTTCAGGTCGTTCACAATTCGTTTGATACGCCGGGCACCGTTGTGCATGTCTTCCAGAAGGGCAGGTATTTCCTGACGCATCTGTGAGTAGGGCAGGCCTCCCAGATCAAAGTCTCCCTGTTCCTTATAGCGTTCTTCGAGTGTCGCCTCACAGTCATGCCAGGCATCTTGAATGATAGGCAGGTTCAGCAGTAACAGACCTGTAGGGTTGTTAATTTCGTGCGCAACACCGGAGACAAGAATGCCAAGAGAGGTCATTTTGTCTGCCTGAATAAGTTGCTGTTGCTGGATATGCAGTTCACGGGTGCGTTTGTTTACTTCCCGTTTGAGCAATCGGTTCCAGATCACGGCGACACTGAGGAAGATCAGCAGTAATACGGATGCCCAGAAGGTGATTTTACCGATGTCTCTCCATGGGATCCCTCTGTCCTGCAAAGAGCCGAGCCATTTGTTATAAATTTCCTGTTTGCGGCCGGTGTTATTCAGGATCGCTAACCCTTCGCTGAAACGGGCCAGTAAGGCTTCATTACCCTGTAAGACCGCATAGCCGTATTGCTGAGCCTGAAAAGGCTGGCCGACCGGCATGATGTTATTCAGCCCCAGCTCCTGTTCCAGATACAGGCCGGGAAGGTTGGCGACCAGCGCAAAGTCGTGTTTGCCGGAAGATAGCTGCCGGAGGGCGTCAGCATGGGTTTCTGCAGTGTTGATGATGGCGCCGACGTTATTTTGCAGCAGGTAGTCATGCATGATGCCGTTTTTCTGTACGACGACTTGTTTTCCCCGCAGTTGTTGCAGGCTGGAAGCCCGGGGTTCGCCACGGCGGGCAAATATCGACTGATGAACAATGGCGTGGGGTGGGCTGAACAGAAACTGCTTGCCCCGTTCTGCAGAACTGACCATGCCTTGCAATGCGTCGATTTCGCCGTTTTGCAGGGCATCCCTGACCAGAGACCATTCATCCATACGGAATTCAATTTTCATTCCCATGACTTCGGCGATCGCCTGAGTCAGCTCGACGTTATAGCCGCTGGGCTGGCCTTTCTCATCAATAAATTCGTAAGGCGGATAGGAATAATCGCCACCGATGATGATGGTTTCACTGGCAATACTCTGTAGTGAGAAACCAAAAAGCAGGGCTGAAAATAATCGTTTGAAGTGAAGCAAGCTGAGGGTTCCGGATCTGATAACGAATGGCTTGTAATCGTAACTGACACTTACTATGTTGGGTGGCTGATGGCCAGATTGCAATAGTGGCAGATCCGCAGATTCATTTTCAAAGACAGTATCAGGAGCAGTTATGCTTAATTATTCCCCCAATTGCGAGCGAAATCAGCAGCCCATTTTTGAGCAGCTACAGGGCTTGCTGACGGACAGCAGGCACGTGCTGGAAGTGGGTAGTGGTTCCGGGCAGCATGCGTTGTTTTTTGCCCGTAGGTTTCCCTGGCTTAGCTGGCAACCGACGGAGCTGATGATGAATCACGAGGCTCTGAAGCTGAATCTGATGGAGGAGGCCGTTGAAAATATATTGCCGCCGCAAATACTGGATGTGTGTCAGGCAGGCTGGGGTGTTGATTATGCAGATGCTGTTTTTACGGCGAATACTCTGCATATCATGGGTTGGCCACAGGTGGAGTGCTTTTTCGCCGGCGCGGGTGCTGCGCTTGAGCCGGGCGGACAACTGATCGTGTACGGGCCGTTTCGTTACGAAGGCGACTATACCAGTGCCAGTAATGCTGAGTTTGATCAATGGCTGAAGCAGCGTGATCCGGTCAGTGGGATTCGTGATTTTGAGGCGGTTAATGCGCTGGCTGAAGCCGTTGGATTACAGCTGAGTGCAGACGTGACAATGCCGGCAAATAATCAGTTGCTGGTATGGCGTAAATCTGAGGTATAAGAAGGGTAAAGCAGTGAGGGGATAAAGCTGTAACCCGGAGGTTACAGCTTAGAAGCCAGCTTACAGAACAGAAACGTTCTCAGCCTGAGGACCTTTCTGGCCCTGAGTCACTTCGAAAGAAACCTGCTGACCTTCGGTCAGGGTTTTGAAGCCAGTCGTGTTGATGGCACGGAAGTGAACGAATACGTCAGGACCGTTTTCCTGCTCGATAAAACCATAGCCTTTATCGGCATTGAACCATTTTACGGTACCAGTAGTAGTAGACATAATGTGTATCCTACAAAAATATAAGTAATTTAAGCGGCAACAACAGTGTGTTTATTACCGCGGTTGAGCTAAGAAATGTAGGTACTACATTTATGACTTTATGCTAAATATCTTCATCATTCAGGTTGGGATACCAGGATTTAAATCATAAAAAACGAGCCTTACTTTCAAGCCATCGCCATTCTATGCTATTTATCTGGAGAGTGGAAGGGGATATTCGGTGAAAAGATAACCAGCTTAAGGTGTTGATTTTTATAAGCTTGAGGGGCTGTGTTAGACGTTTTTTCGTAACATTTAGCTGTTACTTTCAGGCATTTTTCCGGGTGTTATCTGTACAGGTCTGGCCGGATATTTCCGGCCAGTTTCTAAGTGGGCTGATTACCACATTAAGTCATCCGGAATCTGGAAGTCTGCGTACGGATCATCCGGATCAACGGTTTCTTTCTCCTGGCGGCTGATGATCAGCTCAGGACGGCGTTCGGTAATTTTTTCAGCAGCACCGGCTGGAATCACGACATATTTACTGTCCAGTTGTGCAATGGCCAGGTTGCCATTTGCCAGCTGGTTCTGCAGTTCATTATTCACGTATAGCTTTTTGATTTTACTGCCGTCAACAAAGTTATATTCAACATCCCCGTCTTCCGGGATGCTGATGATATTCTGCTGAATGATCTGACGGGCAGCGGCATCAATTTCTTTCTGCAGGCGCTGTTCTTCCCGTTCCCGGTTCAGGGCTTTGTCTTTTTCCAGCTTCTCTTCTTTTTGTCGGGCTATCGCTGCCTGACGTTCTTGCTCATCCTGGTCCTGATAGACCTCACCTTTCTTTACGGTTTTGGATTTTTTAGTTTTTTTACGCTGATCAGCTTTAGCTTTGTTGGCCTGCTTTTTGGTTGCCAGACCTGCGCCCAGTAGTTGATCCTGAAGTGAACCTGCCATCTTAATTTCCAGATCGATCGTGAATTTAACGGACCGGAGTCTAGCATATTCACTGTCCTGTCTCTAAAGAATTGGTTTTTTTGCGGCTAAGTTCATAAAAATTACACAAAAAGTGCAGATACTGACTTGCATATCTGCGTTTTTATACGTAGAAGATATAGTTGGTTTTTCTTTAGCACGCCCCGGCCTGGCTGAAAAGCTGATTTTTTGTTGATGTGAAATCTCTGTTCATCCGGGAGACAGTGATTTCTGAAATAGCAAAGGACGTCTGACGGAAAAGTCCGCAGGCACCAAAATATAAGAAGAGGAAGGTATGTCTGATCAACTATTATCTGGTGTAGTAAAATGGTTCAACGACGAAAAAGGTTTTGGCTTCATTGAACGCCAGGGAGCGCCTGACGTATTTGTACATTTTCGGGCAATCAACGGTACGGGGCGTCGCTCCCTGGTTGAAGGCCAGCAGGTAACCTTCGAGGTAGTTGAAGGTCAGAAAGGGCTGCAGGCTGAAAACGTAACTATTACGGCCTAACTCATCCCAGAGAGCAGCTTGGCTTGCTCTGGCCGGGCTGCTTCCAGTTCGACTTCTTTTTACTGACCGGATTATTCCGGGCAGCAGATATTTTTTATTCTTTAATACTTCTAATATTCTTTTCCGGATAGTTTTACGCGCAAAAAAAATGCGCCGTAAGGCGCATTTTCCGGAATGTTTCGCTTACTGGCGAATACCTTCTACATGCAGTTCCATGTAAACGGTTTCTGATGCCGGGCCAAGGTTCTTGGTAATACCGAAATCTTTCATCTTGAATTCAGTGGTGCCACTGAAGCCTGCACGGTAGCCGCCCCATGGGTCATCACCCTGACCAATCTTAGTCACCTGAATTTCAACCGGCTTGGTTACGCCGTGCAGGGTCAGGTCGCCGCTCAGTACGCCGCTGTCTGCAGAGTAACCGGTGCTCTTGAAGCTGGCTTTCGGATATTTGCTTACGTCCAGGAAGTCACCGCTGCGCAGGTGCTTATCGCGCTCAGCATGGTTGGAGTCAACACTGGCAGTGTTGATTTCAACTTCTACAGAAGATGCATTCGGGTTTGCTTCGTCGTAGCTGAACTGACCGCTGAATTCATTGAAACGGCCTTCTAACCAGCTGTAGCCCAGGTGGCTTACGCGGAAGTTAATGGAAGCGTGTGCCCCTTTGGTATCGATTGTGTAGTCTGCAGCCTGGATGCTCGGGGCAGCTAGGACAGAGGTAGCCAGTAGTGCGCCGGCCAGAGTCGTTTTCAGTTTCATGTGTTTACTCCTGGGTGGATTGTGCTTTCCCTAACATTCGATTCAGGGTTTGGTCTTTGTTGATAAAGTGGTGTTTCAGAGCTGCCAGGGCGTGTAATCCTGCAAGGGATATCAGACCGTTGGCAAGCCAGTAATGTAAAAAGCCTGCTGTATCTTCCTGCCGTTCAATTATGGCGGGTATTGCCGGTATTTCGAACCAGTTGAATACGGCGATGGCCCGTCCGTCTGCGGTGGAAATCAGATAACCTGAGATCAGCACCAGAATAATCAGCACATACATCAGTTTATGGACAACTTTTGTCGCCAGTTGTGCCATTGGAGGCTGAGGTAATGGCTCCGGGTGCGGGTTAATCAGATTCCAGACCAGCCGGCAGACATAAAAGCCCAGCAAAATAATGCCAATGCTTTTGTGCCAGTGTGGAAAAGTCCGGTAATTGGGATCGTAGTAGTCGAGGGTGTCAATATACAGACCCAGTATATATAAGCCTATGATTGTCAGCGCCATGATCCAGTGCAATGAGATACTGGCCAGGCCATAGGTGCTGCGGGTGTTTTTAAATGGCAGTGACATAATCAGATCCTGTTTCCCGAATTAAAGATTGCAAGGGCTGGTTTTCAGTTGCCAGCGCTGTGCTGCAGCGGCAACCCGCGCCCCCAGTGCCTGAGCGGTATCTCTGTCGGACTGTGGCGGTGTCAGCTCAGCGCACTGATCGCTGTTGCTTTGTGCCATGGCCCCCAGAAAACTGCCCAGTCTGTTCAGGTCGGCATTGCTGCCCTGGCTGCTGTTATTGCCAGGCATCAGGCCAAGGCTTATCCAGTTCATACTGTGGGATGCAGCATAGACCGATAACTGGATCAGGGTATTGAGTTTATCGCCACTCTGGCTGGATGAGTTGGTAAAGCCTGCTGCCAGTTTATCTTTCCAGCCCTGTTGGGCCCAGATTTTAGAGCTGGCATCCATAAATGCCTTAAACGGTGCACTGACGCTTCCCATGTAGGTTGGGCTGCCAAATATAATTGCGTCAGCTTCAGCCAGTTGATCCCAGTTGATGGCTTCAGGATCAGCCACTGAAACGGCAATCGCTTTGGCACCGGCATTTTCCGCGCCGGCTACCACTGCCTGAGCGAGAACTTCCGTGTGGCCATATCCGCTGTGATAAGCAATAGCGACTTTTACCTGTTGTGACATTCTGATGCCCGTTGTTTGTTAATGGATGTCTGTAATGTAATACGGCATAATTTATTCATCTAATGCATTGGTGTGATTGTTGTTATGCGCGAAGTGAATTTAAGAAGCATCGACCTTAATCTTTTAGTGGTTTTACTGGCCTTGCTGGAGACCCGCCATGTTACCCGGGCAGCGGATCGTCTCCACATGAGTCAGCCGGCGGTTAGCCGGGCATTACAGCGGTTGCGGGGAACCTTCGACGACGAGCTGCTTGTACGTACGACAGCGGGATATGACTTAAGTGCCCGGGCGGTAAGTCTGTTACCTAAATTACAGACTTTGCTGGATGATACCGCTCAGTTAATTGCTGAGCCTGAGTTTATTCCTGCTCAGGCTCGGGATGTGGTGCGCTTTTATGGTCTGGATCTTGAAGCGTGTTGCTTTCTGCCATCGCTGATGAAGGTATTGCAGGAAGAAGCCCCGCAGATGAGGCTGGAAATGCGGTCGGATCCCCGGAATCATTTTGATCTGCTGGAAGAAGGGGATGTGCACTTTACAATCACAGCACTGTCGCCCAGCCGTTCGGAAAGTCAGTACCGCCGTTTACTGATGGCTCAGACCCATACTGTTTGTCTCATGGGAGAGCATCATCCGCTAGTGAATCAGGAATTGACGCTGGAGAAGTATCTGGCAGCCAGTCACGGGATTGTGTCAGTTACCGGACAGGGCATGGGGATCATTGATGAGCGGCTTGAAACCCTCGGGAAGAGCCGGCATCTGGGCCTGCGGTTGTCGAATTTTATGTCGGTAGCGGATTTCTGCGAAACGACTGATTTGCTGTTTGTATTACCGGAGCTGATTGCCAAGCGGATTGTGGACGGCCGCCGGGTGATTTACCGGGAAGTTCCCGCACCGTTACACTCGGCAAATATTAATTTTTATCTCTACTGGCATGAGCGTTATCACCGGGACCCTATGTGTATCTGGGTACGGCAGCAGCTGATGCAGAGCTTGCAGCACTGATTGTTCCGGCTGTTTTTTTAATCTGATCAGTAGCTTAACGGGTATTCTCCAAAAGGCTTGTGCTATAGTGGCAGAACGTGGATTTCACGCTTCAGTAATTTTATAAAAGCAGGTATTTAACATGGCAAGAGCAACTGCCCGTCATATTTTGGTTAACACTGAAGAACAGTGTAATGATCTGAAAGCACAGATCGAAGCTGGAGCAGATTTTGCTGATGTAGCTAAGCAGCACTCAGGCTGTCCTTCTAAAGCATCCGGTGGTGATCTTGGTTCATTTGGCCCGGGTCAGATGGTACCGGAGTTTGATAAGGTTGTATTTTCTGCCCCGGTGGGTGAAGTTCAGGGTCCGGTAAAGACTCAGTTCGGTTATCACCTGGTTGAAGTAACCAGCCGCGACGACTGATTACTGCCAGACTGCGGAAACCTGCAAGGGGTTTCCGCTATATTCCTTCCCTGTATTTATCTCCCTCTCTTTTCTTTTTTTGTCTGTATCTTTCGATCTGTTTGTTCCTGAAAATTTTTCTGATTCAGGGCATGATTTCTGAGTTTTGTGCTTTATTCATATTTTGAAGCAGAGTAACGTATTCCGTATGTATTGATGATGGAAGGAGACAATGCAATGAAATCCGGGATTACTGTAAGCGTTAAGAAAAAAGGCGATAAACAGGCGGGTGTGAGTGCCGAGCAGCAGCAGGCGATTGATGAGGCGATTCACTTTGTGCAGGGCTTGCGCAAAAAAGGGGACAACCTGAAGGTCATGATGGGCAAGCTGAATGAGCATGATCATAAGCACCCTGATGGCAGTGACTGGAGCTATGACAGCCTCGAACAGTTTATCCGTGATCACCATCTGTAAGCGGGTAGCGGATATGCGATCAGCTTTTCTGAGTATTGCCTTCGCGGGACTGTTTGTTGCCGGTACTTCAGCGCAGGCGGGCAGTGTGGTGATAGAAGACGTGCAGGTCACTCCCCGTACTGCTGGCCAGTATAATTTCTCAGTCACGCTTAAACATGATGATACCGGTTGGGATCATTATGCCAATGCCTGGGATGTTACAGATCTGCAGGGCAATCTGCTGGGCAAGCGGGTACTGCATCATCCCCATGTCAATGAGCAGCCGTTTACCAGAAGCCAGGTGATTCAGGTGCCTGCCGGTATAAAGACAGTTGAAGTCAGGGCTTATGATTCGGTACATGGCTTAAGCGAACAGACTTATCAGGTTGTTTTGCCGGATTAATACCGACTGATTCAGTTGCCGGTAGCTTCATCATCTATGGTTACCGGTGGCTGAAATTTCTTGCATTCAGGGATTGTTTTGCTAAATTACGTAACCTGTTACGTAATTTGTTTTGTTATCTCAGTAAGAGTTGTATATGCAGCCAGATTTAATGCGCAGTTTTGGCAATCTTTCCCTGGGCAGTCGCTTGCGGCGGCTGTCTGATCGCCTGGTTCAGGATGTGGTGAGTCTGTATCAGGCTCAGGGAATTGATCTTAATCCGACCTTCTTTCCACTGTTTAACTTGCTGGTTCAGGAAGGCCAAATGAGTGTCACCCAGGCGGCAGAGTTACTGGGGGTCAGTCATCCGGCGATCAGCAAAATTGCCCGGAAAATGATTACTGAAGGCTGGCTGACAAAAACGCCGGACCCTGAAGATGAGCGCCGTCAGTTACTTGCGCTGACTCCCCAGAGTGAGGCGTTACTGCATGAGATTAAGCCCGTCTGGCGGGAGATTAAACAATATCTGGACCGGCTGATGCTGACCCAGCAGCATCCACTGCTGGATGCGCTGAATGAATTTGAGCAGAGCCTGGATCAGAAAGGTTTTTTTCAGCCGGTACTGAACAGTATCCGTGAGCGGCAGAATATCGAAGATGTTGAGATTGTCGGCTGGGATGAAACCTACCGGGACGATTTTAACCGGCTGAATATGGCCTGGCTGAACAAGTATTTCAACGGTGAAATGATCGACCTGGATCATCAGGCGCTGAATACCCCGGAAAGTTATTACCTGGCAAAGGGCGGGTACATCTGGTTTGCCTGCCGTCAGGATGCGTCACGTACGCCGGTGGGCTGTATTGCGCTGGCCCGGGTGAGCGATGACCGGTTCGAAATTTCAAAAATGGCGGTGGATGAAGCGATTCACGGCCAGGGGGTAGGGCGTGAGCTGATGTTAACAGCACTGACCAAGGCCCGTCATTTAGGCGCACGGGAAGTGTTTCTTGAGACCGCCAGTATTCTGGAAAGGGCGGTCAGGCTTTATCAGAATATGGGGTTTTCCGAGATCCCTCATCCTGAAGGGAAGTCTGTTTTCCCCCGTTCAGATATGTATTTAACCCTGAGTCTGAGGGACTGAGTATGGCTGATTTAGCATCGCCGCGGCAGGAGTTTTTGCAGGGGGCAAAAGCCACATTGCCTCTGATTGTTGGCGCAATTCCGTTTGGCATAATTTTCGGCACACTGGCAGAGCCCAGTGGTTTGTCACCGCTGGCCGCGCTGGCGATGTCAGTGATTGTTTTTGCCGGCTCATCACAGTTTATCGCGCTGGGTTTACTGGCGGCTGGAGCAGCACTGCCGGTGATCATTGCAACGACTTTTGTGGTGAATTTACGGCACTTACTGTATTCGGCCAATTTAGTACCAAAGGTCAGGCATTTGCCTCTGCGCTGGCGAATTCCACTGGCATTCGGTTTAACCGATGAAACCTTTGCTGCGGTGAGCAACCGTTACTTACGCCAGGATGATTTGCAGCATGCTCACTGGTTCTATCTGGGGTCATTTCTGGCCATGTATTCTAACTGGGTATTGTGTACCGGAATTGGGGTCATGCTGGGTGAGGTGTTTCCGGGGATGGTTAACTGGGGGCTGGATTTTGCGATGTCGGTGACCTTTATCGGCATGGTGGTTCCGTATTTAACAAACCGGCCAATGTGGGCGGCGGTAATTGTGGCGGGTGCCATGGCGGTTGCCTGCGCAGCCTTACCCCATAAGCTTGGTTTACTGGTTGCTGCGCTGTGTGGCATCGCGGTAGGTGTGTCGCTGCACTGGCTGCAGCAATCCAGACAGCCTTCGGTATGTCAGGGAGGTCAGAGTTATGAATGAAGTCGGTTTGATTGCCGGGATGTTTGCGGTGACGTTCAGCGTACGGTTTTTTCTGTTCGGTGTCGCAGGAAAGATTCGTTTTCCGGCTTGGATGGATCTGGCCTTAGGGTTTGTACCGCCGGCGGTTTTGACTGCGATTATTGTACCGGCGGTTATCATGCCACAGGGGGATATGTGGTTCAGCCTGACGAACCCGTGGTTGGTGTCTGCCGTGTTTGCGGTGCTGGTGGCGATGTGGCGTAAAGATCTGTTGCAGACCATTGTGTTCGGTATGCTGATGTTTTTATTGCTGCGTTTCGGTTTTGGCTGGTAGCGCTGTCTGTTTGGCGGTTGCATAAAAGCGTCGGACTTCGGCTGAGCATCCTTTATACTGTTGGTTGTTACAGGCTAAACATATAAGGAGCAGATGATGATTCAGACAGGAGATAAAATTCCTTCCGTGAGTGTTGGGGTCGTGCAGCAGGGGGAAACGCAAACCTTACCGCTGAGTGAACTCTGTGAAGGGAAGAAAATCGTTTTGTTTGCCTTGCCCGGTGCCTTTACACCCACCTGTTCCGCCCGTCATTTACCGGGCTATGTGGATTATGCGAATGAGTTTTTTGCCAAAGGGGTGGATCTGATTGCCTGTCTTTCGGTGAACGACAGCTTTGTGATGAAAGCCTGGGCAGATGATCAGAATGCCGGTGAAATAACCATGCTGGCGGATGGCGGTGCTGAACTAACACTGGCGTTAGGCCTTGAAATGGATTCCGGTTCATTCGGCGGTATCCGCTCCCGGCGCTATGCCATGATTATTGAAGATGGCACCGTGACTGAGTTAGCGCTGGAAGCGCCTAAGGCTTTTGAGGTCAGCAGTGCTGAGGCGATGCTGGCTAAGCTGGGCTGATTTTACCGGATGACTGATAGTTTTTTGCCGCTGCTTTGCAGCGGCTTTGTTGTTTTATGAAGTGCTTTTGTGAGGATATATGCAAGATGTAATTGACGCATTGCGTCATGCAAATCAGGAGGTGGCAATGCCACTGGATTTGCCGGAGTTTGATGACATTGTAGATGTGGAAGAAGATATCTGCGTGCCGTTACATCCTGATTTTAAGCAGTTTTTGTTAACGGTCAGCGATGTGATTTGTGGCTCACTTGAGCCTGTAACCGCTGCTGATCCGGGATCTCATACCCATTTGCCTGAGGTGGCCGCATATGCATGGTCGGTTGGGCTTTCCCGGGAGATGACGCCATTGTGTGCCTATGCGGACGGTTTTTATGTAGTGAACCTGGAAGGTGCTGTTATTCAGTGGAGCTTTGATGGCCATGAGCATGAAGAGTGGACCAGCATTTGGGAATGGGCCAGAGAGGTTTGGCTGGTCAGTTAAGCGTTTCTGGTAATGCGAGTCAGCTGGCCGGTTTTCTGCCGGTTACAGCTGATTCGCTTTTCGGTAATTTCCCTGGTAATCAAAAATCCGTTCGGTAACACGCAGATGGTGACCGGATTTACGGGCAATTACAAAGTCCGGGTGGCTGAACTGTTGCTGACAGCCAAGCACTTCTTCCAGAGATTTAAAGCGGCGTGGTTGTTGGCTCTGTTGTAAACGTCTGCCGAAGAGTTGGTTAAACACCTGCAGTTGCTTCGGCTTACTGAAGTCAAAAGATTCTTTCAGTTCTTCACCCTGTTCATCGTGATAGATAATTTGCAGACGGCTGCCCTGCTGATGAAAGCTGATACCGGCACAGCGGATGACGGTGGCGTCTTTCAGTTGCAGCGCGTCTTTAAGCTGGTCGTCCGGGTCGATAATGGCTTCACCGCAGTGCCCGCAGCGCCTTGCGGCAATGTCATTCTCTCCGTTACAGAATCTGCATTCTTTAAAGCGGAAGCGGTAATCACACTGGCTGGGTGGTTCTGTTGTCAGCATCCCCTGACAGCGGCGGCCATAGTGTTCCATGATCGCACCGTCGTCATCGGTTTTTCCCCAGAAAACATTGGCAAACTCGCAGGCAGGACAAAATACCTGAACCGGCACACTGCTGCTGTCGGGGCGGGGCTGGCCAACTTCCGGGTAATAAATGTTGAAGTTGTTGCCCGCATAATCCATTACCAGGCAATCGGTTTTTTCCGGTGCCAGACGCAGGCCTCTGCCGACGATCTGCTGATACAGCGAAACTGACTGAGTGGGGCGAAGAATTGCAATCATATCCACATGGGGCGCATCGAATCCGGTGGTCAGTACGGCAACGTTCACCAGGTATTTGTAACGTTTTTCTTTGAATGCGCTGATCAGTGCATCCCGCTCCTGCTGTGCCGTTGCACCGGTGATCAGAGCGGTATTTTCCGCTGGCAGATAGCTGACGACTTCATGGGCGTGCTCAACCGTTGCCGCGAAGATCATGACTCCCTGGCGGGTTTCAGCCAGATTTTCGATCTGTTTGCAGATCGCCTGAGTTACCCGTGGATGGCTGACCAACAGTTGATTCACTTCACGGCTGTTATATTCGCCGTTATTGCCGGCACGCAGTTGTGAAAAGTCGTACTGCGCAACCGGAGCATCAATCAGGTTCGGTGGTGTCAGGTACTTATGTTTTATCATGTACTGCAGAGGGAGCTCGTAAATACAGTGGCTGAAAGGGCGGGGCTCCTCTGATCTGCAGATGCCGTGGTAATGGTAGCGATAGATCCATCCCATGCCCAGCCGGTAGGGGGTTGCTGTCAGCCCCAGCACTTTAAGTTGCGGGTTATTTGCGGTGAGTTGCCCGATTATCTGCTGATACTGGCTGTTATCTTCTTCACTGACCCGGTGGCATTCATCAATGATGATCAGCGAATATTCATGCTGAAATGCTTCCAGGTTCCGGGCGACCGACTGCACGCTGGCAAATGTGACCTGATGTTCGGTTTGTTTCTGTTTCAGGCCAGCGGAGTAAATACCGCCGGTTAAGCCGTAGCTGCGGTATTTTGCGGCATTCTGTTCCACCAGTTCTTTGACGTGGGCAAGTACCAGTATTTTTCGCCGGGCCAGCCGGGCCAGCTCGGCAATTACCAGGCTTTTGCCGGCACCGGTTGGTAATACAATGACTGCCGGGTCATTGCTGCTGCGAAAGTGCCGCAGTGTGGCCTCAACTGCTTCTTGCTGGTAGCTGCGTAAAGTAAAGGTTGTCATTGAATTTTGATGTACATCTGCCACTGTGTTGAACGGTGGATTATAACGTTTTCCTTTGGGTTTGTTCGCTCATTCTCTGTTCATAGTTGCGCCGTTATAGTGGCCGGCTGAATCTCAGGGCGAACGGTTTCTGAAGATGAAACACAGTATTAAATTGGTTAAGCTGTGAACTGATTTCTGCTTACAGATCAGGAAGCTTCTGATGTGGGCAGAAAGTGGTTGAATGAAAATATAACAATTTAGTAGTTGCTGGTGGCGTTTGCTGCTGCAATAACGGTCTATTCAACGGGGAATTCTGATATGGATCTTTCATTTTTTGATATGTATGTAATGCCGTGGATTATTAATATCGCACTGGCAGCCGCGATCTTTATCGTCGGTCGGATGGTTGTAAAGGCGCTTGGTAGTTTGCTGGAGAAAGTGCTGCGTAAGAGCCGCATGGACGACATTCTGATCAATTTTGTGACGTCAATTGCAAACATCCTGATGCTGCTGGTGGTTGTGGTTGCTTCACTGGATCAGTTAGGGGTTGATACTACCTCAATGATTGCGCTGGTAGGTGCCGCAGGTCTGGCTGTTGGTCTGGCGCTGCAGGGCTCGCTGCAGAACTTTGCAGCCGGCGTTATGCTGATTGTTTTCCGCCCGTTTAAGGAAGGTGATTTCGTTGAGGTTGCCGGTGTGTCCGGTATCGTTGAGCAGATTACGATCTTCAATACTGTTATGCGTACTGCGGATAACAAAGAAGTGATCGTGCCGAACGGTAATATCTACAGCGGTGTTATTACTAACTATTCTGCCCGGGATACCCGCCGTGTGGATATGGTGTTCGGTATCGGTTACGACGATGACCTGAAGAAAGCCAAGGCAGTGCTGGAAGATATCATTAACAGTGACAGCCGCGTACTGAAAGATCCGGCTCCGGTGATTGCAGTATCTGAACTGGCGGACAGCAGTGTGAATTTTGTGGTACGTCCGTGGGTGAATTCAGCGGATTACTGGAATGTACTGTTCGAAACCACAGAGGCTGTGAAGTTGCGCTTTGATGCTGAGGGTATTTCTATTCCTTACCCGCAGATGGATGTGCATCAGTACAAGCACGAGAGCAAGTAAGTTTAGTTATTGTTCTGACAGAAAACGGTCGCTTCGGCGGCCGTTTTTTTTGGCTCGGATTCAGTGACTGATTCTGGCAGATAAAGAAAATTTGCTTTGTCCAGAAGGTTTTGCACCTGTTATGGGTAGTCTCCCGCAGGGTTGGGCTTTTCGTCAGGTATCCGGACAGGGTATGTTGCAGGAATGTCTGAGCGAAAGGATCCAGTTGTTAAAATCGCTTTAACTGCTTGTTTATTCGGTGTTATTGAGAGGTTTTATGGAAAGGTTGTCGGCAGAAGATTTAAGTATTCTTGTAGTTGAACCATCAAAGATGCAGCGCAAGGTATTGCTTGAAGCACTGACTAAAGAAGGTGTTGATAAGACGGCGGTTTGCGGCAATAAAGCGGAAGCGATACAGAAGATACGGGAGTTTAAACCGGATCTGGTCATCTCTTCACTTTATTTTGAAGACGGCACCGGGCTGGAGTTGTTACGGCTGATCAGGGCAGAAGAGTCTCTTGAAGATTTACCTTTTATGCTGGTGTCCAGCGAGAGTCGCCGAGAGCAGCTGGAAGAGTTTAAGCAGTCAGGGGTGATTGCGATTTTGCCGAAGCCGTTCAGCGTGCAGAATCTGAATCAGGCGATTAATGCGACACTGGATATGCTCTCTGAGCAGAACTTTGATCTTGAGCTGTATGACATTGATTTGTTGCGAGTGCTGGTAGTCGATGACAGCCGGATGGCACGTAATGTGATCGTAAGGGTGTTAACCAATCTGGGGATCAAGAATATTGTACAGGCGGCTGACGGTTCTGAAGCCATTGCTTATTTGCAGGATCAGGGCGTTGACCTGGTGGTGACTGATTACAATATGCCTGAAGTGAATGGTGTTGAGCTGACGGAGTTCGTACGTAAATCTCCTACGCACGGGCATGTGCCTGTTTTAATGGTGACATCTGAATCAAATGACGCGCATTTACAGAATGTGGCGCAGTCGGGTGTGAATGCTATGACAGATAAGCCTTTTGAGCCCCATGTGGTAAAACAGCTGCTGGCTTCAATTCTGGAAGGCTGATGTCATGGCTTATAAGTGCTTGTTTGTATTTATATAAAGCAGCTAAGATAGAAACGTTTTGTCGCTTTAATGTGTTTGGAACATATGTGTTGTTAACTGAGTTGTGAGCGCTCCGTAGCGGGGGGCTGCACTTGTCAAAGCAGAGTTTTTCAGTATGAAGTGAGCAATTGTTTCGCTGGCTTTTTTACCTGATATTGGCAGAGGTTATATGGATAAATTATCACCTGCGGATCTGAACATTTTGGTGGTTGAGCCTTCGCAGATGCAGCGCAAGCTGTTGCTGAATGCACTGCATGAGGAAGGGGTTTTCAATCTGGATGTTTGCAGTAACTGTAAAGACGCATTCGAACAGGTAACCCGGATTAAACCGGATCTGGTGATTTCTTCATTATATTTTGAAGACGGTACCGGACTGGATTTATTGCGCTCCATTCGTCAGGATCCTGACCTTGAAGATTTGCCGTTTATGCTGGTTTCAAGTGAAACCCGCCGTGCACAGCTGGAAGAGTTTAAACAATCCGGTGTGATAGCAATTCTGCCAAAACCTTACACGTTGCAGCATTTGCACCGGGCGGTGAATGCCACCGTTGATCTGTTGTCCCCTCAGGCGCTTGAGCTTGATATGTATGAAGTGGATGACCTGAACGTGCTGGTTGTGGATGACAGCCGTCTTTCACGGAATGTCATTACCCGGGTACTGAACAATATGGGCATTGAGCATATTCAGGAAGCGAACGACGGTTCTGAGGCGATTGAGATTCTTAACAGCCAGACGTTTGATTTGCTGGTAACCGATTATCATATGCCAGAAATGAATGGTGCTGAGCTGACTGAGTATATTCGTAAGTCCGGTGATCATTGTCATATGCCGGTCTTAATGGTGACATCAGAAGATAACGAAGCACAGTTACAGAATGTGGCCCAGTCGGGTGTAAATGCCTTAAGCAATAAACCCTTTGAGCCGGAAGGCGTCCGCAAGTTGCTGGCGCAGATTCTGGAAGCATAAGGCGGTGGCTGTTAGCTTATTCGCTGGTTTGCTGCAGAGCCTGTAGTTGCTCGCTGAGCTTGTGCTTGTCACGTTGGGCGTGCTGAGCCGCAATACGGTATTTGAAAATCTGTTGATGCCGTTCTTCTAATTTCATTTCAAGTTTTTCAAGTTGTTGCTGCTGGGACAGGTTTTTCCGTTCCAGCAGGCTTATCTGACGCTGTAAATCATCAATCAATCCAAAATTCGTATCCGCAGGTTTTGCTGCCGGCTTTTTATTGTCAATCCGGGTGTCCATTTCTGTGACAAGGTGGCTGTACAGGGCTTTCAGGTCTGCCGTTTCCCGGCTGGTATAACGAATCCCGTTTTCCATTGCATTGTGAGCGCTGGCAGCCCCTATGGAACCGGTCAGGGTATGTTCCAGCATACGGTGGAATTCGATCAGTTCGATAATGCTGATACGTTCTTTGTCAGTGACCTGTAAATCTTCTGTTATCTGGCTGATAGCATTGCGGGCTTTATCCGGGCTCAGGTAATTATTCAGCAGGGCAGATGCTTCTTTAAGCTTGGTTTGCAGCAGAATGTATTGCTCCAGCCCTGTCGGCCGGGTGGCTTTGCTGGTTTGACTGAGCATTGACTGCATAAATTCAGTTCTCAGTGTACGTTCTGCTTTGTGCGGAGAATAGAGCAGAGAGCCCAGCAGGTATGCGCCGATATTAAAGATCATGCTCCATAATACGCTATGGGGAATGCTGGATAGCCCTTCAGTGCCAAACAGAGCTTCCGGGCGCAGCCAACTGATCTGAAACAGACCTTCATTGAGTAATGTTTCAGCCATCCAGCCCTGCTTAATCAGCGCTGGGATTACCAGGGTGTAGACCCAGATAATAAAGCCTGCCAGCAACCCGGCCAATGCGCCGGCACTGTTACCTTTTTGCCAGAATATTCCGCCCAGAAGTGCAGGGCTGAACTGGAGTACTGCAACAAAGGAAATAAGGCCGATAGCTACCAGAATGTAGGAGTCGCTGAAGGCGATGGCAAAGCTGTAACTGCTGAGCAGAATCAGGGCAACCAGTGCCCAGCGGATTTTCAGCAGTTCGCCGCGAATGGCTGCATAACGTTCGAATCTTTCCAGTACAGGCATGATCAGGTGATTAGAACACATAGTGGCCAGCGTCATTGTGGTGATAATAATCATGCCTGTGGCGGCAGAAAAACCGCCGATAAATGCCAGCATGGTCAGAAAGGTGTTGTCTGCCTGTTGTGGCAACAGCAGTACGTAGTAGTCAGCAGCACCGGTATCAATGCCTTTAAGGAGGCCGGCCCCGGCAATGGGAATGACAAAAATGTTGATCAGCAGAATATAGAGCGGAAAGACCCACATCGCTCTTTTGATATAGTTAACATCCGCATTTTCTATGACAGCGACATGGAACTGCCGGGGCAGGTTTTGTACGGCTGCGAAGCTCAGAATGATCAGGGTTAGCCACATGACACCGCTGTCTGGCCGGGTATGGAGGCTGGTTACCTGATGCATGCCGGCCTGATCAAGTTGGTTAAGAATGTCGTCATAGCCGTTAAACAGGTAATAGCAGACAAAAATACCTACGCTCAGAAAGGCAATCAGTTTGACAATGCATTCCACCATGAGAACGCTGATCATACCCTGATGGCGTTCGGTTGGGTCTAACCGCCGTACGCCAAACATAATCGTAAAAATAATCATGAACAGTGTGATCAGCAGGCCTGAGCTGCCCCAGTCCATTGTTGTGTTATGCAGGTCAGCGCCATGACCACTGAGGGTGATGATTTTAAATGAGCTGATGACTGCTTTTAATTGCAGGGCAATATACGGGAGTACACCTAACAGGGCTGTTAAGGTGACCAGTGCTGCGATTTTCTGTGAGCGGTTATAACGGGTGGATATGAAGTCGGCGATGCTGGTGACGCGGAAGGTGTTTTTGGCGAGCACCATGCGTTTGAGGGTAATCCACCAACAGGCAATGCTCAGTAATGATCCGATATAGACGCCCAGATAAAGCAGCCCTGATTCGGCGGCGAATCCGACACTGCCGTAAAAGGTCCAGGAAGTGTGATAAACCGCCAGGGATAATGCATACGTCCAGGGGCCGTTGAAGTTTCTGCCGGTCTGTTCAATTTTCCGTTCCACCAGTTGTGCAATGGCGAACAGAATGACCATGTAGGATGAAATAACCAGTATGACTGTAATTGAACTGAACATAGCCGAAAGTAACCCTCCCTTCCGTTCGGCTGTCCATGCCTGTGATCTCTCTGTTTTTACAAAGGTATTCTTTAAGCTATAGCGCTGGCTGATGGATGGGTCAAATTTCAGCGAAGACTGTTTTGGGTATTAACGTTCACTATCGGAGGATACGGATTCGTGATGCGGGCAGCAGGAAGGTGTTTTTTCAGGCACCAGATCGACACCGCCGGGATGCCCCGGATGGCATTTAAGAAGGCGCTTTATTGTCAGTGCGGTGCCTTTAAGGGGGCCATGAATTTCGATTGCTTCCAGGGCATAGGCTGAACAGGTAGGGTAAAAACGACAGCGCGGTCCCAGTACAGGGCTGATAACGTACTGATAAAATTTGATGAGAAAACGCAGCAGCATTCGCATACTTATATTTTCCGATACCTGAAATGAAGAAGCGTCTTAAGTGTAACCTGAGTGCAGATTGCTGTCAGGTAAAGAAAATGCCGGCGTATTCACATACAAAATTCATCTTGGTAAAGACACAAGTATGTCGATTACAGCGTCTACCCGGCTCAAGAAGGGGAATTAAATCGTATAATTGTGCGGCGCATTATATAGAGATACATCAAAAAATAAAGGGATAAACTTTCATAGATTTAGTGGTGCAGGGCAGGTGCAGATCACAAGATGTATGAATCAGGACCTGTATTTAAAGAAAGGTCCCGCCACAGCAGGGCTGTGGCGGATCTGTGAGTGATTGCCGGATTAAAGATGTTCTTCTGCGTATTCGGCTAAAGATGAACGGAATACGCCTTCGAAATGTACGTTACTGGCGCCGTTATAATCTTTAAAGCGTTCCACAATGTAGGTCAGACCTGAAGTCAGTGCTGTCAGATAGTTAGAGTCAATTTGCGCCAGGTTACCCAGGCAAACCATTTTCGTGCCTTTACCGCAGCGGGTCAGGATGGTCTTCAGTTGGGATGGTGTCAGGTTCTGGGCTTCATCAATCAGTACGATGGCATCCTGAATACTTCGTCCGCGAATGAAATTAAGGGACTTGAACTGAATATTGGCCTTTTCAATGGCGTACTTGACGCTGCTCTGGGGTCGTTCATCCCCTTCATGCATTGCTTCCAGGTTATCCAGAATTGAGCTGAGCCACGGGGTCATCTTCTCTTCTTCGGTGCCGGGCAGGAAACCGATATCTTCTGCGACCGGCGGGGTCGAGCGGGTAACGATGATTTTGTTATAGCGGCCCTGCTCAATGACCATTTCCAGTGCGCAGGCCAGGGCAATCAGGGTTTTACCGGAACCGGCAGCACCGTTGAGCATGCAAAGGTCAATGTCGCTGTCCAGCAGGGATTGCATGGCAAAAGCCTGATAGATGTTGATAGGGGATATGCCCCAGCAATTCTGTTGCATCAGGTGTTCGTGACCAAGATCGCGCAAAACAATGGCTTCATGGTCTACACTGACAACCCTGGCTGCAAAGTCTTCAGAGTCATCATGGATATACTGGTTGACGTAAGTGTCTGGCAATAGATCCGGGCTGATCTTATGGAAGGTGTAGGGACCTTTCTGATAGCTTTTGACCTGATCGACCTTTTCCCAGAATAACCCGTCAATGTGCTGATGACCGGCAGATAACAGATCCAGATCAGAGACCAGCTGATCTTTGCGGTAGTCTTCGACCTTTTGCAGACCCGCGCCCATGGCTTTAAGGCGCATATTGATATCTTTAGTGACCAGGATAATGTCTCGGTGCGAATCATTGGTTTGCAGGTGAAGCGCGCAGTTGATAATGCGGTTGTCATTGTTGGTTGTTGATGGGAGAAAGCCCTGACGGCTGGTCAGTTCGTGATCGGGATAGACACTGAGTTTCCCCAGGGTACTGCTGTCGTCGGTGCCGGGGACTTTGATCTGAACGCCCCGGGTAATCTGTGTGGGGCTGGTTGCAACGCTGAGGATATTATCAATTGCCCGGATAGCGTGTCGTGCTTCCTGGGCAACGCTTTGTTTGCGGTCCTTTATGTTATCCAGTTCTTCCAGAACGGTCATGGGGATCGCGACGTCTTGTTCTTTGAATTCGTACAGGCAGTTTGGGTCGTGCAGTAAAACATTGGTGTCGAGGATATAAAGCTTTGTAGCAGCCATAAGGGATTCCTTCTCCAACCTTGTTGACTATCTGAAATAGCTTCCAGATATGTTTAGTTAAGCAGAAGTTGCAGTCAGATAAAACCCTTTGTATTCATCCATGTATGAATTTGGGTAACTGTGATGATTATGGGTAATAAACACGTAACTTTGTTCGGGTTCTAATACATAGTGTATGGTTGGGACTGGTTGTTTTCTTAATCGCTATATTTATAAAATTCAATGGCTTAGTAGATATGGAGGCATTGATAGCATATATTGTAGGTGATACTGAGATTCGTTGACTGGCAGGGATAAGCGGTTGTACGGGCCTGAAAAAACATCTTCTGACCGTAACTGTATAGCGCCGAGAACCCTGTTTGCAGTGCATAAATTTCAAGCGGTTTTGCTTTGTAAAATGTATCTGTCGATCAGCGTTGAGTGTGTCTTTGAAGGGAGCGTGAATTATGACAACTGATCAATTTGTAACAGCAAATATTACGCCTTTAGATAGTTTAAATACGTTATCGCCCATTGAAGTGGCGCGTTTGCAGGATCGTAATCAGGCAGGTCTTTATCAGCTGTTTCGTCAGTGCTGTCTGGCAGTACTTAACTGCGGCAGTGAGGTGGACAGTACCAAGCAGGTTCTGGAAATGTACCAGGACTTCGAAATTCAGGTGGCGCAGAAACATCAGGGTATTCAGCTGGAAATTGCGAATGCGCCGGCCAGTGCCTTTGTAGACGGTGAAATTATTCAGGGGATCAGAGAGAACTTATTCTCTGTGGTCCGCGATATCTTATATGTGGGTGATGAAGTCGGTCAGGATAACCAACTGGCTGAAAACGTTGCAATCACCAATCAGGTATTTCAGATTCTGCGCCATGCGCAGGCAATTGAGCCACATATTAAGCCGAACCTGGTGGTGTGCTGGGGCGGACATTCCATTGGCCGTACCGAGTATGAATATACCAAAAAAGTGGGTTATGAACTTGGGCTGAGAGGGTTCGGTGTATGTACCGGCTGTGGTCCGGGGGCAATGAAGGGGCCGATGAAAGGCGCGACGATTGCCCACGCGAAACAACGTATCAATGATGCCCGTTATGTGGGTATTTCTGAGCCTGGCATTATTGCAGCTGAATCGCCTAATCCGATTGTGAATGAACTGATCATCATGCCGGATATTGAGAAGCGCCTTGAGGCATTTGTCCGCTTAGGCCACGGTATCATTGTCTTCCCGGGCGGTGCGGGTACCGCGGAAGAGATTCTTTATATGCTGGGCGTATTACTGCATGAAAAGAATCATAATATTCCGTTACCGCTGATCTTCACTGGGCCTGCAGGCAGTGAAGCCTATTTTGAAACCATAGACCGTTTTGTGCGGCAGACTCTGGGTGATAAGGCTGCTGAACGGTATCAGATCATTGTGGATGATCCTGTTGAAGTGGCCAGTCAGATGAAAGCGGGTCTGCAGCATGTAACCCAGTTCCGTAAGGCTACCAGTGAGTCTTATCACTTCAACTGGCAGTTGCATATTCCGGAAGCATTTCAGCAGCCGTTTGAGCCGACCCATGAAAAAATGGCGCAGTTGAATCTTAGTCATGAACAGGAAGATTATCAGTTGGCTTCTAATCTGCGGCGTGCGTTATCAGGTATTGTTGCCGGTAATGTTAAAGCGCAGGGTATTCAGGAAATTGAAACACACGGGCCATTTGAACTGAGTGGTGATCCGGAAATGATGCGCTCGCTGGATGAGTTATTGGCATCTTTTGTTGAGCAGCGCCGGATGAAGATTAATTATCAGGAATACAAACCCTGTTACCGGATACGGGTGGGAGATGCCGCTGAGGCATAAACTGCCAGTTGAAAGACAATACAGTAGAAAGCGCAGGTGACTGCGCTTTTTTATGAGCGAAACAGTATGAGGAATCAGTAAATGCAGTGTCATGAAGTGGATTATGAAATTGTTGGCAGTTCTATGCCGTTGCTGGAAGTTGAGCTTGATCCGGGTGAAACCGTGATTGCCGAAGCTGGCATGATGAACTACATGGAAGATGGTATCAGCTATGAAACCCGTATGGGAGACGGTTCGGATCCTGATCAGGGGCTTATGTCCAAGCTGTTTTCGGCAGGCAAGCGTATGCTGACCGGTGAATCTCTGTTTATGACCCATTTCTCAAATGAGGGGGCGGGTAAGCAGAGGGTGGCGTTTGCTGCCCCTTATCCGGGAGACATTGTGCCGGTTAATATGGCTGAAATTGGTCAGCGGCTTTACTGCCAGAAAGATGCATTCCTGTGTGCCGCACTGGGTACCCGGTTATCGGTTGCCTTCTCTAAAAAGTTGGGTGCAGGCTTTTTTGGCGGTGAAGGTTTTATTCTGCAGAAACTGGAAGGCGATGGTATGGCCTTTATTCAGGCGGGTGGCACGGTTGTGCGTAAAGAGCTGAATAATGAAACTCTGAGAGTTGATACCGGTTGTCTGGTCGGATTCAGTGAAGGCATTTCATACGATATCGAGCTGACTAAAGGGATGAAATCTATGTTATTGGGCGGCGAGGGGTTGTGGTTAGCGACCCTGTCCGGAACCGGCAGTGTCTGGATTCAGAGTTTGCCGTTTTCCCGTCTGGCAGACCGGATTATCGCAGCTGCGCCGGAGCTGGGAGGCAGCCGTCAGGGGGAAAGTTAATGTTTGGCCTTTTGTAAAAATATCTGTGCAGGCGTGTGGTTACCGGACTGGTGAACGTAACCACACACAAATTATGACTTTTTTGCTGAATACAGGTATATTTTCGTTTTTATTTTTTCTCCGGCATCCAGACGTCAGAAGTAATGTTACGAAATAAACTGGTTATCACACTCACCACGGCTCAGGGATCGCGCCAGTACACACTGGGGCAGATTACAAAGTATTTGCTGGCGGTGTTCCTGGTGATTTCTGTTTGTAGCTTCTTTGTCTCTAATCTTCTGTTGGTGAAAACCACCGATCATTTGCTCAATCTGGAAGAAGGGTTTGATACCCTAAGTTTGCAATATGAGGATACCCTTGGGGCATCTGAGCAGCAGAAAGGGCAGCTTGATCAGTTATCCCGCTCTTTGTCCCAGCTTCAGGTAGAGAAAAAACAGCTCAAAGAAGAAAACCTGCGGATTGGCGAACTCAACGCAGTGCTTGATGCCAGCCTGTACGGGCTGGAAGGTTTGCTGGGGTTACCGGCTTCTGATGAAATGACGCCGGAAAGGGCAGGTGAGCTGAGCATGCTGATCAGCCAGCGTACATTTTATCTCAACAGTATTCCTAACGGTTTGCCCATTCAGGGTATCCGTATCAGCGGCAAGTACGGTATGCGCATGCATCCGGTGCTTGATAAGCGCACAATGCATTATGGTATCGATTTTAAAGCGGATAAAGGGACACCGATTTATGCGACGGCTGACGGTGCGGTTGAGTTCGCAGGTTACAACAAGCAAAGTGGTTTCGGTAAGCTGATCATTTTGCAGCATGGGTTTGGTTTTAAAACCTATTACGCCCATTTGAATGATATCAAGATTAAGTCCGGTCAGTTTGTGTCCAAAGGACAACTGATCGGTTTGAGTGGTAACACGGGCCGTTCTACCGGACCGCACTTACATTATGAAATCCGGCATTTATTCAGGCCAGTCGACCCTGCACCCTTTGTGGCGTGGGATATGAGTAACTTTGATTCACTGTTTTCTACAGTTAAAGGTATCGAATGGGCTTCCTTAAAAAAGATGTACCCGCTAAACCAAACGCTGCAAACGGCAAAGCAATAACGATTATTGCTGAAGGTAATAAATTCAGCGGTGATATGAGTATTGTTGGCAGGATGCACATTGACGGAATGTTCGAAGGGAATATTTCATCACTGGATAATATCTCTATTGGCAAGAACGGCCATATCCGGGGTGTTGTGAAGGCAAATCAGATCAGTGTGTGCGGTCTGGTTGAAGGCGAAGTCTGGTGTGATGAACTGGAAATCGATCGTGGCGGAAAAGTTTTTGCTACAGTGACCAGTAAGGTAATGGCAATTCATCCGGAAGGAAATTTTGTCGGCGAGCGCAAGATGAAAGAGGTAAATACTGCTGAGCCGTTACCGCATATGGAGTCCGGCATTGAGGCAATTGATTCTCTGCCAGACAAGGTAACGCTTAACAGTGATGATGAGCAGCTTTCCAAAGCCTGACAGGCTGTGACTGATTAACGGGATTTAGCATGTGTGAACTGCTTGGCATGAGTGCAAATGTGCCGACGGATATTTGTTTTAGTTTTACCGGGCTGATGCAGCGCGGTGGCGAGACCGGCCCTCACCGGGATGGCTGGGGTATCGCGTTTTACGAAGGTAAAGGGCTGCGTGATTTCCATGACCCTGAACCAAGTTGTGATTCAGAGATTGCTCAGCTCATTAAGAATCATCCGATTAAAAGTAAGACCGTTATCAGCCATATCCGTCAGGCGAATGTCGGCGAGATTTGTCTGGAAAATACTCATCCTTTTACCCGCGAGCTGTGGGGTTATACCTGGACATTTGCGCATAACGGTCAGTTGGATGCCAAGCTGTTTGACCTGCCGGTATCTTTTTATAAGCCCGTCGGCACCACTGACAGTGAATATGCGTTCTGCTGGTTGCTGGGCGAAGTGCGCAGAGCATTCCCGGAACGGCCGGATGATTTTGCAGAGGTGAGTGCGCTTATCGCCCGTTGTGCAGACCAGCTTCGCGAGTTAGGCGTATTTAACATGTTGTTAACTGAATCAGAATACTTATTCGCGTACTGTACAACCAAGCTTGCCTGGATAACCCGGCGGGCCCCTTTTGGAAAGGCGAGCCTGACAGATGCTGAGTTGACAGTTAATTTCCGTGAAGAAACCAACACGACTGATGTGGTGACGGTGATTGCGACTGAGCCGCTGACTGATAATGAGGAATGGACGGCACTGGCTGAAGGGGAAATGATTACCTTCATGGACGGTGAGCCTGTCAGATTTTCCTGATAAATCCGTTTTATATTTAATGATGCGCTGATGGATTAATTTTCTTCAGCGCATCTTTGTTTTTAGCCATTTTTGGATAGAGCCGTTAACGTGAGTCGTCAGTTTCAATCTTTATATCAACGTCTGGATGAATGTCTGATCAGCGACCGGTTTAAGTTGCGCCAGAAGTTGGGCAACCTTAGCCGCAGAGCAGAGCAGGGTAAGCCGTTTGATAAATTGCTGGCAGATACTGAAGCGCTGATTACAGAATCAGAAGCTGCAGTAACAGCACGTGCTTATGATGGCCAGAGTATCACCTTTCCTGATTTACCGGTCTCTTCCCGGCGGGATGAAATTGCTGAGGCAATTCAGAATAATCAGGTGGTTGTAATCGCCGGTGAGACCGGCTCGGGTAAAACCACGCAATTACCGAAAATCTGTTTGCAGCTGGGCCTGGGAACCAAAGGCCTGATTGGTCACACACAGCCGAGACGACTGGCTGCACGGACAGTCGCAAACCGGATAGCAGAAGAACTGGGTTCTTCTCTGGGCAGTACAGTAGGCTACCAGGTACGTTTTACAGAGCAGGTTGCTGAGAATACCCAGATCAAGCTGATGACTGACGGTATTCTGCTGGCTGAGACTCAGCGGGACCGTTATCTGGAAAAGTATCAGGTCCTGATCATTGATGAGGCCCATGAGCGTAGTCTGAATATCGATTTTTTGCTGGGTTATTTACGGCAGATTCTGCCGAAGCGGCCTGATCTGAAAGTTATCATTACCTCGGCGACAATTGATCTGGAGCGCTTTTCAAAACACTTTAATAACGCACCTGTTATTGAAGTGTCTGGCAGAACTTATCCGGTAGAGGTGCTTTACCGGCCACTGGAAGATATGCCTGATTCCGGGGATCGGTCCATACCGGAAGCGATCGTTCAGGCGACGCAGGAATTACAGGTGCTGGAGCGCCAGCAGCAAAAGGGTATTCAGGGGGATATTCTGGTATTCCTGAGCGGTGAGCGGGAAATTCGTGAAGCGGCGGAACACTTAAGGAAGGCGGTGGCAGCACAGCGTCTGAAGCACATAGAAGTGATGCCTTTGTATGCCCGCCTGAGTGTGGCAGAGCAGAATAAGATATTTCATGGTGGCCGGGGGGCAGGTCGGCGGATAGTACTGGCGACCAATGTTGCAGAAACGTCTCTGACGGTGCCGGGTATTCGCTATGTTATTGACCCCGGGTTGGCCCGGATCAGCCGTTATAGCTATCGCTCAAAGGTCCAGCGTTTGCCCGTAGAGCCGGTTTCCCAGGCCAGTGCAAATCAGCGTAAGGGGCGCTGTGGACGGGTCGCAGAAGGTGTCTGCATCAGGTTGTATTCTGAAGAAGATTTTAACAGCCGCTCTGAATTTACAGATGCTGAGATTCGCCGGACAAATCTGGCGGCAGTTATTCTGCAGATGCTGACGCTGCGTTTAGGCAGCATTGAGGCCTTTCCGTTTATTGATCCGCCTGATTCCCGGTATATCAATGACGGCTTTAAACTGCTTCAGGAACTGGGAGCGGTAGATGAAAAGCGCAACATTACTTCGCTGGGCTGGCAGGTCAGTAAGTTACCGATAGACCCGCGCATCGCCCGGATGGTTGTCGCTGCGGTTAAAGAAGGCTGCTTGCGGGAGATGCTGATTATCGCCAGCGCACTGACGATTCAGGATCCCCGTGAGCGTCCGTTTGACAAACAGCAGGCTGCTGATGAAAAGCACCGGCAATATGCAGATAAAGATTCTGACTTTGTAACTCTGGTGAACTTGTGGGCGTTGTTTGAAGAACAGCGTCAGGAGCTGAGTCAGAATCAGCTGCGTAAGTATTGTCAGAAGCATTTCCTGTCGTATAACCGCATGCGTGAGTGGCGCGATGTGCATCGTCAGTTGCATCTGATCTGCAAGTCTCTGGAGTATAAGGAATCACCGGCAGAAGCGGGCTATGACCGTTTGCACCGGGCTCTGTTGTCAGGTTTGTTAGGCAATATCGGATTTAAGCAGGAAAACAAGGAATATCTGGGGGCGCGTAACCGGCGGTTCTATGTATTCCCCGGATCCGGGCTTTATAAGTCTGCGCCCAAGTGGATTATGGCTGCTGAAGTGGTTGAAACCAGCAAGCTGTATGCACGTATGGTGGCGAAGATTGATCCTCTGTGGGCGGAGCCGCTGGCCGGTCATCTGGTGAAGCGAAATTATTTCGAGCCTCACTGGGAGAAAAAGCGGGCTCAGGTTATCGCCCAGGAGCAGGTGAGTCTATATGGTCTGATTATTGTGCCGAAAAGGAATGTCGATTTCGGCAAAGTAGATCCGTTAGTCAGCCATGACATATTTATACGTTCAGCCCTTGTGGAAGGGCAGTTTCATACCAAGGGTAAGTTCTTCGCTCATAATCGCCGTTTGCTTACCAGTGTGGAAGGGTTAGAAGCCAAGTCACGGCGTAAAGACCTGCTGGTGGATGAAGATACACTTTGTGATTTCTATACCGCCAGAATGGCGAAGCATAAAGGCGATCATGTGGTTAATGGCGCCGGCTTTGAAAAATGGCGCAAGACCGTTGAAGGTTCTGATGAGAAAGTACTGTTCCTGACGGAAGCAGATATTCTTCAGCGCAGTACCGAGCATGTAACGGCCCGTCAGTATCCCGAGGTGTTCAAAGTCTCCGGAGCGCCTCTGAAGCTCAGTTACCACTTCGAGCCGGGTGCGGCAGATGATGGTGTATCCGTTAACGTGCCGTTGGTACTGCTGAACCAGATTCCTTTGCAACGTCTTGAATGGCTTGTGCCAGGGATGCTGAAAGATAAGTGCGTAGCTTTGCTGAAAGGTTTGCCTAAGCAAATTCGGAAAAATTATGTGCCGATCCCGGATTATGTGGATGCGTTTTTACAGTCGGCCAGTTTTGGTGAAGGAAAGCTTGAAGAGGCGCTGGCACATCAAATGCTGCGTATGACAGGTGTGCGCCTTGATCCGCAGTTACTGGAAGCTGTCGAGCTTGAAGCGCATCACAGGGTAAATATTAAGTTGCTGGGTGATAAGGGGAAGCTAATTGCTCAAAGCCGTGACTGGCAGGCGCTGAGCGAACAATATGGTGAGCAGGCTGAAGCAGCACTGACTAGTGAGGCAGATGAAACCTGGGGGCGTAAGGGAATCACCCGGTGGGATTTCGGTAATTTGCCTGATTCCGTAACACTGAAACAAGCCGGGGGGATAGAAGTTGAGTTATATCCTGCACTGGTTGACCGTAAAGAAAGTGTTGAGCTGGTTGTTGTCGAAGATAAGCAGGAAGCAGCTGAACTGACTCGCAGAGGCGTTATCAGACTTGCGACCCTTAATTTGGCGGCATGCCTGCGCCAGGTAAAAGGTAAGCTGGGGAAGTTTGAAGAGTCTGCCTTGTTATTTGCTAAGGTACAGCGCAAAGAAGCGCTGAAGGAAGATATGCTGCTGTTAGCGACAGAGGCATGTTGTTTTGTTGAGGCAGAATTACCGCGAACAGAAGCTGATTTTCTGAAGTTGCTGGCAAAAGCCGAAACGGACTTTGTTTCCACTGCGCAGCAAACTGCAGAAACAGTGAATCAGTTACATCATTGTTTTCACCGTATCAATAAGCAACTAAGCGGTAAAATGGATCTGCGGGTCATTAATGTTCTGAATGATATAAAGTTGCAGTTGAGTGAATTGATGCACGCGGGCTACCTCAGTTCGGTTGGCTGGCAGCAACTACAGGAATACCCCCGTTATCTGAAAGCAATTGAACTACGTCTTGAGAAATATCAGCGTGAGTTGCCCCGGCAGAGGATGCTCAGCGATCAGTTAGTTGCATATATGCAGGGCGTGCAGAAGCGGCAGAAAGACTACCAACAGCAAAGACGCAGCACTGTTGAGTTGACAGTATTCCGCTGGCTGCTCGAAGAATACAGGGTATCTCTGTTTGCCCAGCAGCTAGGCACAAAGCAACCGGTGTCTGAAAAGCGTATTAAACAAGCCTGGCAGGCTCTGTCTGAAGGATGATTTTGGTTGTTTTTTGAACAGTGGTTTTTGTTGGGATAAATCCATGACAAATAAAGGGCGAAATAGTTGCAGAAGCGTGTTGTGTATGCTGTAATGCGTCCAATTTATTAGGCTAGACATTCATTTTAGGTTCATTTTTAGATATTTAGCTGTTTTGTATTAATAAAGCTAATGAAAAATCAGGAAATAGAAGTGATCATATGCAGATAACTTTTAAAACCTGAAAATAAGTATGAATGGATGATGAAAGTCACCAATATATGAAAGAAATTTCTTTCATATGTTTGAAATAATTTTGTTTTATAGTATTTTTTAGTGAGCGATGTGTTCGGAATATCTGTGATGTGGACATTCCAAGCACATTAAAGCTAAAAAAATTAAAGTTAACCGCTTCGGTTAACAAGAAAAGTTTAACTACTAGTACGTTAAATATTAAAGGGGAAATTGTTGATGAAAAAGTCAATCATCGCTCTGGCTGTTGCTGGCGCTCTGACTGCTCCACTGGCTCAAGCTGATGCTACTCTGTACGGTGTTGCTCAGTTCCGTCTGATCGATCAGGACGAAAAAAGCCTGAACGCTCAAATGGCTAAAACTCGTCTGGGTGTTAAAGGCACTGTAGACAACGATATCGAAGGCCTAACTACTGGTTTCCAGTTTGAGTGGGAATTCACTGGCGCTAACGGCGACGACGCTGGTATCAGCGAAGTTCGTAAGTCTCTGGTTTACATGAAAGGTGACTTCGGTCAGGTGACTTTCGGTAAGCAGAACAACCCTGCAGCAGCATTCAAAAAAGCTGACATCATGGGTCGTCACTCTGCAGAGTTCGCGATCATTGGTGACCGAATCTCTAACGCAATCACTTACGCTTCTCCAGACCTGAGCGGTCTGCAGCTGCACGCTGGTTTCACTGCTGACGGTGCAAACGAAGATGCGACTGCTGGTACTGCTTTCGCGCCAGGTAACGCTAACACTGCTCCAACTCAGTACGTAGCTGCTACTAACGGTAGTAACGATGCAGATGCTTACATCCTGGGTGCTACTTACAGCATCGCAGGTCTGGATCTGGCTCTGACTCACCAGGCGTCTAACAACAAGGGTAACAACACTGATACTGATACTACTAGCTTCGGTGTTGGTTACACTATGGGTGACCTGTACCTGGCGGCTTCTTACTCTGACGAGTCTGCAGACGCTTCTAACTCTGACCGTGACGTTACTCAGCTGGCTGCTTCTTACGCTATTGGTAAGACTACTGTTTACGCTCAGTACGAAGTACTGGATCGTGAAAGCCAGTCTGACAAGAACACCAAAACTGGTCTGGGCGTAAGCTACGCTCTGGGTTCTTCTGCTTCTGTAGCTCTGGAAACTTTCCAGTTCAACGACGATGCAGAGACTCAGGAAAGCAAAGCTGACGCTACTATCCTGCAGTACACTCTGAGCTTCTAATCCAAGCTTAACGAGTTTACTCAGAAAAAAGGCTCCTTCGGGGGCCTTTTTTGCGTTTAGGGGAAATAATATTTTAAGAGGCTTCTGTGTCGGCTGTTGCGTCGTTATAATGCGCCTGTAATCAGATTGAAGAACATGGGAGTTCTTGCTTGTGAAATTTTCATCAGTTGCGTTAATTTTAAGTGTGTCTTTTTCGGGTGTTCTGTCGGCGCAGGAAGAGCCTGTGGCTGATGTTGCCGGTGTGTCTGTTGAGGATGATCAGCATGTATCAGATCCATGGGAAGGCTTTAACCGTGCGATGTTCTCTTTCAATGAGGGTTTGGATACCTACGCGCTGAAACCGCTGACTAAAGGCTATCAGGCGGTTACACCGGATGTTGTTGAAACCGGTGTGAATAACTTTTTCGAAAACTTGTCTGATGTGGGCGGTACCCTGAATGCTCTTTTGCAGGGTAAGCCGGATGCGGCAGTAGAAAACTTTGCTCGGTTTGCGTTTAATACCACGATTGGTCTGGGCGGTATCTTTGATGTTGCTACTCCAATGGGAATTACCAAGCATGAAGAGGATTTCGGTCAGACGCTGGCTGCCTGGGGGGCTGATTCGGGTCCTTACGTGGTTCTGCCGTTATTTGGTCCGTCTACTGTGCGTGATGGTATTGGTCTGATTCCGGATGCGTTGGTTGATCCGGTAAATGAGGTTGATCACGTCAGAACGCGTAATTCACTGATTGGCTTACGTATTATTGATACTCGTGCACAACTATTTGCGGCAGAAGAATTGCTTACCGGTGATGATCGCTATGTGGCGGTACGTGATGCATATCTTCAGCGTCGCGAGTTTTTAATCAACGACGGCGAAGCTGACGTTGATTACGATAACGATTTTTAGTATTTGTTAGTTGTGCAGCCTAAAATTTAAGAGCTGCACGAAAGCATTAAGTATGCTGGGTGCGTTCGTGCCCAGTCAGGCCGCTTTATGGGGTATTCATCATATTCTGGTTATTCCTGATACGGATTACGGATCATGTGCTGCAAGGCATGTGGCATGCCCAGATCGCCTTCCGTTGCTTTGTCTGAGGCCTGCTGGACTAGGTAGTTTCTCAGAGTGTATTTGGGGTTAACGCTGTTCATGCGTTGTGCTCGTTCAGCAGGATCCAGGTTTTCTTCGTCGCAGATTATCTGATATTGAGTGATCCAGCTTTTTTTAATGTCTGAATATATGTTTCATTAATTTGTTCGGGAATCTAAAAAAGCATTTTCCAGTGTATTCATTTGTTCCTTTATATTCTTGTTCAAAGGTGTGTTTGCCAAAACCCGGTAAAAGATGGTCATATCGGTTTCGGCTGAAGTTAATAGCTTTTCAAGCATATTTATCAGGTTTTCTTTTTGGTCACTAAATGATGTATTTAAAATGAGTTTTTGGCACATCATCTGGTAATAAACTGTCTGATATTTGCCAGAATAGCTGTTAAGGATTTCTTCAAGAGGTTTAGTATCTTCTATTAGCGGGTAAATCGTATTTGCCAACTGGTAGAGATTCCACAGTGATGCCTGCACCTGATTACCGAAACGGTAGCGCTTGTTCTGAGCGTCGGTTGTGTTTGGCGTCCAGTCAGGGTCATAGTTGTCCAGCCAGCCATAAGGGTCGTAATCAATTATCTGACCAAGAATTGACATGTTGTCGGTATTCATTACACCGTGAACAAAGCCTACCCGTTGCCAGTGGGCAATCATTTCAAGAGTCCGGGTACAGACTTCACTGAACCATTCTATATAGGTGTCTTTACCGGTTTGCCCAGATGGGGAAAATCGTTTTCGGGGTAGAGTCGGTGAATTGCTTCAGTAAAGAAGTATCACTTCTGGATGCATATAGCTGAAAGTGTCCGAAGCGGGTAAAGGATTTAGCTACACGGCACACGGTAGCGCCAGGCTCCTGCTGAGGATTGCCGTTATAGAGCATATCCCGGGTGACGGATTAGCCAGTAAGGCACAGGCTGAGTGCTCGGGTGGTGGGTATTCCGGAGTGGTGCATGGCTTCGCTGCAGAGATGCTCGCGTAAAGATGATCGAGAGCCGTCAGCTCTTCTGGAATAGGGAGTCTGCCAGCGCCTTTCAGTTGGAGAGTAAAGAGCCCGTTTTTTTTGAAACTTCGCCAAGGTTAATGGCCCGACCGTCTCCCAGTTGTCCTGCCCAGTTACTAAACTGATGGCCACCATTGCAGCTTGCATATGGATTCATATCTGGGAGAAGTTTATTGCCGGTAAATATTTCAGCAAATGCTGAATCATTCAGTAAGTCGGTTATGTCTTAGTCGTCGCTAATGGTTTCGAGTATCTCTGAAAATGTTGCCAGTGTTTGAGGGGGGGGGCTGACCTGTGTAGGCTCTACATAAGAAAGATAGGCGGATTCAACCTGACGGCAATAGTTATCGGTAACCGGGTTAGCAGGTAGTTGCTCAACAAATCGGTTGCTGAATTTCAGGTTATCCAGGAAAGTGCTCATGTTGATTGCCAGCCATTAAAAAACGGTCTGAGTATATTACTGAAGACCGTTTTCATAATGCCGGCTATGAGTGAGGTTCAGCGTTAAGAGTGAATAAACAGATACCGCTGCCACCAATTGTTGGCCTGCAGAAGCTTGCGGATAATGTCCTGTTCATTGCTGTCGCCGTAATGAATTAACGGGCAGCTCTGATCCAGTGATGGCAGTGCCAGCGTGAAGTTTTGTTTTTGTTGCAGATAAAATTCCTGGTAGCTGATGCCATCAATGTCTTTATCGTGAATAACCGGAAAAACCGGTAGTTGAGGGCACAGAAGAAAAAGAAGCTGGCTTGCGACCCGAGTAGCAGCTGACTCCTTTAATACTGAGCTGGCTAGCGTATTTACCAGGTTAATTGTAATTTTCTGGCGCTGAGAATGTGTCAGGTCATCATATTCTGCCCAGTCATCCTGCAGAGAATTCTGGATGAATGTGTTGAGAGCTGACTTTATCTCTTCAGGTGATTGTGTGGCTTTGCAGCAGTGTAGTAATACCGCCAGATCTGAATCTGAGATAAAGGGTTGTTCATCATTCCAGTGATTACGTGCGGCTTTTTCCAGGCTTCCGTAGGCAATACATAACAATCCGTTGCCGCTGCTGCGCGCGTCAGAGTTGCGGGAAGGGTTTTGCCAGTGGTTGGCTGCTATATCAAAGGAGCTGTTCAGTTTCATAGTGGCTAAACACATCAAAGCTATAAAGATACTTTAATATAAAAATTGCTTTGTCGGTGGGTTAGCGCCAGTCTTCCCGTAAAATTGGGGCCAATTTTTTATGATGAAATAAATTTAAGTGTACAGGATTCTGTGTTTCAGAGTTAAAACTGCTTAAAAAATAGATGCTTATATTTTATATTCAATTTTGGAATAGATTATCGTTTTTTATTCTTTTGAAATATAAGTGGTCTGCGCCATACTGGTTCCATAGAAGTTACACAACTGGCTCCATTTTGAATCTGAGGAGTCATAACCGAGAGGTAAAAGGTATGTTAGCGCACAGAGCAAGTCAGCCACAGGCAGTAAACGTAACAGCTGGTCATCAGAATAAGATCAGAATCGTACTGAAGCAGCCAAAGCAGATGATGTGTGTAATGCCAGTAAAGGCTAAGCCACAAAGCGAGCCAAAGCCTTCTTATGATTTTGTCGGCATTGCAGGTTAAACCTCATTCAATAAAAAAGCCCCGAATAATCGGGGCTTTTTTGTATGTGTCAGATATTAATCATCTTCACGTTCGGCCAGCGGCACAATCAGCATTGGGATGCGTGAGTGGCTGAGTACTTTCTTGGCAACGCTGCCCAGGAATGTGTGTAACATTCCTTTTTCATGGGTACCCATTACAATCAGATCAACATCTAATTCTTTAGATGTTTTGATGATTGTTTCAGCAGGGTACGCCTCCACAATATCGATAGACTTGATCTGTTTGCGAACTTCAGCTTCATCCGGATGCAGTGAATTCCAGAAGTTATCCTGACGTGCGTGCAGTTTATCAGTTGCGTTATGGACACGTTCCTGTAAAAGGTCGTGGCGGCTTTTGGAGTCCATTACGTAGGTTTGCAGAGTGATCTTTGCATCGCTGGACAGCTTTTCGACGACGTGCAGGATATGAATATCAGCACCGGTTTGCTTTGCCAGATAGGTTGCGTGCTCAAACGCTGCGGTAGAACTCTTGGAAAGGTCTGTGCTGTAAAGAATCTTACGAACTTTAGGTAGCATGATGGTTCTTCCTGTTTATTGGCTGTAACAGCCGGCAGTTGCTGCCGGCTGAGTATTTCTGGCGGGGTTAGGTTAATAGCTGGCTAGTAACCAAATGCCCGCGGCAGGAATAGTGCGATTTCAGGGAAGAAGGCAATGATGAATACCGCAAGGGTAGACATGGCTGCGAAAGGCAGTGCTTTTACAGTTACTTCTTCCAGTGAAATATTGGATATACCCGAGGCTACGAACAGGTTCTCACCCAAAGGAGGAGTGGAGAAGCCGATCGACAGACTACATACCATTATGATACCGAAGTGGATCGGATCGATACCCAGGTTATAGGTAACAGGTAGCAGTACTGGCGTCAGAATCATGATTGCAGCCAGGGTTTCCATGAACATGCCGACGAACAGCAGGAAGGCAATGATCATGAACCAGATGATATACAGGTTATCTGTCAGGCTGAGCATAGATTCAGCAACGATTGCTGGAATCTGGTTTTCAACCAGCAGGCGACCAAATACGGTTGCGGTAAACAGGATCAGCAATACCCGGCCGGAAAGCCATGTAGTGGTTTCCAGTGAGCGGAACAGATCCTGCCAGCTCAGTTCTTTGTGAATGAACGCACCGACGAACAGGGTGTAGAAGATAGCTACAATCGCAGATTCGGTTGGTGTAAAGAAGCCTGAGTAAATACCGCCCAGAATAACCAGCGGTGCCAGAATGGACCAGAAGCCGGTTCTGAATGCATCAATGATGTGTGCGATATCCCAGCCGCCTTCTGTGCCCATGTAACCTGCTTTCTTACAGCGGAAGTAGTTCATGGTCAGAATACATGCCGACATTACTACGCCTGGCAGGAAGCCTGCGATAAACAGCTTACTGATTGATACGCTCTGGAATTCACCGTGAACGGCGATTGCTTCAGGCGGTACGGTCAGGCCGATTGCTGAGATACCGAAGATTACCATCGGAATAGATGGCGGGATAACGATGCCCAGGCCGCCTGAAGATGCAGTAATTGCAGACGCGTAGCCTTTATCGTAGCCGCGCTTAACCATTGCCGGGATCATCAGCATGCCCACTGCGGCAGTTGTCGCAGGGCCGGAGCCTGAAATTGCACCGAAGAACATACATGCCAGTACAGCAGCTGCTGAAATACCGCCGGTTACGGGGCCTGCAAAGCTTTCAGCCAGATTTACCAGTCGTTTTGATATACCTGCTGCTTCCATCAGGGCGCCGGCAAGGATAAACGAAGGCAGTGCCATCAGCGGGAAGGAGCCTACTGAGGTAAAGGCTATCTGAACAAACTTAATCGGGTTTTGATCGAGATATAAAAAGGATGCTAACGCCGCCACACCGAGAGATACGGTTACGGGAGCGCCCATCACTAAAAGGACCAGAAATGATCCAAATAATATGAGTACTATTGAGGATTCTGCCATGATCAGCTCCTGAGATTAAACGGCGCTTTTATTATTTTTATCGTCTTCGTCGATATCGTGATCGATCAGCTCTTCCAGTTCCTGAGAGTCCGGATCACGGATGTCGATGCCTTTAACCAGTTTGTAGTAGTTAACCTGGATTACCCGGAATGTCATCAGGGAAAAGGCAATTGGCAGAATGACGTAAATATACTTCATCGGAACGCCCAGAGTCTGGGATTTCCAAAACAGGTTCATCTTGTTGAAAACAAAATCATAAGACAGATATACGAAGTAGGCATTAAAGCATACCCACACAACGTCAGTAATGAATTCCAGAATTGGTGGCAGGAATGCCGGCATCAATTTGTACTGGAAGGTCACACGGTTATGTGCTGCAAGTTTTGCTGCGTAGCTGGCGCCGAAAAATACGAACCAGACGAACATGTAAACGGAGAGCTCTTCGGTCCAGGAAAATGAATAACCAAAAAGCTGACGAGAAACGATCTGCATAAACAACAAAGAGACAAAGATTGTCAGCAATGTGCGGCAGATGTAACTTTCGATATTATCGAGAAAATGTATGAATTTGCTGCCCATGGGAGGTACTCCGGTATAAGTATATGCCCCGGATGGGGCATATACGTGAGTGAGAGATCTGAGGTTAACTAACCTTAGATTTCTTCACGTCCCAGAGAGCGTAGCAGGGCATTAACTTTCTCTTTGCCGCCAACACTTTCGTAGAACTTAGGCCATACAGCATCTTGTGCTTTCTTAGCCCACTCAGCTTCATCTTCCAGAGCATTGATTTCCATGCCGTACTTGCTAACCAGCTCTTCTTTGATGATAGCTTCTTTGTCTTTCAGCCACTGCAGGCTGTAAGCAGTTGCTTCCTGGCCAGCTTCCAGAATTGCTTTCTGAGTAGCTTCGTCCTGGTCCTGATACAGAGATTCAGAAACAATCAGAGGCTCCAGCAGGAACAGGTAGTGCAGGTCAGAGATGTACTTCTGAACTTCACCGAACTTCATCGCGTAAATAGTGGTGTAAGGAGTATCCTGACCATCTACAACGCCCTGCTGAAGAGCTGTGAATGTTTCAGACCAAGCCATTGGAGTAGGGTTGTTACCCCAGGACTTGTAAGTATCGATCATGATTTCGTTCTTAGGTACACGAACTACAACGCCGTCCAGGTCAGCCAGCTTTTTGATTGGACGCTTGGAGTTACTCAGTACGCGGAAACCGGAGTAAGTCCAGCCTACGATACGTACACCTGAGTCACGAATAGTGTTTTCAACCAGCTCTGCACCGATTGGACCAGATACAACGCTTACCGCCTGATCCAGGTTTTCAAAGATGTAAGGCAGAGACAGAATGCCCAGAGTTGGAGAGAAAGGAGCGATGTTGTTACTGGCTACGATGGAGAAATCCAGTGTGCCCAGTGCAGCATCGTTTACAGTGTCCTGCTCGGAACCCAGCTGACCGTTCAGGAACAGCTTAGCGCTGTGGTCAGTCTTAGCTTCCAGACGTTCGATAAACTTCAGACCTAAAGCTTCTTGAGCACTTCCACCACCATCACCCACTGCGATGTTCCAGTTTGCAGCCAGAGTGCTGGCAGAGAACAACAAGCCAGCAGTCAGGGATAGTACTTTAGTGATCTTATTCTTATGCTTCATAAGTAACTCCTGATTTTTGTTATTGCACTTGTTCTGAGACAAGTGTTGAGCCATGTGATCCGTTGCCGAATCGACTTAGAGTCAGAGAAATTAATACCACATGGGTAATTAATAACAACTTTCTGTAAGCCATTATCACTCGGCGAAACCTGGTTTTACGTCTGATAACAAGGAGTAATCAGACATCAGAATCTCAATGTGACAATGTCATACATAGTTAACCCATGGATGTTTGTTTTTTAGGGCCAGCCGGGCAACCTAAATGGGGCCAGTCCTAAACGCATGCCGTTCTTTAACTGCAAGAATGGGTTACCGGTTAATACTATAGCCTTGATTCCCAATGCAAAAAATTAAAATTCCTAATTTATTTTCATAAGTTATTGATCATTCGTACCTATACGACTTCCGGGTGAAACCTCCGGAGGCAAAAAAGTGTGGTTTTTGAGTGCTTTATTTCAGTGCGTTGTTGTTTCAGTGAAAAATTGACAAGTTTATTCACCAGGCAGATTGTTTGTTATGATGTCACCGGTTAATGGTGAAAGGTCAGTTATGAAACAGGGGCATAAAGACAATATGGAAAGCGAAAACCTGCGTATAGGTAAGCAAATAAGGGATTTGCGCAAAGCCAAAGGTATTACGCTGACGGCGATGGCAGAAAAAATAGACCGCTCGGTAGGGTACGTCAGTCAGGTAGAGCGGGGTGTATCAGCTTTGCCTATTCCTGTATTACAGGCGATCAGTGAAATTCTGGATGTACAGATAAGCTGGTTCTTTCATGCCGACCGGGAAGCACCAGTTGAAGAGCTGGATTACATCGTCCGGCATCATAACCGGCGCAGTCTGAATTTTGCCGGTACCGGCATGCGGGAAGAATTATTATCGCCGACACTGAGCGGTCAGCTGCAGATGGTGCTTTCGACTTTAGAACCAGGATCTGGCAGGCAGGCATCCCGCCGTCGTAAGAGTGAAGAAGCCGGATTTGTGCTTTCCGGTCATCTGGAGCTGGGAATCGGAGAAAAAGTATTCCACCTTGGTACCGGAGATAGCTTTGCACTGACGGGCGATGAACCTCACTGGCTGCGAAATCTGTCAGATGAAGAAGACGTTGTCATCGTCTGGACATTAGCCGGCGCAAACTACTGATCCGGCAGCTGAGGTTGCCAGCGTTTTCTGTACCCCTGTCTTTTATTTAGCTCTTTTAGATAACCCTCTTATTTAACTCTCTGTTAATGCTTATCGGTACGCAGGCAATCTGTGTACCGGTTTGCTTCCTGTAAAGCCTTCTTATCCCTTCCGCTTTGCTGTCTGTAAATGTAAGCCCTTTGCCGCAGTTGTCTGTACAGTGGGCTTTATCATCTGTATTTCCGCGTCTGTATATATGTACTGTCAGTCATTTACGCATTGCCAATCTTTCATATTCATTGATTGTTTTTTTCTAATGTTTCTCTTTAAGTGTAATTTTCATCATATAAATTCTTTGACATAAAAAAATGTCGGGTGTATATATATAAATGAAATTTTAATAAATAATTTCATTTTGCTTTGATTTCTTTCACAGCAGGGTGAAAACGGTCTTGATGAGGTTGTGATGAAGATACTGGTCGCGATAAAGCGGGTTGTTGATGCGAACGTAAAGGTTCGTGTGAAACCGGATAACTCTGCAGTTGATCTAAGCAATGTAAAGATGGCGGTTAATCCATTTTGTGAGATCGCGATCGAAGAAGCTGTTCGTCTTAAAGAAAAAGGTATTGCCACTGAGGTTGTTGTGGTGAGCGCTGGTACCAAAGATTGTCAGGAACAGTTACGTACAGGTTTAGCACTGGGTGCTGACCGTGCGCTTCAGATTGAGACGGATGCAGAGGTTGAGCCGTTAGCGATTGCTAAGCTGTTGGCCGCACTGGTTGAAAAAGAGCAGCCAGGTATTGTCATGATGGGTAAACAGTCCATTGACGGCGAGAATAACCAGACTGGCCAGATGCTGGCTGCATTAACCAATATGACTCAGGGGACGTTCGCATCTGAAGTTGAAGTTGCCGGTGAAGAGTTGCTGGTTACCCGTGAAGTGGACGGTGGCCTGCAGAAGATCGGCCTGAAATTACCGGCTGTTGTCACCACCGATCTGCGCCTTAACGAACCCCGTTATGCATCTTTGCCAAATATTATGAAGGCCAAGCGTAAGCCGCTGGAAACCATCACTCCTGAAGATCTGGGTGTTGATGTAGCACCGCGCCTGAAAACGCTGGAAGTAACCATGCCTGAAGAACGTCAGGCGGGTATTAAAGTTGCCAATGTAAGCGAACTGGTTGAAAAATTAACCGCTGAAGCAGGAGTACTGTAATGACGATTCTGGTAATTGCTGAACACGATAACCAACAGCTGAATGTTGCCACTCTGAACAGTGTTCGTGCTGCAGAAGAACTTAAGCAGGCCGGAGCGGGTGATCTGCACGTGCTGGTAGCTGGCAGTGACTGTGCAGCGGTAAGCGCGCAGGCTGCGGCGGTAGCCGGTGTTGATAAAGTGCTGGTGATGGATTCTGCTGCACTGGTACAGCAACTGGCGGAAAACCTGGCACCGGCCGTGGTTGCCCTGACAAAAGAAGCTGCCTATTCCCACATTATTGCTGCATCCACTACTTCTGCTAAGAATGTGTTGCCACGTATTGCGGCATTGCTGGATGTTGCTCAGGTGTCAGACATTATTGAAGTCTGCAGTGCCGATACGTTTGTACGTCCAATCTATGCCGGTAACGCACTGGTGAAAGTGCAGAGCAGCGATGCTATCAAAGTTGTATCTGTACGAACCACTGCCTTTGAAGCGGTTGCAGCCGAAGGTGGCCAGGCTGAAGTGCAGACTCTGGATCAGGTAGCTGATCAGGGTGTATCCCGTTTCATCGGTGAAGAAAAGAGTGATTCTGAACGCCCTGAACTGGCATCTGCCCGGGTGATCATCTCCGGTGGTCGCGGTATGCAGAGCGGTGAGAACTTCCCGTTACTGGAAAAGGTTGCAGACAAAATCGGTGCGGCTGTCGGTGCATCCCGTGCAGCGGTGGATGCTGGCTTTGTATCCAATGACTATCAGGTTGGCCAGACAGGCAAGATTGTTGCGCCGGAACTGTATATCGCGGTCGGTATCTCCGGTGCTATTCAGCACCTGGCGGGCATGAAAGATTCAAAAGTCATCGTTGCTATTAATAAGGACGATGAAGCACCTATCTTTAATGTGGCTGACTACGGCCTGGTAGCGGATCTGTTTGAAGCTCTGCCAGAGCTGGAGCAACAGGTTTAACGTTTTCTCTAAAGCACTGCTTAGCCTGCAGCTCGCTGCAGGCATTTTTTTTCAGTGCTCATAATAAATGTCTCTGCAGTCCATAACTGACAGAGCGAAACAAGAATGTGCAGTTACAGCCTGACAGGCTGTTGGAGAATCATATGACAAAGCAATTACCCTCATCCGCCCGTGTCGTCATCGTCGGTGGCGGTGTTATCGGCTGTAGCGTTGCTTACCACCTGACCAAGCTGGGTATTACTGATGTAGTCCTGCTTGAGCGTAAGCAACTGACCTGTGGTACCACCTGGCACGCTGCCGGCTTAGTACCTACTTTACGGGCTACTTATAATATGTCGATGCTGGCCAATTACAGTGCCAGCCTGTATGACACTCTTCAGGCTGAAACCGGACAGGCAACTGGCTTTGTGCGTAATGGCTCACTGACAATTGCGACCAACAAGGAGCGTCTGTCTGAACTTAAACGTGGCGCATCTATGGCGAAGGTTGCCGGCTTCCCGTGTGACGTAATCAGCCCTGAACAGGCCCGTGATCTGTGGCCATTGCTGAACATTGATGATGTGCTGGGTGCGATTCACCTGCCGATGGACGGTATGGCAAGTCCGGTTGACGTTACCCAGGCGCTGGCAAAAGGTGCCCGTATGGGCGGTGCGCAGATCATTGAAGGCGTAAAAGTGCTGGATATGAAGATCCGTGACGGCAAGGCTGCCGGAGTTATCACCGAGCAGGGCGATATCGATGCCGAATACGTGGTTAACTGTGCCGGTATGTGGGCCCGCGAGTTCGGTAAGAAAGCCGGTGTAAACGTGCCACTGCACGGTGCGGAACACTTCTACGTCGTGACTGAGAACATGCCGAATCTGGATCATGGCCTGCCTACTCTGCGGGATATGGACGGTTACTGCTACTACAAAGAAGATGCCGGTAAGCTGCTGGTTGGTATGTTTGAGCCGGGCGCTAAGCCATGGGGCCAGGACGGTATTCCTGAAGATTTCTGCTTTGATGAGCTGCCGGAAGATTTTGAACACCTGGAGCCTTACCTGGAAGCGGCAATGCACCGTGTACCTGAACTGGAAAAAACCGGTCTTCAGGTATTCTTTAACGGACCTGAGTCGTTCACACCGGATGACCGTTACCACCTGGGTGAAGCACCTGAACTGCGTAACTACTTTGTCGCAGCCGGTTTCAACTCTGTAGGTATTCAGTCTGCCGGTGGTGCCGGTAAGATGCTGGCCGAGTGGATTGATAAAGGCCATGCACCTCGCGATCTGTGGGACGTGGATATTCGCCGTAATATGCCTTTCCAGGGGACTCAGAAGTATCTGCAGGAACGTACCACTGAAACACTGGGTCTGCTGTATGAAACTCACTATCCGTTTAAGCAGTTCAAAACTTCCCGTGGCGTACGTCGTTCAGTACTGCATGATCAGCTGAAGGCGCAGGGTGCGGTATTCGGTTCAGAAAATGGCTGGGAGCGTGCTAACTGGTTCGCCAATGAAGGTCAGGAAGCTGAGTATGAATACTCCTTTGGCCGTCAGAACTGGTTTGACAACAACCGTGCTGAACATGAAGCGGTTCGTAATGCAGTAGGCGTCATTGATCAGAGCTCATTCTGTAAGTATCAGGTTGAAGGTCCGGATGCTGTGAGCTACCTGAACCGTATCTGTTCTAACAACATTGATGTTGCTGTGGGCCGTATGGTGTATACCCAGTGGTTGAACGAACGCGGTGGTATTGAGGCAGATGTTACCGTTACCCGTCTGGCAGAAGACCGCTTCCTGGTGGTTTCAGGTGTGGCATGTCAGAACCGTGATATGGCCTGGTTGCGCCGTAACAAGCCGGCGGATGCCATGGTGTTCTTTACCGATATGACTTCTGCGATGGCAGTTGTGACTGTGATGGGGCCGAAGTCCCGGGAAACCCTGAGCAAACTGACTCGTGAAGACATGTCCGATGCTGCTTTCCCGTTTGCAACCTCTAAAGAGATTGAACTGGGTTACGCAGTGGTTCGCGCATCCCGTATTACCTATGTAGGTGAGCTGGGCTGGGAACTGTATATCCCAACCGAATTTGCGCCAAGCGTTTATGATCTGGTCAATGAAGCCGGCGAAGAGTTCGGTATCCGTCCTTACGGTTACCACACCATGAACTCCCTACGGATGGAGAAGTGCTACCGTCACTGGGGTCACGACATCACCGACGAAGATACCGCGCTGGAAGCAGGTTTAGGCTTTGCTTCTGACTTTAATAAAGAAGGTGGATTCATCGGTAAGGAAGCCTTACTGGCACAGAAAGAGGCTGGTCCTCTGAAGCGTCGCTTTGTCGCATTCCTGTTCGAGAATCCTGAGCCGCTTTGCTACCACGAAGAGCCAATCATTGCTGACGGTAAGATTGTTGGCCGTACAACCGCAGGTATGTTCTGTCACTCTCTGGGAGCAACGGTTGCAATGGGTTACATCGAAAACGATGCCGGTGTAACCAAGGACTGGCTGGACAGTGCAGCGTTTGAGATCGAAGTTGAATGTGAACGTTATACGGTGAAACCGTCACTGCGATCCTTCTACGATCCGGCAATGGAAAAAATTAAGTGCTGATGACCAGTATTTAATGAGGGTTTGAGGCAACCTGTGACTTAATTGCCGGATCAGAGAGGTATGCTCTGGTCTGGTCGTGCCCTAAAATTAAGTCGCATGGTTGCTTCTTTTACGCCGCTCATGCAGGATAGCCCCCAGCCAGGGTTATACAAAAGTAGTTGTTCAATAGTATAGCTATGACGATCTTCTGCTCAGGTGACTGGGACAGGAGATTTTTTTGGTGCGAATGTCAGGTTTGGCACGATTACCGGCAAGGTATTGCAGGTGGCAGAGTAAAAAGGGGCAGGGTACAGCAAGTGCCGGAAGGTACTGTTGGCCGGGTCTGTATCTTTAATCAAATACAGGTCGCTTTTGGCAAATTATTGCTGAAGTATTGTCCTGATAATACCGCTCTGATGACCGGCTTTTCTGTCAGCTATTGCTACAGATCATGCCAGTGTTTACCACTGCCCAATTTCCGGGTTTTCTTGTCGATAAGCGCTTGAACCTGACAGTGGTAGCTATATCATAACGGCTGTTTTGTCGCGTCGCAGAATGCTTTGCTGGCGGGCGTAAACCAAGGCTAATTTAGCTCCCGGATATATCAGTTCCCTTAATAGCAGTTGTGCTGCCGGGAATGCAGATGTGTCGGGTCGATACAGGATTACGATAGGTAAATTATGAGCAATATCATTGACGGCAACGCGTATGCTACTAATCTTCGTCAAACAATGGCGGGTGAAGTTGCTGAGCTTCAGCAAAAAGCCGGTAAGGCACCAGGCTTAACCGTTATCTTGGTAGGTGAAGATCCTGCTAGCCAGGTTTATGTTCGCAAGAAAGGCGAACAGGCAAAAGAAGTAGGTTTTGTATCTACTGAGCACCGTTTGCCTGCCACCACTTCTCAGGAAGAACTGCTGGCGCTGGTTGATCAGCTGAACAATGACAACGATGTACACGGTATTCTGTGTCAGTTGCCACTGCCATCTCAGATCGACGAAAAAACCGTACTGAACGCAATCGATCCTGACAAAGACGTTGACGGTTTCCACCCGGTAAACGTTGGCCGTCTGTCTATCGGTGAAGAAAGCCTGCTGCCATGTACACCGCACGGCAGTGTTCACCTGATCAAACACGCACTGGGTGATAACCTGTCCGGTAAGAACGCTGTTGTTATCGGCCGTTCTAACATCGTTGGTAAGCCAATGGCAGCACTGCTGCTGGCTGAAAGCTGCACCGTGACTATCGTTCACTCCCGCACTCAGAACATCGAAGAAATCTGCCGTCAGGCGGACATCGTTGTTGCTGCTGTTGGCCGTCCTGAAATGGTTAACGCTGACTGGATCAAAGAAGGTGCATGCGTAATTGACGTAGGTATCAACCGTATCGAGCGCGACGGTAAGAACAAGCTGGTAGGTGATGTTGACTTCGCCAGCGCATCTGAAAAAGCGGCACACATCACACCTGTACCGGGTGGTGTTGGTCCGATGACTATCGCAATGCTGCTGCTGAACACTCTGACAGCATTCAAGCGTCTGGAAAATCTGAACTAAGATTTTCAGTCATAAAAAAACCGGCCATGAGCCGGTTTTTTTGTGTCTGATCTCAGGCGTCCGGTAACGGCGAGTTACCCCTGACAGCCTGTAAACGGTTAAGCAGCCACTGGCCGGCGGAACCCAGCGCTTTATGCTCTGTCCAGATGACATCAATTCCCTGAAAGGCATCTACCTGCTGGTAAGCCAGCTGTAAGACAGTCAGCTCACCGTTGCTGTGTTTCTCGCGAATGACTGACTCATGCAGGAATGCCCAGCCAAGCCCTGCACACACGGCTTCCAGCATTACGTGCGGGCTTTCAAAACGCCACAGATCAGGACTGAGTAAATGACGTTCATGACTGCGGTCGTCAGGGTTCCGGTTACTGGCCAGTAATTGACGGTGTTGTCGCAGCTGCTGGTGGCTGACCGGTTGCTGTGCGACCAGCGGATGATCCGGATGGCAGACCGGTAATAAGCGGGCATAGCCTATACCACTGAAGCGAAAGCCCTTGGGATAGATTTCCTGTTCCATCATCAGGCCGATATCCGCGCGGCCGGAACGGATCAGTTCGGCGGCATCGCTGCTGCCCGGATCCAGCAACTCAAGCGTGACATATGGGTATTTTTGCTCGAACTCCCTGAATACTTCCAACAGGGGCAGATCCCAGACGCTCTGAGCAATTGCCAGACAGATCTCTGTTTCATTGGCCCCGTTCAGGGACGCTGCCTGGGCGATGAACTCTTGCCGGGTCTGTTGCAGTGCATGTGCTTTGCGTAACAGGACTTTCCCCGCCGGGGTGAGGGAAGGGCTGCGGGCGCTGCGGTCAAAGAGCTCGACACCCAGATCAATCTCAAGATTCTGAATGGCGTGGCTGACGGCTGACTGTGCTTTGTTCAGGCTGCGGGCTGCCGCAGAGAATGAGCCGTGTTCTGCGGCGGCGATAAAGGCGGTGATCTGATCAGTACTGAGCATTTAATTACCTATCTGAAATATAGATACTAAGTAACTTTATTCCATCTGAATGATGATTAGAATACCCGGCATATTGTAAATTTTGATGTTGGCATGGGGAGCAGTGGATATGGCGACAGAAATTGTTATCCGGAACAAATGGGACAGAATTCGTTATACCGTTATCTTTGAAATATTGTTAATCAGCACCATTACCCCGGCGCTGAGTTATGTACTGGATAAAGAGTTGCTGGAAATGGGGGCGCTGTCACTGATTCTCAGTATTAAAGCTATGCTGATCAATCTGGCGTTTAACTATGTGTACGACAGGGTGGATGTGGCATTTGGCAGAGTGCCAACGGAACGAAGCTTTATGGGCAGAATCGTACATGCCCTGAGCTTTGAGTTTACCCTGACGGCGACATCCTTACCGATCATTATGTGGTGGCTGGGATTCAGTCTCTGGCAGGCGTTGATCATGGATATCGCAGTAATGGCCAGTGTTGTTGTGATGACCTTTGTATACACCTGGGCGTATGACCGGATCTTCCCGGTAGTGCAGCAAAAAGCAGTTGCATAAAAAATATGATAATAATTATTAAAAGTAGTTGATAATCATTATCATTAATGTATTATTGCTCTGGCTCGTAAGTGGTTGGCAACACTTCCTCACCTCACCGAAGGGTTGCTGCGGAAAAGAGTCTGATTTGGCCAGGCTCTTTTCATTTTACGAACTATGCCGACATCGTATTTGGCGCGATCCAGGCAATAGGCTCTTGTCATAAGTATTTTTACCGGGTGCTTGCACCCGGTTTTTTTTCGTCTGAAATTCAGTATTAGCTTATCCGGATGTATTTTCCTTGTGTTTTAACGGCAATAAATCTCTGCGGAAAGAAGGGGATGTAGCAGTGCTTGCCAGGGGAAAAGCAAGGAAATGAAATTAATTGTCAATAGTTGTTGATAATCATTATCAATAATGTATTATTGCTCTGGCTCGTAAGTGGTTAGCAACACTTCCTCACCTCACCGAAGGGTTGCTAGGGAAAGAGTCTGATTTGGCCAGACTCTTTTCATTTTACGAACTATGGCCGACATCGTATTTGGCGCGATCCAGGCAATAGGCTCTTGTCATAAGTATTTTTACCGGGTGCTTGCACCCGGTTTTTTTTCGCCTGAGCTTAGCGATTCTGCTCGCTGACTACTTTTCTTCGTTAACGACTTCTGAAATGATTTCACCTAACAACTGACAGTCTTCCTCAGTGAACGTGAGGGGGATGCGCATATCCAGCAGTTTGCTCAGTATCTGCTCGGTTTTGGGTAGCTGGGGCATATCCTTAATGTAACGCCAGCTGTCATAACGGCTGGTGTAATCTTTAGGGTCCGCATCACCAAACCATTTAAGTACGACTCCGCGTTTAGCACACTCCGCAACCACTTCCAGAATCTGTGCTTCTGAAAAGTCCGGCAGGGAGAACTGGATGGAGCTGGCAACAAAATCTTCAGCTGCAGGGCGTGCTGGGATATGGATACCGGGGCAATTGTTGAACACAGTCTCTAACAGGCGGTAGCGCTTATTCCAGCGCTGGCACTGGGTATCCAGATCCGCCAGTTGCGGACGCAGAATAGCGGCACGCAGGTTATCCATTCGGCCACTGTAGTTAGGTGTTTCAAAGCGAATATCCGCAAAGGCTTCCTTTGGAGGGGCCGCAAAGTGGCGTTCAAACAACATGTATGAGCCCGAGTGCATGATGGCACGGGCCATGATGTCCGGATGACGGGTGGTCAGGAAACCGCCTTCACCGGAATTGATATGCTTATATGTCTGGGTACTGAAGCAGGCAACATCGCCAAAGGTGCCACTTTTCTTCCCGTTCCAGCTGGCGCCCATGGTGTGTGCACAGTCTTCGATGAGGAACAAACCGTATTTTTCGCAGATCTCCATGATACGATCCATGTCCGCCAAATGACCACGCATGTGTGAGAGCATGAAAAATTTCGCGCCACTGCTGGCGGCTTTGGCATCCAGATCGTCCAGGTCAATGCAGTAATCTTCAGCAACGTCGACCAGCACAGGCTCTGCGCCGCTGTTATGAATAGCGCCGGGAACCGGTGCCAGTGTGAAGGCATTACAGAGTACTTTGTCTCCGGCTTTTACACCGGCAGCACGCATGGCAACGTGTAGCGCATAGCCGCCGGAGGAGCAGGCCAGACAATAAGGCACACCCATATATTCGGCATATTCAATTTCCAGCAGATCGGTTTCACTGCGCTCGTCCGGCAATGTGTTATAGCGGTGTAAACGGCCTGACTGCATAACTTCGTTAGCCGCGGCAATGCCTGCTTCAGGGATGGCTTCCTGCTGGGTAAAGGATTTACTGAAAGTCTTCATAATCAATATCCTGAAATTACTAAGCCCTGCGGGGCAGGGCTGGAAATATGGCAGTTAACTGCGTTGCGATCAGTCGTAACGTTTCTGATCGTACACGTGGAAGTCCCATTCAGTATCCGGATAGTACTTGCGCAGACGCCAGTCACAGGCACGGGCATGTCCTTCCATACCTTCAGCCCGGGAAATACGTGAGCCGGCAGTGCTGAAGGCCAGGTTAGCGGACTCATCAATTTCCTGATAGGTCAGAATCTTAAGGAATTTCTGGACGTTCAGGCCACCACTGTAACGGGCTACACGCTTGGTTGGCAGAATGTGGTTGGTGCCGGAGCACTTGTCTCCATGGGTTACCGTGCTGCCTTCACCCAGGAACAGTGAACCGTAGTTAGTCAGGTTTTCTGCCCACCACTGCAAGTCTTCGGTGATGACCTGAAGGTGCTCACTGGCATAGTCATCACTGACCTTTGCGCATTCTTCGCGGCTGTCACACAGAATGATTTCGCCGTGTACGTCCCATGCAGACTGTACGACCTCATGGTTAGGCATATCAGCGGCAACTTTTGGCATCAGTTCTGCCACTTTTTCACCGATACGGCGGCTGGTGGTGAATAACCAGACCGGTGAGTCATAGCCGTGCTCAGCCTGGGATACCAGATCCACAGCAATGGTCATCGGGTCTGCGCTGTCATCGGCGATGATGGCTGACTCAGTCGGGCCGGCAAATACGTCGATACCCACTTCACCGAACAGTAAGCGTTTGGCTTCAGCAACATAGCCGTTACCCGGGCCGACAAGAATATCGGCAGCTTCGCCGGTGAACAGGCCTTTCGCCATGGTGGCAATAGCATGGACACCGCCCATTTCCAGAATAATGTCAGCACCGGCCAGATCCATTGCATACACGATTGCAGGGTGGATGCTGCCGTCTTTTGGCGGTGAGCAGGCGATGATTTTTTTAACACCGGCAACCTTCGCAGTGGCCACGCTCATCAGTGCAGATGCCGCATGGGAGTAACGTCCGCCCGGCACATAACAGCCGGCGCAGTTTACCGGGATGATTTTCTGACCCAGTTTTACACCCGGCTCAGACTGAATTTCAAATTCCTGCATGCTGGCACGCTGTGCCTCAGCAAAGGTGCGTACCTGCTTATAGGCGAACTGGATATCCTGTTTAGTCTGTTCCGGTACCTGTGCAATCAGCTGGGCACGTTTTTCATCACTGAGAATGAAGTCGCCTTCCCAGTTGTCGAACTGCATTGCGTAGTCACGTACCGCCGCTTCACCTTCATCGGCAATACGGGCCAGCATCGCTTTAACAGCTGTTTGGATTTTTTCATCGGTTTCGGCAACCGGTGCGTTAGATTTCTTCAGGTACTCCATGGCCCACCTCGTCAGCTTGTCAGATCTGTCTGCAGTTTGAGTGCTGCGACATTCAATTTGTTATTGATACCGATAGTAGAAGGGCGGCCCGGTGCTGACCAATACTATTTTTGATCTTCAGCGGTTACTTTTTTGCATAGCTAGGGGTTTATAAGGGCTTCGAGCGGTAACCACAGGGCAGAAGAGGGTGTTTAAATTGCCTTCAAATGTTAATGATTCTCGATTCATTGATGTGTTACTGTATAGGCCGCAGTTGAGCAGTAATTTGGTAAGGGTAACGCATGGAACTAAAGTGGTTGATTGATTTTACGGCGCTGGTTGAACACGGCAGTTTTTCGAAAGCTGCGGAGTCGCGCTTTGTGACCCAGCCTGCATTTAGCCGCCGTATCCGGTCACTGGAAAACTGGCTGGGGGTCAGTCTGGTAGACCGGGATCAGTATCCAACGACCCTGACACCCACCGGTGTTGCATTTGCCGAACAGGCGCAGCAACTGATCAACCAGACCTATGCGGTACGTCAGCAAATGCAGGCGATCAGCCAGCCCCGCGAACAGGTACAGGTAATATCGCAACATGCACTGGCGGTTTCCTTCTTTCCTGACTGGATGCAGACACTTGAAAAGTCTGGCTCAGACACCCTGATTAAAGTGGAAGCAGGCAACCTTCATGATGCAATGGACGCGTTTCTGAGTGGCAACGGTGATTTCTTGCTCAGTTATGCCAGCCATGAAGTGTTTCAGCAAATGCAGCGGGATGATATCGAAAGCCTCCATGTGGGGACTGACCGTCTGGTGCCGGTGTCACTGGTGAAAGAAGGGCAGCTTCTTTTCGGAGAAGATTTACAGCGCCCGGTGCGGTTGCTGAGTCATCCATCAGAATCTTTTTTCGGGCGTTTGTTACAGCAGCGTTGTCTGGCGGATCTTACCGATAAAGTGCAGTTACATTCTGTCTGTGAAAATGCTCTGTCCGAAGCGCTTAAAGCCCTGGTACTGAAAGGGCACGGTATGGCATGGATTCCGGAAAGCCTGATAGCGGATGAACTGGCATCCGGCCAGTTAGCAATTTTGCAGGAGCCTTTCGCCAGCGTTGAACTGTCTATAAAATTGTACCGTTTAGGTAAACCGGCCAATACCGCCTGTGAAGCTTTTTGGGAGCACTTACAGGCCTGATGATTCCTGCCTTCTCGGGAAGCTATGCCGAATAGTAACCACTGCTAAGCAAAATAGCATTGGAGCTGATTTACCTCTGCTGCCTATACTCCCGGGCAATGACTGAATTGCCCTTTGGAGTAACCCTATGCAAGCTTATCTGGATATTCTCAACCGTGCTGTTGCGGACTACAGCCGTGGTGACCGTCCTGTGGTTCAGGCACCGGCGGCATCTGAGTTGCAGCAGATTCTGGATCTGAGCCTGCAACAGGAAGGGGCTGACCTGGATGTGCTGGAACAGGCGGTGCAGGATTATCTGCATTACAACCCGGACAGTGCTCAGGCGGATTACTTCAAATTACTGTATTCCGGCCGTAATAATGCAGCTTTACTCGGAGACTGGATCACCAGCCTGAGCAACGCAACCATGCATACCTATCAGGTGGGGCCGGTGGCGACACTGATGGAGCTGGAGCTGATCAAGAACTGGAACTCACTGGTTGGTTTTAACGAAGGCGATGGTCTGATGGTATCCGGCGGCAGTCAGGCGAATCTTATCGGTATGATGCTGGCACGCCACAAAGTCTGCCCGGAATTTAAAACCCGGGGTGCAGATGGCCGGCGCTTAATCGCCTATGTATCAGATCAGGCACATTACTCTGCACAAAAAGCGGTGAATGTTCTGGGCATCGGTTCAGACAATTTAGTGGCAGTGGCGACGGATGATGAAGGACGTATGTGTCCTCAGGCGCTTGAAGCAGCTATTGAAGAAAGTTTGGCAGCGGGTCATCAGCCGTTCTATATCAGTTTGACTGCCGGTACGACGGTGGTCGGTGCCTTTGATCCGGTTCTTGAATGCCGTGCAGTGGCCGATAAGTATGATCTGTGGCTGCATATTGATGGTGCCTGGGGGGCACCGGTACTGTTTTCTGAACAGTCCCGCCATCTGCTGGCGAATTCAGGTCTGGCGGATTCTTTCGCCTGGGATGCCCATAAACTGATGAACGTGCCGATTACTGCGGCGGTTATTCTGGTGAGAGAGGCCGGTTTGCTTAAAGAGTGTTTCAGTGGTGGCGGCGGCGAATATCTGTTCCATGCTGATGAGAATGCCGCTTTTAATCTGGGTGAACGCTCAATGCAGTGTGGCCGCCGGGCGGATTCGCTGAAAGTCTGGTTAAGCTGGAAGGCGCTGGGCTATAAAGGCTTTGCTGCCAAGATAGATCACTTACAGGGGCTGAAAAGCCTGTGTGTCAGCCAGATTGAACAAACAGACCGGCTGGAGATGATTGCACCGGCTGAATATCTGAATGTGGTGTTTCGCTTTAAGCCCGAAGGGATTGACGATGAACAGACACTGCGCCGGTTAAACATCGCCATCACCAAAACGATGATGCGCAATGGCGGGGCGTATGTGGATTATGCCCAGTATAAGGGACGCAGCGGTATTCGCCTGATTCTGGCGAATGATGCAGCTCAGGCTGGGAACATTGAGCGTTTTCTGCAAGCCTGTGTTACCACTGGCGAACAGTTAGTCGCCAGCGGTGAATACTGATAAATCCGACTATTCATCATCTTCCAGGCTGTGAATGTGCCGGGCAAGCTTACGGATGCCCGGTTCTATAGCTTCCGGTGTGATGGCTGAAAAGCCCAGTTTGATATAGTTTTTCGGCAGATTGGCCGCAAAGTGATAGCTGTCACCGGAGATGATTAACAAACCGTCTTTGGTGGCCTGTCGCTTTAACTCTGCAGCGTCAATGTGTGGCGGTAATTCACACCAGAAAGATGAACCGCCGCTGGGCTGGGTGTAGCTGCCGGGTAAATATTTATCCAGCGCTGCCGCCATAATTTCACTGCGTTGCTGAAACGCCCGGGCCAGCTTGCGCAGCAAGGCATCGTGATAGCCCTGAGCCAGGAACAATGCCACTGCCCGCTGGTTGTTCAGTGGTGGGTGGCGGACCATTAACTGACGCAGGTTTCGGGCTTCCTGAATCAGCGCCCGTGGACCCACCAGAAAGCCCATTCGCAGGCCCGGTGCCAGGGTTTTGGATAAACTGCCGATGTACAGTACCCGGTCATGGGTGTCGAGGCTTTTCAGTGCCGGCGTCGGGTTCGTGTCGTAGTTCATTTCCATCTCATAGTCATCTTCAATGACAATGAAATCTTCTTCTTTGGCTTTATTCAGCAGCGCCCGGCGTCTTTCCAGCGGCATGGTGACGGTGGTCGGGCACTGGTAACTTGGGGTTATATATAGCGCATCACAGCAGTTCAGGCGGTCATCGACCATAAGGCCCTGTTCATCTACTTCAAGGCTGGCAACCTTAGCACCAAATACCGACGCAATATGTGCCGCACTGACATAGCCGGGATCTTCAATGCCGAAGCAGCTGGTTTTATCCAGCAGCAGTTGTGCCAGCAGATAAATTGCCTGCTGTGAGCCGACTGTGATCAGGATTTCCTCCGGGTCAGCCTGAATGCCCCGGTTAGGCAAAATACGTTTTTGAATCTGTTCAATCAGCAGCGGATCATCGCTGTCGTAGCGGTCTGACGTCCAGTCCCGGATTGCCTGAACACTGACCGCATCCCGCCAGCATTTTCGCCAGTTATCAATTGGGAACAGTTTTGAATCCAGCTGGCCGTAAACGAACGGGAAAGGGTAGCTTTGCCAGGAATGGGCCAGGCTGGGATTTTTCTGGGTACAGGGCTGTACTTTCAGCTTGCTCTGCCAGTCGACTTTATCTGCGGCTTCATCAGGAGTGGGTTCACTGCGTTCGCTACCGGCCAGTTTCTTGGCCAGAAAGTCGGGGTCAACATAGTAACCACTGCGTTCTTTAGAAATCAGGTAACCGTCAGCGGCCAGCTCATCATAGACAAGCACAATGGTATTGCGGGCAACATTCAGTGATTTTGCCAGCCCGCGGCTGGACGGCAAAGGTTCATCAAGAGGCAGGTAGCCACCAAGAATGGCGTTCACCAGTTGTTCCCGGATCTGCTGCTGCAGCGTTGCGGCGCTGTTATCGCGATCCAGATGAAAGAGTGCTGACATAGTTTTGGCTACCTATGATTTGTTGCAGATGGAGCACGGGAAATGCGCATATGGTATCGGGCCTGTGCTCAGATCGCCATAGGATGACGCTTTTATATAAGTGCCGCTTACAAACAAGCATGGATGAGAGAAGTGATTTTTTCAACATTTTAAGTAAAAAATGAGACTTAAAATTCCGTATTTTCCTAAAATTGTTGATTTTTGTCTTAATTAAAATGATACTTTGCGTATCAGAAACATAAAATTCTGATGCCTTGGCGTGACAGCAGTAAGGCCGGACGCCCTCCGGGGCGTCCGAGAATGAATAACAAAAGTGTTGCAACCGGAGTATTGCTTCGGACACGATTTCTCTGGCGAGCAACATACAGAAAATGGTAATGCTGATGTCTCTACAACAAGCATATGACTACATTGTAATCGGCGCAGGCTCCGCAGGCTGTGTGATGGCGAACCGGTTATCGGAAGATCCAAACAGCAGCGTCTTACTGTTGGAAGCAGGAAATAAAGACTCGAATCCATGGATTCATGTGCCGATCGGTTACTTTAAAACCATGCACAATCCGAACACTGACTGGTGTTATAAAACGGAACCGGATCCGGGCATCAATGGCCGGCGTCTGGAATGGCCGCGGGGTAAAGTTCTGGGGGGCTCCAGCTCTTTGAACGGATTACTTTATGTCCGTGGACAGAAAGAAGATTATGACGACTGGGCTGCCCTGGGAAATAAAGGCTGGTCGTACAAAGATATTCTGCCGTACTTTAAAAAGTCGGAAGATCAGGAGCGGGGTGCCAATGAATATCATGGCGTCGGCGGTCCGCTGCAGGTTTCAAATATTAAGATCCGCCGTGAGCTTTGCGATAAGTTCATTGATGCGGCGGAACAGGTTGGCATTCCCCGTAATGAAGACAGCAACGGTGAAACCCAGGAAGGGGTGGGGTATTTCCAGCTGACCATAAACCGTAACGGCACCCGTTGCAGTACCGCTGTTGGCTTTTTACGGCCGGCCTTAAAACGGCCTAACCTGAGTGCCCAGACCAATGCACTGGTTGAACGTATTGAGTTCGACGGTAACCGTGCAGTGGGTCTGACAGTAAACATTAAGGGTATCAGCCACACGATTAAGTGTAATAAAGAGATCGTACTGAGTGCTGGCGCAATTAACTCTCCGCAAACTCTGATGCTGTCCGGTATCGGTGATCAGGATGAACTGCAGCGTCACAATATTCCGGTGGTTAAGCATCTTCCGGGGGTAGGTAAAAACCTGCAGGATCATTTACAGATCCGTACCATCTATAAGGTGAACAAGCCAATCACCCTGAACGATGAGGTCAATAATCCGATCCGTAAAGTAATGATGGGTCTGGAATATGCCTTGTTCCGTACCGGCCCGCTGACTATGGCGGCCAGTCAGGTATGCATCTTTACCAAAACCGATGCTGCTATGGAACGCCCGGATATTCAGTATCATCTGCAACCGCTGAGTGCGGATAAACCGGCCGACGGCACCCACCGTTTTTCTGCCTTTACCGCATCGGTATGTCAGCTACGACCAACCAGTACCGGACATATCGAGCTGAAGAGTAATAATCCTGCAGATTACCCGGCGATTCATCCGAATTATCTGGCCACTGAAGAGGATCAGAAAACCGCGATTGAATCCATCAAGGTGACCCGCAACATTATTAATGCGCCGGCACTGAAACCACTGATCCAGGAAGAGCACGAGCCGGGTATTCAGCATCAGACCGATGAGGAGTTACTGGAATATGCCCGTAACCGGGCGACCACGATTTATCATCCGACCGGCACCTGCAAAATGGGCCATGATGATATGGCCGTCGTGGATGACCGCCTCCGGGTGCATGGCATTGAAGGTTTACGGGTTGTAGATGCTTCTATCATGCCGGTGATTGTGTCGGGTAACACCAATGCACCAACAATTATGATCGCAGAAAAAGCGTCGGATATGATCAAGGAAGATGCGGCTCAGACCGTTGCTCAAGCCGTCTGATTCAGATGCCGCCAGCGAGTATCTCACTGGCGGTTCTTGTGTGATCCGTATTATGTTTCAGCCTTAGCCTCCGTGCCTTACCGCCGGAGGTTTTTTTATGGCAGTCAATCAGTTGGCTGAAGATTCGTTCTGGTCATCCATCAGCTCAGCCAGTTCGGCAGCAGCTTCCCGCATTGCCGGTACATTGCTGAGGGCTTCTTCAAGGCTCATACGGGCGGTAGGGGCGTGCATGGCCAGTGCAGCATACAGGCGGCCCTGGCTATCACGGATAGGTACTGAAACGGCAATCATCCCCTGAAAGAATTCCTCGTTATCAATGCCGATACCTTCTTTGCGGATTTTACTCAGTACAGGCTTCAGGGCTTCAGCGCTGGTCAGTGTATTCGGTGTGCGTTCATCCATGGGCAGTTTGCTGAGCAGCCGTGAGCGCTGCACACTGCTCATCTCACTGAGAAACAGCTTGCCGCTGGCGGTGCAGTGCAGTGGCACGTGATCATTAATTTGCAGCTGAATTCGCAGCGGCCAGTGGGTTTCGACCCGGTCGAAGTAGATCATATGATCCCCGTTGGGAATCGAGATATTACAGGTTTCTCCCAGCTGCTCTGACAGGCGTTGCAGAATGACGTGACGCTGACCGCGCAGGTAATCGTTATTACTCAGGATCCCCAGGGCGATACCGTTTAGCTTCGGACCCGGTAACAGGCCGCGACCGTCCATACGGGGTTGCAGGAAGCCTTCATCTTCAAGCTGGCTGCACAGCCGGTGTACCGTCGGTTTGGGCAGGTTCAGATCACGGTTAATTTCGGTTGGGGTAATCGGTTGCTTGGCATTGGCGACAATTTCCAGAATGCGCAGGGCACGTTGTATGGAAGAGTTTTTACCTTTGCTGGATGCGTCTGTCATGACTGTGAGTTCCGGCCAGTTATCTGTATTGACCGTATTCTACGGTATTAAAAGTCTCATTTGCAGTGATATATGAAATTTTAATATTTAATCTGAAAGAAAAATTTTGAAAAATATATTAATTAAATACAGTAAGCAATTAATTAAAATTAAACAAACTGAGATATTTTTTCTTGAAATTATTATTTTCTGAGATTTTTTTTCATGGCGTTCTATATATCCAATGCTTACCGGAGGGGCATGGGGGAGAATAGTCGTGATTTTTGAAGGTTGTTGTTTTATAAGGGGTTTTTTGTGATTTGTCAGGATATTTGATGTCAGCTTTTTAACCATCATCAATGAGTTTTGAAAACTTATTTGTTGCACTTATTAATATAAATGAGACTTTTGTTATCATAATATAATTGAAAACGTGTAAATCTTGTGTTTTATTTATATTGTCCATTGAGCAATACGCCAATTTAGCGCAATAAAAATAACTAAAGGTATATGCAATGAATAAGCGAGTAAGTGCATCCGGTTCGAATCAGGAAGGGGTTTCCCGCCGGGACTTTTTCCGTGTCGCGTCAACTTATGGTCTGAGTTCTACTATGCTGGCGGCCTCTGCCCTGGGAAGTTTCTCTCTTTCACAGTTGGCACAGGCAGCAGACGATACGTCCAAGAAACGCTATAAGAAAGCCGCGAAACACACCCTGACGTTCGGGGCATCGGGCTTTAACGAAAATAACCTGCTGATCGAGCGTGCGGGTTCAATTGACTTCATTCAGGATGTGGAAGAGCGGACCGACGGTGAAATCCGTATTGAGTTCGTGGGTGACAACCAGATCTGTGGTCAGCTTAACTGTGTGAAAAAGACCCAGCAGGGCATCATTGATATGTTCACGGCATCCACCCAGAACTCCGCCGGTGGTGCTCCATATCTGAACGTACTTGATTACGCCTACATGTTCCCGACCCGGGCGTCTCAGTATCACTTCCTTTATCACCCTGACAGCCAGAAGCTGCTGCGTGATCCGCTGCGTACCCGTCACGGTCTGCAATTCCTGTTCTCACACTGTGAGCTGCGTGGCCTGCAAATGGGCCTTGGCTGGAAAGATAAGCCACTGATTACCAGCATTGATGAACTGCGGGGTACTAAAAACCGCGTAACCGGTACCCAGCTGGGCCGTATTGCGATGCAGCTGCTGGAACTGAATCCGGTACCGATTGCCTGGTCTGAAACCCTGGATGGTCTGAAGCAGGGCCTGATCGACGGTGCAGAAACCTGGGCAGGTGCAGTAGCATACGCCAATATGTCACCGGTAGTTTCCCAGTCAGTGGATCTGCGTTTCTTCTGCGGTACTGAAGCAACTATGATGGACGCCAAGCAGTTCGACAGCTTCAGCGGTGAACTGCAGGATGCTGTAATGGAATCTGCTTACCTGACACAGGTTAAGATTCAGGCAGCCCAGGAAGCGGCGCTGGTGAATACCGTGGGTGCAACCACACCATCATTACCGGGTACGCTGTTCGATGTTCACAACGTACGGGTTGCTGCTTTGTCTGACGAGGAGCGTGCCAAGGCTGAGCGGATCTGTGCGCCTGAGTTCAATCCTGAGCCATGGGAGAAGTGGCGTAACCGTCTGGATAAGTGGTCCGGCGGCCTGGATACCTACGGTTCTATCCATAAAATTGCCCGTGAAATCCCGCGGGACACCCTGGCGGAAAACGTTCAACCCCGCCGCTGGTGGAAGTCAGTTTAAGTTAAAACAATAAAAGCTGACTATGCTGTCATGACCAGGCCCCGGCAGTCAGGCTGCCGGGGCCCTTTCTTTTAATGTGTTCATTTGTTTTCAAAACCGTTGATTGTCCGATCAGCCGTTTTATGGGTGGAGGGCCTGGCTATGTCTCTGGGTTCGATGCTGCGTTATGCAGAACGAAATATCGAAAAATTTATAATTCTTGTGTCCTATACCTCAATGGCGGGCATTATCTTTGTGGAAGTTATCCGACGCTTTTTCTTTAATGAGCAGGCGCCGTGGAGTACCACAATACCTATCTATCTGTTTCTCTGGCTTACCTGGATGGGAGCCTCCTATAACACCTTACGCCGTTCGCATCTGCGCTTCAGTGAAGTTCGTGAGCGGATGCCTTATCAGGGACAGTTTATCTGTCTGATTCTGGATGCCGTGTGCTGGTTTGTGATGGGCGCAGTGGTTATCTATTACTCCGTTGAGCAGGTTTATATCTCGTATGACAACTTTGCCATCGTGCAGGGTACGGACGATGTTATGCAGTGGTGGTTCTATCTGGCAACGCCGCTGGCCTGGGCACTGATTCTGATTCGGGTGATACAGAACCTGCGTCAGGACGTGGATGACTTCAGAAATGGCCGTTCATTAACCACGCAAGCTGCGCTGTTCGACTGAGGAGAATCTGATGGATGGTTTACTGATTACATTGATCAGCCTTGCGGTCACGGCACTGTTTATCGTCGGTGTGCCGATCTTTCTGGTCATTTCTTTATGGGTGGTGGGCGTCAGCCTGGTCATCGATTTTACACTGGCCAACGTAGGGGTAACCTTATACGAAGGCTTAAGTTTCTACGGCCTGCTGGCTTTACCTTTGTTCATTCTTACCGGTGACTTAATCAATGCTGCCGGTATTGCCAAACGGCTTTCTGACTTTGCCTATGCCTGCCTGGGTTGGTTACGCGGTGGTCTGGGGATGGCTTCTCTGGGTGCCTGCGGTATGTTTGCGGCGATTTCCGGGTCGAACTCGGCAACTACTGCGACCATCGGCGGCATCATGCATCCGGAAATGACCAAGGGTAACTACGAAACCAAGTTTGCAGCGGCGACCGTTGCAGCCGGTGGTACGGTGGGGATTATTATTCCGCCGAGTATTATCTTCATTGTGTACGGCTTTATGATGAATCTGCCGATTGGCGATTTATTTATGGCCGGCCTGATTCCGGGGATTCTGATGGTAATCGCCATGCAGCTGGTGTGTTACTGGATCTGTAAGAAGAATGGTTGGGGCAACATTCAGAGCTTTCAGGTTAAGCGTGCTGCTAAGGCGGGTATGCGTGCCTGGTTGGGCTTCCTGGCGATCGGTATCGTTCTGTGGGGGATTTATTCCGGTGCCTTTTCGCCGACGGAAGCGGCGGGTATGACAACCGGTTTCTGTCTGTTGGCAGGGGTACTGGTTACCCGGGAAATCAAGATATCGGCACTGCCGGCTATTCTGATGCGTTCCGGCCAGATCACCGGCATGCTGGCACCATTGATTGCAATTTCGGTGGTGATGCAGCAGGTACTGTCTTTACTGGGCGCGAAGGAGTTTCTGACCGAACTGATCTATATGTTGGGCGGTTACTATCCGATCCTGTTCGCCTGTCTGCTGATTGTATTGCTGGCCGGTACCGTACTGGAAAGCTTGCCTAACACAATTATTCTGGCACCGATTCTGGCACCGATTGCGGCGTCAATCGGGGTAGATCCGATTCATTTTGCCGTACTGTTCCTGATCGGTGATGCGATCGGCTTTATTACACCGCCGTATGGTCTGAACCTGTATGTGGCCAGCAGTATGACGGGGATACCTTATCTGCAGCTGGTACGTTCAACACTGCCGTATCTGTATGCGCTGATGGTAACCTGGGTCGTGGTAGCCTTTTTCCCGAGCATCAGTTTATGGCTGCTAAGCTACACATAGCGGATGCTGGATAAATTAAAGAGTATAAAAGGCGCCTGTGAGGGCGCCTTTTTTGTGTCTGAGAACGGGTAATGGTCAGGACAGTTTTTCATGCAATTCAGGCGTAAGAAATTATTTTTTGTGAAAAGCATTTATAAACAGTTAGTTAGCGTGGTGAGGGAAGCGGTTGTGTAGAGTCGTGTAATTAATTTCAATTAATTGCTTACTGTAATTAATAGTGCTATCTTAATTTTGTCACGTCAAAAAATAACAATAGATTCTGCTTAACCGCAGATCGCAGACAGGCAAAACGGAGATCTATAATGTTCCCGATTAAATCGACATTACGGCGTTGCCTAGCCGCCGTATCACTTATGACTTGCGCCACGCTGGCGCAGGCAGAGTATCCAAGTAAACCCGTTACTCTGATTTCGCCATATGGTCCGGGTGGTGCTGCTGATCTGGCGGCACGAAATCTGGCGGCAGTGGTACCGGATTACCTCGGTGCTGATGTCATTGTGACCAACCGAACCGGTGCCGCCGGTGTGACCGGTTCTGCTTATGTATCCAAGTCCCGTCCGGACGGGCATACATTGCTGCTGGCCCGGGTGGGTTCTCAGGCTGCAGTGCCGGCAATTAACCGCCGTATTCCTTATAAGTGGGACGACTTCACCTTCTTAGGCCTGCTGGAAAAGAATCCCTTTGCGCTGGTGGTGAATGCAGATTCGAAATACAAAACCTTTGATGATCTGGTGAAGGCTGTTAAAGACGGCGAAAAGCTGAGCTATGCCTCGGCCGGTGTCGGTTCACTGCTGCATATCGCCGTAGTGATGATGCTGGATGAACTGGGTTTACCGGCAGGTGCCATGCAACACATTCCGTTCAAAGGGGGTGGTAAGGCGGCTGCAGCACTGACCGGTGGTCACGTGGATGTGATGTTCCAGAACCTCTCCGGTGTCATTGGCGGTATTAAGTCTGGCCAGTTACGGGCCATTGCCGTGACCTCTGAAGAACGTTTCAGTGATGTGGCAGATGTACCTACAGTGGCTGAACTGGGGCACAAAAATCTGGAAGTCATCGTTGGCTGGAGCGCACTGTACGGGCCGAAGAACATGCCTGCTGAAGTAACTGACAAGTGGCGTGATGTTCTGTCTAAAACCAAGCAGGACAATACCTGGATCGAGCAGACCAAGCGTCTGAATTCTATCCCTGATATCCGCAGTTCTGCTGATACCAAGTCATTTGTTGAACAGCAATATACCGGCTTCAAAGACGTTGTTGACCGTCTCGGCCTGGCCATTAAGTAAGCCTGATTACTAAGTAAACCAATACCCGAAGCGACTCAGCTTCATTCGGCCCGGAATTGTCTTCCGGGCCGGCACTACCGAATAAAGTCTGTGGCGTGACAACGCAAGGCGCAGGTATACCCTGACGCCCGGACGAATGTACTGATGACAACGAGAAAAAGGTACTAATGATGTCGTCTAAGCAAGAAAGACCCAATATTGTTCTGATCATGGCGGATCAGCTGACCCCGTCAGTATTACCTGCCTATGGTCATAAAACGGTTAAAGCACCGCATATCCAGGCACTGGCCGATAATGGCGTGGTGTTTGAAAACGCCTACTGTAATTTCCCGCTGTGTGTGCCTTCCCGGGCATCTATGATGGCGGGGCGGTTAGCCAATAACATTGAGTGCTGGGATAACGCTACCGAAATGCCGGGGCAAATTCCGACACTGGCCCATTATCTGCGGGGCAGCGGTTATCACACGGTTCTGTGCGGCAAAATGCATTTTGTCGGCCCTGATCAGGTGCACGGTTTTAATGAGCGGATTACCACGGATATTTATCCGTCTAATTTCTCCTGGGTACCGGACTGGATTGAAGGTGAAAAGTACCGGCCGACCGGCATTAATATGAGCGCCGTGGTGGATTCCGGCAAATGTGTCCGCAGTTTACAGATGGACTACGACGATGAAGTGGAATATGCCGGGGTGCAGAAAATCCACGATCTGGCCCGTTTCCAGAATGATAAACCCTTTTTCCTGACGGTATCGTTTACCCATCCGCATTCCCCGTACATCATTACTGAAGAGTACTGGGACCGTTACGATCACGATGAAATTGAAATGCCGACGGTTGATCCGATCCCGGTTGAGGAGCTGGATCAGCACAGTAAGTGGCTGCACTACGCGCACGCGCAGGAAAAGCATGATGTGACCGATGAAAACATCAGAACCTCCCGCCATGCCTATTACGGTATGACCAGTTATATCGACGATAAAGTCGGCAATATCATGAATACCCTGAAGGCCACCGGGCAGGACAAAAATACCGTGGTGATTCTGACCGCGGATCACGGTGAAATGCTGGGTGAGCGGGGGATGTGGTATAAGCAAAGCTTCTTTGAAAACTCCGTACGGGTGCCGTTTATTGTCTGCTATCCGGAAGGTTATGAAGCGGCGCGGATTAAGGAAAACGTATCCCTGGTGGATCTGTTGCCGACGCTGGTGGACATTGCCACCGACGGAGATATGCCTGAGTTCGCCTCACCGATGGACGGTAATTCACTGACCGGCCTGCTGACAGGCGACCGTTCCGGCTGGAGTGATGTGGTGATCTCTGAATACACCGGCGAAGGGGTGGTTGAGCCCTGCCGTATGGTGAAGAAGGGCAGCCTGAAGTTCATGTATACCCATAATTATCCTGATCAGTTATTCGATCTGGAAAGCGATCCGCTGGAGCTGAATAACCTGGCGGATACGCCGGATTATGCCGCGATTCAGGCTGAACTGAAGGCGATCTGTCTGGATGGCTGGGACCCTGAAGATATCAAGCGCCGGGCAATTGCGACCCAGAAAGAACGCTGGTTAATCAAAAATACTACCAATGAACAGGATGACAGCTGGGCCTATGAAGTGAAGCACAGTAAAGATGCCCGCTACGTGCGGCACATCGGTGCGGTGCAGACCAAGGCAAAAGCCCGTTATCCGTATGTTGAGCCGACACCGTTTAAACCTGAATAAGCGGTGTTATGACGCCGGGTATTGCCCGGCGTCTGTTTTTCCGGGGGCTGTTTTTAGCTGTTTGTAACCAGACAATTAAACACAGCGACCTGCCAGCAACCCAGACAAATCAGATAAACCAGATGTTTACATACCCTGGTATGTAAGGGCCCGTGAGGTGAGTGTATGTCCAGCCCTGTTGAATTTAATCCTGCCAATACCTTTCACAGCCAGCCGGCAACGCCGTTTCATGTGCTGGCCAAGCCCACGGGGCCGAAGTGTAATCTGCAATGTGAGTACTGCTTCTATAAGGAAAAGGAAGACAACGTTTACCTTGAAGAACGTAAAGCGAATTCTCTTAATATGGATGAGTTGCTGCTTGAGCAATATGTGCCGGAATATATCCGCAGCCAACAACATGCTCCGGGTAAAGAGATCAATTTTCTCTGGCAGGGGGGCGAGCCGACCATGCGGGGGCTGGCGTATTTTGAGAAAGCGGTGGCGTTGCAGAAGCAATATTGTCCGGAAGATAAGGTTATCCATAACCATTTTCAGACTAACGGCATTCTGATTAATGAGGCCTGGGCACAGTTTTTTGCCGAGCATGGGTTCCTGATCGGACTGAGTATCGACGGGCCGAAGGAGATTCATGACAAGTACCGTAAAACCCTCAAAGGCGGTGGCAGCTTCGACAAGGTCATGAAAGGGCTTAACTGGCTTAAGGAATATGACGTGCCTTTTAACACCATGACGGTAATTGGCAGACATAACCAGAACGCCGGGGCTGAAGTTTACCGTGCCCTGCGGGACATGGGCTCTGAGAACATGCAGTTCATCCCGTTGGTGGAACGCTTTGACCCGCAACAGCATCTGTCTGCTCCGCCGGATCAGGGGGAGCAGAAATATCATAAGGTCACGAAGTGGAGTGTCACGGAAGGGGGGTATGGCCGCTTTATGAATGATGCCTTTGATGAATGGATCAAGGCTGATGTGGGGAAGGTGTCAGTACAATTGTTCGATGTGCAGCTGGAGATCTGGCTGGGTAAACCTTCCAGTCTGTGTATCTACACCAAAAACTGTGGCGGCGGTGTGGTCATGGAGCATAACGGTGATGTGTATTCCTGCGATCATTATGTGTATCCGGAATACAAATTGGGCAATGCCTATGAAACATCGCTGGAAAGCATGGCGTTATCTGCAGAGCAGCAGGCGTTTGGGGCAGCGAAATATGAAACTCTGCCGGATAAATGCCTTAGCTGTGATTATCAGAAAGCCTGTTATGGCGGTTGTCCGAAGCACCGTTTCAATGAAACCCACGATGGCACCTACGGACTGAACTACCTGTGTAAATCCTATATGGCGTTCTTTGAGCATGCCGGCCCCTGGATTCATCAGATGGCACAGTTGATCCGTCACGGGCGCTCGGCGGCGGATATCATGCAGCATCCGCAAATCCGCGCCCGCCGGGAAGGAATACAGGTGGTAGATCCGGGCAGTGTCAGCCGCAATGGCCCCTGTGTCTGTGGCAGCGGTAAGAAGTTTAAACGTTGCTGTGGCAGGGTATAACTCAGGGATACGAGTAAAAAATACCCTGTGGCAGATATACATGGGCAACCCGGGTAAAGAAGTAATACAGCACCACCGGCAATATGATGGCCAGTGGCAGCAGTACTTTCAGACGGCGCTCACCGCCCAGCCCCATCAGGGCCAGTAATGCCAATACTGAGCTGAGCAAAATGCCTATATGGTCAATCAGCCAGTAATAACAGAAAAATATACCCACGGCGGCGCAGAGAACGATAGTACGTGGTCCGTCCAGCGGATATGTATCGGTAGATTCTGTGGATAATGAATCGGTTTTCTTTGTCGGGCTACAGCGTTGTCTGCGCCGGGCAACCAGCCCCTGAAACAGGATTACCGTACTGGTGAACAGCAGAATACCCATGATGATGTTTGGCCAGAATGCCGGCGAAAGGGCCAGGCTGTCCAGTTGCTGTGGCACCACGATAAAGCGGGGAATCAGATAAAAAATTCCGCTGAGCGCCAGGGTTATGCCTGCCAGACCAATGCCAATATCTTTTTTGTACATTCAGAGCTTCAGTCGGTATCCGTTAGTTGGCTAAGTTCTATATCCCGGCTGGCGAGAAACTCGTTGAAAGCCAGGTAAATAGCCGCCTGTTCAGGGCTGACGTTGCTGACAAGAATGTTTGCCTGCAGGTTATCACCGCTGCTGCATTCCTGACTGTCGTCGTGACGGAAGTTATCCAGTACGCCATCGATATAGGCAGGAACCGTCGCCATCGGGCCTGCCAGCAGGATTGTTTCCGGCTGCAACAGAGTATCGACAACATCAATGGTCTGGCTGAGCATCTGGCCGGCGTGATAAAAGGCATCGGTGGCGGCCTGATCACCGCCGACAGATGCACTTTTCAACTGCATCAGAGTATCGGCTGCCCGGCGGCCACTGGTGAGATCCGCTTCTCCGGTCAGTTTACTGAGCACAGCGATACCTGCCGCGACCTCGTCCAGCAACAGGGTGGATTCGGCCTTATCCGCCTGATGCAAACGTAACTTGCCGATCTGGCCAGCAGAGAAACGCACTCCGCGGCGCAACTGGTTATCCAGTAACAGGCTGGCACCCATCCGCAATGAAGCGTTGAGCATCACCACGTTACGCTGGCCTTTGGTAATGCCGAAACGGGTCTCGGCAAGATTAAGGGCGTTAGGGACGGTTTCTACGCAGATAGGAATGCCCAGCCGTTCGGACATCAGTGGCGCAATGTCCATTTCTCCCCAGTCCATCGTTGAAGAGAACAGCAGACGGCCGGATTTAGGTTCAACTGCACCGCCAATGGCCACACCGCCGCCGATCAGTTGCTGCCGGTTTATGCCTGATTCTTCGATCATTGTCTGCGCCGCTTCAATGATCCTGTTGAGTACGTCATTCGGATCGTCGACGCATTCCAGTGCCAGTTGCTGGCGGGCAATGATGTTGTTATCCAGTCCGGACAGGCTGACCCACTGAGCGAAAGCGTTAATGCTGATACCGATAACGTATGCGCCGGTGGGGTTGAGGTTAAGCTCAATCAAACGACGTCCCGAGCGGTTCTGGGGGATTGAAGCGCTGCTTTCAACCACCAGGCCTGCATTGATCAGGTCACGGGTGATGCGTGACACGGATGCGCCGGTTAATGCCGTGCGTTCGGCGATCTCTGTCCGGGCGATAGGGGCATTGTAAAGTATTTCTGCTAATACACTGCGGCGGTTTGCACGGCCTAAATCGACACGGGAACGCTGCTGTTCGCTGGACATGAGTGGCTCCAATCCGGAAAAGTACTGATGGATGCGTACTTATTGCTTACTGAAAGTAATATAAGTAACAATAATGCTTTCTGCCATTGGGTTCAACGCAGGGCGGGGTATTTAATCTCCCTGCGGGAAAAGAAGGAATGTTTTGAAATCTGATAGTTACGAATCATATGGTTATCCGGTTTTTCCTGTTAGTGACCAGTTGTTTAGCGGGCCGGCAGCGCTTTGCCTGCCTGTTTGGATGAAAAATAATCGGTTTGATTTTCTTGCAGGTTGAAGGTCTTTTAGCTATAAATAATAAATTACTTACTGTAAGTAATTAGATTAAAGAGCTTAAGCGGCTCTTAAACGATCAAAAAATGCGCAACACAATAACAATAAGAGGGCTGTACTTTGAGAAATTCCACTGAGAGAAAAGCCATGAACGCCGGCCTGACCGGTGGCTGTTATCACAGCAGTGGCGTAGCTGCTGAGTCTGGTTATACACACTCAGCGAATGAATATTCAGGCCAAAACAGGGAGGAAGGGTTATGCTGACTCCCAGAGCCTGGGATCTGATCATCGGCAGTGGCGTTGTCGCGCTGGCGCTGTTGGGATTACTGGCGATTATTCCGTCCGGAGTGGTGTTACCCGGCGGTGTTGAAATTGCCGCATTATCGCCGGATTTCTGGCCACAGATTGTCATGATTTGCCTGGCGATTGCCGGCGCGATCGTTTTGTTTCAGGGCATGTTTCCGGCGGGTAACCGGGATGACGAAGATGAGGGTGAGTCACTGTCATTCGGCGTAGCATCACTGAAACTGGCGACGGCGATTCTGGCGGTGTTTGTGTATTACTTTGCAATTACTCACCTTGGCATTGTGGTTTCGTCCTGTGTTGTCTTATTGGGACTCATGCTTCTGGGCGGCGAACGCCGGCTGAAAATATTGCTGCCGACAGCGGTGATTCTGCCGGTATTGCTGTATTACTTCTTTACCTATGTAGCCAATGTGCCGCTGCCCCTGGGTATGTTTCAGTCATAGTACGGATGTGCATTGGGAGATAATAAAAAATGTTTGAAAATATAGCTGATGCATTTGTCCTGTTTCTGAACTGGGACAATGTTCTTGCAGTGTTTGCCGGGGTGCTGATCGGGACCATAACCGGTGCGATTCCGGGTATGACCACGCCGATGGGTGTCGCGCTGGTACTGCCATTTACCTTTTCACTGAATCCGGTGACCGGCATCCTGCTGTTACTGGGGGTGTATAAAGGCGGACTTTATGGCGGTTCCATTACTGCCATTCTGATTAAGGCGCCGGGTACACCGGCCGCGGCCTGTACAGTTCTGGACGGCTTTCCTTTATCCCGCAAGGGGGAGGCCCGTAAGGCGCTGGATATCGCACTTTATGCTTCTGTTTTTGCAGATTTTATGTCGAATCTGGCGCTGATTCTGCTGGCCGGTTTTCTGGCAAGTTTTGCTTTGCAGTTCGGCCCGCCGGAATTCTTTACCCTGATCATTTTTGCCCTGACGATTATTGCCGGTGTATCCGGTGACCGTCTGGCGATGGGGGTTATCTCAGCCTGTCTGGGGCTGATACTGGCCACTGTCGGCCTGGACATTGTTTACGGAACCGAGCGTTTCGTATTCAACGAATATGAACTGATGGCCGGTCTGAACTTTATTCCGGTATTAATTGGTCTGTTCGCATTGCCGGAAATTCTCAATCACTTTACCAAGCCGGTATTCCAGGATCTGGAAACCAATGCGCTGAAAGGGGCACATGCGACCTTTGCGGATTTTAAGCGTTGCTTTAAATCGATCTTCCGCGGCAGTTTATTTGGCGTTGTCCTCGGTGCTATTCCGGGGATTGGCGGCGCACCGGCTGCTTTCCTGTCCTACAGTGAGGCCAAGCGCACGTCTCCCCGTTCTGACAATTTCGGTAAAGGTGAAATCGAAGGGGTGGCCGCAGCAGAAGCCGGTAATAACGGTGTTGCCGGGGCAACCATGATTCCGTTACTGGCACTGGGTGTTCCTGGGGATGTAATCACGGCGGTTATTCTGGGGGCCTTTATGATCCACGGCCTGACACCGGGGCCGATCATGTTCCAGAACAATATCGATATGATCTATGCGATCTTCATTGGCATCATGCTCAGTTCCGCCTATCTGTTCCTGATCGGTAAATTGTCGATTAAGTACATCAGTAAAATTTCAGATGTACCTAACCGGGTGCTGTATCCGGTGGTGCTGATCCTTTGCACCTATGGTGCCTATGCCGTGAATAACAACCTGTTTGATGTACTGGTGATGCTGGTGATGGGGCTGGTGGGCTTTACCCTGTTGCGTCTGGATATCCCGACGGCACCTTTCCTGATTGCTTTCGTGCTGGGGCCGTTGCTGGAAGATAACTTCCGTCAGTCACTGCTGCTATCAGAAGGCAGCGTGGATATTTTTGTGCGCAGCCCGATCTGTATCGTGTTCTGGTGTCTGACGGCAATTACGCTGGGTATGCTGGTTAAGAGCTATTTCAGTAAGCCTAAACCAATGACCACCGCTGAAAGTGGTCGCTGATTTTAATCTGGAGCCCCCGGCATGCCGGGGGTGGAGGCTGTTATATGTATAACAAAATCTGTGTCGCAGTAGACGGTTCGGATACGTCTTTTCTGGCTGTTAAATCGGCGGCAAAGCTGGCTGCTCAGCTGGGCGCTGAGTTACTGGTCGTGCATGTTATCCGCAATATGAAAATCCCCCGTGAGCTGAAGCGCTTTGTTAAGCAAAACTCACTGGATCAGCTTCGGCAGGAAGCACTGGAAGGGGCGGGTAAGGAAATTGTTGAGCACGCTTCAGGTATCGCTAAAGAGATGGGGCTGGACAGCTGCGATCAGGCAATTGTTCAGGGGGACCCTGCCGGTGCCATCGTTGCAGCGGCTGACAGCCATGAATGTGATCTTATCGTGGTGGGCACACGGGGGCTTGGGCAGGTGGAAGGCATGCTCATAGGTAGCATTTCCCGCAAGATCACGTCAATTGCCCGTGTGAATGTACTGGTCGTGAAGTAAACCTTCACACCTGTCTTACCGCTCAGAGATGACAGGCCTGGGCGGTTGTACCGGCTGCGGCTAAACAGCCGGTATCTGTCGACCTGCCAGAAATATCAACATTTAAATTTTTACAGTGCTGTTGCGCTGCGGGTTCGCTCGTTCCGGATTTGGTGTTTCTGCTAATAAAAACAATTAGGTAAATACTGATGGCTGAAATAAACATGCAAAACTCTGTGGAAAATGAGGCGCTTGGTAAGAAGCTGTTCTCAATGATTGTGGTGGCCGATACCCACCTCAGTGAGCAGGATATGGTGTCTAACTCACCGTTTCCGGTGAACCGTCTGGCGAATGGCCGGATGAAACATGTGGTGCAAGACATTAACGCACTGGCGCCGGACTTTGTGATTAATCTCGGAGATCTGATTCATCCGGTGCCCGGCGTACCCCATGCTTATAAAGATGCGGTTGAGCGCTTTCTGGAGCAAACCGCCAACTTAAATTGCCCCCAGCATCTGGTACCGGGTAATCATGACGTGGGGGATAAACCCATCGACTGGGCCCCGGCCGGGGTGGTGTGTGATGATTATCTGGCCCTGTGGGAAGAGTATTTTGGTCCGCATTATTATGCCTTTGAACATAAAGGCATACATTTTCTGGTGGTGAATGCGTCGGTGATTAATACCGGTATGTCGGCAGAAGCCGCACAGCAGGAGTGGCTGGAGAATTATCTGCAGCAGCACATAGGCGAGCGCTTTTTTATCAATATTCATTACCCGCCGTTTCTCACCGAGCCTTCTGAGCCTGAGCACTACGACAACATTGCTGAGCCCGGGCGCAGTTGGTTGCTGGGGCTGATGGATCAGTATGAGGTTGAAGCTCTGTTTGCCGGGCACGTACACAACTTCTGGTACAACCGCTTTGGGGCAACGGATTGTTATCTGCTGCCTTCAACAGCCTTTGTTCGCCAGGATTACAGTGAAATGTACCGGGTACCGCCGCTGGAAGGTGAGGAGCATGGCCGTAACGAAGATGCCAAGCTTGGGTACCTGCAGGTGAATGTTTATGAGCATGGTCATGTGTGTCACAGCATCCGCACCTATGGTCAGTTGGGAGGTGAGCAAACTGTACTGCCTGCCGAAGCTCGCTGTACGCCGGTGCATCCGTTGGAGCAAAGTCATGCACCGCTGGGATTTGATTTGCGACAGACCTGGTCTGAAGTATTGGAAATCCCCCCTTCCGGCGGGCTGGATGAATTCATCCGTAAACCGGTTCGTAACGACTATCCACTGATGGCGCTATGGGAAATGGGCGTGAAGAAACTGCGGGTACCCTTGCATGATCTGCAGGATGATTATGTTCGTGAGCGGATGGCGGTATTAAAGCAGCATGGCCATGAATTCACTGTGTTCAGTTTTGGCCTGCTGAATGAAGCTGAACGGAATTGTTTGCTACAGCATCAGGCATTGGTACACAGTTGGGAAGTGGCATATGCCAGTCAGGATCTGGATAAAGTGGCGGGGCAGTTACGGCATCTCAAACCTGAGCTTGATGTGCCCGTGTATCTTTCCCGGTTACATACCCATGCAGATGTGAAGCAAAGCGGTGACCGGTATTTTCATGTGATTAATCATGGATTTAAACTGGATGATCAGGCCCGGATGCAGGAGGTACTGGACAGCTGTTTGCTGGACGGCGTGATCAGCGGTTTTGTGTTACGGATCGGTCTCAATCAGTCACCTTCAGATGCAGTGGCTGCAGCAGCAGACATCGCCGCAACAATGAGGCTGCGGTTCTCGCTTCACCTGCGGCTCGCGGGGGAAAACCCAGCCGAAGCTAATTATGATGACGCGGCGATTGCCCGGCGAATCGCCAGCAGCCTGATTGCGGCTAAAGCGCAAAGCAGCGTTGATGTGTTTGTGGATACCTTTGCCGATAATGACCGTGGTTATTTTGTTAAAAACGGTGTGGTAGACCGCCGTTATAATCCCCGCAGTGCCAGTCTGGTGGTCAGTAATCTGTATTCAGAGCTGATGGGTGCGAGCAACCTACGGTCAATAGGCAGTCAGAAGGTTGACCATGGGGAAGTGCAGCTGTTCAGCAGTGACCAGCAGGTGTTTGCACTGGTATTGCCGGAGCAGCCTGTGTATCTCAAACGGATCAGTATGCCCTGCAAAGTTGAAGGTGCCGCCCGGCTGGCGGATCTGACCAAAGGTGAAGTGATGCCGTTGCAATGGCAGCAGGAGAATAACGGCCTGAAGCTGGATTCAGAAGTACTTTACCGGCACCCCTGTCTGATTCGCTGGCAAAAGGGATAAGGGCTACAGGCTAAAAAAAAACGCAGCGTTTAGGCTGCGTTTTCTGTATCTGAAGTGGCTTACTTCATTTCTTCAATCTGGCGGCGCAGATCGTCGATCTTGGAGGTCATCACTTTTTCCAGGTGATCCAGATCTTTAATCATGCGTTGCTTAGGATCCATATTACTGTCTTTTTCACGCATTGCATTCAGTTGTTTGAGCTCATCGATTGCGTGCATCAGTTCAGGGTTAATGCTTTCCATCTGATCGAAAGCCTTGGAGTTACGGGCTTCGATTGGCAGGAAGTTACGGCCGCGCATGAAAGAAAACTTCTTGCTGCGGGACAGTAATGAACCTTTTGGACGCTTGTAGTAGATCTTGAGTACATCTACTTCGCCCTGGTGCTGTACAGTGTATTTATCGATGTTTTCGACAGAGGTAATGCCCATCTTAGTCAGGGTAGGATACTTAGACATTATTGCGTGTTCTCATTCAGGGGTTATCATCGCTTGGATAACCGGGCTCAAAAAATATGTTATTCATCCGGGCATTACAGTAACAATATTATCATTACTACCGCAATGGCTACTGTACTCAGTATAGATGAGGCTTTGCCGGTACGGAGCACTCAGACCGTAGCCAGCGAACCGGAACCCTGTACTTCTTGTGGAAGCGCGTTGTGCCGGTAATCATGGATTACATGTTTCTTATTATTTGAGCTGAGACAGCTGAGGGAAGCTTTGTTCAGTGGGCTGAACGTGTTTCTTTAGGACTGTTTCAGGTATGCCGTCCGATCTGTGTATCTGGGGGAACTCTCTGCAGAACCCGCTGCTGGCAGCGTGGTTACTGTGGAGACACACAGATCCTGCCGGACGATGGCGCGTATTCTATGCTCATACCTTAGTAGGGCTTAGGGCCAGTATTTTGTTTGAAATGGCACCAGAAACCAAGCGGTTTCCGGTGCCGGGAAGGGCAGGCCAAAAAGGCCTTTAGCGTGAGCGGCGGCCGTATTTGGCGATCATCTGCAGAATCTCTTTAAAGACTCCGTTTTCCAAACGTTCAGGCAGTTCCAGCGCCAGGCTGTGGCGGTAATAAGTACTCAGATCCAGACCGAAGCCCAGCGCATAGAGTTCAATATCACCGCGGGTTTCCAGCATGCCGGCGACCTGTTGCAGGTGGTTATCCAGATAATCTTCCGGGTTGTTCTGGTTGGTGGCGGTTTCCATCGGGCAACCGTCGGACAGAACAATCAGAATACGCCGTTCTTCTGAACGGGCGGTCATCCGGTCAGCAGCCCACAGCAGGGCTTCGCCGTCGATACCTTCACGGAACAGACTTGGCTTAAGCATGGCTGCCATGTCCAGCCGGGCCCGCTTGATTGGCGTGTCGGCGTCTTTATAAATAATGTGTTCCAGTTCCGTCAGGCGGCCCGGATTTTCCGGTTTGCCACGGCGCTGCCATTGTTTATAAATTTTGCCGCCCTGCCAGCCCCGGGTAGTGAAGCCCAGCACTTCGGTGCTGGCACCGGCCTGTTCCAGCGCCCGACACATGATTTCCATCAGTGTGGCAATGGAGGCAATATGGGTTTTCATCGAACCGGTGTTATCCATCAGGAAAGTCACCAAACAATTACTTTTTGGCTGGTAGCGTTCACGACGGAAAATCTGCCGGTATTCCGGTGATGTCACCAGACGGGTCAGACGCTTGGCATCCAGATGGCCAGATTCTTCACCGAAGTTCCAGCCGTCCAGTTCCGGCGACGACAGAATCGCTGCCAGATCACGGGCCAGGCGGGGCACGTTAACCCCCTGACCTTTAATGCGCTGTTCCAGTTCTTCACGCAGGCGAATACGCTGATCTTCAGACACCAGCTTGCTGGCGTGGATGACCCGGTCATTTTCAGTGGAATAAATTTTGTATTTTTCCAGCTGCAGCATGAGTTCCCGGTAATCCGTGGCGGTGACCTGCGGGCCGTTGACCCCCATGGTACCTTCCAGACCGGCATCCGGATAAAGGATCAGGCCAAAGCTGTTAACCAGCTCTTCCATATCCTCATCGGAGGTATCGTCGTCGTTGTCTTCACCTTTATAGGCTTCAACCAGCTCATCAACCACCGCGATGATCCCCAGCGCCTGTTCAGCATAGGCAGCCTGATCGTGGTTCATCTTGCGAATGTTGGTCATGTACTTGCCGGTGTGAGGCGCCAGCATCATCCGCTGGGGCTCGATCAGCTCTTCGGTGATTTCCATCACGTGGTTGAGTGTCAGACGGCTCCAGAACATCTGGCCAATGGTATACACCAGCAGGCCCACATGGCTTTCTGTCAGACCGGACGAGTGGAACTGAAAGCACCACTGCTCAAAGCGGTGTTGCAGGTTCGCTTTCATACCCGGATAGCAGTCAGGTACCAGAGACTCGACCCGCAGTTGCTCCATCAGCTCGAATAACAGCTGACCTACTGCGGTTTTCGGAATCAGGGAACGGTGCAGTTCAATGTCGCTGAGTTGCAGGCGCAGGGCGATGCCGTCGGCGGCGCCCCGGAAAGAACCGAAGTCATCGCTGTTCAGATCCGGCTGCAGGTGCGGGGCACGGATACCGGAAGGCTTACCGCCAATTTCCGGCCGGCGGCCACGGAAACGAAACTGAGGTTCGTTCGCGGCGGCACGTACAATGGCACCACAGATCTCTTCAACCTGTTGCTGCAGTTTTTCGACCCGGGGAGCGTTTTCCTTTTCTTCCCTGCCCAGTTCGGACATTTCCAACTTAGTGCTGGCCATCTGCCATTACCTCAGCAGCCTGATGGGCCCAGGATTCAGACAGTTCCTGGTTAAAGCAGCGTTGGAAGAATTCAGCGATCATCGGCTTCTCAGCTTCGTCACACTTGTTCAGGAATGACAGACGGAAGGCAATGGCCGGGTTGTTAAAGATTTCGATGTTTTCCGCCCAGGAAATAACGGTACGCGGAGACATCAGGGTAGAGATGTCGCCAGCAGCGAAGCTCTTACGGGTCAGGTCGGCAACGGCGATCATGGATTCAACCAGCTGCTGGCCTTTTTCATCGTTGAAGCTTGGCAGACGGGACTGGACGATTTTCACTTCGTCAGCCGTTGGCAGATAGTTCAGGGTGGTCACAATGTTCCAGCGGTCCATCTGCGCCTGGTTGATCATCTGAGTACCGTGGTACAGACCGGTGCTGTTACCCAGACCGACGGTGTTTGCTGTAGCAAACAGACGGAAGTGGCTGTGAGGATGAATAACTTCGTTCTGATCCAGCAGGGTGAACTTACCGTCACGCTCCAGAATACGCTGGATAACGAACATTACGTCAGGACGGCCGGCGTCAAACTCATCAAAAATCAGCGCAGTCGGGCGGCGCAGTGCCCATGGCACAATGCCTTCCTGGAATTCAGTAATCTGCTTACCGTCACGCAGTACGATGGTGTCTTTACCCACCAGGTCCAGACGGCTGATGTGGCCATCCAGGTTGATACGTACACAAGGCCAGTTCAGACGGGCAGCTACCTGTTCGATGTGAGTGGATTTACCGGTACCGTGCAGGCCCTGAACCATGACGCGGCGGTCACGGCTGAAGCCGGCCAGAATGGCCAGAGTCACTTCAGGGTTAAACTGGTAGGCAGTATCGATTTCCGGGACGTGATCATCACGCTCGCTGAACGCCGGTACTTTAAGGTTCGTGTCGATGCCGAAAACATCGCGTACTGAAATCATGATATCCGGTTGTTGTACTTTAATATCGGACATATTCCTACCTGTTAAATGTTGGTGTTAAAGGTGCTGCAAGGTGCTTGTCGGCAAAATCAGGCACATAAAACGGTTTGTTATTAAGTGGCGTATTTATCTGCTGAAAGCACAGAACTGTAAACATCATAAGAGACAAATTACGCCGATTATGGATGTAGTGTACTGTAGGCGTAAAGGATGGGCCTGTGCCAGATTTTACCTTTGCATATGGCCAACCGTTCTATATGGCTAAAGGGGTAGGCCAAAAGGTTATGAAAGCGCGCTGTAAGGGGCAAAGCAGGTGAGGGGGAAGACGCTCACCTGCGCAGAAGAGATCTGACCGAAACCGGATTCAGAAGGTGCTGACGACTAGGCTGGCGCCGATGATGATCAGCAGGAAGAATGCCAGGCGGCGCATATTCGGTGTCGTTAGCGGTGGCGGATAACGTTTGCCCACCCAGGTAAAGAACATCACCACCGGGATACACAGCACGGAATAGATCAGCATATCCCAGGTCAGGCCACCCTGAATGCCAACGATGGCGGTACGGGCGACGGAGCTGCTGAGAAAGATTGTCATCAGGCACAGGCGAATGGTCAGCAGTTCGAATGGCTGGCGATAAAACAGATACACCAGCGGTGGCCCCGCCATACTAAACAGGCCGGCCAGAAAACCGGCGGTGGCGCCGGAGGCGGTGAACGCCAGATCCGGGGACGGTTTTTCCAGCGGCTGGGGTTTAAGCATGATCATCAGGCCACCGAGAATGATGGTGATCCCCAGTAACAGCTGTAGCAGTTCACTGAATTCTTCACTCATGTAATCCAGCAAAATCAGACCGGCGATAACTCCGGGCAGAATGCCGGCGGTGGTCAGCATGACCTTGCGCCAGTCTACCGCCTTGAGATTACCTTTCAGTGCGAACAGGCCGTTAATCAGCGTCACGGCACTGATCACCACCGCCGTAAAGGCAATCGGTACCAGATTAATGGCGGTGACAGTGCCCATCACAATCATGCCCAGCGCAAAGCCGGTCACAGTCTGTACGTAGGTTGCAAATGCAATGATGCCGGTAAATGCCAGCAGGGTTATGAGGTCCATCAGATACCTGTCGATTATTCCAATAAGCTAAAGGCGACACATGGATGTTGTTATTGGAATCAGGTCGCGGGGAAAAACGGGGCGCAATCATACGCGGTAACGGATAGCTAAAACAACCCCCCGGTAAGCAGTGTGTTGGTCAGCATGAAGCAGTGGAATCTGTTTGCGACCTGTTTCGGAGCGGGATGATTCGTTTTCAGACAGCTTTTTGACTAGTGTTTAGTTTTATTAAACCTTACATATAAAAGGTTTAAATATCATTGAAGGTATAGTCAGATATATGATGAAAACAGATAACTAATAACTTTACGGAATAAACCGGGCTGATCAGAACACATCTCAACAACAGATTCTGACAGACGGTGTATTACGTCAGCGGGCAGTTCCGGCTCTGAGGTGAGAGCGGACGGCACGCTTTGCCTGCCAATATTTAAGCGGGCGCTGCAGCAGAATTTTGCACAGGAACCGGGGAATAGCGTTTTCCGGTTCTTGTTATAAGCTTATAGCTTTATGTTTTACGTGTGGGGAGTGAGGCCCCGCCGCTTTCAGCAAGCCTTGGTCCCATAAGGGATTTATGACTGGCCTTTGCCTGAGAGCAGTGCAATTTCTAGCATGTTTGGCAGCATCGGGTTTTTTCAGGTTTGAATTGTGTATCCACGGCAAACCGGAAAACGCCTCAGCCAAACAATAAAAAATTCACATTAAGTGAATCGCACCTGAGCCGGCAGTACGGTTCAATGTTAGGGTGATAATAAATATGACAAGCCAAGCCAGTAAGATTCCGGTCGCTTCGGGTCTGCCAGAATTTGAAGATCGCGCGAATCAGGAGACCAAGTACACAACGTGTTACATGTGTGCCTGCCGTTGCGGTATCAAAGTAACTGTTGAAGATAACAAGGTTCGCTTCATCCAGGGTAACCCGAACCACCCGATCAACAAGGGTGTGCTTTGTGCAAAGGGTAACTCCGGTATCATGAAGCAGTACTCTCCTGCGAAACTGAGTTCCCCTCTGCTGCGTAAGCCGGGTACCGAGCGTGGTGCCGGTGAATTCGAAGAAATTTCCTGGGATCAGGCACTGGATATTATGGAGAAGCGTCTTTCTCATATCCGTGCTACCGATCCGCGCAAACTTGCTTACTTTACCGGCCGCGATCAGATGCAGGCCCTGACAGGTATGTGGGCAAGCCAGTTTGGTACTTACAACTGGGCGGCACACGGCGGTTTCTGCTCTGTAAACATGGCAGCCGGCGGCCTGTACACCATGGGCCACGCTTTCTGGGAATTCGGTGATCCGGACTGGGATAACACCAAATACTTCATGATGTGGGGTGTGGCGGAAGACCACAGCTCTAACCCGATTAAACTGGGCCTGAAAAAGCTGAAAGAGCGCGGTGCCAAGTTTGTTGCGGTTAACCCGGTACGTACCGGTTACCAGGCAATCGCCGATGAGTGGGTTGCGATCCGTCCGGGCACCGATGCCGTACTGGCACTGTCTATGGTTCACGTCCTGCTGAAGAATCAGCTGGTTGATGATGAATTCCTGATCCGTTACACCAACTCTGCACAGCTGGTTGTTCATTCGCCGGGTGAAGTGGGTGACGGCCTGTTCTACCGCGGTGAAGGCGTTAAGAACATGGAAGGCGAGCCACAGGTATGGGATCTGGTGAAAGAAGAGTTCGTAGATGCGAACCTGCCGGATATCAACCCTGCACTGTTCGGTGAATTCACTGCACCGGATGGCCGCAAACTGCGTACTGCAATGAGCATCATGCTGGATAAGTATCTGGATGAGCAGTATGCCCCTGAAAACGCGGCGAAAGAATGTGGCGTAGCCGCAGAAGACATTGAGCGCATGGCGCTGGAAATGGCGCACGTTGCATTTAAAGAAACCATCACCATTGATGTTGAGTGGACTGACTGGGCTGGCCGTAAGCAGGACAAGTTCATCGGTCGTCCGGTTTCCATGCACGCGATGCGTGGTATCTCTGCACACTCTAACGGTTTCCAGACCTGCCGCGCGATTCACCTGCTGCAAGTACTGCTGGGTACCGTTGACTGCCCGGGTGGCCACCTGGCCAAGCCGCCGTTCCCGAAACACATTCCGCCTGGAATCAAGCCGGCGAAAGAATGTGCGCCAAACACGCCGCTTAAGTCACCACCACTGGGCTTCCCAACCTGCCCTGAAGATCTGGCGATTGATGAAAACGGTAACCCGCTGCGTATCGATAAGGCATACAGCTGGGATGCACCGGTTTCCTGCCACGGTCTGATGCACATGGTGATCAGCAACGCGGTTAAGGGCGATCCGTATGAAATCGACACCCTGATGCTGTTCATGGCGAACATGGCCTGGAACTCCAGCATGAACACGGCACAGACCATGGACATGCTGACCGCTAAGAAAGACAGCGGTGAATACAAGATTCCGTTCATCATTTGTTCTGATGCATTTAACTCAGAAATGGTGGCGTACTCTGATCTGGTACTGCCGGATACCACGTACCTGGAACGTTTCGATACTATCTCGATGCTGGACCGTCCGATCTCTGAGCCGCACGCGGCCTGTGACTCGGTACGTATTCCTGTGGTACAGCCTGACCGTGACGTAATGTCCTGGCAGGAAGTCATGGTTGAAATGGCGGGCCGTCTGGGCTTCCCAGCATTCACTAAAGAAGGCGGTGAGCGTAAGTACTCTTCGTACAAAGACTTCATCGTGAACTTCGAGAAAGAGCCGGGTATCGGCTTCCTGGCGGGTTACCGCGGTAAGGATGGCGAGAAGTCCCTGCGCGGTGAGCCAAACCCACGTCAGTGGGAAGCGTACGAAGAGAACGAAGGTTTCTTCGAAATGCACCTGGAGCCAAACCAGCGTTACATGCGTCACGCTAACCTGGATTACCTGACACTGGCTAAAGAAGCGGCCTGGGTCGGTTCTACCAAGCAGATCGTGATCGAGCTGTACTCTGAGAAGATTCAGTCGTTCCGTCTGGCGGGTCAGGGTCTGTACGATGGCCCGATGCCAACTGAAGAGCATCACAAAGAGCGTCTGGTGAAGTACTTCGATCCGCTGCCAACCTACTACATGCCGTTGGAAGAACAGCGTATTGATCGCGATGAGTACCCGTACCACGCAGTAAACCAGCGTCCAATGTTCATGTACCACAGCTGGGACAGCCAGAATGCCTGGTTGCGTCAGATCATGTCGCAGAACTACCTGTTCATGAACCGTGTTGCTGCGGAACGTGACGGTATCGAAGATCTGTCCTGGGTATGGGTTGAATCCCACAACGGCAAGATCCGTGTTCAGGTTAAGCTGATGGAAGGCACCAACGAGCAAACCGTCTGGACCTGGAACGCAATTGCCAAGCGTGGCGGTGCATGGGGTCTGTCCGACGATGCTAACGAAGCTACCGATGGCTTCCTGATGAATCACCTTATCTCCGAACTGCTGCCGCAGAAGGGCGATGTTAACGACCGCGTTACCAATTCTGATCCGGTTACCGGTCAGGCGGCATGGTATGACCTGCGCGTTAAGATCACTCCGGCTGCTCCGGGCGAAACTGGCTCATGGCCAAGCTTCAGCGCACTGAAGCCTCAGCCAAATGCTAAGCCTTCACCGGATATGCTGAGCTATGCGTCGCACAAGAACGTTAATCTGGTTCGCCCGATGTCAGACATTCTGACACGTGGTGAGAAGTAACTGCAGACGGAGAATAACAAGATGAAATTAGGTCTAGTAGTTGATCTGGATACCTGCGTAGGTTGCCACGGTTGTGCGACTGCGTGTAAGCAATGGAATACCTCCGGCACCATCGGTCCGCTGTCGGATAAAGACCCGTACGGCCGTGACCCTAACGGTGCCTGGCTGAACCGGATCCGTACCTATGAGGTGGATGACAGCCCGAACAGTAAGACAGTGAACATGCCAATGTCCTGTATGCACTGTGACGATGCGGCCTGTGTAACGGTTTGTCCGACCGGTGCTTCTTATAAGCGTAGCGAAGACGGTATCGTGCTGGTTGACCAGGATAAATGCATGGGTTGTAACCTGTGCTCCTGGGCATGTCCTTACGGTGCCCGTGAGCTGGATCCGGATGCCGGTACCATGAAGAAGTGTACCCTGTGTGTGGACCGTATCTACGACGAGAGTCTGCCAGAAGATGAGCGTAAGCCTGCCTGTGTACTGACTTGTCCGACCAAGTCACGGGTATTCGGTGACTTTGATGATCCGAACTCAGAAGTCAGCCAGCTGGTACGTGACCGTGCCGGTAAGCAGCTGATGCCTGAGTTGGGCTATAACCCGGTTAACACTTACCTGCCGCCGCGTAACAAGCCGGTAGTAGAGCAGTATCAGCCGTCACTGAAAGCCACTGTTAAGGGCTGGGTGAACAAGGTTATTTCCCGCTAATCCGGGGATCATCAGTAATGCCGGTGCTGGTCTGATTTAACAGATCATGCGCCGGTAAGAACAATAACAGTTTGTCCGGTATATGCTGAATCACTGCGACAAACCGGCCGGCTCAGGCGAGCGGGCCAAAACGGAGACACGAATATGCATCCGGCTTTTTCCGTACTTGTATTTACCGTGATGTCGGGCGCCGGCTACGGCCTGATTACCCTGATGGTAATCGGACACCTTAGCGGCCTGTCACAACTGCAGGATTCTTCTGTGCTGTTAAGTGCAGGCATCCTGTCCTTTGTCATGATTTCAGGTGGTCTGCTGTCCTCTACGCTGCACCTGGCTAACCCTAAGAACGCCTGGCGCGCATTCAGCCGTTTCAAGACCTCATGGTTATCCCGTGAAGCGGTATTTGCGATCCTGCTGTACCCGTTCATGCTGATTTACCTTGGCGCTATCTGGATGGATATGACCGGCGCAGTGGTATCTGTGGCAGGCATTCTGACGGCTGTATTTGCCATGGTGACACTGTTCTGTACCAGCATGATCTACGCCAGCCTGAAAACCATCCGTCAGTGGAACTCTTCCCTGACACCGGTTAACTACATTGCTCTGGGTCTGATGTCCGGTGCAGTGCTGCTGGCTGCGGTTCAGTCAGTGGTTGGTGGCGATCTGGCCGGTGTACTGCAGCAGCTGGCACTGGCGCTGGTTGTACTGGGTGCGGTGTGCAAAGTGATCTACTTCTTCTGGATCGGCAAGCCTGCAGGCAGCACCATCAACACGGCGACAGGTTTTACCCAGGCGAGTGTTCGTCTGCTGGATCAGGGTCACACCTCTAACAGCTTCCTGAATGACGAGTTCGGTTACACCGTAGAAGCGAACAAGCTGGTGCGTCTGCGTCTGCTGATGCTGGGTGTTGCTTTCGTAGTGCCTTTCCTGCTTCTGCTGAGCGCCAGCTCTGCATTGCTGGTGATTGCGGCAGCTTCAACTATTGCCGGCCTGCTGGTTGAGCGCTGGTTGTTCTTCGCTGAAGCGCGCCACGTTGTACGTCTGTTCCACGGTGATCAGCGGGTATAAAACACCCGGCTGAGTACCTTTAAAAAATCCAGAGTTGGCCCTGCTGCTCTGGATTTTTTGTCTCTGGCAGAGTTCAGCGCTGTTGAGTGCACAGCGTCTGTCAGCCTGTTTTGCTTCGTTTGGCCGCTATAACTATTAATCCCAGGCCAGCTTTTGCCCGTAGGAGTTGAATATGAATTTCGCAACCCGTAATCCTTATAACAATCAACTGATTGAAGAGTTTGCTTTTCTGTCTGATGCAGAGCTGGAAAGCCGTCTGACGGCGTCCCGTGAAGCTGCTCTGCACTGGCGTAATACCAGCTTTGTTGAGCGTGCAGCGCTGGTGCTGGCGATTGGCAGTAAGCTCAAAGAGCGCCGCCAGGAAATGGCAGAAACCATTACTCTGGAAATGGGTAAGCTGCTGAATGAAGCGCTGGGAGAAGTGGATAAATGTATCGGTGCCTGTGAGTACTACGCAGAGCATGCTGAAACCATGCTTCAGGATGATCTGATCAGTACACCGGCAAGCCGCAGTCTGGTCAGTTATGAACCGCTGGGTACTGTACTGGCGATCATGCCGTGGAACTTTCCTTTATGGCAGGTGTTCCGTTGCATGATTCCTAACCTGATGGCGGGTAATGCGGTATTACTTAAGCATGCGCCAAACGTGCCGCGCAGTGCTAAAGCCATTGAACAGCTGGTCATCGACGCCGGTGCGCCGGAAGGTCTGTTTGCTGATCTGACTATTTCCGTTGATCAGGCCGCTAAAGTGATTGCCGATTACCGGGTACACGGGGTGGCATTTACCGGCAGTGAAATGGCCGGTCGTCAGATTGGTGCACTAGCCGGCCAGCACCTGAAGAAAGCGGTACTGGAACTGGGCGGCTCTGATCCGCTGATTATTCTGGATGATGCCGACCTTGAAGCGGCTGTGGATGTTGCCATGCGGGCCCGCTTTGCCAATGCAGGTCAGATCTGTATTGCGGCGAAGCGCTTCCTGGTGGTGTCCAGCCGGATGGCTGAGTTCACTGAAATGGTGGTTGAGCGCAGCCGTGCACTGCAGGCCGGTGATCCGATGCTGGCCGAGACGACACTGGCGCCGATGGCCCGTGCGGATCTGCGTGACAAGGTTCACCAGCAGCTGCAGGCAACCGTTGCCGATGGTGCCAAGCTGCTGACCGGCGGTGATATGTTACCGGGTGACGGTTTCTTCTATGCGCCGACCGTACTGTCTGAAGTTGAGCTGGGTATGACCGCTTTCAGTGAGGAAATTTTTGGCCCGGTTGCGGCGATTATTTCGGTCCGTGATGAAGCGGATGCGATCGCTCAGGCGAATGCTACCCGTTTTGGTCTGGGGGCCAGTATCTGGACACAGGATGTTGCCAAAGGTGAACAGCTTGCCCGTTGCCTGGACGTGGGCGCCGCTTTCGTTAACGCTCAGGTTGCCAGTGATGTGCGTATGCCATTCGGCGGTACTAAAGCATCTGGCCTCGGCCGGGAACTGGGTGTGAACGGCATCCGTGAGTTCTGTAATGCTAAGAGCGTCTGGGTTGCCTGACAGCGCAGTTTGCGAACGATGTTGAAAAATGGCCGCACTTGCGGCCATTTTATTTTCTTTTAGAAGCTGTTCGCGTATTTAGACCTGTACTTGGCTCCAGAAAATTACCGGTACTGGTTCTAGGGATATTACTGGCCCACAGGTAAATTGTTACGTATAGTCAGCTGCTGCACTTAGCAGGTTATACTAATAGTGACCGGTGTTTTTGTTTAAGATACTGTGACCCGGCCACCGTTTTCAGATGTATCAGGAGTTATCATGTCCACTAAGACTGTTCAGATTGAATTAGCAGCAGAAACATTAGATCTGTTTACCCGCTACCAGAAGTACACGGGTACTACGACTGAGTTTTATATTACTCAGCTGGTTGAGAAGACCCTGCCAACCGTAAAAGCAATGGTTGAAGCGATGGATGAAGCCAGCGCGAACCCGGATGCAAACCTGGATGTGATGGAAATTTTCGGTCGTAAAATGGCAGCTGCTTCCATGGAGCAGCGTGACGAAGAACAGGCTAACCCGATCAAGGTTAACTGAGCTTTACCCTTTTCATAGTGATCTCACGTTTGGGCCGCATTTATGCGGCTTTTTTTTTGCCTGCTATTCAGTTTTTTTAATGATCAGGAACAAAAAAAATCGTCAAATTTCATTCCTTACGATTCGTATGGATATAGATTTAGTCGGATGATTGGTTATAAAATGCGCACCGGCTGATGTACCTGACTGCGTTCTGCACCAGCGTATTTTTCAAAGCCGCTAAATCATGCCCTGTATGACGTCCTGTCATCTCGAATCAGGTTTAGGTAAATACTGTTTGTTTGATCAGAGCACTGTGTCTTAGCAGCTGCTCCTTTGTTGGTTGTATTGATCTGAGGAATTCGGAGACTCCATGAAAAATAGTCTATTCCCATTTTTGGTCTGGCTAAAATGCTTAACATTTCAGGATGTTAAAGCGGATTTTATTGCTGGTATCACAGGGGCGATTATTGTTCTGCCACAAGGTGTGGCGTTTGCAACGATAGCGGGTTTGCCGCCTGAGTATGGTTTATATACTGCGATGGTGACGCCGATTATCGCGGCACTTTTTGGCTCGTCCAAGCATTTGATATCCGGCCCGACCACGGCGATATCCATTGTGGTTTTTTCCGCCGTGAGTGGTCACGCGGAGCCGGGCAGTGCTGAGTTTGTGTCGATGGCACTGACTCTGACCTTGCTGGCCGGTATCTATCAGCTGGCGTTTGGTCTGGCCCGGTTAGGTAAACTGGTGGACTTTGTATCCCATACAGTTGTGATCGGTTTTACCGCTGGTGCGGCCATTCTGATTGCTACCAGTCAGGTGAAACACATCACCGGTATTCCTGCGGAGAAGGGGTTGTCGTTTACGGAAAGCTGGATGGTGACCCTGTCGAATCTGGATCAGCTTAACTGGGCGATTTTCTGTGTCGGGATGATGACCCTGCTGATGGCTGTGGGCATTAAGCGTTACCTGCCTAAAATTCCGAACCTGTTGGTAGCCATGGTGTTTGGCAGCCTGATCGCGCTGGCATTTGGGGAAGGTTCCGGGATTTTGCTGGTGGGTGCGATTCCGACCAGTTTGCCGCCATTATCCATGCCTGATCTGTCACTGGATACTATCCGTCTGCTTGCCCCTGAAGCCTTTGCGATTGCGCTGTTAGGCCTGATCGAAGCAGTTTCTATCAGTCGGGCGATTGCGATTAAATCCCAGCAACGGATTTACCCGAACCAGGAGTTTCTGGGACAGGGACTTTCGAACATTGTCGGCAGTTTTTTCTCCTGCTATGCCGGTTCCGGTTCGTTTACCCGTTCAGGTGTGAACTATTCAGCAGGTGCGAAGTCTCCGTTGTCGGCTATTTTTGCCGCGGTTCTGCTGATGCTGATCGTGTTGCTGGTGGCGCCCCTGACGGCTTATTTACCAGTTGCGGCCATGGGCGGCGTAATTATGATGGTGGCTTATAACCTGGTGGACTTCCATCATATTAAGAAGATTATGGTGGCCAGCCGGCCGGAAGCTTCTGTGCTGATCATTACCTTTGTCTCAACCTTATTTCTTGAACTGGAGTTTGCGATTTATCTGGGTGTATTGCTGTCGCTGGTGCTGTTCCTGGCCAAGACTTCAACCCCTGAAATTACCGAGATGTCTCTGAATACAGAGCAGCGCCGCTTTGTGGATGCGCGCAACGGTAAAGGGGAGCAGTGCCCTCAACTGAAGGTGTTACGGGTAGAAATGTCGATCTATTTTGGCTCGGTGAACCATATCCAGAACCGGATTGAGCAGATAGCGGCGCAGGAAGGTGTGGAGCGTATTCTGATCATCTGTCTGGGGATAAACTTCATTGATATGAGTGGGGTGGATCTGCTGGTATCACTGGACGGTAAACTGAAGGCGAAAGGCGGCGGTCTGTACTTCTTCGGTATGAAGCCGGGGGTTATGGAGAATGCTGCCAAACTGGGGTTGGTTGATGATATCGGCGAAGACCGTTTCTTCGCTAATAAGTCTTCTGCCATCAGCAGTATTTTCCCGGAGCTGAATCAGTCCACCTGTGAGAACTGTGACAAGCATGTTTTCCGTGAATGCGAGAAATTCAGCCAGCCACTGATTGCCCGAGCCTGATCTGCTTTTTCAAAAGCGCCTAAACGTAAAAGCCTGTTTTTTAACAGGCTTTTTTGTTTGTGGATCTTCTTTCAGGCAAGTTTAACCGCCGCCGCTGTTCATCCATTCCAGGGTAGCTGCGCGGCTTTCGTCGGTGACGCTTTTCACAACCGGGTTGGCCAGCACAGCAGCCCGCCAGGCGGTCATATTTGGCCCCAGTTTAAGTTCCCGGCCAAACAGTGGCAGCAGGATGTCAGCCAGTTCAATGGTGGCGGGAAATGCGCAGTCCGCATAGCCGATGTTTTCATCCACCATAAACGGCTGTGCAGTAAAGAGTTCATCCAGCTTAGCCAAACGTTCTTCAAATTTGTTCAGGTGATCATCCAGCTCAGCCTGTACCCGGGTGGCCGGATCGCAGTGGGCAAACGTACGGCGCAGGTGAGGTTCCAGCCAGAGGTCATGGTAGCGGGCCAGAAAACGGTGCCGGGCTTTTTTCAGGTGGTCGTTGGTGAGCAGGCTGTGTGCCGGGTAGGCATCTTCCAGATATTCCATGATCACATCTGATTCTGAAAAATATTCATCACCCACCCGCAGTGCAGGGATGGTGCCCAGCGGTACCAGTTGCATGTACTGATCGGTGCTGTAGCCCCCGGGAGGTGGGGAAATAGTACAGGTGATGTTCTTCAGACCAAGTGCAATACGCACTTTAGCACTATAGGTACTGACGGGAAGAGAGAAGAGTTCCATGGCTAACCTTTTGATCGTTATTGTGCAGCCGTATTCAGCATAGAAAAAGCGCTGGTTTAAAGTGTGCCAGCGGCAGTTACTGGCGACTTTACCGGAAATATCTGAAAGGTATATGAATGAATTATTCTATGACTGTAGCGCAAAGTTATTAAAAATAATTTTCTTATTCTTTTTGAAAGAAATATTCCCCTGTCTACGGGGAATTTACTGATCTGGATCAGTAGAGACTTCGCCTGATTTTTAATCCCTGTTTCACTTGATGAATGTCAAGACGCCTCAGAAGGTGCCTCTTTAAACTTTCACCTGTGACAAAACGTCGCAGTGACAAAACGTCGCAGGTAGAAATAAGGAGATACCGTTATGTTTATTCCGTTCAAAGATCTGGCGCTGGTGGGATGCTCAGTGATGCTCTGCGCAGCAGCACTTACTGCTCAGGCCGAAGAACACAATATGAATCATAAACATAAGCAGATGGCCAGCGTGCAGTCTATGGCCGAAGTGGTAACCACTTCCGGTGTCGTTAAAGGGGTATTAGCACAGACCAACCAGCTTAAAGTTCAGCATCAGCGTATTCCTGAATGGGATATGCGTGAAATGCAGATGAAGTTTAATCTGGCGCCGGGCATGCAGGCGTCTGACTTTAAAGAAGGTCAGCCAATTGAGTTTCGTCTGAAGCAGCAGAACATGATGAAGTTCACCATTACTGAAGTGATTGATCAGTAATAGGGATTGCCGAGGTTGCTGATGATGAACCGAGATTGCAGGCAGTTAGCACGTTTGCTGAGCCGTGTATGGCTTGCGGTGATGCTGATGCTGGTTTCGCTGAACAGTGCACTGGCGATGGTGCCGGTCAGTGAAGCACAACAGACAGAAACAATTCTGCAGGCCCTTCCAGAGGCGACCCGTGTCGCTGATAAGGAAGCACTGGAGGGCGATGATATTCTGATCCGGAGGGTCTTCGCCGGTGACAAAGAAATCGGTTACGCCTTCAATACCAATGATGTCGTCAATATTCCGGCTTATTCCGGTAAGCCAATCAACACCCTTATAGTTATGGACCCGGATGGCCAGTTAGTCGCTACCCGGGTGCTTGAGCATCATGAGCCTATCCTGCTGGTGGGCATTCCTGAACAAAAACTCTTTGATTTTGCCGATAAATACCAGGGCCTGAACGTGACAGATCAGGTCCGGGTTGGTGCCGGTAATAACGAAGATGTCCGCAATGTGGATGTGGTTTCCGGTGCGACTGTTACCGTAATGGTGGTGAATGAAGCCATCATGCGGGCGGCCCGTAAAGTGGCCCGTCATCTTAACATTGCGGGGCTTTCCAAACTGGCGGTTGTACCGCCGGCGACTGTGAAACCTGACGTATTCTCAAAAGCGGACTGGATTCAGTTAACCGGTGACGGTTCCATTCGCCGGCTGGCGCTGCAGCGTAAAGACATTGATGAAGCTTTCGTTGGCACCAAGGCTGAAAATCAGGCGGCGAAAACACCGGCTGATGCTGAAAAAGAATTTATCGAGCTGTATTACGCACCGTTAGATATTCCCACTGTTGGCCGTAACCTGCTGGGCGATACTCAGTACAACTGGCTGATGGGCGAGCTGAACCCGGGTGACAGTGCGATTGCTGTGATGGGTGAAGGGGAGTACTCCTTCAAAGGTAACGGTTACGTGCGCGGCGGTATTTTCGACCGCACTCAGTTACAGCAGTCCGGTAAGGTAATCAGTTTCCACGATACTGACTACTACCGCCTGGATGATGTGTATATCGACGGTTTTCCGGGATTCCGGGAAATGGCGATCTTTGTGATCCGCGATCAGTATGACTTTGACCCGGGCACTCCGTGGCAGCTGGAGTTGCTGGTACGCCGTCAGATCGGCGCACTGGACAGCGTATTTACCAGTTTCTACGGCGACTATCTGACTCCTGAACAGTACCTGTTACGTCCTGAGCCGGTTGCCCCGGTGGCAGAAGCGGAACCGGAAGCTCTGTGGGTGAGCATCTGGCGTGAAAAAGCCTTCCAGATCGGTGTTCTGTCTGTGGCTCTGCTGGCGCTGTTCATCATTATTTTTATTCAGGATGTGCTGGTTCGTTATCCACGGTTGATGCACGGCCTGCGTCACGGTTACCTGGTGTTTACCGTTGTCTTCATTGGCTGGTATGCCCTGGGACAGCTCTCTGTGGTGAACGTCTTTACCTTTGTGCATGCTTTCCAGGGGGATTTCCAGTGGGATCTGTTCTTACTGGATCCGATGCTGTTCATTCTCTGGGGTTTCGTGGCCATGACCATGTTGCTGTGGGGTCGGGGTATCTTCTGTGGCTGGCTGTGCCCGTTCGGTGCGCTGCAGGAGCTGATCAACGAAGCGGCCCGTCGCCTTAAAATTAAGCAATACGAAATTCCTTTCGCAGTACATGAACGGCTCTGGGCGCTGAAGTACGTGATTCTGCTGGCGCTGTTTGCGGTGTCACTGGAGTCCCTGTCTGAAGCTGAGCGCTATTCAGAAGTTGAGCCGTTCAAAACTGCTTTCCTGCTGCAGTTCAACCGGGAGTGGGGCTATGTGCTCTACGCGGTGGCACTGCTGGTGATCAACATTTTCACCCGCAAGGTCTACTGCCGCTACATCTGCCCGCTGGGGGCCGCCCTGGCAATCCCTGCACGCCTGCGTCTGTTTGACTGGCTGAAACGCCGTAAAGAATGTGGCCAGCCGTGCAAGGTATGTGCGAACGAATGTGAGATTCAGGCGATTCATCCTGATGGTTCTATCAATGCCAATGAGTGCCATCAGTGTCTGGATTGCCAGGTGACTTATTACCGAAATGACAAGTGCCCACCTTTGGTGGTTAAAGCCAGAAAACGCGCTAAGCAGCAAGCTGCTATGGCAAAAATTGAGACTTTGGATGTGACCGACTCGGCAGCGGTGCCGAACGCTTAATCCTTATTGTGGAGAATGGAAAGATGATTGATCCGAAAGATAAAAACTTGCCGGAAATCGATGCAGAAGATCCGAAGGCAACTGAACATGTGAAAGTCAGCCGCCGCTTATTCCTGGGTGGTTCGGCAGCTCTGGCCGGTGTTGCCAGCACCTTCGGTGCCGGTATGGGCAGCGCGTTACTGCCATCGACTGCACAGGCTGCCAGTGCTGACGGTATGGTAGGTCCGGGCGAGCTGGATGAATACTACGGTTTCTGGAGTGGCGGTCACTCCGGTGAAGTACGTATTCTGGGTTTGCCATCCATGCGTGAGCTGATGCGTATTCCGGTATTCAACGTAGACAGCGCCACCGGTTGGGGTATTACCAACGAGAGTAAGGCGATTCTGGGTGAAAATGCACCGATGAACGGTGACAGCCACCACCCGCATATGTCTATGACTGACGGTCATTATGACGGTAAGTATGTCTTCATCAACGATAAGGCAAACACTCGTGTTGCACGTATTCGCTGTGACATCATGAAGACTGACAAGATCACCACGATTCCTAACTGTCAGGCAATTCACGGTCTGCGGGTGCAGAAAGTACCGCACACCAAGTATGTATTTGCCAATGCTGAATTCCGTATTCCGCATCCGAACAACGGCCTGAACATGGATGACGTACCGGGTTACTACACCCTGTTCAACGGTGTTGATGCCGAGAGCATGGATGTGGCATGGCAGGTGATTGTCGACGGTAACCTGGATAACACCGATGCTGATTACACCGGTAAGTATGCGTTCTCTACCTGCTACAACTCTGAAGGTGCTATCGACCTGACCGGTTCCATGAAGGCTGAGCGTGACCACCTGGTTATCTTCAACATTGAGCGTATCGAAGCTGCAGTTAAAGCCGGCCAGTTCATTACTCTGCCAGGCTCTGACGTACCGGTACTGGACGGCCGTAAGGGTTCTGAACTGACCCGCTATGTGCCTGTACCAAAGAACCCGCACGGTATTAATACCGGACCTGACGGTAAGTATGCAGTTGCCAACGGTAAGCTGTCTCCGACTGTTACTGTATTCCAGCTGGACAAGTTTGATGCTCTGTTTGCCAATGAGATCAAGCCACGGGATACCGTTGTCGCAGAAGTTGAGCTGGGTCTGGGGCCTCTTCACACTGCCTTTGACGGCCGTGGCAATGCCTATACCACACTGTTCATCGATAGCCAGGTATGTAAGTGGGACGTTGAAAAAGCGATCCGCGCATATAACGGTGAAAACGTTGACTACATTGTGCAGAAGTTGGATGTACATTATCAGCCGGGTCATAACCACACCACTATGGGTGAAACCCGTGATGCTGACGGTAAGTATCTGGTATCTCTGCAGAAATTCTCGAAAGACCGCTTCCTGCAGTGTGGCCCGCTACACGCCGAGAACGATCAGCTGATCGATATCTCCGGTGACGAAATGAAACTGATCCATGACGGCCCGACTTATGCTGAGCCGCATGACTGCATGATCGTACACCGTTCCAAGGTTAAAACCCGCAAACTGTATGACCGTGAAGATCCGACCTTTGCCGGCACTATCGCGATGGCAAAAGCGGACGGCGTTAACGTTCACACCGATAACAAGGTGATCCGTGACGGCAACAAGGTACGTGTCTACATGACTTCCATCGCACCTTCTTACGGTATGAATGAATTCACCGTGAAGCAGGGTGATGAAGTAACAGTTGTCGTGACCAACCTTGACCAGATTGAAGACGTAACCCACGGCTTCTGTATGGTAAACCACGGCGTACAGATGGAAATCAGCCCGCAACAGACCGCGTCTGTAACCTTCATGGCGGATAAGCCAGGGGTACAGTGGTTCTATTGCAACTGGTTCTGTCACGCGCTGCACATGGAAATGCGCGGCCGTATGTTGGTTGAACCTGCATAACAGCAGTAATTGCCGGGCGGATTTTCCGCCCGGCATGTTTGAGAGGTAACAGATGCTGAATCTGACTGGAAGGATTTTGGGCCTGCTGGCATTGCTGATCAGCAGCATAACCAGTGCGGCTGTGATTCAGATAACCCCGCAGGATGACCTGCAGCTGGCGCTGGACAATAGTCAGCAGGGGGATACGCTGGTATTGGCGAAAGGTGAATACCGGGGTAATTATATTCTGCGCCGGACAGTTGAGCTGACCGCAGAAAAAGGTGCTGTCATTGATGCACAGGGCAAAGGCCACGCATTACAGGTAGAAGCACCGGACAGCTACGTCCATGATTTACGGATTGTAAACTGGGGTGAAGACCTGACCAATCAGGATGCCGGAATTCTGCTGGCAACTTCCGCCACGGGTAGCCGGATCGAGAATAACAGCCTTTATGGGGGCGGCTTTGGTATCTGGGTAGATGCCACTCAGAACGCCCGGATTATTGATAACAAAGTACGTGGTAAGCTCGAGCTGCGGGCATCCGACCGTGGTAATGGCATCCACCTTTTTAATGTCAGCAAGGCACTGGTTCAGGGTAATGAAGTCTGGGAAACCCGGGACGGCATTTACATTGATACCAGTAACGGTAATGAGCTGACCGCCAACTATCTGCACGACCTGCGTTACGGCGTGCACTACATGTATTCCTACAATAACCTGTTACAGAGCAACCTGACTGAAAACACCCGTACAGGTTATGCACTGATGCAGTCAAAATATCTGACGGTGCTGAATAACCGTTCAGTGAATGACGTGAATTACGGCATTCTGATGAACTACATCACCAATTCTACCCTGCGTAATAACGATATCCGCGGGATTCAGAACCGCCATAACCCCCATATGAAAAAAACCGGCACGAACAATGCCCGCCGGGTGGGGCTGGAAGGTAAGGCGCTGTTTATCTACAACTCACTGTTTAATGAATTCACGGATAACCGTTTTGCCGACAGTGATATCGGCATTCACCTGACGGCTGCATCGGAAGATAATACCCTGGCAGGTAATGCCTTTGTGAATAATAAAACCCAGGTGAAATACGTTTCAACCCGGACCCAGGACTGGGCCGGTAACTACTGGAGTGACTATCTGGGCTGGGATATGAACGGTGACGGCGTCGGTGATATTGAATACGAGCCGAATGACAGCGTCGACCGGTTGTTATGGAAGTTTCCGGCGGCCAAGTTGCTGCTGAACAGCCCGGCCATTGAAACTCTGCGCTGGGTACAGCGGCAGTTTCCGGTGCTCAAAGGCCCGGGTGTGATTGACAGCCAGCCATTAATGGCTGAACGGCCGCAGAAGCAGGCGGGTGTCGTTCCGGTGGCAGAAGAGCAGGCGCTGGCAATACAGATACAGGCAGGTAAAGAATGATGAGCAGTACAGAAAATATTGTTGAATTACAGCAGGTTGAAAAGAAGTATCTGGGGGTGCATGCCCTGCAGAGTCTGGATCTGAATTTGCAGGCCGGTGAAGTGTTCGGGCTGTTTGGTCATAACGGTGCCGGTAAAACCACCATCATTAAACTGATTCTGGGCCTGATTGAAGCCACGTCCGGTAAGGTAAGCGTGTTCGGCCAGGATCCGACCCAGGCCGGTGCCCGCGAACTGCGGGGCAAGCTGGGCTTCTTGCAGGAGAACGTCAGTTTTTATGATCAGCTGACAGGTCTGGAAGTACTGGAATATTTTGCCCGCTTAAAAGGTTTTGCCCGCAAGCAGTGTCGCCAGCAATGTCTGGAGTTACTGGCACAGGTTGGGCTCAAAGATGCCTGCGGCCGCCGGGTTAAAACCTATTCTAAAGGGATGCGTCAGCGTCTGGGGCTGGCTCAGGCACTGCTTGGCAAACCCCGTCTGTTATTGCTGGATGAGCCTACCGTAGGGCTGGATCCGATTGCAACCCAGGATTTTTACCACAGCATTGATCAGCTCAAGCATCAGGGCTGTACCGTAGTGCTGTGTTCCCATGTGTTACCGGGCGTTGAAAAGTATATTGACCGCGCACTGATTCTGGGACGCGGATCGGTACTTGCCAGCGGCAGTATTGAACAGCTGCGGGCCCAGGCAAACCTGCCGGCAGTCTTCCGGCTGCACGGACAACCGGGCCTGTCAGAAGAGCTGCCGGAAGATTTACGCTTGCTGGCCAGCAACGACAGCAGCGGTATGCACATGGCTGTGCCTATGCAGGATAAAATGCATACCCTGCGTGCTCTGGCGGGGCTGGGCGGGGTTGATAACATCGACGTTCAGTTACCTTCTCTGGAAGATCTCTACACTCACTTTATACAGCGCCACTGTGATCAGGAGGCTGCACTATGATGATTAATCCGTTACTGACCGTTGCCGGTAAAGAATTCCGTGACGGTATGCGAAACCGCTGGGTTTTATCGATCTGTATTATTTTTGCGGTACTGGCTATCGGCCTGGCTTATTTCGGTGCAGCGGCAGCCGGTAAGGTGGGCTTCACGTCCCTGTCGACCACCATTGTCAGTCTGGCGAGTCTGGCGGTATTTATCATTCCGCTGATTGCGCTGATGCTCTCTTATGATGGCATTGTCGGTGAAGATGAGAGCGGAACCTTGCTGTTGCTGATGACCTACCCGCTGTCCCGAACTCAGTTGCTGTTAGGTAAGATGCTGGGGCAGGGGGCGATCATGGCGTTTTCCACACTGATCGGTTTTGGTTCTTCTGCCGTGATGATCGGTATGTTCTCCGCAACCACTTCCTGGAGCGATCTGCTGGTGCCTTACAGCGTGTTTATCTTCTCCGCCATTCTGCTGGGCTGGATCTTCATTGCCATTGCCTATGTGATCAGTGCCAGTGTGGCAGAAAAATCCAAGGCAGCGGGCATTGCGCTGATCGTCTGGTTTATCTTCGTGCTGGTATTTGATCTTGGCCTGCTTGGGTTACTGGTATCCACCGAAGGTAACGTCGACGCCAATCTGTTCCCGTACATGCTGTTGCTGAACCCGACTGATATTTTCCGGCTGGTGAATATCACCTATTTTGCGGATCAGAATCTCACCGGTCTGATGGCCATTGCGCAACAGACTCAGTTCTCAATGTACGGTTTACTGGCAGGTCTGATGGCCTGGCTGGTGATGCCGGCTTCGCTGGCGATGTTTATTTTTAACCGTCGCGGTTTATAAGGCAGGAGGCCGGAATGAGATATTTACTGACAAAGATACTGTTTGTACTGCTGTTGTCGGCAGGCATTCTGACAGGCTGTACAGAAGACGAGCAGGCCGCGATGGTACAGCAGGCTGTGGCATTGGAAAGCAGCGATGAATGTCATTTGTGCGGCATGATCATTACCAATTACCCGGGACCGAAAGGCCAGCTGTTCAGCAAGGGCATCGAAGGTAATCTGAAGTTCTGCTCAACCCGGGATATGTTTGCGTTTATTGCCGACCCGGAAAATAAGCACAACGTGAAGCAGGTCTTCGTTCATGACATGGCAATTTCTCCCTGGGATCATCCTGATGAAGAAACCTATGTGGATGCCCGCGAGGCCTTTTTTGTAATCGGCCATGGTAAGCCTGGCGCCATGGGAGCAACGCTGGCCAGTTTCTCTAAGCAGGAAGACGCAAAGGCGTTTGCTGAAATTGAGGGCGGGGAAGTGCTGCGGTTCGACGAGATTGACCTTGAGGTGCTGGTCAATATGACCCACAGCCACTGAATAACTTAAGAGCAGATGGCTATTAGTGCTTCCTGAATAGCTGACCTATAATCAGCCCAAATTCAGATTTTCAGAGGGAAGCACGGCATGGCCACACAGGTTCAGAATCATACCTATCAGGACTGGCTGAACAGCGTTGAGCAACTGGCCGGTAACGGCTTTGCCAACCGGGCGTTTATCGATGGTCAGTTCTGTGATGCTGCCAGTGGCGCGACCTTTGAATGTATCTCCCCCCGTGACGGTCAGTTACTGACACGCATCGCTGCCTGTGATGCTGTGGACGTTGATAAAGCCGTCGCGGCGGCCAGGGCATCTTTTGAGGCCGGCGTGTGGTCCCGGCTGATGCCCAAACAGCGCAAAAAGATTCTGCAGGCATTTGCCGCAGAGCTGGAAGCCCATGCGGATGAGCTGGCGTTGCTGGAAAGTCTGGACATGGGTATGACCATCAGCGACAGCCGTACCATGAATCTTCCCGGGGCTGTGGAATGTGTTAACTGGTATGCCGAACTGGCAGACAAACTCTACGATGAAATCGCGCCCACTCAGCCAAATGCCTTAACCCGTATTCACCGGGTGCCTGTGGGTGTGGTCGCAGCCATTGTTCCCTGGAATTACCCTCTGATGATTGCCTGCTGGAAAGCAGCACCGGCACTGGCGGCCGGTAACTCGGTCGTTCTTAAACCCGCTGAACAGTCTTCTCTGACCGCTATCCGTATGGCCGAGCTGGCCCATAAAGCCGGTATTCCGGCCGGTGTATTCAATGTGGTGCCGGGTATGGGAGATGTAGCCGGTAAAGCACTGGGGTTGCATATGGATGTGGATGCGCTGGCATTTACCGGTTCCAGCCGGGTAGGCGGTCTGTATATGCAGTATGCCGGTCAGTCTAATCTAAAGCGGGTTGCACTGGAGTGTGGCGGAAAGACGCCGAACATTGTGCTGGATGATGTGGAAGATCTGGATAAAGCTGCTGCCGCCATTGTGCTGGGGGCGTTTTCCAATCAGGGACAAATCTGCAATGCCGGTTCCCGTCTGATTGTTGACCGCAGGGTACACCGGCCGTTGATGGAGAAGGTAAAAGCACTGGCAGAAACCATTGTGCCGGCTGATCCGCTGGACCCGGCAACAGAGTTCAGTTGTCTGGTAGACGCCCGGCATACGGCGAACGTGCTTCAGTATGTACAGGCAGGGCAGGATGATGGCGCACGGCTGATCTGTGGCGGTGAACAGGAGGGCGGTTCTGGCCGGAAGTGTTATGTTCAGCCAACCATTTTTGATCATGTCAGCGCGGATATGCAGATTGCCCGTGAAGAAATTTTCGGCCCTGTGCTGTCTGTTATTCCGGTGGATTCTGTTGAGCAGGCTATCGAAGTAGCCAATTCAACGGTATACGGTCTGGGAGCTGCGGTCTGGACCCGCGATATGAAACGGATGGAACAGGCTGCGGGGGCGATTAAAGCCGGGGTTATCTGGGTGAACTGTCATGACCACGGTGATATTTCATCGCCGGTTGGCGGCTTTAAGCAGTCGGGTTTTGGCAGGGATAAATCGGTCCACGCGCTGGATAAGTACGTGGAATATAAGACCGTCTGGATCGATCTGAGCAGCTAGGGTTAGTCCTCACCCATTGTCAGATACAGGGCCTCAGTGCGTGGCCCTGTACGTACCGAGAGCATGGCTTCATCGCTGATCAGTGCCGCATCTCCGGGAGCCATCCGGGAACCGTTTATTTCCAGCTCACCTTTAAGCAGTTGTAAAAAGCCATGTTTTTCAGTGGGTAACCCACAGGCTGTTTTTCCCAGTTTCAGCTTATAAATGCAGATGTTCTGTTGCAGTTTCATGGTGCCGTCGCGACCATCCGGTGAGGCGACCAGCAGGATACCGTTAGAGGGGGAGAGCTTTGCCTGCTGAAGGTCGGCCTGAAGTGGAACGCCGTTAGTGGGGGTGAGCCACAGTTGCAGCATACGCAGGGTCTTACCGGCACCGTTGTTGGTCAGGTTAAAGTCGATTTCATTTGCAGCACTCAGCAGCACAGCGCCACCGGGGCTTTTAAATGTTCCCTTGCGGCCAAGGGAGTCGTGGAACTGTGCCTGACCTTCCAGTATCAGGCTGAATACTTCGGTTTGCTGGAACTGGCAGGGATCAATACTGGCACCGGGGTGCAGGGAGTCTTCATTGCAGGCCCGCAGATTGGCAAGGCCCATAAAGTCGGGATCAAAATAGCTGGCAAACGAGAAACAGTAGCGGCTTTCCAGCCAGCCATAGTGGGCAAAACCCCGGTCATCTGAACGTCTGATTCTGATCATGTCTGTTCTCTTTGGTGGGTGTATTTGCTGGGTTTCCGCCTTAATTTTCTCAGTATTGCTTAAAAATTATCCTAACTGCTTGTTTTTGATAATGCCAGTAATGGCCTGTCATTCTGTGGTTATATCCCGGGCCGACCGGCCGGAGGGCCGCAAATAAAACTGCCGGCATGAAGCCGGCAGTTATCAGGGGAAAGCTTGTATTTTAAGCAAGACGGAAGCGACTAACCGTATTTTGCAGGTTATTGGCCAGTTCCGAGAGCTCCTCGCTGGAGCGGGCGATTTCCAGTGCACCTTCACTGGATGCATTGGAGGTGTCCTGAATGGTGACCAGCGAGCGGTCGATTTCTTCAGAGACACTGGTCTGTTCGCTGGAGGCGCTGGCGATCTGCGTGTTCATGTTGGTAATGTTCTGTACGGCAACCGAGATGGCTTTCAGTGCATCACCGGCTTCAGCGGCTTTGTCACCGGCATTCTTGGCCTTTTCCTGGCCCTCAGACATGGCGTTTACCGCATTCATTGTGCCTGTTTGCAGGCGTTCAATGGCATTCTGGATTTCCTGCGTTGAAAGCTGGGTACGTTGTGCCAGGGTACGTACCTCATCGGCTACTACGGCGAAACCGCGGCCCTGATCACCGGCCCGGGCAGCCTCAATGGCGGCGTTCAGTGCCAACAGGTTGGTCTGCTCGGCAATCTCTTTAATCACATCAACGATAGAGCCGATGCTTTCGCTGTCTGCTTCCAGTGTGCGGATGTGCTCGGATACTGTGACAACGTCATTAACCAGCGCATTGGTTGCAAGGATGGCCTCTTCAACAATGGCGTTACCCTGGATTGCCTGTTCACTGGTGTCCTGGGCGTCTTTGTCAGCCATTTCAGCGTTCTGGGAAATTTCATGGGCGGTAGCAACCATTTCATTCATCGCGGTAGCCACCTGTTCAATTTCCAGGCGCTGGGAATCAATGCTCTGGTTGGCCTGACTGCTGACTTCAGTCATCCCGGTGGCAGAACCGGACAGCTGTGTGGCAGCACTGCTGATCTGCACAATGATGTCCCGCATTTGCTGTAGCATTTTGTTAAAGCTGGTGGACATTGCGCCCAGTTCATCGTGGTTTTCCACATTCAGTTCCAGCGTCAGATCTGAATTTTCAGCAATGGTTTCGATGGTTTTCTGGGCCGCCTGTAACGGCAGGATAACTGAACGGTAGACACCGACAGCAAAGAACAGAAAGGCACCGATAACAATCAGGCTGGTGGTACCCAGATAGAGCATGCTTTCTTCATAGAGTTGCTCAATGTTTTCATATTCCTGTTTGGCAACCCGTAACTGCAGGTTAACCAGTTCGGTGATTTTTTCACTGATCGGATCAATGTCTTTGTACAGTGGGCCGTCGAACTCTGACAGGTTGTTCTTCGGATCACCGGAGAAGGTTTTCAGCGAAGCCAGCAGACGGTCGATGGCACGGTTGGCCGAGATAAACAGCTGTTCCGCTTCCTGCGCCAGTTTGGCTTCTTCGGCAGTCAGCTCGGTAGCCATGTATTTTTGCCATTTGGCGGCGATTTCTGTTTTGGAAGCCTCGATGTCTGAAACAGCGCGGCTGACCGGTATGAGGCCGGCGTTGGCTTTGTTTACTGCATCGATAACCAGTACGGCATAGTCATCAGCAATGACTTTCAGGTCTTCTAGGGGTACAACACGGTCATTATACATTCGGGCGGAGCCGCTGACGGTGCTTTTGAGTTCAAACAGAGCGGTCGCTAAAACGATTATCAGACCAAAAATAGGTAAGCCTGACATAATAATCAGCTTGGATTTTATGGATATATTCTTAAACATAACTAGCGATTCCGTAGTACATCAGTTTACGAATTGTATCCTTACGCGTGGCGCTACCAGTCGATAATCTGATTAGGTTCAAAATTGCCGAACCAAAGCAGCACTTATGTCGTCCCAGTTTTTTCATCCTAGCATCCGAATTTCCCGCTTGAGAAGCCCGTTACAATTTTATGACCCCCATTTTGGGAGATAACCATATAAAACAGGCGGATTTTAACTCGTTGTTTGCAAAGGATTTTTTGCTTTGATTAAACGTTTGTTTGGCTTTGTGTTGTCAAATGTGCCGGCTTGGATGTTTATGTTTTATAAGGTTTTTTCACGATTTGAAGGGGTATTTTTACAGATGGTAAAGCAGTGCTTTCAGGGGATAATGCAGGAAAATTTGTGAGGTAAACGTGGCTAAATAAAATAATCTTTTTATTTTATTCTTGTTAATTTTCAGTTCAGATTAATAGCGTTTTATTTGATTTTTCTGACTTAAAAGTCAATGTTTTAATCTGTTTTTTGGGAATGATTATTAATATCTCACCAGTCATATTTATCCGGGATAATAAAAAACGCGGCTTCAGGGCTAAACCTGAAAGCCGCGTTCAGACACATGTTTCGTGGATCAGTTGAGCTTAAACTGATTGATCATAGCCTGCTGTTGCATTGCCAGGTCTGAGAGTACTTCACTGCCCCGGGCACTTTCTTTGGCATCCTGTAAGCCGGACTCTGCAGTATCGGCAATTTGCTGTACTGACTGAGAGATCTCCATGCTGACGGCTGTCTGCTCTTCAGCCGCGGTTGCGATGCTGATGGACATCTGACGGACTTCACCTAACTGACGGACCATTTCGCTCAGTGAATCACCTGCCTGGACGGTCTGCTCAACGCTGGACTGGGCTTCCTGCCGGCTGCTGTCCATGATCCGGACCGCATCAGTGGCGCCGGATTGGAGTTTATCAATCATGCCCTGAATCTCCTGAGTGGAGTTTTGTGTCCGGCTGGCCAGATTGCGTACTTCGTCGGCAACTACGGCAAAACCGCGACCCTGTTCACCGGCACGGGCGGCCTCAATGGCTGCGTTCAGGGCCAGTAAGTTAGTTTGCCCGGCGATATCTTCGATGACTTCCAGAATCCGGCCGATGTTCATGCTGTCTTCGTTGAGCTGGTTGATAACCCGGCCGGTCCGTTCCAGTTCTTCGGCCAGCGCGTTGACCCGCTCGATACTGTGCTGCATCAGTTCCCGGTTGCTGTTAGCGGCAGCATCGATGCTGGTCACCTGCTGCTGTGCCAGTTCAGCACTCTGGGCCACTTCTGAAACCGTCGCAGACATCTGATGAATTGCAGTGGCTACCTGGGTGGTTTGCATTTGCTGGTCATTCATCATGTTGTGGGTACGGTGGCCAATATCAGAGGCCTGTTGGGCAGAGTTGCTGATCTGACCTGCGGCGGTGTGAATCTGACGGATGACGTCTTCCTGTTTATCTACCAGCTCATTGACCCAGCGGGACAGCTGACCGAATTCATCGTTGGATGTGACCGCTAAGCGCTGCGTCAGATCCCCGTCTGCGATGACCCGGAGAATATTCATAATACGGTGCATGGCGTTGCGGATATTACGGCTTACCCAGACCGCAATTGCCACCGCGATCAGAACGGACAGCAGACTGATGACAATATTGGTTGTCTGGCCGAGGTTTACCTGTTGTTCGGCGTCAGCGGCGGCTCTGGCTGCCAGTACCTGAGCATCCTGCATCAGTTGTGCCAGTGCCTGGTTGCTGGCATCTGCGCTGTCTGAAAGCCGGGTTACCAGGGCTGCCAGCTCTGCATCCAGCTTTACTTTCTGTTTGTGTAGCTGGGTCAGTCCGTCCGGCCCGTTGGCTGCATGCTCAATCGGAGCAGTATATTTTTTCAGGTCCGGTGCGATGGTGTTGCCGGCATCGATCATTTTCTGCAGCCGGGTGTTCAGGGCCAGTACGCTGTAACCATACCCTTCGGTCGCAAAGGATTCTTCAATCGGTGTAATTTGTTCTTCAAGGGTGGTTTTGAGCAGAGTGTTAAATTCCACTTCAACCGCTTTGAGGTTTTCTTTCAGTTCCCGGCCACTGCTTTTTTCAGCTTCAGAAATGCCAAAGGTAATTAGCAGTTCAATGTCATTAAAAAAGAAATGTATCTCACTGCGCAGTGCCTGTTCAGCCTGCTCTAACTGATTACTTAACAGCAGGTATTGCTGGTGGCCACTTAACGCCTGTTCAGCGGATGAAAAGTAGTCATCGGCTTTGCTGTCCAGTCCGCTGACAGCGTCACTGACAGCCGGGTAGGTTTGAGCAAACTCCAGTAACTGTTCCCGTTGTTGCTGATACTGCTGACGTTGTTGTTCAAAATTACTCTGATACAGCGTCAGCGTTTCTTCATCAGTGCTGTCCAGATATTGCAGCATTGATTTGTTGGATGAAAGCAGGGAGACAGCCATCGCTGAGCTGCGCACAATAATCGGGGTGATTTCATCGTTAGTGATTTTTACCTGATGGTTAACCTGGCTGAGGCCACGGAAAGATGAACCGCTGATGATCAGCAATAAAATAACCAGTATGGCAAAACCACCGCCAATACGTTGCGTAACGGTTAAGTTCATTATTATTTTAATCCTGTTATGCAAAATGAATGTATTTATCGCAGCTTTATCCTTAACCCTACGACTTTAAATACTCTGATCAACTTCGGAAAATAGCTGTTTCCTGATCAGAAAATTAGTGTGTCTGAGTATATAAAGATCGATTTAGGAAAAGAAAAAAATCACATGTCAAAATGGTTAGTCGCTGAAATAATTGTCACTTAAATCATTTAAATGTCGCAATTCTTCAGCTTTGCTTTAGATATGCTTATATGTTGTTTTAGAAATAATAATTCGTTCGTGTGTCACATAAACGTAACATTGGCGGGGTGTAGGAGGCGGATATAGGAAAGATATGCAGAAGCGGGGCAGTATTGTTAAATTAATAATCGATTATTTTTAATTGAATTATTAAGTGCGTTATAAAATGTTATTTTTGTTTGGCTGATAACTTGTTTAAATAACCCGCTACAAAAATGCAGCGGGTATTTAAATTATTCAAATTCAATCCAGGTTGTTTTTAATTCAGTATAATCATCCATCGCATGTAATGATTTATCCCGGCCATTACCTGATTCTTTAAAACCGCCGAAGGGCACAGTGATATCTCCACCGAAATAATTATTTACCCCCATGGTACCCGTGCGGACGGCAGCGGCTACCCGGTGAGCTGTGTTGATGTTGCTGCTCCATACTGCACCGGCAAGCCCGTAAGGGGAGTCATTGGCAATACGGATGGCGTCATCCATGTCCTGGAAAGGAATGGCTGAAACAACCGGTCCGAAGATTTCTTCCCGGGCAATACGCATCTGATTATGGACGTTTTTGAAAATCGTCGGCTGGTGATAGAAGCCGCCATTTCCAAGGTCAACGACTTCACCGCCGGTGAGAAGCTCAGCGCCTTCTTCCAGGCCAATTTTAACGTAACGCTGCACCGTATCCAGCTGACGCTGGTCGATCAGTGCGCCCATTGCGGAAGACGGATCCAGTGGGTTACCCGGCTGCCAGCTTTCAGTATAGGCTTTGACCTTTTCCAGAAATTCATCGTAAACAGAGGCTTCAATCAACAGGCGGGTACCGGCGGTACAGGTCTGGCCGGAGTTATAAAAGCCGGCAACGGCCGCCATCTGTGCGGCTTTTTCAAGATTGGCATCGGCAAATACGATGTTCGCGCTTTTACCCCCCAGCTCCAGGAAAGTACGCTTAAGGTTTGACTGACCGGAATACTGCATCAGCAGTTTACCCACCGCGGTGGAGCCGGTGAACGTCTGACCGTCAATGCCCGGGTGCAGACATAAGTGCTGGCCCAGCACCGGCCCGTCACCGGGGAGAACGTTCAGTACACCGTCCGGAAGGCCGGCTTCGGTGGCCAGCTGAGCAATCCGTAATGCGGTTAAAGGGGTTTTCTGATCCGGTTTGAGGATCACGGAGTTGCCGGTCGCCAGCGCCGGTGCCAGTTTCCAGGCGGTGGTCGACAGGGGGAAGTTCCAGGGTACGATTGCCAGTATGACCCCCAGTGGCAGGCGGGTTACCAGTGCGAGACTGTCTTCACCGGTAGGGGCAATCTGCTCATATACTTTATCGACGGCTTCGGCAGTCCAGCGAATGGTGGTGATCGCGCCAGGTACATCGACATTCACCGTGTCCGAGATCGGTTTTCCCGCATTCAGACATTCCAGTAAGGCCAACTCTTCGCTGTGCTTTTCCAACAGGTCGGCCCAGCGCAGCAGGATTTTTTTCCGTTCCGCAGGGGCCATTGCGGACCACGGGCCCTGCTCAAATGTTTGCCGGGCAATGTTCACCGCCAGGTCAGCGTCTTCCGGACCGCAGTCGGCTATGTCTCCCAGGCTGAGGTTGTTGGCAGGGTTAATGCAGGCAACGGTTTTACCCGAAAGCGCATCAGCATTTTTCCCGTTTATGAAGGCTTTTGAGGGGATCGTCAGGGCTTCAACCCGCTGGTTCCAGTCGGTTAAATTCATCTGTATACCTTGCACATAAAATTGAATGATAATTCGGATAATATGTGTTTTGTACAGATAAGATATACCCCGGGTGGGGTAGGTTAGCTGTTTTCGAGCTTCTCCAGTTCTTCCATATAGGCATCCAGAATCAGGTTCGGCCGTGCGCCTTTACGAGTGATCGCAGAGAACTCGGTATAGAAGAAACGGCTTTGTGGCTGAATGCTGCGCATCCGTTTTTCCCGCACCCAGCGGGCAGCAAAGTGAGTGGGAAGAAAGCCCAGGTATTCACCACTGAGGATCAGAAAGGCGATACCTTCCCGGTCGGTGGAGCTGGCACTGGTTTGTAAGTCCGTATGTTGTTTTCTGGCGTCTGCACTTTGTGGATAGGCGGGGATAACCGTATTGGCTTCTGCCAGTTGCTGCGGGGTGATCTGCCAGTCCTTCATGCCATACAGGGGGTGTTCGTCGCTGCAGTAAAGTAATGACTGTTCATTGTATAAAGGGGTGTAATTCAGCCCGGTCAGGGTACGGATGTCAGGGACGACCCCCACATGAAGACGGCCTTCCAGCACGGCTGATTCAATTTTATTAGGGGGGATCATACGGATATTGATCACAACGTCCGGCCCCCGCTGTTTCAGTTTTGCCAGTGCCCGGGTGATACGCATCTGGGGCACAGTCACCATGTTATCGGTAATACCGATATTCAGCTCACCCTTCAGTTCTGTATTGATGGCATTGATCTGCGACCGGAAGGTTTCCAGGTTACTGAGCAGCTGCAGGCTCGCCTGATATACCTGTTCGCCCTGTTCTGTCACTGAGAATCCTGAACGGCCCCGCTGGCAGAGTTTCATATTCAGCAGGCTTTCCAGTTCATTCATTGCCAGGCTGATAGCCGGCCGGCTGATGTTCAGTTCAACTTCCGCTGCTGCAAATCCGCCGTTTTCAATGACAGCTTTATAGATGCGCAGTAAGCGGATGTGGGCATCGCCAATTTGTCTTGGCAGGCGTGAAACGATCTGACTCATGATAGGGCTCTGGCGGATTCTTCTTATAGATAACTAATAGCTTATCTTAAGTTTATAAATTATGAATTTAATAAACTAACACCATCGCCATAATGAAGTCATCACTATTTGAGATGTTTTCTACCGGAGTGTTGTATGAACAACAATAACGATAAGTTTGCAGGACTCTCTCAGGCGCAGCTGGATGCGTACTGGATGCCGTTCTCTGCCAACCGTCAGTTCAAAAAAGATCCGCGGATGATCGTGTCTGCTGAAGGCCGCTATTACACCTCTGCAGATGGCCGGCAGATTCTGGACGGTTTGTCAGGTCTGTGGACCTGTGGTGCGGGCCACTGCCACCCAAAAATTACTGAGGCGGTCAGCAAGCAGCTGGGTGAGATCGACTATTCACCGGCGTTCCAGTTTGGTTATCCGAAAGCTTTCCAGCTGGCGCATAAAGTAACTGAGCTGATGCCCGACGGTCTGAACCGTGTGTTTTTCACCGACTCCGGTTCAGAGTCTGTTGAAACTGCGCTGAAAATCGCCCGTGCTTACTGGCGCAAAAAGGGCATGGCCAGCAAGACTCGCTTTATCGGCCGTGCCAAGGGTTACCACGGGGTAAACTTTGGCGGTATCAGTGTGGGCGGCATTGTGGGTAACCGGGTACTGTATGGTCAGGGTGTTGATACCACCCACATTCCTCATACCATGCTGGCGGAAAACCGTTTTGTAAAAGGTATGCCGGAAGAGGGAGCCTTCCTGGCGGAAGATCTGGAAGCGCAGATCGCCATTCATGATGCATCGAACATTGCAGCCGTGATCGTTGAGCCGCTGGCCGGTTCTGCCGGTGTTATTCCGCCACCAAAGGGTTACCTGCAGAAGCTGCGGGAGATCTGTGACAAGCATAACATCCTGCTGATCTTTGATGAGGTTATTACCGGATTTGGCCGGATGGGGTCTTATACCGGTGCGGAAGAGTTTGGCGTAACTCCGGATATGTTGACGGTTGCCAAGCAGCTGACCAACGGTGTTGTACCGATGGGGGCAGTGGTTGCCAAGCAGGAGATTTACGATACATTTATGGCTGAAGGTGGCAAGGAGCACATGCTTGAACTGCCTCACGGCTATACCTATTCAGGCCATCCGGTTGCCTGTGCCGCCGGTCTGGCAGCGCTGGATCTGCTGGTTGAAGAAAAACTGGTTGACCGGGTTCAGGCAGCGGCACCACAGTTCGAGGAGCTGTTGCACAGCCTGAAGGGGGCCAAGTATGTGACGGATATTCGTAATTACGGTCTGGCCGGTGCTATTACCATTGAATCTGCACCGGGTGATCCGGCACTGCGTCCGTTTGAAGTGATGCTTAAGTGCTGGGAGAAGGGTTTCTATGTACGTGCCGGTGGCGACACTATTCAGCTGGGTCTGCCGTTCACCACTGAAGCTCATGAAATGGATAACATCATTAACGCTCTGGGTGATTCCCTGGCAGAGCTGGACTGATAAAGATAATAAAGGGCTTGCTGCAGTCCTCTGCGGCAGGCCAGTGCATAATTGAAATACAGAATTTAGGAGTCAGTAATGACAATCGTTGGACATCTGATTAATGGTGAAGTACGCACCGATGCTGCGCGCACGCAGGACGTTTTTAACCCGGCAACCGGCCTGGCGACCAAGCAGGTTGCACTGGCAGCAAAAGAGACCGTTGAAGAAGCGATTGCAGCTGCACAGGCGGCTTACCCGGCATGGCGTAACACCCCAACCGGCAAGCGCGCACAGGTTATGTACCGTTTTAAGGCTCTGCTGGAACAGCACGCGGATAAAATCTGCGAAATGATCGGAGATGAGCACGGTAAGATCTCTCACGATGCTGCCGGTGAACTGCAGCGCGGTATTGAAAACGTTGAATATGCCTGTGGCATTGCTGAGCTGCTGAAAGGTGAGCACAGCCGTAATGTTGGCCCGGGCATTGATTCCTGGAGCGAGTTCCAGCCGCTGGGTGTGGTTGCCGGTATTACGCCGTTTAACTTCCCTGCAATGGTGCCACTGTGGATGTACCCGATGGCGATTGCCTGCGGTAACACCTTCGTACTGAAGCCATCTGAGCGTGATCCTAGCTCTACTCTGTTCATTGCGCAGCTGCTGCAGGAAGCGGGTCTGCCGGACGGTGTTATGAACGTTGTTAACGGTGATAAAGAAGCGGTTGACGTTCTGCTGTCTGATGAGCGTATTAAGGCGGTAAGCTTTGTGGGTTCTACACCAATCGCTGAATACATTTACAGCACCGCAAATGCTAACGGTAAGCGTTGTCAGGCACTGGGCGGTGCGAAGAACCACGCCATCGTTATGCCGGATGCGGATATGGATAACGCGGTTAACCAACTGCTGGGTGCTGCTTTCGGTTCTTCCGGTGAGCGTTGCATGGCGCTGTCGGTAGCGGTTGCAGTGGGTGATGCTGCGGCAGATGCACTGGTTGCGAAAATGAAGGAAGCGATGAAGCCACTGAAAGTGGGTTCTGCTACTGACAGCAGCAATGACTTTGGTCCGGTGATTACCCGTCAGCACCAGCAGAAAGTAGTTGGTTACATCGACAGTGCTGAGCAGGACGGTGCAACCGTTGTTGTGGATGGCCGTAACCCTCAGGTTGAAGGCTTTGAAGACGGTTTCTTCGTTGGTGCAACCCTGATTGACGGCGTAACCTCTGAAATGACCAGCTACCAGGAAGAAATCTTCGGGCCGGTTCTGCAGGTTGTTCGCGTGGACAGCATGGAAGCCGCTATGCAGCTGATCAACGATCATGAATACGGTAACGGTACTTGTATCTTTACCCGTGACGGTGAAGCAGCACGTTACTTCTCTGACAACATTGAAGTGGGTATGGTGGGCATTAACGTGCCACTGCCAGTGCCTGTTTCTTATCACAGCTTCGGCGGTTGGAAGCGTTCACTGTTTGGTGACCTGCATGCCTACGGTCCGGATGCGGTACGTTTCTACACCAAGCGTAAGACGATCACTCAGCGCTGGCCTTCCAGCGGTGTTCGTGAAGGTGTGTCTTTCTCCTTCCCGAGCTGATTCGCCGAATCACGTGTTCTGTAAGCCTGATCACCGGGCTTACAGACGAGGCGCAAACGGCACAGATGCAGATCTGTGCCGTTTTTTTATGTCCGGAATACGGGATTAATTTTACGTGATCGTTCAGTTAAGTCCTTCCTAAACGGTTTTTGCGTGCTAAAATTCATGGCCTTCAGGATTGCCTGATCCCGTTATTAACTTGTGGAATGTTGTATGTCTGAATTACCTGCCAGTGAAAACGACCAGCCGAAAAAAGCCCGTCGCCGTTCGGTGATTCGTGAAAACCACGAAGCCAGAATTTTACAGGTAGCGGAAGATCTGTTTGCCCGAAACGGCTTTAATGGCACCGCAGTGGACAGCATTGCTGAAGCAGCGGGGATGTCCAAGCAGAACATGCTGTACTACTTTCCTTCCAAGGAGATTCTCTACCGCCGGGTGTTGCAGCAGATTCTGGATCTCTGGGTGGAGAAGATGGTATTGCTGCTGGATCAGGATGGTGGCGAGCCGGCTGAAATTCTGGAGAACTATATTCGCCGCAAGGTGGACATGTCCCGCACCCATCCGAACGGTTCCAAGGTGTTTGCCAACGAGATCATCAATGGTGCGCCTTATTTGCGTGAGTACCTGCAGGAGAATCTGATTGATTCCCTGGAGAAGGATGTTGCGCTGGTCCGTAGCTGGATTGAAGCGGGCAAGATGGACCCAGTGGACCCATATCACCTGTTTTTTGTGATCTGGGCGTCTACTCAGACCTATGCGGATTTCTCCACACAGATCTGCCTGGTGATGAAGAAAGATGAACTGGAAGAGACTGATTATCAGGGTGCCAGTGACTTTATTGCTAATGTCATCCTCAAAGGTGTGGGGCTTCGCTGATATTGCATCAGCCATAAAAGAAGAACAGCGCCGCGGGCGCTGTTTTTGTATCTGCAGGGCGGCTTTGCTGTTAAGTCAGCAGAGTTTCTTCAAAGGGAAATTGCGACAGTACTTCGATGCCGGTTTCTGTCACTAGTATCTGCTCTTCAAGTTTTACCCCCTGGCTGCCGTTTTCCGCGCCCATATAGCTTTCCACACAGAGTGTCATTCCGGGCTTGATGATGCCGTCATAGCCGGCGTCAGGGTAGTCAGCATGGTGATAGAGGTAAGGGTATTCTCCCGTCATGCCAACGCCGTGGGCGGACAGGTAGTAACGGTTTTTATGGTATTTTTCCGGAATGTTCCAGGCTTTGTCTGAATATTCTTTAAAGCTCATTCCCGGTTGAATAATCCCCATGTTGTTCTGTACTTGCTCATAAGCAAGTTTATACAGTGTCTTTTGCTCCTCGGTTGGAGCATCCGGCCCAACATGAAAGGTACGGGAAAAGTCCGAATAATAGCCGTGACAACCGACCACATCGGTGTCCAGTGCAATCAGTTCATTGGCCTGAATTTGCTTGCTGGCGCACTCCTGAAACCATGGATTGGTGCGGGTGCCCGAGTTTAGCAACCGGGTCTCACAGTAGTCGCCGTTATCCGCAACAACGGACTGATGTAACACCGACCAGAGCTGGTTTTCGGTAATGCCGGGGCGGATGGCGTCCCGGAGTTTAGCGACTGCTCTTTCTGTGGCCCGTAACGAGGCGATGACGCATTTCATTTCTTCCGAAGATTTAATGCAGCGAGCCATTTCAATTGGCAACTGAGCATCTACAATTCTGGCACCCAGGTTCGCCATGGCGATTGCTGTGCCGGCGTTCATACGCTCCATGCCGATGGTGACATCCGGGCTGGTAATTTCATGAATGCAGGCCAGCATATCCCGGGCCCATTTCTGTTCACGTTCAGCAATATCAAATCCGGCTGCAACAAAGCTGGCGGTAGAGGAAGCGCGAACTTCATCAATGGTTTCAAAGCCTTCGCCCAGATGTTCACAGCCGGTGAATTCAAACAGGATGTTCCTGGAATCGGTGACCAGTAAGTAGCGTGACGGTGTATTGCGGGAGCAGAATACCTGCATATTGCGGGCACCGCTGGCGTAGCGAATATTGACAGGGTCTGAAATGATCAGCGCGCCAATGCCGTACCTATGCATTTGTTTTCTTACCCGCTGCAGGCGATAGCGGCGTACTGCAGCCAGATCAATACCTGCACTTTCCGGCGCCTGATCAAGTAGCTGCAGGCCGGCCAGGTCAGTTCGTTCGGCGTGCCAGTCAAGCATGGTCATCGGTATTCTCCTTTTAATAACTTATTCTTATTCTGTTGCGATGAGCACTGATGGGCTGGATAAACCGGCAGCGATCGCTGGTATAGTGAGTATAAGAGTTACCTGTATTTGGAACATTAGCTGTCTGGTTATGCATTCAGATAACTTTTAGTTATGGACAGTAAGTGATTGAGTATCTGTTATGAGGGGAATGCCGTGAAAGGATCTGCCAAAAGCTTTCGTCACAGGATGCCTGCACTGCACAGTTTGTTGGTGTTTGAAGCGGCAGCGCGGCATATGAATTTCACGCTGGCGGCAGAGGAGTTACATGTTTCCCAGGCAGCGGTGAGCAAACAGATTAAGTATCTGGAAACATATTTTGGTTTTGCGTTGTTTCACCGTGAGGGCCGTAAAGTGTGTCTTTCTGCTAAAGGTGAACAGTTACATGCCCGGGTGAGTGCGTCACTGAACTATCTGGCCGATGGCGTGGATGAACTGCAGGACAGTGTGGAAGTGGAGAGCATCAGCATTGCGGCCAATTCGGCCGTTTCGCAGTTCTGGCTGAACGGTGTGATCAGCGAGTTTTACCGGGCGCATCCGGAAACGGCTCTGAATGTTCGCCTGATCAGCTCAGACCATACACCAGACTTATTCAGGGATGATATCGATCTGAGCATTGCTTACGATCCCGGACAGCGCATAGGCTGGAACCTGACAGAGCTGTTCGCAGAGGTGTTATTTCCGGTTGCCAGCCCTGAGTATATGGCCAGAAGTATGTGTGAGGTGGGGGAGGTGACTGGCTTGCTCAACTATGAATTGCTGGACTTTGAAAGGCTTGAACCTAACTGGATCAACTGGAAGGTGTGGTTCAGTGCTTTTGACAGACATATTACCGTGAGAAATGCCCGCCGTTTTAGCAATTATATGGTGCTGGTGGATGCTGCGCGACGTGGCCAGGGAGTTGCATTAGGAACGGCACAGCTTATGGATCAGCAACTGGCTGACGGTAGCTTACAGCGGGTTGGTGAGCTGGAGGTGACGTCCGGTCGCAGTTACTGGTTGGGTATCAATGAAAACCGGGCAGGGCAGCCCGGTTTGCAAAGTTTTTACTATTGGTTGCTTGGGCGGGGATCCGCTACATAACCCGATTGGTGCGCATGAAGGTGCATTCTGACTTTGGTCCTGTGTCATCTGCATACAGGGTGACGCCGGATTTCAGACAGATAGACAAGTTCATATGTGAGGCTTCAGTTTCTGCGGGCAGTAAGTGCTCAATCACTGCCTTTTCGTCGAGTAATTCCTGTTCGGTTGTGCGCAGCATATTCCGGCTGTAGTCATTAATATCAAAACCGGGAACGATCTGATAACGGCCATAGTTACAGCGCACCGGAAATGAAAAGAAGATGCCCTTTTCGATGCCGTAGCTGCCATCACTGAGAATGCCCATGCTGACAATCTCCCCCGGCGCAGTGCCCAGTACCCAGTCATGCATCTGATTGACGATGGCTTGAGCGGCAGATGCGGCGCTGGATAAGCCCCGGGCCTGGATGATCTCCCCACCCCTTTGTTGTACCTTGGGAATGAGCTGTTCCCGGTACCAGTCCTGATCAATCTGCTGCAATGCCGGTGTGCCGTGAATCGTAGCGTGGTGCAGATCCGGGTATTGGGTAGGGGAATGGTTTCCCCAGATAATAATGTTGTGGATATCCCGTGATGACGCACCGGTCTGGCTGGCCAGAATGCCCTTGGCACGGTTGTGATCCAGCCGTGTCAGGCAGGTGAACTGTGAAGGGCTTAAATCCGGAGCATTGCGGCTGGCGATCAGTGCGTTGGTATTGGCCGGATTACCGGTAATCAGTACTTTTACATCCCGGCTGGCAAATTTATTCAAGGCTTTACCCTGGCGGGCAAAGATTTCGGCATTAACTTCCAGCAGGTCGCTTCGTTCCATGCCTGGTCCTCTGGGGCGTGCGCCAACCAACAGGGCGTAGTGGCAACCTTTGAAACCTTCTTCAACCGTATCGTGCAGGGTGACAGTATGGAGTAATGGGTAGGCACAGTCTTCCAGTTCCATAGCGACCCCCCGTAAGGCGCCAATGGCTTCCGGAATTTCAATCAGTTGCAGAATGACAGGCTGGTCTTTACCCATCATTTCGCCGGCAGCAATTTTGAATAATAAGCTATAAGCGATGGCACCGGCTGCGCCTGTCACCGCAATACGAACTGGCCTTCTCATTGTGTCACCTCTGACTGTTCTGTGGGGAAAGTAAATTCAGCCTACAACTTTTGTATGAAGCTAAGAAGACAGTGACGGAGAGTTGTATTTCCGCGATGTGGGAGTGGTTAGCAGGTGTCAGGGAAGATTTTTACAGAAGAATTCGAAGCTTTCTGTTTGTAAATAACTGTTTTTAAAAGATAGTGCGACTCTTAAAGTTGACTTAAAAGTCAGCTTTAAGATGTGTTCTACATTGTTTCATTTTTTGCATAATGAAATCGTTACTTTATTCAGAACAGAGTTCTGATTCAGCGAGAACACCTGCTTCAGAATTTTTTAACCAGTACCACGCCAGCGGCAATCAGGAGTACGCCGAGTATTCTGGGCAGGGTTATTTCCTGTTGGATGTACCCGGCGGCTCCGAAATGATCCAGCAACACTGACATCACAATTTGCCCTGCAATGATCAGTGCCAGGAGGGTTGTTGCACCCAGTTTTGGCGCAAAGAAAGCCATGCAGGTTACAAAAAACGCGCCCATTAAACCGCCGGTCCAGGCGATTGCCGGGGCTTCTTTGAGCTGAATAATGCCTGGCCATGGCAGACGCATCATCAAGAATATACTCAGCAAGGCCAGGGTGCCGACAACGAAAGACAGTCCGGATGCCCAGATAGCATGACCGCTGGCTTTTGCCAGCTGAGAGTTGATGCCGGCCTGCAGGGGCAGCATTGCGCCGGCCATGAATACCAGAAAAATACTTAACCAGACCATAGGGTTATCCTGTTGAAAGAAATGCGGGCGTCATTATAGACCTTCCGTCAGGAAGTTAAATTCTGTCGGTTTCAGATCGTGGCGGTTATCGGGCTGATAATACTTTTGTGGCTGTATTGGTCCCGGTGGGCGGAGGGTTTATGATCATCGAAATGCAATATATGAGGGATGGATATGACAGCTGTGTCGGAGCTTAGCCTTGCCCAAGCGCGTAAACTTGTTCTGCTGGCGCAGGGCGTGCAGAAACCCCGCAGTAAGGGCGTGAAAGAGACTCTGGAGGCTGTTACTCGGCTGGGGTATGTGCAGATCGATTCCATCTCGGTGGTGCAGCGTGCGCATCATCACACGTTGTGGAACCGGGTAGCCGGTTACCATCCGGACCATCTTGATGCTCTGGTTGCGAAGAAGCAGGTGTTTGAATACTGGTCCCATGCGGCGGCGTATTTGCCGATGCGAGATTACCGGTTCAGTTTGCCCCGAAAGCAGGCGATCGCCGGGGGAGATAAACACTGGTTTAACCGGGATGATCATAGTCGTCTGATGCAGGAGATCAGAGCAAGAATCACTGCTGAGGGGGCGTTAATGGCCCGGGATTTCGAGCAACCCCGTAAAGGCACAGTGGGCTGGTGGGACTGGAAACCTGCTAAGCGGGCGTTGGAGCAGTTGTTCATGGAAGGTGAGCTGATGGCTGTGGAGCGGCGTGGCTTTCAGAAGGTTTATGATTTGGCAGAGCGGGCATTGCCTGACGGAATAGATACGTCTGTACCTGATGAGCGGGAGTATCTGGAATACTTGATCAGGCGTTTTCTTAACGCTAATGCTTTGGCAAAACCTGAGCAGTGCATTTATCTGTTGAAAGAGATGCAGAAGCCGCTGAAGCAGGTAGTTGCTGACATGCTTGAAGAGGGGGCCCTGATTAGCGTGCAGGTTGGTGGTGAATCTTATCTGACGCTCGCAGGCATTGAGGAACGCATGCAGCAGCGCTTGCCTAATGGCCGGATACGAATCTTATCGCCTTTTGATAATTTGCTGATCCAGCGTAAGCGGATGCAGAGCCTGTTCGGTTTTGAGTATCAGCTTGAGTGCTATGTACCTGAGCCTAAGCGTCAGTATGGCTATTTCGTGTTACCGATTCTGTTTGGTAGTCGCTTCATTGGTCGAATGGATGTGAAAGCTGAGCGTAAGACGGGTGAGCTGGTCATTAAGCATTTGCATTTTGAGCAGCCATTATCTGAGAAAATATTAGTGGCATTGCGTACTGAACTTCAGGCGTTCTGTGAGTTCAACCGGATGCAGCAGCTGCGCATTGACCGGATCAGCTTTTCCGGCAAAGCCTCTGGTGATGAGAAACAGGTACGTGATTATCTGTCAGGCTGAGAATTGCTGGCTGACAAATAGCAGTTTCAACTGGCTTTTTAAGCAAGAATTGCAGTGTCTAGTCCTGATATAGGTTGACACTTATTTCATACAAACGCCCGATGCACCTCATCGGGCGTTTTATATTCCAGTGACAAGTGAGGGCGCCGCTGGTTATACATCCTGACCGACTCATCAACC
>NZ_JAFIDL010000030.1:0-455 GCF_017051665.1 Aliamphritea spongicola
TTACCACGGTGTGGTTCATGACTGGGGTGAAGTCGTAACAAGGTAGCCCTAGGGGAACCTGGGGCTGGATCACCTCCTTAAACGATAGCGGATTCTCAGCAAGCGTTCACACGAATTATCTGATCAGTTGTAGAGTAAGTACTGGGGCTATAGCTCAGCTGGGAGAGCGCCTGCTTTGCACGCAGGAGGTCTGCGGTTCGATCCCGCATAGCTCCACCATTCTTCATCCTGAAGAACGGTCAGTACTTAAATGCTTTGTTCCTGAGAACACAAAAGCTAATGAATAGGTTGTTGATAACCTGTTAATTACCTTTTGTCTTTTTAGACAAAACGCTCTTTAACAATTTAAATCCTGTAACGAGAATTAAGTAAGACAAATGTACAAGCGCTAATCCGGCGTAAATGTATCGTTACTTCAGCGTTAACTGTTTAACAGTTGGCTATGAAGTTTAATC
>NZ_JAFIDL010000031.1:0-453 GCF_017051665.1 Aliamphritea spongicola
CAGTTAAGACTCTGGTTGAAACTCTGGATTCTTACATCCCAGAGCCAGAGCGTGCAATTGACCAGCCGTTCCTGATGCCAATCGAGGACGTATTCTCAATCTCCGGTCGTGGTACTGTAGTAACTGGCCGTGTTGAGCGTGGTATCGTTAACACTGGTTCTGAAGTTGAGATCGTTGGTATCCGTGAAACTCAGACTACTACCTGTACTGGTGTAGAAATGTTCCGTAAGCTGCTGGATGAAGGTCGTGCAGGTGAGAACATCGGTGCACTGCTGCGTGGTACTAAGCGTGACGACGTTGAGCGTGGTCAGGTACTGTCTAAGCCGGGTTCTATCACTCCTCACACTCGTTTCGAAGGTGAAGTATACGTACTGAGCAAAGATGAAGGTGGTCGTCACACTCCATTCTTCAAAGGCTACCGTCCGCAGTTCTACTTCCGTACAACTGACATCA
>NZ_JAFIDL010000032.1:0-448 GCF_017051665.1 Aliamphritea spongicola
CTGATTCAAATCATGCTGGGCGCGATCATCGTCTCGATGATGGGCTTCCCGCAGGAATCCTTGCTGTTTATGGCGGGCAAGCAGCGTGCCTTCCTGATCGCGCAGGCGACGGCCTCGGCGGCCTACATTGCGCTGCTGGTGTCGATGGCGTACGCCTTCGGCGTGCAGGGCGCCGCCTTCGCTTATTTACTGGGGCAATGTTTAGACGTGCTGTTATCCCTGATACCGACGATCGGCGCCTACCGCAATCGCTTTATGTTGGGGCTGAATGTGCCCAAAGAGAGTAATCAATGACCGCTAACACGAATTGGAAGAAGTTCTCCGCCGAAACCACCCAGGCGCTGTTTGTCGCCGTGGAAGAGGATGACCTGGTCGAGGCGAATATCAGCCTGCCGCAGCAGATCGATCTGGAATGCTCCCCCGAGAGCATCCGGGACAACTACGCGCT
>NZ_JAFIDL010000033.1:0-447 GCF_017051665.1 Aliamphritea spongicola
TGCTGCAAGAGTTCTCCCTCTCCTCGCAGGAAGGCGTAGCGCTGATGTGCCTGGCGGAAGCGCTGCTGCGCATTCCGGACAAACCGACCCGCGATGTCCTGATCCGCGACAAGATCAGCAACGGCAACTGGCACTCGCACCTGGGGCGCAGCCCGTCGCTGTTCGTCAACGCCGCCACCTGGGGCCTGCTGTTCACCGGCAAGCTGGTGTCGACCCATAACGAAGCCAATCTGTCCCGCTCGCTGAACCGCATTATCAGCAAGAGCGGCGAGCCGCTGATCCGCAAAGGCGTGGACATGGCGATGCGCCTGATGGGCGAACAGTTCGTGACCGGCGAAACCATCGCCGAGGCGCTGGCCAACGCGCGCAAGCTGGAAGAAAAAGGCTTCCGCTACTCCTACGACATGCTGGGGGAAGCCGCCCTGACCGAAGCCGACGCCCAGGCCT
>NZ_JAFIDL010000034.1:0-428 GCF_017051665.1 Aliamphritea spongicola
GTTGGCAAGCGCCCATACCGGTTTTATGTCACGCACACGGGCGATGATGTCAGCGCAGTCAAATGCCCCCGCCACCATCCCGCCGGGCGTGTCCATATCGAGCAGAATGCCGTCCACCATCGGATCGCTGGCAGCCTGTTGCAGACGGGCGATAATGCCGTTGTAACCGGTCATCCCCGAGTACGGCTGCAGCGCCCGCGTCCGGCTGACCAGCGTGCCGGACACCGGCAGCACGGCGATGCCGTTCATGACCTGATAACTGCGGGCCTGTCGTGGTCCGTCATCATCACCGGATAATGCCAGCGTCGCGAGTGCCTCCTGGGCAGTCAGGCTGTCGCCGGACACCGCATCCGTCAGGCTGCTGATCCCAAGCTGGCCTGCAAGCGCACAAAAGAAAACCCGCGCATAGGCGGGTTCAAGCATCAGCG
>NZ_JAFIDL010000035.1:0-404 GCF_017051665.1 Aliamphritea spongicola
GGCTTCGCCATGCTGGATCTGGCCGAAGCGGTGTTGCTGCGCGAGTCCGGTTGGCAGGGGCCGATCCTGTTGTTGGAAGGCTTCTTCCAGCGACAGGATCTGGCCTTGCTCGATCGTTATCGCCTGACGACGGCGGTGCACAGCGACTGGCAACTGGCGGCGATCGCCGACGCAAAGCTGAGTGCGCCGCTTGATGTCTATCTGAAAGTGAACAGCGGCATGAATCGGCTGGGGTTTGCGCCCGAGCGCCTGCATGAGGTGTGGCGCAGGGCGCAGGCTGTCGCCAATATTGCCGAGCTTACGCTGATGAGTCACTTCGCCACCGCCGACGGGCCGGAAGGCGTAACTCAGCAGATGGCCACCATCGAGGCGGCGGCGGCCGATGTACCGCTGCCGCGTTGCCT
>NZ_JAFIDL010000036.1:0-402 GCF_017051665.1 Aliamphritea spongicola
CAGACCGGTACCCGAAGTCATGGTCATGAATTCGTTACGGAAGCCGATCAGACCGCGGCTTGGGATCACGTAGTCGAGACGCACGCGGCCCTTACCGTCCGGATCCATGTTTTTCAGGTCGGCTTTACGCTCACCCATCGCCTGCATCACGGAACCCTGATGCTGCTCTTCGATATCCAGCGTCACGTTCTCGAATGGCTCCTGCTTGCGGCCATCGATTTCGCGGAAGATAACTTTCGGACGGGAAACCGCCAGCTCGAAACCTTCACGGCGCATGTTTTCGATCAGCACCGACAGGTGCAGCTCGCCACGACCGGATACGCGGAAGGCGTCAGCATCATCGGTTTCTTCAACGCGCAGCGCCACGTTGTGCACCAGCTCTTTGTTCAGACGGTCAAGGAT
>NZ_JAFIDL010000037.1:0-401 GCF_017051665.1 Aliamphritea spongicola
CATGGTGCCGTCGCTGAAAATGTTGGCGATCGGTTGGCTGTGCTGGGATGCGAACGGCAGGAAGAAACCGCGCGCCGACAGCGAGCGTATGCATCTGATTTATGAAGTGGTCGAATTCGTTGGCCGTTGGTCAATGATCGACGTGTTTGTGATCGCCGTGTTGTCGGCGTTGGTGCGAATGGGGCAGTTGATGAGCATTTATCCCGCGACGGGCGCCGTGCTGTTCGCGCTGGTGGTGATCCTCACCATGTTCGCCGCCATGACATTTGATCCCCGGCTGACCTGGGATCGCGCAAGTGAAACAATAAACAAGGAGCCGCAAGGTGACGGAAAATAATCATAGCGTCGCGGACGTCGAGAAGATCAAACGCTGGTCGCCGGTGTGGATCATTCCCATCGTG
>NZ_JAFIDL010000038.1:0-399 GCF_017051665.1 Aliamphritea spongicola
GGTTTTGAACAGCCGACGGAAGGGCAGATCGTGCTCGACGGGCAGGATATGTCGCATGTGCCGCCGTACCAGCGGCCGATCAATATGATGTTTCAGTCGTACGCGCTGTTCCCGCACATGACCGTGGAGCAGAACATCGCGTTTGGCCTTAAGCAGGACAAAATGCCGCGGGCGGAGATCGCCGAACGGGTGGCGGAAATGCTGGCGCTGGTGCACATGCAGGAGTACGCCAGGCGCAAACCGCACCAGCTTTCCGGCGGCCAACGGCAGCGGGTGGCGCTGGCGCGCAGCCTGGCCAAGCGGCCGAAGCTGCTGCTGCTGGATGAACCGATGGGCGCGCTGGACAAGAAGTTGCGCGACCGCATGCAGCTGGAAGTGACCGACATTCTCGAGCGCGTC
>NZ_JAFIDL010000004.1:0-326552 GCF_017051665.1 Aliamphritea spongicola
TCAACCTGATCCACCACAGCTAATTTAAAGGCAAGAGAATAATCTCGCTGAGTACGCTTAGTGATTGTTGTCATAACACTTTCCAAATTTAAGGTTAGAAAGTGTCAACCTTATTCAGGACGGGTCACAGCTATAAAAAAAGCCGCTGATAGCAGCGGCTTTTTTATACCTGTAAAACAGACTTACGCCTGTCCTTTCCGGAACTCATCCAGAGCCATGCTCATCAGCTGACAGCGCTGGTCGTTTCCTGAGGCTCATCCATGCTGATTTTCTTATTATTCAGCACTTCGATTACCTTCGTCCCGGCAATTAAATCATGCACACAACGTTTGTCTTTCCGGAAAATAAACAGGTTATCAATCAATGATAAGTACTGGCCAACCAAAGGAATGTAACTCACCAAAGCAACGGGAAAATAGCGCCGGGTGATTAAAGGAAAAAACTCAGGCTTATGGCCATCAGTGGTAACAATCGCAATATCCATAATATTTTTACCGATTGTCTGGCCTTTTTTCTTTAACAAATACCCGTGAACTAAAAAGAACATTGCCCAGCTAAAAATCGCTACCTTTATCGAAAGCTCAAGAGGAACAGCTTGTTGCTCGGCGATAACTGTCCAATAATCAAGATAAAACATGAACGGAAGCGTCACTGCCATCGTAATAAGTGCATCGATACAAGCTGCACACAACCGTGTCCAGCGAGACGCTAATGCAGGCGCACCGTCATCCTCAGCGAAATGTGCAGCATGAGTAAGCTTTGCCTGTTCTAAGTCAGCAGCACAATCGCTGTGTTCTTCACACAAAGCAACATGTCCGCTACCCCAGTTAATCCTGATCTTTAATCCGCAAACTTCGCAGTTCATCCCTTTCTCCGCAAATACTGAAGCTAAAGATTCACATGCCTCAGCCTCGTTTTTATCTTGCCGACATTAAACACTTTTTCTTCCAAAAAGGCAGTATCTCACTGATATTAATAACAATATCCCTACTCCTGCCCCTTCCTGAACTCATCGGGAGTCATGCCCATCAGTTTACGGAACATTACGATAAACGCCGATGCACTGCTGTAGCCCAGATCAAACGCAATGGTCTCTACCGTTTGTCCTTCAGCCAGTAGTGGCAGAGCTGCCATGGTGCGTAACCGCTGCCGCCACTCGGTAAAGGTCATGCCCAGTTCCTGTTTACAGCGACGGATCAACGTACGTTCGGTGGTATTAGCCCACTTTGCCAGCTCTGCCAGGGAACGGTTATCCCCCGGGCAGGCTTCTAACTGATTCAGCACCTTACTCAATAACGGATCATTTGTGTCTGGCAGATAACTGCCCGCACACTCTGCCCGGGCCAGTTGGTCCCGCAACACTAACAGCAAGCGTTCATCTTCAGCAGACAACGGTAAGCCCTGAAAATTATCCCGCAGGTATTCCAGTACCGAACGCACCATGGGTGACACGGCCAGCGCACAGGGCACCTTCGGCAATCCCTCCAAAAACGGCTCACTTAAATAAACCGAACAGTAAAGCGTGGCATCCCGGTTCTGCCCACGGTGTGCGGTATGTGGTGGCAGCCAGACTCCGTATGGCGGCGGTGCCATATAGTGACCATCTGCCAGTTTCACCTCCATGACGCCACAGAAGGAATAGACAAACTCTCCCCAGGTATGGCTATGCTCCGGATAACTGGAATCCGCCAGCATATTCTCTGCCCGGTAAAACAGCGGCGCCGGCAACTCATCCGGAAACGGCGTTGCATAAACATGGGTACTGCCCACTTCAGCCACAGACTTACTCCTTCACCTGAAAACTTTAACTGCTGACATATATACAGGATAAATTGTCACTAATTCACTATATCAATAATAAATTCCAGACCGATAATCAACACCCATGTTACACCGAGTCTGGAAATGCTTATGAATACCCGCCTGCCCGTTGATGGCCGTGCCATCGGCCTGATGATGCTCCTCTGTATGACCTGGGGTATGCAACAGGTATCTATCAAACTGGCCGCTGATGATATGGCTGCCGTGCTGCAAATCTGTCTGCGCTCAGGCATCGCAGCCGTCTTACTCGGCCTGTTCATGCTCTGGCGCAAGGAACAGATGAACATCGCCGATACCTGGAAACCGGGGTTACTGGCCGGCTTTCTGTTCTCATCAGAATTCTTTCTGGTGGGTGAAGGCCTGCGGTACACAACCGCTTCCCACATTTCGGTCTTCCTCTACAGTGCACCGGTATTTGCAGCACTGGGGCTGCACATTAAACTGCCGGTCGAACGGCTCAGCCTGCTGCAATGGACCGGTATTCTGCTGGCCTTCTCAGGCATTGCGGTAACTTTTCTGGGCCGGGAAACCGCCACGGATACCGCCACTGCCGACATGATCATCGGCGATATGTACGGCTTAATGGCAGGTTTCTGCTGGGGGATGACCACCGTACTAATCCGCTGCTCAACGCTGTCATCAACACCCGCCAGCCAGACACTCATGTATCAGTTACTGGTATGTTTTGTACTGCTACTCGGTGCCACACTCATCTCCGGCCGAATCGATATCCAGTGGAGTGACGTCGCCATCGGCAGCCTGGTGTTTCAGGGCGTCATCGTATGCTTTATCAGCTTCCTGGTGTGGTTCTGGTTGCTAAAGGAATACGTCGCCTCACAGCTGGGCGTATTCTCCTTCATGACCCCCATGTTCGGCATTGTCTTCGGTGTCGTTGTGCTGGGGGAAAAACTGGAACAGAGCTTTATCTCCGGTGCAGTCCTAGTCATGAGCGGTATTATTCTGGTCAGTGGCCAGAGCCTGATAAAGAAATACCTCACTAACCGGCGTAATCAGGAAATATCATCAACTGAATAGCGCTTTTCAAACGCTTTTTTGAATAGCGCCGATCCCGTGAAAGTGCTTAATTTCTATTGAATTAAGCACGTTCCCTTCCCAAAACCGCCGAATTGCCTTGCCTCAGGCGCCTTGAAATTTATTCATAAATCCCGGCACATCAACAATGTGCTCCTCTCACCCATCTAAACTTTAAACAGCCTTCAGCCACTCATAACAGGCACCTAACCACCCGCTAAACATCAGTATTGGCTTACTTGGGAGGGAATACCATGGTCATTGCCAAACCGATTTACGAACCACTGCCCTTTGTTTACCTGCTGATCGCAGTCGGCCTCGTATACTGGCTCGATAACCCGTTTGCCCTGGCATCAGCTGTATTATTTTATTGCGCCGGCTCGCTCATCTGGGTGCAAAGATCAGTGTTTCGGCGGGATCAGCGAATCATCGCGCGGAACGGCCGCAGTCATATAAAAACCCGGCCAGACCATGCAATGATCAACCTGCCGGAATCAACCTATGAATTACTGCCGTTCATCTATATAGGCATAGGTTTTCTGATTGTTTATTTCCAGCCCGGAAGGCTGGGTTTATTGCTTGCCGTCCTGTGTTGCTTTGCCGGCAGTCTGGCCCTGGCCATGCGTTCAACTAACCGGCACCGGCGCTGACAGAGAGGTAATTAAACAGCGAACACAAGTCCTGTCCCCTGCGTGCACGTAGACATATAATGGTCCGACATGCATCGGGCAGGCACCTTAATCTCTACGCTCCCCTTCCCTAACAAGTACACGTAACAGCAAACACTGCGGCTGTATATTTATGTTCAGGCAACAGAGGTTAACAACGGTATCTGATAATGCGTCGCGAACGCCTTCAGCCCTGCCGGCGTAAACGCCACCGTCCGTGAATCAGCTACCCGGCTCGCCCAGCCTCTGCGAAATACATCCTGTAACAGCCACTGCCCCAAAGACCCGGCAAGGTGGTTGCGCCGCTCGCTCCAGTCCAGACAGGACTTACACAACGGCCTTCGCCCCTTAAACTGCGAAAAATCCACACCGGCGGCTGAAAACCACTGTTTGCCCTCAGGGGTCAGTATTGTGTCCTCACCCTGATCAAGAATAAGTCCCTGCTCTGCCAGCGCATCATATACTGCTACACCATACTCACCGGCCAGATGGTCATAACACACCCGGGCCCGGCGTAGTGCAGGATCAGCAGGGCCGGTTACCGCAGGCGAAACAGCCGCAGCAAGGTTCAGCAGATTCTCGATTACCCCGGCAACCTGAGCATCCCGTAACTGAAAATACTTATGCCGCCCCTGTTTGCGCACAACAATCAATTCTGCGGCTAACAACTTCGCCAAATGGCTGCTGGCAGTTTGCGGCATAATGTCCGCCTCCAACGCCAGTTCAGTGGCTGTCAGCGCCCGACCGCCCATCAGTGCGGTCAGCATCTTACTGCGGGCACTGTCCCCAATCAGACCTGCGATCTGCGAAATATCCGGCTGCACACCCCACCTCCCTCTGTTTACTATCGCCTAAGTGTACCCCACAAAATACCCGCACACTTCGATCACCACCGAAGCACCCAGACACCAGCGACCTAATATACCGGCTGACCCAACCACATTACTGAGGGAACCAGCCAAAATGACCATCACATGTTTCATTGAATACCGGATCGACCCGGCCAAAATAACCGAATTTCAACAATATGCTGAAAACTGGGGGCACATTATTCCCGGCTGCGGCGGCCAGTTACTGGGCTATTTTCTGCCCCATGAAGGCACCAATAACCGGGCATTCGGCCTGATCAGTTTTGCCAGCCTGGCGGATTACGAAAGCTACCGCCAACGGCTGAAAGCAGACCCGGCCGGCAGTAAAAACTTTCAACTGGCTAATACCGGGCAATTTATTCTGGAAGAACAGCGCAGTTTTTTAAAAGCCGTGCCAGGCACCTATTTTCCCGATACCTGCCACACAACGGCCTTCACCGTAAAAGACAGCCCCGAGACACCGGAGACAAACCTATGATCGCGATTATTTTTGAAGTGACACCTAAGGCCAGTGGTAAGCAGGCCTATATGGATATCGCCGCTGAACTGAAAATACATCTGGCCAGTATGCCGGGGTTTATCTCCATCGAGCGCTTTCAGAGCCTGAATGATCCGGAGAAAATCCTCTCACTGTCCTTCTGGGAAGATGAAACCGCCGTCGCCCGCTGGCGTAAAGACATGCACCACCAGAACGCCCAACATCAGGGCCGTCATCACCTGTTCGCCGACTACCGCCTGCGGGTTGCCAGCATCCTGCGGGACTATGGTATGAACAACCGTCAACAAGCTCCGCAGGAATAATACCTGCACCTCTCTTAAGCCTGCACTCAGCCGTAAAGGCTGAATGCAGCTACTTCCATCTCCCCCACAGGCATGCAGAGGACAGTCTAAAACCGTTATCCTCAAATTGGGAACTGGCCAAGCGTTCAAACGTTAGTATTAATATACACTCAGTTATAACAGCCATTAGTTTTATTCAGGCACGGACGCGTTAACCCCTTAACATTTACAGTTAAGCAACGGGAAGGTTCATGCCACTCAACATCCGCTCAGCCATACTCAGTTTCGCGATAGCTCTGCCCGTTCAGGCAGACACCCTGCGGCTGCTGAACTGGGATGAATACCTCAGCCAGAACGTACTCAGCCAGTGGCAGGCGACCGGTCATGATATTGAATCCGTACTGATCGATAACGATGAAACCAGAGATGCAGTACTGCTCAACTCAGTGGATAACCTGATTGATCTGGCGGTCATTGACGAAACTGTCAGCAAGCGCTTTGGCAGCGAAGGGCGGCTGGTAGAAGTCAGTGAAACCAACGTCCCCTCACTTGCAAACGTGGAACCGTTCTGGCGGGAACGCTGTGGCAACTACGCGGTGCCGTATCTCTGGGGCACACTGGGCATCGCCTACCGCGCAGATAAAGTTGAGCAACCACCCACCTCCTGGCAGGACCTGTTGCAACCCGGCGACGCCCTTAAAGGCCATATCGGCATGATGGATGACCACATCGACATGCTCGCCCCGGCCCTCTTTGCCAACGGCCACTCACTCAACAGTGAAAACGAAGCCGAACTGAAACAGGCTTTTGCCACCCTGGAAAAACAGGCTGCCCATGTACTGACCTATGAGTACCCCATCACGTATCTGGGCAACAGCCCGGACGCCGACCAGTTACACATGGCCATGGTCTACGGTGGTGATCAGTACACAATGAACATGAAAGCCGATAAAGAAGACCTCTGGAAATACACCGTGCCAGAAGAAGGCACTGTTCTCTGGGTAGACTGCATTGCCGTCACCACCAGCTCAAACAATCAGGCCCTGGCACTGGCGTTTCTGGACTTTATCAACCGCCCGGCCATCGCTGCACAAAGTGCGGAAGACCTATACTTCGCCACCCCTAACGCCGCAGCAAAACAATTACTTAAAACCGAATTCCGACAAAACACAGAAGTATTCCCATCCGAAGACATTATCCGCCGCAGCCAGCTCTACCGGGAACTGAGTCGTGACAATGTTCAACTGCGCTTACGCATCACTAACGCTGTCATAAATATCTATGAATCTCGGAAAACGCACTAGTTTACTGATCCTCCCGGTGATCATCATCAGCTATGCGATGATCGCCTGGATCATCTACGAACGGGAATCCGGTTCGTTACAGGCGCTTGAAAAAAACCGTCTGGAACAGCGCGCCAGCCTGATCGGCTTTACCTTTAACGACTACAACAACTTTCTGGACACATATCTGAGGTCATTAACCGAAGGGAATATACTTGCTGCCTACCTGCGCAACACCAACAACGTATACCGGGAAAAGATGCTCACAGGCCATCTGGAATCGGCCATTAGCCGGGGCCGGCAAGGCAGGCAAACCTTCGCTTCACTGAGTATCTTCGACAGCGATAACACTCTGAAGCTCTATATCGAAAACAGCACCGACCCGTTTGCGACCATCCAGCCGGAACAAATCCGTATCGCCACTGAAATGGCCGATCAGAAACTGCGTAAAAAATGGGAACACACAACCTCCGATAATGGCCAGTCAGCTATCCGGCAAGGCACCGCCATTGATGCCAAAACCCTGCTGACCCCCACCCTGCTGCAGGCTGAAAGCACCTACCGCATAATCGTAACCGCACGGCCGGACAAATTCGATGAGCTGCTGCGAACAACACAAACAGAATATCAGGCTGAACTTCGCTACTTCGGCATCGACAACCCACTGGACGCACCCCCACAGGGGCTAAGCGCCATTGTTAAACTGTCGCAGAATTACTTTTTACTGATCCAGCCGTCTGAAGCCTATCTGGCCTCCCTGCTCAGCCAGCTACAAATTCGCCTGCTGGCCATAATGTCCGCCAGCGTACTCATTACCTTCATCCTGCTACAGTTATTGATACGCCGTTATATAACCAACCCCATTGTCCGGCTGGATGAACAGCTAACCGACGTAATCGCCCGCAAAAAAGACAATATCGACTTCCCCCACTCCGAAGACGAGGTAGGCCGGCTGGGCCGGAAATTCCACGACCTGTACGAAAAACTCAATCAGGCATTTCAGGAAAGCTTCCTGCAGGCCCGGATCGACGTCCTTACCCAACTGCCAAACCGTGTAGGCTTTCACGAAGCCGCCGAAAAAATGCTGCTCGACGCGGAAAAACACCAAAAGCAGTTCAGCATTATTTACATCGACATCGACAACTTTAAGTTCGTTAACGATAAGTACGGCCATGAAATCGGAGACGAACTGCTAAAAGCCATCTCTGCCAAGTTTAACTACCTGATCGCCATCGCGCTGAAACGCAATGACATGCCCTTTGTGTACCGGCTCTCCGGCGATGAATTCATCATCATGCTGCCTGAGTATGACAACGACAGCGCCAGCCAGGTGTGCAATAAAATCCTGAAACTGTTTACCAATGGCTTCAATTTCGAACGGGGGCACTTTGCAGTCACCGCCAGCCTCGGCCTGGCCAGCTACCCGCAGGACGGCAGCAGCATCACCCAACTGATCTCCAACGCGGACCTGGCCATGTATCAGGCGAAAAATACCGGTAAAAACCGCCTCGCCCATTACTCCAATGAACTGGCCAAAAACGACCGGCAACTTAAAGAAATCGAATTCCTGCTGAAAGAGATTAATCCAGAAGCAGAACTCTCCCTCAACTATATGCCGGTGATCGACCATGCCGACAATGTAAAAGGCTGTGAAGCTCTGCTGCGCTGGCACTCACCCCAGATCGGTCCTGTCTCCCCGGCGGTTTTCATTCCTATCGCCGAAGAAACCGGCGTTTTCGAAATGATCGACCTGTGGGTCATCGAACAAAGCTTTAAAGACTATCCGCAACTGCAAAGCATTCTGGGTGAACAACTACAGGTATCCATCAACATCTCCTCAGCTGAAGTTCACTCCGATAACTTCATCCACAAACTCAAAACCCTATGCCACCAGTACGGCATTACCCCCGGTGACTTCGTGCTGGAAATCACCGAAACCTTCGCCATGGAACAAAGCTCCGACGCGATACAGTGGCTGGAACGCCTCCGCCAGCTGGGTTTTAAAATTGCCATCGACGACTTCGGTACCGGCTACACCAGCCTCATGCAAATGGTGGACTACCCGGTAGACATCATTAAATTCGACAAACAACTGGTCGAACGGATCACCCAGACAGAACGCCGCCACCTGGCCAAAGCACTGATCGACCTTTGCCATATTCAGAGCATACAGGTCGTCGCTGAAGGCATTGAAACCAGCGAACAGAGCCGTTGCCTGTGGCAGGCAGACTGCGACATACAGCAAGGCTTCCTCATCGCCAAACCCATGCCCATCGACACCCTTAAACAATGGCTGGAAGAACACCGCTATCTGGAACGGGTGGTATAACCGCTTAGCTGAGACAATCAGAATGCAGCCGGACAGAGATCTCTATCCGGCCATCAGCCATCAGCGACCAACAGCCCCTGTAATAAGCACTGTAACTCTACTCAGAGCTGGCAATTTTGCAGCAAACGGCGCTGCGCCTGACTATTCGCAGCGCGGGCTTCCAATGCTTCGTCGATAAGAATTGCGGCCATTTTAGACTCCGTACGGTCTTCCTTTTCCCGTAACAGTGTCAGCTGCCTGTAGGTAGCCGCCGGAATAACTGTCTGAACCCGGTGGCTTTTTCCGGTGGTGTTCGTTGCTTCCATTGATATAATCCCTTATCAAGTATGTGGTAGTAACTTTTTTGCAGCTTTAGTATTAATGGAATATATACACAGTGTCAAACAAAAATATGGATTTATTCCATAAGCGACTAAGGGAAGAAATTAAGGCGACGGGCTACACCATGGCTGAAGCATCCCGCCAGATGGGTGAGTCCAGCCCACAGCGCCTCAATGATGTCGTGAATGGCAGGCAAAAAATCCCCACCGAAATGCTGGCATCCGCGGCTGGCATCGGCGTGGATATACTCTATGTAATCACAGGAAAACACCGGGCCACAGAAGACTCTCTGTCTGAAGACGAACAAATCCTTGTTCAGCACTACCGATCACTGAAAGAAAGCGATAAACAGGCCATCTATCAGGTCAGCGAAACTATGGCCGCTTATCGGATACATAAAGAATCTGAGTGATCAGGATACTCTGAGTATTCCCCCTTCCCCATCGCCTTCGGCTTATTGCATCATCACCTCCCAGCACAAGCCCTTTGCAATGAACTACCTATTTGAATTAAGAAGCCTGTACGATTAATCTGTGATTGGTCATGAAACTCAGGGAGGGAGTAACTATGAACTTACAAACATTGAAAGAGTGCGTCCTTCACAATGAAGATGTGCGGACAGAGTATGATGCACTGGAAAGTGAGTTCGCACTTATCAATCAATTGCTCGAAATGCGTAAAGCGGCTGGCTTAACCCAGGAACAGGTAGCAGCGGTGATGCATACTACAAAAAGCAATATCAGCCGTCTGGAGACAGGAGGCACTGCGCCTAAAATTGATACTATCAAACGTTATGCTGATGCTTGCGGTTATGACCTTAACCTTACTTTTCAAGCCCGATCAGCAAACTAAAGACTTATAAAAATCAAACCTTCCTACGTCCTGTAGTTAATCCAGTGCCAGACGATTTAACAGATCATGTACACTATCGAACACAGCTATAACATGGTGTGGTTTTACCCCAATTCTTCGGACAGTCAGTTAAGAGCAGTGGACTTACGCCATATCAGCGGACACTCATCTAAATAATGTCGTCTGCTCTTCATATGCCACAGGCCTGATGTTTCCTATGTGTGCATGGCGTCGAGCTTGATTGTAAAAGACCTCAATATAATCGAATATTTCAGATCTCGCTTCTTCTCTGGTTTTAAATATATATCGACGATATCTTTTCTTTCTTCAGAGTGCTAAAAAATGACTCAGCTGCTGCATTATCATAACAGTTACCACGTCGACTCATACTTGGCATTAAGTTATGAGAAGCGCAGAATCTTTGCCATTCATCACTGCTGTATTGCGAGCCCTGATCAGAATGAATAATGACTTCCTGTTGTGGGTTTCGCCGCCACACGGCCATTAGGATGGCATCTAATACTATTTCTTTCGCCAGGGTTGCTTTCATTGACCAGCCAATAATTTTTCGTGAATAAAGATCCATCACTACTGCAAGGTACAGCCAGCCTTCATAGGCGCGTATATAAATAATATCGGTTACCCAAGCTCTGTCTGGTTGGTTGATGGTAAATTGCTGCCATAAACGATTTGGTACAGCAATTAACGATTTATGATATTTATAGCCAGGACGCTTATATCCACGTACAGCCTTGATTTTATTCGCCTGCATGATTCTGGCAACTCAGTTCAAACTGACTTTTTCACCTATTTCCCGCAAGTCGATCCAGATTCTCGATGCGCCATAAACTTGATTACTCGCTTGATAAGAATCATGAATCAATTCCAACAACCGCTGATTTTCGATAGATCGTCTGGAAGGTGGCCTGTTCAGCCAGTCATAGTAACCACTGTGTGAAATACCCAACGCACGGCACATCCGACGAATGGGATAACACCCCCGATGCTGCAAAACAAACGCATACTTCAGCCGGGGTTCTTGGCGAAGTATACGGCGGCCTTTTTTAATATTTCTCGACCTTCTTTAACCCGCTGAAGCTCTGCTTTTAGCTTTAGATTTTCTCACCTGATCTCACGAATTTCTGCTTCGAATCGATCCTTTTCATCAGGGGCATATGCTTTCACCCATTTATATAAACTCTGAACCGATACGCCTAACCGCTTCGCTACATCAGGAACCGTATAACCCCTTTCGATGACCTGCTTAACAGCCTTGTCTTTGAATTCTTCGGTAAATCTTGCCTTAGTCATGGACCTCTCCCATATGCTTTAAATTAAAGTATATGAGTGTCCGTCAAAATGAAGGAAGTCCAGTTTAAATATCTAGCTGTAATGAGCCTAAAGAAACAGCTTCACTACCGGTCCAATATGCAATCCAGTCAGATTGTTGTCCGATGATTATCAAAACAGCTTCTTTGCCCTGTAAGTTTTTTTTCCACTCAGATATATCATCTCTTGATGGGAATGGATGGGGCTCAGGGTGTGTATGCCACTCCCCCAAATACGTCTGTTCCTCATTGGAGGCGACCCATGCATCCATGATTTTTTTCAAATGACTGTAACTGCGTCGAATAAATCCAAACTTCGAACGCTTATCAAACCAGTCAGGTTCTGAGCAGTCAGTAAGCTCAAAATGGGTCACGCTACCGGGTATACCATGGGATCGTTTATAACCAATAAGTACACCTCCAGCCTCTTTATCTGAAAACCTTAATTGTTGATATTTATGAAGTTTATCCATCAATATTGTAGGAACTATTAGATACCCACCACTAGGTAATTTCGATATCAAATCAGTCTCGGGCTGCAGCATGGGCAATTAACACTTTTTTTCGGGTTTTGATCTTGCGTTCTCTTCACAAAGCTAGCATGGCTTTGATGTCTGAATTTGAAGCCGGCGTTTTCAGATACAGCTTCAAGCACCATTTGCTGAACTAAACCTGCTGCGGCACTCGATATTCCCGCAGAAAAGGGGATATAGCTTTCTCCGCAACGCTGTGTAACTACAATCATATCCTCTTCCTTATCAACTGAATTGAAGAGGGGATATCTCTCGACTAATGCACCAGTATCTGCTCCATTCTTTTGAATTTTTAAGCATCTATAGCATGCACCTGAACCATCATCGAGTAGAGAGCGTACAGCATAACCACCGGCATCTATCCATGTGTGTAACACTATAGGTAGTTTCTGGTCGTCTCTTCTAAGATCTGATAAGTAGCTTGCTAGAAGACATGAAAATGTTTCTTCACCTGTAGCATCGATCACCACATCATAATGTTTGAGCAAACTCAGGTTCTTTACTTTAACTCCGATAGCGGCATTGATATTCAATTGTGATGATGAATTTTTTAAAAGAAAGTCCGCTACGGCATGGCTTTTAGACTCCATTAAATACTCAGCGCCTAAGAGATGTCGTCCTAAGTTACCTTCTTTTAGTATATCCCTATCAAATAAATCAAATTGCCCCTTTGAACCACTACCTGCACCTGCTTTTTGTAATAAGGCAGCGGCCTGGCTTCCGATAGTTCCACAACCAATCAAAGCAATTTTATAATTTCGCAAAGATGAGGTTGTCAGGTTTCTTTCATAAATATACTTTTCTGTTACATCGCTAACTTGCAGGCGATAAAAGTTCTTCACCATTAGTTTATTGCTGACTATCGTACGAAATTGATCAAGATGCTTTCCAGGTAGCACTTTATTTGCATTAGACCGGAATTTCTCGACGCTTTTTCTTAAGTTTGAAGAAAAAAGAAGAGAAACACCAAAAGATCCACTTTTTTCAGACTGTAAAATAATTACTGCGGAAACACATTCTTTAGTTACGGGCAATAAAGCTCGGAGTAGTTGAGCCTCTACAGATGAACTCAAGCTTTTTGTCCACCCCAAAAAATCAGCCATATTCTTCGGAGGCCAAATTTTTTCTAGCTCATAGCATAAAGCTTCGTCCATCTGAAGGACTATTGCATTGGATTCAAATCGGGGTGATAAACTTTCTTTACCATTTCGAATACGGCACCAGTGATTAATTTCACTTGAAGATGCTCCTACTACAAGCTCCTTGGATACTGTCCCATCTAAAGCAACACGATCATAAAAATGACTAATACAACGCTTATTATTACTAGTTAAAAATCCATGCAATTTAGACGGCCAATAGGATTGAAACTCCCCTGCAAAATCATTCTGACTTTGATCCGGATTCACTATTATTTCCAGCGTACTACGCACATGCCCAAGCAAAACAAGCATTGTACGCGCTGGATAGAAAGGGTCTAAGAACTGTCCTAGGCGATCTAGATAACATAACTTATTATTTGGTTCTAAATGAGGTAAGAGAGCAGGCAAGTTTTCAGGCCTGTGCAGCAAATGAACTTCTGGAAGTTCTTCAAACTTCGGATCAATCCTGCTGATACGCAAATGAAAGTCGATACCTTCTACATTCATTTTCCCTTCGAAACATGGCCTCATTCCTGATTTCAGGTGAAAACCTTCGCCTACAAGGGTACGAGCAATAAGCTCATACCCCTCATTCCAAGATACATTCATGCTGAACGATGACTTTTTGAAGGCTGAGGGCGTTCTTGACGCTGGGCAGGTATGTTACGCACAGACTCTGAAACTGTTACAACCTCTACCCAATCTGGCCGATTTGGGATTCGCATCCCGAAAACACTCCGCAAGCTATCAACTACCATTTCAGTGGTTGTAGAGTTGCATAATGCATCCTCAGTTTGTTGCTTGAGCAATCGAATCTGGCTACGAATAATCTGAAGTTCTTCCGAGCTCTGTCCTCGTGGAAACATCTTCTCTTCGCTATCTTCTGGGTTGTAAATCTCTCCATCAAATTGATTAGGCATAGCTCTGACAACTGCTAAAAATGCTTGGCAGTCTGTATCAAAACCTTTTCCGTTCAAATTGAAGAACCGATCAAACGTTTCTGTAGCAGCTACCATCAAAGTGATAGAAGAGGGCCCACCCTTCTTCCAAGTAAAATCTCGCCAAGCTTTTAAGTAACGGCACACACGCCTTAAACGTTTCGTATGTATTGAACAACGTCCTTCAAACCAACGTTGCAACACCATAGGATCAGATGGCTTCCAATGCTCTTTATTACGCATAGCCAGATAGACAAGATTAGAATCTAACCAAATATCCTCTTCAGCATCAAAATTAGCATTGGCACTAAATTTTTCGTCAAAAGTGCGAGCTTCTAATGAAGCTTTAAGGATGGCGTACCTCTCTTCTGGAATTGCATAAATTGGCACATCGATATGTATACGCTCATTAACATTTAATCGAGCACAAGTTGATTTAGAGTCATCAAACTCCCAGCCTTTTGAATTAGCTAAGTTCCGCAGAATGCCATCTACTAGCTTAAACAGAATATCCTTTGCTGCTTTTGGGTTCCCTTCCACAACCTCCATCGGAAAGTAGACACCGTCATCTAAATCAATCTGCTGAGGAGGCACGTAGGCAGGGGAATTCAAAGTTCTATAAACAAAACTACCTTGGGTCCAGAACTTGGGTTCAAGTCTCGCAATATATCGCTGAGTGTCATCAGGATATGTATGAGCACGATCCCTTAATTCTTTGAAGCCGACCTTCAAAGCAGATCTTACTTCTTTCCTCAACATTCTGAGTTGAGAATCTTCTTTATCCGATATGGTAATGTTATCTAAAAAATTCTTTTGTAATTTTATTGTATGGAGCAGTTTAGGTACCTTATGACGCTGATTCATGATCGTTTCCTTAAACATTCTTATTTGGACCGTAATGGAACTCTGGTCTAAGCGCCTGGTACTGCACCATTTCACGGTAAACTAAGTTATTGATAGTTTTTTGAGCCCTAGCTTCTGCTCTGCCTTTCAAAGTATTCGCAGCATCATCTGAAGCGTTATCAAGAGCTAAAATTTTTGACTGATCTGCCGTCTGAACATCATCAACTTCTAAGAACCTTTCTGTTGTAAGCAAATGCTTAGCAATCTGATTATGAAGCCCTTCGTTTGCTGATAGAGTCAGGTCAATTAAATCTCCGCCGGCACCCCAATCCATATACCCTCGTTGAAGCTTTGAGCTCTGGTCAGCAGTTTTTTCTGCCCCCATCGTACCAACAAGCATTAAACGAATTTGTTCTGATGACTTGCCTAAAAAATACTGAGCTTCGTGAATTGCCATCAAAGCAGGTGAATTCGCAGCTAATCCCCCATCTACGTACCAACAGTTTCCAATTTGATGAATTGGAAAGTATGTTGGCGCGGCGCTTGTAGCAAGAGCTACATCAACAGCTTTTACCTTCCAATCGCGTTGAAAGTCAGGATGGTGAGGAGTTTTGAATACCTGAACGCTTCCGGTCGTAAAGTTAACCGTTGGAATTAATACACGAGACTTCAATTCCCCAATGAGCATGTTTCCAAACACATCATCAAGAACTTCTCTAAGCGGTTCTGAAGAATACAATCCTTTACGGGCTTGTCTGATCTTCTTTGTAATCTTTGCTATTTTATTTGTTTTCTCTAAAGGGAAAATTTTTAATCGATTACTATCCAATATATGGCTTAAATCTCGAGCATTTATCCCGCTAGCGAGACCTAAAGCAACTATTCCGCCAATAGATGTGCCACAAATTAAATCAAAATGCTTACCGATCCAATAATCTGGCTCATCATGCAGTTCAGCGAGTGATTGTTCTAACTCGGCTAATACATGTACTGTATATAGCCCTCTCATGCCACCGCCACTAAGGGATAATATTTGGAAATCTTTGTTCGTATTTAAACTCATGATGAATAGGCCCTGAAATCAGTCAGCATCTGATATAATTAGTATGTTTTCCTCAACCCATTGATCCATATCTTCCGGTGACTCGAACTCATAAATTTCATCCTGATACGTAATTGTTAAGTTCATGTAATCTGTTTCATAAATAGTTTTGTTATCTACTATTAAACGTCCCATAGTAACTATCTCCTAAAAGATGATGCTGAAAATAAAATCGAAAAATGTTCTATTGGATATCTGAATATCATCAAAAATAAACTCCACAGAAAGGATTTATTTTATGATTAAATATCAATCAATATTGTCAGATTGGCATCTATTTGGGTTAGCTCGAACATATTCAACACCATTTACGTCAACAGTATGAACTCCCTGATGAGAGCCATTATTAACTTCTCTTACCAATTGAGATCGGCTTACAACCCCACGTCCTTGAACGGTATAGGATTGATTTTCTCCATTTACGCCATCAGCGTTTCCGGAAATACTACTTGCTTTAGCCATAGTGAGGGCCTCGCTTAAAAACTTTATTTATGAAAAGCCAGGAGCGATCCTGGCTTTCCTGTGTTGCTATATCTCACACAAAGGAGAGATCCTAGTCATCGCTATCTAGGTAGTGAACGCCAATGGGTACAAACTTGCTCCCAACGTCCAAAACGAAAGCGAGGATAGGTAGTCACACGAACTACTTTTGGCTTTTTCATAAAAAAGCACCTCTTATACTTTTTGCTAAGAGGTTCTTGTAAAGCAAAGCAACTAAAGCTAATCTGCAAGGGTAACGCTTGCGTATAGCTAGGGGATGTAGACCTCTGTTATACAACCCATCAGAAGCACTCCTACATGCTTCTGGTATGCTTTACTAAGGGTATCTAACATCCTACTGTTAGTTACCCTAAATTCTTCTCTGTCTCTCTTCCTCAGTACTCAAAATCGACTCTATATAGTGTGGAAAGCAATCTTAAAGCACTACATATAGTTCGAGTATAATTCCGTTCAAAAAATATGCAACTAGATTTGATACGGAGAACGTACATTATGATACGCCCGTAATTTCATATTTCAATACGCATTCGCGTATCATTTTGATACGCATGTTGATTGATCAAATATTTTACGTATACTTCTTATCTCTAACAATAAGTAAAGATGCACCTATTATGGATACTTCTCTTAACTACCTAGAGTTACAGAACATTGCTGGAAACAAAGCCGAGCGGCTTGCCTACGTAGACTTTAAGGTACATTTCACGGGATCTATCAAACGAAGCGATTTGAATGTTGCTTTCGGCTTAGCTGACGCCTCAGCCTCAAGACTCTTATCAGACTACGCCGAGTTAAGACCCCAGAACCTGTATCGAGACCCTTCACGAAAAGTGAACGCTATTACAGAATCTTTCCAGCCACTAATAGACATCGATCCGGTTATCGCATTAGGGATGCTTTCGCATGGTTTTAATAAAAACAAACTAATTGATAGTCCTGTTCTCCCGTATGCTCGAATTGGAGCATTAGCAAATGTATTAGAAAGAGAAGACGTTGCTAAGATAACTCGAGCAATGTTTAATTCATCCGCCATTGAGTGCCACTATATTTCAAGCAACAGTAATAACCACCAAAAACGTGAGATCTTACCACTTAGCCTTTTATTTGATGGTCGTTACTGGATTTTTAGAGGTTACCAACGCTGTGAGCAAAGACCGAATAAATTTAAGAACTTCAATTTTAGTCGAACGACATTAGTGAGTGAGTTAGAAGTTGAAAACAAACAACTACCGCATGAGTCTTTGACTGCTGACAGTGCATGGAATGAGAAAATACCATTGGTCTTGGCTCTTCATCCTCAGTTATCAGAAGATCAAAAGAAATCTGTAAGAAAAGATTTTGGTATGTCTATCGATAGCGAAGAACTAATTTTAACCGAACGTGCCGCGCTTCTGTGGATATTAAAACGCCGTTGGTTTATTGATACTGCAGATGTCATTGCTAGTGGAGGTCATGAGTATTACAACTTTTATCTTAAGAATCGTGAGATGTGCATACCCTATGTATGAAGTCGTTTCGATACTCTCGATTGTAAAATCAACTCTAATTTTAAGATAAATATATGCCTTTCCACCTAATAAATATGCATGGATGATAAGGGTAGTTGTAATAAGTATTACACGGCTAATACAATTTTATTAAGTGGTCAGTTAGAAAATGGAATAGAATTACAGGTTGCAAATGTAAAAATGAGTGCTGAAGAACAATACATAATTACAGATGAACTCTTAGAAGAAATAAGAGAGCAATTCAAACTCTGGGCTACTTTTCTCAATACAGGCGTTGGGCTCTTATCTTTTACTCTAGCAATTGCCTGTCTAGGAACAGGTTCACCAGGCATTAATGCCTCGATATCCATGTTAGTAATTGTTTTAGTAAGGTCTCAAGGAAAGAGCTATTTCCCTTCAAAAGTTCAAGATTTAAGGCAAAGAGCTAAAGAAGATAAAAAAGCAAAGGTCCTACTTAAAGGGTTAGAGAGTGAGTTTTTAAGTTTTAAAGCCCTAATCACTGGTTACCCCATTTTCTTGATTGGTTTCATTTTTTTATCTTTAATTGTAGTGAGTCCTTTTCTTGTAAGCTTTCTTCCTGTGTTAGAAAGCTACTTTGGCAGTTAACAAATTACAATAATTTGAGGTCTAAGTTGGCAATCTCAATAACTTAGACCAGTGCCATATCTGTAGAGGCTAATCTGGGGGCTCTTAACCAAATGTCCGACTAACTGGAGTAGCACCACTATCATTTTAGATAAACAAACACAATAAGGTAAGATATATCTGGTGTTCATGTAATTCTTGTGTACTGATCACTGGTAACCCTAGTGAAGAGGGTTACTATGGAAATCAAAAGGGTAAATTCTGAGTATCAGAAGCTTGAAACAGCTAGATTATCTGCTCAGATAGGAGCCTTGATAAAGCAAGCGAGAAAGACGAAAGGGATTTCTCAGGAAAGGCTTGCAGAGGCTGCTGATATTTCTGAAAAATATTTATCATCCGTCGAAAATAGCAAAGAGCCCAATCTTTCCATTGGCTATGTTGTAGCGATAGCGTTAGCCCTTAAGGTACCCTTTTTACAGCTAATTCCCTCAGATACCCCATAAGTCAGTGTTTACTGCTCTTTATTATAAGTCCGACGACCTATGGCCAGGCTCTTATACCTTTGATAGACGTGAGGGGATAGAAGCTTCATGATTATGATGTAGATACGTTTCCTCTTATTATTGACATTCCTACATTATCCTTCACACCTACTATTTGATCGTTTTTTAACCACCACACAATACTCTGCAATATTCCTGACTAACCGCCCCTCTGGTATGTACTAATGAGGCTGTATAAAGCCCTCCCCCTCCTACTTTCAGTAGTTAAAAACGGGCAGATATCTGTGATAATCTGCGTTCAAAGGAATACATCAACAACGCAATACGGAAATAACAGCAATGGAACAGCCACCACAGGGAATGAGCTTTCTACAGCGCAAAGGCAGAGCCATTCGCACCTTATGCATCATCGCGCTGATACTGGCGGCATACGCTTACCTCGGTCCACAACTACTGTTTATCAACACCAAGAATATGGAACCCAGCCTGCTCAGGGGCAACTATGCGTTTTACTGGCAATTCAACACCTTAGTGTATGAACCGAAGCGATGGGATGTGGTGCGGTTTAAAACCCAGATCGGCACCTATTCATTTGGCAGGATTGTTGGCTTACCCGGTGAAGAACTTCATCTTTCAAAAAACGGAACCTACCTGAACGGTGAGTACCTCATGTTACCGGAAACACTTAATGCTAAAGGTGTGAAATATCTCCCGCCACAGGTGCAGCTGAACGATACATCTACAGAATTTGCGACCTATAACATACCCGCCAACGAGTATTTTATTCTGGGGGATAACTCGGAACGTTCCTTCGACAGCCGTTACTTTGGCGGCATTCCTGAAGATAAAATTATTGCCGATATTCAGACAATCACCTGGCTAAGCCAGCGTAACTGATCAGAGCTTCCCCTCTGAGAAGCATTACTACCCCGGACGAATACACCTGAAGCCTTGCCATCGCTGGCAAGTCGCGCCATCATGCCTGTGTACATACATCACAGGGAGCGTGATCATGTTTGAATTTACACTGGGCAGGAAACAGTCAATTATCATTAATGGCGAGACAACTATTAAGGTGCTCAATGTCACCGCCAAAGAAAAAGTCTTTCTGGGCATAACAGCCCCCCGCCACGTCAACATCCTCCGGGAAAACGCCAAACGCAAAAAGCCGGGAACGGATGAAGAATCAGAGATTCAGTCTGATGACGCTGAGCAAACAACTGAATAACCAGCCATTATTCTGCCGAAACAACTTTCGGTATAAAAAGCCTAGCGGGATAAAAACCTGGTGGGATTAAAAACCTGGTGGGATAAAAGCATGCCGACACTGCTTACAGTGACGGTTCTTTTACGTCTGGCGACTTAAGTCAGAAAAACTAAAACAACGATTACCAGTACAATGAAAATCAATCCAATCAGAGATAACCAGCTTCTGGTTGAGGTATAGCTATTTGCCATCCCTTTCAGGGACAAAGGTTGTTTCGGGTATTTGCCTATCGTACACACTTTACAGACAATCCAGCCGGTGTAATAACAAACGCCCCAAAACAGAAACTCTACAAAAAACCAGATAACACCCTGAAAAGTCAGTCTGATAACAACAACGAATAATTCCTCCAAGCAAAACTCCCTGTGCTGATAACAAAGTGTGCAACTAAATGTTACAGATACTCAACTTCAGCATCCCCAGAAGGCTTGCCGTTCCGGTCCACCGCCTGATAAGCAAGAACAATCTGCGAAACCCTGTTATTCTCGAACCAATACGTTATGCCATTTTTCAGATCAGCCACTGCACGGTTTCTGATCCGTTTATTCAATGCATATTCAACGTTTTGTTTGTATTCGCCAACCCTTATTCCGTTCGCATCCACATACTGACGATCATAAATAATAATGGTATTTATCCGACCGGTGCTGTCCTGAATCGTGATATGTACACCGTCGAAAAAATACCTAACGTTGTTAATGTTAGCTTTTTTCCCGTGGGGCGACCCCAACAGGGAGATAACATCCGCGATTGTCGCCTTCCCTACCTGCAGACCTTTATACTTTGATTCATATGTGATGATTTGCGCACCACAGGCAAGAACAGCCATAAACAGACATACACACAACACGATAGGCTTCATTGCTGACCTCCCAATCCAGTAGCCTTCCCTGTGGACGGATATCCATTTCCTTCCCACCAGTGTAGTAGTTTTTAAACAGGCCCCACGAACCGTTAACCGTTATGGCAAACTCACCTAATAAACCCTAAGCCCTTCTTATGACGAACCGGTAGCGGCTCTGTTCTTTTCCGACCTTAGCGACAAGGCAAAAAGCACAAATGCCGTCACCCCCACGGCGGTTCCGGCAGAAATGATCTGGTCAGTCAGTGTATATACGTCATAGGCCACTCCGGTTGGGAGACCGTTCTTGTATTCCAGGTAAGGCATGACAAGCTCGAAACCTGTGACTGAAAGTGTCGACGGTATAAACCCGAACATCATAATCAGCGCCGACAGTTTGCGGGTATTCAGCCAGCATAGCAGCGCCCCCACACATAAAATGCATGGCGAGTAAGCCAATATTATTGCTATGAAGTTATCCACTCTGGAACTACTCCTTTAAGAACGAAAAACTAATCCACGTCCCCAACAAAAAGCATAGACGCAGAAAACGCCAGTAGCTAAAAGCGTCCGGACTTTGTGAGCAGTCATCCAGTGAAACTGAACAAGTGAACCTGGGTTCTTAGCCCCGAATGATGAGAAGTCTGTCTGCTTTCTAATCTCCGAAAGAGACTTCAGCCAGGCGTCAAACTCAAATTGCAGACACAAAAAAGCCGCTACAATGAGCGGCTTTTTTCTGTGAATACTGGCTTACAGCACAGTGCCGTTTTCCTGCTGGTCTTTCTTCAGCAGTTCGCGGGCCAGCTTAGCCACCGGGCCAGGCTTGCCGTCACCAACGGTCTGACCGGCTACTTCAACAACCGGAAGCGCATCCAGCGTGGTGCCAATCATGAACACTTCTTTTGCTTTGTACAGCTCATCAGCACTTTGCTTAGCTTCTTTCATGCCAGTGATCAGACCCTGTGCCTGCAGCTCACCAGACAGCTCGTGCAAACGCAGCAGTGTGGTGCCGCGCAGGGTGTGATCAAAGCTTGAGTAGATCAGTTCATTGGCTTCGTTCAGGTAAACGATGTTCTCAGTCGGGCCTTCACCCAGGAAACCATCTTCAGTCACGTTCACCACGAAGTTCAGCTTCTGATCAACCGCTTCTTTAGCCATCAGCACGTTGGAGATGTAGTTACAGGTTTTAACCTTCGCTAAGCCGCCGCTCTTAATCGCTACCTGGCTGAAACCGATTTTCGCGCCGTTTTCATACAGTTCCGGTGCAGGGTTACGCAACGCAGAGGCGATCAGGTATAACTGTGGGCCAACAGATGCGTACGGGTTTGGGGTAAAACCACCCGGTCCACGGGAAGCGTACAGACGGAACAGAATGTCCTTCAGGCCGCTGACTTCTGCCAGTTGCTTGCAGATATCGATCATTTCTTCTTTGGTATGACGCAATTCCAGGAAGATATCACCGGCAGAACGCTCCAGACGCGCCAGGTGCTCATCCAGCAGGAAGACTTTACCGTCAACCATTTTAAAGGCTTCAAATACGCCGTCACCACGGTGTACCAGATGGTCATCCACAGGCACGGTCATCAGTTTAGGGTCGGTAACGATCCCTGAAAAAACACTGGAGTACATAGCATGATAGTCATTCTGCGCCGCATACTCAGGGCAGGCGTTCACTATCTCTGTCACGTCGTTATAAACTGGATATCCCATAAAGTTTCCTCACTAAACTGATGTTCCGGACCAACCGGCAAAACTGATACAGTAAACCGCTAAACAGGCCGTTCATTTTACAGCCAGTTTCAGAAAAACCTATGGTCCAGAAGTGGGATACGGGATTCAGATTGCCCCCGCAACTGTCAGGACAACCATAACTGATTGAATCAGATTAGCATTCAATTCTATCAGGCTACCCAGCCTGCCGGCCCGTTTACCGGTAAAACTCAGAGGCTTTCAAAGCCTGAATATCCAGGGGCCTTGAGATAATGAAGCCCTGCACCAGATGACAGCCCAGCTCATCCCGGATAAAGGCCAGTTGCGCTTCAGACTCCGCGCCTTCTGCCAGCAAGGTCAGCTCCATACCACTGGCCAGACCGGCAATGGCTTTAACAATGTACACATCATCGGAGTTATCGGGCAGCCCCTGCACAAACTGCTGATCAATTTTCAGCGTATCGATCGGCAACTGCTTCAGATAGGTCAACGACGAATAACCGGTACCGAAATCATCAATGGCAATACTGACACCCAGGTCTCTTAATTCCTGAAGATGTTCACGGGCCGAATTATAGTTATCCAGAATGACATTCTCAGTGATCTCAACCACCAGCCGTGATGCTTCAAGCTGATACTGCTGCAGGTTGTTCCGGATAATCTCCGTCAGATTATGACGTTTAAACTGGTGCGGAGAGATATTCACCGACACCTTACTGATTTTAGAACCGTCCTGAATAAAGTCAGCCAGATCGGCACAGGCCTGCTGAATCACCCAGTTGCCAATGTCATCGATCAGGCCACACTGCTCAGCAACCGGAATGAATACCGCAGGAGATAACTTACGCAGCGACGGATGCTGACAACGGATCAGGGCTTCCACGGCCACCGAACCATCCTTCAGATTCACCTGTGGCTGATAATGCAGGGTAAATGCCTTACTGTGCACAGCTTCACGCAAGGATGACTCAAGTACCTGTTGCTGCTCAATTGCCCGGTTCATTTCAGGCTGGAAAAAGCGGAAGGTATTTTTGCCACTTTCTTTCGCGTAATACATGGCATGATCCGCACTGATCAGCAGCTCTTCAGCACTGCTGCCATCCCGCGGGTAAATGCTGATACCCACACTGCCGGAAATATGAATAATGTTCTTAAATATTTCGAAAGGCGTACTGAGCTGCTCCCGGATGCGGTTAACAACCTTGGGCAGGTTAACAATTTCATCCTCAGGGCTGAGATTCGGAATCAAAATGGTAAATTCATCGCCCCCCATGCGAGCCAGCGAATCTTCATCACGGATACACAGCTTCATTCGCTGGCTGGCTTCTTTCAGCAGCAAGTCACCAATGTTGTGGCCAAAGGTATCATTGGCCGCTTTGAAACCGTCCAGATCCACATACAGAATCGCCACATGCTTCTCTTCCCGAGCCGCCTCAGCCAGCGCCTGGGTAAGCCGGTCCTGAAACAGGTTCCGATTAGGGATGTTCGTCAGCGGATCAAAATATGCCAGATGCTCAATCTTACGTGCAGCGTTGATCCGCTCCGTCACATCATTCTGAACCCCTACCAGATGGGTGGCCTGACCGTTGTTATCCGTAATGACAGAGAGGGTAAATTCATTCCAGAAGGTTGAGCCGTCTTTACGGACATTCTGAATAACCACGGTACAGGGCGTCCGGGTTTCGATGGCATGTCTGATTTTATTCAGGCTCAGGGCATCGCCTTCCCCTGATCCGAAAATACGCGGGTTTTGCCCAATCAGCTCAGCCTGTGTATAGCCTGTCAGATCAGTCACTGCCGGGTTCACATAAATGATCGGATAGTCCGGCCCGTCATAGGCACAGATAACAATGCCGCTTTTAACCGACTCAACCGCCCTGTACAGCTGGGTTAACTGCAGCTCCCGCTCTTTCTTTTCAGTAATATCAAAACAGAGTGCCCCGACCCATTCGATCTCATCAGAACTACTGAAAACCGGAAACAGGGTCGCTTCATAGTGGCGGTTTTTATCTCCAAAGCTCAGTTGCTCTTCGTAGCGGATCGTCCGCCGGGACGCTAACACCCTGGCCTGCAACGTCTGCTGACGTTCCATCACATCCTGTCGTTCAGAAGCGTCCAGCTCAGCTGACAGGTACGACTGTTTGTAAGCTTCATTCCTGATCAGGTTTGTGCCATCAATCCGGTTAAGGGCAAACCCCACCGGTAAATGATTAACAACAGTTTTCAGCAGCTTATCCCGGGAATTAATGGCATCCAGCATTTCATTGATCGATTCGCCAAGCACCCCGATTTCATCGTCCGTCAGTTGACGGGTACGGGCCTCGCTAACGCCGCTTTTCTGCTCACGAATCGTCCGGCCAATCAGGTTCAGCGGTTTCAGAATGACGTGATACACCGTAACCGTGGACAGCACCAGCATCAGCACAATGGCTGCAGTAATGGCCAGCATGTCGTTAATCAGATCTTTATAGGCCAGCGCTTCAACTTCTGCCCAGTTGAAACGCAGGTACAGAATGCCTTCATAATCCCCGGCGAGCAGCGTGTAGGCGTTAGAAACCGCCACACCTTCCGGCAATGAAAGCGACGTGGTATCCATAACCGGATAACGGCTGTCTGAATTAAATTGCTTCAGGGGTGCAACCACAATCACATCGCCATTGCCCTGAATAAACTCACCAAACAGGTGCTGCTCGGCGCTGTCATCCAGAAAATTCAGCATATCAGTGGTGTGCTGATCCGGTTCTGCATCAGGATGGGTGCTTGATGCCCAGATAATCGTAGGGTTAAGGGTGGCCAGGGTAATGCCATAAACCCCGGACGTCTGCAGGGTAATTTCTTCCAGCGCCAGGCGCAGGTCCTGATACCGGGGATTAATCGCAGATGCCGCTCTGATGGTCGTGATCATCAGCTCTGCCCGCTTATATAACTGGGCACGTAAGTCAGGCAGCAGCCCAAGGTGCGTGGTTATTGCAGCACACAGGATCAGCACGATTGCGCCAAAGGAAATAGGCAGCACAAACTTGCGCTGCAGAGACGTCCCCACTGACCATTACCCCCCGGTAATCAGATATGAGATAGCTTAAAAAACGCGTAGAATACCCTGCCGGGGTATTCACCCGCTACTCTTTTCGTGATGCCGCCCCGCCAGATCCGTATTTATCAGAGAAAGTAACCATGTTAAGAATCGCCAGACTGCTCATCCTCTCGGTTTGTATGACGGTGTTATGTGTTCAAGCCACCCCGGAAAAGAACACCATTCGGGTCGCGCTAAATGATCTGCCGGGGGTCGACATGCTGCCAACACTGATCGCCATCGAGCGTAGTAAAGAACAGGGGGTGGATATTAAAGTCAGCTACATGCTCTCAGAAGGCATGGCACTGCGCAGCATTGTTAATCAGCATGCGGATGTGGGCATGGGAACCCCCTATCAGAAAATCCAGCAGGAACAGGCCCCGATCCGAATGTTCTACCAACTGAGCATGCTGCGGTTCCATCCGGTCATCGACACCCGTTATTACAACAGTTGGCACGAGCTGGACGGCGTGGAAATGTATTCCCACGGCAAAGGTTCCGGCACCGAAGCGCTGGTGAATATGATGGCCAACAAGCATGGCATCACCTACAGCAAAATGATTTACCTGCCAGGCTCAGGGGTACGTGCCAGAGCCATGATCAACGGCCGTATTCATGCCACCGTCGTTGATACCGAGCGCAAGAACAAACTGTTGTCGATGCCGGACTCACCGTTTAAGGCGTTGCCCATTCCGCCGATTAACGCATCTGACGAAGCACTTTACGCCCATGAAGCTTTTCTCCGCTCCCATCAGAATGAACTGACGATCCTGACGGCAGAACTGCTAAATGTATGGCAGACGATGATCCGTGAGCCGGAATTCGTACTGGAACAGCGTAATAAATATGCCCTGCTGCCTGATCTGGAAGAAAGCCAGATCCGCCGGTATATGCAGGAAATGGTTGCCGAAAAAACCTTCCCAATTGACGGCGGTAACAGTAATGCATTTGACGCCGACCTGGCATTTTACGGCGCCAGCGGCACTATCACCGAACCGGAACAGCAGCAGTTAAATCAGTACTGGGACTTTTCGCTGCTCCGGCCACTGCTGGAACAACACTGATTCACAACATACAGGTGAAACACCACAAAGGAATATCCCACACCCGGTGCAAACCTGTATCACTGGAGACCGTTCATAAAAAAAGCAGCCATAATGGCTGCTTTTTTTATGCGCGCTTATTTAACAGGAAGGGTCGTCAGTTATCCTGAAAACTCTGGTAACTCTCCAGGCGACCGCCCAGGACTTCTAACTCATCAGCAATCATCATCGCCTGCTCTCGCAAACTGGCAATGCTCTCTTTTATTCGCAGCAACTCTGTTGCATCTCCGGAATGGCTCACCGGCTCTTCACCCTGCCCTACCAGTAGCCAGGTCGGCGCAACATTCAGAATGCCCGCCAGCATCGCCAGACGGCTGGAGCGTGGCTCCGACCGGTCGGATTCCCAGGCTTTCAAAGTGGTGGTGTTGACGCCCAGACGGCGGGCTAGCTGTGAACGAGTGATATTCTGTGATTCCCTGGCACGCACTAAGCGACCTCCCAGAGTGGCAGACATAGACTCATGATTTGATTCTTCGATAAAAGCCACTGAACAGTTCCTTATGTAATTAACGGATCTTTACCATACGGAGATAACCGGCAAGTAGCTATCATCCTTTTGACCCGTGTCATCTAACCTGCCTGTAACACGCCACCTCACCGAGAGCCGGTTTCCTTCATTGCTATACTCAGACTATCCAATACAGGAACGCCTGACACCCACAAAGGAGGAAGGCACTATGTTTCATAAAATACTCATCCCCCTGGACTTAAGTGACTCAGAGGCACAAACAAAGGCGCTTTCAGTCGCCACAGAAATGGCCCGGACTCATAATGCGGAATTACATGCAGTGAGTATCGGCAGTAACCTCCCTGATCCGGCAGCCCGGACTGAAAGCGAACGCACCGCCACCCTGAACGCTCTGGTCTCAGACCTGCGAACACAACACAATATCGATGCGACCGCCCATGAAATTCACTCTGTCGACCCCGGTGCTGAAATGGATTCACTGCTGATGCAGTTCATTGAAGAGTGCCAGATTGATCTGGTGGTTATGTCGTCCCACGAACCGGGCCTGATGGAATACATCTTCCCTGCTCACGGCAGCTACATTGCCAGCCACGCTAAAATTTCCGTTTTCGTGGTCCGTTAATTTCAACCGTTCCCGCCCGGCAGTAACCACTGCTGGCCGGGCGCATATCCTTCCCTACAGAATCCCCATCTGCTTGGCTTCAGCAACGCAGCCGGTACGGTTATCCACGTCAAAAATGTGCATCAGCCTGGAGACATGAAATTTAACCGTACTTTGTGTAATGCCCAGTGATGCACTGATATCGTGATTGCTGTATCCGTTCGCCAGCAGCACCAACACCTCTTTCTGGCGCTCAGAAAGCTGTTCGTCAACCGCCTGATAAACAGGCAGTGCAATGCTTCGGTACTGCTGCAACGCCAGGCTGACTGGCCCCGGTAAATACATCCGCCCCTGCCTCACCGCCTGTAAACAGTCCGCCAGACAGCTTTTCGCGGTCCGTTTTTCCAGATACGCAGCAGCCCCTGATTCCATCACACAATGCACTCTTTCAGGATTCACATATTCCGCCATCACCACAACCGGCGCACTGTGTTTCAGCATTTCAATCATCGCCGGTGCATCGGCACCGTTAGCCGCCTTAAAATCCGGATCCAGAATAATCAGATCAACTGGCTTTATCTGTAGAAACGCCCTTACCTTTGATAAGTCAGACAGACACTCCACCTGCACACAGCCCAACATTTGCGACAACGATAACGTCAGCCCATCCACAAAAAACGAATGATCATCAAGGATTAACACCGAATTCATACCTGATACAGCCCCCACTGCAGTTGAAAACAGCCCATCAAAAACGTGACCGTATCAGGGAAAACTTAAGAAACTCTTAAATCACAAAACATGGGGACAATACTGAAAAGAAAACCGGCAGTATGAAAAAACCGAACAGACGGACGCATGAGTACTCTTCTTTGCCTGTAAGGCCTGCTTATCTGAAGAGTCTGCTCCCGCCTTTCTTCCAGACGCAATGAAACACCATCAAAATCACATGGTCAGAAATAAAACAGAACAGAAAAAAAGAGATTGGGGGCGACCCCGCCAGCCAACATCCCGGCACATGAATCCATCGCTGTGGCTGCTCCCTTCCGGGCCTGACCAGATTCACGACTTATCATTGCGGGAGGACCAACAGGACCGCCATAACAGACCGATTTTACCCGCAGTCACCGGGTAAATGGCCACCTCGAATGAGGTACGGCGCGCAGTATAACAGCCTTCGTTCAGGATGCAACTGCCGCTTGTCATATCCCGGTATTTTTCCTTAACCATCGGGATAACCGGAAGCCGCACCTTTAACTATCAAACAGTTGCGGGTACGGCGGGCTATAGTAAGATAAAAGCTAACAAAGTGTTGTAAACACCCAACGGAATGCCCATGAGTGATCAGGATGGCCCGCGCAAAGGGCTGGCGAAATCGTTTTTTTACCTCAGCTGGATCTGCCTGCTCGGGGTGCTGTATCTGGTATTCGGCAATGTACTTGAGTCCCGGTACAACCCGAATAAAGATCTGAACAGCCGGCAGCAGGCAGGCGAACCTGTGGTACTGACCCGCAATAAGCAGGGGCATTACATTGCGCCCGGGCTGATCAACCAGCAGCCGGTGATTTTTTTACTGGATACCGGTGCCACCAATGTCAGCGTTCCGGCATCCGTGGCTGAAAAAATCGGTTTACAGGGGCAGGCCTGGGGCAAGGTACAAACGGCGAACGGCACCATTGATATACAGGTAACTACTCTGGACTCCATCAGCCTGGGCAGTATTACCCAGACCGGCGTGCGGGCGAATATTAACCCCTATATGGATGATAACACTGTGCTGCTGGGGATGAGCTTCCTCAGGCACCTGGAGTTAACCCAACGGGGCAACACGCTGACGCTGAAGCCTTAACAGTAAGACATTAAGCAGGAATAACGATGCAGGCACAGAAGTTTAAAATCTATCAGATGACGGCCATTTTCAGCATGCTGTTTGCCCTTCTGGGTTTCAGCTATAACGTCTGGCGAATGGAAGTCACAGAAGAGAACAGCAATATCCGCACCGCCTGCTTCGAGATCTTGCTGGAGCTTTCCAATCTGGAACAGCAGATTTACGCACTGCATTACGATAAAGATCAGGTAGCCGGTAATCCCCGTAAGGGCTGGGTTAAGGTAGGGCTGATTGCCGATCTGAGTACCCTGACCAAAGACAGCGTCATAGAAGAAGCCCAGGAACTGAAAGCTGTCTGGTCAAACAAGTGGGATAAAATTGAATACGACCAGAGCGCAACCAACAACATGGTGACGCAAATTGAAGCGGTACGGAGTGAAATTAAGCTGGTGCTCAGTACGCTTGAATAGCTCATCTGAAAAGCACACCTTAACAACCCCATCCTGCATACTGCTACGCCGGATAAACATCCGGCGCACATCCCTGAAATACCCGGTCACAGACCGGAAATATCCGCATACACCCGGTAGTCGTCAATCACTCCCTCCTGCCAGCGCAGAACCGTAGCAAACCGGGCAGAGTGATGAGTTTTATCTAACCTCACATAATCTACCTTCCCATGGCAAATGGTGTGGTTCGCTTCCTGCCAGATGTTATCCAGCGTATGAGACATGGATTCTATACTGCTGAAAAATCCCCGGTTCGCCTCCAGGACCGCGCCAAGGCCTTCAACCGCCGGGAAATTACCCAGCTGAAAGTACACCGCCTCCCCCAGTACCTGTGCCAAAAAATCCACATCTTTGCGGTCTACCGCCTGATATAACGCTTGTGTCAGCGACACTGTATCGGTACTTGTTTTCATGCCGGCTCCCCCGCTAATGAACGTACATTGAATTTAAAATCACCACTTTCTCCGCCGTACAAATTGCGCTCTTCCGGCCGGTCACTGCGGTACTCCAGAAACTCAAACTGAAACCCCGCCGGATCGGTGTAATACACTGTTTTGCGGTACGGATGATCCATGCCGAGAATGTCGATGGCATAGCCTTGCTGCCATAACCGTTCGGTCAGGCCGGCCAGGTCATCCACCACAAAGCCCAGATGGGCAAGCCCGGGCTGAATGCCGCCGATATCCCGGTTCTCACCTTCGGCGCTGTCATTCAGAGTGATGTAATAGTCGTCATTACCCACATGTACCCAGCGTCTCACGGTATCTCCCCAGCGCCCTTTTCCGCTGCCCCGCAACTGCCATTCTGGAAAGGCTGTCAGCAGGAAATCCAGCGTGGGCTGTATCTCCTTTACCACGAGATTGGCGTGTTCAAATCGCACCATTGTCTGACTCCTCTGAAGCTTTCAACAAAGCAGTTAAATACGTAAAACCACTTTAACCAGCAGCAAATTGACAAACAATATAGGTAAAAATAGACTCTTAGTTGACTAAAACTCAACAATATAAGTAACGGGCTCCGATCATGGAAAACTTCAATGCAATCCCTGTTTTCGTGGCGGTGGCACAACAGGGCGGTTTTTCAGCCGCCGCCCGGGAACTGAATATATCCAAGTCGGCGGTCAGCAAACGCATCACCCAGCTGGAACAGCAGTTAGGAGTCAGGCTGATCCACCGCACTACCCGTAAACTCAGCCTGACTGAAGCCGGTGAACGGTATTATGAATACTCACTGCAGGCGACCCGTGCAGCCCAGCAGGCGGAAGATGCTGTGGGAGAGTTACAGGGGGAGCCCCGTGGGCTGCTGCGGATCAACGCGCCGATGTCCTTCGGCCGTCTGCACATCGCCCCGCTGATAGCCGAATTTCTGCAACGCTACCCGCTGATACAGATGGATCTGGTACTGGACGACAATACCCTGAACATCATCGAACAGGGTTTTGATCTGGCCATCAGGGCCACCCGGCTGCCCGACTCAACCCTGATCGCCCGCAAGCTGGCCCCGTTGCGCAGCGTGATTTGCGCCGCGCCGGAATATCCGTTTCGTACTGCGCTCACTTCTCCCGCCTGTCTGGCGGATGAAAACTGCCTGCTATACAGCTATTCCGACGACGCCAGCCACTGGGAATTTATGCCGCAACCTGAAACCGGGGAAGCAGCCCTGCACGTAAAGGTCAGCGGGAACTACCGGGTGAATAACAGCGAAGCCTTACTGGAAGCGATTTTGGCGGGGGCGGGTATTGGCCGGCTACCATCATTTGCAGCCGCGGAATATATCCGTCAGGGTAAACTCATCCGGCTATTCCCGGAGTACAGCATGCCGGTTAAAACCATGTATGCAGTGTATCCGGAGCGGCACTATATGCCCGCCAAGGTACGGGCGTTTCTGGAATTCGCCAGCGAGAAACTGGGGAAGGATACGCCACACTGGGATGCCGGGTTATTCAGATGCTAACCAGCATCTGAATTTCAGTACTGACCTTCAGCCGAGCTGTTCACTCAGAAAGTCCACCAGCACCCGAACCTTGGGCGACAGATGACGGTTATGCGGATACAGGGCCCAGATCCCTTCTTCCGCTGGCCGATAAGGCACCAGCAATTCAGTCAGTAACCCTTTGGCAAGGTAATCCTGTACGTAGTAATCCGGCAGTTGCACTACTCCCAAACCTTTCAGCGCTGCATCCAGTAAGACCTGACCACTGTTACAGTGCAGCGGCCCGGTCACCCGAACGTTTTTCTCGACGCCCTGCTCAGCAAAACGCCAATACCCCAGATTGCCCTGCAGGCAGTTTTGCACTGCCAGATCTTCCGGAGTTTCAGGCACCCCGTGCTCCGCCAGATATTCTTCAGAGGCACAGACATGCAGAGTACGGGTTGCCAGCCGTCTGGCCATCATACTGGAGTCTTCCAGTTGCCCCAGGCGAATCGCCAGATCAAACCCAGCCTCTACTAAATCCACTTTCTGATTAGTCAGCCGGCAATGCACTTCCAGCTCTGGATAACGCAGCATAAAGTCATTCAGCAACGGGCTTATACGGGTTTCACCGTAAGTGGTCGGTGCGGTGATCTTCAGCTTGCCACGGGGTGTACTCTGCAACTGACTTAACGCCCGCTCCGCCTCCTCAAGGCCATCCAGAACCTGCCGGCAATGCTGGTAGTACACTTCACCGGCTTCCGTTAACGAGACTTTACGGGTGGTCCGGTAAAACAGTTTGGTTGCCAGCCGTGTTTCCAGCGCAGTGACCTGCCGGCTCACCTGCGCCGTCGATATACCAAGCTGCGCGGCTGCCGGTGTAAACCCTCCCTGCTCCGCGACTGCCACAAATTCAGAGACCCCTTCCCAGTTACCCATTATTACCAACCAGTAAAAGTTATTTGATAAAAACGCAGATTATCACCCAAACAGAAACAATTAAAATAGCCGCATTCATTAATCAGCAAGAGACAGCTTAATGTCAGATACCATGATCAAATCCAAAGCCGCCATTGCCTGGGGGCCAGGCCAACCTTTAAGCATCGAAGAAATCGATGTTATGCCTCCCAAGGCCGGTGAGGTACTGGTCAAAGTTATTGCCAGCGGAGTATGCCATACCGACGCTTTCACCCTTTCCGGAGATGACCCGGAAGGCATTTTCCCGGTAGTACTCGGTCACGAAGGTGGCGGCATTGTTGAAGCCATAGGCGAAGGCGTTACCAGCGTAGCAGTCGGGGATCATGTTATTCCGCTGTACACACCTGAATGCGGCGAATGTAAGTACTGTCTGTCGGGTAAAACGAACCTGTGCCAGAAGATTCGCGAAACCCAGGGTAAGGGCCTGATGCCTGACGGTACGACCCGTTTCTATAAAGATGGCCAGCCGATTTATCACTACATGGGTTGCTCGACCTTTTCGGAATACACGGTGTTGCCGGAAATTTCCCTGGCAAAGGTGAATCCGGAAGCACCGCTGGAAGAAATCTGTCTGCTCGGCTGCGGTGTCACGACCGGTATGGGCGCGGTGATCAACACCGCCAAAGTTGAAGAAGGCGCCACAGTGGCAATATTTGGTTTGGGAGGCATTGGCCTGTCGGCCATTATCGGCGCCACCATGGCCGGTGCCAGTCGCATCATCGCCATTGACATCAACACCTCAAAGTTTGAGCTGGCAACAAAGCTGGGCGCAACCGACTGCATCAACCCGCAGGAGCATGATAAGCCGATTCAGGATCTCATCGTTGAGATGACCGACGGTGGCGTCGATTACTCATTCGAATGTATCGGCAATACCCAGGTGATGCGTTCCGCGCTGGAATGCTGCCACAAAGGCTGGGGCGAATCGGTGATTATCGGCGTTGCCGGTGCCGGTCAGGAAATATCCACCCGTCCTTTCCAGCTGGTTACCGGCCGGGTATGGCGTGGTTCTGCCTTTGGCGGGGTCAAGGGTCGCTCGGAACTGCCGGATTACGTGGAGCGTTATCTGCAGGGTGAATTCCGGCTGGATGATTTCATCACCCACACCATGAGGCTGGAATCCATCAATGAGGCTTTCGACCTGATGCATCAGGGCAAAAGTATTCGCAGCGTGATTCATTTCGACGCTTAAACTGCAGCAGACTCTCCTGCAGCACTGATAACTGCTCCGGTATTTTTCCGGAGCAGAATTTCACCGGCCGCCTCTTCAACAATACAGGCCCGGAATATTCTCCGCACAACCGTTGCAACTGTTCAGAAAATATCCTAAATTAACCGCCATTAAATCGTTACATCAAGAGAAGGGCTGACGTCCTCGCCAACCTGCCAACCTGGGCAAGGTGGTAACCCGGAAATTCCGGGCGATGTGGTCTTACCGACAAAGAATCAGGTACTACCCCGCACACGTCAGTTCTCATGAAAATGGGAGCAGATCCATGTTTGAAGCACACGTTTATTCAACTGAACCACCCCGGCTTGCTGCAGAGCACAGCCTGCAACCCTGTGAACCTGTTCTTTGCTGGCATCCGGCGCAACAGTGTAATCTGGCAGTCTGGTTTACCCCCGGCAAGCGTAATGGCCGGCAGGTCAGTTTTGTTTACTTTGAATACCGCCGCGGGGATAACAGCCACGCATCAGTACAAACGGAAATAACCGGTACGCCGGACTTCAGCCGTTTACAGTTACTGACGGCTGATCAGCACATTACCGATCTGGACGCCCGCCGCACTGACGAATGGCACCGGCAACGGGCCCTCTGATCCGCAGCTAAATCCACCAGAAACAAAAACAGCGCCATCAGGCGCTGTTTTTACATCAGAGTCAGCAGATCAGTGCTGGTGACCGCCGACACCGTGGGCGTGGCCGTGGGCAACTTCTTCTTCGGTCGCGTCACGCACATCCATGATTTCCACATCAAAGGTCAGGGTCTTGCCTGCCAGTGGGTGGTTGTTATCGACAGTTACCTTAGACATCCCCACCTTAACAACGGAGACCTGACGCAGGCCTTTATCTGTCTGAACGGTAGCAACCATACCCGGCTTCCAGTTCTTTTTGCCCTGCAGGTGCTTCTTCTGAATAACCTGTTCGCAGTTAGGCAGGAACGCACCGTAAGCGTCTTCCGGTGCCAGAGTCACTGAAAAGACATCGCCGGTTTCACGGTCGTTCATTGCCGCTTCCAGACCTTTGATCATATTGTCATGGCCATGCAGGTATAACATCGGGTTACCTTTACGGCTGGTTTCCTGCACGCTGTCGTCGGCAGCGGATAGGTTGTAATGAAACTGAACAACCTTATCTTTGGTGATTTTCATGTTTGTTCCTAAATTCTGAACTATGTGTCTGGCGGCATTATACGCTGGCTTGGCAGTAATAATCAGCCTTTATTGCACATCGGTAATTTCAAATTCAGTGGCGGCAATCATCACGCAGTCCCCCACATATTTTCCCACCAGCTGCGCCCCCAACGGCGCTTCCGGCGTCAGCACAGTAACTGTCATGCCGGCATAGGAAAGTTTCTTACCACCCGCAGCGGGGCCAAGCAGTAGCATCCGTTGTTCACCGGACTCCAGCGCTTCAAGAACAATGAGGCAACCGGACACCACCGGATCATCTTCATAGAACTCTGTATCCGGTACTGCACGCCAGGCGGCGATTTCCTGCTGTATTTCGGCAACCCGGCGGGATTGCCCTTCCGCCAGATAAGAGGCTTCCAGCCCCAGGGTGTCATACTGATTTTCGGCAACGCTCTCTTCATGGGTGGCCGCCTGATGGGCTTCATTCGCGGCCTGCTGACAAACGGCCAGATCCGCTTCCAGCTGTTCAATCACAGCGGCTATTAATGCCTGTTTACTCATAATTCTGCATCCGTCGCCAATTGCTCAATATCTTCAAAGCAGCAGATCTGATTACGGCCATTGGATTTGGCTTTATACAGGCTGCGGTCTGCCTGACTGAGCAGTTTCTGCGCGGTACTTGCCCCATCACGGGTTGTGCTGATTCCGATGCTGGCGGTGATATAAGGCGCGACATGTGAATGCTGATGCTCAATTCGCTCCTGAGCCAATTTAAGCAGGATACTCTGAGCGAGCTTTTCCGCCGCACGCAAAGTCGTATTGGGCAGGACGATGACAAACTCTTCACCGCCGTAGCGAGCCAGCAAATCACTCTCGTTGCGTAAACAGGTTTTGAATAACTCCGCCACCTGACGCAGACAGCGGTCCCCCTGCGGGTGGCCGTAGTTGTCGTTATAGGTTTTAAAGTCATCGATATCCAGAAACAGCAAACACAGTTCCTGATCATTCCGTCGGTGTAGCCGCCAACTGTGCATCAGAGACTCATCAAAACCGCGACGGTTAATCACATTGGTCAGCGCATCGATCTGAGTCAGCCGGTTCAGCTGTAAATTGGTTTCATCCAGCGCAGCCTTCATGTTGGAAATCCGTGCCATGGCATGCACTTTCGCCAGCAAGACCACCGGATTAACCGGCTTGACCAGATAGTCATCCCCGCCGGCATCAATGGCTGCCGCCAGATAATCCGGATCGTCTTTTATCGTCAGGAAAATAATCGGAATCCATTGTTCATCTTTCAGATTCCGGCGAATCTGGCGGGTAAGCTGCAGGCCATCTACTCCCGGTAACTGAATGTCCATCAGAATCAGGTCAACCACCGAGCGTTTGATATGCGCTTTAGCTTCCCGCGCATCTTTGGCAAGCAGTGGTTGTGGATAACCGGCGTTAACGACAATGCTTGTTACCATGTCCCGCACCAGCGCGGAATCATCTACTACTAATATCTGCATCCGGAGGCCCGTTCCATGTAAGTAGCCCGTAGAAAGGGCTTATGGTACCAAGGTATAGCATTCACGCCAAAACATGATTGCCGGCAACACAAATGAATCAGGCACCGCCTGCCGGTTACCGGGCTTTTCTGCAGGGCTGTTTTTGATTAAAATGCCGCCCCTGCCATGTTGGCAGCCCGCATCAGCACTGATGCCCGATATACATAATGAATGCTCCGGATTTACGCTCCGGTTCGCAGAGGAAAATCATGTCACAAATCGTTGTATGTGCGCTCTATAAGTTCGTCACCCTGGAAGATTATCAGGAAATCCGTGAACCGCTTCGCCAGCTGCTGGAAAGCAACGGCATCCGCGGTACTCTGCTGCTGGCCAAAGAAGGCATTAACGGCACCGTTGCCGGTACCCGTGAAGGTATCGATGCCCTGCTGGCCTGGCTGAAGAATGATCCCCGTCTGGCGGATACCGTCTACAAAGAATCTTTCGATGACAGTAACCCGTTCTACCGCACCAAGGTTAAGTTGAAAAAAGAAATCGTAACCATGGGCGTTGAAGGCATCGACCCTAAACAGGTAGTGGGTACTTACGTTAAACCGAAAGACTGGAACGCACTGATCTCCGACCCGGATGTCATTCTGGTAGATACCCGTAACGACTACGAAGTACAGGTCGGCACCTTTGAAGGCGCCATCAACCCGGAAACCGATACTTTCCGTGAATTCCCTCAGTATGTGAAAGACAATCTGGACCCGGAAAAGAACAAGAAAGTTGCCATGTTCTGCACCGGCGGCATCCGCTGTGAAAAGTCTACCGCGTATCTGAAAGAACAGGGCTTCGATGAGGTTTACCACCTGGAAGGCGGCATCCTGAAGTACCTTGAAGAGGTACCTGAAGAAGAAACCATGTGGCAGGGTGAATGTTTCGTATTCGACAACCGTATCACCGTTAACCACCAGCTGGAAAAAGGCATTTACGATCAGTGCCACGCCTGCCGCCTGCCGATCACTGAAGAAGATAAGCAGAGCGATAAGTACATGCAGGGTGTCAGCTGTCACCAGTGCTACGACAAACAGGACCCGGCTCAGCGTCAGCGTTTCATCGAACGGCAGAAGCAGATGCAGCTGGCAGAAACCCGCGGTGAAGCCCACCTGGGTGCCGATGCGGTAGAAACCATCGCCCAGCGCCGTGAACAGAAAGAGCAACTGCGTAAAGAACAGCAGGCCCGTAACGCCCAGGCATAACGGCTCTGACTATGAAAAAACCGGCCAGATGGCCGGTTTTTTTTATTTCAGCGCCGGCACAACTGCATCCAGTGCTCAATGCCCGCACTGATGTATTTATGCCGGTGCAGCATCAGATACAGCCGCCGGTTCAGATCCCGCCCAGCGACCTGTAAGGGCACCAGCCTGCCCTGAGCAAAATCTTCCAGCAAGGCAATCCGGGACAGACACCCCAGCCCCAGCCCGGCCGCCACCGCCCCTTTAATCGCTTCGATGTGTTCCAGCTCCAGCATCACTTTCAGCTCTGGCAGTAAACCGTGCATGGCCCGGTCAAAGGTTTGCCGGGTGCCGGACCCTTGCTCCCGTAAAATCCACTGGGCCTGAAGCAGATCTGTATCACTGAGACGTATCTTCTGCGCCAGCGGGTTATCCGCCGCACAGAACACCACCAGCTCATCATTCTGCCAGGGCAAAATCTCCAGCTCCGGGTGCTGCACCTCCCCTTCGATCAGGCCGATATCAATGTCAAAATTCACCAGGCGTTTGGTAATGGTGGTGGTGTTGGCCACCTGCAAATCCAGCCGGGCCTGTGGGTGTTCTGCCATATACTGCGCCATTAATCCCACCGCCAGATAATTCCCGATGGTCAGGGTTGCACCGATACGTAATTCCCCAACAGCCTGATGCTGCTCCATTTCCTGCTGTAAAGATTTAGCCCGTTCCAGCAGCGCTTCAACCCTTGGCCGCAGGGAACGGCCCAGTTCATTAATCTGCAAACGCTTGCCAACCCGGTCAAACAGCTGCATATCAAACTGCTGCTCAAGGTCCCGCAATGCGCCGCTTACCGCCGACTGGGACATCGCCAGATTCTGGGCAGCCTTGGTAATGTTGTCGAAATGAGCAACCGCCAAAAACACTTCCAGTTGTCTTAAGGTATATTTCATATTCGGTTTTACCGATATAAGTTTTCTGAATTATCGTCTTTACCAATATCATAGACAGGCCTATTATCGATAACAAGAAATAAGGAATACGATTTTTATAACTTTAAATTATAGATAATTCTCTCCGGTCATGAGCACACAAACACTCCGCCCCGGCGAAAACATCTTATATAGGAATCAGCAATGGCAAATATAGCAACCGAAGAAGTCCTCAGCGTCCATCACTGGAACGATACTTTATTCAGTTTCACCACCAGCCGGGATCCGGGTTTTCGTTTCAAGAACGGTCATTTCGTTATGATCGGTCTGGAACATGAAGGCCGTCCGCTGATGCGTGCTTACAGCATTGCCAGCGCTAACCACGAAGATCGTCTGGAATTTTTCAGCATTAAAGTGCAGGACGGCCCGCTGACATCCAAACTGCAGAACATCAATGTAGGTGATCAGATTCTGGTAAGCCGCAAGCCTACCGGCACCCTGATCAACGACAACCTGCTGCCGGGCAAGCGCTTGTTCCTGATCAGCACCGGTACTGGTCTGGCACCTTTCATGAGCATCATTAAAGATCCGGAAATCTACGATGCTTATGATCAGGTGATTCTGACCCACGGCGTGCGCTATCTGTCAGAATTGGCCTATACCGATGTGATCGAAAACCAGTTACCGAACGATGAGTTCCTTGGCGAAATGGTGTCAGACAAGTTGCTGTACTACCCGACCGTTACCCGGGAAAAATTCCGCAATAACGGCCGCCTGACTGACTTAATGGTCACCGGTAAACTGACCAAAGATCTGGACCTGCCGGATCTGAACCCGGAACACGACCGTTTCATGCTGTGCGGCAGCCCGAGCATGCTCAAGGATACCTGCAAGATTCTTGAGAACATGGGCTTCCACGAAGCCCGTCAGGGCGAGCAGGGCCACTATGTCATTGAACGGGCATTTGTTGAACGCTAATCCCTGTTAAAAGGCCGGCTCTCCCCGACCGGCTTTACCGACTTGTTGAAAGCAGAGATCTCTCTCCTGCGTTGGCAGCTCAGCCTCTGAGCTGCCTTTTTTATACCCTTCATTCGAACAGACTTTTCATTTTCTGAACAAACCGTTCAAAAAGAAATTACACCCCATACAGTATTTTTTTACGTGCCAGACTTAGCTGCAAAACTCCCCTGTAAAAACTGAAATTATGACGCTCAGATAGAACAAAGCAGCGTAATTGTTCAAGCGGCTGCCGGAGACAATCCCCAATACTAGAGCTCATCACACAGCAGCAGTCTGTCGCTTGCGGTCAAATACAATGCGTATTCTGACGAAACCGTACTGATCGCTCTGTAATACTGCCAGCAGATCTGCTGTTTCCGTTTTCAGAAACAACCGATCCGCACCTTATAACGATAAAAAGCAACGGAGTAATTATGACCCTATTGAAGCAATCAGTCGCCGCCGTCACTCTCGCCCTGGCATCCGGCATGGCAATGGCCGAATGCGGAGACATCGTCGTCGCCGAAATGGACTGGGCATCCGCCGAGTTCGCCGCCAACCTGGATAAGATCATTCTTGAAGAAGGTTTCGGCTGCAGCGTGGATCTGGCCCCTGGCGCAACCGCGACCACACTGGCCTCAATGGAGTCGAAAGGCCGGCCGCATATTGCGCCGGAATTCTGGTCTAACGCCGTGCGTGAACGGCTGCAACAGGCCGAGGATAACGGCCAGGTTATTGTGGCAACCAAACTGATTCCTGATGCCGCTGACGGCTGGTACGTGTCCAAGAGCATTGCCGATGACTACCCGGAAATTAACAGCATTGATGACGTGCTGGCCCGCCCGGAACTGTTCCCGAATAAAGAAAACCCAGGCAAAGGTACCTTCGTCAACTGTCCGTCTGGCTGGACCTGTCAGATTGCCAATACCAACCTGACCAAGCCAACCGCCTACAACTTTGAAAAAGCCGGCTTCGTTGCCATTGATCCGGGCTCTGCTGCCGGCCTGGACGGCACCATTGCCAAGTCCTATGACCGTGAGGAAGGCTGGTTCGGTTACTACTGGCAGCCATCATCCGTACTGAGCAAATATGAACTGAAGCGCCTCACCACCGACGCTGACGTCAATGATGATCACTGGAACAGCTGTATCGCCAAAGAAGAGTGTGACACACCACAGCGCACTAACTTTACCCCGACCACAGTAAACACCATTGTGACTACCGGATTCGCCGGTGAAAACCCGGATGTAATGGAATACATCAACAAGCGGGGCTACACCTCAGATGAAGTGGGCAAGGTGCTGGTATACATGAGTGATAACCAGGCCGACGGTGAAGACGGTGCAATCTACTTCCTGGAAAACCATGAAGAGATCTGGACTAAATGGGTAACAGCAGAAGTCGCTGACAAGGTACGTGAAGCGATTAACTGATCCCACCTTTCCCGAAGCCGGCGCTGCCCGGCTTCGGATTCATTCTGTCCGACCGGACGATAAAAAATACCTCAGCCCTCTTTCATATTGATATATAAGCACTTTATAATCTAAGCCATCTTCAGCACACACCTTATGTGCCATAAGACCTTTGTCTGACCCGCATTTCAGCTTCCCGCTTGTCAGCTCCGTTCAATATTTCACCATTTAAGAAATAAAGACTTAGAAATCAAAAATATATAGTTAAATACGCTATATAAAACCTGGTTTCAGAGAAAAGTCCCACAACACACGGGGTAGAATGGCCGCGGTTTTCTCCGCCAGTTTTCCGACATTTGCCGTCAAGTGCCCTGACCGTTAAATCCGGCAACTGGCCAGTAATAATAAATATTGGAGTTTGTCTCAATGCAAGCATTTGTCGATTTTATGAACGGCATTATCTGGAGCCCGGCGCTGATTTACCTATGCCTGGGTGCCGGTCTGTTCTATTCCATCATGACCCGTTTCGTACAGGTTCGCCTGTTCCGCGAAATGTGGCGCTTACTGTTTTCCGGTAAGAGCTCTGACAAGGGTATCTCTTCTTTCCAGGCTCTGGCGGTTTCCCTGTCTGGCCGTGTCGGTACCGGTAACATTGCCGGTGTTGCTGCCGCCATCGGTTTCGGTGGTCCGGGTGCAGTTTTCTGGATGTGGGTTGTAGCTTTCCTGGGCGCCGCTACAGCTTATGCAGAATCTACGCTGGCACAGATCTACAAAGAAGAGGCGGACGGTGAATACCGTGGCGGTCCGGCTTACTACATCGAAAAAGCGATGGGTCAGAAGTGGTATGCGTGGATCTTCGCAATCGCGACTATCCTGGCCTGTGGTGTATTCCTGCCGGGCGTACAGTCCAACAGTATCGGTAACGCTGTAGAAACCGCATTCGGTTCCGGCGACATGATCGAAACTGCTATCGGTACCCTGAGCTTCGCGAAAATCATTACCGGTACTATTGTTGTGCTGGTGCTGGGCTTCATCATCTTCGGTGGTGTTAAGCGTATTGCGAACTTCACTCAGGTTGTCGTACCTTTCATGGCACTGGCGTACATCATCATCGCCACTGTTATCGTTCTGCTGAACGTTGACATGCTGCCAGAAATCTTCGGCATGATCATCGGCGATGCATTCACTCCAATGGCTGGCCTGGGGGCTGCGATTGGCTGGGGTGTTAAGCGTGGTGTTTACTCCAACGAAGCCGGTCAGGGTACTGGTCCTCACGCTGCAGCAGCTGCTGAAGTTGAGCACCCTGCTCAGCAAGGTCTGGTACAGGCGTTCTCTGTATACATCGATACACTGTTCGTATGTACTGCAACTGCCCTGATGATTCTGATCACCGGTGCTTACAACGTACACGGTGCAGGTGATGCGTTCCTGATTCAGAACCTGGCGGCTGACGTTGCTGCAAACAGCCCTGCTTTCACCCAGAATGCGATTGAAAGCGTTCTGCCAGGTGTGGGTAGCCCGTTTGTTGCTTTCGCTCTGTTCTTCTTCTCGTTCACCACTATTCTGGCGTACTACTACATTGCCGAAACCAACATTGCGTACATCCAGCGTACTCTGCACATCCCGGGCCTGACCCTGATGCTGAAGGTCGTGCTGATGGCCGCAACCTTCTACGGTTCTGTGAAAACAGCTAACCTGGCGTGGGGTATGGGTGACGTAGGCGTAGGCATGATGGCCTGGCTGAACATCGTCGGTATCCTGATCATCTTCTTCATGGCCCGCCCTGCGATCAAGGCCCTGAAAGACTATGAAGCTCAGCGTAAAGCCGGCGTAACCGAGTACACTTTCGATCCTAAGAAACTGGGCATCAAGAATGCCAAGTTCTGGGAAGACCGTATCAGCAAGAAGTAACTGATACTGTTAAGTACACTTCTAAAGGCCGCGATCATCGCGGCCTTTTTTGTTTCCAGCATTGCTTTATTCCCCACTCACCTGCTACGTACAATTCCCGAAAAATAAAGACACTCCCCGGAACCTTAGCCAGCCGGATCATTCAAACATGTAGCAGGCATTCAACATACTTACTGCAAACCACAGGGATGAAATATGGAAAGCTTTGAACTGGTTATCTTTGACTGCGACGGCGTACTGGTAGACAGCGAACGCATTGCCAATGAGGTATTTGCAGAAATACTGCAGGACAGCTGCGGCCTCACGCTGAATCAGGCGACCATGTTTGAACTGTTCGTCGGCCGCTCTGCTAAGCAGTGCATCGAAACCGTCACAGACTTGCTGGGCCATCCACCGCCGGCAGACATACAGCACCGTTATGAGCAGGAAATAAACACCGCGCTGCGTACATCAGTTACCGCTGTTGAAGGCATCAGAGACGTACTTGAGGGGTTACAGCTCCCCTATTGTGTTGCCTCCGGCGGCTCCTATGCAAAGATGCACACCACACTGGGGAAAACCGGCCTGCTTCCCTTCCTTGAAGACAGGCTGTTCAGTACTTCAGACGTGAAACAAGGCAAGCCCCATCCGGATATATTTCTGCATGCTGCCAAGTCCATGGGTGTTACTGATCCGGCAAAATGTCTGGTGATCGAAGACAGCGCTCCGGGAGTACAGGGCGGCATTGAAGCCGGGATGACGGTATTCGGCTATGCAGAATGCATGAACCCGCATACGCTGCGGCAAGCCGGCGCCCACCTGGTTTTCGATGATATGCGGCAATTACTCAGGCTTAACCGGGGCCAGTGGCCTGACGGCCTATCTATAGAAAAGCAGGCAAAAGAACTTACAGAAGAGCTTACAGAAGAACTTACAGAAAAGCGGACATAACAGACGCAAAAAAGCCGCATCCCTGCGGCCCGTTTGCACAATCCCTTGCACCGGAATCCTTACCGGTCATCCCTGCAAATATTTATACCCGGCCGGCAGCCTGTGCAGCGGCCGTCAGGGCAGCAATTGCCTTGCTGTTACGCTCAGACTTTTTCGCCTCATCCTTCCAGACGGACATGGCCGCGGCGGTCAACGCGTTGGAATCCTCCACCGGCAGAGAAGCAAATTCAAAGATGCCTTCGCCGTTTACATCCATACAGCCGTTCACGTTCCAGGCGTGCATATCCGTTGCGTGCTTAGCGTAGGCCAGCTCGATCACACGGCGCTGGTCATCGCTCATGGAATCCCACTTAGCCTTGTTGATCAGCATACCGTCGGCATAGCCCGGGTTGATCATGTTCAGGTAGGTGTAGTGCTTCGCCGCTTCGTGCAGCTTCAGGGCTTTATATTCCAGTGAACCGCCGTAGATCACACCATCAATGGCACCGGTAGTCAGGGCCACATACAGCTCCTGGCTTGGCAGATAAACGGTCGGAATATCGAATTTCTCAAGAATGGAAGCAACAGTCGCTGTCGCCCGGATCTTCATGTTCTTCAGATCCGCCAGGCTCTTAACCGGCTTGGTGGTCAGCAGGTCGTAAGGACCGCCAAACACAGGACCCAAATAATGCACGCCTTTTTCCGCATAGGCTTCGGCAATCAGATCCGACAGGCCTTTTGCCTTGTGCAGGTACATTGCTTCATCAAAGCTGGTCCAGGCACCGGGAATACCGGATTCGATCTTGGCAATATCCAGCTGGCCGGCCCAGTAGCCGCCATAGCCCTGACACATATCCAGTGTGCCCTTGGATACCGCTTCCAGCATCTGGTCATTCGCTACCAGCTCGCCACCACGGAAACGGCTGATACGAACGCTTTTGTTAGAACTGGTTTTCACATCATCCGCAAACGCTTTATACAGGTCGTCGGTTTCAGTGCCATACAGGGTTTGCATCCGCAGACGAACTTTATCAGCAGCCTGGGCTGAACCGGTTGCCATCGCCAGTGGAGCTGCAGCCATGCCGGTGGCCGCTACTTTCAGCAGATCTCTTCTCTTCACGTGGGTGGTCCTTTTGTTATTGTCGTTATGGCGCTGGGCCGTTATGGGCAAATGCCCGGTCACCGGCGTATTATCCCGCGACAGACGAGAATCAGGGTATACCCCTATAAGGGGATAACACCTAAACCATTGTTAAACAAAAGATTATTTGAAATCAGAAGAGAAAAAATTCGACCTTAGTCGCAGGCAAAATCAGCCTTTTCAGAGGGCAATTTCATGCTGCAGGAGCAGTTTTGTGAGGTGTTTATCCAGACGGCTGAGATCATCAGGGCGCAGATCAGCCACCTCAGACTTATGCAGAGCATAGTGGTTTTTACGGGCCATTTTCTGTGCCAGCTGATGGGCCGTCAGAGAATCGCACCAGTATTCCAGGTAGAGACCGGCATCCGGTAAATAAAAGTCCGCCTGCTGACCCGGCAATTCAGGAATATTCATGTGTGTGGTAAAGCGGATATTGGCCAGATACAGCCAGTTAGCCACCAGCGCTGCACCCTGGTTTTCAATAATGCGGCCATCCAGCGTCCGGATTCCTTGAATGCCCTCGGGGCTGTCTTTACCCAGAGCCACTTCCAGGCGCTGTTCCAGAAGAGCATTCGTCTGCACCGATTTCTGCCATAACACCTTCGGCACACCGGATTCCTGATCTTCATGCTGTACCCCGCCCTGCAGTTTTCCGGCGGCGGTTAACTGCCAGCCATGCAGGTGCGGCTTCATCCAGCCCAGCTCTGCCAGCAAACGCTGCATCATCAGGGGTTCATAACTGAAATGATCGGCAAGATCTTTATGGCTCAATAAACGGGCTTCAAATTTCACCAGTGCCGGATGCTGGCGCACCGACTCCGGCCAGACAATGTAGGTGCCAAATTTATCACTGGTATGGTACTTACCCTTTTCGAACTCACCTTTTGCGGTGAGTTGCCACTGATCATCCTCACGGCGAATCCAGCCTAAGGCAGCCAGCTCTGCAAACATCTGCTTACTGGTTTTATCCAGTGCCCGGGCCAGAGCAGATGTCGATAAACCCCGTGATGATTCCTTTGTCATTGGCTGTTTCCTGAAACCTGAATACTGCCGTCAATAGTGCCACAGGGAGCATTCCGCTGTTAAGAAAAATCACTGCAAAAACAATTCTTCCGCGCTTAAAACTATCACCAGCAAATACCCGGCAGATTCCCACCAACAGCCTTCAGCCTACGGCTCACTCAGGGCAGGAACACACTGCAGCTGTTCACTGATCAGCGCGCGGATCTGCCGATAACGCCGCGGCAGGTTACGGTGTTTTCGGGTAATCAGATAAACGCTTTCATCAATCGCCGTTGTCAGACTGGCGGTGCGAATCAGCTCCCCAAACGGGCATACATCCAGCGAAGATTTTGGAATCACCGTAAAACCCAACCCGCGGGATACCGGTAATAAAATCTGGCTAAGCTGATTGATATAGCCAGACTGAGGCACAGAGGACATACCTTTAAAATCCTCTGCAAAGTTCGCCTCTAATACCTGAATCGCGTAATGGTGGCCATCCGGATGATCAATAAACCCCAGCGCCATCAGGCTGTCCCAGTCTGCCGCGGCATCCGCCGGTAATGCCAGACACAACCTGTCGGCCCCTATTTTCTCTTGCAGCATCTGCGGATCGTTCACCGGCTGGGTGATCAGGCCTATATCCGACTCCCTGCTGCGGACCCGTTCCACAATGGCAGCATTCGGCGCCGCCTCCACACTCATCTTCAGGCCGGGATAATGGCTTTGAAGACTCAGTAATTGTGGATACAGCAACATCGCCATGGAACCGGAACAGGCCAGCCGGCATTCACCGGTGTGCTCATCATCCTGTGCGATGGCACTGAGTAATTCAGACTCAGCAACCGCCTGCTGGCTGGCATACTGACACAACAACTCACCCGCCTGCGTTAACTCAAAACTTTTACCCTGACGGTCTAACAATGCCGTACCCAGCTGCGCCTCCAGCTTCTGAATATGCTGACTGACACCCGGCTGGGTCATATATAACTGTTGTGCGGTTTGGGTGAAATGACGGGTTTCCACCAGATGCATAAAGGTTCGCAGGTATACGGGATTAATCATAATTTAAAATTATCAAAATAATCATTAATGATAATTTCATATTAACACAATCAATTCATACACTGCGCTCAAGATTAATTCTGAGGAGCCAGTACCATGAATACACCCACTCCATATCCCCGTACGTTTTCCCATATCGGTATCTCAGTGCCTGACCTTGAAGCAGCGGTTAAATTTTATACCGAAGTGCTTGGCTGGTATCTGATCATGCAGCCCACAGAAATCACTGAAGATGACAGCCCCATCGGTGAAATGTGTACCGATGTATTCGGTGCCGGCTGGGAATCATTCAGAATTGCTCACCTGTCCACCGGCGACCGGATCGGCGTGGAGCTGTTCCAGTTTAAAGATCAGCAGAACCCGGAGAACAACTTCGAATACTGGAAAACCGGCATCTTTCATTTCTGCGTTCAGGACCCGGACGTAGAAGGTCTGGCAGAAAAAATCGTTCAGGCAGGCGGTAAAAAACGCATGGCCAAACCCCGTTATTATTTCCCCGGTGAAAAGCCCTACCGGATGATTTACATGGAAGACCCGTTCGGCAACATTCTGGAAATTTACAGCCACAGTTATGAACTGCACTATGCCTCCGGTGCCTATAACTGATTAGCTCATACTACCAGCCAGTATCGTATCCAGATGCTGGCTGCCTTTTACACATCATCGACCACTCAGACAGACAGGATTTACCCGCTGCAATCTTATATCCACTCAACGTGCTACAAGAGATGCTGCAAAAAGTTCATCTGTTCAGTATTTTCAACAGTAAAAACCCTTCAATTCATTGATCTGCGTTGTTTTGTAAGAAAAATTACACATTTTGACCACCGGCCCTATTGCAATTTTTTTTAATCGGCGCATTCTGTAAGTGAGCCTGTCAGCAAGGACAGTAGGTATGGCAGGCGGAGACGTGTCCGAGTTTTTTGCAGTAAGGGTTATATATGAATATAAACATCACTAATCGCAACGACAAAGTTTCAGACGCAACACGGGAAAAAATAGAAGGTTGGTTACACGAAAGTCAGAAGCGCTATAACGTCATTACCAGCGCACAAGTCACCATTGAAAAATCAAACGGCAAAGAGGAAGTCGTCGAAGCGACTGTCCATGCCACCGGCAAAGATCTGTTCGCCAAAGCAAGCCACGAAAATCTGTACGCGGCACTGGATGCACTGAGCAGCAAAATCGACAAGCAATTAGCCAAAATCCGCGACATTCAGACCAACAAGAAAGGTACCACCAAACCTGTTGAAGAATCCGCTGAACCAATGCTTGATGATGAGGACGACACCGATTACGAAGAGCAGTATTCCGCGTAACGTGGTTCGCCAACACCGAATCAGAAAGGCCGCACACTGTGCGGCCTTTTTTATTGTCATTCACATCACGAACCGCCAATTGAAAACCAACCACCCCTCCCCTAACTCAGGTACATCTACACTGAAATACATATATAGAGCATCAGAGACTTAACCTTTCTTAACAACCTTTTTACGTTGTCTGGTGTACAAAGAGAGGTACACACTCATCATTACCTTTTATACCGGCTATGCTAAAACGAAATCTTCCACTTCTGACCCTGTTCCTGCTCAGCGCCTGCACCCAGGTAAGCGACCAAAGCCCATTACACACAGCATCTGCCACCCTGCCTGAATACCGGCAGGCTGATTTTCAGAGCTACCTGAGCGACACCCGCGCCTGGCTGGAACAGCAGCGGGTATTCGTCTCAGCAGATAAACAGGCAGAACTGGATGCCAATATGCCTTACGAACTCCAGCCTGCAGATGGCCTGCCAGCACAAAAAGCTATTCTGCTGGTACACGGTCTGGGAGACTCCCCCTTCTTCTTCCGCGATATCGCCCAGGCGCTCAGCCAACAGGGATTTCTGGTACGTACGATCTTACTGTCGGGCCACGGCAGCCGGCCAGCAGACCTGATGCTGGCAGACTCTGATGAATGGCAAACAATGGTCAGCCATCACACCCAACTGTTGCAACAACAGGTCAGTGAAGTATGGCTGGGCGGTTTCTCAACCGGGGCGAACCTGGCGACCTCCGAAGCGTTGAACAATGATGACGTCAGTGGCTTACTGCTGTTCTCACCGGCAATCGTGCCTGAATCCGCCATGACCCACTTATTGCCGGTCGCTAACCTGTTCAGTAACTGGCTGGATCAGGAGGCACCAGACGGCAACTACACCCGCTACGGCTCACTGACCACCAACGGCGCAACTCAGTATTACTACACCACCCGGCAGGTACGCCAACAACTGGCAGATAGCACTTACGACAAACCGGTCCTCATGGCCCTCAGCGCCGATGACAGCGTGGTGGATTCAGAAGCCGTAAAAACCCTGTTTGAACAACGCTTCAGCAACCCGGCCAGCAAACTGTTCTGGTTTGGCAAAACCACAGAGCCTACCGACCCGCGCATCGAAATTCTGACCAGCCACTTACCCCAGCAGCGGATCAGTAACTTCTCCCATATGTCACTGCTGTTCGCCGCCAATAATCCTTTCTACGGCCGTAACGGCAGCCACCGGATCTGTGAAAACGGCCAGACCGAAGCCGCAGAACAGGCATGCCCGAACAGCAATGACCTGTGGTACTCCAACTGGGGCTATCAGGAAGCGAATAAAGTACATGCCCGGCTAACCTGGAATCCATATTTTGATCGATTAGTTAGCGGTATAGAAACAGTAACTGCTGCTGATCAACAGGCAAGTCGGTAGGCACTCTAAATACTGTGGAGAACGGTATCCTGCCGTTCCTCAAAAAAAAAGGACGGTAACAGAAAACTCTGTGTCCACTTTTACCAAAAGTGGACATCCTGATTTTGACTCTCTCCGGATAAAAATATCACGAACCTTACGGCCTTCAGATAACTCTCATTCATAAGCTTGTTTTCTATCAGGCTTCGTTCACTTTTCCCTCTTGCCTTTTCCAGGAATCAGTTACATATTAGATGCTTAGGGATTTTTACTGTTCAGGCTTACGCGCACAGTCATCATACGCACTTTTCTGTTTTCACCGGAGGAAATATAGTTGTGCTGTCATAATTACAAATAGATTCGAATTCTCAAAGTCATTTTGGCTTCTATATTAATAAAAAAGCTCACCAAATTAATAAATCATTAAAAACTTAATGGAATAAGTTCACATGTTTTCAAATAAAAAAGCTATCATTAGAGACAGTCTAATAATCTACACACTTACTTTAATTGGAGGATTCATAGTTGGTGTCACTAGCAAAGGGATACCTAACGAATCAGCAATCGCATTATCAAACTTCATTTTCTCCATTATAGGTTTTTTATTTCCGGCTGTTTAAACAAAAATCACAGATTCAAGCACTTAACAAAAATCACATTCATACTTTGGCTACTAGGCTTATTCAACATGTTATTAGGCGTAACTTTTACTCAGTGGGTAATAAGTATTATTTTCTTATTTATCACCATGGGAATCGGTGGTGGTCTCTCACTACTGGCAGTAAGACCTAATAAAAAAATCAATATATAAAATCAAAGCCTCATTAAATATATTATAAAAATTCAAAAACAAGGAAGAGTTAATAATGTCTGATACACCTGAAATTTTACAACATGCAATAAAAGAATACGAAAACAGGTATGATGGAAGTTTTAACAATGTTCCTTTTATATTAAAAAGAGTTGAATCAGAGTTTGTAGTCGAGTGCCTATCTGACTTGGTTATAGATGACGATGAGCTAGCCTTATTAATTGAATCTTTAGAATTAAACGAAAATCCTGGCTTTAGTGAATACTGTTTATGCTTTCCCGGTAGCTTCTCAGATAGTGATTATCAAGGAGAAGTCATCACTTTAGATTATTGTCATATTGACTCGGAAGAATCAAAAATTTACTTGAATAAAATAGAACTGATACAACAAGAATGGAAAGCTTCTGGTAAACCTTGGTTAATTTCAAATAGCAGAAACAGGTTTATCAAAAAAATAGATAATCCGAAAGAAATTAAAAGCTTGAAAATTGAAGCAGGGACATCTACAAGTTTTGTTGATAATTACTCAGGACATTATCAATTTGTTCGTATTGAGATAAATAGCATAAAGTGCTTTAAAATAAAAACAAAAACAAAATTCTTGCCTGAAAAACCCAAAAGAACTGATGCATACAATTTCAAAGGGCGCCTATTAGATATTAACAAAAACCCTACGGGAAGTTATTCGCTAAACATTAGTAATATATCTACACCTCATCCAAATCATATAAAACTAACTCTGAACTTTAATGGTCAAGAATACGAGACAATAGGATTCCTATACATAATAGAAAACAATGAAGGAAAACTGGTCGTAAAGGATGATTTTGAATCTATTCAACAGTTTTAAGTAAAAAATAACCTAACATTTGAGGACTAAGCTAGAACTAAACAACTTTTTAATATTCACTCCATATCCCTCAGCTATATAACTTATAGTTTGTAGTACTCCCCACTCTTTCAGGGTGGGGAAGCCAAACTCAAGCTGAGTGCGATCAGGCTCATTTCAAGGCACGGGATCAGGTTTTTCCTTTTACTTATTCGAGTAAATTGGCAAGTAAGGTCTCAACCGTTACTCCAAGTTCAAGCCACACGGGACCGAACGTTCTGCTTAATTGCTTCTCCCGCCTCTGTTTCAGCCAGCTTAAGATCATAAGCAATCTGCAGATTCATCCAGGACTGCGCATCACCACCGAAATAACGGGCCAGACGCAATGCGGTATCGGATGTCACAGCACGCTTACCCCGGACAATATCGTTGATACGTGTAGCCGGTACGTGAAGCGCAATCGCCAGAGCATTTTCGGACATACCCAGCGGGACCAGATATTCTTCTTTCAGAATTTCACCCGGATGGATTGGCCGTAGTTTGTTGGTTACCATAATTTTTATGCCTCAGTCGTCGTCCATAACTTGCTCGCCACGGTTCAACAATTTACCTCACCACACTAAACATCAAACGTTAAACCAATCTGACAACCAGATATAAAAAAGCCCCTGCCGGTGACCTTCTGAAGCACCGGCAGGGGCCTGACCAACACAGTAAACGGTTAGTTGTTCATGTCATCCAGAATCATCTGCGCACCTTTTTCACCGATCATCATTGATGGCGCTGAGGTGTTGCCGCTGATCAGAGTAGGCATGACTGAAGCATCCATAACCCGCAGGTTCTGCATGCCTTTCACCTTGAGGGTTTCAGGATCGACCACAGCCATTTCATCGATACCCATTTTGCAGGTACCCACCGGGTGGTACACCGTGGTAGTGGTTTCACGCAGGTAGTCGAGGATCTGCTCGTCAGTCTGAATATGCTTACCCGGCGCCATTTCTTCACCGCGCAGATGGTCAAACTCAGGAGATGCCAGAATCTCCCGGGCCTTTTTCACCCCTTCCACCAACACGTCCTGATCCCGTTTATCAGCAAAGAAATTATGGTCGATCAGCACATTACGGCGGGTACCGTCGTTGGCCAGTTTTACTGTACCAGCACTGCGGGGTCGCAGTACGCAGGTAAACACTGAATAACCGTGGCCGTATTCAAACTTCTTACCCCGGTGGCTACGGTACAGGGGCGTGAAGTGGAACTGGATGTCCGGGTCTGCATCGGCAGAGCCGGGTTCGGCTTCTTCCGCCAACCGGGTTTTGGCAAAGCCGCCAGCTTCCACATAGTTGGTGGTCCACCAGCCTTTCCGGTTCAGCCAGTATTTAAATGGCGCCGGAAGGATGTGCGGTAACAGCGTGCCCACCGAAACACCAATGGTATCGGACTTTTCAGAGCGTACCGTCACCATGCTGTCTACATGGTCCTGCAGGTTTTCACCCACACCCGGTACGTGCTGCTTACAGTCGATGCCCAGCGCATCCAACTGAGACTGATCACCAATACCGGAGGCCAGCAGAATACGTGGCGAAACAATGGTGCCGGCACACAGAATCACTTCTTTACCGGCCAGAATTGTTTCAGGTGTGCCGTTCACTTCCGCTTCCAGCCCGGTAACCCGGTCGCCTTCAATGATCAGAGAGACCACTTCGGTATGGGTCATAATGGTCAGGTTTGGCCGCGAGAGAACCGGCTCAACAAAGGCCGTGTAGCTGCTCTCCCGTTTGCCCTGACGCTGTTTAACGTCATAGATCCCCAGGCCCAGCTGGGTTTCGGCATTAAAGTCAGTGTTTTCCGGCAAACCGGCCGCCTGTCCTGCTTTCACAAACACCCTTCCAACCGGGTTCGGGTCCTGCGGCTTGGTGACATTCAGCTCGCCGTCCGTGCCGTGAAAGTCCCGGCTCTGGCCATTCTGGTTAGCTTCCAGCTTTTTAAACAGGGGTAAAACATCCCCGTAAGACCAGCCCTTACAACCCAGTTTTTCCCAGCCGTCGTAGTCGTTCCGATTACCGCGGATGTACACCATGCTGTTAATCGCACTGGAGCCGCCCAGCGCTTTACCCCGGTTCACCATCATGGTGCGGTTGTTCAGGTGTTTCTGGGGCGTCCCTTCAAAGGTGTAGTCATATTTCTTATTACCATACAGGCCGAAAATGCCTGCGGGGATGGTTACCCAGGGGCTTTTATCACTGCCACCGGCTTCAATCAGACACACGCTCACGGCAGGATCCGCCGTCAGACGGTTAGCCACCACACAACCGGCTGAACCGGCACCGACAATGATGTAATCAAATGACTTCATCGCTCACCTGCCATCAGTCTGTAGAGGTTTTAAAGTGGAAGCTTTTCGGCCGGGTCAGGGCGTCGAATCCCAAAGTCGACAAGGAGCAGCCACGGCCGGTGTCTTTCACGCCGGTCCAGGCCAGCGCCGGGTCCAGATAGTCACAGCGGTTCATGAATACGGTGCCGGTTTCCAGCTGCGGTGCAATGCGCTCAGCAGCGGCCAGATCTTCTGTCCAAATGCCAGCGGTCAGGCCAAACTCTGAATCATTCATCAGCGCGATAGCTTCTTCATCACTGGCAACTTTGATCACGCCCACTACCGGGCCGAAGCTCTCGTCGGTCATCACGGACATTTCGTGGGTTACGTTCGACAACACCTGCGGCGCCATATAAGCAGAGCCAGGCTGATCCAGTTCAAACTGGCTGGTATCCACATGAGCCTGCGCCCCTGCCGCTACTGCATCCGCAATTTGCTGGCGAACAAAGTCTGCTGCGGCTGGCTTGATCATCGGACCAAGATTCGTTGCTGCGTCCAGCGGGTTGCCCAGTACATAGGCCTGACCTGCTGCTGCCAGACCAGCCACCAGCTCATCATGAATGCTTTCGTGCACGTAAATCCGTTCGATACTGCAACAGGACTGGCCACTGTTAAAGAACGCGCCATCTGCCAGATTTTCAATGGTATACGGCAGGTTAGCATCCGCCCGAACATAGGCAGGGTCTTTACCGCCCAGCTCCAGACCCAGCGGGATAAACTGTCCTGCAGCTGCCTTCTCCATCGCCTTACCGCCACCGACAGATCCGGTGAAGCACACCATGTCTACATTGCCCGAGCCAATCAGTTCACTGGTGGCGTCATGATCCAGCACGATATGCTGGAACACGCCTTCCGGCAGCCCGGCCTGATCAAAGGCATCCTGAATACGCTCGGCCACCAGCAAGGTATTTGCGGCATGTTTCAGCACCACGGCATTACCCGCCAACAATGCAGGAATCACTGAGTTCAGTGCGGTCATAAACGGGAAGTTCCACGGGGCAATGGTCATGATCACACCCAGCGGCTCCTTGCTGATCTTACGGGCAAAGCCTGGCTTTTCACCGGGATCAACCGGGCAGAGAGATTCCTCCGCCACAGAGATCATATAACGGGCCCGTTCTTCCAGACCGCGTACTTCTCCTGCACCCTGGCTAATTGGTCTCCCCATCTGCCAGACCAGCTCTTCAGCGATCCGGTCGGTCATGGCCACCATGGCATCCACGGCCGCGGTGCAGTAGGTACAACGTTCCGCCACACTTAACTGCGCCCAGGCATGCTGAGCTAATTTACTGCGGGCGAACAGGGCCGTTACCTGCTCCGCATCAGCCACCGGGCGTTCAGCGTAAACACTGCCATCAACCGGTGAAATACTCTGGATTGTACTCATCATCATTTACTCAGATATTTTGCTCCGCCGGATACGGGCAGAGCGTGCTTTTCAGCTTTCATATGTAAGTGCCGCCACAACCTGCATAACCATTCTGTTGCTCCCCTAAGCACAGGCTGAATGAATTCTAAAGAGATATTCATTCAGACAATGTTCTGAGCAGGCTGCAGCGACAACGACCCGGTAACGCGTTATGCCCGTTCAAATCCGCGGGCAACTTCCCAGTCGGTCACGCGCTTATCATGTTCTTTCTGCTCCCAGCGAGCCGCGTGTACATAGTGATCAATCACCTCATCACCGAAGGCTTCACGCAGCATGGTGGATTCGTTCATTTTCTCAGCCGCAGCCCGCAGGGTTTTCGGTACTTCACGGGCGTTTTCACCGGCGTAGGCATCACCGACAAATTCCGGTTCCAACTCAAGCTTTTGTTCCATACCGGCAATACCGGCTGCCAGCTGTCCGGCCAGTGCCAGATACGGGTTCAGGTCTGCGCCGCCAATCCGGCATTCAATGCGGATGGCTTTCGTGCCTTCGCCGCACAGGCGGAAACCGGCTGTGCGGTTATCCAGGCTCCAAACCGCTTTGGTTGGCGCAAAGGTACCTTCCTGGAATCGCTTGTAAGAGTTCACATAAGGCGCCAGCAGGCAGGTCACATCGTCCGCGTAGGCCAGCAGCCCCGCCAGATAGTGGCACATCACTTCAGACATACCGTGAGGACGGCTTTCATCCAGGAACAGTGGCTGTCCGTCGGTGCTCCACAGTGACTGATGCACGTGGGAAGAGCTGCCCGCCGCCTCGTTATGCCATTTCGCCATGAAGGTCACTGCCTTACCGTGCTGCCAGGCAATTTCTTTACAGGCGTTCTTCACGATGGAGTGCTGATCAGCCGTCACCAGGGCTTTGTCGTATTTAATGTTCAGTTCTTCCTGACCGGCAGAGGCTTCACCTTTGGAACATTCCACCGCAATGCCGGCACCGTATACACCGTTACGCATGGCGCGGATCACTTCTTCTTCCTTGGTAGTCTGGAAGATGTGGTAGTCCTCGTTATAGGCGCTGGCCAGCTGCATATCCCGGTAACCGGCTTTGCAGGCATCAGAATAGCTCTGGTCGAACAGGAAGAATTCCAGCTCAGTGGCCATCATCGGCTCAATGCCCATGGCCGCCAGACGGTCGATCTGCTTGCGCAGAATAGCCCGTGGTGAGTGCGGTACCGGATTATGGTGATGGTCCAATACATCACACAGCACCAGTGCAGTGCCTTCCAGCCACGGCACCCGGCGCAGAGTACTCATGTCCGGCTTCATGATGTAGTCACCGTAACCGGCTTCCCAACTGGTGGACTTATAGCCTTCAACCGTTTCCATTTCCAGATCGGTGGCCAGCAGGTAGTTACAGGAATGGGTTTCTTCCACCGCGTGATTAATGAAGTAATCCGCATGGAAGCGTTTCCCCATCAGACGCCCCTGCATGTCGATCTGACAGGCCAGCACAGTGTCGATGCTTCCTGCCGCAAATTCTTGTTTTAATTGTTCCAGCGTCAGCATACCGCTCATGGTTAATCCTCTTTTATCCGGCCGTGTTATTACACAGCTTAATTCTTATTCGTATGCGCCCTGGTTGATCAGAGCTTTTATTCAGCGCTTGTATTCGTCAGCGTCGTCAGGGTGGCGGCAATCAGCGCCGCCCAGGTGTCCTGCCCTTCTTCAGCGCTCACCAGATCATTGCGTACTTCCAGCATGACATTCGGCAGTTGCTGGTCATCCCCGTGCCGGGTGACCATATGCAGCACCGGGTCAGAGGGGCCGTAAGGCTCATTCATCCGGATATCAAAGCCACTGTTATTCAGCTCTGAATATTTCTGTGCTACCCGCAGAAAGTCGCCGGCAAAGGCGTTATCTTCATGGCAGATCACGCCGAGCTGCACCGCCCGGGGCTGGCCCATAAACACCGGTGTAAAACTGTGAATGGTCACCAGTACGGTGTTGCGACCTGCCGCCTTACGTTCAGCAATCTGCGCTGCGATGGCATTATGAAACGGTTCATAAATGCCCTGCACACGGTAATCCCGCTGCTCCGGTGTCAGATCTTTATTGCCCGGTATTTCCGTCACTTCACTCAGCGGCGGCACCGCACTTGGCTCACTGGGAGGCCGGTTACAGTCATACAGCAAACGTGAATAATGCTGCAGGATAAGACTGGCATCCAGTGCCTCACTGAGTTTACGCGCCAGATCCGCGGCACCGATGTCCCAGCCAATATGGCTGAGACGTTCCTGTTCACTTAACCCCAGGTTAGCAAAACTGTCCGGGATATAATTGCTGGCGTGTTCACACACCAGCAACACATCAGAACGGCCATAAGGGTTAACCAGATCTGCCGGCGATTGTTCTAAACCTTGCATCACCACAGTGTTAAATCTCCTGTCGTTCCGTCGTCATTATTTCGCACCGAAGATCATTTCCGGCAGCCACAGAGTCAGCTGTGGGAAGGCCATCAGCACTAACAGCGCCAGCACCATGATCGCAACAAACGGCGTGATCGATTTATAAATATCCACCAGCCCCACTTCTTTCGGTGCCATGGCCTTCATCAGGAACAGGTTATAGCCGAACGGTGGTGTCATGTAAGCGATCTGGCAGGTAACGGTATAAAGCACACCGTACCAGATCGGGTTAAATTCCAGCGCAATGATCAGCGGGATATACAGCGGCGCAACGATTACCAGCATCGCCGTATCATCCAGGAACATACCCATAATAATGTACGACAGTTGCATCATCAGCAGCACCTGCCACGGGGTCAGACCCCACTCTTCCAGGAACAACGCTTCAATGGCTTTAACCGCCCCCAGGCCATCAAACACCGCACCGAAACACAGTGCCGCCATGATGATCCACATAAACATGCAGCTCACACCCAGAGTTTTACGCAGCGTGGTATGGATCAGCCGGAAGGTCAGACGCCCCTTCGCCAGTGCCGCCAGCATAGCGACAGTTGCACCGACAGCTGAACATTCCACCAGGCTGGTGTACCCCATCAGGAATAAACCGATCACTGAAAAGATCACCAGCAGCGGCAGGAATCCTGCCCCCAGCAAAAAGTACTTTTCTTTGGTGCTGTACTGGTCCCGTTCTTCTTTCGGTAACGGTGGCCCCAGTTCTGGCTGAATTTTGCAGCGAATCACAATGTAGGCAATGAACATGGTCGCCAGAATCAGGCCCGGAATCACACCCGCCAGCCACAGCTGGCTCACCGGCTGACGGGCAATCATGCCGTACAACACCAGTACGATACTTGGCGGTACCAGAATCCCCAGCGAGCTGCCCGCCTGGATCACACCGGTTACCATGCGCTTGTCATAACCGCGCTTGAGCATTTCCGGCAGGGCGATACTGGTACCAATCGCCATCCCGGCCACACTCAGGCCGTTCATGGCAGAGATTGCCACCATCAGCAAAATGGTGCCGATACCCAGACCGCCTTTCAGGGAGCCCATCCAGACATGTAACATTCTGTACAGGTCGCCGGCGATCCCGGATTCCGACAGCATATAGCCCATAAACACAAACAGTGGCAGGGTCAGCAGCGGATACCAGTTCATCAGCTTCATGCTGGCGGCAAACGCCATTTCTGAACCACCGTCGCCCCACAGGCCTAATGCGGCAACCACCGCCACAAACCCTACAGCTCCAAACACCCGCTGGCCGGTTAACAGCATCAGCATCAGGGTGGAGAACATCAGCAGGGCAATCATTTCATAACTCATACTGAGGTTTCCTCCGGGTGTTGCTCAATATCAAACGGCTTGCCCAGCGCATCAGCGACATTCTGTGCAAAGGTTGCCAGGACCTGTAACAGCATCAGCAGGATACCGCCGGTCATGATCAGCTTGATCGGGGCCAGTGGTGGCGCCCAGGAGGAATAGTTCTTCTGCCCGTATTCAAGGGCATACATGCTGCTGGAGATTCCGCCGTAGAGCAGCATAATCAGATAGGTAATCAGACAGATCACTGTCAGTGCATCGGTAATGGCCTGCCGGCGGGGCGACCAGGTACCGTAGAAAACATCCATGCGAACGTGGGCATCCATCTGCATGGAATAGCCGCCGCCCAGAAGATAATAAGCAGCCATGGTGAACTGCGCTGTTTCGATCACCCAGATCTGCGGTGATCCGATTCCCTTGGAGATGGATGAGAACAGCAAAATCGCCATCATCACCAGTACCAAGTACATGGCAAAGATGCCCACCGTACGGTTGAACTTATAGATGAACCGTATGTAGGCCTGAATCGCGTTATACACAATCACGTACCCAGATAGAAAACTGAAAAGCCCCCTCCGGGCATGGAAATGGGAGGGGGACTGAGATTACCGTCGCTAAGTATTAGCTGTAACGGTAAGGACGACCGGCTTTTTCCATGGTCTCGTTGTACTTGCGGAAGATGTCCACGACCTTCTTGGTACGCTCGCTTCTGCCAGCAACTTCGTCCCAGTACTTCTTACCTTCAGCTTCAACGATGGCCCATTCTTCATCCGGAATAGACGTAAGCTCCATCTTGGTGCCTTCAACACGCAGTTGTGCTTCACCGCCCCAGTACCAGTACTGGCGGTAGTAGTGAGAGCTGTCCATACACAGCTGCCAAAGCTCTTTCAGGTGATCCGGTACTTTCGCCCAGGAATCAGAGTTGGCATAGAAAGATCCGGCCCACGCGCCGGAAATGTTGTTGGTCAGGAAGTAACCGGTACCTTCCGCCCAGCCAGAGGTGTAATCCTCGGTAATACCGGACCAGGCTACGCCGTCCAGCTCGCCGGTCTGCAGAGCAACTTCCACATCTTCAAACGGCAGGGTGACCGGAATCACACCGAAGCGGTTCAGGAAACGGCCCGCGGTCGGGAAAGTGAATACCCGCTTACCTTTCAGATCTTCCAGGCTGCGGATCGGTTCTTTAGTCGCGAAGTGACATGGATCCCAGGCACCGGCGCTCAGCCATTTCACGCCAACTTCGTCGTACGCTTCCTGCCAGATCTCCTTCAGACCGTACTGTTCGAACAGTACCGGTACATCCAGGCTGTAACGGGTCGCAAACGGGAAGTAACCGCCGAATACGGAAATATCCACCGGCGCCCCCATGGAATCGTCATCACTCTGCACTGCATCGATGGTGCCTTTTTGCAGGGCACGGAACAGTTCAGGGGTAGGCACCAGCTGGTCGGCATAGTACAGCTCGATTTCCATCTCACCGTTGGCAGCCTTGTTGAACGCATCAACGGCAGGCTTGATGACATGTGCACCCAGAGCGGCACCGGCATAGGTCTGTAAACGCCACTTAATCGGCGCAGATTTGGCCTGTACATACGGTGCACTTACCGCAGCAGCAGCTGTCGCTGCACCACCAACGACCGCCTTCTTTATAAACTCGCGTTTATTCTTATTCATTATCTGTCCTCTGCTGTATCAGCAAGATTATTTTTTTTGTATTACGAACGTCACGAATCTTATCCAACTTACATCCAACCTGAGCAGTAAGCCGGCAGGATGTAAACATTTATACATTACATATTTTACTTGTCAATTTTTTTATGTAAGGTAAATTACATGTAAAGATTGTTACCGTGCAACCGTCAAGGGGACAGATTCATACCGCCGCCGAATCCGACGGCAGTACCAGACAAAGTACCAGAGAGACTTGCGAATAATTGCAGCAAAACGTTGTAGAATAGCGCCCGACCGCCACCTGACCACGAGTATGCCGCCCATGAATGACAGCCCTGTAACCCCGGACAACAGTCACACGATTGCCGAACTGATCCGCTCGCAGCTCAATCAGTTCAGCCCGGCGGAAATGAAAATCGTCAATCACCTGCTGGCCAACTACCCCATGTCAGGCATGGTCTCTATTACAGAACTGTCGGAAAGCTGCGGGGTGTCTACCCCCACAGTAATGCGGACCCTGAAAAAAATCGGCTACTCCAGTTTCACCACCTTCCAGAAAGAACTGAAAGACGAACTGCAGCAAACCCTCTCCGACCCGATTACCAAACATGATCAGTGGGCCGCTGATGCCCCGGAAAGCCACGTGCTGAACAAGGTTGCGGAAACCGTTACCACCAACCTGCGCCATAGTCTGAATCAGATCAGCCATGAACAGTTCGATGCCATTGTGGACCTGCTGGCCAAACAGGAACGCGCCCTGCACATTGTCGGCGGCCGGATCACCAGCGCCTTTGCCCGCTATCTGAACACCCATCTGGAAGTGATCCGTGAAAATGTTCACATCTTTCCGGAAGCGGTTGCCCTGTGGCCCCACCATCTGCTGAAAATTAAACAAGACGATGTACTCATCGTATTTGATGTACGCCGTTACGAGCAGGACCTGATTACTACCAGCCGGCTGGCCAACGCCCGCGGCGCAAAAATAATTCTGTTTACGGATCAGTGGCTGTCGCCGGTGGCCGGATACGCCGACCACACACTGCCGATCCGAATCGAAGGCAAATCCGGCTGGGACTCAGGGGTGGTTACCCTGTTCTTTGCTGAAGCCCTGGTGGTGGCGCTGGAAGAGAAACTCTGGAGCCAGACCTCCGAGCGGATGCGGGAGCTGGAGAACATGTTCGATCTGACCGAGCGGTTTAAGAAACGGACCGAATAAAGTCCGTTTATATATGGTTACCTTTGAAGTTTGAATACCTGCGCAGATACAGATCCGTGAATTCAAACTGAGCCAACATAGCAAAAGCCACCGTTTCCGGTGGCTTTGCAATTCAGTTAAATAACCGCCTTCACCAGCCCCATCATACTGACCACAATCAGCACGCTACCCAGCACCCGGAAAAACACCGGAGTTTCCGCCGCCAGCATTTTCTGGTGCGCTTTTTCACCGATCACATGGCCGATATACCCCAGCGGCAACAGCCACAGGTGATGAATCAGCTGTAAATCCACTCCTGCTATGACAAAAGACGCCAGCTTGATCAGCACCAGAATCGCCCAGAGGATAAACAGGGTATCCCGCAGCTTATGCTTGGCTACATTGGAGACAAATACTGCGACGATCAGCGGCGCACCGATTAACGACGTACCGCTGATATAGCCCCCCAGAATCAGAAACACCGTATCCAGTGTTTTACTGTTACTCTTCAGCGGCTTATTCAGTACATAAGAGATCGCATAGGCAATCACGATCACATAAATGATGCTGCTCATCAGAGTGGCTGGCAAAGTCAGCAGGCCGAATACCCCGATCAGCTTCGGGATCATCATCACCTTCAGGCTGTACTTCAGGTACGGCCAGTCGATGGACGATGACTCAAAGAAACCGGCACTCTGCGGCTGACTCTTATTACTCTTCCAGGTAATCAGCACTGAAAAGAACAGCAGGTGCACACCGATGATCGGCAGGAAAATCAGTGGATCATCCTTAATCAGCAGTAAAAAAGGTAACGACAGTACCGCGCCACCAAACCCCAGCCCGCTGCGGACAAACCCGCTCCAGATAAAAATCAACCCGATCAGTGCATACTGGTAATACGCTAAACCTTCCACTCACCCTTCCTTTCTTATACGTCCTTTACCAAACGCGCTTAAACACGCTTACCGGGAAGACTGATTCAGCGCTTCTTCCACCCCGACGACATCCCCGCACAGATCCGGACTGTATCCCGGCAGCTCGCGGACCGCCTGATAGAACTGGCTGGTGCGGATCATCTCCAGGAACCTGATCACCGCTTCCTGCTGCAAACTGCGGTGGTGGCACACAAACAGGTATCGCTCATAAGATAACGGTATAAAATCAAGATTAAACTGCCGGGCTGCTGCTTCAACACCGATCCCCACATCCGCCATGCCCGCAGCAACATAGGCTGCTACCGCTGAGTGCGTAAATTCCTCATCGTCATAGCCGGATACCTTTGCCGGGTTAATCTTCTCCCGGCGCAGCAGTTCGTCAAGCAGTGTTCGGGTACCGGAATCTTCCTGCCGGTTTATAAAGCGCACGTCATCCCGTAACAGGTCACTCAGCCCCTGAATCTCACAGGGGTTATCCCGCTTAACGATTAAGCCCTGCCGGCGGGTAATAAACTGAATCACCTTATGTACGCGGGGCTTAAGATAGTGACCGTACTTCTTAATCTGCGCCTGGCTCATGCCTTCAATCGGTACATGGAAACCAGCAATGTCGCAGACACCCCGATTAAGGGCAGCCAGCGCTTCTTCACCGCTCTTGTACTGCAGATCCAGCTGAATCTCGCTGGCATGCTCCGGTAACAACGCCACCGCATAGCCATAACTGGCATGTACCCGCAATAACGGGCTGACCCCTTCCAGGGCACGGTGAATTTCCAGATTCAGTTGCGACGTCAGGCTATCTAATTGCGGCTCAAGCCGGGCTACCACCCGTTGCTTGGCCCAGAGCAACTTATCCCCCAGCGGGGTCAGGGTTGCCCCCTTACCTTTCTGCATGCTGACCAGTGGTACCCCGAAAAAAGCCGCCCATGTATTCAGCAGGTTCCAGCCGTGACGGTATGATATCCCTACACTTTTTGTGGCTGCTGTCAGCTTGCCATGCTCATGGATCGCCGCCAGTAAACTGAACAGCTGCGGGTTAAGTTCATTGCCGCTTTCGTCCCGGAAAGACCACCCCGGAACCACCTGTATTCTTTTAATATGCATAATTATTCATATTTTCAAATTTTAGGCCCAATGCTACCTTATGGGCATCTAAAAGGGATAATTCTGTACTCATTTTAGCCAAATATGAAAATGGGTTCATATATAAATTATAAATAAGAGTCGTTTGCATTTGTAATGTCACTTTACGAATAGCAATGTCGCACTCAGATAAACAGGCTGTGAATTTTACTGCTAATTGCAGGCAAAAGGGTGATTTTCTCAAACCCGTTGACCTTCGATACGCGGTTTATTCCGGTTAAATAATTCAACAAGAGCTGCTCAGTACTGAATTTTTTGATTAAGCCGGCAGGTTAATAAGCCGGTTAACCAGAAAACAGCTGAGACACTTATAGCAGGTGAGCAAAAAATGACTGCATTCAACGAGCAGAGTCGCCAGCAAGTCTGTGACATTGTCGAGGAGATGAAAGATCTTCCCGGCGCTATGTTGCCGATCTTGCACGCCATCCAGGACGCCCAGGGCTACATCCATGCCGACGCCGTAAGCATTATTGCTGATGGTCTGGCTCAGTCCCGTGCTGAAGTCCACGGTGTGATCACTTTCTACCATCACTTCCGTACTACCCCACCGGGCAAGCACACCATTCAGGTATGCCGCGCTGAAGCCTGCCAGTCTATGGGCTCACGCCAGCTGGAAGCACACGTGAAAGAAAAGCTGGGTATCGGCTTCCACCAGACCAGCGCTGACCAGCAGGTGTCTCTGGAACCGGTTTACTGCCTGGGCAACTGTGCCTGCGCACCTTCTATTCAGGTAAACGACGATGTTGTTGGCCGTGTTACCCCAAGCAAGTTCGACCAACTGGTTGATCAGCTGTCCACCCAAGCGCTGGAGGTGAAGTAATGGTTAAGGTTTATATCCCACGGGATACCACCGCACTGGCAATGGGTGCCGAGCGTCTGGCAGCAGAAATGGCCGTTGAAGCCAAGAACCGTGGTGCAGACATCGAGATCGTCCGCAACAGCTCCCGCGGCATGTTCTGGCTGGAACCTCTGGTTGAGGTTGAAACCGCTAACGGCCGTGTTGCTTATGGCCCGGTTGAAGCAAAAGACATCGACAGCCTGTTCGATGCAGATTTCGTAAACGGCGGCCTGAGCCACCCACTGTGCCAGGGTCTGACCGAAGAAATCCCTTACCTGAAAAAGCAGCAGCGTCTGACGTTTGCCCGCGCCGGTATCACTGATCCTGTCAGCCTGGAAGATTATCAAGCGCACGACGGCTTCAAAGGCCTGAAAAAAGCACTGGAAATGTCCGGTCAGGCCATCGTTGATGAAGTTAAAAACTCCGGCCTGCGTGGCCGTGGTGGTGCTGCCTTCCCTACCGGCATCAAGTGGCAGACTGTACACGATGCGGTTGCACCGGGTGATGCTGCGCAGAAATACATCGTTTGTAACGCCGACGAAGGTGACTCCGGTACCTTCGCTGACCGTATGGTCATGGAAGCTGACCCATTCATGCTGATCGAAGGTATGACCATCGCCGGTCTGGCGGTTGGTGCGACTCAGGGCTACATCTACCTGCGTTCTGAATACCCGATTGCTCACCAGATCCTGAACGAAGCACTGGCGAAGGCAGAAGCTGCCAACCTGCTGGGTGAAAACATTCAGGGCAGCGGCAAGACCTTCCATCTGGAAGTGCGTCTGGGTGCCGGGGCTTACATCTGTGGTGAAGAAACATCCCTGCTGGAAAGCCTGGAAGGTAAGCGCGGTCTGGTCCGTGCCAAACCACCACTGCCAGCTATCGTTGGTCTGTTCGGCCAGCCAACTATCGTTAACAACGTGCTGTCTCTGGCAGCGGTTCCTTACATTCTGGCTGAAGGCGCCAAGGCTTACGCGGATTACGGCATGGGCCGTTCTCTGGGTACCCTGCCATTCCAGCTGGCCGGCAACATCAAGCGCGGCGGTCTGGTAGAACTGGCTTTTGGTCTGACTCTGCGTGAACTGCTGGAAGACTTCGGTGGCGGTACCTTCTCCGGCCGTCCGATGCGTGCTGTTCAGGTAGGTGGACCTCTGGGTGCATACCTGCCGGAAAGCCAGTGGGACACCCCGCTGGACTATGAATCTTTCGCAGCAGTAAGCGCTGTACTGGGCCACGGTGGCGTGGTTGCATTCGACGATACTGTCGATATGTCTCAGCAAGCCCGCTTTGCGATGGAATTCTGTGTGGTTGAATCCTGCGGTAAGTGTACCCCTTGCCGGATCGGTTCTACCCGCGGCGTAGAAGTGATTGACCGCATTGTCAATGACGAAAACCGCGAAGATAACCTAGAATTATTAAATGATCTCTGCGATACCATGATTGACGGCTCCCTGTGTGCAATGGGCGGTATGACTCCGTTCCCTGTGAAGAGCGTTATCAATCACTTCCCAGAAGACCTGCATAAACCCGTCACCGAAGACATGGCGTCTTAAGGAGTCCGATCATGCTGCAACATTTTGATCCTAATAAAGATTACGGTACGCCGGCCCGTGTTTCCGAGAACCTGGTGACACTGAACATCGACGGTGTGGAAGTAACCGTACCGGAAGGTACGTCCGTACTGCGCGCCGCTGCTGAAGCGAACATCAACATTCCTAAACTGTGTGCCAGCGATAACCTGGAAGCATTCGGCTCTTGCCGTATCTGCGCAGTGGAAATTGAAGGTCGCCGCGGCACCCCTGCTTCCTGTACCACACCTGCCGAAAACGGCATGTCTGTTACTACGCAGAACAACAAGCTGGCGAAACTGCGCCGCAACATCATGGAGCTGTACATCTCCGATCACCCGCTGGACTGTCTGACCTGTCCAAGTAACGGCAACTGCGAACTGCAGGACGTTGCCGGTGCGGTTGGCCTGCGTGAAGTACGTTACGGCTTCGAAGGCAACAACCACCTGGATGCGAAGAAAGACGAGTCTAACCCGTACTTCACCTTCGATCCGAGCAAATGTATCGTTTGTTCCCGCTGTGTACGTGCCTGTGAAGAAGTTCAGGGTACTTTTGCACTGACCATCGACGGCCGTGGTTTCGACTCCAAGGTTGCTGCCGGTCAGGACGACGGCTTCCTGGCATCTGACTGTGTATCCTGCGGTGCCTGTGTACAGGCCTGCCCGACTTCCACTCTGATGGAAAACAGCGTTATCGAACGCGGTCAGCCAGAACACAGCGTTGTTACCACCTGTGCATACTGTGGTGTTGGCTGTGCCTTCAAGGCAGAAATGAAGGGTAACGAAGTTATCCGCATGGTGCCGTTCAAAGACGGTGAAGCGAACCGTGGCCACTCCTGTGTTAAAGGCCGTTTCGCATTCGGTTACGCAACTCACGACGACCGTGTTACCGAGCCGATGATCCGTGACTCCATTGACCAGCCATGGAAGAAAGTAAGCTGGGAAGAAGCCTTCAGCTTCGCTGCCGGCCGCATCAAAGACATTCAGGCGAAATACGGCCGTGAATCTGTCGGCGGTATCACATCTTCTCGCTGTACTAACGAAGAAACCTACCTGGTTCAGAAACTGATCCGTGCAGCCTTCGGTAACAACAACACCGATACCTGTGCCCGTGTATGTCACTCTCCGACCGGTTACGGTCTGAAGACTACCCTGGGTGAGTCTGCCGGTACTCAGACTTTCGACTCTGTAATGAAAGCTGACATGGTGATGGTAATCGGTGCGAACCCGACTGCTGCTCACCCGGTATTCGGTTCCCGCCTGAAGCGCCGTGTACGTGAAGGCTGTGGTCTGATCATCGCCGATCCGCGCACCACTGAGCTGGTTAAGAGCCCGCACATTATTGCCGATCACCACCTGAAACTGCGTCCGGGTACCAACGTTGCATTCATCAACGCAATGGCTCACGTGGTTATCACTGAAGGTCTGGAAGACAAAGAATTCATCGCTAACCGTTGTGACAACACTGCTTACAACAAATGGCGCGAGTTCATCTCCGAAGAACGTCATGCACCGGAACAGACTGAAGACATCACCGGCATTCCTGCCGCTGAAATCCGCAGCGCTGCCCGTCTGTTTGCCGCTGCACCTAACGCCGCTATCTTCTACGGTCTGGGTGTAACCGAGCACAGCCAGGGTTCCAGCATGGTAATGGGTATTGCTAACCTGGCGCTGGCGACCGGTAACATCGGCCGTGAAGGTGTAGGTGTTAACCCGCTGCGTGGTCAGAACAACGTACAGGGCTCCTGTGACATGGGTTCTTTCCCGCACGAACTGCCAGGCTACCAGCACGTTGCCGACGACGCGATCCGTGGCCGCTTCGAAGCAAGCTGGGGCGTAACACTGGACAACGAACCGGGTCTGCGTATTCCGAACATGTTCAACTCTGCAATCGACGGTACCTTCCGTGGCATGTACTGCCAGGGCGAGGACATTGCACAGTCTGACCCGAACACCAACCACGTTGACCAGGCACTGCGTTCTCTGGACTGCCTGATCGTCCAGGACATCTTCCTGAACGAAACAGCTAAGTACGCGCACGTATTCCTGCCGGGTGCTTCTTTCCTTGAGAAAGACGGTACCTTCACCAACGCCGAACGCCGTATCAACCGTGTTCGTCAGGTAATGCCGCCTCTGTCCGGCATGGCAGACTGGGAAGTAACCATGGCCCTGTCCAACGCACTGGGTTATGAAATGAACTACAGCCACCCATCCGAAATCATGGATGAGATTGCGACTCTGGCTCCAACCTTCAAGGGCGTCAGCTATGACCGTCTGGAAGAGCTGGGCAGCATTCAGTGGCCTTGTAACGATGCTGCACCGGAAGGTACGCCTACCATGCACATTGAGAACTTCCCTATCGGCCTGGGTAACTTCGCGATCACTGAATACGTGGCAACCGAAGAACGCTCTACCCGTAAGTTCCCGTTACTGCTGACCACTGGCCGTATCCTGTCGCAATACAACGTAGGTGCTCAGACCCGCCGTACGCCTAACCAGGCATGGCACGATGAGGACGTACTGGATCTGCACATCTCCGATGCGGAAATGCGCGGCATCAGTGATGGTGACTGGGTTGGTATCAGCAGCCGTGCCGGCGACACCGTAATGCGTGCACGCATTACTGATAAGGTGCAGCCTGGCGTGGTTTACACCACCTTCCACCACCCTGGCAGCGGTGCCAACGTAGTAACCACCGACAACTCTGACTGGGCGACAAACTGCCCTGAGTACAAGGTGACTGCGGTACAGGTTGTGAAAGTGAATTCACCATCCAGCTGGCAGCAAAACTACCAGAACTTTGACGACCAGCAGCAGGACTTCCTGAAGCAGGGTCGTGAAAGCGTTAGCCAGTAACAGACGTCACGAGGACATTGATGACCCAACCACGTTTCAGGCAGGACGCCGGCGAGCCAGTGCTCGCCGCCGAACTGCAACATTGCCACCGGGGGGCTGAAGTCACCCGGCGGCAACTGGACCAGATAACCGACACCGAAGATCAGATCGCTGAAGAGGTGCCTGTTGCCATGATCTTTAACGGCATATCCCATGCCGTGATGATGGCCAGCCCCAACGATCTGGAAGACTTCGCCACAGGCTTCAGCCTGAGCGAAGGCATTGTCGAGCACAGCGATGAGATCTATGGCATCGAAGTGATCCGTCCGACAGCCAGTCTGACCGCCGGTATCGAAGTCCAGGTTGCAATCAGCAGCCAGCGTGCTGCCCTGCTGAAACAGCGTCGCCGTAATCTGACAGGCCGCACCGGTTGTGGCCTGTGCGGTGCAGAGTCACTGCAACAGGCCATTCGCCCGATCCGTAAAGTCACTAAGACTGAACTGATCAGCGCGACAGCCGTTGAAACCGCCATCTCTCAGCTGACTCAGCGCCAGCCGCTGCAGTCACTGACCGGTGCATTTCACGGTGCCGCCTGGTGCAACCTGAATGGTGACATTGAGGTGATTCGCGAAGACGTGGGTCGTCATAACGCGCTGGACAAACTGCTCGGCGCACTGAAACGTGACAAGGTCGATCTGACCACCGGTTTTACCCTGGTATCCAGCCGCGCCAGCTACGAAATGGTTCATAAAGCCAGTAGCTGTGGCGTACCGACCCTGGTGGCAGTCTCTGCCCCCACCGGTCTGGCACTGGATCTGGCCAAACAGTCAGGCCTTAACCTGATTGGTTTTGCCCGCCCGGGTAAACACGTTGTTTACAACCGGTCAGACATACCGAGAGATTAACTGAACCGGTCAGGCGTACTGACCGGGCATAAATGGAGTAGATCCATGGGAAATGCAACACTGAGCAGTCTGATTAAAATGGTTAATCAAATTGCAGACAACAACGTTCACGTTGGTACCGCTGACGATGCAGCTAACGCTGTGGCGTCACACATCACCCGCTTCTGGGCCCGCCCGATGAAGCAGCAGATCAATGAGTATCTGAACGAAGGTGGTGAAGAACTGAACGACATCGCCCGCCAGGCGGTAACTCAGCTGCAAAAATAGCCTTCGCTGAGCCCACAAAAAAGCCACCTGAACAGGTGGCTTTTTTGCTGGGGCGCTCCACCAGCAAAGTGCCTGACCACTCAGGTCAGACACAATGAAAACGAAAAACCGCAATCGTCCCCCGAGACAACTGCGGTTTTTGGCCTCGCGGCCTTTTTACACCGAAAACCTGACAAACAGGCTTCCGAAGAAAAACCTAATGCTTACCCGGCTTATTCTTAGCCGGCAGATGTTTATCGAGCTTACGCTTAAAGGGTAGCACCTTTGCTTTAAGTGTGGGCAGCTCAGAAGCCGGAGGCGCGGGCTTATCCTCATCCACACTCGCCACACCTTTCGGATGCGACAGCGCAACTCCGTTTCGCAGCACGTCATTCAGCTCCCAGAGCTGCTCATGCATAAACTTCGAAATCTGAATACAGGCGTGCAGAGGTGAACTGGCACGGCGTCGGATAGCATCCATCCGGAACTGCAAACGCTCCAGCATGATGCGGGATTCAGGCTTTGCCTGGCTGATAATCTGACGAACCTTAAACCGCAGATACCGGTCAATCACAGCCGGCCGGGTCGTCGCCAGCAATGCAATGCGGTCCAAATCCAGAGGCTGGTAATCGGTTAACATGTGCTCACCCCTTATCTCGCTTACAACGCCAGGCTGACCGGGATCACAAAGACATGCCGCAGCCTGATCTTGAAATAAAGTATGGCAGAAAAATAGCAATCTCACCGGAATGGGTACAAATCCAGTGTAAGAAAAATCAGATATGGAAAATAAAACAGAAACATCAGGAAGAGAAAGTGGCGTCCCATAGGGGGTTCGAACCCCTGTTACCGCCGTGAAAGGGCGGTGTCCTAGGCCACTAGACGAATGGGACGCTGCAGGTAGGAATTCCGTTCAGTCATTCAGTTATAAGTGCTTGTAAATAAGCGTATAACCGGCTGCCTTCAGGTCATCCTCAGGACGGGGCGTATAATACCCCGACAGAGATTATTGTCAACACAGAGACATAAAAAAACTGCTAATGGAGCACATTTCTGCCCCGCATAGCCAAGCGGGCCTCAATCGTTACAGACCGGCAAATCCTGATAAAAAAAAATTATCAGATGTAGCAATCATTATTCATTAGACAGCCATCCGGGTGACAGGTAAAAATGCCAGTCTGAGAATTTTTTCGCGAGCCTGATACGAGAATAACAACCATGCGAACAGCGATGCCTCTTCACCAGTTTCAGCAAATCCGTCACGTTGATGAAGTTGTCGAAAAAGCCAGCGACAGCTGGTGGGTTTACCGCCGTAATGTCAATCATAACGGCGCACTGAGCACCGTTGCCCGGGTCGTATTCTTCGCCCGCACCAAACAGGCGGTTGATCAGTGGCTGACACAACAGGCCACCGCCTGCTAGCCACCCCTCCCCTGCACAGAATTTCCCTGCCGACAGCACCGCTGGTCCTGTCGGCCAGTGCCCGCTGGCTGCATTCAGCACAGAGCATATACTTTATGCTCAGAATCAGCCTGTATATGACAATAAAAGACAATAGCGGCCAAGCCGTTTCAGAGTAAGGTTTATTATGAACGCAGATATGACGCCACTGGCAATTCGCCAGCAAATCCGCAGCGGTGAATTCACCGGTAACACTTCAGGTTTCGCTCAGGGTTTTGTACAGGGCAATCTGGCGATCATGCCAAAAGAATGGGCCAATGACTTCCTGCAGTTCTGTCAGCTGAACCCTAAGCCGTGCCCGATCGTTGGCATGTCCGGCCAGCCTGGCGCTTTCATGCTGCCAGACCTGGGTGAAGATCTGGATATCCGCTCCGATATCCCGAAATACCGCATTTATGAAAACGGCGTAATGACCGCCGAAGTCGCCGATGTAAAAGATTACTGGCGCGATGACCTGGTGACCTTCGTACTGGGTTGCTCTTTCTCATTTGAAGAAGCCCTGATTGCTGACGGCCTGGAAGTACGCAACATTACAGAAGGCGTTAACGTCCCTATGTACCGTACCAACATCGAATGCCGCAGCGCTGGCCGCTTCAGCGGTACTACCGTGGTCAGCATGCGCCCGATGAAAGCGGCTGATGCAATCCGCGCGGTTCAGATCTGTACCCGCTTCCCGTCAGTACACGGTGCCCCGCTGCACCTGGGCGATCCGTCCCAGATCGGCATCAGCGACATCAACAACCCGGACTTCGGCGACGCCGTTACCATTAAAGAAGGCGAACTGCCGGTATTCTGGGCATGCGGTGTAACCCCACAGGTTGCCATCGAACAGGCCAAGCCTGACTTCTGCATTACCCACAGCCCGGGCCACATGCTGATCACTGACCTGCCAAACAGCCGTCTGGCCGTTCTGTAAACCGGCGCACAGGAGAAATTATCATGACGTTACAACTGAACTGTGACCTGGGTGAAAGCTTCGGCTCCTGGAAAATGGGTCTGGATGAAGCGGTTATGCCGCATATCGATCAGGCCAACATCGCCTGTGGTTTCCACGCCGGCGATCCGCTGGTGCTGGAAAAAACCCTGAAACTGGCCAAAGAAAACAATGTCACCATCGGTGCGCACCCGGGCTACCCGGATCTGGTGGGCTTCGGCCGCCGCAGCATCAAGGCATCCCCGGCTGAACTGAAAGCTATGGTGATGTATCAGATCGCTGCCATCGACGGTATGGCTGCCAGCCTGGGCCTGACACTGGCCTACGTGAAGCCACACGGCGCTATGTACAACGACATGATGGCCAACATTGAAGTCCGTCAGGTCATCATGGAAGCCATCGCGTCTTACCACCGCCCACTGGTACTTATGCTGCAAAGCACCCCGGAAGCCGACACCATTCAGGCGGAAGCGGATGCAGCTGGTATCTCCCTGTGGTTCGAAATTTTTGCCGACCGTTGCTACGACGACGACGGCAAACTGCTGGCCCGCAGCAAGCCGGGCGCAGTACACACCAAAGACAAAATGCTGGCTCAGGTGAAGCAACTGAAAGAACAGGGCACCATTACCACGGTAAGCGGCAATGTTCTGAACCTGCGTGCTGACACCCTGTGCGTACACGGAGACAACATGGACGGCGTCAATGCCATTCAGGAAATCCGCGAGATGATCAAGCAATGAGCCAGACTGAATATCAAACTCCGAGAGTCGAAATCGCCGGCGAAAACGCCCTGATCCTGTATTTCGGCGAAAAGACCGATCCGGCGGTATCCGCGAAAGTTCAGCAGGCCGTCGACGCACTGGAAACCGTGCTGGCCGACGTGCTGATTGATATGGTGCCTTCCTATGCATCCCTGCTGGTAATCTTTAACCCGCTGGCCTGTGACCATCTGGAAGTACGCCGCCGTATTCGCACCGCACTGAGCGATCAGGCCTCCGGTGAAGCATCAGAAGGCCGTTTAGTTAAACTGCCGGCTTACTACAGCACCGAATCCGGCCCGGACCTTGAAGATCTGGCCACCCGCGCCAACCTGAGCGTGGAAGAAGTCATTAAGATTCACAGCGAAATGGAATACCGGGTTTATGCCATCGGCTTCGCGCCGGGCTTTGCTTATCTGGGCGAAGTGGACGAGCGCATTGCTGCGCCCCGCCTTTCCACACCGCGTCAGAAAGTACCCCGCGGTGCTGTGGCCATTGCCGACCGCCAGACAGCGGTTTACCCGGCGGTTTCTCCGGGTGGCTGGAACCTGATCGGCCTGTGCCCTACCCGCATGTTTAACCCGGACGCTACCCCAAGCATGCCAGTGCAGGTAGGTGACCGGATTCGTTTTGAGCCAATCGAACGTGATGAATTTCTGTCTCTGGGAGGCGAACTGTAATGAGCGGATTTAAAGTATTACAGCCAGGCCTGCTAACCCTGATTCAGGATGCCGGCCGTATCGGTCAGCACCGTATCGGCCTGACCACCGGCGGCCCGCTGGACAGCAATGCCTTTGCCTGGGCCAACCGCCTGCTGAATAACGACAGCAACGCTACGGCGCTGGAAATCAGCATCGGTGGTCTGGTAATGGAAGCCCAGTGCGATACCTATATCGTCCTGACCGGCGCCTCCATGCCGCTGAAAATCAACGGTACCGAACAGGAAGGCTGGTGTGCCCATAAAGTTCAGGCCGGAGACCGTATCGACATTGGCTTCTCCAGCGCCGGCGCCCGTGCCTACCTGGCAGTCAGCGGTGGCTTTACTGTTGCTAAGAGCTTCACCAGCACCGCCACTGTTACCCGTGAGGGGATCGGCGGACTGAACGGCGAAAAACTGCAACAAGGGGACATCCTGCCTGCAGAGCCTGCAGCAGACCAGCAGGTTTACCGTCTGCCCGAAGCATTCCGTCCGGATTACACCGCGGCGGTTTCCCTGCGGGTAATCACCGGTTACCAGCAGGACGCCTTCAGCGATGTTCAGAAACGCCTGTTCTTCAGCAGCGAATATAAAGTAACTGACCGTGCTGACCGCATGGGCTACCGTCTGGAAGGGCCACAAATCACGCCATCTATCGACGGTATCCTGTCCGAAGGCATCTGCCACGGTGCCATTCAGGTACCGGCAGACGGCCAGCCTATCGTACTGCTAAATGACCGCCAGACCATCGGTGGTTATCCGAAGATCGGCTCCATGATCGCCATGGACACCGCGCGCCTGACCCAACTACTGCCAGGCTCTGCGGTATCTTTTGAAGAGATCAGCATCGACGCTGCACACAACCTGCGCTGCCTGGAACAGGCGCGCTTCGCACGGACCGAGCCAGAAGCTCTGTAAGCGAAAAAACAGTGCCGGCCCGGCTGATTGCAGCATGACAAGTAACTGCAGCCAGCCACCGGCCAACTGACGATTTACTGATATAAAAAATGCGGTTACGGCGTGCTGTAATCAGCTGTTAATAAACTTTTGGTGCTGCCCGGACGGATCAGCCAAAGCGGTGTTAAGTCACCGGCCCGATCCGCGACAGCAGACAAAAAAGAGAGATGACCTATGGAAAATTTAGTGAATGAGGCGGCGCTGAGCCAGCAAATCGAAGATGCTCTGGTTGCCCGTAACCTGCGCGGTATGAAAACCGTGCAGCCTGCCCTGCAAACCGGTTACTACCTGCGTGCAGCGCGTATCCTCAACAAATGTAAAGGTCACGTTCTGATCGGCACCGGCTTCCCGGTAGTTGATACGTTTGAAACCGACGGCCCTGTAGGCGCTATCGCCCTGTACCGCGCACTGGAAACCCTGGGTGCCACCCCTGTGATCGTTTGTGGCCCACCGGTTTCACAAGCCCTGATGAAAGATTTCCGCGTGCATGAAATCCGTGTAGGTGAACACCAGGAACGTAAACTGGAAGCCTTCCAGGCCCTGTACCACTACAACCCGGATGCGGTTCTGTCTATCGAACGTCCGGGCCAGGCGGCTGACGGCGGTTACTACAACATGCGCGGCGAAAGCATCAGCCCGCGTACTGCCTGTTTCGACACCTTCATCAATAACGCTAAATGCCCGACCATCGGCATCGGCGACGGCGGTAACGAAATCGGCATGGGTAACATCACCGAAGCCCTGAAAGACCTGGATATCGTATCAGCCTCTACCCGCGTTGATGAACTGTGTATCGCCGACGTTTCCAACTGGGGCGCATACGGCATCATGTCCTTCCTGAGCCTGTGGAACAACATCGACCTGCTGGAAGCAGTTAAGCCACTGGAAATTCTGGAATACCTGTCCAGCCTTGGCAGTGTTGACGGCGTTACCCGCCTGAACGAACTGACAGAAGACGGCCTGCCACTGGAAGAAGGCGAATCAGTTCTGCTGGAACTGCGCAAAATTATCGGCATGGCGTAATCGCCCCGCCACTCATAAAACGGCCGCCATTCGCGGCCGTTTTTTGTTTCCGTACAAAAGCCCGTCACAAAAAGCGCGTCACAAAAGCTTCACATAAAAACACCCTCGCTTTCCCACACCTGAGCAAAGCCCTTCTATACTGAAAAATGTGTGACACAAAAGGTCTGCTTATGAATGGGAAATACCCGCGCTATACGCTGCACTTTGATGAAGAACACCCCGGACACCCCGTATTTATCCGGGACGATCCCCCCTCGAACGTTATATCCGCATGTATCCCCGGACTCCCTGAACAAACCTGGCTGCGCACCATCACCGACCTGCTGCTGATTCTGGCGCTTGCCGGGCTCACATATATTGCCCTGAACAACTATCCGGGATTCTGGCCCGGCTGGCTGCAAACAGTCGCTGGCGCAGGGTTTGCTATCGCGGCAGGTTATCTGGCAATCCGCTACTACACCCTCTTTATCTTCCTCTACTTACTGGGGCTATGCCTGGTAGCCGGCACCTCAGCAGTGGCATTCTTCTGGTGGATACTCTGAACAGCCCGGTACTGCATTATTGCGGTTAACTTATGTAGAATCAGGCACATGACAAGAGACGGCTTAAGCCGCAGCGAACATTCACCACTCTCATCACGCCCATAAAAACAACGAGGCCACCATGCGCTACCTACACACCATGGTTCGGGTAAAAGACCTGGACGCATCCCTGAAATTTTACTGTGACCTTCTCGGACTGGTTGAAATCAAACGCAACGAATATGAAGGCGGCCGCTTTACTCTGAGCTTCCTGGCCGACCCTCACTACGAAGCCCATGCCCGGGAACACCAAAGCCCGTTACTGGAGCTAACCTACAACTGGGACCCGGAAGACTATGATGAAGGCCGCAACTTTGGCCACCTGGCATTTGAAGTGGATGATATCTATGCCCTGTGCCAGAAACTTCAGGATGCCGGCGTCACCATCAACCGTCCGCCACGGGACGGCCACATGGCGTTTGTACGCTCACCGGATAACATCTCCATCGAGCTGCTGCAAAAGGGCGAATCTCTGGCACCTGCTGAACCCTGGGCCTCAATGGAAAATACCGGCCACTGGTAAGCTCATCTAAAGAACTCGAGTAAAGAGCTCATCTGAAAAGCTCTACTGAAAAGCTCTACTGAAAAGCCCGTCTGAACTGAAACCACCGCCCCTGCGGTGGTTTTGCTTTTCCCCGTCAGCCTGAGCACAAGATTTGTGCACCGCCAAAATTTCGCACTGAATATGCACACTGGCCATCATTCATAAATAAGGAAGCTGATGATCAAAACAATCTTAACCCCTTGATTATTAAGATTTAAAAATCCATCCCGCGTTACTCACCCAGCCGTTTGGCACGCTTTCTGCTTTATGAGTCTGATAACAGCATTCTTACAACTGGCAGAGCCCCATTCAGATGAACCCGACGCTTTTATATTCCCAAGTCTACCTGTTAGATGACCAACTGGATTCCGACGCCTCACTGCAGGACGCCCTGTTCAGACTGGGTTATGAAGTCAGCCACACCTGCGGTTCAACCTTACCGGCGAACTTTCAGCGCAGCCATACAGATATCCTGTGTATCCGCCAAACATCCCTCAGCCCGGAACTGCTTATTCAGTTAAAGCACCTCCAGCAACAGCAACCGATGCCGCTGATCATCTTTACCGATTCAGACAACCAGCACACTGCCGAACAGGCTTTGCAGGCCGGTGCCAGCGCGTATCTTATAAAAGGCCTGCAATACAACCGGCTGGCATCTGTTATCCGGATCGCCTGTATGCGGTTTGAAACAACCGGCCACCTGCAACAGGATCTGGCCCGGGCCGAGCGGTCACTGGACGAGCGCAAGCTCATTGAACAGGCGAAAGGTCTGGTCATGCAGCATCACAAATGCGACGAACAACAGGCCTTCACTGCAATGCGCAACATGTCAATGCAGCAAAGTATCAGCCTGGCAAAACTGGCCAGACAACTGATCACCGCTCTGGAGCACTGACCACAGAAAACGACACCGGATTCACACACAACCCTACATTCACAGTTTCAGGCAAAGGCGCTTAAAAGCTGCTGGTTTAAACCACAGCTTTTTAAGCGCCTTTTTTAATTTTAAGGAGCTAACGATGGACACGACCACCCGCTTTAACCTCTTTTCCTGGCAGGGGAAGATGAAGATCCTGCACTTCAGCTGGATCGCTTTTTTTATCACCTTCTTTGTCTGGTTTAACCACGCTCCCCTGCTGGGCGTTATCGGTGAATCGCTCAACCTGACCCGGGAACAGATTAAAACCCTGCTGATCCTCAACGTTGCCCTGACTATCCCGGCCCGGGTCATCGTCGGCATGCTCACCGACAAATACGGCCCCCGTCACGTGTATGCCTGCATTCTGGCACTGGCCAGCATCCCCTGCTTCATGTTCGCACTGGCGGATGACTTCATGGACGCTGCCATTGCCCGTTTTCTGCTGGGCTTTGTCGGCGCCGGTTTTGTGGTAGGCATCCGGATGGTCAGTGAATGGTTCCCGGCTAACGAACTAGGCACCGCTGAGGGTATTTACGGCGGCTGGGGCAACTTCGGTTCTGCTGCCGGCGCGATGCTGCTGCCGGGTATGGCAATCCTGCTGGGGCTAATTGAATTTACCAACCTGGAAGGCTGGCGGATTGCAGTGCTGCTCAGTGGTTTTATCAGCCTGTGCTTCAGTGTGATCTGGTACCTGAATGTCACCAACACCCCCAAAGGCGCCACCTACTACAAACCCAAAAAAATCGGCGGTATGGAAGTCTCCAGCGTAAAAGACTTCTGGTTGCTGATCATCATGAAGCTGCCAATGTATGCTGCTCTGGCACTGCTCAGCTGGAAGTTATCACCTGCCGGTGTCGGCCTCCTCAGTGAACAGGTTTGCTATGTGATTTACCTGTTACTGACCGGCATTTTCATTTACGACTGCTACAGCGCATACCGCATTAACCGGCATATATTCTCTGCGCCTGTGCCGGAATATGAGCGCTATGAATTTAAGCAGGTCGCCATTCTGAATGTGCTGTACTTCGCCACCTTCGGTTCCGAACTGGCGGTGGTTTCCATGCTGCCACTGTTTTTTGCGGATGTATTCTCACTGGATATGGTCGTTGCCGGTCTGCTGGCATCTGCCTACGCCTTCATGAATCTGATGTCACGCCCCGGTGGTGGCTGGCTCAGTGACCGTTTTGGTCGCCGTAAAACCCTGCTGATTCTTACCGCTGGCCTGGCTGCAGGCTATGCCCTGATGGCACTGATCGACAGCAGCTGGCCACTGGTTCTGGCGGTGATTACCGCCATGGCCTGCTCGTTCTTCGTCCAGGCCGGTGAAGGTGCAGTATTCGCCGTGGTGCCCCTGATTAAGCGACGTCTTACCGGGCAGATTGCCGGCATGACCGGTGCCTACGGTAACGTCGGTGCCGTGTTTTATCTCACCGTGTTATCGCTGGTTGAGTATCAGGTGTTTTTTATGGTGATCAGCACCACCGCAATCATGGGCCTTATCTGCCTTACGTTCCTGAAGGAACCCGAAGGCCATATGGCAGAAGTGGATGAAAACGGCAGCGTTGAACTGATCAGCGTGACTTAATCCGGCCAGTGATACGGCGTTTACCCATAGCCGGGTAAACGCTGCTCAGAAGGGTACATATTATGAATTCAGCCAACCTCTCAGCCAAACCGGTTCAGGAGCACGCTTCGGTTAACCTGTCAGACAGCCTGCAGCCCCGCACCCGGGAACTGCAAGTGAGTTTCGGCGGGTACTCCAGTGCCGGGGTAAAACCCATTAATCAGGATGCTTTTGCGGCAGCGTACCCGGATAACGCCAGCCGCCCTTTTAAAGGTGCGGCCGCCGCCATTGCCGACGGTGTCAGCAGCTGCCCGGATGCAGCCATTGCCAGCCAGACCAGTGTTACCAGCTTCATGCAGGACTACTTTTCAACCCCAGACAGCTGGAGCGTCAAGCAATCCAGCGCCCGGGTACTGAATGCACTGAACAGCTGGCTGCACCGGCAGCAGGCTGCGGAACAAACCGGCCTGCTGACAACCTTCTCGGCCGCCATCATCAAATCAGCCACCCTGTTTACCTTTCATATCGGCGACTCCCGTATCTGCCATATCCGTAACGGCCGTCTGGAGCAGCTCAGTGAAGATCATCAGCATTGCGAACAGCAACATACCTATCTGGCCAGAGCCCTGGGGGCTGACCCACACCTGAAAGTCGATTTTTCCAGCAAACAGTTAAAGGCCGGTGATCTTATATTGCTGACCACCGACGGCGTACACGAACACCTGAAAAACAGCGCCATACTCGACACCCTCCGGCGTGAACATCAGATCACTTCTCCGACAGCTGCAAAGCTGGAAGATATCGCCCGGCAACTGGTCAGCCAGGCCCTGCAAAACGGTAGCCAGGATAACCTGACCGCGCTCATCATCAGCATTAATCATTTACCGGACCGGAATCAGCATGAGGCACAACAAGCCTTTGCGCACCTACCCGTTCCGCCAGTCCTGAAAACCGGCCAGACAATCGACCACTATCAGGTTATCGATACCCTTTTCAGTGGCACCCGCAGTCACTTATATAAAGTTAAAGATCTGCGTAACGGCCACTATTGCGCACTCAAGGCCCCTTCACTGAACTTCTCTGACGATCCGGCATATCTGCAAGCCTTTATCCGTGAGGAATGGACCGGCCAGACCGTGAAGCATTGTCATCTGATGCGCACCTTCAGCAGCGCCGATAAACGCTTTATGTACGCGGTCAGCGAGTACATAGACGGTATTAACCTGCGCCAGTGGATGAACGAACACCCGACACCGGACATACATCAGGTACGTAAAATATCACGGCAAACCGCCGCCGGACTGCGCGCTCTGCAAAGGCAGGGCATTATTCATCAGGACCTGAAGCCCGAAAACATCATGCTCAACCAGGATGGTCAGGTAAAAATCATTGATTACGGCAGCGTACAGATTGCCGGCGTCAATGAACTCCATCCCCCGGCTGCCGACGCAATCCCCCCCGGAGCGGTAGGCTATACCGCACCGGAATACCTGCTGGGCAATTCGGGAACTACCCGCTCAGATTTGTTTTCACTGGCGATCATCAGCTATGAAATGCTGACCGGACAACATCCCTACGACCAGTTGCAAAAAGACGGCTGCCAAATCAGGCAATACAACCAGCTGAATTACACACCGGCCCGCCAACACCGGCCTGACCTTCCTGTCTGGATCGAAGCCTGCCTGCAAAAAGCCCTGCAGGCTGACCCGGCTGTCCGCTATCAGGCCCTTTCTGAATTTATCCATGACTTCAGCACACCGAATGCTGAGCTGGTCAGTTTGCTCGAACAGCAACCGCTGTTAAGCCGCAATCCCCTGCTGTTCTGGCAAGGGCTTAGCGGTGCACTGCTGCTGACGCTTCTGGCGGTTACCGCCCTGGGCTAACGTGCACCAATAGCAGGCACCGCCCTGTCCGGTGGGTTTGCTTTGGTGCAGGCGGCCTGTCCTGAAAAATCACAAAACCGGTAACACACTGTTTATTAATCGTTTTTACGTTCTGGCACAGAGCCTGCTATATAACAAACCGGATACTGACAGTTTCTCTGCCGCTATCTGCAACTTTAAAACGAACAAAGGCGTTCATCCTGTCGGGCTTGCACCAGCCCGACAGGTGAGCGCCTTTTTTATTGCCGCCCCCGCGGTACCCTTACAGTCATCACGGAGCTATGTATGTATTCAGCATCTGCCAAACCCCATCTGATTATTATCGGAAATGGCATGGCAGGTACCCGCCTGCTGGAAGAAATGCTGGCAGATGAAGGACACAATTACCGCATCAGTATTTTTGGTGCCGAGCCACAGCTGGCGTATAACCGGATTTTGCTTTCCCCGGTGCTTGCCGGTGAAATGCCCCGGACAGATATACAGCTTCACAATAAAGACTGGTACCGGCAGCACCGTATACATCTTTATACCGATGACCCGGTCATCCATGTGGATACTGAAAACGGCTACATCAGCAGTGCAAGCGGTGTACGCCTGGCCTATGACAAACTGGTATTCGCCACCGGTGCCTCATCTTTTATTCCGGAACCTTTACAGCACATTCAGCATGAAAACATTCATCAGTTCCGCACCCTGAATGACGTCACCCAAATTCTCAACAGCAGCCGTAATGCCCACCGGGCAGTGGTGCTTGGCGGTGGTCTGCTGGGGCTGGAAGCAGCCCACGGCCTACAAAAGGCAGGCCTTCAGACCGATGTGGTACACCGTGGTCAGTATCTGATGAACCGGCAGCTGGATATGCCGGCAGCCACTTTGCTGGAGAACACACTCATCAACAGAGGCATCTCTGTCCATACCGGGTGCGAACCGGAAAACATAACTGTTAACACCGACAAGGCAATCAGCCTGCGACTCAACAATGGTCGACAATTACAAACAGATATGCTGGTGATTGCTGCCGGCATCAGACCGAACACTCAGCTGGCCAACAGCAGCGGTTTGCACTGTCAGCAAGGCATCAGGATTAATGACCGGTTACAGACTTCCGTCGACAACATTTATGCACTGGGAGAATGCTGCCAGCTCGGCGATCACACATTCGGGCTCGTTGCCCCCATCTGGGAACAGGCCAACGTGCTGGCTGCACAGCTCAAAGGCCGCTATCAGCAACGCTACCAGCCACGCCCAAGCGCCACCCAGCTGAAAGTCGCCGGTATTGATCTGTTTTCCGCCGGTAATATTTCCGACCAGCTACCCGCAACCGATACCCTCGTCCTGAAAGATCCCGGCAAAGACACCTATAAAAAACTCTTCTTTACCCGCAACGGCTTAAGCGGCGCCATCCTATATGGCGACGTTGCCGACGGCCAGTGGTACTTCAACCTCATCAATAACCGGCAGGACATCAGTCAGCTAAAACCTGATCTGATCTTCGGTCAGCCATTCTGTTCACCGGGACCCGCCCGGCCCGCTGCCGGATGAACATAAGCCGGTCAGCATACGCAATTTTTCCAGCCGCCCACGTATCTGCCTCACAGGAGCCAATAATGACACAGCCAACAGACCCAGCAGTAAAAACCAGCCATACGCCACACATAATCGTGGCGGGAAACGGCATGGTTGGCCATCAGTTCTTACAAAGCCTTGCCGACAACGGCCAGCTGGAAACCTTCCGTATTACAGTGTTCAGTGAAGAACCCTGCCTGGCCTACGACCGGGTAAAGCTGAGCAGCTACTTCTCCGGCACCGGTAAAGAAGATCTCGCCATCGCCAGCCAGGAAGAATATGACCGCTGGGGTATCCGCGTGATTACCGGAGAAACCATCACCGCGATCGACCGCGACCAGAACACCATAACCACCGACACCGGCCAGCAACTGCACTACGACAAACTTATTCTGGCTACCGGCTCCTACCCGTTTGTGCCGCCGGTACCAGGGCACGACCGCGAACGCTGTCTGGTATACCGGACCCTTGATGATCTGGACCGCATCCGTGACGCGGCCGCGACCGCCAAACGTGGCGTAGTCATTGGCGGCGGGCTGCTGGGGCTGGAAGCGGCAAAGGCTCTTGTGGATTTAGGGCTGGATACCCATGTCGTTGAATTCGCACCGCGGCTGATGGCCGTCCAGCTGGACGCCGGCGGCGGTGCCATGTTGCAACAGAAGATAGAAGCTCTGGGCGTCACCGTACTGACCAACAAAAATACCCAGCAAATCTGTGCCGGCGAACAAAGTTTCCACTGCATGAAGTTTGCTGACGGCGAACAGTTAGAAACCGATCTGATCGTATTTTCTGCCGGTATCCGCCCCCGTGACGAACTGGCCCGTAGCAGCCAGCTGGAAGTCGGGGAACGGGGCGGCATCGTCATCAACAACCAGTGCCAGACCAGTGACCCGGACATTTACGCCATTGGCGAATGCGCCCTGTGGAACAAACAGATTTTTGGTCTGGTGGCCCCCGGCTATCAGATGGCCAAAGTAGTTGCTGATCACCTGTGTGGCGGACCACTGAGCTTTACCGGTGCTGACATGAGCACCAAACTCAAACTCATGGGCGTGGATGTAGCCAGCATTGGCGACGCCCACGCCCGCACACCCGGTGCCCGCAGCTATACCTTTGCCGATGAACATAACGAAATCTACAAGCGCCTGATTGTTTCAGAAGACAACACACAGCTGCTCGGCGCCATTCTGGTGGGTGACACTGAAGATTACGGCAGCCTGTTACAGTACATGCTCAACGGCATCGCCCTGCCGGACAACCCTGACAGCCTGATTCTGCCCCGTCACAGCGCCGGAACCGAACAGGCAGCGCTGGGCGTTGCCGCACTGCCGGAAAGCGCACAGGTTTGTTCCTGTCACGATGTCAGTAAGGGCGATGTTCAGGCGGCAGTGGCAGCAGGTTGCTGCTCAATTGGCGACATCAAAGACACCACCAAAGCAGCCACCGGTTGTGGTGGCTGCGCAGCCCTGGTCACCGATGTGTTGAATCACGAACTTGAAGCCAGTGGCATCACAGTAAACCGTGATCTTTGCGAACACTTTGCCTATACCCGGCAGGACCTCTACAACCTGATCCGGGTAGAAAACATCCGCAGTTTCAGCGAGCTCTTCAGCCGGCACGGCAAAGGTAATCGGCATGGTTGTGAAATCTGCAAACCGGCCATCGGCTCAATGCTAGCCTCCTGCTGGAACGATTATATCCTTGAAGACCGGCACGTCAGCCTGCAGGACACCAACGATACGTTTCTGGCCAACATGCAGAAAGACGGCACCTATTCCGTGGTACCCCGCATTCCCGGCGGCGAAATCACCCCGGAAAAACTCATCGTCATCGGTCAGATCGCCAAAGACTATAATCTCTACACCAAGATCACCGGCGGCCAGCGGATCGACCTTTTCGGTGCCCGCCTGGAACAGCTCCCGCCGATCTGGCAACGGTTGGTGGATGCCGGCTTTGAAACCGGTCATGCCTACGGTAAATCACTGCGTACAGTGAAATCCTGCGTCGGCAGCAGTTGGTGCCGCTACGGTGTCGATGACAGCCTTGGTCTGGCAATCGAAGTGGAAAACCGCTACAAAGGCCTGCGCTCACCCCACAAAATCAAATTCGCCGTCTCCGGCTGTACCCGTGAATGTGCTGAGGCACAGAGCAAAGACATCGGCATCATCGCCACCGAAAAAGGCTGGAACCTCTATGTGTGCGGCAACGGTGGTATGAAGCCCCGCCACGGTGATCTGTTCGCCACTGATCTGGATAAAGCCACCTTACTGCAGTACATCGACCGGATTCTGATGTTCTACATCAAAACCGCCGAACGCCTGCAGCGTACCTCCGTCTGGATGGACAATCTGGAAGGCGGCCTCAGCTACCTGCAGGACGTCATCATTAATGACAGCCTGAACATCGGTGCCGAACTGGAACAGCAAATGGAAACTGTCATTGGCAGCTATCAGTGCGAATGGAAAACCACGCTGGAAGACCCGCAGGCCCTGAAACGCTTCCGTCATTTCGTTAACAGTGACAACGCAGACGACAACATCCGCTTTGAAGAAGTCCGCCAGCAAATTGCCCCTGCAACCGCGCCGGTGAAAGCCGAAGCAATCAATATTATTTCCAGCCGGAGTGCCTGAACATGTCTCAACAATCCTCTCCCGTTACCCAGCAAGCAGTCGCACAGGACTGGCACAGCATATGCCCTGCCTCCGAACTGGTAGGCAATGCCGGCATCTGCGCCCTAATCCGGCAACAGCAGGTAGCCATTTTCTACCTGCCGGACGAAAACGCCGTGTATGCACTGGATAACTATGACCCCATCGGTAAAGCCAATGTCCTGTCCCGGGGGCTGATCGCTGCCCACGGTGACGAACTGGTGGTCGCCTCTCCGTTATATAAACAGCACTTTTGTTTACGCACCGGACGTTGCCTGAGCGAAGCGCAACACAACATCCGCAGCTGGCCGGCCCGGATCCGCAACGGTCAGGTTGAAGTAGCCGCCCCCCGGCCAGTAATCCGCCACAACAGCCCCACGCAGGATCCCCCCCATTGATACTCAGGAGACACCCATGAACTGTGCCCGCCAGCCGCGCCAGACTGAAACCACCTGCCCCTACTGTGGCGTCGGCTGCGGTGTGACAGCCACCAGCTACGACCCGTTACCCGGCGACGACTCAATTCCGCTGGTGTCGGTCAGTGGCAGCCAGGATCATCCGGCCAACCGGGGCAGGCTCTGTGTAAAGGGTGCCAGTCTGGCAGACACTCTGGATCACCGGGGCCGCCTGCTGACACCGCAAATCAACGGACAGAATACCGACTGGAACACAGCGACAGAATTTGTCGCCGGCCAGTTCCGGCAGATTATCGAAGAGCACGGCCCGGACGCGGTTGCTTTTTACCTGTCCGGCCAGTTACTCACCGAAGACTACTACGTCGCAAACAAACTGATGAAAGGCTTTATCGGTTCTGCCAACATAGATACCAATTCACGACTGTGTATGGCCTCAGCGGTTACCGCTCACAAACGGGCTTTCGGTGCCGACATCGTGCCCGGCTGCTATGAAGACCTTGAACAAACCAACCTCCTGCTGATTACCGGTGCAAACACCGCCTGGACACATCCGGTGCTCTACCAGCGAATCGTCGCGGCCAAAAAAGCCCGTCCGGACATGACCGTGGTGGTGATTGATCCCCGCAAAACCGCTACCTGCGACATTGCTGACATTCATCTGGCGATTACACCGGGCTCAGACAGCTTCCTCTTCAACAGCCTGCTGGCCTACCTGGCACGTACTGACGCCCTCGATGAGGCCTACATCAGCAACCATACAGAAGGATTTGAAAGCTGCCTGCAGCAGGCAATGCTCTCTGCTCCCAGCCTGGCCGCTACTGCAAAACAATGCGGCGTGACAGAAGCACGTTTACAACAGGTTTATCGTCTGTTTGCTGATACTCCCCGTTGTGTCAGCCTGTTTTCCCAGGGCATTAACCAGTCCAGCAGCGGTGTGGATAAAGCAAACAGCATCATTAACTGCCACCTGGCCACGGGCAAAATTGGTAAACCCGGCGCGACACCTTTTTCGGTAACCGGACAGCCCAACGCCATGGGCGGCAGAGAAGTCGGCGGGCTGGCCAATCAGTTGGCCGCCCACATTGATTTTTCTGATGCGGATGCAATTCAGCTGGTGGCTGACTTCTGGCAAACCGGCAACATTGCCCGCCGGGAAGGCCTTAAGGCAATCGACATGTTCAGTGCAGTCCATCGGGGAGATATAAAAGCCATCTGGATAATGGGCACCAACCCGGCGGTCAGCATGCCGGATAACAACCTGATCAAAGAAGCCCTGCAAAACTGCCCGATGGTCGTCGTCTCAGACTGCATAGAACACACCGATACCGGTGTTTACGCAAACGTGCTGCTGCCCGCCACCGGCTGGGGTGAAAAAGATGGCACAGTCACCAACTCAGAACGGACAATCTCCCGCCAACGCCAGTTTTTAACTCCGCCGGAACAGGCCCGCCACGACTGGCAGATTATCTGTGATGTCGCCTGCAGGCTGGGCTTCGCAGACGCTTTCAGCTTTGGCAGTCAGGCTGAAATATTCAGTGAACATGCGACCCTGTCCGGTTTCAGAAACGCTGCCAGTGAAAAATACCGGCTGTTTAACATCAGCGGACTGGCTGGCCTGAGTCAATCTGAGTACGACAGCTTAAGCCCCCGCCAATGGCCCGTCATGACAGACGAAGCCGCCTGTGAAAACAACTTATCTGACAACAATAAGCGCCTGCTTACCGGCGGCCGCTTTGTTACCGCCAGTCAACGTGCGCGGCTGATCAGCATCACGCCACAAATGCCACAGGCCAGCGTATCCGCAGAATTCCCTTTTCTGCTGAATACTGGCCGGATCCGCGATCAGTGGCACACCATGACCCGGACCGCCAAAGCCCCGCAACTGCTGACCCACACGGACGAACCTTTCATCAGCCTGCACCCGGACGATGCAGCCACACTTGAACTGGGTTACCGTTCACTGGCAGTCATCAGTAACCGCTATGGCCACTGTATTGTCAAAGTAGACCTGAATGATGATCAGCAACCGGGACAGGCATTCATGCCCATTCACTGGAACCGGCAGTATGCCGCTCAGGCCAGCGTCTGCAGCCTGTTTCCTGCGTATAGCGACCCTCTTTCCGGGCAACCTGAACTGAAACAAGCAGCGGTCAGCATCGAACCTTTCGATGCCGCCTGGTATGGCACCCTGATATGCAGTCAGGAACCGGAACAGCTGCCCTGCGAGTACTGGAGCAAAATCCCCTGCGAACATGGCTACCGCTATATGCTGGCCGGTTCACAACAACCACAGGACTGGAGCCGCTGGCTGGAACAAAACATGTCTGTTAACAGCGACCGGATCACGGTCAGCTCAGCCAACGGAGAACACTTTCGCCTGGCCAGCTTCAGCGATGATTATCCCCGGGTGGTTTTTATTACAGCCCCTACCCCTCCGGGTATCAATCATCAGTGGCTTGAACAGCAACTGGCAACAGCTCAAAAATCCGGACAGGAACGGCAGATGCTGCTGGCGGGCAGACCCGCAACCCCGGAAAAGCCCAAAGGTAAAATTCTGTGCAGCTGTTTCCAGGTGGGGGAAAACTGCATTCAGGAAGCCCTGGCGCAGGGTTGTACCAGCACTGAAGAGTTAACCGGCAAGCTTAAATGTGGCAGTAACTGCGGCTCGTGTCTGCCGGAAATTAAAGCACTGGTCAGCGCATATGAGCGCCAACCGGCTGCAATTTCCGATTAACCGCAGCCGACACCGGGCATGACTTCATGCCCATTCACGACCAAAAAACCCAGATTGGGCAATCAAAACCCAAAGTGCGAGGTTATTTTAATTAAATGATCATTTAACAACCTTATACTAAAGCGGTAAATATTACAGGGAACGTCATAACAATGGATTGCGTACAGGCCGGTGTTTTCACAAGAAGCAGTGCCTGCACCCATAACAATAAAAAGCTTTAAGGAGCTGTTATGCACCTCTCTGTTACCCACCGTATCGGTGGCGGATTTGCGCTGCTTGTTCTGTTGCTGCTGGTCATCAGCACCACCTCATACCGTAGTCTTGACGCCGTTGATACTCAGTTTCAGCGCACCACCGGTGAAATTGCCCCCATTGCCACCCACAGTGCTGATATCGCGGTAGCCCTGCTATCCGCCAACAAAGCTCTGATGCAATTCATGAGCAGCCAGAATGAAGAGACCCTGAGCGCTCAGGAAAGCGCCCTGAACACACAACAGGCCAGCTATAACACCCAGCGGGAAGCCCTGCTGAATCTGGGTAAACAGTATCAGCAGGTCAGTGAAGCAATCAGTGTCATCGACCCGCAGGCCAGTGAATTCTTTAACAGTTCACAACAGGCCATGAGCAGCCACCGTCAGTACCTGTTACTGGGCGCTGAAGTTAAACAGCTGGAAAGTGACCTGCTGGACGAACTGAAGTTCTTCACCGTGGATATCAACGACCTGACAGAATACGGTGAAAATCTGGCTGAGCGGAACGCCGGCCCGATTCTTACCAGCAACCTGCAAACGGTCACCAGCGACATCGGCCGGCTGTTAAAAAGCGAAGACCTGAGCGTTATCAAACCGCTGGAAAGCTCATTCAATATCACCGGTTACGGGCTGAAAGCCATGCAGGACCGACTGGAAAAGCTGAAAGCCTCCGGTAGCGGAACCGCCGACAGTCTGCTGGAAACCCTGGCCATTATTCAGCAGGCCACAACTGCACCGGACGGGGTTGTTCAGGTTCACAAACGACGGGTTGAACTGAAACTGCAGATCACCGCCTTGCTGGAGCAGATCTCTGCCACCATCAACAGCACCAACGACACCGTTAACCAACTGCGGGCTGATTCGCAGGCCCTTGCGGATGCCGCCACACTGGATGCCCGTGAAACCGTCAGTCTGAGCCAGACCGCCAGCATCATTATCAGTGCTGCATCTGTGATCATCGCCATCATCATTGCCATCTGGGTAAGCCATAACATCCGTACACCGCTGAGCCGGGTGATGTCGATCCTGAAAACCATTGCCGACGGTGACCTCAGCCAGCGCCTGAGCATCACCAGCAAAGATGAATTCGGTCAGCTGTCTCAGTGGGTGAATGATCTGGCCAGCAAACAGGAAAGCATTATCCGGGACATTCAGAGCGCCTCCGGTGAAATCAGTGAATCCGCCCGGGAAGCTGCCACCATCAGTGACCGTACTAATCAACTGATGGATGAGCAGAACCAGCACACTACTCAGGTGGCGACTGCAATTCACCAGATGTCTGCCGCCGCTGAAGAAGTGGCCCAGAGCGCAGAACAGGCTCAGCAGCAGGTTACTGCCATTGACCAGACCGCCGGTGAAAACCGTGCCCTGATGCAGCAAAACATTACCGTGGTTAACGGCCTGGCTAATGAGATTGACCGTGCCTCAGCGGTTATTACTCAGCTTAATGAAGACTCCGCCAACATCGGCCAGATCCTTGAAGTGATTGACGGCATTGCCGGCCAGACCAACCTGCTGGCGCTGAACGCTGCCATCGAAGCCGCCCGTGCCGGCGAACAGGGCCGCGGCTTTGCGGTAGTGGCGGATGAAGTTCGTAGCCTGGCCAGCCGCACCAAGGACTCCACCGAAGATATTCAGGCGATGATCGACAAGCTGCAAACCCGGGCAAAAGAAGCCGTCACCATTATGGAAAGCAGTCGTCAGGAAGCCCAGTCCAGTGTTGATCAGACCGAACAGGCCAGACACTCTCTGGAGAACATGGTCGGCCAGCTATCTGAGATCCGTAATATGTCAGAGCATATCGCGGTAGCTGCCGAAGAGCAGACATCGGTCAGCCAGGAGATTTCCGCCAGCGTACAGCGCATCGCCGACATGGCTGAACAGGGTGCACACGATGCTCAGCAAACCGCCCGGGGCAGTGAAGCCCTGTCCGGCCTTGCCGAACGTCAGCAGAAACTCACCAGCGTGTTTAACCTCGGTTAAACCAGCATCCCGCCATAAAAAAACCACCGCACTGCGGTGGTTTTTTTATATCAGCCGGCGTAACCGCTGGCCGGTACAGATAAACCCGTTCGCTTCGTAAAATTGCTGGGCCCGGGGAAATTCAGCCAGCGGCGGCGCACCTACTTCCAACCGTTGCCAACCCTGCTCCGCTGCAAAGGCCATCGCTTTGTCCAGCAACTGTTCGCCGATTTTCATCGAACGGTAGCCAGGTACAACATACAGCTCAGAAACTTCACCAAACACCCCGCCGGCATACAAAGCAGCACAGCGGTGCAGCGTAATAACTCCTACTAACTCCCCGGCAACGCGGGCAAAGAACGCATACATAAGCTGATCAGCCAGTAAATCCTTCGCCAGCTCTGGCAGATTCATGCCACTGAGTTCAACCTCTGCACCCGGCTCAAGTTCCAGCAACAGCGCACTGACCAGCCGGGCGACGTCTTCAGCATCCTCAGGGCCTGCCTGAATAACGGTTACGCCTTCCGGTGCCGTCACAGGGATTTACCGTCGAACATCTGCAGCGGCAGGCTGCGGGCATCAACACCGTCAACACAGTTAAGGTTGAGCCGGTAAGAACCGGGCACCCGTACGGTTTCATGAAAGGGGTAAATGCCACAGCGGCTGCAGAAATAATGTTTCCCAACCATGGTACCGAACTGATACAGGCTCAGGGCATCAGCTTTTGCAGTGATTTTTAACTGATCCGCAGTGAGCACAAAGTCCGACATAATCGCGCCCTTTCGGCTGCAGATGGAACAGTTACACTGCAAACCGCCGCTAATCGCTGGTGCTTCAAATTCAAACTTCACATCGCCACAGTGGCAGGATCCTGTGTATTGCACGGCATCACCTCCGTCATTCCCGGTTATGAAAACTCAGGGCATTACACCCAGCAAATCTGTTTCACCGATGTCCACACCCCGCTGGCTGAACAGCGTGCTCAGCTGGCCCCGGTGATGGGTCTGATGATTGAAAAAGTGCTGCATCAGGTACGCAAAGCGGCGGCTGAAAGCGACCCCTTTGGTATTTTTGTATTCCAGCTCATGCGCCAGATCTTCATCGGTCAGCTGTTTGCAGAATTCACAGATCATGACGTCCAGCTGGCGGCGCTGTTGCGCCAGTGAGGAAAGATTATCATGCAGCATCTGACTCAGGGCTGCGGGCCGTTTTATATCTCTGACGCCCTGTAAAGGCTCTCCGGCGGGATGCTCAGCAAAACGCTGCAGCCAGATAATGTCTCCCACCATCAGATGGTTAAACGTGCCCAGAATTGAATTAAAAAATGCGCCGCTGTCCCGTTTCAGCTCCGCCTGGGTCAGTTGCCCGGCGGCATCCAGCAGCTTGCTGTTCATCCAGCGGTTGTACTCAGCCATTAAGCGGTAATTCTCTGCCAGCATTTACACCTCCCGGGCCAACATCCGATTAAGTAACGTCCAGTCTTCCCGCACCAGTTGTGCGTATTGCAGACAGGCCTGCACAAAGGCTTCGGTATTGGCCGGCAGTACATCGGCAACCGCCTGCTCAAAACGTACTGATCGCCGGTCACCCCGGCCATGGGCCAGTGCCAGTGCATGGCCACAGGTTTCAGCATATTCTTCAAAACCGCCCTTACGGGCCTTTTTGCCCAGTGCGACATTTTCCGGGTCCAGCCCTACCTTGGCATGATGGCGGGAACTCACCAGCCAGTGCTGTCCCTCATATTCCGCTTCATCCAATACCAGATCCGGGAAACGCTGCATCCGCCGCTGACATTCCAGCGTCAGATGTGCAGGATTCAGGCGGTTCACCGGACTAAGGTCATCAAAGTAAAACAGCGGCGCGGCTTTACGCTGCTGCTTCACCTCAACAATGTGACACAGATTTAAATCCTGCTGCCCCTGATAATCCGCGGGGCCGACCAGGAAGTAATAACGGCCCATATTGACTGAGCCGGTGCCCGCATCCAGACGGGCAACAATGTTCAGCACCGCATCATCCATATACGGCGCGAACGCCTGTTCCAGCGTCTGATACGTTTCTGCACTTAAGCGCTGAAACTTATCTGCCCGGTCACGGAAGCGCAGCGTTGCAGCGTCCACATCCACCGCCTTGGCCAGCGAACTTTTGATAAAAAAATCCGCACCGCCAGCCGCTCTGTTCCGGGCTTTGGCGAACGGTTTACTGAGGATATGATCGTCCGGAAAATCGGTAACTACCTGCTGATGATAATCCGGGCTGGCAATCAGCATCTCACAGCGCTGCTGATAACCTTCCAAAAACCGGCGAATTGCCTTTTCAGCGGCATCTGCTTTCACCCGGGCTTTACCTGCATAATCCTTTTCACCCGGTACCTGAGGAAACTCCCCTTTCGAGAGGCCCCGGCAATAATCAGCACATAACACCAGGCTCACTGCAAAGCGGGCCATATCCCAGACAGCGTGCCCGACACAGGCATCATCAAAGTCATTCGGGGCAAATACGACCCGGTCCCCGTGGGAACCTTCTTCCGTGAAAAAGCCAAAGTTAGAGGTATGACAATCCCCCATGATGCGGGTTTTCGGCAGGGTATATAGTGCTTCAGGCAGCTGCAGATAACCGGCCTGAATATCCGCGTAGAACAACTGCGCAGCGCCCCGTAAAAACACAAAGGGATTGCCGGCCATTTTCAGATGTTTACCCAAAGGGGCCTGGTCGCCATCGCGGGGAGACTGTCCGTCTACCCGGGTTAATTCGGTTTCAAGCCATGCGGCACGGTTCTCAGCTACAGTCATATTCGTTCCATTGATCAGTGCCCGTGAAGGGAGGTTACTTAACCTTTGTGCAGTATCAGCCGGCCTGAAAGCTCACACTGTTATTGCGGTCGCGGCTGCTGCGAATCAGCGCATCGCCGGACTGTGCCGCACCAAGCTTTGCCTGCCGGTCATAGAGTACGACATTAACAGTGGCCGCCAGATTCAGGCAACCGACAGTAGGAATATAAACCGCGGCATCCGCCCGGTCTACGACTGCCTGACTCAGGCTGCCATCTTCCGGTCCGAATATATAGAAGGCTTTTTCCGGATGTTCAAACTCTGCCAGCGACGTAGCACCTTCCACCAGATCGATACAAACCAGCTGCGTATCGTTATCCAGCTCCGGTAATACATCCAGTAAGCAATCAACGCCGGTCAGCGGAATTCGCTGGCTGGCAGACTTGGTATCGGTATGAAACTGGGCAGCACGGTCATAACGGCTACCGGTGTAATACACCCCGTCGGCTTCAAAACAGCCGGCGGCACGCATTACAGCGCCCACGTTTGTCGGGGATTTAGGGTTCGTCAGGCCAACACGGGCAGAGGCTTTCTTCATTGATTAACAACACTCACAACGGGAGCCCTGTTTCCAGAGCTAAGGCATTAACCCCGACTGGCGCAGATAATCACTGAGTAATTTATGTAAGCGCAGTGCCGACCAGTCGTCCGGGGCGATCAGGGTACGAATCATCAGACCATTGATCTGCGCCGTCAAGGCCTCGGCAACATCCAGTGGCGGTTCTGTCAGCTCTATTCCGTGCTGCTGACAATGAATAGCCAGTTGCTGCTGAACCAGTTCAATCCAGCGGTTGTGTACACCAATCTGGTGTTCCGCCAGCCGCGGTTCGGTCAGCGAACGCCCCCAGAAGATCAGCCAGGCAGATACCATACCCCGCCCTTCGGCGTCCGTAGGCAAGACCTGCAGTAACACCCGGTCAAACTGATAAGGCTGCTGTTCAGCCTGTATCAGCATGCGTTCAACACTGCTGGTATAAGCGTATTCCAGTGCGGCGATCAGCACCGCTTCCTTGTCTTCAAAATAATGGCGAATTGCCCCGGTGGTGACCCCTGCTTCCCGACCGATATCAGTCAGTTTGGTTGCTTCCAGTCCCCGGTGGGCAATGACTTTGCTGGCCGCTTTAGCAATGGCGTCACGGCGTTGTTGATGATCGACTATTTTAGGCATTGACAGACTATACACCACTCTTTTACATTACGGTGATAATATAAAAAACTAACCGGCAATGCTTTGCCAAAAACGCCACAAAATACTTCGGAATACAGTCATGCTTAACACCTCTGCTGAAACGCATATTCAAATGCCGGGCAGCGCTGCGGTTCAACTGCAGCAAAATGGTTTAACAGTTAACATTCAGGGCGAGCAGGCCTACTTCAACTATTACTGGCTGCGGGATAACTGTAAGACGTCCTGGGACAAAGAAACCCAGGAGCGTACCTTCGATATTCTGGCGGAGCCGGATAATCTGCAGCCCCTCACCGCTACCGTTGAAGCGGAGACCCTGCAGGTACAGTGGCCATGCGGTCACCAGAGTAGCTACGCTCTGCAATGGCTGGCAAACTGGCATCAAGGTCAGGGCCATGGTGATATCGCTATCCGTGCCCGCCGCTCCTGGTACGCCGAACACTATCCGAATATGGCCCGTTTCAGTCAGCCGGAACTGATGAGCAATCCGGCCAAAGTTGCTGACTGGCTGGAAGCCATGCTGGACGAAGGCGTTGCCCTGATCACCGACATGCCCGACAGCAATCAGGGCCTGCAGGAAACCTGCGAACTGATCGGCACCGTGCGTCCTTCATTCTCAGGCTACCATTTCGATGTTAAGTCGAAGAAGAATCCGGAAAACCTGGCGTACACCAGCAAAGCGCTGGAACTGCACACCGACCTGCCGCCGGAAGAACTGGCACCAGGCATTCAGTTCCTGCACTGCCGGGTAAATAATGCCGAAGGTGGCGACAGCCTGTTTGTGGATGCGACCAGTGTTGCCAACGCCCTGCGTGACCAGCACCCGGAATACTTTGAGCTGCTGTCTACCGTCAGCGTGCCGTTCCGTTACACCACGGATCATCAGGACGTTCGCGCCCGTCAGACCATCATCGAAATCGACCCGAACAACGGTGAAGTCAGCGGCATTAACTACAGCCAGCACCTGAGCGATGTATTCGATCTGCCACAGGCCACCCTGGATACGTTCTACCCGGCTTTCCGCGCCTTCGGCCATATGCTGCAGGACGAACGCTATCTGATGCGCTTCCGCCTCAATGCCGGTGAATGTATCGTCTTCGATAACCACCGGATTGCCCATGGCCGTGCGGAATTTGAAGCCGGCAGCGGCGAACGCCACCTGCGCGGTTGCTACGTGGACCGCGGCGAACTGCGGAGCGCCTATAGAGTGCTGCGCAAACAACACCCGGTGGCCGAGTACACCATCACCACAGACTGATCCCACGGATCAGCAAACATAAAAAAGGCAGCTAATCCGCTGCCTTTTTCAGTTCTTTGCCCCTTTCAGAGCGGTAAACCGTTCATTGCGCTTCAGCAAACCGCTTAAGCCCCTCTCCTTCCAGCCGGTAACCAACCCACTCACTCTGAGCGACCGCGCCGATGGATTCATAAAAATCAATTGCCGGGGTATTCCAGTCCAGGACTGACCACTCAAAACGGCCACAGCCTTCAGCCACTGCCAGCTTGCCTAAATGTTTCAGCAACAGCTTACCGGCACCGGTTCCCCGGGCTTCAGGCGTAACATACAAGTCTTCCAGATATAATCCCTTTCTGCCCAGCCAGGTCGAGTAGTTATAAAAATACACGGCGAATCCTATCGGCTGATCATCTGCCAGACATATAATCCCCGCAGCATTTGCACCGTCACCGAACAGGCTTTCTGCCAGTTGCGCCTCATCGGTTAATACACACCCCTCTGCCTTTTCGTAACGCGCCAGATCCCGGATAAACCCCAAAATCATTCCGGCATCTTTTCGCTCTGCATCACGTATGGTCAGTCTGGTCATTCCTTTACACCCCGCTCAAATCAACATCAGTTACAGACAGATTAGCTTCTAACAATTTGATGATAATGGCATACTGCCGGTCATCTGTCTGATTTACTGGATAATCATGCGCATACGCAACCTGAACACCTTCGTTAAAATTGCCCGGCTTGGCAGCTTCCATGCGGCAGCTCAGCATCTGCACGCCACCCAGCCAGCAATCTCGGCCCGGATTACCGCGCTGGAAAACGAACTGGGTGCCCAGCTGTTTATCCGTGACAAAAGCGGTACCCGGTTAAGCCCCCGGGGCGTACAGCTACTGCCCTATGCAGAAAAGCTGATCGCCATCAGCCAGGAAATGAAGCAGCAGATTCGTGAAGACGCACCGGAAAAAGGTAACCTGCGTATCGGCATTGCCGACACCCTGGCACACCTTTGGCTGTCACCGCTGTTGCGGCACTGGCAGGCGCAGTACCCACTGATGTCATTCGAGCTGATCAGTGACGTATCTCCCACCCTGGTCAAACAGCTGACAAACTGCCAGCTGGATCTGGCCCTTATGGTGTCGGATCAGAACGACATTCCCGAACTGGTCAGCGAACCCTTATGCAGCTATCCACAGTGCTGGGTCGCGGCACCCGGATTAATCGGTGACGCCAGCATCCAGTCTGTTGCTGATCTGGTGAACTATCCGGTACTCAGCTTCCCCCGGGAAACCCGCCCCTGGGATTACCTGCAACAGCTATTTCAGCCTTTTTATGAAGATGCCCCGGTATTTCATACCTGCAGCTCGGTGGCCAGCCTGCTGACAATGGTTGCACAGGGAATCGGCGTCGCCCTGATGCCCGAGCCAATTGTGCGCCAGATGCTGGACGACCAACAGCTGATTGAACTGAACATTGATCAGGCAGCCCCTGCTCTGAGTTTTAATTGCAGCTGGCGGTTAGACGACGATCGCATCCTGCCACAGCTACTTGCCAACAGTAGCCGGGAGATCATGACGGATGGCATTCAGACGGCCTGATAGCAGACAGCAAATCAGTGAATTTTCAACAGGCGTTTTCTCTAAACTTGCTCAGGCAGCAGAATAAAATTCTAAAAAACACCCACTGACAGCATTATATTCTGAAATATTTTTACCTATTGAAAGCAATCCGTTTTTCAAACACACTGCTGCGCACTCAAAAAGTATGATGGCAGCTTTGCCTTCGGTATACAGCCACAAGCTAAGCCGAACACTGCCCTGATCTGTAGCTGTTCATTTCCCGTCGTCTCACGACCACATGCCTACAGAATCACTTAGGAGGCGTCAGTGTCTGACGCAACCTGTTAAGGCCGCAATTGCACAGTGATCCCGGATTGCCGAGAGGCAGTGAGGAGTCCCGGACCGCGTAATGCTTGAGCAATTTAGCTGGTTGATAGCTAGCTGGTACTTGCCTTTGCCAGGTTTATCCAGGCGTAACCCTTAAAACGTGTCAGGACGTTGGCAGACCTTACCCACAGGAAGGTCGGCGGGGATATGCCCCCACAGAATTATAGTTTGAGAGGAAAAGTTAAAATGAGCATTGCGTACTTAAACGGTGAATACCTGCCACTGGCAGAAGCCCGCATTTCTCCACTGGACCGTGGTTTCCTGTTTGGTGACGGTATCTATGAAGTTATCCCGTACTATGGCGGCAAGTCAGTAGGTCTGATGCCTCATCTTAACCGTATGGCTGATGGCCTGGCGGCTATCGAGATCAAAAACAGCAACACCATCGAAGGCTGGAAAGAACTGCTGGACGATCTGGTTGCACGTAACAGCGACATCGGTGAAAACCTGGGCGTTTACGTTCACATTTCCCGCGGTACCGACGTTAAGCGTTACCACCCTTATCCGGAAGGTGTTGAACCAACCGTATTCTGCTTCTGCTTCGCGATCAAAGATCCTGAGCCGGTTGACCGCACTAAAGTTACCCAGTACAGCCTGGTAAGCACCGAAGACCTGCGCTGGCAGCGTTGCCACATTAAGTCCACTGCACTGCTGGGCAACGTAATGCACTTCCAGGAAGGCTACTCTACCGGTAGCGACGAAGCACTGCTGTACAACGCGAACAACGAAGTGACTGAAGGCAGCTCTTGCAACGCTTTCATCGTTAAAGACGGCGTGATCATCACTCCGATTCAGGACAACCAGATTCTGCCGGGTATCACCCGTCGCATCATCATCGACAGCATCAAAGCTGACGGTTCCCTGAAGATCGAAGAACGTACAGTAACAATGGACGAAGTTCGCAACGCTGACGAACTGTGGATCACCAGCTCTTCTAAAGAAATCGCACCTGTTACTAAATTGGACGGTAAGCCAGTAGGTAACGGCGAAGTTGGCGAGATCTGGGAAAAAGCTTTCGCAATCTACTCTGCGTCTAAGTTCGACTACTAAGCCAAAAGCTTTAGTAAACAACTCAAAAAAACCCGGCACACGCCGGGTTTTTTATTGCCTGTCATTTGGCTAATAACCGGGGCTACTGAAGCCAAATAGGCAATTTATCAAGGATCTATAAAAAGGAGTATAGTTAATGCAATACTCACTTCTTTCTTGGGTAATACAAATATTTGAATAATCAAATATGTAAAAAGAAGTAAATCTCGTTATGTGATCTCTTAATCAGTATCTAAATGTAAAAAAACAAGATGTGAATCAATACCGTTTTTCAGCTCAAAACTAAACTGACAATACCACCAGATAACAACCGGGATTACGCCTTATCAGAAGAAGCAGTTATCACCGAGCTAATTAAAGCTCTAAACCACTGGTGTACCGGTGAAGAATGGGTAGTTTTATGCCAAATCATATTAAATTTAACTTTAGGAAAATCAAAAGGTAATGGCACTGATCCAAAATCAGAAAACAAACTATTTTTCAAACTGGATGGTAACGTGGCCACCAAAGATGTACCCCGCATCATAGCTGGCAAAGCCTCAAAGCTAGGTACTTCTAGCTTCACTTTACGATCTATACCAAGCTCTTGATAAATCCTGTCTGAAATCTGGGTTTCAGGAATACCAAACCGAACAACAGCGTGTTCCAAATTTAGATAATTAGACAAAACTTCACTCGCGGTAATTTCTGACGGATCAAAGAAGAACATTGAATGATCTTCGAATAAAGGAACACTATAAATGTCGAGATGACCAGGCGGAGTCAAGGGCGAAAGAACAATATCACACTCGCGGGTTCGAAGGTCTTCAATAAAATTATCTTTTGTTGATACAAGGCGTAATTTCGCATTTGGTGCCTCGTTTAACATCCGCCCCAGAATATAGGGCGCAAAGAATTGTCTCTCGAAATCATTAGCAGAAAGGCAAAACAAAGTGTCAATTTCAGCTAAATCTATAACTTCAGGCACTGCAAGGCCTAACAATTTATCAATCAGTTCACAAATATCTGTAGCAAGATTTTTGGCTCTTTCAGTTGGAACAATTGTTCGTCCAGCACGAACAAACAGCGGATCATTAAAAGCGAGGCGTAAACGGTCCAACGAATGACTAACTACAGGCTGACTTAAACTTAGCCTCTTAGCCCCTTTGGAAATAGAGCCTTCCTCATAAACTGCATTGAAGATCGTAAGAAGCTTTAGATCCACATCCATTATATTAAATTTAGACATATACATTATCACTTAAATGTGAATTTTTTATACATTGCCAAAATTATAGAATTCATGCAATTACCAGTTAAGGAGATAATGATGAGAGATATTTTCGCACGGCTTGTATTGATGATTATTTTCATAAATGGAGGCACACTTCATGCGCAAGAATTCAAACCATTACCACCACAAATGACCAAAGTTGCTGATGGAGTGTATCAATATTTTGCAGGATTCTACTCGAGCCTAATAGTTATCGGTAATGAAGGTGTTCTGGTCACGGACACGGCAAGTAAAGAGCGCGCTCAAGAGCTTAAGAAAGAAATTGCCAAGATAACTAATCTACCGGTGACCTATGTTGGTCTTAGCCATGAACATTTTGACCATGTTGGTGGTACCGGTGTTTTTAAAAATGCTCGGGTTGTATGCCATGTTAACTGTAAAGATATTTTTGCAACAACCATGGTTATGCCAGTTCCAGAAGTTGATGTTGAGTTTTCAGATACAATATCTCTGGATTTAGGTGGAAAAATAGTTGAGGTTTTTCATACTGTTCCCGGTGATGGTGTTGCTACATCAATATACTGGGTACCAGATGTAAAAGTGGCCTTTTCAGCAGATATGTACAACGATCGCGAGTTCTTTTTTGCTGACACACGCCAAGACACAAATTTTCTAGGAGTAATTCAAATCCTGGAAATGATAAAAAGCTGGAAGCCAAACTATGTTATCGAAGCACATATGCCAAACAATAGTTTACCGGCTATGACTGAATATCTTCAGATGCTCAAAGATCTAAGAGATGCAGTAGCAATCCCGATCCGAGAAGCATTCGAAACCCAGGGAACACATGCAGTATTCGGCTTAATCAGTACATTGCCTAATGAAATTAAACTTGAAAAATATGCTGACTGGAAAGGTTATCATGAACAGTTTCCAGCCTTTGTTAAACGCATGGCCATCGTCTTTTTCCACGGCGGATGATGTTTAACTTATTCCCTAGCCTAAACGGGTTCTGCTTGAAATAGCCTTGGATACCATACTTCCGAACCCAATAAAGAAACTTTAAACATCAGTAAGCTCTAATAACCCCGGCACACGCCGGGTTTATTATTGCTCGCCATAAATCCAACACTTCAGCCCATCTGCATCTCAGCCACAATACCCTGTACCCGCTCAGCAATTTCTGCATAGCGCATATCTTCACAACTGGCATAACCTGGTAATTGCCGTACTTTAATCTTGGTCCACACCGGTACGCTGATGCCCGCCAGAAAGCGGCAGGCCAGCGGGACTGATAAAGCCTGATTCGTCTGGCTGTTTGCGGCAAGCTTATCCGCTAGCGCCTGTAACCATTCAGCTAACTGAGCTTCTCCCGGCCAGTTCACTTGCCGTGAACGGCTCAGCTTGGCCGGCTCTCCCCGGCATACGGAGCAGTGGCCACACTGCGTGGGGGCTTGGTGATCGGCGAAGTACTCCGCCAGCTGATGGCTCAGGCAGCGGGTTTCTTCGAAGAACCCCACCAGCGCGGCAATTCTGGCGATTTCCTTTTGCTCTTTTTCTGCAAAATAGTGCTGCAGCTCATCCGCCAGCTGTGGCTGTAACAGGGCCTGTTGGTTTACCCCAAAGACTTCCGTCACACCCCGGCTCTGCAGTTCAATTAACTGTTGCTCACTGAGGTATTCCAGTGCCTTCACCGCCCGGTCCCGGTCGCCACCATAGCTTTGCAGTAAGGTCTGCATATCCAGTTCACCCCAGACTCGCTTGAACTGGGTATGGGCAAACAGAGCCTGCAGGAACGCCCGCCGTTCACCTTCAAAGCGATTAAGTATCTGTTGTTTATCCTGCAGGAACTTGTATTTAAATTCGGCGAAATAGACGGATTTAGCCTGAATAACCTCAAGCAGTTCCAGCTGTACCAGCAGGGTTTTCAGGGTCAGCTGGCGAATGTTACTGCTGTTCGACAGCGCCAGCAGCTGCACTTCCCAGTTGCCTTCCGGGTTTATATTGTCTGCTATGTCCTGCAGTACATAGCGAATGCCTTCCGGCTCTGGGGTATCGCCATAAACGAAGTTCTCAACGGTATTGATACCATCCAGATTCCCCAGTGCGATGCAGTTAGATGGCGCACCATCACGGCCAGCACGGCCGATTTCCTGGCTGTAGTTTTCAACGGATTTAGGCAGGTCGTAATGCACCACGCAGCGGATATCAGATTTATCCACCCCCATGCCGAAGGCAATGGTGGCGACCACCACCTGTACCCGGCCGGCCATGAAGTCATCCTGCACCTGCTGGCGCTGCTCGTCTTTAAAACCTGCATGGTAGGCGGCGGCATTCAGGCCACTTTGCTGCAAGAACTCAGCGACTTTTTCAGCGGTTTGCTGCAGGGTTACATAGACAACAGCCGCAGCAGGTGCTTGTTGCAGGGCCTCAAGCAGGCGGCCGTTACGCTGCTGCTCAGCGACAGCCCAGACACTGAGATCCAGATTCGGCCGGTAAAAACCGGTCTGCACAATATGTTCAGGCTGAATGGCAAACTTGGCGGCCATATCTGCCTTAACCTGTTCGGTGGCGGTTGCTGTCAGCAACAGAACCAGCGGGATATTCAGGGTTTCACAGTATACTGGCAGTTTCAGATAGTCCGGCCGGAAGTTATGCCCCCACTCGGAAATACAGTGGGCTTCGTCCACCACCAGCATCGACAGAGGAATGCCGGCGATGAACTGGCGAAAACGCTCATTCTTAAAACGCTCAACGGATACCATGAGGATTTTCAGCTTGCCGCTGCGGGCATCCGCCATCACCTGACGGTTTTCTTCAAAGGTCATGCCCGAATCAATGCGGGCGGCGGGAATGCCTTTGCTGTGCAGGAACTCCAGCTGATCCTTCATCAGGGCCAGCAAGGGGGATACCACCAGCGTCAGGTGCGGCAGTTGTAGCGCACTGAGCTGATAACACAGTGATTTGCCGGAACCGGTGGGGAATATTGCCAGGCTGGAATGCCCCTGCAACAGCTGATCGACCGTCTGCTGCTGCCCGGGGCGGAACTGATCAAAACCAAAATAGTGCTGTAACGCTCCCTGCGTGTCCATCATCCGTACTCCTCTTTAAACTCATGCCCGCTGCATAAAGAGGCCAGTATACGTGATCAGTTCAGGTTGCAAAGCCGGCGGAGGAATTTATCCGCGGCCGTGGGGCTGATCAAAGTCCAGCACCGGCCCCAACGGAATAACCCGGGTCGGGTTTATCCCCGTGTGGCTGTAATAATAATGGCGTTTAATGTGTTCGAAATTACAGGTCGCTGCCACATTACTCTGCTGATACAGCTCACGCACATAGCCGCTGATATTCGGGTATTCACGCAGCTGACGCAGGTTACACTTGAAGTGCCCGTGGTAGACCGCATCGAAGCGCAGCAGTGTGGTAAACGCCCGCCAGTCGGCTTCGGTAATCCGGTCTCCGGCGATATAACGCTGCTCGCTGAGTATGTTTTCCAACCGGTCCAGTGCACTGAACAGGTCCAGCACATTGTGTTCATAGGCCGCCTGGGTGGTGGCAAAACCTGCCCGGTAAACACCGTTATTGATATCCCTGTAAACCCATTCATTAGCGGTTTCAATTGCGCTTTGCAGGTCCTGTGGGAAGAAGTCCAGTTCATTGCCGGTCAGGTGATTAAAGGCAGAATTGAACATGCGGATGATTTCTGAAGATTCATTGCTGACGATGGTTTCCCGCTGTTTATCCCACAGTACAGGTACCGTTACCCGGCCGGTGTAATCCGCTTTGGCCCGGGTATAAATCTGATGCATGTACTCTGAGTTGTACAGGGCGTCACCGTCTGAGCCGCTGGCTTTATCGAAGGTCCAGCCATGTTCCTGCATGTCCGGGCTGACCACGGATACACTGATCAGATCTTCAAGCCCCTTAAGGTGCCTGAAAATCAGTGTGCGGTGTGCCCACGGGCAGGCCAGGGATACATACAGATGATAACGGCCGTCTTCCGCCGCAAAACCGTCTGCGCCGCTGATACCCGGGCTGCCATCCGGGGTAATCCAGTGGCGGAATCCGGCATCTTCCCGGACAAACTCGCCGTCGCCGGAGGTGTCGTACCATTCATCGTGCCAGCTGCCGTTTATCAGTAATCCCATCGTCGTATCCTCTGTGAATGCAGCCTGATGAAACCGTCTGCATAGTCTGAACATGTTGTGATGGAATTCATATTAGTTTGTTTTAAAGGAAACAAAATCACGAAAATTCGCACAAACCTTTCTAATAAACAGAACTTAAAGCCGTTTATTCGTCTTTGTTTACCCGTTCGAGAATCTGAGCACGCATCGGCACATCGTATTTCGGACACTGCATGACGCAGAATTCTTTCAGCAATTCCGCCAACCGCATCACCCCCGGGCCACTCTGTTCACCCTGAGCGTAGTACATCTGCAGCGTGGCACTGCGGATCGCCCCCTTGGCCAGTGGCAACACCCGTAGCTCATCACTGAGGATTAACGGGCCAACTCTGGTCATCGGCAGCCAGGCAAACCCTACCCCCCGCTGTACCATTGCCACCGCGGTGCTCAGGTTACTCACCGTCCAGCGCTGCTCCGCTTTAAGCCAGCCGGAGTCCACCTTATCCTGCAGGGCTGAGTCACGGGTCACAATCTGCCGGTGATTACGTAAATCATCCATGTTCAGCGGCCCCATATTGCACAGCTCATGATTCACCGAGGCCACTGCGATAAAGTCAATTCCGGTCATGGGTTCTGAGAGATACCCCGCCATTCCGGCACCGGCAATGGCCAGATCCACCGCCCCTTCTTCCAGCGCTTCCCGGGCGCCGGACAACACCGTCTCATAAAGCTGTACGCGGGTATTCGGATACTCGCTGGCAAACTGTTCCAGCACTTCAGTGATATACACAGCGGGCATGATCTGATCGATCGCCAGGCCGATTTCCGGCTCTTCCCCGGCGGAGAGGCTGCGGGCCAGATCATCAATGTGCTGAGCGCTGTCCAGCAACCCTTCTGCACGGCGCAGCAACAGGTGACCGGCATCGGTAAGGTAAGCCTTACGGCCCTTTACCTGCAGTAACTTCACCCCCAGCTGATCTTCCATTTTATGAATTGCGTGGTTAATGCTCGACTGGCTTTTATGTACCGCTGCAGCCGCGTGGGCGAAGCCGCCATGGTCCACCACGGCTTTGAGCATACGCCACTGTTCAAGGGTTACCCGCATCGTTCACTCCCGACATTCATTCGACTAAACCGAATAAATCATACAACTATTCGCGATTAACTTACGAATTTTATGAACCTATAGTGGCTGACATAAACTCATAACAGGAGTCTGCCACATGCATATTCAAGTCATTAACAGCCGGGCATCCAGCGACGGTGCCGGCGTCAAACTGCAACGCATACACGGTTTCCGGGATAACAGCCTCGATCCGTTTCTGATGCTGGATGAGATCAATTCCGATAACCCGGATGACTACATTGCCGGTTTTCCGCCCCACCCTCACCGGGGTCTGGAAACCCTTACCTATATCCGTGCCGGGGGTTTTGAGCATAAGGATCATATGGGCAATGAAGGTAGCATTAGTCAGGGCGAAGCCCAGTGGATGTCGGCCGGTAAAGGGGTCATTCACAGCGAGAAACCGCTAATGGAACAGGGCCACCTGCACGGTTTTCAGTTATGGATTAACCTGCCCGCGGCCAACAAGATGCAGCCCGCCGCCTGGAAAGATATTCCCCTGAGCGAGCTGCCATGGCAAACCGTCCCGGCTGGCAGCGATACAGCTCCGGCCAGCATCAAGGTCATCAGCGGCTCCCTGCAACTGGATTCACAAACATACAGCGGCCCCCTGCAGACCACCGCCCCGACCCGGGTGGCAGACCTGCGGATAAGCGCCGGCCAGAGCCTGACTCTGAATGCAGCCCGCGATGAAAACCTGCTGATCTTTGTGTATGAAGGTCAGGCCGATATTGCCGGCCAGCCGGTTAACAGCCGCCAGATGGCCAGAATCAGCGATGCCGATGATCTGCAACTGATCACACAGGAAGGTGCCGGCATGCTGATCCTCAGCGGTAAACCCCTGAATGAACCGGTCGCCCATCACGGCCCGTTTGTGATGAACACCGCTGAAGAAATTCAGCAGGCCATTGCAGACTATCAGGCCGGTACGCTCACTGACTAACCTGCATGCCGAAAGTCTGACACATAAAAAATCCTTGACGGGTAAAAGAATCTGGGGATTCATAAAGCGATTATCAGATCATTACACAATGGATAAGCGCTTATGACCCCTGATTCTTTTTTTGCGTTCAGCACCTTTCTCAGCCTGGAAGCCTGGCTGGCATTTGTGCTGGCATCCACAGTCCTGCTGATCATTCCCGGCCCGACGATTCTCACAGTCATCAGCTACTCCGTTTCCCACGGTAACCGTGCCCGCTGGCCGCTGATTGCAGCCGTTGCACTGGGCGACTCAACCGCCCTGCTGCTGTCGTTACTGGGTCTGGGTACCCTGCTGGCACAGTCAGCTTTCTGGTTCACCGTGGTGAAATGGATCGGCGGGCTTTATCTGCTCTACCTGGGAATCAGGCTGTTACGCGCCGGCGTGAATCCCACGAGCCTGCCGGCAGACTCTGCTGTCTCCGGCTGGAAGTTGTTCAGTGATACTTATCTGGTCACGGCACTCAACCCCAAAGGAATTATCTTCTTCGTCGCCTTTCTGCCCCAGTTCATTACCCCAGGTGCCGGAGCGACCAGCCAGCTGTGGTGGCTGGCAGTTACCTTTGTCACGCTGGCAACGCTGAACGCCTGCCTGTACTCCCTGTTCGCCGCACAGGCCCGAAAGTTACTGAGCAACAAACGCACCCACCGGGCGTTTAATCTGGGCGGTGGCAGCCTGCTTTCAGTAGCGGGGATCTGGGCGCTGACCGCCAGCCGCCAGTAATAGGTTAAGCAAAATCGGAAAATTGATCTAGGCTATACAGAGGTTCAGAGATGATCCGGCAGGGAGCCGGTACTGGACCTTTCGTACACACAGCAAAAGGATGTTGCATATGCCCGGAATCGACCCAGGTATCGATCTCAGAGCTAACCTGACAGCTCTGCCCCCGTCTTTCGATCCGTCTCCGGTTTCAGCGGCGCAACGTCACATCCACGTCTGTGATTGTCATCAAACCAATACTTGCCCCGGCGGCCGGACCGACTGCCAAGCAATTTATGCGCAGCATTGGAGTATGCCATGATTATTAACAACGTAGATTTCGATTCCGTTCTGGAACGGGTCATTGCCTCCGCCACACTGGAAAACAATACCGCACAGGAAGATGTCAGGCGGGTTATTGAGTACATAGGCAGAGATATGTTCAGTGACATTGCCTTCCTCAGAGAAAAACAGCAAAGCGGCGAATACGAAGAAAATGATGCCCGTATCCTGATGGATGAGCAGAAACTGATCGCCCGCCTGAGGCTGCGAAACCTGCCCTCGATAGACATTTCGCAAGCTAACCGTTTATGGACCCTGGTCGCCGATGAATTCAGCTTTGCCATCAGCAGAGCCATCGGCTGGCAGGTGCTTTAACGTACGATAAGCCTTCCGGGAAAGCCGGTAGCGTGCCGGCTTCCCGGTTGAGAATACGGTCAGTTTTGCCAGTATTCCTGTAATGCTCTCCGGATAGAGATATGGTCAAAACTGTACGTATCCTGCTCAAGGCACCACTGCAAATACAGCACCACAGACTGGCGTTGCATGTTACTCAGAGACTCAAGCTTCGACAGCGAAAACTCATCCAGCTGAATGAGGTGAAACAGGGGATCATCAACCTTTTCCCGTACACTGCCAATGATGTAAGCCGGTAAATGAAACTTCATTCCCTCAGCATCAAAAAACGACAGACTGCTGTGGCAACGCTGCAGGTCATCATAATCCAGTAACTTCCAGTCTGTTTTCTGATCTTTTTCCCGATTGCTTCGGCGGATATCTTCGCAGGCGTAATCATCAATCGCCTGTGCTTCCCAAAGGCCGATACCTGCGCCAAGCGTTACGCCTGCAAACGCTGCTGTTACTTCTTTTTCAACGCTTTGTTTACTCATAATGGTTGTCAGCATAGTCCGGTTTTAACAGCCACGCTGAAGCTACAGAAGTTCCTGTCATCATCACTCAGGCTTCCAGCGCTGCCAGTAAATCCACCAGCGCCTCATCCAGTGCCGCCAGCTTTTCAGGCGGTAATTTCGCCAGTATCTGCTGTTCATTAATGGTATGCGCGGTGACCGCCGCATCCACTTTGGCGAAACCTTCATCAGTCAGTTTTACCAGCATGCTGCGGGCATCCTGAGGGTTAGGCAAGCGTTCCACCAATTCCCGGGATTCCAGCTGTTTCATCCGGTGAGTCATGGTGCCAGACGTGATCATCATGGTGGAAAACAACTCTGTAGGTGACAGGCAGCAATCCCCGCCGGAACGGCGCAAGGTCGCCAGCACATCGAACTCCCAGAAATTCAGATCATACTCTTTAAACACTTTTTCCAGCTTCGGCTGCAGTAAAGCCGCACAGCGCTTGACCCGGCCAATAGTCGCCATCCCATCCAGATTAAGGTCCGGCCGCTCGGCCCGCCACTGGGCAATGATGTTGTCCACGGCATCGCCGTCAGCTGCGTCACCAACTACGCCCCCTGTTGCATCACATGTTTCTGAATGCTTATCGCTCATATGAGATTTCCATAACCGTCAGGCAACCCTGACATTAAACAGTAAAACCATTATCGATAAATTTATCTTGACTTCAAGATAAAACACACCAAGAATAATATTTATCTTGATATCAAGATAAATTAATCAAAACCGTAAAGGTGAACCCGATGCACAACTCAACAGCCAGACCGGTACACTGGTGGGATATTTTTCTCACAGCAATCGCCCCGGTCACCTGGGGATCGACCTACATTGTTGCTACTGAACTGCTACCCGCCGACCGCCCGCTGACCGCCGCCATGCTGCGCATTCTGCCAGCCGGCATTTTACTCGTATGCCTGTGCCGCCACCTGCCACGTAAAGAAGAATGGTGGCGGCTGACAATCCTGGCAGCACTTAATCTGGGCCTGTTTCAGGCATTACTCTTCATTGCTGCTTACCGGCTGCCCGGCGGGGTTGCGGCCGTACTGGGTGCGATTCAGCCAATGTTTGTCATCCTGCTCTGCTGGGGTCTGGCTCAGCAAAAGCCGGCGCTGATCACGCTGATTGCCAGTGTTACCGGAGTTGGCGGAATGGCTGTATTGCTGCTTTCTCCTGAAGCAGCCTGGGACAGTATCGGCATTGCCGCTGCGCTGGCGGGTGCACTGAGTATGGCCTGTGGTACTTATCTGGCCCGTCAGTGGCGCAGCCAGATGCCACTGCTGGCATTCACCGGCTGGCAGCTTCTGCTGGCGGGTCTGATGCTGCTGCCGGTCAGCCTGCTTACTGAACCTTCTCTGCCGGCACTCAGCCCGGTACAGATCGGCGGTTATGCCTATCTCTGTCTGATCGGCGCAGTACTGGCTTATGCATTGTGGTTCCGGGGCATCAGCAAACTGTCTCCGGCGGCGGTTTCATCACTGGGACTGTTCAGCCCCCTTACCGCTGTGGTGCTTGGCTGGATATTCCTGGGGCAAAGCATCTCTGCCACCGGAATGGCCGGTTTCGTGACCGTGCTGATCAGTGTTTATCTGATGCAGAACAGACCGGCCAGAGCGCCTGAACCCCAGCAGAAAATACACACCGAAAATAACAACGCTTTAGCAAAAACATCTGCCTGAACATAACTGAATTCTTCTGATTAAAAAGGACACCGACATGACTTCACAGCCACAGACTTCTTTACCACAACAGGTATTCACCGGACTGATGGAAGACCGCATTTCAACCGGCCGCTATCAGCCTGGCCGGCAGCTGGAACAGCACACTATTGAAACCCTGATCCGGCTGACCGGTTTAAGCCCTTCGGCTTACAACATGCAGAACTGGCGCTTCATTGCGGTACAGTCCCCGGAAGCAAAAGCCAGACTCCAGGCGCAGGCCTATGGTCAGCCACAGATTGCCAGCGCAGCGGTTACCTTCATTATCTGCGGTACACTGAATGCCCATAAACAGTTACAACGGGCACTGCAGCCGTCAGTGGATGCCGGTATCGTTCCGGCGAAGCTGCAGGAAAGCTGGGTGGATGCAGCTACCCAGAGCCACACGGATAACCCTCTGCTACAGCGGGATGAAGCCTTCCGTTCAGCCTCGCTGGCAGCCATGACGCTAATGCTGGCCGCCGAAAGTATGGGGCTTGCAGCGGGCCCAATGAGCGGGTTTGATTCTGAAGGGTTAAGCGCTGAATTTCAGCTTGGTGCTGATGAAGTGCCAGTGATGCTGGTCACCGTAGGCTACCCGGAAAAGCAGAGCAACCGGCAGCAAAAATGCCGGAAACCGGTTGCTGAAATTCTCGACTATGTTTGATTGAACAGACGGCCTGAAAAAATCAGGACTCAGCCAAATTGGCCGGACAGTGAGGTTTACCGATCTGTACCGGCCGGTCGGTTTCCCGGCGGTTATAATCGTAACGCACCACTTCCCATCCCTGACTAACCGCCTGATTGTACTCGCTGACCATTTTCGCCGTTATCGGCGCCAGCAAAAATGCCCGGGCACCACCGGTGTACTGATTGCCATACGCCAGCCCACGGCTGTTGGCAAAAATAGACATGGTCTTCCAGCGGCGCAGTAAGTTGGCATATTCCAGCCACTCATACAAACAACCCTGAGTGAAAACATTATTGACCGCGGTTTCCACATCACTGAACCGGGCTGTTTCAGAAATAACAAACGCCAGCATTTTCAGTGTGGCCTGTTTCTGACGGCGGGATAAAGATCCGAACCACAGGGCGTTTTCAAAGCTGGCTTCAAAACGTTCCCGGCTAATGGTCAGCGGCTCATTGTTATAGCGGACAATATCTTCCGGAAGGGTATGGCCGTTAATGCCAAGAATGTAGAGGTTCTCTGTCAGCAGTTCCAGCTGAAAGCGCGCTTCATCACCGTCACACTGACGTATAAACGCAACATTGAAGCGCTGCTTGGAACGGTTCAGCCGGGGACGCATTTCTTCCTCGGCAAAGGCTGAAATCTCTTCAACCGGATAGGGTTCACTGTCACCGGCAGACAGCCAATAGGAACACTGGCTGGCAAAAACAGTGCCTGGCAGCATCAGTGGCAGCAGCAATCCCGCAAGTGCCAACAGATATCTCATGATTAACTCCGTTTAGTAGAATGTGGTATCCATCACATCAGGTGATGCTATCGTTAGCAGGCATGGGGCCATCCAGGTTCCCCAAATATTACACATGCGTGCCCAACATCTGCCACGACAATTTAAATAAACGGCGCATAGTCAAACATGCCCATATCCACGACGCAAGGTTTAACCCCCATTATTCGCCGGCAAACACGACTTTTGCGCTACATCCCAAAAAACACACATTAAACAGCACATTCAATACATTTAATCAGCCCCTATTCTGGGTACCCGTCACTGGCATTCAGCGCCCTCAAACCATAGTCTGAAGATTCCCCCAGCCATCAACCACTCAGGATTAAAGAGATATGGACCTGAACACACTGAAACCTGAAACCCGGTACGGCTGCCCGGCGGCTGACCAGATTCTGTATAACCGCTTTTTTACCGTTGGCTATTCCTACTACTTCCGGCAGGCAAAATGGGCGCTGGAAATTGTCGACCCGGGCCAAACAGATATGGACGGCGTCACCCGGCTGAACAATTTCCGGCCGGACTTCCGGATTCCCCCGGAATTCAGAGCCGACCTGAGCGACTACAGCAACTCCGGCTATGACCGTGGCCATTTGGTTGCCAGTGCTGACATGGACGACACCCATGTACAGAACAGCGAAACCTTCCTCTTATCCAACATGTCGCCCCAGGCATCAAAACTGAACCGGGGAAAATGGCGCACACTGGAAACCGCCATTCGCAAGCTGAATCAGCTGGAAGACGTGGTTGAAACCTACGTGATCACCGGGCCTGTGTTTGACTACAACAGCCCGCTGGAAACTATTGGCCAGCATGATGATAACGGTGTGGAAATTCCTATCCCCAGTCACTTTTTCAAATGTGTACTGGCGGAACAGCTAAACGGCCGGCTGAAAATGTGGGCGTTTGAAATGCCCAATGCACGGGCCGACGGAGAACTGGAAACTTACCAGGTAAAAACCAGCTATATCGAAAGACGTACCGGCATCATGGTCTGGAACAACCTGACCGGCGAAAAAATCGAGCGGGAAAAAAATACCATCAATCGGCTCTGGCCAATGGACTGAAACACCACTTCCCTGCTACTTACTTCCGGTGACAGAAACAAGTCCGTCACCGGAATATCCTGCACTCAGAGCGCTCCTGATGTAAAAGCAGAAGTACCGCTGATTCAGAGATCTTTCGGCTCAAGCACCGCCAGTTTGGCGCGGATAAACTCACCGTGAGGCAGATGGATCAGATCCGCGATCCTGCGAATTAAGTGATCTTCGAATTTACTGATTTCACCGTCAGCCGCCGCAACCTGCCACAACATTTTCACTAACTCAAAACGTTCTTCAGGACCGTAATTATCTGTGACCAGAGAGGTAAACGGGTATAGTGATGTTAAGTCATTGCTCTGCTGCTCTGCCAACTCGATCACTTTACTAAGCTGCTCCGGATCAAGGTCAAAACACTTATTCAGTGCCGCCTCGATGGCCTCCTGCTCCTTCGGATCACGCTTATAATCCGCCTTACTGAGCTCAATGAGCAAGGTAGCAGCAGCCAGCTGCAACCTGTCTGCCGTATCCGGAGTGTCACTGACTGACAGCTCCTGGGTAAAAAAATGCTTTATTTTGTCTTTTATGTTCATAGTAATTCCAGACAGCCAGAACTCATGAATGTTCAGAGCGTTACGAAAAAACGCTCTCGAACTGACTTACTACAACAGCAGTGAGGTGGAAAGAATGTGGAAAATAATACGGGAATCATCGCTGAAGCATCACCTATGACCAAAATACCTTTAGCATGCAAACTGGGCAAAACCTAAAACCCATATCTATCATGTGTTAATTTTTTTGTTTCAGATGGAAATACATTACGTATTAAAAATATAAAGAATATGGAAAGTAAAAACTACAGTTATATGCGGTGAATTACATTCACGAACTACAAGTTAAAACTAGCGATGTAGCATCTTTGCTGTTTTAACTTTAGATTCGCCAACTAACTTTTTAAGGTGTTGAGCAATGTCTTCCATACTTGAAAACCCCTCAATTTTAGTAACACTGGAATCATAACCATCTACCACTATTGATTTAATTTTTCCATGGATAGGTTGAAGAGTAACTTTCTTAACGTTATTGGTTTTTATTGACCTTTTCTCTTTACTATCAACAACTAAAATATGATCTGCAGATATTTCCAACTTAATTTTACTGCTATTCTCTTTCCAATAGCGTACTTCTTTAAACTTATGTACTCCAAAAACTATTAATGGCATACCCAATAATGCTTTAACATAGTCAAAATCTAAGAGATTAAAACCAACAATTAAGCATCCGGGAACAATATAAAATAATGAAGCAAAAATAATTTTTTTCTTAGTTTTTCTAACAAATGATGAATCTAAACCATAAGTTACATTCTGTGTTTGCATCCTGCACACCCTAACAATGTTGTTCGTTTTAAAGCCAACCAGCTTTACATCAGAATGTTCCCAATGTACTTAATCAGATCACGACAATCCAGACCGCAGCTCTGAAAATCCTTATCAAATCAATATATAAGCCACTTCGCCTGATGCAATCGAGATAATAGTAAGCAGGAAACCTATCAGAGTCATAACCCGAGAGCTCTGTTACCTATGGCGATGGAGAAGTTACATTCATTACCTACAAAGAGCTCCTTACCCTCTCGGCAATACTCAAACCTTATTTCGAACTGACCTTAGCCACCCTTACGTTTGACAAAACAGCCCCGGCCCTATAAAAACGCAAACAATTCCCATTTGTAATTAATTCAGAGATTTTTCATGAGCGTCAACCGTCGCGACTTTTTGAAAACCAGCCTGCAAACCGGCCTGCTGGCCAGTGCTGTGCTTACCGGCTGTGTGCCTGTTACCCGTATGCAGAAGAACGGCGAGTATGACTATACCCTGACCGTTGAACCGGCCGATTTTGAAATCAGACCTGGCACCACTACACCGGGTTTAGGTTTTAATGGTGAATACCCCTATGCGCCGCTGAAAGCTAAGCAGGGCAAGCCCATCACCATCCGGGTGGTTAATAAACTTCAGCAACCAACCACCATTCACTGGCACGGTATCCGGCTTGATATCAAGATGGACGGAGTGCCCTTCCTGAGCCAGAAGCCGATCATGCCGGGTGAAACCTTTGTTTATCATTTCAACCCGCCGGATGCCGGCACCTTCTGGTTCCATCCCCATGTAAACAGTGTTGAGCAGCTGGGTAAGGGGCTGGTAGGCCTGCTGATTGTGGAAGAGGCAGACAATGAACAGTTCTCACCGGACGAATATGCCGCTGATCTGCCGCTGATGCTAAAGAACTGGCACCTGAATAAAGACGGTTCTTTTAAAGCCCTGACCACCCCGCGAAATGCGGCACGCATGGGCACCCCGGGCAACTACCCGACGGTCAACGGGGTCAATAAACCGGCCATTGATGTGCCCGCTGAAGGCTGGTTACGGCTGCGATTCGCCAATGTGGATAACACCGTGGTCTATAAACTGCGTGTTAAAGACTACCCCGCCTATATCATCAGCATCGACGCCAACCCTCTGGCGGAACCCAAACCACTGGACACCTACTCTATCGGTGCCGGTATGCGGGTGGACATTGCCATAAAAGCCCCGCCAGCCGGTGAAGAAATCATCATTGAAAATGGCAAGGGCAAACGCTCATACCGGGAATTACTGCGCCTGAAAACCGTTGCGGAACCACTGAACCACCCGGTAGCAGAAACGGCGCCTCTGCCGCCTCTGAATCCGCTTTCAGAACCGGATCTGGCCAGTGCTGAAATCAAACGTTTTACATTTGAGTGGGAAGGTGCCGTCACACCGGCGGACAGTAAAGGCAAAGCCATGCCAAGGTTCTGGGCCATCAACCGTATTCCCTGGACAGGCATGAGTGCGGATAACATCCCGGCACCGCTGGCAACGCTGGAACTGGGCAAGACGTATATTTTTGACCTTAAGAATGCCACCCCGCACCGCCACCCTATCCATATCCACGGGGTAATGTTTAAGGTTATCCGTTCTAATCAGAAAAAGATCGATCCTTTCTTCACTGACACAGTACTGATGGAACGTAACGAACAGGTCCAGATTGCCTTCGTTGCCGATAACCCGGGCCGCTGGATGTACCACTGCCATGTGATCGAACACATGAAAACCGGGCTGATGGGTTACATCACCATCGCCTGATCCCATCCTTCTCTGCCGGCAGATGCTTTTAAAAAAACACTGCCGGCACTTTTCGATAAACACCGACACTCCCTTGTCCAAAAACGACCACTTTTATAACTTTTTCAGATTAGCACTTTCGTTTAAGTTATTTATGGCACGAATTTTGTTATAGTCCGCCGATTTACCCGTCTGAGCAAAATTCAGCCAATTCTTATGAGCGATCCTACTGAGCATTATCTCCGCAAGGAACTGTACGCACTGATCCAGTCCGACAGAAAGACCTTCGAATTTCTGCAACGTGCCTCACTGGACGGTCTCTGGTACTGGGATCTTCAGGATCCTGAACAGGAATGGATGAGCGCGACATTCTGGCAGACTCTGGGAATCGATCCGGCGCAAAAAAAACATCTGGCGTCTGAATGGCAGGATCTGATCTTTCAGGAAGACCTGGCTCTGGCACTGGATAACTTCAATAAACATCTGGCCGACCCGGATCACCCTTACGATCAGGTTGTTCGCTATAAGCATGCCTCAGGTTCAACTGTATGGGTCCGCTGCCGGGGCATGGCCATCCGTGACTCTGAAGGCACGCCCATCCGCATGCTGGGTGCCCACAACGATATCACCCAGCAAATGGAGATGGAGCAGCAGCTAAACCACAATCTGTTAAAAATGGATGAGCTGTACACCTCCACCAAACTGGCGCTGGATGAAAGCCAGGCCCTGTTTGATATGTCACCGGATGCCCTTATCCAAAGCGACACCAATGGCATGATTGTCAGAGCCAATGCCGAAGCCAGCATTCTCCTGGGCTTCAGCAACGAAGAGCTACTGAAAATGAACGTGGATGAGCTGGTACCCCCAGCCTACCGGGTGAATCATAAAGCCCACCGGGATGCCCATGCCAACGACGACAACCTGCGCAACCTGAAACGTACCCGCCAGGATACCTACGCCCTGCATAAGAACGGACGGGAAATCCCGGTGGAAATCCGCCTCAACAATATTCGCACCCGGGATGGCCGGCAGGTACTCGCAGCCCTGCGGGATATTACTGAATACGTCGAGCTGGTCCACTCGCTGGAAAAAACCATTTCCGAGAATAAATACCTGAGTATGCAGGCCAACACAGACCCGCTTACCGGGCTCTACAACCGCCGCTACTTTAACGAAGTACTCAACCGGGAATTCAGTCAGGCAAAACGCCACGGCATTGTATTTTCTGTGCTGATGATCGACGTTGATAACTTCAAGGATATTAATGACAACCACGGCCACGACATTGGCGATAAGGTGTTACTGGCAATTACCGAACGCTTCAATCAACTGATGCGGGCCGGCGATATTACCGGCCGCCTGGGGGGCGATGAGTTCGTAGTGCTATTACCCCATACCAGCCAGATCGCAGGGCAGGCGCTGGCAGAAAGAATACGGCTGAATATCGGAGAAAAGCCACTGTCGGTGACCGGGGCATCTGAACTGAACATCACACTGAGCATCGGTCAAACCAGCATTGCAGCACAGGATGAAAAGCCGGAACAGATTCTCAAGCGTGCCGATAAAGCCCTGTACGATGCCAAACAGAATGGCAGAAACCGGGTTATCTGTGCCTAATTCCCCCATCAGCAGCACTCGGCTACTAACCTGATGCCTTAAACAAAAAAAGCATACCCATACGGATATGCTTTTATATTTCGGAATAACCGTGCTGAAAGCGGCTTATTCTTCGTAGATCGCGTAAAACTTCTTCACTTCGCCGATGGTTTCCCAACTGCCGCTGAAACCCGCTGAAATCGTAAATGCATCGCCGGCCTCAACTGTTTCACTCTGCCCGTCTGCATCGGTAATCACCGCTTTGCCGCTGATGATGTAGCAGAATTCATCCTCGGTGTAGTTCAGCTCCCACTTCCCTTCAGTTGATGACCAGACGCCACAGAAGAAATTTTCCTTCGCGTTGGTAAACATATTGTTGAGCATATTGGTGGGGTTACCGCTGATCAGCTTTTCAGCAGCAATGGGGGTAGATTCAGCATTGCCAACAGAAGCTGGCAGGCGTTGCAGTTTTGACATCGGTATTCTCCGGGCCGCATAACATAATAAAATGTCTGCAGCCCGGTATGCCGATCAGCGATAGGTTTCCTGATACTGGCGCAGCAGGCTGCAAACCATGAATTTAAGATCCTGCAGGGTACGTTTGGCACGTTCACCTTTCTGGTTAACCACTGTCAGGAAGAGCGCATGGGTGCTTTCCAGATAAACCCGGGCAAGACGCTCACGCTCTTTTACATGGGCGTTGATTCCCATGCGTTTAAATATTTCTGCCATTTTGCTGATCACCAGCTCATCGTGCTGGGTATCCAGTTCCCGCAGTTCCGGCACTGAGAACATTGCCTGCACCAGGGTCAGCATGGCTTTCTGCTTGCGGTAGGCTTTAAGGTTCAGCTGAACCATTTTATCTACCAGTTCTTCCAGCTCATATTCTTCCACCGGCCAGCCCTGAAACTCCTGCAGAATCGCATCGATTTCATTCAGCCAGCGCAGCCCCATCGCATACAGAATGGCCTGTTTGTTCGGGAAGTAGTGGTACAGGGAACCGATGGATATCCCGACTTCCTTGGCAATCAGAATAGTGTTCAGATCATCCAGGCCAACCCGTTCAAGCAGTTCACCGGTCACATCAATGATCTGTTTGGAACGCAACTTTGAGCGCCCCTGAACCGGTGCATTTCTGGGTGATAGATTCTGCTTTGTTTTCATGCTTCCAAATATACCTGCTGGATCAGCCAGGCATATTCAGGGTCAGCCAGACTGATCGACGTTAAAAAAAGCGGTCACGTAACGAATAATACAGCATTCCGGCCACTAATCCCGGCCATCGTAATAAAGTACCACCAGGAAATGTCGGTGTGGGAACATTTGCAAAGGTATCAAACTTTTCGGCACTGCCACTGATTGCTTCCGCCATCAGCTTGCCGCCAAGCGTCGCCAGTGCCACACCGTGCCCGGAATAGCCCTGCGCCACGAACACATTCTGGTCAATCCGGTCGAAATGCGGCATCCGGTTCAGGGTAATCGCCAGGGTGCCACCCCAGCCGTAATCAATCTTCACATCTTCCAGCTGCGGGTAAAACTCAAGCATGTACTTACGTACAAAAGATGGAATATCCGCCGGAAATTTAGAGGTATAGTTCTCACCGCCGCCCCAGAGCAGGCGGTTATCGCCGGAAAGGCGGAAATAGTTAATCACAAACCGTGAATCCGCCACCGCGTAATCTTCACGGTTAATCGCTCTGCACTGAGCATCCGACAGCGGTTCAGTGGCAATAATAAAATTGTTGATCGGCATGATCTTACCGGCAATGCGCGGTTCCAGCTTACCCAGATAGCCGTTACAGGCCAGCAGAATATATTTGGCCTTCACCACCCCTTCGGTGGTATTCACCTGCGGGTTCTCACCGCGGGTATAGTCAGTCACCCGGGTATGCTCGTAAATCCGTACCCCGGCTTTAACTGCGGCTTCCGCCAGCCCCAGTGCATAATTCAGCGGGTGCAGGTGAACCGCTTCTTTCCAAAGCTCACCGCCGTGATAACGGTCAGTGCCCAGCATGCTTTGCACGTCAGGCGTATCAACGTATTCAATATCCTGATAACCAATGACGTTGCGCTTGTATTCAACACTTTCACGGATCTCTTCAACATGGCCCGGTTTGGCAGCAACGTGCAGCACCCCCTGTTTCAGATCACATTCAATCTGGTGTTCAGCAATCAGTGACTTCACCAGCTCAACGGATTCAACCGACATATCCCAGAGGCTGTCTGCTGCCTGACGGCCCACTTTATCGATCATGTCTTCATGATCCATATTGTGCCCCTGGCAGACCTGCCCACCGTTACGGCCGGAAGCGCCCCAGCCTACCTTTTCCGCATCCAGCAACACCACGGAATAACCTTTCTGCGCCAGATGCAGTGCTGCAGACAGCCCGGTAAAACCGGCACCGACAATACACACATCCGCCTGGGTTTCGCCCCGCAAAGGTTGCCCCTGAATGCCGGCCAGCACCGGCGATACGTTCGCAGTGGCCGAGTAATAAGAAGGTTCGTATCCGGACAATGTCATATGCGGGTCTCCGAGTGCTGCGGTGCAAATTGATCAGGTATATCTGACAAGCTGCTGAATTATCATTATTTTTTATCAAATAGCCAGCAAAAGTGGTCAAACCAACTCTCACAAAAACTCAATAAACCGAATAATAATTCTAAAAAAACACACTTACAAGCGCCATAAACCAATAATTTTTTCACCTTTCCGTATTGATTTAAGGCAATCAATAAAATACTCTAAAACTCGAATGATATTTCGGGTTAAATAAATCTGTCCGGTTATCACTCAGTTAACAGGCAGGTGCTTAACAGCAAACGGCAGTTAAAAAATATATCCCCCAGGGGGCATATAAGGACTAATTTATTACTGCTAAGCTATTCTTGTACTTGTATGCTAACAAACTGTTTATTAACACAATTATTGGCTGAGAGCTGGCCTGACCGGAATGCGTCCGGCAGCCACTTTCCACGACAAGACATTATAAGAAGGTGACTTATGGAAGCCGTAGCAAGGTTTCTCAAAGAACACGGTATCACTGAAGTTGAATCCACCATGCCGGACATGACCGGTAATGCCCGGGGCAAATTCTACCCAACGAATAAATTCCTCGCGGAAAAAGGTGGCCGGATTCCCGAACAGCTTCTGGTACAGACAGTTAACGGCGAATGGGCGGAAAACCACGACGACATTGTCGACCCGACCGATAAAGATATGGTGCTGGTCCCTGACCCGGACTCCCTGCGTCTCGTCCCCTGGGCCGACGAACCCACTGCTCAGGTAATTAACGACTGTTTCACCTTCGATGGCCAGCCACACCCGCTTTCCAGCCGTAACGTGCTGCGCCGGGTACTGAAACTCTATGAAGATAAAGGCCTGCGCCCGGTTATCGCGCCGGAAGTTGAATTTTATCTGATCGAAAAGAACCTTGATCCTGACTACGAAATCCGTCCGGCCACCGGCCGCTCAGGCCGTCAGGAAACCGCCCGTCAGTCTTACAGCATTGATGCGGTTAACGAATTCAACCCGATCATCGACACCCTGTATAACTACTGTGATGCTCAGGGGCTGGATGTGGATACCCTTATTCATGAATCCGGTGCCGCGCAGATGGAAATTAATTTCCTGCACGGCGATGCCCTGAAACTGGCGGATCAGGTATTTGTCTTCAAACGCACCCTGCGGGAAACGGCACTGAAGCACAACATCTATGCAACTTTCATGGCGAAGCCAATGGAAGCAGAGCCTGGCAGCTCAATGCATATCCACCAGAGCCTGATCGACGTTAAAACCGGTAAGAACGTATTTGCCAACGAAGACGGCAGCTACAGCGATATGTTCTATCACTACATGGGCGGTCTGCAGACATTCACCCCGAATGCCATCAGTTTCTACGCACCGAACGTTAACTCATACCGCCGCTTTGCGCCGGATATCGCCGCACCGGTGAATATGAAATGGGGCGTGGATAACCGTACTACCGGCCTGCGTGCACCGGAAGCCGTACCGGCAGCCACCCGGATCGAAAACCGCTTCCCGGGCGCTGACTGCAACCCGTATCTGGCCATTGCTGCCAGCCTGGCATGTGGCTACCTGGGGCTGATTAACAAAATTGACCCGACCAAACCAACAGAAGGCCCGGCTGTAAAAGACGGCGACTCCGTCGAACTGGCCCGCTCACTGGAAGAAGGTTTGCGTCTGCTGGAGGAATGTCCTGAACTGCGTGAAATCATGGGTTCACGTTTCATTGACGCCTACATTGGCGTGAAACGGGCAGAATTTGAAACCTTCCATCAGGTAATCAGTTCCTGGGAACGTGAGTTCCTGTTACTGAACGTATAAAAGAAACCGTGCCGCAGACCATACCCTGCGGCACTAACTACTTGCCGGCATCATACGCAGGCACCAAAACGTGAGGCAGAAAATAATGAAAACAGCTTTACCATCCCGATTGAAACTTATCGCATCGTCACTGGCGATTGGCTTATCCGGCATGACCCTGTCTGCCCAGGCGGAAGAAGTACTGAACTTCTATAACTGGTCTGATTATATTGCCGAAGACACCATTGAGCGTTTCGAAGCTGAAACCGGTATTAAGGTGACCTACGACGTTTACGACAGTAACGAAACCCTGGAAGCTAAACTGCTGGCCGGTAACTCCGGTTACGACCTGGTGGTGCCAAGCTCTACATTTATGCGTCTGCAAATCGCTGCCGGTATTTTCCAGCCAATGGACCGCAGCAAGTTACCTAACTTTGAAAACCTGGACCCGGCCCTGCTGGAAACCCTGGCTAACGCTGACCCGGGCAACAAATACGGCCTGCCGTACCTGTGGGGTACCACCGGTATCGGTTACAACGTAGACATGGTTAAAGCGGCACTGGGTGAAGATGCCCCGGTAGACAGCCTGGACCTGATCTTTAAGAAAGAAAACATCGAAAAACTGGCTGACTGCGGTGTCACCATTCTGGACTCCCCGAACGAAGTGATGCCACTGGTACTGAACTATCTGGGTAAAGATCCTAACAGCAACAAACGTAAGGACTACAAAACCGACGGTGAAGCCGCTGAGCTGCTGAAGAGCATCCGCCCTCACATCCGCCAGTTCCACTCTTCCCAGTACATCAACGACCTGGCCAACGGTGATATCTGTGTGGCTATCGGTTTCTCCGGTGACGTATTCCAGGCTCAGTACCGTGCAATCGAAGCCGAGAACGGCGTAAACATTGAATACACCATTCCTAAGGAAGGTGCAGAAATCTGGTTCGATATGATGATGATTCCTGCCGATGCGAAAAATGCTGAAAACGCGCACAAGTTCATTAACTTTGTAATGCGTCCGGACGTTATCGCCCCGATCACCGAATACGTTGCCTACGCTAACCCTAACTCAGCAGCCAACGAACTGGTTGACCCTGAAATCACCGGTAACCCGAACATCTACCCAAGCGATGAAGTCCGTGACCGCCTGTTCCTGGGCACACAGACTCCACCGAAAATCGCCAAGGTTCAGAACCGTACCTGGTCTGATATCAAAACCGGCCGCTAATCTTTCTGTTTAGCTGACCTTCTGAAAAGCACGACTAAAAAGCCCCCGGGGAAACCTTCTCCGGGGGCTTTTTACTTCCAGTAAAACTCTTTACCCTGACACTTTCTTACCCTCAGACACGTGTATGGATACCAGAGTGAAAATCGACTTTGTAAATGCTGATAATGCAGCAGAGATAGCCGGACTGGCTGTCTGCCTTACCAATGAAATTATAGAACGCACCGGCACCCAGCACTTTGATGTCGACCTGCCGCAGACAACTGTTCTGTGTAAACGCTTTCTTGAAGAGCAGCGCTACCGGGTGTTAGGCGCCTGGTACGAGGATAAAATCATTGGCTTTATTGCCATGTGTGAAAGCTATGCACTATACACAGAAGGCAGCTTTGGCATCATTCAGGAATTCTATGTTTTACCGGAATACCGCAACAAGAAAACAGGCGAAGCCCTGCTCCAGAAAGCAAAACACTATGCAAAGACACAAGCCTGGAAAAGATTAGAGCTATGTACACCACCTGTTCAGGAATTTCAGAACACGGTCGACTTCTATCTGAATCAGGACTTCGAAGTTACTGGCGGGTACAAGATGAAATGTGCGCTTTAAAAAATATCTCCTACTGAAAGCTAGCTGCCGCTGGTACTACCACTGCACACAACCGTGGCCCTACTGATCAGTTTTTAAACAGGCGTAAGCTGGATGCCTGACTAAAACGACGGACAGTTAAGGGACAGACCATGCAGCACAACAGACTGAAAGCGCAGAGCCGGGTACAAATTGAGAATGATCAGGTTATCGTCACGGAATGGCGCTTTGCCCCCTTCGCCGAAACTGGCTGGCATACCCACGCAATGGCCTACATCGTCGTGCCACAAACCAGTGGCAGACTGCTATTGGAAACACTTACCGGAGAAACTGACAGGGAAGAGAGCCATGAACAGGAAACAGAACAGTTTTCTGAGTTAACCGCCGGCGAATCCTATTACCGCCCTGCCGGTATCAGGCACAATGTGGTTAACGCCAACGAACATGAATTTGTATTTATTGAAATCGAGCTAAAAGGGTAAACTGCCACTTCATTTCAGCCCACAACGGACACGGATATGGCCCGCCTGCGCATTGTACAGCTCAGTGATATACACCTGACACCGTCTCCGGGCGAAGAACTATACGGTGTCGATACCGGCGAATCACTCAGTGCCGCCATCAACAGCATTCAGCACCTGCAACCGGCCCCTGACCTGATTCTTGTTACCGGCGATATCAGTGAAGACGGTTCCCTGAAGAGTTATCAGCGTTTTGCAAACTGTATGACGCCACTGAGCTGCCCCGTATCTGTTTTACCGGGTAACCATGACCTGCCGGACAATATGGCTGAAGCCTTTTCAGCTACACCCCAGATCAGTTTTCAGCAGGCGATCCACATTCAGGGCTGGCATGTGTTACTTCTGGATTCACACGTACCCGGAGAAGAATTCGGTAAACTGAACACATCCAGGCTGGAACGGCTCAGACAGCAACTGCAAACCGCCGGTGAGGCACCGGTGCTGGTCGCCTTACATCATACCCCGGGGAAAGTCTGCCCTTCTTCCGGGTGCCAGCTGCACAATCCGGATGCGTTACTGAATATCCTTAAAGATGCCCCGAATACACAGGCCGTTGTAGCCGGTCACACCCACAATGACAGTGATCAGACAGTTAACGGCGTGCGCGTACTCACCTGCCCATCCACCTTCGCCTATGCGCAGCATGCACAGCCGGAAGATAACGTGGACCATGAAGATTTCTGGGCGGCCCACCAGCTGGACATCAGCCGGCAGGGCTACCGGATAATTGATCTGGATGACGCACACATCACATCCACGCAAATCATCTGGTTCTGATCAGTCCCTGATCCGCAGCACCTTTTCGGGCGATCACCGTGTGCATATGCCAGTGCTTACTTCGCCCCAGAGCCGTTTGGCCCGGCTCATCCCGCTCATGGCGGTAGATAATCTCAAAGCCGGTAAACAGCGCATCTACGTCGGCAGCAGTAAAAGCAGATACATCATGATCCGGGCTGCTGACCCAGCTGTCATTCACTCCCAGAAGATCACCACTGAAGATACCGCCAGCCGGCAGTGCGTCGATCATCCGTTGCCAGACATCGGGAAACGCCGGTTGCGGACAGAAAAACAAACTTGAATTAGCAACAATCAAGCTAACCGGTGAATACCCGAATTCCATAAAATCAGCCTGGGTAAGTGTTAGCCAGGGGCAGTCGCTGAAACGCTGCCGGCACACATCCAGCGGTTCTTCGCGAATATCAAAACCCTGCACATCAAATCCCTGTTCCAGCAGATACGCGATGTCACTGCCGATGCCGCAACCGCAGTCCAGTGCGGTTTTTTGCAGCGCCGGGCTGAGTGCCTTCACTGCCATGGCGGTCAGTTTACGGTGCGATTGTGTGCTGACCTGCGCGTAGTATTTCTGCCAGCGGGCTTCCGTTGCTTCCTGATCCATAACCGGGATATATCCTTCAGAGCGTCAGTTTATTTGGCGCGATAATAACGGCTGCGTTCTAGCATCTCATCCCGTTTTAACTCAAGCCGGTCAATTTTGAATTCATAGTAGGCTTCGCCAAAACCGCCACCGAGGGTGTAATCCATATCAGCGCTGTAGAGAAACTGGCGGGCGGTGCTGATCTGCCGTTCGATCTGATAAATCTCCAGCCCTTCGGCATGCCCGTCCAGAAAGGCCTGCTCATCATAATCACTGCAGAACCCCTGATAATCATAACCCCGGCGGCCTGCTTTAAAGCCCGATTCAGCGGTACAGAAATCCGGCACACCGGCTTTATGGCCAGCACTGTAAGCATCAAAATCAGGGCTGACACCGTAATCAAAACAGGCTTCGCGGTGTTCATCATAGCGGGCCGTTGTCAGACCCTTCATGGCATCCGCGTAGCCGATATCCTGCCACTGGCCATCCAGACATTGCTGTTTATTCAGACTTGCACAGGCCGACAACAAAAGTGTCGCCGCCAGCAAAAATACATATTTCATAACCATCGCCTCTGATCTGGCTGCATATCCTTGTATGACATGAAATCCCCACAGTGATTCCACCGTTATCGCTAAACAGGTATAGCCTGTGGGGCTGACCGGACAACCGGGCAGCCCGGAATCTCACCTTATCTGTAAGACAAATGCGCCAATCATGTCATCCGCCTTATTAAGTACCTTCACCGCCACGTCACTGCCGCGGGCCTGTTTCAACAACTCAGCCGTTTTATACCGGGTATCCAGTACAACATCAGCACAGGCATCACCCTGTAACTCGACAACCCAGTATCCCAGCTGCAATTTACTGAGGATAAAATTCCAGCGGGAATCCGTATAAAACCGGTCCCAGACACTCCTGCCAAACACTTCGTATTCCTGATCGCCGATACTGATAACAAAATGCTCTTCCGGCACAGAAAAACGCACCGGCCCTCCCCGGTAACAGTGCTGCCCGACGATATAGACATTGAACTGATCCGTGTATTCAATCTTCTCCTGAAACCGGTAAGAGAACCCCTGCTGAGCATTTTTATCTGGGAGGACAGCCCGCGCCCGGTCGGTATTTTTAACTCCCGGCACCGAAGGCTGATAGCTGGCCCCCGCTGCCGGTAATGCCGCAAAGCACGCCAGCCAAAACACATTCAGAAGAACATATGTCCGTTTTACTGCTAAGAATTTTTTCATCGTCATCCATCCCTGGCTATAAACCATTACTGACTATGCAAAGCTGCGATATGAAGTGCATCCCTGACTTCCGACTCTGCTGTCATTACTGTGTACGTGCCTCTGTTATCTGCGGATCAGAAGCTAAAATATTCAGACCATGCCATCACAACATTCCGTTAAATATCAGCACAAACACCTTTACTCAGCCACTGTGCTAACCTGCCACAGCAACATGCCTTCAAAGATAACTATCTGAATAATCTGACAATAAATCAAGGCAACCCCGGCTTCTTGTTTCTAGCCAAACAGCGCCCATAAAAAAACCACCTGCCGCTGAATGCGTACAGGTGGTTTATCACCGGACACTTACCCGAAGTGATTCGGATTAGCCGTTTATGCCGCCCAGCAGGGTATATTTAATTTCCAGATAATCTTCGATGCCGTATTTGGAACCTTCACGGCCCACGCCGGATTCTTTAACACCGCCAAAAGGCGCCACTTCAGTGGAAAGAATACCTTCGTTCACCGCCACCATACCGTACTCCAGCCCTTCTGATACCCGGAATACCCGGCCCAGATCACGGCTGAAGAAATAGGCCGCCAGACCGTACTCAGTATCATTCGCCATCTGAATGGCTTCAGCTTCAGTCTCAAAACGGAACAGCGGTGCAATCGGGCCGAAGATTTCCTCTTTTGCCACCCGCATCTTCGGCGTCACATCCGCCAGCACCGTCGGTTCAAAGAAGTTACCGCCCAGTTCATGGGGCTGACCGCCGCACAGTACACGGGCGCCCTTTTCCACCGCATCGTTCAGCATGCCGGTGACTTTTTCCACTGCCTGACCGTTGATCATCGGGCCCTGCTGGAAATTACCTTCCAGGCAGTTGCCGGTTTGCAGCTTCGCCACTTCAGCGGCATACATGGCGGCAAACTCTTCATACACACCGCTCTGCACCAGCACCCGGTTCGCACAGACACAGGTCTGGCCGGCATTACGGAATTTAGAGGCAATGGCCCCCTGCACGGCCTTATCAAGATCAGCATCGTCGAAAATGATCAGCGGTGCGTTACCGCCCAGCTCCAACGACATCTTCTTCACGGTATCGGCACACTGGCGCATCAGCTGCTTGCCCACTGCCGTAGAGCCGGTGAACGAAAGCTTACGCACCACCGGGCTGTCGGTCAGGGTTTTACCCACTTCCACCGGCCGTTTAGTGGTCACCACATTCAGCACGCCGGCGGGAATGCCCGCCCGTTCAGCCAGCACCATCAGCGCTAGCGCTGACAATGGTGTATCTTCTGCAGGTTTCAGCACCATGGTGCAACCAGCAGCAAGGGCTGGCGCCGCTTTACGGGTGATCATGGCATTCGGGAAGTTCCAGGGGGTTATCGCAGCCACCACGCCGATCGGCTCCTTGGTCACCATGATGCGCTTATCTGCAGCATGGGTTGGAATAACATCACCGTAAGTGCGCTTACCTTCTTCAGCAAACCACTCAATAAAGGATGCACCGTACAAAACTTCACCACCGGTTTCTGCCAGCGGTTTGCCCTGTTCAGCGGTCATCAGCAACGCCAGATCATCCTTGGCAGCCACGATCAGCTCATACCATTTACGCAGTATCGCCGCCCGCTCTTTCGCGGTTTTCGCCTTCCATAACGGCAACGCTGCATTAGCGGCATCAATGGCCCGCTGGGTTTCAACTGCCCCCATATCCGGTACGGTGGCCAGTTGTTCACCGTTCGCCGGGTTTAACACCGGGTTAACGCCAGTCTCATCGGCATCCAGCCACTGGCCATTAATATATGCCTGCTGACGGAACAGTTCCTGATCCTGTAAATTCAACACCTTATCTCCTGAATTCTCTGTGATATCCCTGCACGGCAGATGCCCCGGGCAACTGCAGGCAAAAATATCCGGTATAAAAAAACCGCCAGCGGGCGGTTTTCAGTATGAATAACCCGGCCTCAGCGTTAACTGATGACCCGGTCCTGACGTAATTTGGCAATCTCAGCGGCATCCAACCCCAGCTGCTGCAGCACTTCATCACTGTGCTCGCCCAGTAACGGCGATGCCGACTGATAGGTCACAGGTGTACCGGAAAACTTCACCGGGTTAGCCACACCGGGCACAGAGCCAATCTCCGGATGCTGCAGGTTCACCTTCATTTCCCGGTGCTGCACCTGAGGATCACTGAACACCTGATCCAGGGTATTAATCGGTCCGCACGGCACGCCACACCCTTCCAGCTGGGTCAGCCACCAGTCACTGCTGTACTGCTTCATCAGATGTTTAATCAGCGGAATCAGATCAGCGCGATTGGCGACCCGCTGGGGATTGGTGGCAAATGCCGGATTTTCAGCCAGATCCGCGGCACCGGCCAGTTCACAGAACGCCCGGAACTGACTGTCATTCCCCACCGCAAGAATGATATGACCATCCTCTGTAGCAAAGGCTTCATAGGGCACAATATTCGGATGGGCATTACCCAGCCGGGCCGGTGGCTGTTCCGCCACCAGATAATTCATCGCCTGATTGGCCAGCGCTGCGACCTGTACATCCAGCAGAGACATATCAATATACTGCCCTTCTCCGGACTGCTCCCGGTGCAGCAATGCCGCCTGAATGGCCGTCACTGCATACAAGCCGGTCATCACATCTGCCAGTGCCACACCCACCTTCATCGGCTGGCCTTCAGGTTCGCCGGTGACACTCATCAGGCCACCCATGGCCTGAATCATAAAGTCATAACCGGCCCGCTGTTTATAGGGGCCGTCCTGACCAAAACCGGTGATTGAGCAGTAAACCAGACGGGGGTTCACCGCTTTCAGGCTATCGTAATCCAGCCCGTATTTTGCCAGGCCACCGACTTTGTAGTTCTCAATAACCACATCCACTTCAGCAGCCAGCTTACGCACCAGTGCCTGCCCTTCAGCACTGGTGATATCTATCGCCACTGATTTTTTACCCCGGTTGGCGCTGTGATAATACGCAGCATCACCGGGGTTACCTTCTGCATCCTTAACAAACGGAGGCCCCCAGCGGCGGGTGTCATCACCACTGCCGGGACGTTCTACTTTAATGACTTCGGCACCGTAATCTGCCAGTGTCTGGCCGGCCCAGGGGCCAGCCAGTATGCGGCTGAGATCCAGTACCCGAATATGTGAAAGCGCGCCCATCGGAACCTCCCGCCTGAATTAGAAGAATGCCTGAATGCCGGTCTGCGCCCGCCCCAGAATCAGGGCGTGCACGTCATGGGTGCCTTCATAGGTATTCACCGCTTCCAGATTCATCACATGACGGATCACGCCGAACTCATCGGAAATGCCGTTACCGCCGTGCATGTCCCGGGACATCCGCGCAATATCCAGTGACTTACCGCAGTTATTACGCTTAAGCAGGGAAATCAGTTCAACCGGGCAGGCGTCCTGATCCATCAGGCGTCCCATCTGCAGACACGCCTGCAGACCCAGAGTAATTTCAGTCTGCATATCCGCCAGCTTTTTCTGGATCAGCTGGTTGGCTGCCAGCGGACGGCCAAACTGAATCCGGTCCAGCGTATACTGACGGGCACTGTGCCAGCAGAATTCTGCCGCGCCCAGAGCGCCCCATGCGATGCCGTAACGGGCCTTGTTCAGGCACCCGAACGGACCAGCCAGCCCCTGTACTTCAGGGAAGATATTTTCTTCCGGTACAAAGACATCATCCATTACGATTTCGCCGGTGACCGATGCCCGCAGGGAAAACTTACCCTCGATTTTCGGCGCACTCAGCCCCTGCATGCCCTTTTCCAGAATAAAGCCGCGTACCACACCGTCCAGCTTGGCCCAGACCACAAAGACATCCGCCACCGGTGAATTGGTGATCCACATCTTGGCGCCTTTCAGCTGATAGCCGCCGTCCACTTTTACTGCACGGGTTTTCATATTATTCGGGTCAGAACCCACATCCGGTTCGGTCAGGCCGAAACAACCGATCCACTCACCGCTGGCCAGCTTAGGCAGATACTTCATCCGCTGAGCTTCAGTGCCGTAAGTGTAGATAGGGTGCATTACCAGTGAAGACTGCACACTCATCGCCGAACGGTAACCGCTGTCTACCCGCTCCACTTCACGGGCAACCAGGCCGTAACACACATAATTCACATCCGCGCCGCCATACTGTTCCGGCAGGGTTGAGCCCAGTAAGCCCAGCTCACCCAGCTCAGGCATAATTTCAGTGTGGAAAATCTCATGGCGGTTTGCTTCAGTTACCCGGGGCAACAGTCGCTCCTGGCAGTACTCTCTGGCCGTGTCGCGCACCATGCGTTCTTCTTCGCTCAGCTGCGCTTCAACAGATAACGGATCCTGCCAGTCAAACGCCGGCTTTTTAACAGACTTACTCATGTTCATTGCCCCTGAAAATCGATGTTCGGATAACCCAAAAAATCGGAATAGAATCCATACTACCCCCCTCCCGCAGAGAGGGTACATACCCCTTATGGGTAGCACAGATTTATAATTACTGTATTAGCGGTCTATTTTCATAGATATTGAAAGACAATACGTTGATACAGATCTTGCCGGCTCTGGTTCCGGATGACTGAATCCGGCCGGAAGCTGTTGGCGTGACCGAAGTACTGACAGGTTAAGGTGATGAAATGACGTACACTTTCCCGCTTCCGGAAAACGAGTCTGAACGGCTGCTGGCGCTGGAAGACTACGATATTCTCGACACCCTTCCTGAACAGGCCTATGACGACATTGCCCGGCTGGCGGCCTTTATCTGCGGCGTAGACAAAGCCATGATCGCTTTTCTCGATGCTGAGCGGAAATGGCATAAAGCCCGCTACAACATCGCCGCTGAAGAAGTCCCCCGGGGCTTTGCTATCTGCTCCCGGACCATTATGGGAAGCGAACCGCTCATTGTTCCCGATACACTTGAAGATTCCCGGGTGAAAGATATCGGCATGGTCACCCATCCGCCCCATGTACGTTTTTACGCTGGCGTCCCGCTGATTGATGATGCCGGCATGGTACTGGGCACCCTCTGTGCAGTGGATACCCGGCCGCAGACGATCAGCGAAGAACAGACCCGCGCTCTGACTGCGCTGGGCAATCAGGTGATGCAACTGTTACGGCTAAGAAAGTCCCTCAAAGTGCTGGAAGCAAGGGAACGGCAGCTGTATGAATCCAGACAGCGGCTCGACAGCGCCAACAGCGAACTGCGCCGCCTGACCCTGACCGATGAACTCACCGGGCTGAATAACCGCCGCGCCTTTAACAGTGAACTCAGCCAGGAAATCCACCACGCAGGAATCCGGGAAACCCCGCTCAGCCTTCTGGTTATCGATATTGATCACTTTAAGATACTGAATGATAACCGCGGCCACAGCTTTGGTGATCAGGTACTGATCAGGGTTGCAGAACTGCTGCAACAACGGGTCCGGCATCAGGATTTCTGCGCCCGCTACGGCGGTGAAGAATTCGTCATACTCCTGCCGGACACCCCGTTGCAGGGAGCGTTAAAGCTGGCCGAAGCCTGCCGGCAAAGTATTGAGGAAAACGCCTTTGACGGTGAACAGCTGACCATCAGCATTGGCGTAGCCGAATACAAAGGCCAAACGGCAGAAGCTTTATTCGATAGCGCGGATAAAGCTCTGCTCGACGCCAAACGTCAGGGCCGTAACTGTATTGTTTCCGGATCAGCCACAAGCTCAACTACAGGCCAAGTCACAGTCACAGCCCCTGCGCCCAACCCTCAGAAGGACTGATGAGGAAAGTCAGCCTGAGACGCGATCGCTTCAGTAATGCTTTCCTGCCCCTCAGTATCCCGGTTACCCCACTGATCAAAATGCAGCAGGCTTTCCAGCGGTGCCCGGGGCAGCCAGCCGGCCGATTCAAGTTCCGGCCGTTTGTAGAAATGATCCACATAGCCAATACACAGATAGGCAACCGGTACGATATCCCGGGGAATTCCCAGTACATCCTGAAGTTTCTCCGGGTCCATAATGCTCACCCAGCCGATCCCCAACCCTTCAGCCCGGGCAGCTAACCAGAGGTTCTGTACCGCACACACACTGCTATACACATCCATTTCCGGAATATGGGTACGGCCGATCACTGTCGGGCCGGTGCGGCTGCGGTCGCAGGTAATACAGATATTCAGCGGTGACTCCAGAATGCCCTCGAGCTTCAGGGAGCGGTAGGTGTCCTGCTTCTCTTCAGGAAACATTTCTGCCGCTTCATCATGGGCCTTATCAAACAGACCTTTCACCTGCTGACGCACCCCGGCATCGCGGATCAGCATAAAATCCCAGGGCTGCATAAAGCCTACCGACGGTGCATGGTGAGCCGCATACAGCACCCTGCTGAGCACCTCATCAGGAATGCTGTCCGGCCGGAACTGCCCGCGCACATCCCGGCGGTTAAAAATGGTTTTATACAGACCGTCACGGTCCTGTGAAGTAAAGCGAATGGTTTCCTGATGCGGAAAATCAGTTGTTGCGTGCCCCATAGGTATTCCCCTTAATATGGTGGCGGTAAGTGCCTGTCCAAACACTTTTTCTGATACTTACAGGCCGGTCTTCTGACTCAGGATCAACTTCTGTAAACACCTTCCCGAGATCACTCAGTGGCTGGCAAATGCCTGTTTACAGAATCCCCTTCACAGCGTTGGGCACGTTCCGGACTCACACCGGATTCCCGATTCTCCCCTCACCGTTTAACGGTTCGGGGCACCTGTATGCGGATATAAATTGTCTGCCAGTGGTTATATAAAAATACCCGGCAGCGGGCAAGCACAAACCGCCGGTATACCGACCAGGATCAAACTATTCATGTTAACCCTGCCGAACCGAAAATAATCCAGCCCCGCTGATCGGTTACTGGCCTGGATAAAAAGCTGATAAACCGGCTGTTTTATCCTGCCCGGACTGCGGCCCGGGCAACTGCTTATGCAGCTCAGCCAAACCTCGGTTCAGTATATCCAGATCCGGCCCGGTGCTTTGAGACGAAGCAAACAGCGTCCGCTCCAAAAGCACCAGCTGTGCTGTCAGATCGTCACCGGCTATGGCCTTCAGCCCGGTGAAACCACTGGCCGGTAATAAACCCTCACGGTAACAGCGGTTACCCCAGTGCTGAATAGCGTGATGAATCTCCGCCAGTTGTTGCCCCGCCAGTGCCTTCTGTACATCGGAAAAACCATCCGGCAACAGGGTACGGGCAGGAAGCGTATCCGCTGCCGATACCTGCTGCATTGCTGTAAGTTGCCGGCGCTGTTTCAGCAACAGTGCAATCAGTGCCAGCACCAGACAGGCCCAGAACAGGTTCGCCCACAGCAGCCAGGAAGCCAGCGGCGCAGGCTGATAAATAATCTGCGGCTCAGCCTCCGGCAAAGGAGACGCCGGCGGTAACGGAACGGCTGGCTGCGCGGGTGCCGCAGGTGCACTGGCTGAACTGCCTGCTACTGCCGGTAATACTTCAATCGTCCGGGCTGGTAAACGGGCCTCTTCCGCCCGGTTTTCCGTACTGTTCCACCACTTAACGACCAGTTCAGGAATTTCAATCAGCCCGGGCTTAACCGGCACGAATGCCACACTGCGCTGGCGGGCATTGATGACTCCCCGGCTGTTGAGGTCTTCGGTATTCTGCAGGGGCTCTGCATAGACATTCATCCCGGGAATATCGGCAACTTCAAAAGTAGGCAGGCGGTCAGGGGCTGCCCCCACCGTTGCCAGTGTGATGGTGCGGGTCAGGGATTCGCCCAGACGGATCTGGTCCGGTAACTGACTCCAGCTTTCAGACAGATCCAGCTTGTTCGCCACCAGCCATTCCTGAGCAGCAAATTCCGCCGGGCGGGCTTTCACCTGAAGGGTTTCTGCCCCCATCTGTAAACGTACTTTCTGTGCAGGGCGGCCACTCAGCAGGTTCCGCCGGCCAACCTGAACATCAATACTCTGTGCCGGTATATTCAGCACACCGGCTTCACGGGGAAACACCGCATAAGCCACTTCGTAGACCCCGAAACGCCGGCCATTACGGGTGGTTTCATACTGGTTATCCCCCAGTTCAATGACCTGTGCTCCCAGCAGTTCAAACGGTTGCATTTCCAGCCCACCAACCGCCACACCGTAAAGTAACCGGCGGGTGACAATCACCTGTCCGTTCTCGAAAACCTCTGATTTATCCAGTGCCATCTCCACCCGCAAATCATCAGTAGAGTCTGTGGGCGGAGGCGGCGCAGTGGCTTCAATGGTGATAGGTTCACTGCGGGCACCTCCCAGCTCAAACGCCGGTATTACCAGCGTACCTTCCTGTTTCGGCGTCAGAATCAGCCGCCACTTAATGGTCCGGCTGATATCACCGTTCACGATTGAGGTATTACGCCCTACCGACCGGTTCAGCACCTTAAACAGCGGTTCCAGTAACGCAAAGTCCGGCTCACCGTCGGCAGAACCTTCGGCAAGCACCGTCAGGGAAAGGCTGTCTCCCATGGCTATCCGGTTACGGTCAACGCTGGCTTTCAGCACCGCTGCCAGTGCACTGTGCGTGAACATCAGCATGCTCAGCACGGCCAAAATTTTAACGAAAAACTGTCTCACCACCGTTGCTCCTGAGCCGGTTTCCAGTCACCACTTTCATAGGCCTGGCGCTTCTTCTGATACTCATAATTAAATTTGTTACGCAGTAAACCTGCGGGGTCTTCCGGCAGTTGCCCTAACCATTTCTGGAGGGCCTCATCTTCCGGGGAAGATTGCTGTTCAGCCTGAACCTGCGCCTGTGCTCCGTCCTGCTGTTCCGCCTGAAATTCATCAGCAGCCTTTTCAGCCTGCTGCTTATCCAGAGCTTCCTGCTGTTGCTGATCCACCTGCTGGCTAAGCTGCTCCGCCTGATCCTGAGAGTCTGATTGTTGCTGACTCTGAGCCTGTTGGCTGTCGCCCTGCTGATTCTGATCCTGCTGGCCCTGTTCGCCTTCACTCTGCTGATTCTGACTCTGCTGACTTTCGCCTTGCTGATTCTGATCCTGCTGGCCCTGCTGGTTCTGATCCTGCTGGCTCTGCTGGTTCTGATCCTGCTGATCCTGACCTTCACCCTGCTGATTCTGGTTTTGCTGTTGCTGCATCAGCTTTTCAATCAGGGCTTTATTTGCCTGTGCATCTTCATGGTCAGGTTGCTCATCCAGCACCTGTTCATAAGCTGCCAGCGCTTCCTTCAACTTGCCGGCTTTTGCCAGCGCATTACCGCTGTTATACAGGCCTTCGGTATCACCCTGAGCGGCAAACTGTTCTGCTGCGGCGGTATAATCCCCGTTGCGATACCGGGCTGCCGCCTGCCAGTCAGGCCGCTGAAACAATTCAGCAGCCGTGGCAGCATCACCTGCCGTTAATGCCTTTGCCCCTTGCTGATCCGGCGTTTGCCAAAGATTTTCCCAAAGACTGTTACCGGCTTCTGCTGCGGTCACCTGAGGGCTGTGTACAGCGGGCACAATGAAAGCAAAACACACCGCCAGCAACCAACCGCGCCGGAACGCCAGCGCTGCAATTGGCAACAGCAGTAACAACAGCCAGCTACCGGCCTCCTGCCACCGATCAAAGGTCTGTTCAGCGGCTTGCTGATTCTCACCTTCCCGGTCAGAGCCATTAACGGGTAACAGCCCCGCAGCGGCATTCAATAAAGCGTCTGTATCGCTGTTATCCAGCTGCATAGCGGTGTAAATACCGTCGTTGACTGCCGCCAGCTGACTAAGCCTTTGGGCATCCAGTCGGGCAACCACTATCTTGCCCGCCGCATCTTTGGCAAAGCCTTCTGTCAGAGGAATCGGTGCCCCTTCAGCGGTACCAATCCCCATGACCGATAGAGAGAAATCCGTGCCCGCCGGTAACCCGGCAAACAGTTCATTCACCCCACGGGCTGCCTGCGCCGTCACACCGTCAGTGAGTAAAACCACGCTGCCCTGCCGGCGGTTATCCTGCTTAAACAGATCCAGCGCCAGTGCCACGGCCTCTTCGGTATGGCTGCCGGGAATCGGCATTATCTGCGGCGACAACCCCGGCAACAGGGCCAGCAGCGTCTGCCGGTCGTCACTCAGCGGGGCCAGCACGTGGGAATCACCGGCGTATACCACCAGTGCGGTCATCCCCTCTTCCCGGGCTTTGATCAGATCGGTGAGCTTATAACGCATCCGTTCAAGACGGCTGGGAGCAACATCCCGTGCCAGCATCGAAGGAGACAAGTCCGCTACGATCACCATCGCATCGCCGGTCTGGTATACCGGTTGAGGCAGGCGCTGCCAGGCAGGCCCCGCCAGTGCCAGCACACCTAACAACCAGCCAAAGCCCAGCATAACAAACAGCCATTTGGACAGGCGACCACTCTGACCGTCAATCAGATAATTCCGCAGACCCGGCGCAATCAGGGTCTGCCAGCTGGCTCCGGAAGAACGGTACTGCCACAGCCCCACCAGCAACAAGGGTATAAGCGGCAGCAGCAATAACCATAACGGCCTGATGAAGTGAAAATCAGCCAGCATGCTTCACCTCCGCAGACATCCGGCGACGGAACTGCAGAACCGCCGCCCAGCCCATACTCAGCAACAACGCCAGACCTGCTGGCCAGTAAAACAGCGCCTGCTGCGGCCTTACCTGCTGAGCGTCCTTTGTGCTGGGTTCCAGTTCATCCAGCAAGGCATAAATGCCGGTCAGTTCTTCAATATTACGGGCCCGGAAATACCGGCCGCCGGTACTTTCTGCGATTGTCCTCAGGGTTGTTTCATCAAGATCGGCAGACGGGTTCACTTTACGGTTACCAAAAAAACTGCGCACGATCATTTCATCCGCCCCGAACCCCAGGGTATATATTTTCACCCCCTGTTCCGCTGCCACTCTGGCCGCTTCCAGCGGTTCGATTGCGCCTGAGGTATTCGCCCCATCGGTCAGTAACACCATAACCCGGCTCTGCTGAGGCCGGTCTGCAAGGCGTTTGATCCCTAGCGCAATAGCATCACCGATGGCAGTTTCCGGACCGGCGAAACCGATCTGAGCGTCTTTAAGAAACTGGCCGAGGGTATCGTGATCAAAGGTCAGGGGTGCCTGAATATACGCATTACTGCCAAACAGAATCAGACCAAGACGGTCCTGCGGGCGGCGGCTGATAAAGCCATCCATAACAATTTTGATGCCCTGCAGGCGGTTAAGGGAGGTGTTATTCAGCACCATGTCTTCAGTTTCCATACTGCCGGACACGTCGACCGCCAGCATCAGGTCACGGCCACTGGCCGCCAGTGGCTGAGGCTCACCCAGCCAGACCGGCCGTGCTGCAGCAATTACCAGTAACAGCCAGATAATGACCAGCAGAATCAGCGGCCCCCGCCCCCGGATGACCGTGCCAGGCGCCTGCTGCGTGTTCTGCAACTGCTGATAGTAAGGTACCCGCAATGCCGCTTCAGGCCGGGCTACCGGCGGCATAAACCAGTAAATCAGTGCCGGCACAGGTAAAGCCAGTAATATCCAGGGGAGCTGAAAACTAAACATTGGCAGCCTCCCCGTTGGGTTCCGCCGTTAAAAGCGCCCGCTTATGTTTCTGTAACCAGCGGTGTAATTCTCGCTGTATCCGCTCAACATCCTGTCCGGTTACTTCCGGCTCCGGCCGGTACAGATCCCCCAGCCGGTCTGCAAAACATTCAATAGAGACGCCTGGGGCGACCCGTTGCAGTTCGCTGATCCAGACGCCATTGCTCAACCCGGCAACCTGGCTCGCTCCGTGAGTAAAGTACACCTGCTTCAGTAAACGGTTAACACGCTGTAGATATTTGTGGCCTGCATCCGGGGCAATGCTGCCTTTTACATCAGACATGTATTGCTGATAAACCTTATCCAGTTCTTTTGCCGCTGCCCGTCGATAGGCATTGTGGCGATAACGGCGCACTGTCCAGACAATCAGCCCCGCCAGCACCAAGACACTGGCCAGTAACAGCCACCAGCCCGGTGCCACCGGCCAGTAACCCACCGCCTCCGGCAGATGAATATCACGCAGCTCCGCCAGCGGATCCGCAGCTGCCGTTACTGAATTTGTTGCCCCGGCCATTATGACACTCTCCCCGGTGCTATCCCTGACGACCTGCCGACAGACTGCCCGTAACGCCGCTGCAGTAATTCAGCCACCTGCCCGTCGCCCCGAATATCCAGCAATTCGATACTGCTTCCGGTACAAGCCTGTAACCGCTCCAGTCGCCGGGGCAGCAGATCATTCAGCTGTTCCTGTGCAGATAACAACTGTCGCTGGCTGCCATCCGTAACCCAGAGGCTGCTGCCTGCCGGTAACTGCCATTCCAGCGGATCAGATATACATAACAGGGTCACCTGCGCATGCCGCGCCAGACGCTGCAAATGGGGAATACATTCATCGCTGAAGTCATGAAAGTCGCTGGCCAGATACACCGAGCTGCCCGGCCGGGTTACCCGCTGCAGCTTCAATAACAGATCCTGCATATTCTGCTCAGCCGAATGCAGCGGGTTGCTTAAGCGCCGGCTGAAATCATCAAGACTGTGCAATACACCCAGCACACCCTTTTTGCCATTCTTTGGCCGGATTTCCCGGTGTAGTTGATCTCCCATCACCAGACCGCCCACCCGGTCCCGGCTATTCTGTGCTGCCCAGCCGATCAGCGCCAGTGAGGCAGCAGCAGTTACCGATTTAAAACCCAGTGACGAACCGAAAAACATCGGCGAGCGCAGATCCGCCGCCAGAATCACTGGCCTTTCCCGCTCTTCGGTAAACACTCTGCTATGGGGGGAACCGGTACGGGCGGTTACCCGCCAGTCCATACTGCGGATATCATCGCCGGGCTGATACTCGCGCACTTCCGCGAAGTCCATCCCCCGGCCACGAATACGGGTCTGCCAGTTACCGCTCAGCTGTGCGGCTCTGCGGGGTGCACTTAACAAACTCATCTGGCTGCTGTACTGCTGCAGCCCGATCAGGCTGCTCAGCTGAGTGTAGGCACCGGCAAAAGCCGGGGCGACGCCATTATCAGCCCCTCCTTCAGAAACGGGGGTAGCTAATGCAGCCCCAGCGGATTCAGCCCTCTGACCTGTACGCAGGAAATCAAACATCTTCAGCCCACCGGCACCACAGACAGCAGGGCATCAATTACCTGATCCGCATCGATACCGTTGGCTTCGGCTTCAAAGCTCAGTAACAGGCGGTGGCGATACACATCATGCAGCACCTGCTGTACATCTTCCGGGGTAACAAAATCCCGCCCCGCCAGCCACGCATGGGCGCGGGAACAACGATCCAGTGCGATACTGGCACGGGGGCTGACACCCACTTCCAACCAGCCGGCCAGATTGGCATCGTAAAGATGTGGCTGCCGGGTCGCGATACTCAGCTGCACGATATATTCTTCCACCGGTTCCGCCATGTGGATATTCAGAATGGCTTTTCTTGCAGCAAGAATATCCGCCTGGGTGAGCTGTGGCGGTTCCGACATGCCATTATCCGATGCACCACCGGCTTCCTGACGGTTCAGCCGCAAAATTGCCCGCTCAGCCGCCGCATCCGGATAGGCCACCAGCACCTTCATCAGAAAACGGTCCAGCTGGGCTTCCGGCAATGGGTAGGTGCCTTCCTGTTCCAGCGGATTCTGCGTGGCCATCACCATGAATACATCCGGCAATGGAAAGGTGTTCTGTCCCACGCTGATCTGGCGTTCGGCCATGGCTTCCAGTAAGGCAGACTGCACCTTCGCCGGTGCTCGGTTAATTTCATCTGCCAGCACAAGGTTGTGGAAAATCGGCCCCTGCTGAAAACTGAAACTGGCATCTTCCTGATGGAAAATATCGCTGCCGGTGATGTCTGCGGGGAGCAGATCAGGGGTAAACTGAATACGCTGAAAATCCGCTTCCAGCCCTTTTGAAAGGCTGTTGATTGCCCGGGTCTTAGCCAATCCCGGTGCCCCTTCCACCAACAGATGTCCGTCCGCCAGAAGCGCCACAAGCAAGCGCTCTACCAGCGCTGGCTGGCCAATGATCTGCGCCGATAACCAGGCATGCAGACGTTGAAAATTATCACTGAGATTAACGGCGTTCAAAATATCTCCTTACATACCGTGAAAAGCCCGGGGACTGATTCACCCGGGCAGCTTTCCCGAATTATTTACAGCTGGGAGCTTTGAGCCAACAGCTATAAAATGGTTCCTGTTTATACATACGTCTGAAGTGAAAAAATACAAGGGCTTTCATCAGCCTGTCCCACGGATTTAAGCGCCGGCAGAGTGCAGTACATCTTCAAGAATATCCATGCCCCGGTGCATCTGGGCCTCATCATAGCCGGCAAAACCGATCACGATTCCCTGCGGCCCTTCGCTGGAGGAATAAAAATCAGATAATGCCCGTATCCCCAGCCCCCGGGCCTGCGCTGCAGCCGCCAGATCACGGTCAGAAATATTCAGGTCGTCTCTGAATATAAATGTGGAGTGCATACCGCCATCACTTTCCACCCGCAACAGCTGATCACCGAAGCGTTGCTCAGCCAGGGTGTTAAGGATATCCCGCCGTTGCTGATAAAGCTTACGCATGCGCCTTACATGGCTGGCAAAATCACCACTGGCCATAAAATCCGCCAGAGCTATCTGAGGCAGGGATGACAGACCGCCATCTACATAGGCGCGCACCTGGCTGAAAGGCTCGGTCAGGACTTCCGGCAATACCAGATAGCCCAGCCGGATCGACGGATGCAGAATCCGGCTGAAGGTGCCCATATAAATCACCCGCTCCCCGCCGGACAACCCCTGCAGCGAAGTTAACGGCGGGCCGTCAAAGCGGAACTCACTGTCATAGTCATCTTCGATGATCCAAGCATCCTGCTCCCGGGCCCAGTTCAGCAGTGCCAGCCGCCGGGCCAGACTCAGGGTGTAACCCATCGGGTAATTTCGCGACGGCGTCAGCAACGCCAGCCGGGCATTGCCGGAACGCTGTAACGCAGCCTCCAGATGAAAACCTTCTTCGTCCGCCGGTACGGCAACTTTATTGGCCCCCACCGCTGCCAGTGCACCATCCACGCCGTAATACCCCGGCTCTTCCACCAGAATATCGTCCCCCTGATCCAGCAACAGGAGCGCCGCCAGATAAATGGCCTGCTGGGAGCCGGAACAGATCTGCACCTGTTCAGCACTGGCTTTCACCCCCCGGACAACATTCAGATAATCCGCAATCTGCCGCCGTAAACCGATATAACCGGACCGGGAAACAGACTCTTCAAACTTAATTTTCCGGCCTGCCGCTGTGGCATGCCGCTGCCATTTCAGCCAGGGAAAGCTTTTTACACAGGGGGTTGCCGGTAGCAACAGTCCATTGCCCAGTAACGGTCGCTCAGCAAAGGCAGCAGAAATCCGTGCGGATACTTGCGACAGCACTGGCTGTGCGGCGTCCTGTAAGGTCTCATCACTGCCTTTTTTGGAAATCTGATCCGGCACCGCCGCCGATACAAAACTGCCTGCCCCGTGCCGGGTTTCTATATAGCCCTCTGCCTGCAGCAATTCATAGGCTGCTTTCACCGTATTCCGGGACACCCCAAGGTTTTTACCCAGTGGCCGGCTGGCGGGCAACTTACTGCCCGGCCCCAGTTGCCCGGAAAGAATCGCCTGCTGAAAACCACGAAACAATGCCCGGTACTGGGGCCCACTGTCTGCAGACAGAAACGGCAGAAACAGCTCTGAAGGAAATTCATCACGGGAATGCATCAAAGTGGGCCCTATATCCGAAAAATAATGGATCTTTGTATTACCCCATTAAACACCTAATCTGACAACAGTTACAAGTGCCCGGCAAAGGGCCAAATCAACATAACCTTTTGTTAAGGCTTACATTTAAGGACACACCGATGACTTATCAGGATCACAATCAGATGCCCGTTGGCGAACCTGTTGAAAACTGGCAGCCTCGCCCTTTTCCACCCCACAGCACCATGCAGGGTGACTATTGTCGCCTGGAACCCCTGAATATCGCTCTGCATGCTGAAGAACTGTTTCATGCCTTTGCAGCAGACCCAAGCGGCAAAGGCTGGACCTACCTGTTCAGTGAGCCATTTACCGATCTGGCGGTTTTTAAGCAGTGGCTTGAAACAACCTGCACCGGACAGGACCCACTGTTTTTCACCGTGATCGACGAGTCCAGTAACAAGGCGGTGGGCATGGCCAGTTACCTGCGCATCACCCCGGATATGGGTGTCATTGAAGTGGGCCATATTCACTTTTCATCCCTGATGCAGCGTACGCCGGTATCCACTGAAGCGATGTTCCTAATGATGCAGCGGGTATTCGACGAACTGGGTTACCGCCGCTATGAGTGGAAGTGTGACTCCCGCAACGAACCGTCGAAAAAAGCAGCGGCACGGCTGGGCTTTACCTTCGAGGGGATTTTCCGTCAGGCCGTCACCTACAAAGGCCGCAACCGGGATACCGCCTGGCTATCTGTTATTGATAAAGAATGGCCGGCCCTGAAAAAAGCATTTCAGCTGTGGCTGGCACCGGAGAACTTCGACGCTGAAGGCCGGCAACACAAGTCCCTGCAGGAAATGCAGACGTTAGAGAAATAATCCTGTCCGGAACCCAAAACAGGAAAGAGCAGGAAAGGACAGAAAAAAGAAAGGACGAAGAACAATGACAATTACTACCCGGATGCTACAGCCTGAAGACAGGCAGCAATGGGAACAGCTGTACCGGGGCTATGCTGAGTTTTACGGCATGTCCATGGCACATGAAACACTGGACCAGGTATGGCAATGGATCTTCGGGGAAGAACAGCAGTTCTTTTGCCTGGTCGCCGTGAACGCGGAACAGACACTTACAGGCCTGATGCACTACCGCGCCATGCAATCCCCGCTGCGTGGCGGTTGGGTAGGGTTTCTGGATGACCTGTTCGTAACCCCGGACGCCCGGGGCAACGGCAGCGTTGATGCCTTGTTCCGGGCACTGGAGCAATCTGCTGCGGATCATGGCTGGCCCTTCGTTCGCTGGATAACCGCTGAAGATAACTACCGGGGACAGGCCGCTTACGACAAGATCGCCGACCGGACCCGCTGGGTAACCTACCAGATGCAGACTGGCTGACGGGAAAGAAACACAACGATCTCTGCCATCGGCAGGCTTGCATCCGCAGCCTGCCCCTCCTCTGCTGCTAAGGCGGTCAGCAGCACGACAACTTCCCCCTAAACATCTGTTATCATGCGTTTTTTACTGATCTGATCCGGTCAATCCGGGGTAACCATGAAGCTGACTTTTGATGCAGGCTCCCTGCTGCTCAGCGGGGATACATCCCTGCTGACAGAACACAGTGTTGATCATCTGGTTTTCGACAGCCGGGTCGACGCCTGGCGTGCCCCTGCATGGGCCTACCGCAGTGTCATCCAACAGCTGAAAATGCGGGACTGCGCACTGGAAGATCAGGTTTTCAGTACACCACCGTTACAGGTACCGGAGCAGCTCAGCATAACCCTGCGTGATTATCAGCAGGAAGCCGTGGACAGCTGGCAGGCAAATCAGTGTCAGGGGCTGATCATCCTGCCCACCGGGGTCGGTAAATCCATTGTGGCGATAGAAGCGATTCGCCGCTGTGGCGAAGCCGCACTCATCGTCTTACCCACCATTGATCTGATGATCCAGTGGGCGACTCAGCTGGAAAAACACTTTCAGCAGCCCATCGGCGTGTACGGCGGTGGCAGCAAAGAACTGCACCCCATTACTGTGATTACCTATGACTCAGCCGTGCTGATGATGGAATATATCGGTGACCGGTTTCCGCTGATCATCTTTGACGAATGCCATCACTTGCCCGGCCCGGTAAACCGTCAGGCCGCTGAGCTGAGCCCTGCACCTTACAGACTGGGCCTGACAGCCACGCCGGAACGTAACGACAACGGCGAACACCTGCTCTACAGCCTGATCGGCCATGAGGTCTACCGCCGGGAGATCAATGACTTTGATGACGGGGTACTGGCCCTCTATGACACTGAAGTGATCGAAGTCCCCATGACTGCTGAAGAACAGACAGAATATCAGCTAAACCGTCAGCAATATCTGGACTTTGTACGCAGCCACCGCATCAGCTTTTCATCGCCTTACGGCTGGTCGAACTTTCTCCGCGCCTGTGCGCAGGCCCCGGACGGACGGCAGGTATTACAGGCTTTTCGCACCCAGAAAGAAATTGCCGCCGCCAGCGCCGCCAAGTTCGACAAATTATGGGAACTGCTAAATCAGCACCGTGGTGAGCGGATCATCATTTTTACCGCCCTGAATAAACTGGCTTATGACATTGGCGAACGGTTTCTGTTACCGGTGATCACCCACAACACTAAAGCTGCTGAGCGTAAACGCTTCCTTGACCGTTTCCGGCAGGGAGAATTTACCGTCCTGGTTACCAGCAAAGTCCTCAATGAAGGCATTGATGTCCCCGAAGCCAGCGTCGGTATTATCGTCTCAGGCTCCGGCTCGGTACGGGAACACGTACAGCGGCTGGGGCGTATTCTGCGACCCTCCGCCGACAAGCGCGCCCGCCTTTATGAACTGATCTCTGCTGGTTCCTCGGAAATGAATATTTCCGAACGCCGCCGTCAGCATCTGGCCTACGATAATCAGACACAGGACAACCCGGAGCAGGAAAACTGATGCTGACAAAAGACCTGCAGGTTTACAGCCTTAAATCCACCCGGATCATCCCCGGCTTTATTGATGTTGAAGCACCGGGGCTACTGCAGTTTGCAGAACAACTGCTGACGGTATTTAACGAAGGCACCGGTAAAACCCGCGAAACCATTGAAGCAGAGGCAGAGCTGTATCTGCAGGGGCAACAGAATCTCAAATTCGGCAAAGGCCTGTACAAAATCCTCATGGACCATGCCGAATTCACCCTTGCTGAAGAAGATGCCGGCAGCCGCCGGGATGCCATCCTGAGCGCCGCGGCCAGCCAGTTAAAACAAACTGAATTTCAGACACTGGAAGCATACCGTGCCGCCGTTCAGGCACTCAGCCAGCAAGACCCGGATACCGCCCTGTACCCGGATCTGCCCGCGTTCGAACAGCTAACCCGGATAAAGCGGGATTTTTCACCCCGCCAGTTACTGCAACGCTACAACATGGCGCAGGTACAGGCGCTGTTACTGTCCACCCAATCGTTAACCCTGACCACCCAGGAAATGTCGGCCGCTAACCTGCGGCGGATATTCAAATGCCTGAAGTTCTTCCGGCTGCTGGCTGAGATTAAGCAAACGAAGGACAAAACCACAGTAGTTATCGACGGGCCACTCTCCCTGCTGGAAGGCACCAAGAAGTACGGCCTGCAGATCGCCTCGTTCTTCCCGGTTATCTGCCTGCTGGAGCAATGGCAGATCAGCGCAAAGGTCAAACCCAAGCGGGCAGTAAAAAACCTCAAACTGGATGAAACATCACAGCTGGTCAGCCATTACCGGCATATGTCTGCCTATGTGCCGGAAGAAGTCCGGCTGTTTGCCAGCCACTTTGAAAAAACCGTCGAAGACTGGACCTTTGTTGCCGAATCCCCGTTTATTAAACGCCCCAAAGGCCGGCTGATCTTTCCGGATTTCACCCTGCAACATACTTCAGGCGTGACTGTATATCTGGAAATATTCCACCGCTGGCACCGGGGGCCGCTGATTCAGCGTATGGAAGAACTGGAAAAGATGAAAGAGCCACTGATTCTGGCCATCGACCGGTATCTGCTGAAAGGCCTGCCATCCGGTGACCGGCAGGATGCACTGGAAGATCTGGATAACAGTCGTCACTTTTTGTTCAGTGATTACCCGGCGGTATCGCGACTGCAAAAGACGCTGGAACGGTATCTGGAATCGGTTAAGAGCTGAAGTTTCAGGCTTTCAAAAACTCAATCGCTGCTGCGTCATCGTCCATAGCAAAGCATTGCATGTCGATGCCTGAAAAGAGCTTATCTTCTATGCGAACGATGTGTTCGATCCAGGTTTTATCCGTCTGAATCGCTACCTTGCGCATGTTGGACATCCCCACTTCCCGGAGATAGCGGAATTCTTCCAGTAATGCGGCCAGCTCAACACCGTGGAAAGATTCTATTTTTTCCAGAATCACGATACTGCCATAGCGTTGTACTTTTTCTTTGGAGGCATCCAGAACCAGGGTCATATCCTGTTCGGTGATTTTGCCGGCAATCCGGAATGCGACGGCATTGTCGATGCCTGTGTCGATCATTTCTAACATGTGGATTCCTCCATGGCGTTGCTGGGTTCTTTATGTATTAAGGATAGTCGCTGGGGGCTTTGCTGTTGGTGTGGATGGGCGATGGGTGATGGGCATTGGGGAAGTACCTGCTTAGGGGTGGTTAACTGGTTTATTTGAGGAATGGATTAGTAGATAACGGTATAAACTATAGATTGGTTGATTTTTTTAGTTGGGAATGAGCTTAAGGACGCTGTCGTTATTATTGTGCTGATTTTATAGTTGGGATGATCTGTTTCGACTTCGTCGAGTCAAGACCTTTAAACGGCTAAAGGTCTTAACAATCTAAAGGCCGCCCCACTGTTTGTCCGGCTTCGCCGGATTCCCTGCGCGTTTCACTAACAACAGGCCTTCGAAAAACTCGGCCGCTTCGCGACCTCAAACAATTTCTCCGGCTGATCTGTTGTTAGCTGTAATGCTCGGCTGCACAGAAGGGGAATCGGGGTGCCTACTTTAAACTCATCTCCCGAAAAAAGAGAGAAAGCAGCACTTAAACATTCAAGAGAAACTTGAAGTTAAGCTAGCAATTACGCATGACACTGCAAAGGTTCTACCGAGTATTCATAGAAACCACGAAAACCATGAATCCTGTCCATCTCCTTCATAATCAGACGGATAGTCTCTACTGATTCATACATCGATTTTTCTAACTTATCATTTAATTCTTTTCGAAATTTAGCAGCTTTTCCTAAGTCATTTATATCAAACTTTTTTGATTTAAAATGAACTAAACTATTTCGACTTTTCACAAGATTTTTTAATCCTTCAAAGGCTTGCCCTTCTGTAGGAAACTTTTCACCTGTTACTAGATCAGTGACAACGACTAGCTTGGAAGTAATATCCAACTTATCCAGATATTTCTTTATATAAGCATCCCCTAAATGTGAAGCACCATAATCATAAACAAATGCTTCTATACACATAGCGGCAAAAACGATTGGTGCTAACATCGCCCGCTCTCGACGTTCATATTGCACCGCCAAATTCATTTCAACAATATGAATTTCATTTTCACTGACTTGTTTAGCGTTTAACTCCTCAATGTACTCACAGATAGACTCATACTCTTTAATTTGAGATAAGCATAAGCAAAAATAATTCTGCTGCATGCTTATACGATACTCATTCTCCATGAAAAACCTCCTTATTGAATAATCTTAAGCACCTCAAATCTCAACATATAAAAATGATTACACAAATAATCTTATTAGCTTAAGGCTCTGGATAAGAAATAGAATAAACGTTCAATAAACCGAAAAACCGATTATAAACAAGTAGGCACTACATTAAGCAGTACCCACTTTTTCAGATCTAAACCGTTTCTTCCAGCTCACCCACACAGGCAAACTGATCATCTAGTTTACTGATGCCGACGCCGCTGGTTTTTCTGACTCGGATCTGTACCGGTACCCTTTCTTTCAGGGCGGCGACGTGGCTGATGACGCCGATCATTTTGCCGCTGGCGTTGAGGTTATCCAGTGCGTCCAGGGCGATGTCCAGGGTGGCACTGTCCAAGGTGCCGAAGCCTTCGTCGAGGAACAGAGAGTCGATGCTGGTTTTCTGGCTGACCAGATCAGAAAGGGCCAGTGCAAGTGCGAGGCTGACCAGGAAGCTTTCACCGCCGGAGAGGGTTTTGGTGTCCCGCACCGCATCGCCCTGCCAGGTGTCTACTACCTGCAGTTCCAGTGCTTCGGCCTGATCCTGTTTGGGTTTCAGCTGGTAACGGCCGTGCAGGCGGTTGAGCTGGATGTTGGCCAGGTGCACCAGATGTTCCAGCGTCAGGCTCTGAGCAAACTTACGGAATTTATCGCCTTTTTGTGAGCCGATGAGGCTGGTGAGATAGCCTACGTCTTCGTAGTCCGCTTCACACTGCTGAATGTCTTCCAGCAAGCGGGCCTGTTCTGAGCGTTTACGCTGGTCGTCTTCCAGCCGGTGGCTGTTGCGGCCCTGTGCTTCGATCAGTTCACGGTGTTCGGTTTGCAGGTTTTCCAGCTGAGCAGTCAGCACTTCAGGGGTCTGAGCTTCAGGAGTTTGTGCTTCACCTTCTGCCTGCGGTTCTTCAGTGCCGGTTTCCGGCTGCAGGGCGGCCAGTTGCTGTTCGGTCTGCTCCAGCCGTGTTTTGGCGGCGTTGATTTTCAGCTCGATCTGCTTTTGCTGCTCTGTGAGGCGGGTCTGTTCTTCCGGCTCCAGCATGGCAGCGAGCAGTTCAGCTTCATCACTGAAAATACTGTCGGCCAGTTGTGTCTGCCAGCTTTGTTCTGTAGCCGCCAGTTCGGTTTGCTGGTTTTCCATCCGACTGTTCAGTTCAGTCAGCTGGCCGCTTAACTGCTGCAGCTGACTGTGCAACTGCTGATAGGCTTGCTGTGCCTGTTCGGTAGCCTGTCGGGCAGCAGCTGATTTATCGGCTGCCTGTTGACGGGCTACTGACGTGTCCACTGCGCCGAAAATATCCTGACGTTTTGTCTGCAACTCCTGCAGTGTAGTGTTCACTGAACTGAGTTCTGTCTGCAGCTCTTTAACCTTTTGCTCCAGCTGTTGCTGTTGTTGCAGCTGTTCCGCCATTGCTTCCTGCAATTGCTGACGCTGCTGCTGAAGTTTGTCTGTCTCTTCACGGCAGGTCTGCCAGTCGGACACCAGAATTTCCTGCTGCTGTAACCAGTTCTCACAGATTTCAGCGTCGTTAAGATCCGGCACCGGCAAGCCCTGAGAAGCGATAGCTGCTTCCAGTTCACTGACAGTTTGCCCGGCACCGGTGAGGTATTCCTGCCGGCTGGTTTGCAGCCGCTGTACTTCTTCATCCTGTTTGCTGAGGAAGCCACTCACCTGCTGCAGCTGCTGACGCAGGCCCTGTGTCCGCTCAGTGGTCTGGGCACGGCGTTTTTGCAGTTCTGTTTGCTGTTGCTGTAACTGCATCACCTGCTGGCGCGCCTGCTGGAAGGCTTCCTGCTGGCCCTGCATATCGGTATGGAACTGCTGCAGTGCCTGCTGATCGCCCAAAACCAGCTGGATATTCAGCTGCTGGCAGATTGTCTGCCAGCGCTGCTCACTGCTTTGCTGTTCGGCCTGTAATTGTTGCAGCAGTGTTTGCCATTCCTGCTGCTGGGTCGTCAGTACTTTGATCTCCCCGGCAACGTTCATGCCCTGCTGCTTAACCTTTTCGAGCTCCTGTTCGACAGCGGCAAAGCGTTGCTGAGTTTCAGGTACATCCAGGCTGCGGTATTCGTCCACCAATGGATGTTCTTTTGAACCGCACAGCGGGCATGGCTGATCAGCTTCCAGCTGTTCACGCAGCTGGGTCAGATCAGCAATTTTCCGTTCCTGTTCCAGCATCACCTGTAAATCTTTACGGCTTTGCTGATGGGTTACGTAGAGCTGGCGGAATTCTTCACGCTGAGTATTTAGCTGTTCCAGCTGCTGTAGCCGCTGTGTATCAGCAGCAAGACCTTCCTGCTGCCGTTGCTGATTTTGCAGCCAGGCTGCTGTCAGGCTGTCCATTTCAACCCGGGCCTGATACAGCTGATTAAAGCGCTGTTCTTCCTGCTGCTGTACTGTTTCATCTGCGCTGACCGGCTGTTCAGCAATCTTTGCCTGCAGAGTGGAAAGCTCGGCATCCAGCCCGCTCAGCTGTTCTTCCGCACGACTCAGTTCAGCTTTAAGCACGTCTTGCTGTTGCTGGCTGTCGGTCAGCTGTTGCTGGCCGTTACGCAGGTTTTCATTAGCTTTTGCGGTTTCACGGTGTAACCGCTGCAAGGATTCAAACTTAACCTTCCAGCCGGACAGCTGTTCCGCCAGACGGGCAATCTGTGGCGTAACGGTTGTAATTTTCGTCAGTTGCTCTTTCAGTTCTACTTCCCGGCTCTGGCATTCCGCCAGCTGCCGCTGCTGATCCGAGCCTTTAGTCAGCCCCTGTAACTGTTCACTGGCCTGACGCTGTTCTGTCTGTTTTGCGGTCTGCTGCTCTTGCAGAGCTTTGATCTTTTCATCCAGCGGAATGACCTGTTCCGTCAGCAGGGTATCCAGCGCCTGTTGCTCGGCCTGTGCCGCCTGACTTTGCTGTTCAGTGCTCTGTTTCAGCTGTTCAGACTGTTGCTGTTCTTTTTGCTGACTTTCAGTTTGCTGCTGCAGTCCCTGCTGTTGTTCCAGAATCTGTTGCAGTTGTTCACGCTGCCGCTGCAGGTTGTGCAAAGGCTGGCGTAACGCTTCTGCCGGTTGTGCGCGGGTCAGCCGTTCAAAATCAGCCCCGTGAAGCTGTTGCTGCTGTTCACTGTTGTGCAGTTCCTGCCGGGCTGCAGTCACTTGCGCCGTTGCATCGGCGAGCTGTTGCTGCCGGTGCAGTGTTTGCTGAAGCTGTTTAATCTGCTGTTCCAGCGCACCGCTTTGCTGCTGCAGCTGTATGGTTTGCGTTTGCAGCTCGGCGGTTTCTTCAGCACTGAGCAGTGAGTAAGCCGCGAGACCGGTCCGGAGAGCCTCCAGATGGGCCTTACTTTCTTTGTGCTTTTCGTAAACCCGCTCAGAAATCTTGCCATAGATTTCAGTACCGGTCAGTTCTTCCAGCAGCTCTGCCCGGTCGTTAGCATCGGCATTCAGAAAGGCCGCGAACTGCCCCTGTGAAAGCATCATGGATTTGGTAAAGCGGCTGAAATCCAGCCCGGTCAGCTCTTCCGTCTGCCGGAGTTTTTTGTTCACCTGGCTGGCAAGAATTTTACCGTCGCTGATGCGGGCCAGTTCAACTTTGGCATCCTGCAGATTACCGGTTACCGAATCCCGTGAACGGCGCTGGCTCCAGAATGCCCGGTAGCCCTGCCCCCGCACTTCAAACTCCACTTCAGCCAGACATTCCGCACAGCCGCGGGTCATCATTTCATTGCTGTTTTTGGAGAAGTTATTCAGCCGGGGCGTCCGGTGATAAAGGGCCAGACAAATGGCATCCAGCAACGTAGTTTTACCGGCACCGGTGGCGCCGATAATGGCGAACAGACCATTGTCCACAAAAGGTGACTGGGTGAAGTCCAGCTTCCACTCCCCCTGCAGGGAGTTAAGGTTCTTCAGCCGTAAACTTAAAATTTTCATGCGTCTGAGCCCTTAAAATCCGTCAATCAGTGACTGTTGCTGCATAGCTTCCGGTTCATCGGTTGCTGTTTTCTTTGAAGCGGCGGTTTTGGCTGCCGGTTTTTTCTCAGTTGCCGGCGCAGGTTCCGGCAGGCTGTTACCGAACAGGTCATCAACCGGTTCTGGCTCTGGCTCTGGCTCTGGCTCTGGCTCTGGCTCTGGTTCTGGCTCCGGCTCTGGTTCTGGCTCCGGCTCTGGCGAAACCTCAGCAATTTCCGGTTTAGAGTCTTCAGATTCCGGTTGCGAAGTCTCTGACTCATCTGCATCAGCTGCAGTTCCAGCAAGCTCTTCTACCTCGTCGGCCTCTTCGACCTCTGCTGCATCGTCGGTCAGTGTTTCGGACTCTTCACCGACTTGCTTTGCCGCTGCGGGTTCAGTCACAGGTGCCTGTGTCACCGCCGTGGCCGCACGGGTGAGTTGTTCTGCCAGTACCGGATCATCGCCATCAAGGTTATCCCGGACTTCCCCTAACACCTGGGCGAAGCTGATCCGCAATCGCTGCAGGCGTTCCTGTTCAGATTCACTGCTGAAGTCTTCCCGGGCCAGACGTTGTTCAAACACATCCTGCGGGTTTAGCTCTGCCAGGGTTTCCCGCTGTTCAGCGCCGGCCTGTTCAGATTTCTGTACCCGGCTGCGGCGCAGCTGTAACACTTCAACGTTATAGTCAGCGGTTAAAGCCTGAATGCGCTGTTGTAAGTCATTCAGGTAGGCTTGCGCACTCACCTCAATGGTCAGCCAGACCGGCAGCTCACCTGCGGTTTCCAGTGCTTCAAGCTGTTCGGCAATCTCTTCCAGATCCCCTTTCAGCTGGGCCATTGGCTGAAACATCGGCACCGGCAGCTCAGTCACCCGGGCAGCTTCGCCGGGGGCAACGTCCACCAGCAGTACCTGCTTCTGGCTGCGTAACTCATCAAAACTCAGGGGAATCGGTGAGCCGCAATAACGGATGGTGTCTGACTTGGAGACTTTCTGCGGCCGGTGGATATGGCCCAGCGCGATGTAATCGGCAGGCGGAAAATGGTTGGCCGGAAAGGCTTCCAGTGATCCAACATAGATATCCCGGACGGATTCGCTGGTCTGCACACCCATGGCAGTCAGGTGACCGGTGGCTACAATTGGCAGAGGCTGATCGGTGCCCTGCTCTCCGGCCATTTGCTGTGCGATTTCATAACGGCTCTGATAAAAGTCGCTGATAGCCTGCCCTAACTGTTGCTGCTTCTGCTTACCGGACTGTCCCGCTTCACTGGTCATCAGGTCCCGGGGGCGCAAATAAGGTACAGCACAGAGCACCGCACCCGGCTGACCATCTGCCTGACTCAGTACAATCACCTGTTCCTGCGGGGCATCCCCAACACCGGCAACCACCCGGGTATTTAACTGGGCCAGCAGGGTCTTCGATTCATTCAGCATGGCAACCGAGTCATGGTTGCCCGCCAGCACCACTAACTGACAGTTCAGCCGGCTCAGCTCGACAATGAAATGGTTATACAGCTCACGGGCATAGCTTGGTGGAGCCCCCGTATCAAATACGTCACCTACGATCAGCACCGCATCAATGGCCTGCTCCTGTACCTGCTGTAATACCCAGTCACAAAACTGACGGTGTTCATCAAGCCGGCTTTTACCCATAAAGTTCTGACCAAGATGCCAGTCTGATGTATGCAGAATTCGCATGTGATTCTTTAACTCTTTCACCGGCTGCCGGGGCAGCCATTTAACTCGTTGTGTTTACTGTTCTGCGGCAGTTGCTTTACCGCTGCGGCGTAGCCAGCGTAACAATTGTGGCCCGCGCATATTCACACCCAATCCGGCCAGTACCAGGAATATACCCAGCCACTGGATGCTGCTCAGCTGTTCGTCCAGTAACCAGGCGGCACAGCTCAGCCCCACCACAGGTACGCCAAGCGTTAACGGCGCAACCTGCGATACCGGATAACTGCTCAGTAAATAGCCCCAAAGGCTGTAGCCAAGAATGGTGGCTATCAGCGCCAGATACACCAGCGCAAATACTGAGCTGAAACCAATATTCAGCAGTGCATTTTCTATTAAAGGCCCTTCAAGATACAGGGAGAGTGCAAAAAACGGCAGCGGCGGAATCCACGCCGACCACACCACCAGACTGATAGCGCCATTTTTATTGCGGTTAAAACCGTGCTGATGAATTTGCCGGTTTACGATATTCCCCAGTGCCCAGGCCACTGCTGCGGCGATTGTCAGGCCAAAGCCGATGGCGGTCATATTCTGCTGTAGCGCCGCAGACATAAACCACAGGTCACCCCAGCCAATGAGCACCAGCCCTGAAGCCGCAATCATAATCGCCAGTAACTGGTAACGGCGGATATCTTCCTTCAGCCAGAAAGCCGCCAGTATCAGGGTAAAGAATGCCTGCGATTGCAGTACCAGTGACGCCAGCCCCGCCGGCATCCCCAGATGCATGGCCGTAAAGAGCAAAGCGAACTGTGCGAAGCCCAGGGTCAGACCGTAAGCCAGCAGCCAGCGCAGCGGTACATCCGGCCGGGCCACAAACCAGCAACCAAGTGCGGCCACCAGCAGAAAACGCAGCCCGCCCAGTAACAGCGGCGGCATACCTTCCAGCCCCCAGGCAATGACCACAAAATTGAACCCCCAGACCACCACAATAATGAGGCCCAGTAAGGTGTCTCTGAAATTCATCCGGTTCGCATCCCTGACGCAATTTGCTGCCCGCGCAGCATGAAGAAGCATGCACCCAAACAGCGCATCTTAAAAAGTGAACAGGCAGGTTATGGGAATATCAGCCCGGCGTCCAGAGGGAGATTTAACCACAAAGAGGTAAGTGAGATGACAGCAGCAGATACCACGAAAAACACCGGCAGGATTTCCCTCACCGGTGTCTGTCAAAACTCAGTTATCGCGGCTGACTATTCGCTGCAGTAACTGTTTTGCCAGCCCCCAGTCACGGGGTTGTTCAATGCGCTGATCGGTCACAGGCACAATATCTTCGCCCTTCTGCTCAGCGACCTTAAAAGTGAATACGTAAGCGGGCTCTGCGCCCATCCGCAGATCAGAGATAATCACATCATTATTGCCGGCACTTTCAACTTTAAAGAAGCCTTTACTGAACCACTGCAGGCGGCTGACCGGCCAGTGATCCTGCAAGCCCGACAACAACTCCGGCTGGCTTGAGTAGTGCTCGAATTCGATCCGGCGATCCGGATCAAACAGGGAATAATAGCCTTCCAGATAACCGTCATCCTGCATCACCAGCACCCGCCAGAGCAGTGTATTGAACGGCCCAGCCGTTACCAGCAGTTCCTTATCCGGCGTGTTTTTGTCCGTCGAAGCAGCCAGATTTTCTTCCGCTATGCCGGTGACATACGCCTGTGCAGACAGGCCCCAGATCAGATACAGACTGCTGAATGCCAGGCCGACACGGTTCATCTTGCGCCCCCAGTCAGCCTGCCGGGAGGCCAGCGCCAACACAACACCCAATAACAGCGGCACCGTATACAGCGGATCAATGATAAATATACTGCCGGAGCCCGTCGGCTCCACCGGCAACGGCCAGAACAGCTGGGTGCCGTATATGGTAAAGCTGTCGAGAATTGGATGGGTCACCAGTGCCAGCCAGACCAGCAACAGCCAGCGGCGCTGCAGATCCGGATACTGACCATGGAGTTTATTGATCAGCCAGGCCAGCAACGGCGTCAGCAATGTCAGGGTAATCAGCGAATGGCTGAAGCTGCGGTGATAGGTAAAGTCCGCCACGGCACCGCCCATGGAAACAAATACATCCAGATCCGGCAGGGTTGCCAGAGCACCACCCCACAGGGCCGCCCGGTAACCGACTTTATGGCCTAATACTGCTTGCCCCAGCGCTGCACCCAGCGCTATCTGCGTAACCGAATCCATGAAAATTCCTGTGCCTCAAACTGACCTGCAAAGGGTCCATGCTACGTAGCTGCCCGTGGATTTACAAACAGCTTTACAAAACGTAACACTTGGCAGGATGTTACCTGGCCGGTCAGTTTTCAGCGTCCCGGTTCAGATGCTTCTTCACCCGGTGGGTCACCAGCCAGACGCCGGCAAGTACGACCGGAAGGAAGGCTGCCTTGAGCGTGCCCACATCCATTCCCGGCGTAAACGGCACCGCTGCTTCGAACAGAACGCCACACAGTGCAAGTACATAATAGGTGATGACCACAATCGACAGGCCTTCGACCGTCTGCTGTAAACGAAACTGCAGCTGGGCCCGCTTGTCCATGGATTGCAGTAACGCCTGATTCTGCGCTTCGATTGCCATATCCACCCGGGTACGCAGGAAGTCACTGGCCCGGTCTACCCGGCTGGACAGGTCATCCAGACGGCGCTTGGTAGCTTCCGTTGTCCGGAAAGCAGGGCCCAGACGGTGTTCAATAAACGCCGACATGGTTTGCAGGCCGTTGAGTTCAGTTTCCTGCAAGTCTTCAAGCCGGCTCTGAACCATCTGATAGTAGGCGCGGGCCGCATCAAACCGGTAGCGGGTTTCAGCAATCAGCTCCGCTACTGCAGCAGCCATATCAGACAGTTTTTCCAGCTGTTCCCGTTCTTCGCTGATGACCCGCTCACCACTGATCTGGCGTAACAGATCCGCCAGTTCGGTTTCCATATCGCTGACCCTGGCGCTGGTCTGCTGTGCCACCGGGAACGCCAGTAACATCATATTCCGGTAGGCTTCCAGCTCCAGCAGGGTACGGATCAGCCGGCCGGTCTGGCATTCATTCAGGCTATTGTTGACCAGCAAGATTCGGTTAAAGCCGTCACTGTGCAGGCGCAGGGCACTCCAGACGCTGGCCGCTTCATTCCCCAGCTGGGAAGCAATCAGCCGCTGGCCTTCAAAACAGGGGCGCAGGGTTTCTTTATCCACCACAGCGGTTTCACTGTCGATGCCTTCGATATGCAACGCCGCAACCACTTCACCAGGCAGTTCACTGATCCAGTCATCCGGTAACAGGCTAATCGCCGGCTGAGCAAAACACTGCGTGCTCTTACCCTTCAGCAAAAAGGTATAACTGCTGAACTCAGTATGCCGTTCCCAGCGCACTTCAAATTCACCAAAGCTCTGATAAAAGCAGACATCCCCTTCTGACGGCGGATTGATACTGTAGCGTTTACACAGGCTCCGCAGGTGCTTCAGCTCACGGGGATAATGATCCGTGCCGGTATGCAACAGCGTCATATGCGAAACCCGCACCGGTGTAGTGGCTACCGGAAACGGACGGGCATGAAGGTCCGCGTAGTTATCCTGAAAGCGCATGTGCTGACTCAACCCGAAACTGTCATTCAGCGGGTCGTTCAGAACCGGTAACTGGTGTAAAGCCTGGCGCAATTGCTACTCCTCAGATTAAAGCCGTCAAAAAATATAGGGCCACTATTCATACCGTCAGATTCGTCACAAAACAATCACTTAGTATAAAAAACGTCGTGTTTAAGCTAATTTAGATAAGTTTTGTGACAACCCGAAGTGAAACAGATGATATCTCTGTTAAAGACAGCCCGAACACAATTAACCGCTGGCATAAAAAAGGCCCGTAAAACGGGCCAAGGGTCTGAATGATCACACACAGGTTACGACTGTCAGCCAGTCAGCAAACCCTGCTTAGTGACGTGATCCAGAGTGTCATCCAGCGCCTTGCCGAACGACTCAAGGATTTCATCCACGTGCGCCTCTGTGGCAATCAGCGGTGGGCATAATGCCAGCGAAGATCCGGCTACTGCACGGGTAATCAGGCCATGACGCTCACAGGCCTGCTGGGCAAAGGCACCGATGGCACCGCCGGCAAAGGCTTCGCCGGTTTGCTTGTTGGCCACCATTTCAACGGCGGCAATCATGCCTTCACCGCGGACTTCACCCACCAGCGGGTGATCGGCAAACTTCGCCAGCCCTTTCTGCAGGTAGGCACCGGTTTCAGCCGCTTTACCGAAGATATTATCCCGCTGATAAATCTCCAGGGTTTTCAGGGCAACTGCACAGGCAACCGGGTGACCGGAATAGGTATAGCCGTGACCGAATACACCAACTTTGGCACTTGGCTCGATCATCGCTTCATACATATCACCACGGATTACGGACGCACTGATCGGGATATAAGCAGAGGATAACTGCTTGGCCAGGGTCATCAGTGCCGGTGAATCAATCCCCATGGTGTTACAGCCGAAGTCTTTACCGGTCCGGCCGAAGCCGGTGATCACTTCATCGGCCCAGAACAGAATGTCGTACTTCGCCAGAATTTCCTGAACCCGCTGGTAATACCCTTCCGGCGGCACGATGACGCCGCTGGCACCGGTAATCGGCTCAGCGATAAACGCAGCGATGGTTTCCGGGCCTTCTTCCAGAATCATCTGTTCCAGATTATTGGTAATCCGGGTAACAAAGTCCGCTTCAGACTCACCCGCCAGCCCACCACGATAGTAATGCGGTGCATCGGTACGCAGGATTCCCAGCGGATCAAACGGCAGATCAAAATGCTGATGATTGGCCGGCAGGCCCGTCAGGGATGCCGATGCCACGGTAATACCATGATAAGAACGGTCCCGGGAGATGATCTTGTATTTCTCCGGTTTACCGATGGCATTAAAGTAGTAACGCAGCATTTTGATGTGTGTATCGTTCGCGTCGCTGCCGGAGTTACCGAAGAATACTTTAGCATTCTCAACCGGCACCATTTCTGCCACTTTGGCCGCCAGATCAATGCCCACCTGGTGGGTTTTGCCGCCAAACATGTGCGAGTAAGACAGCTGCCCCATCTGCTCAGTGGCTGCGTCAATCAGCTCACGGTTGTTGTATCCCAGCGATGTACACCAGAGGCCCGCCAGGCCTTCCAGATAGCGGTTACCCTGATTATCGTAAACATACACACCATCACCGCGTTCAATGGTCAGGGTTTCAGTGTTGGTCAGGTTAGTGGTCGGATAAATGATATTGCTCATAACCGGTCCCTCAAATAAAAGTTTCACAGGCGGTATGCTCTGCCAGCGGAATATCTGTTCGCTGGCAGAAGATACCGTTCAGCATCAGCGGTTCAGACCACCCATGCAGATGTATTTCGTTTCCAGATAATCATCCAGACCGTACTTGGAACCTTCACGGCCCTGACCGGATTCTTTGACCCCGCCGAACGGAATCACTTCAGAGCTGATCGCCGTTTCGTTAACACCGACCATGCCGTAATCAACACCTTCCGCCACACGCCACATACGGCCCATGTTTTCGGTGTAGAAATACGCCGCCAGGCCGAACTCGGTATCATTGGCCATAGCAATGGCTTCTTCTTCGGTGCTGAACTTAAAGACTGGTGCTACCGGGCCAAAAATTTCTTCACGGAACACCCGCATCTGCGGATTCACATCGGTCAGAATGGTTGGCTGATAGAAGTTACCGGCACCGGCCTGAGGCTCACCGCCAATGACAACCTTCGCACCCTCTTCCACTGCACTGCTTACCTTGGCATGGACATCACGCACGGCTTTTTCAGTAATCAGCGGGCCGTGAGTTGTGTCTGCCGCGAAACCATCACCGATGCTGAATTCGGCAACCGCTGCACGCAGTTTTTCGACAAAGGCGTCGTAGATACCTTCCTGAACAATCAGACGGTTAGCACAGATACAGGTCTGACCTGAGTTCCGGTATTTGGATACCAGCGCACCGGCCACGGCCTGATCAAGATCGGCATCGTCAAAGATAATTACCGGCGCATTACCGCCCAGCTCCATTGAGGTGCGTTTCACGGTATCTGCACACTGACGCATCAGCAGCTTGCCAACAGGAGTGGAACCGGTGAAGGTCACTTTTTTAACCGTCGGGTTGGAAGTCATTTCACCGCCGATGGCCGGCGCATCGCTGCCGGTCACCACACTGAACAGACCGGCAGGTAAACCGGCACGTTCAGCCAGTTCTGCCAGGGCCAGCGCTGATAAAGGGGTCTCAGCCGCTGGTTTCAGTACGATGGCGCAACCCACCGCCAGTGCTGGTGCAACCTTGCGGGTAATCATGGCATTCGGGAAGTTCCACGGAGTAATCGCAGCAACCACACCCACCGGCTGTTTAATCGCAATGCCACGGCGGTCGGTCTGCGGGGTTGGAATAATGTCGCCGTACACCCGCTTACCTTCTTCAGCAAACCACTTCAGGTAAGAAGCACCATAGGCAACTTCGCCCCGGGATTCGAACATTGGCTTACCCTGTTCGGCGGTCATCAGAATCGCCAGGTCTTCCTGATTTTCCAGTAACAGCGCGTGCCACTTTTCCAGAACAGCGCTGCGGCTTGCCGCAGACAGGGCGCGCCACTCTTTCATCGCACGGGATGCCGCTTCAATCGCCTGACGGGTTTCAGCCGCCCCCAGGTCAGCAACATCCGCCAGATGTTCACCATTCGCCGGATTGGTCACGGCAAAGGTTTTACCTTCGAAGCCGTCAGTCCAGTTACCGTCAATATAAGCCTGGGTTTTCAGCAGACCAGGATCGTTCAGTTGAATTGCCATGAATTTCTCCGCGTATTGTTCTCTACAGCCGGTAGCGGCCGGATAAATATCGTTGAGAACATTTATAGTGAAGATTTTTATTTGTTAATATAATTATTTATCCAAGCAAACATTTGCATATTCAAATGTAATTCTTTCTCTGCAGCGGAGTTAACCATGGGCCGAAAAAAAGCAGCCATCAGCGGGCAACTGGCGGATCAGGATCTGCGCCTGCTACGGGTATTCAAAAGCGTTGCGGAAGCCGGTGGTTTCAGTGCCGCCGAAGTGCAGTTAAATCTGGCCAATTCCACCATTTCCAACTACATCGCCGATCTGGAAAAACGCCTGGGTATGCGGTTATGTGAACGGGGCCGCGGCGGCTTTAGCCTTACCCAGCAAGGGCAGACTGTCTATGAGGCCACGCTGGAACTGCTCAATGCACTGGATCAGTTCAGCCAGCGGCTGAACCGTTCAACTCAGGGCATTTACGGCCGGCTGCATCTGGCCTTTGCCGAACACATGCTTGGGGCACATAACGCCTTTGTGGTTGAAGCACTGGATCTGTTTACCCGCCGGGCCCCGGAAGTAAATATCGAAATCACCACCCTCAGTTCCGATGAAGTGAGCACCGCCCTGCTGAATAAACAGGCAGATATCGGCATCACCGTTGAACCCCAGCGCTATCACGAGCTCAATGCGGTGGATCTTTTCGATGAACAGATGTTGCTGTACTGCGGTCAGCAGCATCCCTTATATGAACAGCCCGAAGCAGATATCAGCAGAGAAGCATTGCGGGAGTATCGCTTTGTAGAGTCCCCCCGTTTGCTGCCAGGCCGTGAAGTACATCCGGATATGCGTCATTGGCACCGCCATGCCAAGGCACACCATCAGGAAGCCCGGGCCACGCTGATTCTCAGTGGCCAGTACCTCGGCCTGCTGCCGGAACACTTTGTTGCCAGTTGGGGGCTGGGAGACAAACTGCGCCCGCTGATGAGCGATACCTACGGATACCGCAACAGTTACCGGGCAATCTGGCCGAAAAAAACCACCAAGGATGAAATCATCGAGGTCTTTCTTGAGGCACTCAGTCAGGCCCGTTTAACGGCGGCTCATGCGCCGGCATAACAGAATATTCATAGTGGTTTCAGGGAGCCGGGGAATAATGCCTGAAACCTGATAACGGACCCGTAATATGCCAAGCGCGATTTCCCCCCGCCGGACAGCTTTTTGCCTGCTGCCCATGCTTCTGATTCCCACCGTCGCAAGCGCAGGCATTCTGATAAAACATCCGGATTTCAGCGTCGTTGCGGATGCCTACCTGAACCTGACCACCGGCAACGCGGCAGATGACTCCGAACAAGTGGCTGCCGATGCTGACATTCGCCTGCTGGGGTTATATGAAGCCGCCGATGGCAACAAATACGGCGGACGAATTACCTTTGAATCCACCTCTGCTGGCAGCAATAACGGAGATCCGGAAGTGGGTGAATACAGCCTGCTGGCTCAGTCAAACTGGGGCCGGATAGAGGTTGGCGAACGCCAGGGGTTACCGGATGTTCTGACTGGCTTTGCCCCCAACAACTATACCTTTACCTTTGCAGAATACGGCCCGTCTACCGGTCGCAACCTGAATCCGGCCGGTGGCCTGCAAACCAGTTTTATTGATGCTGCCGATGCTGCATCTGTGAACCAGCTCAGCTCATTGGGGTTTGTCGCCTCTCTGGCCGGCGACCGCTCTGCCAAACTGATTTATGCCGCACCCCGTTCGACATCCGGCATCAATACCGGTATTTCTTACGCCCCGGATATCAGTGAAGATAACCCGGGCTTTAAACAGCTGATCCAGACCGGCCTGACCTATGACTATTACTGGGATGAACACCAGTTACATCTGGGCGGCAGTTACACCTACGCAGACGCGGAAGATCTCAGCGCCGGCCAGCAGCGGGATGATCTCAGTTCGGTAAATCTGGGAATTTCAGCCACCTTCAACAGCAAACTGGCACTGGGCATCAGCACCACCCTTAACGGAACATCCGGGCAACTGAGTAACAGTATTCAGGAAGATACCCGGGGCTGGGTGACCAGCCTGAACTATAACAGCGGCCCCTGGACTTACGGTGGTTTTTACCAGCAAGCGTACGGTCAGGGGGATGCTCAGCAGGCCGGCCGCAACCGGCTGGAAGCTTACCAGTTGGGTATTTCATACCGGTTTAATATCCGTACCCGGCTGTATACCGCCTATTATCATTATGATCTGAGTAGCGATAATCAGAACAACAGTGACGGCGATGTCGTACTGTTTGGCGTGCGTATCATTCTGTAACAGTAAAAGAGTCAGACTATGAATAACAAAACCAAAGCCATTCTGGCGCTGACATCTGCAGCCGCTCTGCAGGGCTGTACCCAGCTGGAAATATCGTCCACCCTGACACCGGGTGAGACCACTCAGCCACTGAGCCACCCGGAAAAACCTGTCTACGAATTTGAGAAATGTTACGGCGTGGCAAAGAAAGGTCAGAACGACTGTTTTTCCAACGGTCTGGCCTGCGCAGGCACCTCCACCGAAGACCGTCAGAAAAACGCCTGGATATTTGTCCCCGAGGGCATCTGCAATAAAATTGCCGGCGGCAGCACGTCTAAAGGCTGACTCCCTGTTACTGAAGCCCTGCTGCTGAAGCCCTACTGCCGAATCCCTACTATTAAGACCTACTATTGAGCCGCGCTTTTAAATGACAGTAACCCAACCCCCATGCTGACGAACAGGCCGCCGGTTACCCGGTGAAACCATTTCATCCCCTGCCCGCCGGTAAGAAAACCTTTTGCCGACTGGGCAATCAGGCCATAGCAACTTAAAGAGATAAACGAGAACAGCATAAAGGCACCGGTCATCACCGAGAATTGCGGTGCCAGGGCGTAATTCAGATCGATAAACTGCGGAAATAACGCGCCAAAAAACAGAATAGGTTTAGGGTTGGTCACCGCCAGCAGTAATCCTTCCCGGTAATGAGACAACCCACTGCGCTGTTCAGTTACACCTTCTGCCTGTAGCTTCATCTGACGTTTACGGGAAAACAGCTGACGTGCGCCGAGATAAATCAGATACGAAGCTCCGAGTATTTTCACCACCATAAACAATGTGGTTGAAGCCATCAGAATGGCACCCAGTCCGCCAACTGATACCAGCGAGAGAATAAACAGCCCGGTAATATTCCCCAGCGCGCCAATCATAACCGCCCGCATACCGTGGGAAATACTGTTGAAGATCGCCAGTAAAATCGCAGGGCCGGGGCTGATGACATAAAAAAATGAGATCAGCAGATACATCATCAGAGTGTCGGTATTCATACGCAATGTCCTTTTGAGTCTTCTGTCCCGACACCGATGTGCCGCAGGAGAAAAACTATAGCGCTTTTAACCGCCGCTGACGACTGGCAAGTAAAATATCTCCAACTGGGTATATCAGCCTCCGGGGGCTTACCGATACTGTAGCTGCATGATCGGCGAATCTGTTCGCCCACCGAATGACAGAGGTATTTATGACTGCCCAGGCCCACACAACATCTTATTACGCGGCATCTGCCAATGAAAAACAGTTACGCCCGGCGCTGACCGATAATATCGACGCCGACGTCTGCGTTATCGGTGCCGGATTTACCGGACTCTCCAGTGCCCTCCATCTGGCCAAAGCCGGATTTAAAGTGGTGGTACTGGAAGCCAACCGGATTGCCTTCGGAGCCTCTGGCCGTAACGGTGGCCAGATCGTGCACAGCTACAGCCGGGATATCGATTTCATCCATAAGCATTACGGTAAAGAAACCGGCACAGCGATGGCCAGCATGGCATTCGAAGGCGGTGAAATCATCCGTGGCCTGGTCGATGAATTCAATATTCAGTGCGACCTGAAAGACGGTGGTATTTTCGCCGCCTGTAACGATAAACAGATGCGTGAGCTGGAAGGTAAAAAAGCCCTCTGGCAGGCTAACGGCCACCGCCAGCTGGAACTGCTCAACGCCTCAGAAATTCAGAATCATATCGGTACTGGCCGTTATAAAGGCGGTTTGCTGGATAAGAGCGGCGGACACTTCCACCCCATGAATCTTGCTCTGGGCGAAGCGGCAGCGGTTGAATCGCTGGGCGGACAGATTTTTGAAGACTCTGCCGTCACCGGCATTGATCAGCAGGCAATCACCCGGGTGAATACTGCCCGCGGCAGTGTTACCGCCAAATATGTTGTCGTTGCCGGTAACGCTTACCTCAACGGCCTGCTGCCAAAGCTGGAACAGAAAGCCATGCCCTGCGGTACTCAGGTGATTGCCACTGAACCGCTGAGCAAAGAACTGCAGCAACAGCTGCTGCCGAAGGATGAATGCGTTGAAGACTGTAACTACCTGCTGGACTACTTCCGCCTGTCCGGTGACGGTCGGCTGATCTATGGGGGCGGGGTTACCTACGGTGCCCGTGAGCCGGGAAAAATTGAGTCACTGATCGTGCCGAAAATGCTGAAAACCTTCCCGATGCTGAAAGATACCAAAGTGGATTTTGCCTGGACCGGCAACTTTCTGCTGACCCTGATGCGTCTGCCGCAATTCGGCCGTATCGGCAATAATATCTTTTACGCTCAGGGTTACAGCGGCCACGGTATTACCAGTACCCACCTTGCCGGCCGGGTTATCGCCGAAGCCCTGCAGGGACAGGCTGAACGCTTTGATGTATTTGCCGGCCTGCCACAGTACCCGTTCCCCGGTGGCCGTACCTTCCGGATTCCGTATACAGCAATGGGTGCATGGTATTACACGATGCGCGATAAACTGGGCATCTGATCAGATAAGAAAGAGTCGGTGATGGCGGGATGTCACCTATCCCGTCACGCAGACAGATCAGTGAACACCCACAGGTGAAGGAAAAAACAATAAAAAGAAAATGATTGTCAGGTAGACTGCATACTGCCACACATGTTGTCCAGCTGAGCAATTTCACGGCTCATTTCCCGAGTCACATTGATCATGAAGATCTTAAAATCTTCCGGATAAATATCGCAAAGCTCATGGAACAGGGCGCTGGAGATTTCCAGTACAAATCCCTCTTTCTGCATGACCGCGTTACCGTGGCGGGCCTGCAGGCCAATCATTCCCACAAACCCCAGTTGTTCACCGGGTAAATAGGCTTTCAGGGGTACCTGATCATCGGAATCTGTCTTGGGATGATAAAACCGCGCCTGGCCGCTGAGGATGACAAAAAACATGTCTGAACTGTCACCCAGGGAATAAATTCTGTCGTTGCCTGCCAGTTTGTAAATGTCGCCGTGGGTCAGTAAAAACTCCAGGCTTTCATCAGATAAAGCACCAAACATGGACAGGCCATGGCAATACTCCAGGGAAAATTGCCCACTCAGGTCTGAGTATTGATATAACTGCATAATCCGTCTCCGGGAATCACAATCTCAGTATAGTGCAATAACCAGGTTCCCAAATGCCTAAGGCACGAAAACTAAAGAAAAAATTCAAAAAAATCTGCAGCGTCCCGAATACCTGAAATGTTCACAGATTTTTACCTATTTGCTGCACTTATATTGCACTTAAAAATATACGTCGTCGCACGTTAACTCCGCGTTAACAACATAGCAAGGCTACTAATTGATTATTCACCTTCCCTACCCGACTTAAGTACTAAAGTTAAACGGCGGTGTTACATAAACGGTCATCGGGAGGTTAGTCAGAACGACGCTTTTTCAGTGAGTGCCCCGGGTCCGCCTCAAGAGGATTATCCGGCCAGTAATGTTTCGGATAACGGCCTTTCATATCTTTCTGTACTTCCCGGTAGCTATTTTGCCAGAAACTTTCCAGATCCTGAGTCACCTGCAGTGGCCGCCGGGCCGGTGATAATAGGTGCAGCATAACCGCTGTGCCCCGGCCAATGGTGGGGGTTGTGGTACAGCCGAACATCTCCTGCAACCGCACCGCCAGTACCGGCGGGCTCTGGCTGTAATCCAGCCGGGCATTACTCCCGGCCGGTAACTTTATGCTCACCGGTGCCAGGTTATTCAGTGCCTGTTGCTGCTCCCAGCTCAACCGGGCCAGCAAAATATCCTGCAAATTCAGTTTTTTAAGCTGCGATAACTGGCGGACATTATCCAGATAGGGCCCCAGCCATACTTCCAGATCCGCCGTGAGTGCTGCATCGGATACATCCGGCCAATTTTCCGGATCCTGCTGGTGCAGAAATGCCAAACGCTGGCGTAAACCGGTTGCCTCTTCCCAGTTCAAAATATGCAGCCCGCGTTTAGCCAGCATACTGAGGATAGCGCCTACCCTCAGGGCAGGATCAGCATCCGGCAAATCAGCGCGCTGTAACACAATGGCACCTACTGCTACCTGCCGCTCACTGCGTAAGCGCTCCCCGGAGGTATCCCATTCAACCTTATCCCGGCGGGCTGTCAGCGCCTTAAGTGGCCCGTCAAAGAGAGACTTATTCAGTGTCACTGCGGAGTAGATCTGATCAACACTCTGCCCTTGTCGGCCGCCCTGTTCAGCAATGACCAGAAATTCGGATTTATGCAACGGATCATGCTGCTTCAGTCGGGCCGCACGGCCATTGCTTAGCAGATAATCATGGCCCTGGGGATTTCGCCGGGCAGCAATTCGGTCCGGGTAGGCATAGCTGAGCAGAATGGCCAGCCAGTCTTCCTGATGATCCGTCGGCGGCAATCCGGTCAGGTTCTCCTGCGACAGGTTTTGTTTGCGGACCAGCCGGCTGAACTGACCTGCCAGTTGACGGCAACGTTTGCGCAGTTGAGCAGTATGACTGCTGGCGGCGATGTCCCCCTGCAACCAGGCAAGATGACGGCTGAAATCTGAGCTGTCGATTCCTGAGCGCTCACTCAGTAAGGCAGCAATATCTGCTGCCAGAGCCAGCTGCCCCTGCTGTGCACCAATGATCAGCATTCGTGCCAAACGGGGATGCACCGGCAGCGCGGCCATCTGTTCTCCCAATGAAGTAATGCTCACGGCACCTGTAACCGGGTCTGTCACTAACGCAGAGAGATTCATTAACAGTTGTTCTGCCTGTGCGACAGCCCCTGCTGGCGGCATATCCAGCCAGGCCAGTTCTGCCGGATCACTGACACCCCATAACTGAAGTTGCAGTACCAGTGGCACCAGATCCGCGTTGGTAATTTCCGGATCAGAATGGGGCGCCAACTGATCTTGCTGTTCACGGGACCAGAGACGGTAACAGATACCGGGCTCCGTTCGCCCCGCACGGCCGCTGCGCTGAATACTGGCAGCCCGGGACAAACGCCGGGTATGTAAGCGGGACATGCCGGTATTCGGATCAAACGCCGCATAACGACTCAGGCCGGCATCAATCACCACCCTGACACCGTCAATGGTCAGGCTGGTTTCAGCAATACTGGTGGCCAGTACGATCTTACGCTCACCTGCTTTCGCCGGTGCAATAGCCCGCTGCTGACGGGCAAAGTCTAGGTCACCGAACAATGGAAGCAACCGGGCTTGCGGAAACAATTGTTCAATGTCTGCCAGTTGCTGGGCGGCACGGCGTATTTCAGCCTGCCCCGGCAGAAATACCAGAATGCTGCCACTTTCTGTTTCCAGTGCTTGCCGTACCGCTGCTGATACCTGCTCTTCCAGCCGTTTATCAGTCCTGTATCCCAGATATTCCACATCCACCGGATACATACGTCCGGCACTGCTTACCAGTGGCGCCGCCGGCAGGAGTTGCTGAATCTGAGCGCCATCCAGCGTGGCGGACATAATCAGTAACCTCAGCGGCTGATCTTCCCGGAACAGCTCCCGCCCCTGCAAACACAGCGCCAACCCAAGGTCGGCATCCAGATTACGTTCGTGGAATTCATCAAATATCACCAACCCCACCCCTTCCAGGCTGGGATCTTCCTGCAGCATGCGCACCAGAATACCTTCGGTGACCACTTCTATGCGGGTTGCCGGGCCAACGGCGGATTCCAGCCGCACCCGGTAACCCACGGTTTCACCCACCTTTTCATCCAGCACAGATGCCATGCGCTGCGCAGCCGCCCGGGCAGCCAGACGGCGGGGTTCCAGCATGACAATCTTCTGCCCTTGCAGCCATTCTTCCTGCAGTAACGCCAATGGAACACAAGTGGTTTTACCAGCCCCCGGCGGGGCTTCAAGAATCACATCAGGTGAATTGATCAGGGCTGCGGTGAGCTCATCGAGCACATCATAGATTGGCAGTGAAGTCATAACAGGTCAGTGTTGAGTTACAGGCGGATAAATCAGACTTGCAGCATTGTATCAGGGGTAGCCAAAGCATTCAGAAAATAACCTGCAGGAAAAGTCATATTCTCACAGGTGAAGTTTTCTCACCCGAAAGAGTCTTTCCAGCCTCACAGAAGTTGAAAAATTACTGGCAAAAAAAAACCGCACATTTGTGCGGTTATAAGCAACGATCAAAGGTTTATCGCCCTCAACAGTCCCAGGAAAATTCCGGTTTACGGAAGCAGACTGGACGGCGTTCAGTGAAAGTTGCCGTTTATTGTGTCTGCTTCATTGTAGATAAATTCATCATAGCTCAGGCTTGACTGTTTGGCTCCCCTTGTGTTTGGGTTTCATCCCCAGATTGGGTACCGAGGTTTGCCAGCATGGAATCCAGCAGTGACAGATTATTCTGCAACTGCTGCTGAGCTTCGTTATTCGCTTCGGTATAACGGCCATCCTGCTCGATCAGGCTGTTCAGCAACGAACGGGTAAAGTCGGTCGCGTCCTGCATAATCTGGTGGGCGTTATCCAGTTGCTCTGTCAGGCCTTCACGTAATGGCTGCAGCCCCTGCAGGCCATAGCCCGGGTCATTCATCTGCTGCACATTTTCATACATTGCTGTACTGGTGTAGGTCTGGCTACGGGTCAGCTGGAAATCCATAGAGGCCAGTTCTGCACCGTCCATCTGATAGTTAGCCGCGGTATTGAATGCATCCTGTACATTACCGGAGAAGAAATCATTGGCAATGCCAGTCATGTCTTTAACCAGATTGGTAATGGCATCCAGTTCGTCAGCATTCAGGTCGCCTTCAACGCTGAAACCAAATGAGCTGCTGGATGATTGCTCAAGCATCACGCTGGCAGCCTGGCCATTCTGGTTCTTTACACCGGCAATGCTGGCACTGAAACTGTCCTGACCACTGAACTGAATAGTGACCTTATCACCTTCTTTGGTTTCCAGTGTCAGGGAAAAGCTTTCTGCGGAGGTAAACCGTTCTGAAGCAGCAACAGCCTGAGAATTTCCGCTACGGGACACACCTTCAGACTGAGCACGGACATTGGCTTCGGAACGCTCATTGCGCCCTTCGGCCCGGTCTGAAGAAAACGGATGACTGAATAAATTCGAGGACGGTAGTTGTGAAATGTCCATCGTGCTGGCCCTGTAAGTTTGTATTCGATAGCCGGGTTATCGACCCCCGCCGGGAATACTTAAGGCCTAAATTAAATCAGTTTGTTATTTGCTAATAGCTAAGACAGCGCTAAGGCATTGATTGAAATGTACGCATGACTGATTTGTAAGCGGTTTTTAGATCAGCAAAAAATGACAAAAAAATCTGAATTAACAAATTTCAATCTGTTCAACCCAGCTTTCTTCATCAGCATCCAGATACACCTGTTCCAGCAGAGCACCCGGCCAGGCATGCTGCTGGTTAATGTACCGCAGCATCGCCACCGACAACATTTTCACCGGCGTTACTTCACTCCAGATTGAATTATTCAGACAACGCCAGTGATTGTGATCGATCAGTCTGGGTCGCATGATCTGTTTCTGACAGGTATCACAGATCATAATGCAGTGATCATAATCGGGCTCAGTGAGGACCGGCGGCACTTCAAATACCGACAGTTTAACCCCCTGCGCATCACACAGTTCGCAGTGTGCGCTGCAGCGGCGCACTAAATCTTTTCCGAACACCGACAGGCCATGGTGACCTTCGTAGTGTCTGGCATGTCCTCTGGACATACATCACCCCCATACCCGGCCAGAGCTGCAACTCACACTTCAAACCTGAATCACCCGGTAACAGATACCGGTCTCAGCCCGAGTCCATTCCATAAAAACGTTGCTAGTAAGTATTGTTCAGAACCTGGTATTTACAACTTTTTTGAATATTTAATTCCAATATTTCAATTAGTTATATCAAAAATTAAAACATTTCACCCATTATCAAAGTAACATTTTTTTCAGAGGTTAGCGGCATGTTCAGCGCTGTTATACACCTGATAGCCCGGCTTTTACCAAGTGGTCAGTTGCGATTACAACAAAACCCATTTTGAAATTTTTTCCCGTACATACCCTTAAGACACGCAAAAATGACATATGTCACTTTACACTTTGCAATTACATAAATATGATAATCGTTATCATTTAGATTTACGGAAATTAATTATGCGCTTTCTTTGCGAAACCCATCGCCAGCAGCTTCTTCAGGATGAAACTCAGGTACTCAGCCACTGGCATGAGTGGATGCGTCAGGGTGATGATTTTCTTCAGGCTGAACAGTGGGCTGATGCTTTTCGTGTTTTAGGCTGCAGCTTTGAAGCTGCGGAATGGCTGGTGTTTGACTGCCAGAAAAATCAGCAGGATTTTGCCCATCTGACACATTTTATTACTGCGGGTCACCGGCTTGCAGGGTGCTGTCGCCGCAGTGGCCGTACTGACCTGGAACTGCATTTTCTGCTGTCTATTCACTACCGGCTGATCGACCTGGCCAAAGGCAGTGCTGCTGAGTACTATCCGCTCAGTCTGAATTTGCAGGAATCTGTGCAGCGGCTGAAACAGCACAGCCACCAGCACGGCGCATTTGAAGGTTATCAGGACTGCCTGACAGAAACAGACACTTATCAGAAGCGTCTGCGCCGTCACCTTCACTGATCATTACAGGTTCAGACTGAAGTCGTCCGCATCCTGATAAGCAGGAAATTGTTCACGAAACGCCAGTAAATCACTTTTTGATAAGGTATTACTGGCGCAGAACACCTTGCCCTGCATGTAATCACACAGCACTTCACCTTTAAAATCCAGCAGCATGCTGTCGCCACTGTATTCCAGTTCGTTAGCATCCGTCCCTACCCGGTTAACACCGGCAACATAGCAAAGGTTTTCAATTGCCCGGGCCGCCAGCAACGTGCGCCACGGATAGCGGCGGACAGCCGGCCAATTAGCCACATACAGCGCCAGATCATAATCATTGCGGTTACGTGAATAGACCGGGAAGCGCAGGTCATAACAAACCTGCAGTAAGATATCCCAGCCACGGAAATTAACGATCACCCGTTCCTGGCCGCTCTGATAGCGTTCATGCTCACCGGCCATCCGGAACAGATGCCGTTTATCGTAGTGCAGCACTTTGCCGTCCGGTTCCACCCACAGCATCCGGTTGTAGTATTCACCGTTTTCGATAATTGCCAGGCTGCCAGTGATTGCTGCATCACGCTGTGCAGCCTGCTCTTTCATCCAGACAATGGTATCACCGTCCATTGTCTGAGCAGCCTTACGACTGTCCATCGAAAAGCCGGTGGCAAACATTTCCGGCAACACGATCACATCCGCACTGGCTGAATGCTCATCCAGCAAGCGAGCATACATGTCACAGTTCTGTACAGGGTTCTGCCATTTGATATCCGGCTGAACCAACACCACCGTCAATTCTTCCTGAACTAGATTTTGCATAATATTTCCGCAGCCTTCTCAAGGGTATTGTCTTCTTTGGCAAAACAGAAACGGATAAGTTTCTGCGCCGGTGGTTGCTGATAAAACACCGAAACAGGAATCGCCGCTACGCCTTGCTCTGTCAGCCAGTCAGCAAACTCAACATCATCACGCTGATTATCAATCGCTGAATAATCCATCAGCTGAAAATAGGTGCCCGCAGTCTCCGTAAAGGTAAACCGGCTCTGTTTCATCAGTGAGCAGAACAGATCACGTTTGGCCTCATAAAACGCCGGCAACTGCAGGTAATGTTCCGGCTGTGCCTGTAGGTAATCGGCCACCGCACATTGCATAGGATGCACCGAACTGAAGGTCAGATACTGATGCACCTTACGCAATTCTTTACTCAGTTCAGCCGGCGCCACACAGTACCCCAATTTCCAACCGGTGGTATGCAGGGTTTTGCCAAATGAAGACACCACAAAACTGCGCGCAGCCAGAGCCGACCGGGTCAGCACACTGTGATGCTGATGGCCGGTAAAATAAATATGTTCATAGACTTCATCACTGAGTAACAGTATGTCAGTGCCGGCCAACAGGGCTTCCAGCCCGTCCAGCTCTGCCTGAGTGAGCACCGCGCCGCTTGGATTATGGGGTGAATTAATAATCACCATTCGGGTACGGTCATTAATCGCCCGCCCCAGTGATTCCAGCGGCAGGCTGAAGTCTTCGCTGTTGAGCTGTAAGTGCACCGTCGTGCCACCGTTCAGTTCAACAGCAGGCTCATAACTGTCATACGCAGGGTCAAAGACAATGACTTCATCTCCGGGTCTGACAACAGCACTGATCGCCGCAAAAATAGCTTCAGTTGCACCGCTGGTGACAGTGATTTCTGTCTCCGCACAGGGCAGTACCCCGTAACAGCGCTGCACTTTACCGGCGATGGCCTGCCGTAAAGAAGGCGCACCGGTCATCGGCGCATACTGATTCAGCCCCTGACGCAAATAAAAGTTCACCCGCTCGCGTAATTCATCCGGGCAGTCAAAATCCGGAAAGCCCTGGGAAAGATTGATTGCACCCTTTTCTGCCGCCAGTTGCGACATCCGGGTAAAGATAGTAGTACCGACGTTCGGCAGTTTGGAATCTATATACACACTTCGTTTCTTTTAAAGGTTCTTATTTTGAATTCAGCAAAAAAGTGTACACCCGGCAGCAGTCGCTACCCAGTTTTTTTCAATTTTTAAACCGTCAGTAAGTTAACGGCCGGAGAAAAGTCTGTAATCAGGCCAGATACTGATACAAATTAAGTGAGCCCGGAAAAGACTGCGGCAATCACCGCACCTGTGCCCCGTCAAACAACCAGCCGGAACGGCTAGTCGAATGAAGCACCGTCAATCAGTTCCGCGTCCGGCAACAACGCGCTGTCGACGCCGTCCAGGCAGCCCACATTCACGCCAACCAGCGCCGGATTCATACGTGGTCTGTGATGAGTATAAATTCCACAGGTTTTACAGAAGTAGTGTTCCGCCTTATGGGTATGAAACTGGTAACAGCCAAGGTTTTCAGCACCTTTTAGCAGGGTGAAGTTTTCCTGTTCGGTACGGTGCATCAGCGCACCCTTGCGACGGCACAGTGAACAGTTACAGCGAACGACAGGCTGCAGATCCGTATTCACCTCAAACTTCACAGCACCGCAATGACACTGACCTGAATACACCTGGCCCATGATGCACCTTTCCTTTACTGCTCAGAAGATCAGCAAATGTAGCACCCCCCTGACCAGGACACCCACCGTTGCTCCCATGATGGCGGCTTTAGCCACCTGCCGGACACGGGCACCGGCAGAAATGATGATTGCTACACCCACCACATCAAAGGGGTTAATGGCAAAACCGGCGATACGGTTAAGATCCGTAACAGTCAGCAATCCCTGATCCAGCAGGTCCAGGGTCACCCCCATCATGGCTGTTCCGCCGGCAATGAACTTGGTCACGATTGGCAGCACGGCGGCTTCCGGCAATGCCAGTAATTCCAGTAAGGGAGACAACAACCAGGTGATTCCCTCTATGGCGCCGGTGAGCTTCAGTACATTCACCAGTAAGATTGCCAGTATCAGTAACGGAATTGAGCTGATGACAATCTTGATACCTTCCTGACCACCATCAGACATAATCTGCATGATACTTTTCGGTGTTTTCCGGGCGGCTTCCACCGACTGATCTTCCTGATTCCCGTCTTGCCAAACCGGCTGCCTGGCAAACCAGTAGTACGTGGCACTGGCTGCCACCAGCCCGCCAATGACCGACGTCAGCATCATCATGCCCAGATCCAGCCCAACCGCTGCAAGCGGGAATACGACATTCGCCTGGGAAAGTGTCAGCACCGCCGCCAGCGTTGCTGCAATGGAACGCCGGGCGGTGCCGTCTTTATCCATCACGGCCAGGGTAGCAACCGGGGCTGAAAAACTGACAAACAGAATTTTGACGATGGCAAATACGCCCATCCCGGGAATACCGAAAAGCTTTAACAGCGGTGACAGTCTGTTCGCCACAAAGGCCAGTACCCCCTTGGCTTCCAGCAACTTCATCAGCGCCAGCATAACAACCATTACAGGCATTAACAGATAAAGCGCCATATCAATGGCGGTCCGGCCGGACTCTAAAATTAACGGGACGATCTGTTCCACTGATAATGCTCCGTAAACTCGCGCAGTAAAACCGGCAATGTTACGCAAATAAGTGTGTAAATTCTGAAAAAATTACCGACCGGTCTGACCGCTCAGCACAGAAACCAAACTGAAACTATGGAGGTTGAAACACGTCAATACTGTACAAAAACCTAATAAAACCTTTCCTTATTCACCAAACTGGGTATATTTAGAGGTGTATGGTTTTTCTTTTTACATCAGTGCATTAATACTGCACCTCGTGCAATAACAACTTCTAACACGTGTACAAAGGCTATAACTATGCGATCAGCACTTATTCTGACGATTCTCTTTTTCAGTGCCTGCATCCAGGCTGGCTCCCAGCCCTCCTCCGAAAAACTCCCACAACTAGCCTCTGTCAGCGTTGCTGTTGCCACCGAAAATGAATCTGATCCTGTGCTGTTAAAAAACGCCGACATGATCGTACCGATCGCCTCGGTCACCAAGATTATGACCGCCATGGTCATTCTCGATGCCGAACAGGATCTCAACGAGTACATTACGTTTACCAAAGCCGATAAAGAAGCCATCAACAATTATTACAGCCGGATCCGTATTGATTCCCGCCTGCGCCGTAAAGACGCACTGCGAATTGCGCTTATGTCGTCTGAAAACTTTGCATCTATGAGCCTTGCCACTAACTATCCGGGCGGCAGTAAGGCGTTTATTCAGGCGATGAATGATAAAGCTGACAGCTTAGGTATGACGAAAACCCGCTTTGCCGACTCAAGTGGTCTGTCTCCGGATAACGTATCCACAGCAAAAGATCTGGCAAAGATGGCACTGGCGGCTGCCAAATATCCGAAGCTGCGTGAATTCAGTACCACCGGCCAGTTCACCGCTAACTTCAAAGGCCCCCGCTACCGGCTGGGCTACGGCAATACCAACCCGCTGGTACACCGCAGCAGCTGGCCCATTGATATCACCAAAACCGGCTATCTGGACATTGCAGGCCGCTGTCTGGTCATGGTGACAGAAGTGGAAGGTGAGAAGGTTGCAATGGTCTTGCTGAATTCATACGGCAAACGCACCCCGATCGGGGATGCAGGCCGTATCAAACGCTGGATGACTACGGGCGAAACCGGCAAGATCAGCCAGAATGCCCGTAATTATCAGAAGAAACAGTTAGCACTGTATAAAGAAAAACTGGCTTCGCAGTTAGCCTCAAACGAAAGCTGATCAGCCTTCTTCATAAGGCTCGATCTGGAAAGCATCCATTACGTAACCGGCTGTGCCCAGATCATGGGCTACGGTGGCGATCTTCAGTTTACCGGTGACCCAAACCGCATCATACAGGTTTTCCACATTGGTACCCGGCTCGAATTCAACATGAATCATCTGGTTGGACGGTGGCGGCGGAACATGAATACAGGCGCCAAAGAACGGCACCAGAAAAAACTCTGTTACCCGGGTACCCTCTTCACTGAGCGGCACAACAAAGCCGGGAATCCGGATCATTTTACCGTCCATTTCAGGTACTACCGGCGCAGATGCCAGGGATTCCATCAGGGCTTTAAATTTAATTTCTGCTAACGGGTCAAAATCATCAAGCGTACTGTACTGATTGGCTGTCGCGGCAAAGATTGCTTCGATGTTGTAATCCGCCGGCATCAGCATTTCCCAGTCAAGCTCTTCCACCGGCTCGCCGTTAAAAGTGTTTGCAGCACTTGCTGTTAGCGGTAACGATACCGACAGTAACAGTGCCAATAACCCGGACACACAGAATTTAAACACTTATTTTCTCCACAACGGTTAAATACGGATTGTCATACCATCTGCCAGCGAATAACGGTACGCCCGGTAGCCAGGTATCAGACCAGTACACAGACCGGCGATAAAAATTATCCCCAGCAAGCCCAGTTCATGCAAGCTAAGCCAGGTCAGCTGCAGATACAGGCCGAACTCGGTTTCCAGAAAGTTCAGCCCCGCCGCCAGCGCAAGAAATAACAAACCGGTCCCCAGCAGTATTCCCAGTACAGTCAGCAGGCAGGTTTCCATCACCAGCAAACAGTAAATGTGCGCCGGACGCGCACCCACTGAACGTAAGATCGCCATTTCCCGCCGACGTTCATTTAATCCGCTTAATAATACGGTCAGCATGCCAAACAGTCCTGAAAATACAACACAGGCAGAGATCACCAGCATGGCATTTTCCGCCACATTCAGCATGCCCCACAATTCCTGTAACGCCACACCGGGAAGTATCGCCAGTAAGGGTTCTTTACGGTAATTATTAACTGCTCTCTGTAGCTGAAAGGTTGCCACTTTGGATTTCAGACCAACCATAATAGCCGTAATCGCCTGTGGCTGAAGGTCTCTGGCCTCAAGAGGTTCTGTTCCCCCGGAACCCGGCAAATAGGTACCGGACTGCCAATCCACATGAATCGCTTCAATGGCTTCAAGGCTGACATACAGAGCCCGGTCTACCGGTGTACCGGTCGGCGCAAGAATCCCGCTGACCTTAAATGGCTGATCTTCATGCTTGGCAAAACTGGCATTACCCGTACCATGGGCAACCACTAGCTCATCACCCATCTGGTAACCCAGCTTCGCCGCCACTTCCGCCCCCAGTACAACATCATGCAGTGCACTGAACTGCTGACCTTCGGTAAATACCAGCGGTTGCTTACGGCCGTATTTATAATGTTTAAAGTAATCGGTATTGGTTCCCACCACCCGATAGCCCCGGTGGGAATCTCCCAGTGAAATGGGAATGGTCCAGGCGACCCGGGAATGCCCGGCAATGTCCTGATAACTTTGCCAGGTAATATTGTTACTGGCATCCCCGATACGAAATACGGAGTACAGCAACAGCTGCACAGATCCAGAGCGGGCACCGACGATCAGATCTGTACCGGAAATGGTATTGGCAAAACTCTGTTTCGCCTGATCACGTACCTTCTCGACCCCCAGTAATAATGCAACGCTGACGGCTATTGAGATGATTGTCAGCACAACTGAGGTACGTCGGTTAAGCAAACTCTTCGCTGCAATACGGAATAACAACATCAGTACACCCCTCCGTTATTCAGCTGAGCAAGTGACATACTGCGGTCAAACTGACCGGCCAGTGATAAATCATGACTGACGAACAGCAGACTGCTGTGACTGGCTTCACACTGTTCGGCCAGTAATTCAATAAACCGGGCACGGCTGTCGCCATCCAGTGCTGAAGTAGGTTCATCAGCGATGATAAGCTCCGGTTCACCGATCAGTGCCCGTGCTGCGGCAACCCGCTGCTGCTGCCCGATACTCAGTTGAGCGACTTCTCTGTCCATCAGATCACCCAGCCCAAGCCGCTCAAGTAACGCTGCGGCTCCGGCAGCTTCACTGCCATAGGTATCGATAACCCGCTTTTTCCGCAACGCTGAGAACCCGCAGGGCAACAGGACATTTTCCTGCACAGACAAGTACGGTAAAAGATTAAACTGCTGAAAAATAAGCCCAAGATGATCTGCTCTGAAACTGTCACGCTGACGGCTGTTCAGCGTACCGGTGGATGTATCCAACACCCTGACACTGCCCGTCTGAGGCTGCTGAATACCGCTGATAAGGTTAAGTAATGTGCTTTTACCACTACCGGATGGCCCGTGCAGAAATACTTTCTCACCCCGGGATATCGCAAAATGCTTGATATCAATCAGAACCGGCTGGCCCGGCCAGCCAAAGCAGATATCTTTCAGTGTCAGGATCATATACTTACTCTGAATCTCATCCGTAATCAAAAAAAACGGCCAGTATTAACTGACCGAATTTTGTCTCACCCTTACAACTCAGAATTCAAACCTTGAATCCTGCGGTGTCAGTGTCTGTAAACTCTGTCGCTGGGCACCAACAGCCTGTACCCGAATATTTTCCAGTGCCGGATATACCGTAAATAATCCAACATCAAGGTATGTGACCGCCTGACCGTCAGAACATTCCAGATGATACTCTAACTGCCAGTCACTGTGTGTTTCATTGTGGCCATGATCATCATGTTCATGGTCGTCATGCTTTTCATGATCATGGTCGTCGTGCTTCTCATGGTCATGGTCTTCATGCTTTTCATGGTCATGGTCATCATGTTTCTCATGATCATGGTCATCGTGCTTCTCATGGTCATGATCTTCATGCTTGTCATGATCATGGTCGTCGTGCTTCTCATGGTCATGATCGTCGTGCTTCTCATGGTCATGATCGTCATGATCTTCAGCAGACGCTGTAAATGTTGCTTCCTTTAACGTGCAACCGGCCGACGCAGGAACCCCTAACCAGGATTCTGCATCCAGCAAAAACTGCTTGGCATCACTGACTTTCTGACGCTCTTTGTCTGTTTTAGGTTCGTATTCAAACCCCACAATGTTTGCTGCAGGTGACGTAAAACTCAGTACTAACTCATTGCCATCAAGGGCAATATCCAGGTGCGCTTCACCGTGCTGATGGCTGCCCAGTTGGCGTTCAAACCCTTGATCATCCCCTGCCTGGCTGGCAGTTGACGCCATGCTGCTGGCCAGCAAAACTGATGTAAACAATAATGCCCGGGACGTTCGCTGCCGTACCTGTTTTTCCGGCGCTAAACGGCTACAGATTGCTAACAGCTGCTTATCGGCGACATCTTTTATCAGTATTTGCTGTAATCCCATTTTCATAACGCTTTATGCTCCGTGGCGGAATAATAAATCAGATACGGGCTTTATGTATCTAAGAAACACAATTGTTACAACATAACATAACACATACAAGTGAAATTTAGTCCGCTACCCTGCCCCGTAAAGCCTTGGTGGCCCCCCGCTGCTTTTTACCGTCCAGCCGCCGGCGCTGGGAGCCTTTTGTCGGTTTAGTTGGCCGCCGTACCTTCTGTACGACTGTAACCGTGCGGATCAGTTCCACCAAGCGCTGGATGGCATCTTCACGGTTCAGGTCCTGACTGCGATGCTGCTGCGCCTTAATAACAATCACACCGTCCTTGCTGATCCGGCGGTCTTTGAGCGCCAGTAAACGCTCCTTGTAAAACTCTGGCAATGATGATGCAGCAATATCAAAACGCAGATGAATCGCACTGGAAACCTTATTTACATTCTGACCACCTGCCCCCTGAGCACGAATACCGGACAGTTCCACTTCATCATCATGCAGACTGACTGCGTTAGAAATTACGATCATCGGATTACCTGCCTGCTACTGGTTCAGCTTCATCGTAAACCGGTAGTTCAGTATCATTCTGATACCAGCCGGCCTGCTGAGATGTCCAGATGTGGCTGCGTTCACGAGGAGTATTTCCTGCATTGAGGCTGTCATTATCCAGGCTGCCAAGACGCAGGATTACATGAGCAGCGCCCTCCCGTTTGGCATAAATATGGCTGCTACAGCTCTGACAAAACCAGCGTAATTTACCGGGAGAAGACTCAAAGTGGCTCAGTTTTCCAGCCCCTTCAAGTAACTGAAAATCCGTATCGGCAACAGCTGCAACACTGGAAAATGCACTGCTGTGGGTTTTACGGCACGTCTCACAATGACAATGCACAATGTCACCCAAAGGCCCCATCAGACGATACTTAACAGCACCGCATAAACATCCGCCAGTTATCATTATGGTTTCTCCCTCTACCTTTTACCCGGGCAATTATGCCGCCTAAAACAGTTCGACTTCACCGCCTGCTACTTTCAGACCACCGGAGGATTCCATATCCCCATAGAAGGTTACCTGATTGCGCCCGCTGTCTTTACTGTGATACAGCGCCTGATCGGCATATTCAAGCAGGGTAACCGGCATGATCTTTGGCGAAATACGGGTAACACCTATACTCACCGTTACCGTCCCCAGCTGCGGGAAATTCCGTTGCTCCACAGCACTGCGCAGACGCTCGAACATTTCCCGGGCACCGTGCTCATCGCCGCACTCCGCCACCAGCACAAACTCTTCTCCGCCATAACGGAACAGCATGTCATTACGGCGCAGTTTGTGTTGCATGGTTTGTGCAAGCAGCACTAATACTTCATCACCATACAGGTGGCCGAAGTTATCATTGATGTTTTTAAAGTGATCGACATCCAGCAACGCCATCCAGTATACCGGCGCTTTACCGGCACCGCCGGTGCCGGTTTCCAGGTCACTGTACTGGCTGACCTGCTGATAAATCTTCTTAATATATTTATCGAAACTGTTACGGTTAGCGAGCCCGGTCAGCTGATCTTTCTGAGCATCTTCCAGTAAATTACAAAAGTTACTGTAAATATCCATCAGACCCGTAATCAGATCACTGTGGTAGCCGGACAGCTCACTCTCGGTCTGCACCAGCAGATATACCTGATAAAAACGCGACTCAAACAGGCTGAACAGGTTCAGGGCATAATCCACATGCGCTTCGGCATACCGGTTACTGACAGTAAAATCAGCCTGGTCAATAATTTCTGGCACGGTCAGCCCGTCAATCTGCACGTCACCGCCATCAGCGGTATAACGCATCTCAGCCAGCAAATGACCATCATTGTGACGTTTATACAGAATCAGATCCTGAGGCTGCAGAAGCTGGTGAAGCGATTTCAGCAGGCTGAACTCAAGATGCTCGGTATCGCGGACAGCCGTCAGATCGGCAATATTACCGATCAGCGTTCTCTCCGCGCCCCTTCCGGGGTGGTCCGCTGGATTATTCATCATACTGCCGTTTAACCACTCTACAGACTCATTTGCGGCACGCTTCAGCCGGATAACTCACCGCACACAGACTCTGCCATCAGGCGACGAACATCATCAGTTGACGGCTCAGTTGCCAGCAGGAAATGTAATTTAGTGAAAGCGGCTTCCAGCGTCAGATCACTGCCCGGTAACACACCAATTTTATTCAGCGTCTGACCGGTTGCATACGCTCCCTGGCTGACCCGGCCCTGCAGGCAGTGAGTCAGGTTAACGATGACCACACCCCGTGCAGTTGCCTCAGCCAGAATATCCATCAGTTCAGTATTGGCATCCGGCGGATTACCTACCCCGTAACTGATCATAATCAGGCCTTTAACATGTTCAGGTGCCAGCAGATCCCGGGCAACTGCCGCGCTGATACCGGGATATACCGGCAATACCCGAACAGTATCTTCAGCAAATTCCGGATTGGTAAACCGCTGTTCACGCTTGGATAAAAGCAGATGACGATGTAAATCAATGTGAATACCCGCCTGCCCCAGCCATGGGAAATTCGGCGAATCGAAGGCATCAAAGCCGGTACTTTTCAGCTTACTGCTGCGGTTACCCCGTAACAGCCGGCCATTGAAAAATACACTGACTTCATTCAGCGGATAATTTCCCGCCAGAATCAGCGCTGTCAGCAGGTTATCCAGTGCATCATTACGTAACTCAGTCAGAGGAATCTGGGAACCGGTAAAGATAACCGGCTTATCAAGCCCCTGCATCATGTACGACAAAGCCGAAGCACTGTAGGCCATCGTATCGGTGCCATGCAGAACGATGAAACCGTCATAGCGGTCCCAGTTCGCCTGTAACTCAGCGGCAATTTTATTCCAGTGTTGGGGCTGCAGGTTTGAACTGTCGATAAGGTGCTCAAACTCCAGCACTTCAAAGTTCGGCAGCTGCATAGCTGCACCGGCATTCAGCCGTTCGCGTAATAACGCTTCAAACCCTGCAACCGGCACATAACCATCGTCCGACATCTGCATGCCAATGGTGCCACCGGTATAAATAATCAGCACATTGCTGCTCATCAGTCGGTCTCCGGTCCGGTTTAAGCCTGAACTTTCCAGCGCAGTGTTTCACCGGCATAGAAAGGTACAATCGGCTTGCCGTTCGGCAGAATGATCTCCGCCGGCACCTGCCACTCTTCCTGCACCAGAGTTATGCTGCCGGCATTGCGTGGCAGCCCATAAAAGTCTGCACCATGGTGGCTGGCAAATGCTTCCAGCTTATCCAGTGCGCCAATGTCTTCGAACACCTGTGCATAAAGCTCAATAGCGCTCCAGGCACTGTAACAACCGGCACAACCGCAGGCACTTTCTTTCGCTTCTTTCGCATGGGGCGCAGAGTCAGTCCCCAGGAAGAACTTTGCAGACCCGGACTTAACCGCATCCTGTAACGCCAGCTGATGGGTATTACGCTTGAGAACCGGCAGACAGAAGTTGTGCGGACGGACACCGCCCACCAGCAGATCATTACGGTTCAGCAGCAGGTGCTGTGGCGTAATCGTTGCTGCCACATTGTCAGATGCACCGGCTACAAAAGCTGCCGCATCTGCAGTAGTGATGTGCTCAAAGACAACTTTCAGCTCAGGGAAACGCGCCACAATATGCTGCAGTTTCTGATCAATGAACATTTTCTCACGGTCGAAAATATCAATGTGATGATCAGTCACCTCACCGTGCACCAGCAATAACATGCCCTGCTCAGCCATTACCTCAAACACCGGATACATAGCTTCCAGCTGGCTGACCGCTGCAGCGGAGTTAGTTGTCGCGCCCGCCGGATACAGTTTGGCAGCGACTACACCGGCCGCTTTGGCATCAATAATATCCTGAGCAGAGGTTGCGTTGGTCAGGAACAGGGTAACCAGCGGCTCAAAAGTACTTCCTTCCGGACGGGCACCCAGAATCCGCTGCTTGTATGCCATCGCCATATCAACATTGGTTACCGGCGGTACCAGGTTCGGCATGATAATCGCGCGCTGAAAGCAACGGGCTGTTGCCGGTACAGTTTCAGGCAGCATGTCAGCATCACGCAGGTGCAGATGCCAGTCATCAGGGGTTTGGATCGTCAGGCTAGTCATAGAGGCTCTTCTGTATAACCGGAGAACTGTATTTCACAGCTGTCCTTTGGCGGGCATGGATAATATGCCCGCATTATACAATAACCCTCCGCGACATGTAGGACGTCCCGGGGAATTTTTATTCGCTTGCGAGTAGCTGGGCGACCTCTTCCAGCGCCGCGATTCTTGCCGGACTCCAGGGCTGGGCAAAACCGATTCGTAAACAGTTCTGGTAACGCTGCTGAGAAGTGAACAGACTGCCCGGGGTAATAATGATGCCCCGCTTACGGGCCTGATTGTAAAGCGCCAGGGTATCCACATGTTCCGGCAGTTCCAGCCAGAGAGCGATTCCCCCCAGCGGTTTACTGCAACCGGTTGCCTGTGGAAACAGACGGGCTAATAAATCCTGTAGCTGCTGGCACTGTTCTGCCAACTGCTGACGCCGCTTACGCAGAAAGCGGTCGTAGCTGCCGGATTCCAGAAACATTCGTACCCCCTGCTGAGTTAGCTGACTGCTGGCCAGCTGTGTCACCAGCTTCAGCCGCTTTACCTTATCTTTATAGCGGCCCGGTAAAATCCAGCCTAAGCGTAAATCTCTGGATAAACTCTTTGAAAAAGAAGAACACAGCAGCACCAGCCCGCTGCTGCCCATTTCCTGATCATAGGAATGGATACTCCTTGGGCGCTGCAGGCCAAAGGTCAGGTCGCCATAGATATCATCCTCAATCAGTGCGATTTCCTTGCTGCGGATCAGGCTCAGCACCCGCTGCTTGTGACTGTCAGGCATGCAGGCCCCGGTGGGGGTCGCAAAGTTAGGACTCAGTAAAACCGCTTTGATTGGCCAGTGCTGCATAGCCAGCTCCAGCGCATCCGGACTGACCCCGGTCGCCGGTGAAGACGGCACCTCTACGGCTTTCAGCCCCAGCGCTTCGATCAGCTGTAAACTGCCATAAAACCCCGGCGACTCCACCGCCACCGTATCCCCCGGAGATGTGGTGGCCATCAGCGCCAGCATCAGTGAGTGCTGGCAGCCCCCGGAAATAACAATGTCATCCGCCTGAACCATACTGCCAGCATCCGCACAGCGGCGAACCAGTTGTTGGCGTAACCCGGACAAACCGGCGGGCTCATCGTAATACTGTTGCTCAGGCGCTTTTTGCGAACGGGCAGCCCGGGCCAGACAACGGCGTAAAGGCTCATTATATTCGTCCCACTTACCGTCTGGACGAATATCAAATGCGGCACTTTGCTCCATAATATCCAGCAAAACCTGATCCAGACTAATGAATGCCGGGGCCATATCCGGTTTACTTTCCGCAGGCAGTTCCAGCCGGCTGGTCGTATAACTGACGAAATATCCGGATTTAGGCCGGGCCTCAATCAGCCCCGCAGCCTCCAGCCGGGCATAGGCATTCAGCACCGTCGCCTTGGAAAGATCCTGCTCCTGACACAGTGCCCTGACCGAGGGTAAACGGCTGCCAAACGCCAGCTGACCGCTCTCAATCTGTTCACGGATTTGTTGCTCAAGCACTTGATAAAGGAACATAGGTACAGATTCCATAAAAATTACAGGCACAGACTAGATTACACAAAATCTGTACCTAATAATATATTATTTTTTACATCTGTTCTTATTCTATTTTTTCTCTACTATAAGCATCCTCGCAAAGAACCAAGTGACAACAAAACCGATAACACACCCCTCTTGATTGCGACCCGGTTCCCGCTAACACGCCACAAGCGTTATGCGGGGCACTGCCAATACTTTTGAACAGAGTTTTTCAGAGCATCGCCATGCAACAGATTCCGGTACACCAGCACGATCCCAAACAGGTCGACGGCAAGATTTACGTTCGTCTCACGGAAGGTCACTACCAGCGCATCCGCCGGGCCATCAGCGGTAGCCTGATGCTGATGTTTTTCCTCACGGCGTGGATTAATCTGGACGGTCAGCAAATTGTCCTGTTCGATTTCTTCAGCCGCCGTCTGCACCTTTTCGGCATGCTGCTGAGCCCGAAAGACATTTATCTGCTTGCCGGTTTTATGATTATCGGCGCAATCTTACTGTTTGCGCTGGCCTCGGCTTACAGCCGGGTATGGTGCGGCTTTGCCTGTCCGCAAAGCATCTGGACCTGGGTATTTATCCGTATAGAAACCATTACCGAAGGCCGCCGTAACAACCGCATTAAAGATGATAAGAAAGGCTGGAATCCCGGTAAATTAACCCGCCGAATCGCCAAACACAGTCTCTGGGCACTGTTTGCCACCCTGACATCTATGACCTTTATCGGCTATTTCGTCCCTATCCGCGAGATAGCCAGCGATATCATCAGCCTGAACCTCAGCCTGGAAATGTTCAGCTGGATACTGATTTTTGCCCTGCTGACGTACGTAAATGCCGGTCTGGTCCGGGAAAAAGTATGCGCCCATATGTGCCCTTATGCCCGCTTCCAGTCCGTTATGTTTGACCCTGATACCCGCACCATCAGCTATGATGTTGACCGCGGCGAACCCCGGCACAAAAACCGCAGCAGCAATGAAGGCGGTGACTGTATTGACTGTAAACTCTGTGTGCACGTTTGCCCCACCGGGATTGATATCCGCCAGGGCCTGCAATCTGACTGTATCACCTGTGGCGCCTGTATCGATGCCTGCGATGACGTCATGACCCGGATGCGCCGACCAACCGGCCTGATCCGCTTTGTTTCCGAGAATCAGGAACAGGGCAAGGCCAGCCCGGTGTTACGGCCACGTATCTGGGCTTACATCGCCTCCATTGTGCTGATCAGTGGTTATCTGATCTGGGCTTTTGCGAATAAAGAAGCACTGATCATGGATGTTATTCGCGACCGCCAGACCCTGTATGTCACCAACGGTGCCGGTGAGGTATGTAACGAATATAAACTGATCATTGAAAATGTATCGGTTACTGCCACAGACTTTGCGCTCACGCTGGATAACAGCCTGTTACGCCTGGAAGGTAAATCCGGCCTGGACTTACAGCCCGGCCAGCGCAACGAACTGAATTACCGGGTATGCGCCCCCACAACTGCCGATACTGCGCTGATCCCACGGAAGATAAACTTCACAGCAAGCAGCAGCGACGGCCAGTGGCAACAGATGAGTTCATTTATCATGCCCCAGCAACGCCGCTGAAAATTGTCTGAGCACAAAATAACAACGGGCCACTAAAGGCCCGTTTTTTATATCTGACAATAGTGACTCAGTGCATTTGCTCAACACTGTAGCCTTTCTTTTCTAACTGCTGCAGCAGGCCCTCACGGCCAACCAGATGTAAAACGCCCACTAAAACCAGCTCATCCTCCGCTGACGAAAACATCTGTTCAATCTGTGGCAACCAGTTATTGTTCCGTTCAACAATCAGTGTATCGAACACGTCCGGCGAGCCTTCACGAAACGGAATCAGCGCAACATCCTGCAGCCCCTGTCGGTCTCCGACCCTCCAGGCACGCTTAATTGCCAGCATATCTTCACGCATCTGATACATATCCTTCAGAGCATATTCAATAAAATCGTTCTCATTTCCATTGCCCATCGCAGCGATAAAGCGAATCTGCTCTTCCGGTGTTTCCAGTTGCCCTCTTGGTTTCTGATCCCGCATTGCTATATCGGTATAGAACTGATCAACACCTTCTCCCGACATGCCCTGAAACTCTAACTCAATGTTAGTCATCACCATCGCCAGCATACCCGGTCTGAAACGCTTCAGCGCCTCTAGAGAAGCCCCCCGGCTCTGTAAGTAATCATACAGGCTCTGCAGCACCACCGGACTTAGCCGGGAATCAATTCCCTGCCCCTGAGGGTAAGTGGTCAGAGCAACCAGCTGTTGCGCAAATTCCGGCTTTGACTGAGCATCTATATCGGTTTCAAAAAATACAGTTTCTGCCTCTGCATATGCCCGCTGAAAAGCAGCTGGTAGCGGATAATCATCTTCTGCCAGCACATGAATAGTACCGCCAAGATAAACCGTTTCATTACCGTCAGACACTTTCCATACCGGACTGGCATAAACACTCTGGCTGGCCAGAACAACACTGGCCAGACAGCCAAGCAACGCAGAAAAACGCATTATTCACTCCCCGGAAATTCAATCCTATACAGTTCAGCCCAACACTTAACCGTCCATAGATGGACATGCACTTAGCAGAGACAGCTTTACCGGCCGATAATTCATACAGATGTTCGAGAGTACGTCAGAAAGTGTGCTGACTCAATCCGTCGGCGGATTATTCTCAGCTGTCGCAGATCAGGCGGAGTTTCGCCCGGCGGGAAAGTTTTTTAATGGCCGCTTCACGCTGGCAAGCATGACTGCGGTCAGTGCAGATCTCATGGTACTGCAAACTGACAGGACGCCGGACCCGGGTGTATTTGGCCCCAAGCCGATCGTTATGATTGTGCTCATTAAGCCGACGCTTCAGGTCCGTGGTCACCCCGGTGTACAACGTACTGTCTGCACACTCGAGGATATAAACGAACCAGGTATCAGCTTTTGACATAGAACGAAGAGCCGGTGGGCCTCAGACCAGCACCAGACGATCAGCATCACATGGAATATCAGGATTAGCTTTAAGGTAGTCAACCAGCACCTGACTTACCTGACGATCCTGTTCAAGATTTGAAATGTGCCCGGCATTCTTGATCACTGTCAGCGCGCTGCCCGGAATCTGACTATGCATATGCCGCGCTTCAGCAACCGGCCGGAAGACATCACTGTCACCGACAATAATGCTGACCGGACAACGAATTTCCTCCAAACGGTCAAGCTGAGAGCGGCGCTTAAGCATCGCCTTCCCCATTGCGACAGCAGTGGCAATCTGCTCCGGCGTCAGTGTCATCATATCGAAACGGTAAGTTTCAATCAGCGCAGGCTTAGAAACAAAAGTAGACTCACAGAACATCATACGGGTCAGTGCATCCATCACCGCACCGGGAATGGAGCCCATCGATCCTACAATATCCAGAAGGTGTTCATATTCAGCGACATTTTCAGCGGGCTCTTCCCCAAGATACCCGTTGAGCATCACCAGTCCGGCAACTTCTTCAGGATACTCAATGGCCAGCCGTGCGCCCCAGAGCACGCCGATAGACGAACCGATTACCGCATAACGGTCAATGCCAAGCTGCTGCATAAGCGCGTGATGATCATCTGCCAGCGCACTGATATCCAGCGGACGGGCAGCGTCAGGCTGCGAGCCACCATGGCCCCACAGATCCGGCACGATACAGCGGAAATGTTCTGATAAGACATCAAGCTGCGGCGCCCACATACGTGAATCCCACAGATATCCATGTCCAAACAACAGCGGAAACCCTTCTCCCTGATCCAGGTACTGCATTTCCATGCCATTGATGTTCGCCGTAGGCATATACTTTCCTCGGTATTGAGCCCGTTCCTCCCCCTGAAACAAGCTTAGCTTCAACTTAACAAGCTATGATCCTGATACCGAATATAAAGAAAACCCGTGCAGAACTGAAGTAAGATATTTCCCATCTTGGGTTTTACTGCCCCCGATCACTGAAAAAGCGCCAGCAACCGGGAGCGAAGGCAGAAAATGATTAAAAATCAGTCTTCTGTAGCATGAGCGTCCGGCAATACCAGACCGTGATTATGGAGGACCTGATCACCGAACCAGGTTAGATTTTCGTGCAGCTTAACCACTTCACCGACAATGATCAGAGCCGGTGCTGCAAGCTGTGCCTCAGCTTGTTTTTCGGCAATATCAGCCAGTGTGCCGATCAGCACCTGCTGATCGCGGGTTGTACCCCGGGAAACCACGGCTGCAGGCGTATCAGCCGGCTTGCCGTGTTCAATCAGATTCTCGGCCAGCACCGGTAAGGTATGCAGCCCCATATAGAACACAACGGTCTGATTCGGATGAATCAACTCAGCATAATTCAGATCCGTAGTACGGTTTTTCAGCTGACCGGTTACCAGTTTCACCGACTGAGCATAATCCCGGTGGGTCAACGGAATACCGGCATATGTTGAACAGGCGCTGGCAGCGGTAATACCCGGCACCACCTGGAATGGAATGTTATGCGCCTTAAGCGACTCAAGCTCTTCGCCACCGCGGCCAAAAATAAACGGATCGCCACCTTTAAGGCGTAATACCCGCTTACCCTGCAATGCATAATCAATCAGCAGCTGGTTAATGCCATCCTGCGGTACCGCATGGTTATCACGGCGTTTACCGACAAAGACTTTGTCCGCATCACGGCGACACAGGTCCACGACCTCGTCAGACACCAGGCTGTCATAAAGTACAACATCTGCTTGCTGCATCAGACGCAGAGCCTTAAAAGTCAGTAACTCAGGATCACCGGGGCCACCGCCGACCAGATAAACTTCACCGACTTGCTGATGGGGATCAGCCGCATCAAGGTTCGCCTGCAGCAACTGAGCAGCTTCTTCTTCACGGCCGGCAAAGACCTTTTCAGCCACCTGACCCTGTAAGGTTTTTTCCCAGAAAGTACGGCGGGCATTGATTGTTGTAAAACGCTCTTTCACCTGTTCGCGGAACTGCCCCACCAGCTTGCCCAGACGGCTGTACCCCTGCGGAATCCAGGTTTCCAGCTTGGCACGCATTAAACGGGATAACACCGGCGATTCACCACCGGAAGAAACACCGATCACCAGCGGAGAACGGTCAACAATTGCCGGAAAAATAAAGCTGCACAAGTCTGGCTTATCCACCACATTCACAGGAATATGCCGGGCAACTGCATCACTGTGTACCTGCTCATTCAGAGACAGGTTATCCGTGGCAGCAATGACCAGATCGACGTTATCAAGCATCTGCGCCTGATATTCACCGATAATAGCCTCACCGTTATTCTGCTCTACCAGTTCTGCCAGCTCGGGCAGAATCTGATGGGAAATCACCTTAACCTGCGCCCGTGCCCGCACCAGTAAAGTCGCCTTACGAAGGGCTACCTGACCACCTCCGACCAGCACTGCGGTTTTATCATCTAACTTAAAAAATAGCGGAAGATATTCCACGAAGAATCTCCTGAGAAAAGCTCTGTTCCTGGCGACAGATAAATACGGCCCGATAAAAAGACAGAAAATTCCGGGCGCTTACTGGCTCGGAATGTAACAAAAACTCAGGAACGAAGGTACCGATTAGTTCACAATTAGCGCCAATGTTGACGCATATTGGAAAGTTGGACATTTTATCTCAATTTATCCGCTTACCACCATTGATAAACGGATAAAGATAAGGCCGGCAGCATAACGGCCGGCCCAGCAGGGATTCAGCGGCGGAAGATTGGCCGCTCATCATCAGCACTGCCCTGATAGTGCACGGTGATCTCACCGAAAACCGAACAGGTTTCAGCAGTGAAACGCTCATCAGGAATTTCGAACGCATCAAAACCACAACGGGTCATATACTCCAGGCGGTCATGGCTGACATCACCTGTTGCACGGATTTCACCGGTAAAACCTTTACGGCGCAGGATGCGCGCAAAGCTGAAACCACGGCCATCCGTAAACGCCGGAAACTCAACCACCACCAGAGACAAACGCTCAAGGTTCGCCAGTACCAGTTCAAAGTCCTGATCACCGTTAATCTGTACCGCCAGCGGGCGGTCTCCTGCCAGCAGAGACTCCTGCTCAGCAGCAAACAGATCAAACGGTACAATCACTGCAGCATCCGGGTGCTGAGCCAGTGTATCGACATCAACCCGCAGCCACTTATCGTCGGCAACAACGCTCTGATTAATTAACAGGGGCATAAACTCTCTCCTTAAACGGCGTCAGACCGATACGGCGAACGGTATCAATAAAGCGCTCTTCTTCTTCACGCTGTTCAATATAAACCTGCAGAACTTTCTCCAGAGTGTCAGCCACTTCAACCTGCGGAACCGCTTTACCGATAACCTTACCCAGAGACGCATCTTCACGGGAAGAACCACCCAGAGTGATCTGATAGTAATCTTCACCCTTACGGTCCACACCCAGAATACCGATATGGGCAACGTGGTGATGGGCACAGGCATTAATACAGCCAGACATATTCAGCTTGATATCACCGATATCGTGCAGGTAATCAAGGTCATCAAACTTCTGGTTAATCTGATCAGCCACATTCAGTGTGTGTGCGTTGGCCAGTGAGCAGAAATCAAAACCCGGGCAAACGATCATGTCGGTCAGAGTACCGATATTCGGACGGGCCAGGTTGTGCTCAGCCAGTACCTGCCACAGAGCAAACAGGTCACCTGCCTGAACGTGGGCCAGTACCAGGTTCTGATCATGGGTACTGCGGATTTCACCGAAGTTATACTTGTCAGCCAGATCAGCAACTACATCCAGCTGCACATCAGTGATGTCACCCGGCGCCTTCAGATAAGGCTTCAGGCTGACAACGACTGCACGGTAGCCGTCGATCTTATGTTCACGGGTATTACGCTCGTACCATGCAGCAAAATCACTGTCTTCAGCCAGCTTAGCTTCCAGGGCAGCAACACCCTTAACAGCATCAGCTTCATACGGGTGCGGCTCGAAGAAACCTTTAATACGCTCAATCTCAGCATCCGTCAGGTGCATTTCACCGCCACGGATTTCAGCCCACTCGGCATCAACCAGCTCACGGAATTTATCGATACCCAGAGCATCAACAAGAATCTTGATACGGGCTTTGTACTTGTTATCACGGCGACCGTTCAGGTTGTAAACCCGCAGAATCGCTTCCAGATAGGTCAGTAAGTCATGCTTGGGCAGGAACTCACAGATAACCTTACCGATCATCGGCGTACGGCCCAAACCACCACCAACCAGCACTTCGAAACCAACTTCACCGGCATCGTTCTTCACCAGGTGCAGGCCGATATCGTGAACCTGTGACGCAGCACGGTCTTCACTTGAGCCGGTGACGGCAATTTTGAACTTACGCGGCAGGTAAGCAAATTCCGGGTGCAGTGTTGTCCACTGACGGATAATTTCACACCACGGACGGGAATCTTCGATTTCATCTTTCAGAATACCGGCGAAGTGATCTGTCGTGGTATTACGCAGACAGTTACCGCTGGTCTGAATAGCATGCATCTGCACTTCAGCAAGCTCTGCCAGAATATCCGGCACTTCTTCCAGCTTCGGCCAGTTAAACTGCAGGTTAGTCCGGGTTGTGAAGTGGGCATAATTTTTATCGTAGGTACGGGCAATGTGAGCCAGCTTACGTACCTGTACAGAATTCATCAGGCCATAAGGCACCGCGACACGCAGCATCGGCGCATGGCGCTGCACGTACAGGCCGTTCATCAGACGCAGGCCACGAAACTCATCATCCGGTATTTCACCGGCAAGAAAACGCCGGGTTTGATCACGATACTGTTCAACCCGCTGATTGACCAGGTTCTGATCCTGTTCGTTATACTGATACATATTTATTAACCTTAAATAAAGCCGGCTGTTCTGCTTATCCTGTTATACCCACTGCTACATTTGGCGCTAACAGTGGCTCAGGAAATACCGGCACTCACCCTTTATTCATAAGTAAAGCAGGTTTACCTGCATCCGGCCTGACGGTCGGCTATGGCTCTGCCCTGTGCAGAAGGAAGCCCTGGAGTCAGACCTTTTCAGTTCTGTTGGGCAATCACAGATGTAGCACAGACGAATGCCCTAGATTAGACACAGTCTACCCGCCCCTCTTTATAACTCAAAATAATAATTAGTAATTAAAAATCACCAAAAAGGAATAAGCAGATAAAACTAAAGTTCATTAATTATTCCTAAAAGATTTAAAAAGAAGGCAATTTATTCTTTTTAATTTTATGCAGTTATCTGCCATAATAGCCGCCACCATGCCCTCTACGCCGGTGCTGGGCTGCCAAACAGGCGCAAAAAAACCTGCGCTCCGGCAATAAAAGCCGGAAAAAGAATAAAAATTGCCGTCGCCGGAAAGCTTGCCTATACCCCGGGGATGCTAAAATCAGTAGAATTTAGCCGCCTTAAAAAGCAGCGACGGACATCCGCACGAAACAACTGATAGCGGATGAATGAAACAGCGTAGCGGCTTAACGGAAATATCGGACATACAGCGAGCGCCTGTGCAGCATCCGGGCGCAAGACGTACCCTCTTCCTCCGGGAGAGAACCCTATAAGAGCTATATAAAAGGTTACACAATCGCCATATGACAGAGTATCTGCTTATTCTTATCAGCACCGTGTTGGTTAACAACTTCGTACTGGTGCAGTTTCTCGGCCTTTGTCCGTTTATGGGGGTTTCCAATAAACTCGAAACCGCTATGGGCATGTCGCTGGCGACAACCTTTGTACTAACCCTGTCATCCGTGTGCAGCTACCTGGTATACAGCTACCTGCTGGAACCACTGGATCTGACGTATCTGAAAACCATCAGCTTTATTCTGGTTATTGCGGTAGTCGTACAGTTCACCGAAATGGTTGTGCGCAAAACCAGCCCCCTGCTGTATAAACTTCTCGGTATTTTTCTGCCACTGATTACTACCAACTGTGCAGTACTCGGTGTCGCCCTGCTGAACATCAAAAAGATGAACGGCTTTATTGATTCAATTGTGTACGGATTCGGTGCAGCCGTCGGCTTCTCACTGGCTCTGATTCTGTTTTCAGCCATGCGTGAGCGTATCGCTGTCGCAGATGTTCCTACGCCATTTAAAGGCTCGGCCATCGGTATGGTAACCGCTGGTCTGATGTCACTGGCATTCCTGGGCTTTACTGGCCTCGTTCAGTTTTAACCGCCGGACAGTCGAGGAATTATCATGAGCGCCGTATTAATCGCCATTCTTGTTCTGCTGGGCCTCGGGCTTGCTTTCGGCATCCTGCTTGGCTACTCATCTATTCGCTTCAAAGTTGAAGGCAATCCACTGGTTGAACAGGTGGACGGACTACTGCCACAGACCCAGTGCGGCCAGTGCGGACACCCGGGCTGCCGCCCCTATGCCGAAGCCATCGTAAACGGCGAAGCCATCAACAAATGCCCCCCGGGCGGCCAGAGCACTATTGATGCGCTGGCGGACCTGCTGGATGTTGAAGCCATCCCTCTGGATGCGGAACACGGCGAAGAACAGGTTAAATCCGTCGCCTACATCCGTGAAGATGAGTGCATTGGCTGCACCAAGTGCATTCAGGCCTGCCCCGTAGATGCCATCCTCGGTGCCGCCAAACAAATGCACACCGTCATAACCTCTGAATGTACCGGTTGTGATCTTTGTGTTGAGCCATGCCCTGTTGACTGTATTGATATGCTGCCAATTGAAACCACTCTGAATACCTGGCAATGGAACATGCCAAAACCTGGCGTTGAACTGATCGCCACTGATCTGCGCCCGGGTGTTAGCCGGCACTCTGCGGAGGGCAAAGCATGAACGCTCAGATTCACAGCTTCCACGGCGGCATCCACCCTCCGGAAAACAAGCGCCAGTCGACCGGCGGCACCATTACTGAAGCACCGGTACCGTCCCGTATCGTTCTACCATTACAACAGCACATCGGCCTGCCGGCTGATCCGCTGGTAAAAGTGGGCGATAAAGTTCTGAAAGGCCAGACCGTCGCTGAAGCAATCGGCCGTATCAGTGCCAATATCCACGCCTCAACATCCGGTACAGTGGTTGCTATTGAGGCACATCCGGTGCCGCACATGTCGGGCATGATGGCCGACTGCATCATCATTGAAGCAGACGGCGAAGATCAGTGGACAGAGCATCAGGGGCTGGAAGATTATCAGCAGCTGCCCAAGCCGGAACTGATTGAATATATCCGCAAAGCGGGCGTTGCCGGTATGGGCGGTGCAGGTTTCCCGACCGACGTTAAACTTCATCTGGGTGATGACCACATCGTTAACACCCTGATCATTAACGCAGCCGAATGTGAACCCTACATCACTGCAGACGATATGCTGATGCGTGAGCGGGCAGACCGGATACTGGGGGGCATTGAAATTATTGCCCACCTGCTCCAGCCCCTGCATATCATCGTCGGCATTGAAGATAACAAGCCGCAGGCAATCCGCGCCCTACATGAAGCTTTTGACGGCTGCGATCTGAATCTGGACATTATCAGCGTCCCGACCAAATACCCGTCCGGCGGTGAAAAGCAGCTCATTAAACTGCTCACCGGAGTTGAAGTACCCAGCGGAAAGATCCCTGCTGACGTTGGTATTGTCTGTCAGAACGTGGGCACCACCACTGCAGTTTATGACGCAGTCCAGCACGGTAAGCCACTGGTCAGCCGGGTAATCACCATTACCGGTCAGGCTGTGGCCCATCCGCAAAACCTTGAAGCCCGGATAGGCACCCCGTTTGCAGATCTGCTGGAATATTGTGGCCTGAGTGAGCAGCATCTGGCCCGACTGATTGTCGGCGGCCCGATGATGGGCCTGACTATCGAGAATCCACAGATCCCGATGATCAAAACCAGTAACTGCCTGATTGCCGGCAGCATTAATGAATTCCCGGCACAGCCGCCGGCACAGGCCTGTATCCGTTGCGGCATGTGCGAACAGGTCTGCCCGGTCGAGTTACTGCCACAACAGCTGCACTGGTTTGCCAAAGGCCGTGAGTTTGAGAAAGCCAAACACCACAACCTGTTCGACTGCATCGAATGTGGCGCCTGCTCTTACGTCTGCCCGAGTAATATTCCGCTGGTGCAATACTACCGCTTTGCCAAAGGTGAAATCCGTAAGGAAGATGCTGAACAGCGTAAAGCCGACCATGCCCGCCTGCGTTTTGAAGCCCGTCAGGCACGCCAGGAACAGGAACAGCTGGAAAAAGAGCTGCGTCGTAAGGCCCGCGCTGAAGAAGCCGCCAAGAACCAGGCTGCTAAGCGCGATGCTGTCATTACCAAGCAGGCCAGCAGCACTGTCGAAAGCAGCGAACCGGATCTTAAGCAGCTGAAAACCAACGCTGCCGTTGCCCGCACCAAACTGAAGAAAGCAGAAAAAGCACTGAGCAACGCCCAGGCAAAAGGACTGGACGGAATCGATGCTCTGCAGGAAACGGTTAATCAGTTACAGGCCAAGTCTGACGCCGCAGCCCAGGCTTACGAACAGGCACAGCAGGCACCTGCTGCACCGGCAGCGCCGGTTGTAGACATCAAGCAGCTTAAAACCAATGCAGCAATCGCCCGTACCAAGCTTAAGAAGGCCGAAAAACAGCTGGCCAGCGCACAGGAAGCCGGCGCCGACAACATCGCTGAACTGGAAGCGGAAGTTAAAGCCCTGACTGAAAAGTCAGCCACTGCTGAAGCCGCTTTCAAAGCTGCAGAGTCCGGCGGCACGCCACCTGCTGTTGCCGCAGCACCGGCCTTCAGTCAGGCACAGCTGGATGACCTGAAAGCTGCCGTTGACGCACTGCAGGGTAAAGTAGAGAAAGCAAAAGCCGCCTACGAGAAAGCAGCCGCTTCCGACAGCCCTGCTGCACCGAAGATGGCCGACGGTGTGACCAAGCTGGAAGGTAAACTCAAAGAGGCTGAAGACGAGTATCAGAAGGCGCTAGAAGCCAACCAGGCCAGCGCAGGCGCACCCGCCCCTGCCGCCCCCGCCTTTAGCCAGACACAGCTGGACGACCTGAAAGCAGATATTGAAGCACTGCAGGGCAAAGTAGAGAAAGCCAAAGCTGCTTACGAAAAAGCAGCCGCTTCCGACAGCCCAGCCGCACCGAAGATGGCCGACGGTGTGACCAAGCTGGAAGGTAAGCTTAAAGACGCCGAAGCCGAATACCAGCAAGCACTCCAGGCCAATGAAGCCAGTGCAGCCGCACCAGCCCCAGCTGCTCCCGCCTTTAGCCGGGCACAGCTGGATGACCTGAAAGCCGACGTTGAAGCACTGCAGGGCAAAGTTGAGAAAGCGAAAGCTGCTTACGAAAAAGCAGCCGCTTCCGACAGCCCTGCCGCACCGAAAATGGCCGACGGTGTGACCAAACTGGAAGGTAAGCTTAAAGACGCCGAAGCCGAATACCAGCAGGCACTTCAGGCTAATGAGGCCAGTCAGGCCAGCACAGCTGCACCGGCTCCAGCTGCACCGGCGTTCAGCCAGGCACAGCTGGATGACCTGAAAGCCGATGCTGATGCAATGCGAAGCAAAGTCGAGAAAGCTAAGGCCGCCTACGAAAAAGCCGTAGCCTCTGAAAGCCCCGCAGCTGCCAAAATGGCCGATGGCGTCGCTAAACTGGAAGGCAAGCTTAAAGAGGCTGAAGCCGAATACCAGCAAGCCCTGCAGGCCAATCAGGCCAGCACAGAGACTGCCGCACCAGCCATAAACAATGTTGCCGTTGAAAAACCGGATGCCAAAGCGCTGAAACAGCAGGTATCGATCATGCGCACCAAGCTGAAAAAAGCAGAAAAAGCGCTTGATGAAGCGGATGACAGTAACCGTGAAAACCTGCAGCAGGATGTTGCAAACCTTACCGCACGCTACGAACAGGCACAGAATGATCTGGCCAGCCTGGAAGCGGAACATATTGCCGCTGCAGCAGCTGAAGGCATTGACCTAAAACAGCTTAAAGTTGATGCTGCACTGGCACGGGCAGCCGTAACCAAAGCCGAACGCGCACTCAGCAAGGCTGAAGACGACATGCAGGCAGACCTGCAGGCAGAACTGCTCAGCGCGCAGGAAAAAGCAGCCGAACTTAACTCAACCCTGGAACGTTTTTCTAAGTAACCATTATGGCTTTAATAAGAATTACATCTCCTCATACGCACCGTCCCGGAAACACCGGTGATGTAATGCGTACAGTTATCCTGGCAACACTGCCGGGAATGGCAGCAATGACATTCTTTTTCGGCTGGGGCACCCTGATTCAGGTTCTCTGGGGCTGCCTGCTGGCGGTTGGCTTTGAAGCCGCCATTATTAAACTGCGCAAGCGCCCGGTCAGCTTCTACCTGCAGGATTACAGCGCAGTGGTTACCGCGGTTCTGCTGGGACTGGCGATACCGCCATTTGCTCCATGGTGGGTGATGTTTGTCGGCATCCTGTTCGCCATTGCCATCGCTAAGCATATGTATGGCGGCATGGGCAGCAACCCGTTTAACCCAGCCATGGCAGCTTATGCACTACTGCTGGTGTCCTTCCCAGTCCCGATGACCAGTTGGAGCGCCCCGTTTGTCATGGTAGGTGAAGGCTGGAATATCATCAGCCTGACAGACTCCCTGCAATTCATTTTTGCCGGTATTCAGCCTGCCCTGTATGACGCCTTTTCCATGGCTACACCACTGGATGTAATGAAGCACAAAGGCGGCTTTACCACTGAAGAAATGTGGAACCAGAGCGAACTGCTGGCCAACGGAATCGGTGCCTGGCACGCCGTCAGCGCCGCTTATGTAATGGGCGGCATTTTCCTGCTGTACCGCAAAATTTTCACCTGGCATGCGCCGGTTGCCATGCTGGGCACTCTGGCACTGGTTTCCACCCTGTTCTTCCTGATTGATCCGGATAACTACCCCGACCCGTTCTTTCACCTGACCACAGGTGCAACCATGCTGGCGGCCTTCTTCATCATCACGGACCCGGTTACCTCCTGCACCAGCAACAAGGGCAAACTCTGGTTTGCCGCCGGTATCGGCCTGCTGATCTTTATTATTCGCAGCTGGGGCAACTATCCGGACGCCGTTGCTTTCGCCGTTCTGCTGATGAACCTCAGCGCCCCCTTTATTGACCAGTACACCCAGCCACGTACCTACGGGCATGCAAAAGCCAAACGCGGCATGAAGGGGAACAGCTAATGGAAATGCTTACCGCTATCCGCAACAGCGCCGCCGGCCTCGGCATCTTTGCAGTTGTCACCGCCGGTGCGATTGCCCTGACACAGATATCCACCGAGCAGCGCATTGCTGACAACATTAAAGAACAGCAGGCAAAAGCGCTTTACGAAATCGTGCCGCGTAGCAGCATCGACAATGAACTGCTCAACGACACGCTGATTATCAGAAAACCTGAGTTGACCGGCGAAAACGAAGCAACCGCTTTTCGCGCCCGTCGCAACGGCCAGGTAGAAACGGTTATCATGCCGGTGGTTGCACCAGATGGTTATACTGGCGCAATCTCTCTGATTGTAGGCATCAACCGGGATGAAAGCCTGGCTGGCGTCCGGGTACTGGCTCACAAAGAAACGCCCGGTCTTGGTGATAAGGTTGAACTGAAAAAGTCAGACTGGATCTTAAGTTTCAATGGCCAGCACTATGACGGTGACGATGATACCGAATGGGCCGTAAAGAAAGACGGTGGCCGCTTCGACCAGTTTACCGGTGCTACCATTACCCCGCGGGCAATTGTTAACGCTACCAAAGCGGCTATACATTATTTCCGCGAAAACAAAACCGCGTTACTGGATGATCCTCAGCCACAGGACAACCAGGCAGCAACCACTCAAACAACGGGAGCAGAGTAATGGCGACCGATTACCAGAAAATCACTTTAGACGGCCTCTGGACGAATAACCCGGCACTGGTACAACTGCTGGGCCTGTGCCCCCTGCTTGCGGTAACCGGCACCGTCGTTAACGCACTGGGCCTGGGCATTGCCAGTATTCTGGTACTGATAGGGTCAAACCTGACGATCTCCATGTTCCGTCACTTTGTGCCGGACTCTGTCCGCCTGCCGGTATTCGTGATGGTTATTGCTTCCTTCGTAACCTGCATCGAACTGCTGATGCAGGCATTCACCTATGAGCTGTATACCATTCTCGGCATCTTCATCCCCCTGATTGTAACCAACTGCGCAATTATGGGCCGGGCGGACGCGTTTGCCTGTAAAAACCCGGTAGGCGCCTCACTGCTGGACGGCGTAATGATGGGACTGGGCTTCACCCTAGTGCTGGTATTACTGGGGGCAATGCGTGAGATTCTTGGCCTGGGCACCCTGTTTGCAGATATGAACCTGCTGTTCGGCCCTGCTGCTGAAAATTGGAAAATCACCCTGGTTGATGACTATAGCGGCTTCCTGTTTGCAATTTTGCCACCGGGCGCTTTCGTTGGCATGGGGCTGATTGTCGCCGTTAAGAACATCATTGATCAGCGCCTGGAAGAACGTCGTAAGCAACAACCAAAAGCGCCGTCAGAAGGCCCTAAACGGGCGCGTATTACCGGCAACATCAGCTAACCCTGATCGCTGATATTCAAACCTGAAAATACCGGCTTGCTGCCGGTATTTTTTTACCCGCGGTTTAACACCCTTACCTGCAAACAGCCTCTTTACGCCCTTCAATTACGCGTGAAGGCCAATTAAGATAAAGCCTATTAAAAAAGCGCCACGAGCCACATAAAAAAGCCAACATAATGAACAAGACCAAACGCCAGGAAATTTTCACCCGCCTTCGCAACGATAACCCCAACCCGGTGACAGAACTGGAATACAGCAACCCGTTCGAGCTTCTGGTTGCCGTCGCACTGTCAGCACAGGCAACAGATGTCAGCGTCAATAAGGCTACCCGCAAGCTGTTTCCCGTCGCCAACACCCCTGAAGCCATCTATGCATTAGGGGTCGACGGCCTCAAGGAATACATCAAAACCATCGGGCTGTATAACTCCAAAGCCGAAAACGTCATCAAGGCCTGCAAAATCCTGATCGATAAGCACAACTCTGTGGTACCGGAAAACCGTGAAGATCTGGAAGCTCTGCCGGGGGTCGGCCGCAAAACCGCCAACGTGGTGCTTAACACCGCTTTCAGACAGATTGCCATGGCCGTTGATACCCATATATTCCGTGTATCCAACCGCACTAAAATCGCACCGGGCAAGAACGTAAACGAAGTGGAACAGAAGCTATTGAAATTCGTACCAAAAGAATTCCTGATGGATGCACACCACTGGTTAATTCTCCATGGTCGCTACGTCTGCACCGCCCGCAAACCCAAGTGCAACAGCTGCATGATTGAAGACCTTTGTGAGTTCAAAGATAAAACAGAACTCTGAACAATAGTTAACAATCTAACCGCCCTTCCGCCACCTATCACACCAAGCTCTGTACCGCCTGAACAAACATACCTGCTTCAGGCGCGCTCTCCTGACTAAACACCTGCTTTCCGCATCTGACACCCGGCTATCCAAATCGTCAACCCAGCCTTCTCCCAGAAGCTAAAACACCTGACATTACAGGCAAAAGCACTCAGATAATTCAGACTTAAAACCAACCTGAAATGTAACTGAAAGTTACCCCCACTTTCTGTGGATAAAACTGTTTACAACTATTGGACACCCGCCTGAAAGCCGCATAACTACAGGCTTTGTTACAGATCGGTCACATTTAACACAAAACAATTAAACATAACAAATTCAATAACTTACAAACAAACAAGCGTTGTAATTAAAAAATAACTAAACAGTTATTCAAGAAAAAAAGCCTTGACAAGCAACTGTGGACTTTAAATTTTTCAATCAAAAAAGAAGGGTTACTAAACTGATTAAATAACAACCAATTTTCATGCCAGACTGACATTAAAAACTGTTTTTTTCATTTTCAGCCAGGCTACTCAAACATTGGTTTTCAGGAACGCATAAACAGGCTCATTGAGACTACAAAGTTACTTCTGCAGAGATATCTCTTAAACGACGGTATAGCGCTACCTTCAGCTCATTAATTGATCAATTACTGTACAAGCCAATAAAACGTGAAAATAAAATTCAAACAAAACTGTTAACAATTATTTACACAAATGGAACATTTTTCCGGCGTCAAAAAATAGCAGCACGCCATTTAGCCGCGACAAGAGAGAGCAGAACGAGGAAAAAACGAACGTAACGGGAGTTGTGGAAAACTGAGAATCAGTCTTCCGGTATTTCGATTTCTATATGCCCGACAGGCTTACAGCAGCAGGTCAAAATCTCATCGCCTACAGTATCAAACAGCGCATCCTGCACCTGTTCAACTTCACCGTCGATTAGCCTGACTTTACAGGTGCCGCAATAGCCACCGCGGCAATTATAAGGCGCAGGAATTTCCTGCGCCTCCAGAGCATCCAGCAATGAGAACTCATACTGGTAATAGAACGTACCGTGGTGATTGACCTTAATCCTTGGAATACCACTCATGACTCAGCCCTCAAAGATCAAAGATCAAAATCATCAAAGTCGCTTTCATCAACTTCGTTATCGATTGCACCCACCAGGTAGGAACTGATTTCCGCTTCCTGTGGTGCAACCTGTACGTTATCACTCACTAACCAGGCATTCATCCATGGCAGTGGGTTCTGGCGTGCCGGGAAGATCTCTTCCAGACCAACAGCCTTCATACGTACGTTAGTGATGTATTCAATATAATCACGCAGAATCTGTGCATTCAGACCGATCATAGAACCGCCACTGAACAGGTAGTTCGCCCAGTCTTTCTCCTGTTCAGCCGCCTCACGGAAGATTTCAATCACTTCGTCATGACATTCAACCGCAATCTTCTTGAAATCAGGGTCATCAGCGCCGGAGGACAGCACGTTGATCATGAACTGCGTACCGGTCAGGTGCAGCGCCTCATCACGGGCGATCAGCTTAATGATCTTGGCGTTACCTTCCATAATTGCCCGCTCAGCGAAGGCAAAGGAACAGGCAAAGCTGACATAAAAACGAATCGCTTCCAGCACGTTTACGGATACCAGCGTCAGGTACAGTTTCTTTTTCAGATTGTACTTAGTGGTATCAAACAGCTTGCCGTCTACGGTATGACGCCCTTCACCCTGAATCAGATAGATGTTGGTTAACTCAATCAGCTCGTCGTATAAACGGGTAACACTCTGGGCCCGCTTAACGATTTCTTCATTAGTCACAATCTGATCAAACACTTCAGACGGCTCATTCATGATGTTCCGGATGATGTGCGTATAAGAGCGGCTGTGAATGGTTTCACTGAACGACCAGGTTTCCAGCCAGGTTTCCAGTTCCGGTAACGAAACAATTGGCAGGAACGCAATGTTCGGAGAACGGCCCTGAACACTGTCCAGCAGGGTCTGGTACTTCAGGTTGCTCAGGAAGATGTGCTTTTCATGCTCCGGCATACCCATGAAGTCTTTACGGTCAGTGGACAGATCCACTTCTTCCGGACGCCAGAAAAAAGATAACTGCTTTTCAATCAACTTTTCAAAGATCGGATACTTCTGCTTGTCATAACGGGCAACGTTAACGTTATGGCCGAAGAACATCGGCTCTTTAGTGCTGTCATTAAAGGTCGGATCAAAAGTTGAATATAGCATCTGGTATCTTAATTTTTGCGAGCTTGGAATCATCACGCCGGAAAGAAAAATCCGGCGGCACTCATATTCGGGTATCCGGCTTTACGCCGGGAAGCACTCAGTCGGCCAGCCTCAGAGATGACTGGCCGAGAGGCAATTAAAGCTTACAGGCTCCGCTTTCACAACCCATATCATCGTGCTGGTCAGTCGCACCGTCACGGGTGTTGTGGTAGTACAGCGTCTTAACGCCGTACTTATAAGCGGTCAGCAAATCTTTAAGCAGCAACTTCATTGGCACTTTTTCGCCCGGGAAGTTGGCTGGATCATAGTTAGTATTTGCTGAGATAGACTGGTCAACAAACTTTTGCATGATACCGGTCAGCTGCAGGTAACCATCGTTGCTCGGAATATCCCACAGCAGCTCATAGTCATCTTTAAGCTCAGTGTACTCAGGTACAACCTGCTTCATAACACCATCTTTACTGGCCTTCACGCTGACATAACCCCGTGGCGGCTCAATGCCGTTGGTAGAGTTAGTAATCTGTGAAGAAGTTTCACATGGCATCAGAGCTGTCAGTGTACTGTTACGCAGACCGAACTCACGGATATCAGTACGCAGAGTTTCCCAGAAATAGTGCAGTGGCTCTTCACAGAAGTCATCCACTTCACGCTTATAGGTATCAATCGGCAGCAAGCCTTTTGAATACGTAGTTTCATCAAACTTGGAGCACGCACCCAGCTCTTTAGCCAGTTCATTAGAAGCTTTCAGCAGGTAGTACTGAATTGCTTCAAAGGTCTTGTGCACCAGGCCATTTGCGGAACCGTCAGAGTAGCGCACACCGTTCTTCGCCAGATAGTAAGCAAAGTTGGTTACACCCACACCCAGTGTACGGCGGCTCAGAGATGCCTGACGGGCTGCTTCAATCGGGTAATCCTGATAGTCCAGCAGGCTATCCAGGGCACGGACAATCAGGTCAGCCAGATTTTCCAGTTCATCCAGATCTTCCAGCGCACCCAGGTTAAATGCAGACAGAGTACACAGGGCAATCTCCCCCTTGTCATCATTTACATCAGACAGAGGCTTGGTTGGCAGTGCAATTTCCAGACACAGGTTAGACTGTTTAACCGGTGCCACAGCCGGATCGAACGGGCTGTGCGTATTACAGTGGTCAACGTTCTGAATGTAGATACGGCCGGTAGAGGCACGCTCAGATGCCAGCAGACCAAACAGCTCAACCGCTTTAACGGTTTGCTTACGGATAGAGTCATCCTGCTCATACTTCACATACAGGCGCTCAAACTCGTCCTGATCCGCAAAGAATGCATCGTACAGCCCCGGCACTTCGTGCGGGCTGAACAGGGTAATGTTCTGACCTTTAATCAGACGCTGATACATCAGTTTGTTCAGCTGAACACCGTAATCCAGGTGACGAACACGGTTTTCTTCAACACCACGGTTATTCTTCAGAACCAGCAGAGATTCAACTTCCAGGTGCCACAGTGGATAGAACAGCGTTGCTGCACCGCCACGGACGCCCCCCTGAGAACAGGACTTAACCGCTGTCTGAAAGTGCTTATAGAAAGGAATACAACCGGTGTGGAACGCTTCACCCTGACGAATCGGGCTGCCCAGTGCACGGATACGACCAGCATTAATACCGATACCCGCACGCTGACTCACGTACTTAACAATGGCACTGGCAGTTGCGTTGATAGAATCCAGAGAATCATCAGATTCGATCAGTACGCAGGAGCTGAACTGACGGGTCGGTGTCCGAACACCGGCCATAATAGGTGTCGGCAGTGACAGCTTAAACAGAGAACAGGCGTCGTAGAAACGCTTCACGTAATCCAGACGGGTCGCTTTCGGGTAACCCGCAAACAAGCAGGCAGCCACCAGCATATAAAGAATCTGCGGGCTTTCAAAAATCTCACCGGTAACCCGGTTCTGTACCAGGTACTTACCTTCCAGCTGTTTAACAGCCACGTAGCTGAAATTCATATCCCGGCTGTGATCCAGGTAATCGTTCAGTTCATTGAATTCTGCTTCGCTGTAATCTTCCAGCAGGTGCCTATCGTAACGCTTATCGTCAACCATTTTGGCAACGTGCGTCATCAGGTGTGGCGGCTCGTAACTGTCGAACGCGCGCTTACGCAGGTGGAAAATCGCCAGACGCGCTGCCAGATACTGGTAATCCGGCGCATCTTCAGAAATAAGGTCTGCAGCAGACTTGATCAGCGTCTCGTGAATATCTGCTGTCTTAATGCCTTCATAAAACTGTATATGTGCTTTCAGTTCGACCTGAGATACCGAAACATTCTGCAATCCCTCTGCCGCCCAGATTACAACGCGGTGAATTTTTTCCAGGTCGATCTTTTCCTTTCGACCATCTCTTTTGGTAACCATCAAGTCCTGCATTACGCGCTTCCCACCAATGAATAAACTGAAATCAAACCTTGCCGTCACTGCAGCGGAACAGTCTGTTCAGCAACAATGGAGTCGGACTGTATAAAATCCAAACAAAACAGACCCTTAATAAAGCAGTGAACAACACTATATATAGTGCAGGGTCATACAGCAGACACCCAATATAGATACTAAGAAGTTAAATTCAATATTGATTTTGCTATCTGATAGGTGTAGCCAGATAAGAACCAAACCCATTAACAGTTGGCAAGCCCACTGGTTTCAGTACCTCCGGCGGGACAGTTAAACTAAAGCCGTGTTTCAAAAACTTTTATATGGCGATTAAAAGTTTCATAGAAAAAATCTATTGAATTTTTCTGCGGGCTGCAGCCCTCCCGATGAGTAACTTTTTTTCACTTTTTTACGTTTTAGATGTTTACAAAACGCCTCGGCACACATAAGATTCACGCCCTCTTCTGGTGGGGTTCCCGAGTGGCCAAAGGGATCAGACTGTAAATCTGACGCGCAAGCTTCGGTGGTTCGAATCCACCTCCCACCACCATCTTCTTCCTGAAGATGATTCATGATTAAACCGATTTCTCCTGTTTATTTCTTTCTGACTGTGCCAGAGTTGATCCATGCCGGTGTCGTAACTGTTTTTACCGGTACAATCACCTGAAGCATACCCGTATAAGGAAAGTCACTATGCCTTGTAATCATGAGATTGCCGAAGAGATTAACATGCTGATCCGTTTCAGCCAGACCAGTACCCTGCAGGGTATAAAAGTACATGCAAATGCCGATTCCGAGGTTATTGCAGCCACCTCGCGGCTATTCGACAAAGGCTTAATTTCCCAGCAGGACGGCGGCTACCTCACCCCACTGGGGCATGAAGCTGCTGATCAGGCCCATTGTCTGTTAAATATCCTTACACCGCCAAAACCCGCAGCCTGATGATCACCCCGCGCTGTACAACAACTACAGCGCTTTATTTACCATCTCAACCTACGATATAGGACCACAATGAGCGGCGAGCCATTCCTGATTGAAGATATGAATGTCTGGGAAACACGCATGTTTAGCGTTAATTACCCGGAACACAGTAAAAACCGGCAGGCTCTGTTAACGGCTATCGAAAACATCCGTCAGCAACAGGAAGAAGCCATTGCCAGTTACGTCGCCCCCACCGCCAAGCACAAACTGTATGAAAGCAGCCTCGATTTGCTCGATCAGCCAGTACCGGCTCTGAGCGATCTGAAGGTATTTCTTGAAGATATGCTGACCACCGTCGCATATGCGGTGAATGAAGAATTCTGGCCGGAAGAAGTGCAGGCTCAGGCCAGTATTATCGAATCCTGGTTCCACGTAACAGAGAATGGGGGCTACCACGACACCCATTCACATCCAAACTGCTCCTGGTGCGGTATTTATTACCTGCAGGCAGGCGAAAGTGGCATTGAAGAACGTAACGGCGTAAACCGTTTTTATGATCCCCGCCACGGTGCCGACCAGTATCTGGATGCAGGTACGGCTTACCTCAATGCCGCCGGCACATGGGACTTCGCCCCTCAGGAAGGGCAGATTGTTATTTTCCCGTCTTATCTGAAGCATGCCGCCATGCCCTATTTTGGCTCCCAGGCACGCATCGTACTGGCCTTCAACAGCCAGGTGAACTTCCTCGAAGAATGACATAACGCTTCCCTCCCCTTTCAGAAACCTTTCCTGGGGAGGGGAAATTAAGCTTAATCCATTGATTGAACTTTATTTTTCACTTAGCCTCACAACATCTAAATCAGGGATTTACAGGTATTGTAATTATGTTGCACCATGCTGCCGCACTCGGAAAACACGCTGGCTTCTGGCTGACAATTATTCTTGTTGGCTGTGTACTTGAAGGCGTTGCACTGTTTTATCAGTACGTTTTAGATTACGGCCCCTGCGTGCTCTGTATTCATATCCGTATCTGGATTCTGGCCCTTATTGCCCTGGCCGTACTTGCGCTGTTCCTGAGACGCTACCGGATTCCCAACCTGTTACTGCAAATACTCAGCCTCGGGGCGGCCGCTGCACTGCTTGAGCGCTCCTGGATGGTATTTGCGGTTGAACGCAACCTGATTGAAAGCAGCTGTGAAATGTCCACCGGGCTGCCCTCATGGTTCGCTGTGGATCAGTGGTTCCCGGTGGTATTTGAGCCATGGGAACTGTGTGGCTACACCCCGGACCTGTTACTGGGCATCACCATGGCCGAAGGCCTGATGGTTATTTCGCTGGCTGCCGTCGCAGGATTTGCCGCCGTGCTTATTGGCAGTTTCAAATACCCCCACGCGGAATAACAGCCCGGCAGCGAAAGCTTCCACCTTCGTTTTATTCCCTGTACAATCGCGCTCAATTTTTGAACAGGCCCGGCACCGCCGGGCTGATTGCAACCCTTTATCTTCAAGAGGTGTACTGTGCGTCTAGCAGAGATCGAAGGCATCATGATGAACGTAGGCATCGCAGTATTTGCGGCCTTTATCTTTTTCATCATTTACGATTTGGCAAAAAAATCCAACGCGGGGAAATTCGGAACTGTGATTCTGTTCTTTGCCCTGGGCCTGGGCCTGGCAGCCTTTCTGGTTAAAACCGTTGCAGTGTATATGATTGAAGGTGGCGGAGCCGCCTGATTAAGACCTGTTACTGAGCGTTTAGCCAAACGCTCAGCATTCTGTTTCAGTCTTCAGCACATCATTCCTTTAAGACCATCACTTTTTTAAGTCGTCCGGCCCCACGTGACGCAAGCTGAAATCCGTTGTATCAATATCATAGGCCTTACCGAATCCCACCACATAACGCCCGCTGACCGGCTGTAATGCAAACAGCCTGAAATCACTTAATCCTTTCAGCACCCCGACAGTAGACCCGAATACGTCTTCCAGATCAGCCAGTACCGGCTCAAACGCCAGTGCATCCCTCGGTACTTCCAAGGCCCTGCACACAAAGCTCGCCCGCCGCCGGGCAAACGGATTACGGTTACCGGCCTCATCCTCAATAAACATGACAGATGTACTCTCACTGGCCATCAGATTACGGGTATGCGCTGCCAGCTCGCTGATAAACACGTAGAACACACCGTCACGCCAGATAAACGGGGCATAGCTGACATCCGGCCAGGCATCAGCAGCAGTCACGCCACTCAGGCTGCCCGCCACCAAAGAACCCAGCATCAGAGACTGACGCTGATTAATAAATGTCTGACATTCTTCTGCCAGCTTAGCCAGATCCTGCTCACTCATTCCATGCTTCCTGTGATCTTGTAATCAGGCCTCTAATATACCGCAAACCCTTCGGCTAGCGTATACTAATGCCATTTTTAAGCCGTCTGTCATACCCTGAAACTGATCCGTGACAGACCATCGCAACACCACTAAGGAATCGCCAGGATGCAACAGAAAACCGTTAAAGCCGGTCATATTGAAATCAGTAACGAAAGCCCGATGGTTCTGTTTGGCGGCATGAATGTTCTGGAGTCCCGGGACCTGGCCATGCGCATTGCTGAACACTACGTCGAAGTTACCCAAAAACTGGACATTCCTTACGTATTCAAAGCGTCTTTTGATAAAGCCAACCGTTCTTCCCTGACCTCTTTCCGTGGCCCCGGACTGGAAGAAGGCCTGAAAATCCTGCAGGAAATCAAACAGACCTTTAAGGTACCGCTGATCACTGACGTTCACGAACCTCATCAGGCAGCACCGACTGCCGAGGTCTGTGACATCATTCAGTTACCGGCTTTCCTTTCCCGCCAGACCGATCTGGTTGAAGCCATGGCGAAAACCGATGCCGTGATCAACATCAAAAAAGCGCAGTTTCTGGCACCGCAGGAAATGAAGCATATCCTGAATAAAGCCGAACAGGCAGGTAACGATAAGCTGATCCTGTGCGAACGGGGCAGCAGCTTCGGCTATAACAACCTGGTGGTTGATATGCTCGGTTTCTCGGTGATGAAAGAGTTTGGCTATCCAATCATGTTTGATGCCACCCATGCCCTGCAAATGCCTGGCGGTCGCAGTGACAGCGCCGACGGACGCCGGGCACTGGTTGCCCAGCTTTCCCGTGCAGGTCTGGCGCAGGGCATTGCCGGCCTGTTCCTGGAAGCCCACCCTAACCCAAGCGAAGCAAAATGTGACGGCCCCTGTGCGCTGCCACTGGATAAGCTCGAACCTTACCTCCAACAGATGCAGGCTGTTGATCAGCTGGTTAAAAGCTTCCCGCCACTGATTACTGAATAATCTCTGCCCACCTGTCACCCCGGCAATGTCCTGCATCCGGGGTAACAGGCTGTTATACAAACCTTTTCCCGCTTTTTTGCCCCATCCCACCCGGCCGCTTCACTATACTTTATTCATGTTCTATTATGGGCTGATAAATCATCAGGGATTAGGCCGGTAATGTATGGTGGATTCTCAGCAAGCCCTCTATAACGGACTGAAAGCCGAACAGATTATCGGCCCGGATCACCATCCGTATAAACTGCTGACCGCACTTAAACCCACAATACTTGGCCAGCTCTGGCAAGCCGAAGACCTCTCCACCAGCACGGGCGCACTGGTCAGCCTGCATATTATCAACCCTGTATTCAGCCGGCACAGCGGCTTTATCGAGCACATTAAAAAGCAGGTTAGCCTCAGCAAGCGCCTTAAACATCAGTATCTCGCAGATCATTACGGCATATTCAAACACCGTGGCGGCTTGGTGTTAATTGCTACTGAACGGCTGGATGGCCTGACACTTGCCCAGTTACTAAGCAGCGGCGCCCACAAAAAGCTCAGCCGTGCCCAGAAAGAAGGTTTACTGATTCAGCTGGCACTGGCGCTGGACAGCATTCATGCCAAACTGGCCAACCCTCACCGCAGCCTCAGCCCGGAGATGGTATTCGTTAACCGTCAGGGCGGTGTCCGGCTAACCGGTTATCATCTCGCTGACAGCCTTGAATGTATCAGTGAGCAACTAAAAGAGCCTGCCAGTTACCTGGCTTATCAGGCACCGGAATGCTTTCATCCGGAACCGCTGACTCCAAAAGCCGACATATACGCCTATGCCGCCATCATCTATCAATTACTGAGCGGTAAAGCACCGTTTCGGGCACAGGATGATGAAGCCAGCCGGGTACGCATTGAGCTGAAACCTCTGAAAATGCTGACCGCCACCCAGTGGCAGTCATTGCAAAGCGCCTTTTCCACCGACCCGGACGAGCGCCCGGCAACCGCTTCCCAGCTTATTCAGAGTATTCTTCAGGAAGAAAATGAAGAACCGTTACCGAACATAAGGAAACCGGAAGCGGAAGGCAATCTTTCAGATGAAGATCTCAGTGACAACAGTGCCGGCAAGCAAAGCCTTCGCGACAAGATAACGGGCCTGACGGCCTGGCGACCCAGCCGTCCGCAAATATTGGGGTTGGGTATTTTTACCGCCGGTATGCTGGTTGGTGCAATCGCCACTGCTGCCATTCTGATGTTGCAGCAAGCACGCACAAACACTGCACTGACAAACAGCCTGGCGGAAATCGAAAACCTCCGCAATCAGTTGGAACAGCAGGCAACCGAGCAACTAGCAACCAATGAAGATTACCAGGCGCAAATTGATGCTCTCAAAGACAGCCTCACAGCCCGTACCGATGAAGTAGCCTCACTGGAAGCCCAGCTGCTCAAAGCCAAATATCCCGATGCGGATGCCAAAACACTGTTTACCGACCAGCTTACCGATGGCTTTAAAGGCCCACAGATGGTGATCATTCCCCGGGGACGCTTCATGATGGGCGACCAGCAACTGATCGGCGATGATAACGAACTGCCCAGCCACGAAGTTAATATTGGCTATAAGTTTGCGCTGGCCCGCAATGAAATTACCTTCAACGACTATGATCATTACGCCCGCGCTACCGGCCAGCCCCTGCCTGATGACAATGGCTGGGGACGGGGCAACCGACCCGTGGTCAATGTCACCTGGCAACAGGCCAAAGCCTACACCCAATGGCTGGCGGATATCACCGGACAGCCTTATCGCCTGCCGACCGAAGCCGAATGGGAATACGTGGCCCGGGCTGGCTCAGACAGCAACTACTGGTGGGGCGAGGAACTGGAACCGGAACGGGCGGTCTGTGGTGAATGCGGCAGCCCATGGGACGGAAAACAAACCGCCCCGGTGGGAAGTTTCCCCGCAAATTCATGGGGAATTCATGACATGAGCGGTAATGTCGACGAATGGGTGGAAGACTGCTATCAGGATTCTTATATCGGCGCACCGGTAAACGGCGACGCCCGCCGGGATGGCAGCTGCGAATTTCGTGTCATGCGCGGCGGCTCCTGGTTTGATATCGGCCGGGTTATCCGTTCTTCCAGCCGTTACCGCCACCCGCCCAATGCCAGCAAAAACACCTGGGGCTTCCGGGTTGCTCTGAATTTACCGGAAGATACACCGGACGTATCAACGCTTAACGAGGAATAAAATCATGCACAGGTTTGTTACCGGTGTCGTCTCTTTGCTCACCCCGGCGCTGACGCTCGCCGCCGGAATCAGCATTGATGCCAGCCAGCAAAAATCACTGACAGTTACCCTGTATAACGACAACCTTGGGCTTGTCAGAGACACCCGTCAGTTACCGGCCATTCCCGCCGGCGAAAGCATATCCGTACAGGATGTCAGCCATCAGATGATGAGCGAAACCCTGCGCCTTGAAAATGCCGGTGAAGTACTGGAGCAAAACCTCAACACCAACCTCATCAGTACTCAGGCACTGTTACAGCACTATATAGGCAAAAACCTGCAAGTGGCCCGCACCAATCAGGCAACCGGTCAGGAAACCCGGTTTCCAGCCCGCCTGCTCAGCTTCAGCGGGCAACTGGCGACCATTGACCGTGACGGCAGCATAGAAAGCATCCCGGTAAACAGCAATGGCTGGCGATTCATCTTTCCAGCCCTGCCGGAAGGCATGCAGTCCAAGCCGAGCCTGGAAATCACCACCGCCGGCAGCAAAGCCAACCGTGAAGCCGTACTGACCTATCTGACCCGCGGCCTTAGCTGGCAGATGGACTACGCCATGACACTGAACCAGCAGGGTGACCGGTTAAGCCTCGACGGGCTGGCAACACTCAACAATCAGACCGGGGTCGACTTCAACAACAGTAATATTCTGCTGATGGCCGGACAGGTTAACCAGCCACCACAAAACCTGCGTTACAAACAGGAACGGGGCATGATGGCTATGGCAATGGCCGATGGCATGGAAAGCGGCCAGCCACAGCAGTTACAGGATTATCAGCTCTATAAACTGCCCCGCACAACCAGCCTCAAAACCGGCCAGACCAAGCAGGTTAACCTGATCAGCTCGGACATGGTAAAAACCGAAAAAACCTACCGGTACCGGTTCCCCGTGTACCCGGGACTGGACCACAACGAATACCGTGAAAAACCGGCTATAGAACTGAGCTTCAGGAACACTGCCGACAGCAGTCTGGGCTTTCCGCTACCGGCCGGTAATGCCCGGGTATTCAGCCCTGATAATGACAACCAGCTCCAATTCATCGGCAGCGCCCGGGTGGAACATACGGCCACCGGTGAAACCGTTCGCCTGCCGATCGGTAAAGCATTTGATCTGAGTATTAAACGCCAGCAGACCGACTTCGAAAAAGTATATAACGGTCATAAAATGCGCCAGACACTGGAAGTCCGTAACAGCCGCAGTACCGCTGCTAAGGTAACGCTGAATGCAGACTTCTCTCAAGACTGGAAAATTGAAGATAGCAGCCACGCCTACACCAAATCAGCAGCAGGTCAGGCTCAGTGGGTTATCGATATTCCCGGCAACGGCGTAACAACGGTCAGTTTCAGCGTACAGCTACTGCAACCTTAACCACCAAAACGCGCCTGTTGCGCCTTCCAGAACGCCAGCTGTCCGGGATCCGCCAGCTGGTGTAAACCGCCTGACTCATACACCTCAATCAGACGCTTTATTGCCAGAACATGCCCCTTCTCACCCGCCTGGCGATAAAACTTCAGTGCCTTATCAGCATCTTCACCAATTACCGGATAACCCTGTTCAAATAAACGGGCAATCTGATACGCAGCCTTAGCATCCCCCTGCTCGGCTGCGCGGCGAAGGTAAATCGCCCCCTGAATCCGGTTGGTCTCATCCTCTCCCCGGTAATGCAACAGGTGCCCATAGACCGACAATGCTTTAGTACTGCCGTTATCCGCTGCCTTACGGAACAGCTTCATGACAAGCTGATGCTTTGCTCTGGACGATTTCAGCAGCGAGCTGCGAAACGCTGCAAAAGCCAGCCAGCCCAACAGGGGCGCTATAAGTTTCATAACCAACCGCATTGCCATCCTCACCGGAAAACCAGAATAAAACCGATAAAACCAATTTTATTTCAGGCTGACTAAGGAATACATCGATATTTGTCTTGCGTTAGTTATTGCGCTGCGCTTAAATCGAAAAGTTATAGAAGTTATTTCTCTTATTACTTATTTTAGTGAGATCAGGACATCCCCATGAACAGCTTCAGTGATAATTCCCTATCAATCGGTAACACTCCATTAGTACGCCTTGGCAAAATTGCACCACAGGCTAATGTTTACGCCAAAATAGAAAGCCGTAACCCTGCCGGTTCAGTAAAGTGCCGGATCGGTGCAAACATGGTCTGGGCCGCTGAACAGGACGGCCGTCTGAAGCCCGGTATGACACTGATCGAGCCAACCAGCGGTAACACCGGTATTGCACTGGCTTTCGTTGCAGCGTCCCGTGGCTACAAACTGGTTCTGACCATGCCTTCTTCTATGAGCATTGAGCGCCGCAAGCTGATGAAAGCACTGGGCGCAGAAATCGTACTGACGGAACCTGCTAAAGGCATGAAAGGTGCAATCGCTAAGGCGGAAGAACTGGTTGCCGAAAATACTGACAGCTACCTGATGCTGCAACAGTTTGAGAACCCGGCTAACCCTGAGATCCACGAAAAAACCACCGGCCCAGAAATCTGGCGTGATACTGAAGGTCAGATTGATATTCTGGTGGCAGGCGTTGGTACCGGCGGTACCATCAGCGGCACGTCCCGCTATATTAAACAAACCGAAGGCAAAGCGATTCATTCAGTCGCAGTTGAGCCAACGGATTCTCCGATCATCAGCCAAACCCTGAATAATGAAGAATTGCAGCCAGCTCCACACAAAATTCAGGGCATTGGCGCCGGCTTCGTACCAAAGAACCTGGACCTCTCTCTGCTGGATGAAGTTTCACAGGTAAGCAATGAAGAAGCCATTGAAATGGCCCGTCAACTGATGGTTAAAGAAGGTATTCTGGCAGGCATCTCTTGCGGAGCAGCGCTGGCAGCTGCCGTTAAGCAGGCAGAAAAACCGGAAAACCAGGGCAAGAATATTGTCGTAATCCTGCCGGACTCCGGCGAGCGCTATCTGTCTACCGCACTGTTCGAAGGCATGTTCAGCGATAACGAAAACGTCCAGTAAGAATCCCCCCCTCTGTAACAGACCTGCCCTGCAGGTCTGTTTTCGTTTTCAGGCAATCTCCACAAAATGGAGAATCATGCCCCCATTTTCAAACAAATCCGGTTGCGATTTCCCAGGGTTAAAACCATACTGGCAATTAATCAAACCAACATTTGGTTAAGACTAAGGAATCAGGTCGCAAACATACTGCATTATCTGGTTTTAGTACGCTTAACCGGGTGACCTGATGAATACTGGTTTATCCCCAGCGTCGTTCTGGCGGGCAGAACCAGCACGATGACAGGTTACGATGATGATAGATACCCAAGCTTGCCTTTCCCGCCATCCGCACCCTAACCTTGATCTGGAAAAATGGCAGACAACTGTCGACCTTATGGCCGAGCTGTTCGACTCAGCCTGTGGCACCATCGTACAGTTTCGCCAGCAGGAGTTTAATGCCGTTGTTGCCAGCCTGAATGAAGATAATTTTCTGCAGCGTAATTCAAGCTGGCCATGGGATATGAAAAGTTTCTGTCGCCGTATAGTCGAAACAGGTGAAGGGCTTTATGTCGAAAACGCACCGTGCAACAGTGAATGGAAAGATGCTCCGCCGGTTGCAGAAGGCCCGGTACGGTCGTATTTCGGCATGCCGATTACCTGGCCGGACGGTACTCTTTTCGGCACCATCTGTGTTATCGATAAAAAACTGTCCGACTACTCTGACACCCAGCTGAAAATACTCGAACAGTTCCGTAACCTGATCAATGCCGACCTGCATATGCTGATCAGCTATGAAGAAATTAAGGCGCTGGCGATCACCGACGAATTAACCCAGGTGCATAACCGCAGAGGCCTGAACCTGTTGGGCGAACAGCGCTTTAAGGATGCACGGCGCTTCGACCAGCATATCGGCATGGTGTATATCGACATTGATAACTTGAAACAGCTCAATGACACCGAAGGGCATCAGGCAGGCGACGCCTGCATTACCGGTCTGGCAAACACGCTGCAAGAAAACTGCCGGGACAGCGATATTATCGCACGAGTAGGCGGTGACGAATTTCTGGTCATGATGCTGACAGATAACGAACAGCAGATACAAACATTTTGTCAGCGAATCGAGCATCAGTTCAGCGAACAATTAAAACAAAATCCCTCCTTCCGCATGAACAGCCTCAGCTATGGCTATTGCTTTACCGAAGTCGTTGATGACACCTCTATGGAAGCGATGATCGATAAAGCAGATAAGCACATGTACGAAAACAAACAGGCGAATAAACTGCACCGCTCAGCCTGATCAGCCACCGTTTTCAGGACAAAAAAATACCTGCGTCATGCAGGTATTTTTTTAACCTAAAACAAATCTGTTTTAAGCGTCTTTCCAGCTTTCCAACATTGTCAGCCCCGGCGCAAAGAATGACTGCCCCGTCACCGCTACGGTGTAGTCCAGCAGTTTGTCGTAAGCACCACCCTGCTCTTCACCATGAAACATACTTTCCAGCATCTGAGTAAAAGGTACTGCCGACGCGCCGAAAGAAGCGAACAGCAATCCCCGTTTCGTCAGATCACCATAAGGCATACTGTGTCGCAGGATTTCAACCGACTTACCCTGCGTATCTTTCAGGGATGTCCGTTTGGTATGGGCAAAGCTGGCTTTATCCGCACCGGCATACTCAACATTGTCTGTTTTGGTACGGCCGATAATATCTTCCTGCTGTTTAACCGCCAGCTGACTCCAGCGCTGCAAATCATGCTCGTAACGCTGCAGGTGAATATAACTGCCGCCGGCAAAGGCTCCGTCAGCGATCACAGCAACCGCAGCCCGGTCATCTCCCTGAGGGTTCTCAGTACCGTCAACAAAACCGGTCATATCCCGACTGTCCAGATAGCGGAAACCGTGGACCTGCTCCACCAGGACAACATGCTCGGCAAGCAAGGCGTGCAACCGGGACGCCATTTCGTGATTGATATCATGGCGGTTACTGCGGATATGCAGCAACAAATCCGCCGGGGTCGCCGGCGCAGACAGCTGATCCCGCTGCTGCTGAGGAAAAGGTAATAACTCAGCAGGACGCTGAGTAGCATCAAACTGATCCCAGACCTGCTCACCGACAGCAACCGTAACATGCAGTTCAGCACCGGCTCCGGACTGGGAGGAAGTATCTTCCATCGCCCGGGTCAGCACCGGTACCTGCGCCAGCAAATGCTTCAGACGGGATACATCAGCTTCAGGGGATAAATCATACGTAATAAACAGTGCATCACTGTTTGCTTCAGCAATGACACCTGACTGACAGAGAGCCTGTGCAGCACTTGTTTCTGTCATACCTCACTCCTTTTCTGCTTTACCGGCCTGATTTGGCGTGCCGGCAGCTATCTTTCTGACTTTCTGAATACTCAGGCCGGCGGATGGTATTTTAACCATTCACTCCATGACCCAGGATACACCCGGGAACCGGACAGCCCAGCAATTTCCATCGCCAACTGATTGTGACAGGCGGTAACACCGGAACCACAATAATGTATCACCTGCTCAGCAGGCACATCCTTTAACAGAGCCAGCCACTCAGCCTTCAGCACATCTGCCGGCTTAAAGCGGCCATCACTGCTCAGGTTATCCTGTAGCGGCCGGTTCAGTGCACCGGGAATATGTCCGGCAACCGGATCAATCGGTTCCTGCTCACCGTTATAGCGCTCTGCCGTTCTGGCATCCACCAGACAGCTGTCCGCAGCAAACTGCGCAACCTCTTCCCGCTCAGCAATCATTGAATGATCGTAACTGTTCAGCCGGACAGTGCTCGAATGGGGCATAATAAACTCTGTTACCACCGGAGCTGAGGCCGCCAGCCAGGCCGGATAACCACCGTCCAGCACTGCCACATCCCGCACCCCGATTGCTTTCAGCAGCCACCAGGCACGGGCAGCCATCGCACCACCGCAGTCATCATACACAACCACCTGTACATCTGGCCGGATACTCGTGGCTTCGCACAACTCAGCAAACTTATCCAGTGCCGGTAACGGGTGCCGGCCGGTCTCATCGGTAACCTCAGCCGCAAGATCTTTATTAAGATCCACGAACAGCGCACCGGGAATATGGCTCGCCTGATACGCTTTACGGCCCTGATTAACATCCATCAGATTAAAACGGCAGTCCCAGATCACCAGGGCACTGCCACGCTCAACCTTTGCTTTCAGATCATCAACGCTGATCAGAGTCTGATTCATAGGTTACTCCGTCATTTCCGGGTTACAGATACTGAGCGAACTCTTCCTGCAAAACATCCAGCTCATTCTGGGCTTTTTGCTTCGCCTTCTTCTTCAGACCTTCCACCTCAGCAGCTTTAGCAGCCAATACTTCACGGGCAGCCGCTGCTTTGTCATCGGCCTGTGCGACCTGCTCCAGCACCGACTTAAGCTGCATCAGAATACCGCGACGGCGGCCTTCTTCAGCCCGGGCAATCTGCTCGGCGGATTTTTCCTTCTTCAGCTCTTCCTGCTGCACCGGTGCCGCTTCAGTGTAGGTCAGCGGGCGGATACCGGCAGCAATGCGTGCCTGTGCCAGGAACGGGGTTGCAAACTCACGGGCTTTGGCCGCACCTTTATGCAACTGCTGCTCAACAAAGGTCAGATCCTGCATCAGACGGTTATATTCTTCACGGGGCTTGGTCAGGTACGCGTCCAGATATTCGAAGAGCTGCTTCTTAGCATCACCCCAGCCGATACCGTTTTCGAACTGACGGCGCATGTCGGCCTGCTCTGCTTCAGTGGCAAAGTTAGCAAACAACTGGAAGATTGTGCTGTTGTCCGCATCTTTAGGCTGACCCGGCTCCAACGTATCGGTCTTAATCTGCTTGATCAGCTTGTAAAGCTCATCGGAGCTGGCAAACAAAGGAATCGTGTTGTCATAGCTCTTGGACATTTTGCGACCGTCCAGACCCGGGATCAGCTGAGTCTGCTCATCAACCTGTGCCTGTGGCAGATTAAACAGTTCACCATAGGTATGGTTGAAACGTCCGGCAATATCACGGGCCATTTCAATGTGCTGAATCTGATCCTTACCCACCGGGATAATATCCGCATTAAACATCAGAATGTCCGCAGCCATCAGAATCGGATAGCTGAACAGTCCCATGGTGACATCATCATCTTCCTGCTTGCCTGCTTCACGGTTCGCATCAACGGACGCTTTATAGGCATGGGAGCGGTTCATCAGTCCCTTTGACGTCATACAGGTCAGAATCCAGGTCAGCTCTGTAATTTCCGGAATATCCGTCTGGCGGTAAAAGGTTGCTTTATCAGTGTCCAGCCCCAGCGCCAGCCAGGTCGCGGCAATTTCCCGGGTTGAACGGGCAACACGGTCCGGATCATGACATTTGATCAGTGCATGGAAGTCCGCCAGGAAAAAGTAGCTGTTAAAATCACTGTTCCGGCTTGCTTCGATCGCTGGTTTGATCGCACCCAGATAGTTACCAATGTGCGGGGTACCGGTGGTTGTTATACCAGTAAGAACAGTCTGTTTAGTCATCTGAATTCTGCTTAGGTCTGAAAAATTACAAATCTCAAAAAAGGCCGGCACCTGATCAATACCGGCACCTGGAATAAGGCCATCCATGATACTCGCTGCGGGCCTAATTAGAAACGCACAGTGACGCTTTTTCTCTGTTACCGTCCGGCTATCAGATCTGACCCACGCCTTACTATAGGTTTAAGGATTTCAGTGCTTTAACACTGGGTTCAGTACCGGCCCCGGGGTATAATCCGGGACTTCGTGATAACACTGAAAGGAACCGACATGACCGAATTGCTCCCGTCATGGATTGTACTGGCCTCGGCACTCGGGTCTCTGGCATTTCTGATCGCCACCGGACCTGATAAAAAACCCGCTACTCTGGTGAATCGCCTGCTGATGGCCGCCTTATGTTTTATCGGTGGCTTTCTGTTATCTGCCGTATATTCCCGGGCTGCCGGCGAAACAACCGAACCTATGATTGTTGCTATTCTCGTCATGATAGGCACCGCAGGCTCTACCGCTATTTTCCGTACCATTGAAAAAAAGCATCAGGCCAACAACCGCGACAACTGATCACTTTTGACAAGTCTGGCGAACCCGCTAGGCTTTTTAGGGCACCCGTAATTAAATCCCCTGACGGAGGCCCTCTATGGATCGTTCATTACACAGCATCAATAATTTGTTCGCGCAGCTGGGATTACCCTGCGAGGACCATGAGATTGATCAGTTTATCCGTACCCATACCCTTTTCAGCCAGCGAATCCGCCTTGACGAAGCCACTTTCTGGACACCAAGCCAGGCAAGCTTCATTAAAGAATCACTGGATTTCGATTCAGACTGGTCTGAAGCGGTGGATGAGCTGAATACCCGTCTCCATGCCTGATTAAATTTCCCTATCCTGACGATACACTTTCTAAACTTTCAGTTTGCCGGCCAGTGGTTTACCATCATGACAAATTCACTGGCCGGGTATACTCACAACCATGCTACTTGTTATTTCTCCAGCAAAAAATCTAGACTACGACACCCCTGCAACAACTGACACTTACAGCCAGCCAGACCATCTGGATCATGCTGCTAAGCTGATTGAGCAGCTGAAAGATTTTGCGGTTCAGGATATTGCCGAGCTGATGAAACTCAGCGATAAACTGTCAGCACTGAACGTTGCCCGCTACCAGAGCTGGCACCCGGACTTCAACACTGACAACGCCAAACAGGCGGTACTGGCCTTCAACGGCGATGTATATACCGGCCTGAATGCCCCTGCCTTCAGTGAAGAAGAGCTCAACTTTGCTCAGCAACATTTACGCATTCTGTCCGGTTTATACGGTTTACTCCGTCCGCTGGACCTGATGCAGCCATACCGTCTGGAAATGGGCACTAAGCTGGCAAACCCGCAGGGTAAAGATCTGTATGCGTTCTGGGGCAATGTCATCACCGATGCTCTGAACGAACAACTACAGGCGCTGAACAGTGAAGAACTGGTTAACCTTGCATCCACCGAGTACTTTAAATCGGTCAAGCCTAAGGGCCTGAATGGCCGGGTCATCACCCCGGTGTTTAAAGACTGGAAAAACGGCCAGTACAAAATCATCAGCTTCTTTGCCAAAAAAGCCCGTGGCCTGATGTGCCGCTACGCCATTGAAAACCGCATTCAGAATGCAGAAGACCTGAAAGGATTCGATCTGGCAGGCTACCAGTATGACGAAAGCCTTTCCAAAGGTGACACCTGGGTATTCACCCGCAAAGAAGCCCTTTAAAAGCTACAGATACAAAAAAGGCGCTGCTCCCAACAGGACAGCGCCTTTTTTATTACCTGTTCAATCAGGAAGGCTGCTCGATACCCACAATCATCCAGTCGGCATTTTCCTGAGACATATCACGCATCAGATGCCACAGCTCACTGAATTCTGTGGTCTGATCGCTGTCTTCCTTCATCCAGCCATAGAAGTTAATGGTCGCAATCACGTGATCGCCGTTATCGATGAAGTTAGCCATTTCAGCCATCACGGATACTACTTCTGTATGCTGAGCGTCAGCCAGTTTTGCACGCTCAGTCTGCAGGTGATGCAGTACATCCGGGGAAACATAGGTCTGGATATCATCCCAGTCATTGTTATCCCACGCCTTTTGCAGGTGCGCAAAATGCTGTTTGCCACCTTCCAGGAAATTGTTTTCATTAAACCAGGTCGGTAACACGAAGCCACGGCCACCAAAACCACCGCTGTTAAAACGGGAAGGTTTAGCTACCGGCTCAGACGCCTGGAAGTTTTGTGGCTCAGATGTTCTGAAGTTCTGCTGATGATTCCCACTCTGCTGACTCATACCGCCCATACCGGCACCCGCGCCGGCATAATTTGGCCGGGAGCCCTTCTTAAGTATCGAGAAGATCTTAAACGCTACAAAGGCCAGTAAACCGATCAGTAAAATATCCATGAACTGGATACCGTCGAAACCGTCACCAAAGAACATTGCACCTAACAGACCACCGGCCAGCAAGCCTGCCATCAAACCACCAAAGCCACTGCGCTTCTTAGGCTGCGTAGTCTTGCCCGCCGTATTCGTTGCCGTTTTCTGGCTGGTAGGCGCCGCTGCAGGCTTAGTCGATTTAGGGGTAGAAAAAGATTTACCAAAGCTCTTGCCGCCACCGAACCGCTTGGCCTCTGCGTCCGGTGCAACCAGACCAAAGCTGAGAATACAGGCAAAAAGAGTTACTAACAGGGTACGCATATCATCTCCTGAATCATGCTGGTTTTTCAGTAACAGTTACTCGCACACATAACTGCCACCAGATTATTTCAGCCAAGATAGTAGCTGTATAGCCGGTAAATATAAAGTTCAGAAACGTTTAAGTATGCGTGAAAGGAGGTTAAAGCTCGGGTCTTCCCCGGTCAGAATGTAGTAGAGAATATTATAATTCTTCAGTATCCATTCCATCCGGCCCTTCGCGGATGAGAGCCCGCAAAACAGTACTTCATCCCCCGGTTGCAACTCAAGCAGCTCACCCGGCAGCATTGAAAGCTCACCATCCCTGCGATGCAGTAACGGAAAACAGGGTAAGGAATGACGACGGTCACGGGAGTTTTTCATCAGTGCCTGCAACTTCACGGTCATATCCTGCTCAAACATTGCCATCACCGCCGGCGCAGATACTTCATTTACCTTAACAGACCAACTATCCAACTCCCTGTCGCCGGCAATATTGCTCATACGGTTCAGCAGTGTATGGGCCCAGACTTCATCATGGTGCTGCATTCTTTCGATGAAAACCGGCAACAGCGGCGTTTTCAGCTTGGCCAGAATACGGTTTGCAATGATCCGGCCCGGTTCCATAACGAAGTCAGCCCGGGAGTTTTCAAATACCAGCCGGTTAGAACTCAGGTTCTGACGGACAACCGTTACCAGCTTTGGATTGATCTCCATCGCCGTCATAATGATCGACATATTGTCGGCATCATTATGGGTGCCGGCCACTACTGCTACCGCATCTTCAACACCGGCTTTAAGCAGGGTTTCCGCTTCAGTTCCAAGCCCCAGCACGGTATTTTCATAACCTTCCAGCACCGCCGGATTATCATCCAGCAATACCATTTCCACATTCGCCTGTGCGAAGTCGTCATACAACGCCCTGCCGAACCGCCCGAAGCCACAGATAATCCAACGTCCGGACGCCTTCTTATACACACTGGACACAGGCCGGTGATACGGGTTGACCAGCCAGTCATAGACCAGATGCATATAGGGAGATTTAGCCACCAGCGAAAGATATTCCGCATAAGCTCTGAAAGGATCAATAATATGATTGGTGCCAAATGATGCCAGATTACGCGCATGCACATCCGACTCGGTGCGGCTTACCACAACCCGTTCAGGTTGTAGCAGTTTGCTGGCAATGGCTATCGACAGGTTTACATTGTCATCGTCCGTCAGCGCCAGCACACCGATACAGGTAGCATGCTGCAAGCCTGCATCGTCCAGTACATCCGGCAAAGATGCATTGGCACACAGACCCGGTACCCGGATGGGCAGATCATCCATTTTCAGGGCATCAATCCGTTCCTGATCAATATCCACCACGACTGAGCGAATGCCCCGCTGACAAAGCCCGGCAATAATTGCCGTTCCGGTAACGCCGTAGCCACACACCAGATAAAACGGTTCATTAAAATTCCGCACTTCCTTAGCAAAAGAACGGCGTCGCAGTATGCGTGAAAAACCCGGTTCCTGAACCAGTGCCAGCATCGAACCGATGCCATACAGCCAGGCAATTACAGTGGCGTAGATGGTAACCATTGTCCACGCACGCTGCGGGGTGGTAAAAGCATAGGGAATTTCACCAAAACCAATGGTAGATCCCATAAAACTGACAAAATAAATGGCATGGAAGAAATCCATGCGCCAGGGCTGGCCGGCGTCGTCCTGACCGGGTATCAGTACAAAGCCGGTTACTGCAACCGCATACACCACGATAACAGTGATCAGTGGTTTTCGCAGACGCCTGAGTAACAGGTAAAGAACGTCATGCATAGCGGCAAGCCTTTAACGACGTACCATAATGGTCTCAACCATAAGCAGCACAACAGACACCACGTTTGCCAGCAATGCGCCACCAGACAGGGAAACAATGCTGCTGACCAGCTCCGGTGTCATGCCGTCCACGCTCATCTGTACACCGTACCCCCAGATTATGGAAGCAACAATCAGCTGTAAATCAGCCACCAGACTGGTAGCCAGCATCAGTGCACCAATATGAGTGCGGTCACCGAACTTAAGCACCGTACAGATCATGCTGACAATGGTGGCAGCAAACAGCTCATACACATTGTGGTGGGCTATTTCATCGAATTCACCGAGAAAGAAGCCGAAATTAAGGGTTAGCGCCAAAACAATGAAAAACGCAAAAATCACTTTTTCCCGGTTCATATGTCACTCATTCCCATTAAGTGCGATAAAAAGAACAGATCCGAACAATCGCTCAGCCCGGCCTGATGCCTGAATTGTAACGAAGCCCCTGCCCCGCAACCAGAAAAACACGCAAAATATCAATGAATAAGTGATCTATATCGAAAATCAGCTGTCCAAATCGCAAGTTGGATATACTCCATAATCATGACTGTGAGCTTATACAGAGATTTACCATGCATCAGGTAACACTACGCCACCTATTCGCCGGTTGCTTAACACTGGCACTCAGCTCAGCCGTTCCGGCTATGGCACTGGCTGACACTACAGCGGTTCAGGCCTCCAGCAGCATCGTTAAAAGCCCCAATGATAAGCGCCTGTACCGCAGCTTTAACCTGCCAAACCAGATGAAAGTTCTGGTTATTTCCGACCCGGAAGCCGACAAAGCAGCCGCTTCACTGGATGTGAACGCAGGCTCCAATGCCAATCCTGAAGGCAGAGAAGGTCTGGCACACTTTCTGGAGCACATGCTGTTTCTGGGCACAGAAAAGTACCCGGAAGCAGGCAGTTACAAAGCCTTCATCAGCGCCAATGGCGGTAACCATAACGCTTACACCGCCTATCAGAACACCAATTACTACTTTGATGTTGCTATCGGTCAGTTAGAGCCAGCACTGGACCGCTTTGCACAGTTCTTTATATCCCCAACCTTTGATGAAGCTTACGTAGACCGGGAACGTCAGGCAGTTTTTTCTGAATATCAGTCAAAACTTAAAGATGATAGCCGACGCTCGCTGGATGCTTACAAACAAATCATGAATCCGGAGCATCCATATGCTCAGTTTTCAGTCGGCGACCTGAACACCCTGAATAACGACCAGCCCGGACAACTGCGGCAAGAACTGATTGCCTTCTATGATCACTACTATTCCGCTAACCTGATGAGCCTGGTGGTGCTGGGCAACGAATCCCTCGATCAGCTTGAGAATATGGTTCGGGAGAAGTTTTCTCCGGTACTGAACCACGATACAGCGCCCCCCTCTTCTGACCTGCCCCTGTTCAATGAAGGTGATTTACCCGCTCAGCTGACAATTAAGCCGCTAAAAGAACTGCAGCAACTGAGACTGAGCTTTCCCCTGCCGTCTACCCGCCAGCTCTATGACCAGAAACCCCTGTTCTATCTGGCTTCGATGCTGGGATACGAAGGAAAGAACAGCCTGCTGAGCGAACTTAAACGTCAGGGACTGGCCAACTCTCTGTATGTATTTCAGGGTACAGACCTGAGCAACCTGGCAACGCTGGATATCTCCATCGACCTGACTCAGGCAGGCCTGGCGAACATAGACACTATTGTTGAACAGGTTTTCGCCAGTATTGAGTTGCTCCGCAGCAGTGGTATTCAGGAAACCATCTACAACGAAGAAAAACGCCTGGGCGAACAGGGCTTCCGGTTTAAAGAAAAAGGCGGTGCACTGGGGTACGTATCCAGCCTGTCGAGACGTTTACAGCTTTACCCGACGCCACAAATTCTGAATGTCGGCTACTCAATGAACGACTTTCAGCCTGAACTCATTGCAGACTTTGCAGCCAAGCTCACTCCTGAAAACATGCTACTGACGGTTTACAACTCTGCCGCAGAAACTGACAAGACCAGCCCGTGGTATGACACGCCCTATAAAACCGAAACAATCAGCCAAGCCCGTCTGGATCGCTGGCGGACGCCTGAAATCCCTGCCAGCCTGAAAAACCGCGACGCTAATCCGTTTATTGCTGAAAATCTGGAGCTGAAAGCGGCCGGGAACCCGGAGAACCAGCCAGTTAAACTGGTCAGCAAGCCGGGGGCAACACTCTGGTATCAGCAGGATCAGACTTTCAACCTGCCGAAAACAAACACCTTTGTGTCATTGTTTTCCCCTGTTGCCAACACAGATCCCCGTGCCCGGGTTCTCACCAGCATGGTCATTCAGATGACGCGGGAAAAACTCAGTGAAACCCTGTATGACGCCAGTCTGGCGGGCATTGGCGGACAGATCTATTCCCACCTTCGGGGTTTTGGTTTCCGGATTACCGGCTATAACGATAAACAGGAAACGTTGCTAAAGCGCATTGTTGCCACGCTTAATGAACCGCAATTTGATCAGTTAAGCTTTGAACGGATCAGGCAAAAGTATCTGGAGCAACTGCAGAACAGCGCTCAGGACAAACCCTACAATCAGACCATCGATGAAATCTATAACACGCTGATGCCCCGCTGGAGGGCAACAGATAAGATGGCAGCACTGGCTGAAATCACCCTTGAAGAACTCAACCAGCACGCCCGGCAACTGATTGAAACCAGCAGCATTCGTATGCTCACTCACGGCAATGTATCTGAGACTGAAGCTGAATCCATGCTGCAACTGGTAGAAACCGGTTTAACCCGGCGACAGGAAAATGCAGCGGAAACAGCCATTACCATCAAACGGCTTGATACCGGCGAACCCCGTAAAACCACTCTGGAGCTGACCCATAACGACTCAGCAATCAGCATTTACTTCCAGGGGGAAAATACCGACCTCAGCACCCGGGCGGCCTATACCCTGTTAGGAGAAATTATGGAGGCCCCCTTCTATACCAGCCTGCGTACCGAGCAACAGCTGGGATATGTTGTATTTGCAACACCGCTGCAAATGCAAGATGTGCCCGGGCTGGCCTTTGTGGTCCAGTCCCCCAACAGCCATCCTGACCAGATAGCCCAGGCAGTTGATAGCTTTTTGCAAGACATGCAAAAACAACTGGCAGATATGACAGAAGAACAGCTAAGCACTTACAAACGCAGTGTTCTGTCACGTATCAATCAGAAAGAAACCAGCCTCTATCAACTGACCGGCCGTTACTGGCGGGAGATAGACCGCAAAGAATACAGCTTTAACAGCCGGGAAAAATTCAGCCAAAGTATCTCTGAGCTGCGACTTAGAGATCTGCAAGACACGCTAAAGCATTTACCTGATCGCCGCTTTACCGTCGAGAGTGTTGGCAGCAACCTGCTGGCGGCAAAACCCTGAGGCAGTATTTCTGTCAGATACAAAAAACGCGTCGATACTGACGCGTTTTTTATTCCGGCACCCTTTTATGATGACCGGCAGCTACTGCAATGCCTGAAACTGTCGGTCAATTACCCGACGGGACTTAGGCTCTGCGGGCTCATCTTCGATAATATCAAAGGCGGCACAGTCTTCACCTTCGCGCTCCCCAAGCAAGCAATCAATTTCCACCTGATCAATCGCAATCTGATAGAAAATTTTATCTTCGGCTGAATGGGTCGGTACGATCTCCTGTTCACCGATAACGACCTGCACCGGGTCGAAACGGTCAAACGGTACCACGGTAGGCGGAGGTAACTGTTTTTCCTGAATCATGGCGGGACGTACTTCGAACATGGTTTCGCTATCCACAAAGCCCCGCGGTTTCAGATCATACAGGGTTGCCGGCTCAGGCGAGCTGTCCAGATAACCGGCAGGCTGAGTTACTACATAGGTAATCGCTTCGTTAAGCTGCCCGGAAGCATGGGAAACGGCCGGCACTAAGACCAGACTCCCCATAACAGACAACCCAAACGCGAGTTTACCTATGTTCATTAATATACCTCATCAGCGGGATAGATAGCTTCAGCGTACAAAGCAAGCTCTTCCAGTATTTCCCGTTGCTTCTGATCAGTTTCCCGTTGCTGATACAGAGTGTTTAAACGTTCAAATAACGCCGGAATCGTCAGATACCCGCCGTTATTCGGCCCCATCAGCTTTTGCTTGCGGTATTCTTCCCACCGCTGCCGCTGCTCTTCATCCAGTGTATATGGATAATTACGGGCCTTATAACGCAGCAGCATTTCTTCCAGACGGGGATCCTGAAACGCAAATTCCATTGCTGCCAGCTGAGCCGGCGCAGCTTCGCGGATCTGATTCATCGCCGCCTTATCTGAATCATTAAAAAAGCCACCGCCATACAACATATGATCCGGATCCAGATCCTCTGCAAAATCCTGCTCTGCAAATACCCATGCTAGCTTCTCTTTTAAATCCCGACTAGCACGCAACATCTCTAAATGGGTACGGCAGTCAGGGCCACTGATCCCCAGCCGGTTCGCCTCTTCCGTCGACAACATACCTGCCGGCGCCACTATCGGAGACTTATTGGTATGCAGCTGTTTAAGAGGTAAACGAACTTCTCCCGGTGCCAGATCATCTGTCGCGGTATACAGCAATCGCTTAATTTCTTCTTTGGGCATCGCCAGCATGGCGGAAGGATCAACCCGCAAATCATACACAATGATACTGTTACGGTTCACCGGATGGACTGCCACGGGAGCAACAATCGCCAGGTTGCCCCATTCCGCAGGGTACATGGAAGACACATGCAGCACAGGCTTCATCGTCATCACATCCAGCATATTTTGCACGGCCTGTTTGGAGCGGTTATTCAATACGTAGTTATACAGTTTGGGCTGGCGTTCCTTTACCAGTCTTGCCATGCCGATCGTTGCGTGAACATCCGACAGAGCATCGTGTGCATTACCATGATCAATACCATTAGCCTTCGTCAGATCTTCCAGACGCATGCTTGGACGGCCATCCGGATATTCCGGCCACTCAATCCCCTCAGGGCGCAGTGCACGAGTCAGGCGCATCATATCGATAATATCCCAGCGGGAACAACCGTTCTGCCATTCCCGGGCATAGGGATCAAAGAAATTACGGTACAGCGCCTGACGGGTAATTTCATCGTCAAAACGGATGCTGTTATAACCTACCCCGCAGGTTCCCGGACGTGCCAGCTGTTCATGCACCTGTTGCATAAACTCTGCTTCACAATAACCTTCCCGCAGCGCCTGCTGAGGCGTAATACCGGTAATCAGGCAGGCCTCCGGATGCGGCAGCACATCTTCCGCCGGGCTGCAGTAAATCATCAGTGGCTCTTCAATGATATTCAGATCCATATCCGTACGGATACCGGCAAACTGTAATGGCCGGTCACGGCGGGTATCGGCACCACTGGTTTCGTAGTCATGCCAGTAAAAAGTTTGCTTAGCCATTGCTAGCCTCTAATGCTATCGGTCTATATGATTCACGCCACAGCGATCTATAATAAACGCCGACGAACTAAACCGTTTGAATTAAAACAGGAATTCCCATGCTGCATGATGCCAAAGATACCACAAAGCAATGCCCGTGCGGCTCCGGAAAACCGTTCAGCTTCTGCTGTGAACCGGCCATCAACGGCAACAAACCGGCAACCACCGCAGAAGCGCTTATGCGCTCCCGTTATACGGCCTTTGCGCTTGGCAGTGTGGACTACCTGATAGCCACCACTGCAGCAGAAAACCGGCAACCGGAAGACGCGCTCCTTATCGCCGAACAAATGCGTATGACAACCTGGACAGGATTAAAAATAATCAGCACCCATAACGGCGGGCGCGAGGATACCACAGGCACAGTTGAATTTATCGCCTATTTCGACAGTGAAGGACAGTCAGCGGCCTTACAGGAACGCTCCCGCTTCAGGCAGGAAGATCATCGCTGGTATTACATCGACGGTGATGTTGAAGTACGAAGAAGCTGACCTGCAGATTTTTAAAAAGTACATTTTACACTGGATTTCCCCGTATCAGGCATTACTGCTGGGTCCGGGGCATATCCGACAGTGCAGCTGCAACAAAACCCTGACTAAAAGGCGATTTTTCTAAGCTGTCAAGCCTTCCCCTGCCACCTTAAAGCCCGGTAGAATAGCCGCCCTTAGCCACAGTATCGTGTTTTTAGCTGGCTCATTCAGGATCGGGTTGTAAATGTTTGCGAAGTTCTTCAAGCCTAAATGGCAACATAGTAAAGCTGATGTACGTATCCGTGCGATCACTAAACTAAAAGCGAGTAATTCAGAACAGCATCAGATCCTTTCACAGCTAGCCCTGCAGGATCAGAACCCGGCTGTGCGCAGTGCCGCCGTGATTAAACTTGAAGAACCTGAACTGCTGTGCCGTATCTCAAATATAGACAGCGACCATCAGGTCCGACACCTGGCCGCTGACCGCGCCTGCCGCGTCATCATCAAAACAGAAAGCTGTGACCAGCAGCAAAGTATCAATAGTATCAGGCAGTTACAGGATAACGATATCCTGACGCATATTGCACTGCACATAGATGACAGCACTGTTCAGCAAGTTGCAATTGAGAAAATCAGCGACCAGACCTGCCTGAGCACCATCATACTTCAGGCCGGCCACTCACAAACCCGGCAAGCTGCAGCTGAAAAACTGCACGAAGCTGAAATCATTGAACAACTGTGTAAAAAAATCCGCAGCAAAGACAAAACCGTACACCGCATTATCCGTAACAAATTACGGGATATCCGCGAACAGCAGAAAGCCCGGGAACAGCTTCTGCAACAACAAACTGAACTGACATCCGCCCTGCAGCAATTATTCAATACGGGCATCTATCCTCAGTTTGAAGCCCGGCTGAATGCCTATCAGCAAAACGCTGAAAAACTGTTACAGAACAGCCTCTGCGACGATGCAGCCAATGCGTCACTGACAGAAGCCCTGAGTACCTGCCGGCAACTGCTCCAGCAGGAACAGCAAAAACAGGCTGAACAACAACAGCTCGAAGCTGAAGCTCAGCAGCGCCAACAACAACGCAACGCTCTGCTTAGCGCATTTGATGCATTACTGGAACAGATCCGGGCTTCCATTACAGAACCTCTGCCTGGCACATCAGAATTCGTCGCACAGCTGAATAACCTGCAAATGTCTCAGCAAACTCAATCGGCCGGCGATCCGGACTTTGCTCAGATAAGAGGGCAGCTGGACAACAGACATACTCAAATCCAGACCTTACTGGAAGCAGTTAACCGGGTTCAGGAAAACGGCGAACAGCTCGCTGAAATCCTTCAAAATGAAAGCGCTGACATCAATGCTCTTAAACAGGCTATACAGCTCATTAACTGGCCTGAAGACGAACAGCGACCAGAAATACTGCAAACGTTACAGAAACGTCTTGATCAACTGAATCAAATCAGACAGCAACATAAAGCTGAGCGTCAGCAGGCACAGCAACAGGACCAGCAGCAGATCGATAACTGCCTGGAACAGCTTGAGCAGGCCCTTAGCGAAGGCAATACTAAGAATGCTTACCGCCTCGATAAACAAGTATCAGAACTGCTTAGCCAACAGTCGAAAAACAGCGTTAAAAGCTGCCGGAACCGGTATGCCGGATTACAGAAACAGTTACAGCAACTGAAAGACTGGCAGGGCTTTGCCGTCACACCGAAAAAAGAATCACTGTGCGAAAAAATGGAAGCACTGATTGGCAGCGATATTGAAGCACCGGTACTGGCTGATCATATCCGTACCCTGCAGCAGGAATGGAAAGACCTGGATGCCACTGATCCATACCACAGCCATGATTTGTGGAAACGCTTTAAACACGCTTCAGATCAGGCATACGAGCCTTGCAGCCAGCATTATGCGGAACTGAAACAACAACGCGTTAACAACCTCCAGCAGCGCCTTTTACTTTGTGAGCAACTGGAAACCCTGATGGCCAATACTGACTGGGAACAGCCAGACTGGCAGGAAGTTGAGCAAATCAGCCGTACGGCAAAACAGGAATGGCGCCAGTACACACCGGTTGACCGCACTCCCGGCCGGGAAGCACAAAGCCGCTTTAACAGCACTCTGAAACAACTGGACGGTAAAATTAAGGCTTACCGTGAAGCCAATACCGAAGCCAAACAGGCCCTGGCAGATCAGGCTGAAGCCCTGAGCGTACAGGCAGAACAAGCAGTTGCCGACGGTCAGCAGGAATTGCTGAATGGCCTGTTACGTCAGGTTAAACAACTGCAGCAGCAATGGCGCCAAACCGGCAACAGCTTTCACAGTGTAGAACGTAAGTTATGGCCGGCATTCCGCCTGACCTGCAATAAAGTTTACGATCTGGAAAAGAGTAACCGTAAAGCGGTTAAGACGCAGCAAACAGAGCAGGAAAAAACCGAACAGCTATGTGAACAGCTGGAAGCATTACAGACCTCACCGGCATCGCCATCACAAATCAGCACCCTTCTGGAACAGGCAGATATTCTGTGCCAGAAAAACGATACCCCGGAACCGCTTCAGCAGCGACTGCATGCTGCCAAAAGCAACCTGCAGCGCCAACAGGCTGATCTGGACCGTCTGCTTGAAAGTGAAACCTACCAGGCCTGGCAACGTAAAGTTAACCTCTGTGAACAGCTGGAAGAAAAACTGCTGGCAGAAGAGCTGGACGACAATACGCTGGAACAGCTTAATCAGGCATGGGAGCAGGGCCTGAGTCCGGATGCACCCTTTGCAGAATTACTGCACAAGCGCTTTGTAACCGGCTGCAATATTCATCAGGGGCTACAAGAATTCGATCCGGTCATCTATGCATCAGATACCGCCCTTCGACAGCTATGCATCCAGCTGGAAATTGCTTTTAACCTCAGCTCTCCGGAAGAAGATCAGGCATTACGGCTTGAATATCAGATGCAGCGTTTACAACAGGCCCTGGAAGAAAAACACAGCGCCACCAGCCTGAAAGACCTGAAACACCTGGAAATGGAATGGCTCTGTCAGCCCTTCGCCAGACATCAGGAAGCCCTTTATCAGCGCTTTTACGGAATCCTGCAACAGGTACTGTAACAGACACAAAAAAACCCGCAGCTGCGGGTTTTTTTTAAGGCTATACAGCCTCTTCGGAAACAGACTCCTCAAGACATGTGCTGACCGCCGTTTATGGAGAAATCAGAGCCTGTCACGTAACCACAGTCATCGCTGGCCAGGTAGGACACTGCCTTGCCGATTTCTTCCGGCTGCCCCAGACGTCCAACCGGAATCTGCTTCACAATTTTGCCCAATACTTCCTCAGGAATTTTGGCAACCATGGGTGTCAGTACATACCCTGGGGAAACGGTGTTGACCGTCACACCTTTTGCCGCCACTTCCTGCGCCAGCGCTTTGGTGAAGCCATGAATACCGGCTTTTGCTGCAGAGTAGTTACACTGACCGAACTGGCCTTTCTGAGCGTTAACCGATGAAATGTTAATGACCCGGCCCCAGCCGTTCTCCAGCATAGGGTTAATGACCAGACGGGTCATATGGAACATACTGTCGAGGTTTGCAGACAGTACCTGATTCCACTGTTCCCAGCTCATTTTACGGAAAGTACCGTCACGGGTGATACCGGCATTATTTACCAGAATATCCACAGTGCCGCCGGCCACTTCTTCTACCGTTCGGATACATGCTGCACAGGATTCTTCATCTGTTACATCGCCGTATGCGACCAGAATATCGTAACCGTCCTGCTTTTGTTCTTCCTGCCAAGCCCTGGCCTTCTCGTGATTTCCGCCGGAATTGTAACCTGCAACCACCTTCACACCTGCATCCGCAAGCGCACGACAAATAGCTGTACCAATACCGCCCGTACCACCTGTAACCAGCGCAATCTTTTGTGTCATGCCCACATCCCCTTTGCATCTATATCAAGTACATTTGATCTACCGGGCCCAGTTAAGCCCCATATGATCATATTGCTTAATCAGCAAGCTGATAATATGACTTTGGTGGACATTCCCAGCAGTGGAATATATCTCGCAAAGTCACGAATAATCTAACTGCTGTGTGTTAAGCACGTATGACAACATACCCCCATTCCCTGAGAGTTAAAACCCCTTATAGCCTTTAGGGTGAATCCGGTACCGGCTGTTTTTGTAAGCCGGCAAGGTGATTGCGCACCCAGAAAAATGCCAGACCGGCGGTGAGCATATTGGCTAAAACAAAGCCGTAGAACATCCCTTCAAGGCCCAGCAAATAATTACCGGCACAACCTAAAGGCACATAGAGAATAAAGAGCCGGAAGACACTGATTCGCATCGCTTTAAACGGCTGGTGAAGCGCATTAAAACTGGACGCACTGAGAAAGGTAACTGCCTGAAAACCAAAGCCAATCGGAACGATCATGATCCACAGACCTATCAGTTCAACAACCTGTTCTTTATCGCTGAACAACTCGCCAATCCCACTGCCAAATTGCCACAAAAACAGGTACACAATGCCCTGCCAAACCAGCGCAAATTTCATAGCAGCAAGATAGGCCTGCGACACACGTTTAATGTTCCCACGACCAAAATTCTGACTTAAAAAAGGCGGCAGCGTCATGGACAAAGCCAGGTTAACAATCAGCGCCAGAGATTCCAGCCTGCTGCCCACACCGAAGGCAGCAACCGCTTCCGCCCCATGTTCAGCGACAACGGCTGTCATGATCGCAGCGGCTAACGGTGTCATCATATTGGAAAGCGCTGCAGGAAAACCGATACGCATCACCATCAGCCAGTGCGATACACAATTCGACCAGGAAACAATAGTCAGCAATAACAGGCGCTTACGCAGCAACAGGTTCAGCACGGCCAGCGTTGCAGTGATCCCCCAGGCCAGCAAGCTGGCAATGGCTGCTCCCTCAATACCATAAGCAGGCACCGGCCCCCAGCCAAAGATAAATAACGGATCAAGTAAACCGTTCAGAATGGCCGAGAACGCCATAATAACGCCCGGCGTAGTGGTATCACCGTAGGCTCGCAAAGAGCTGTTAGACACCATGATGATGACGTAGAAAACTGCACCGATGAACCACACCGACATATAAGCATCAATGAAGGGTAACAGCGAAGAATCGGCCCCTAACAGACGAAAAAGAGGCTCAATAAACTGAGTAACAATGCTGCTGACCAGCACCATTAAGAGGGTTGTCAGTAACAGATTGTCCGTCGTTAACTGCTTGGCCTGCTGATGTTCACCGGCACCAATCAGCTTACCAAGTGTTGCTGAGGTACCAACACTCAGCCCGATGGACAAACTGATAACGGCAAAAGAAACAGGAAACGTAAAACCAAGCGCAGCAAGCTGACCGGTACCTAACTGACTGACAAAATAACTGTCTACCAGATTGAACAGCATCAGGCTGACAATGCCGAACACCATTGGAACAGTCATTCTGACCAGTGTGCCGGTAATATTGCCTGTCAAAAGATTCGCGCGCACAAAATGGCCTTAACAAGAAAATTTTCGCTATTCTACAGAATCCACCGATGATATGTGGCTTTTCTCTGTGATTTATTGATACAGCTGCGGTGATACTGATTTACCGCAAGTACACTACACAAATGCGTAGCTTTGCCGCATACTCTGCGCCGCCTGACAAATCTCATCACACAGACCCCTGCACCATGAACCTGATACTGTTAACCTCCACAGACTTCAAAACAGAAAACACCGTCGTTCTTACAGACCGGCGCTTTCAGCACATCCTCAGTGTGCACCAGGCTCAGGAAGGCGACACACTTAAGGTGGGTAAACTAAACGGTGATCTGGGGACTGCAGTTGTAACAGCACTGACAGAAAACTCAGTCACACTGGAAGTCAGCTGCACTCAACCTCCACCACCGGCACTGCCCCTGACCCTCATCATGGCGTTACCACGGCCGAAAATGCTCAAACGCACATTACAAAGCGTTACCAGCATGGGGGTTAAGCAGATCTATCTGATAAACGCATACAGGGTGGACAAGAGTTACTGGTCATCTCCGGTGCTTGAAGCAGACAGCCTTAACGAACAACTGTTACTCGGACTTGAACAGTGCGTTGATACACAACTTCCGGAAATTCACCTGCGTAAGCGCTTCAAGCCTTTTGTCGAAGATGAACTTCCGGCCATCGCTGCCAACACCCGCGCTCTGGTTGCTCATCCTTATGATGCAGCCCCTTGCCCGACGGCTGATGAAACGCCAACGACTCTTGCGGTTGGTCCTGAAGGTGGATTCATTAAGTATGAGGTTGAAAAGTTGTGTGAAGCTGGGCTGCAGGCTATGCACATCGGCCCCAGAATACTGCGGGTTGAAAACGCCGTTCCTGTATTGCTCGCCCGACTGTTTCCCATCTGAACATGACATTCGTCAACCCCGCCAGCTCTCTTTCAGGATAAGCTGCTTATTCCTAATATGCATGACCCTCATCAAACACAATCTAAATGATAATAACTATTAATTGCCCCATGAATACTATTATGCTAACTTCCTGCCATCTCAAATAGGCGTGCCTGAAGTCTGACACGGACCTCATGCACTGGATACTCGCACCTGTTCAGTTAAAAGGTCTTATTACCGTGAAACTTAAATCTCTCGCATTAGCAGTTACTTTCGCTACCTCTGGCATGCTTGCCTCCCAGGCAACTCTGGCTGACAGCCACAAAGTTTATGCGGACTTCCCTGTAACCGTTAAAGATTATAACGGCGACAAAAAAAGCTCTGTTTCCTACGGCGGTCAGATTGCACGTCACGCACTGCATAACTCTCTGAAAAAACTGACAGGTAAAGGTAACGGTTCTGCCAACCCTGAGCTGGAAGCTCAGATGCTGGCTTACTTTGCAGGTAAAGATGCTGGCCGTGCCATCATTGATCCAGCTTCAAAAGAAGGCTTTAAAGTTAAGCAGTCTCAGATCGATGAGCTTTCTAAAAAGAAAAACCTGGCGGGTAAAACCTACAAGGGCGCTGTAAACGGCTGGCCTGGCAACATGACTGGTCCTGAAGTTATTGAGTTCATGATCAAGAAAGCTGCAGCGACCAATAAAGGCTTTGATCCGCTAACCGGTCTGGATTACACCCAGCTGATTTCTAAATTTGCCATGGGTGCAGTTTTCTATAACCAGGCAGTTGATAACTATCTGGATGAGAAGCTGGAAGCAGGTAACAAACCTAACGGTAAAGCCTACAAAGAAGGCACCGCTTACACCGGTAAAGAACACGTTTGGGATGAAGCTTTTGGCTACTTCGGTGTACCGGCACATGCCCTGACGATGGACGCTAAAACCGCTTACGCCATTGCTAAAGGTAAGAAAGACGCATTCAAAGCCGCTGATGCCAACAACGACGGCATGATCGACCTGAAAACAGAAATGACTTTTGCGCACGGTTACTATGCAGCTAATGCAGATAAAGGCGGCAAGTCTGACTACATGCATACCATCACCAAAGCATTCATTGATGGCCGTGAACTGATCACGTCTGCAAACGGCGAAGACCTGACTGCAGAACAGCGTGAAGCTCTTATGGGTTACGCTACCGTTATCAAGACTAACTGGGAAAAAGTCATCGCTGAAGCAGCGTTTAAATATGCTGGTTCTGTTTACAAAGACGCTATCGCCCTGCAGGCAGCTGTTGAAAGCAATGCGGATATCGAAAAACTGTACCGCAAGTACGCCAAGCACTGGGGTGAGCTGAAAGGCTTCGCTATGTCACTGCAAACTGGCGGTAAAGATCTGGGCGAAACAGCTGTACAGCTGAACCGTCTGATCGGCTTCAGTCCTGTCCTGCTGGGTAACACTCAGATTACAGGTATCGACGCTGAAGGTAACTATCAGCAGTCTAACTCCGTATCCCTGAACGAGTACGCCCTGAACATGCTGAAAGTACAGCAACTGCTGAAAGATAAGTTCAGCCTGGTAGCCAACAACAATGATCAGTTGGCTAACCTGTCTGATCTGGCTGATAAGCTGGGTTCTGCTGACAGCGCCGAAAACGACTGATTTAGTCGTTTTCTCTGAAACTGAAAAAAACCGCAGATATTCTCTGCGGTTTTTTTTCAGCGGTTATTCGTCACAGGCTGACATGGATCAAACAGACCTCAGCCGCTCAGAGCTGAAGCTACTGACAACATCAGAGCTTCAAAATATACTCTCTAAACCTAAACCGGTTGTTCGCAACCAGCCATTCGACCCCAGGCAGTAACGTGTTCGAAACTTTTATTTCTGAATTCAGCAGCGACATTTACGCAAACTTTTTCGATCCGCGTAAGCGTCTGTTTATCGGATATCTGGGCTGCGCGCTTCTCATCGCCCTTGCCTGGCTGACTTTGCTTAAGAAGCAACAGATTAAACATGCCTGGCGCACCTGCTTTGATAAACAGGTATGGTTTTCCAAATCCAGCCAGGCCGACGGTCTGATTTTTATCATTAACAGATTGTTATTTACCGTACTTGCACCCGCTTTACTGGCTAAGTTAACCATTGCCACTTTTATGTTCCAGTGGTTGCAAAGCACTGTGGGCTATCGCCCGCTTATTCTTCTTGAAGACTGGCAGATAGCTGCCTGTTTTACTCTCTGGCTGTTTATTCTGGATGACTTTGCACGCTTCTATCTTCATTATCTGATGCACCGATGGCCGGTACTCTGGGCATTTCATAAAGTACACCACAGCGCCCGCACAATGACACCTCTGACTGTCCTGAGAACGCACCCCGTTGAAGGCGTTTTATTTTCTCTGCGCAGCAGTCTTGTTCAGGGCATCAGCATCGCGTTATTTGTATTTCTGTTTGCCAATCAGGTAGATCTGATTACCGTACTGGGTGCAAACGTATTGGTATTTGCGTTTAACGTAACCGGCTCTAATCTGCGCCATAGCCATATCGCGATTCATTACTGGCAACCGTTAGAACGCTGGCTGATCTCTCCGGCACAGCATCAGATTCATCATTCCACAGCCACACGACATTTCGATAAAAACTTCGGAGCCACGCTGGCTGTCTGGGATCGCCTCTTCGGCTGCCTGCACTTATCGGAGCCTGATACCCAGCTTAGTTTTGGCATCAGCAAAACAGAAGAACCCGACGAACATACTTTGAAACAACTCTATCTGCAGCCATTTGCTGAAGCTGTACTCCTTGTCAAAAACGCCCTGCGAAAGCCCCGGATTTTTAAGATATTGATCCAGCGCAGATAAATCGTTCAGCACCCGTAACGATGCTATAAATACAAACCGTTATCATTTATAATCGATTTAACTATCCGTTGGTCTCCAAACAGATCAACCGCTAACCACCCACAGTAAGGTATCTTCGATGGCAAATCGTTTTGGTATTTTCGCCCTGGCAGCCGGCACTCTTTTTAGCTCATTCACCCTTCCGGTACTGGCAGATTCAGATCTGGTCAATGTTTATTCAGCCCGCAAAGAAGCACTGATTAAGCCCCTTCTGGATAAATTCGAAGCAGAAACCAACATTGTGGTAAATCTGGTCACCGGTAATGCGGATGCCCTGCTGAAACGTCTACAGATTGAAGGTTCAGCCAGCCCGGCAGATGTCTTTATCACTGTTGATGCCGGCCGTTTACAGCGGGCGAAAGACGCCAGCGTTTTACAGCCAATTACAAGTAAAACACTGGATGCAGCTATTCCGGCCCACCTGCGGGATACTGACCGCCAATGGTACGGTCTGTCTCAGCGCGCCCGGACTATCTTCTACGCTAAAGATAAAGTTGATCCGGCCCAGCTAAGCACTTACGAAGACCTGGCAGATCCTAAATGGAAAGGTAAAATCTGCTCCCGTTCTTCTAATAATGTTTATAACCAGTCGCTGGTAGCGGCCATGCTGGAAGCCAACGGCACTGAGCAAACTGAAAACTGGGCCAAAGGTTTTGTGAAAAACTTTGCCAAGCCACCTGCTGGCGGAGATACCGATCAACTGCGTGCAGTAAATGCAGGTGTTTGTGAGCTAACACTGGCCAATACCTATTACTTTGGCCGCTTGGCAAACAGCAGCAAAGATGCAGACAAGCAGCTGGTTAACAACGTTGGCGTTTTCTGGGCAAACCAGGATGACCGCGGCACCCACGTTAACGTGAGTGGTGCAGGCGTAACAAAGGCATCTAAAAATAAAGAAAACGCAATTAAGCTGATCGAGTTCCTGACCTCACCTGAATCACAGAAGTGGTACGCAGAGGTCAACAGTGAATACCCTGTTGTTGCAGGCAGTGATGTTTCCAGTGTACTCAGAGACTTTGGGGACTTTAAAGCGGATACTGTTGAACTCAGCAAACTGGGGGAAAACAACCGTGCAGCCGTTGAACTGATGGACCGCGCCGGCTGGAAATAAAGCCGCCGTCCCTTAAAAACGGCATATGCCTCCAAGCGTTGCCACTCATTTTCTGTTAAATGAGTGGCTGACGCTTTTTGTATTTTTGTAAGATTGATTTTTATGACGACGCAGACATTCAGCTCAACCGCCAGAAGCATTAACTGGTTATCCGGCTCAGCCGTACTGATTGCAAGCATACTTGCTCTGCCGGTACTGGTAATCTGCGCATTCCTGTTTGCCGGTTCAGTCGATGTCTGGAGTCACCTATTCAGCACCGTACTGGGAGACTATGTAGGCAACTCGCTGGCATTGCTGGTTGGCGTCAGCGTCGGAGTATTATTGCTTGGCGTTCCTCCCGCCTGGTTAACCAGTGTCTGCGAATTTCCCGGCCGTAAAATCTTTACCTGGGCGCTACTGCTACCACTGGCAGTGCCCGCTTATATTATTGCTTATACCTATACGGGCCTGCTCGATTTTGCCGGCCCCGTGCAGAGCCTGATTCGGGACATCACAGGGCTGGGCTACGGTGAATATTACTTTTTTGAAATCCGCTCCCTTGGCGGCGCCACCGTTATGCTCTCTCTGGTGTTGTATCCTTACGTCTATCTGCTCAGCAGAGCAGCCTTTCTGGAACAGTCCAGCAGTGCCCTTGAAGTCAGCAGAACTCTGGGATACAGCCGTCACAAGGCCTTCTTCAAACTGGCACTGCCACTTGCCCGCCCGGCCATTATTGCCGGCCTGACACTTGCTTTAATGGAGACTCTCGCCGATTACGGGACTGTACAGTATTTCGGTGTAGCCACCTTTACCACTGGTATTTTCCGCACATTCTATGGCCTGGGTGATTCCGCAGCGGCTGCACAGCTGGCCGCAATGCTACTGGGTTTTGTAGTGCTGCTCATTCTGCTGGAAAAATATTCCCGGCGGCAGATTAAGTACCATGCGAATAACGAACAGAGAAAACAGCCAAAACTGGTTAAGCTCTCAGGCATGCAGGCAACAGCTGCTTTCTTTACGTGCCTGCTTCCGGTTTTATTTGGCTTCCTGTTACCCGGTGGCGTACTGCTGAACTGGGCCATTACTCAGGCAAAATTTAATCCACAGGACTTTATCGAACTGGCCTGGAATTCATTCACGCTGGCATCAGCGGCAGCCGTTCTTGCGGTATGTCTGGCACTCATTCTGGCATACGCCAGACGCATGAATGATCATAAGCGCGTCCAGACATCAGTTATGGTCGCTGGCATGGGTTACGCACTGCCCGGTACCATTATCGCTATCGGTATCCTTATTCCTATGGCGTGGCTGGATCACCAACTGATCAACCTCTCTTCAGAATGGTTTGGCTTTAACCCCGGGCTGATATTTTCAGGCACTTTATTTGCCCTGCTGTTTGCATATATGGTTCGCTTTCTGGCAGTCTCTCTGGGCTCTATTCAGACCGGACTGGAAAAGATAAAACCCAGTGTTGACAGCGCAGGCCGCTCACTGGGCTGCACTCCTGTTCAGGTATTGAAGCGCATTCACGTACCGCTGATGCGCAGCTCGGTCTTAACTGCGTTGCTGATTGTGTTTGTTGATGTACTAAAAGAACTGCCAGCAACACTAATACTGCGGCCATTCAACTTTAATACACTGGCGGTCAGGGCTTTTGAACTGGCTTCTGATGAGCGCCTTATTGATGCCGCCCCGGCCTCACTGATGATTGTCGCCGTCGGACTGTTACCGGTAATATTACTGAGCCGCTCGATTGCCCGGGGAAAAGAATAATGCCTGCACTGAAAACCTCATCTGCTGTCATGCAGTCTGTTGTAAAGAGATGACTATGAACGCCCAGGGAACTTCGCTGACATATCAGCTTGAACTGAAAGATCTTGACCTTGCCTATGGCAACAAGACCGTAGTGCATAACGCCTGTTTACAGTTACCTGCCGGGCAGATTGGCTGTTTACTCGGCCCCAGTGGCTGTGGCAAGTCTACTCTTTTACGGGCGATAGCCGGCTTTGAAAAACCTGTTAAAGGCAGCATCAGTACTGTCAGTAATACTATTTCTGATGCGAATACTGTGTTGCCACCGGAACTTCGCAATATCGGCATGGTTTTTCAGGATGTTGCACTTTTCCCGCATCTGAGCGTTGCAGATAATATCCGTTTTGGTATTCGGGATCTGGACACCGTTCAACAACAGCAGCGAATCAGTGAACTGCTCGAACTCATTGGTTTGCCTGAGTATGCCACCCGCTATCCCCATGAATTATCCGGCGGTCAACAGCAACGCATCGCACTGGCACGGGCACTGGCTCCAAAACCAGATCTTCTGCTAATGGATGAGCCCTTTTCAGGGCTGGACGCAAAGCTTCGTGAAACCCTTGTCCCAGAGGTTCGGCGCATTCTCAAACAGGAAGGCATCAGCGCGCTGGTTGTCAGCCATGATCAGTCAGAAGCCTTTTCTATCGCCGACTTAATCGGCGTGATGAATGAAGGAGAAATTCACCAGTGGGACCTTGCTAAGAAAGTCTATCAGAGACCAGCAACGCCATTTGTCGCGCAGTTCGTTGGCCAGGGTAATCTGATTAATGCCACCGTTTCATGCGAACACTGTGTTGACACCGTACTAGGAAAAGTCCGTAGCCCTGCCCCCCATTCGCTGACTCCCGGAGAACAGGTGAAGTTGCTGGTGCGCCAGTATAACGTCCAGCAAAACCATGAAAGCCCATATACCGCCCAACTACTGAAAAAAACCTTCCGGGGCGCCTATCACCAGTATCAGCTAGAACTTGAATCAGGCGAGCATCTTATCTGCGCAGTACCCGCCAATGTTGAACACCAGCCTGGAGATAACGTCCACCTACAGCTGGATATCCATAATCCGGTTCTGTTCAAAACAGACTGAACCGCTGAGCTGGCTTATAACCCCTTAAAGTACTGCCAGTTAAATGCCGGACCGGGGTCTGTTTTTCGCCCCGGCGCAATATCCGAATGACCGGTAATCGCCTGCGCAGACAGGTTGGGATAATACACCTGTAGAGCCTTATGCACCTCCGACAGCATCTGATACTGCATCAGGGTATAAGGCACATCATCACAACCTTCCAGTTCAATCCCCACTGAAAAGTCATTACAGGCCTCACGCCCCTGATATGCAGAAATACCGGCATGCCAGGCGCGCTTATCGAATGAAACAAACTGCACCATTCTGCCCGAACGCTCAATCAGCATATGCGCCGATACCTTCAGGTGACAGATCTCAGCAAAGTAAGGATGATCTCCGGCATTCAGTTCATTACGAAAAAATGCTTCCACATTACCGCCACCAAACTGACCGGGAGGTAAACTGATGTTATGCACAACCAGTAAGTCCGGGGAAACATTTACAGGCCGGTCATTCTGATTCGGTGATTCACAGATATCAGCACCCACTAACCAGCCATCAACAATTTTCATAAACTACCGCCCTTCTTAACAAATCAAACGCCTTTGCATCGCACAAATGAAAACTCAGGGTGCATATATTAGCCGACTGAATTAGAATATCGCGCCATAAATTGCAGCCATTCTACCCTGCCAACGGCTTCTGAAGCTATCAGATAGAGAATGGCCGCACTGTTAAAAAACAGCTTAAAATGAGAGACGCATGACTCAATCGCCATTATTCGCAGACCTGCATTCAACTGTCGCAAATGCTCTGGCAGAGGATATTGGTGACGGAGATATTACCGCTCGCCTTATTCCTGAAAATCAGACAGCTAAAGCTCGTGTTATTTGCCGGGAAGAGGCTATTATCTGCGGTACGGCTTGGGTTACTGAAGTATACCGACAGGTTGATGACCGTATGCAACTGAACTGGAAAGTCGAAGATAGTGATCGTGTCAGTGCGGATCAGACACTATTTGAAATTGAAGGGCCTGCCCGCTCGATGCTAACAGCTGAACGAGCCGCACTTAACTTCCTTCAGACCCTTTCCGGTACAGCAACGATTAGTGCCAATTATGCCTCTCTGGTTGCCGAAACTGGCGTCAAACTGCTTGATACCCGCAAGACTATTCCCGGTCTGCGTAACGCCCAGAAGTACGCAGTAGCCTGTGGCGGCGGCTTCAACCACCGTATCGGTCTTTATGATGCTTTCCTGATTAAAGAAAACCACATCATGGCCTGTGGCTCTATCGCTAACGCCGTAGCTACCGCAAAAACCATTGAGCCGGAAAAACCGGTTGAAGTAGAAGTGGAAAATCTGGATGAATTTCAGCAAGCACTGGATGCCGGTGCTGATACTGTCATGCTGGACAACTTCAGCCTGGAAGACATGCGTACAGCGGTCGCAAAGAACACAGAACTGGGTAAACCTTTAAAGCTGGAAGCCTCCGGTGGCATTAACGATCAGACCTTACTGCCAATCGCTGAAACAGGTGTTGATTACATCTCTATCGGCTTACTGACAAAAGACTGCCGGGCAATTGATCTGTCTATGCGGTTTATTTCGAAATAAAGAAGAAATTTACGTGTTATCCAAGACTGGATAACACGTATTTTAAGCTCGGATTTCAGCCCCGAAGACAATCTCAGCGGCGACAATCAGCCCCACCGATCAGCTTCCAGTCATCACTCTGCTGAATTTTCTCAATATCGTAGACTTCAACTGCGGTGCGGTTTACATCAAACTTCCACAGTATTTTACAGATATCTTTCGCTCCTGCGGTAATAACAGCTTCATCAGCAGCCCGCATGCCCACAGCCAGAATATCCCCATCAGACCACCAGACAGGTGTTGCTGGATATCTTTCAGGCTCTAATGCTAACGCAGCTTCCACTGAAGCACGCTGCTGAGTAGTTACCTGAACCTTTTTAGTTTCAAGAAAGTAGCCCACACCAGCGGCTACAGCGATGACGATAATCAGAAGTGTTTTTTTCATAAGGTAACTAAAACAAAAACAGGTAGCAATTGCTACCTGTTTTAAAAAACTCGTGACTTATACTTTAGTTAGAACAAACTCCGTTGTTATCGCAATCACTAACTCCCTCGTCAAAAGTCCAAATAACCTGCCCGGTATTTAATCGATTACCATTTAGAACATAGGTAGAAGCCGCTGGTCCTGCACCACTGCCAGTTGCAGTAATTCTTACATCATTATTACCCTGATCTGAAGCAATAACTGATGCAACTACCCCAGACGCTCCTGTACTAGTTACTCCACCATTACCAGAAGAACAGCTCCCACCAAAATCAGCCCCGGCACCAGAGTCAGTTTGCGCACAAACTTCAACCTGTGACTTAAGGCTAGTTGCAGCCAATACAACCTCAGAAAACTCTGCCCGTTGCGTGTATTGCTGATATGCTGGTAATGCTACTGCTGCCAAAATACCAATGATCGCCACAACGATCATCAACTCGATAAGGGTAAAGCCCTGTTGTTTTTTCATGCTTTTCTCTCCACAGAGATTATTTTTAAAATCATCCTTGCTCCAGCAAACTTTCCCTTGCCGATAAGCCCTTCTTCCTTGCTCCCTACAAGCCTGTGGCTAATATTAACCCAACCTGCATGACAGTCCAGTAAAGGATATCGCAAAATGACAAGTCTTCTGAAACTAATATGTCTCTCTATACACCGGCAGGTCCTTTAATTTTTCAAACCGGCGTATAAATGTTACTTTAGAACCCAAGACGAATACAAGGCAGCAATACTGCTAAATTCAGCAGAGGAATCAATGAGTTTACAGCCTTTTCAACCCTTAAGCGGACTCGCCAGACGCCTGGTTAACGACGGTGTTTTTTCTTCAGATGTTGCCATGGAGGCACTAAAAACATCCCGTGAAGAACAAACCCCGTTTATCTCCCATATTATTGCTAACCGTCTGGTCAGTGCTTACCGGGCTGCCGCTGCAGCCGCGGATGAGTTTGGCATGCCGATTCTGGATCTGGATATGCTGGATCCGGAAAGCATGCCTAAAAGCCTGGTTGATGAAAAGCTCATCAGTAAACATCACGCCCTGCCGCTGATACAACGGGAGAATCGCTTATTTGTCGGCATCTCAGACCCGACCAATATACAGGCCCTAGATGAATTCAAGTTTAATACCGGCATCACAACGGAAGCAGTGATCGTTGAGGAAGATAAACTTAACCGCCTCATAGACAGTTTCCTTGATGAGCAAAACTCCGCTCTGGAAGGCCTTGATGATGCAGACCTAGATAATCTGGATGTTGAAGACCCAACAGAAAATCAACAGACAGAGCAAGACGACGATTCTACCAGCGATGCGCCAATTGTTCGTTTTGTAAACAAAATTCTTCTGGACGCAATTAAAAACGGTGCGTCTGATATTCACTTTGAACCCTATGAAAAGAGCTACCGAATTCGTAGTCGTGTCGACGGAATCTTACAGGAAGTAGCTAAACCACCAACAAATCTGGCCTTGCAACTATCAGCCCGTTTAAAAGTTATGTCTCAAATGGACATCTCAGAACGGCGTATGCCTCAGGATGGCCGCATTAAAATGCGCTTATCCAAAAAACGATCTATCGATTTCCGGGTAAATACTTTGCCCACTCTCTGGGGGGAAAAAATTGTATTACGTATCCTTGACCCTACCAGTGCTCAAATGGGAGTTGAAGCCCTTGGTTTTGAACCGGATCAAAAAAAATTATATCTGGATACTCTGGAAAAACCTCAAGGCATGATTCTGGTTACAGGTCCCACCGGTAGCGGTAAAACCGTTTCACTTTATACAGGCTTAAACATTCTAAACACAACAGAGCGGAATATCTCTACTGCGGAAGACCCTGTGGAAATTAACCTGGAAGGCATTAACCAGGTACACGTGAACACAAAAGTCGGACTAACATTTGCCGAAGCACTTAGAGCATTTCTACGTCAAGACCCTGATGTGGTAATGGTTGGTGAGATCCGGGACTTGGAAACAGCTGAAATAGGAATCAAGGCCGCGCAAACAGGCCATATGGTACTCTCTACACTTCACACCAACAGTGCACCAGAAACCTTAACCCGACTCAGAAACATGGGAGTTCCGGCATTTAACATTGCAACCTCCGTTAGCCTTATCATCGCTCAACGACTGGCAAGGCGACTTTGTACGCACTGTAAACAACCAGCAAATATCCCAAAAGAGGCATTGAGGGAAGCAGGTTATAGTGATGAACAGCTAACAAATCAGTTAAGCTTATTTGAAGCAAATCCGAAAGGCTGCAACAAGTGTAACAAAGGTTATAAAGGGCGCGTAGGTATCTACGAAATGTTATCCATGAGCCAAGAAATTGCCGAAAGTATTATGTCTAACGGCTCTTCACTGGACATTCAGGATGTAGCTGTTAAACAGGGATTTAAAACCTTACGTCACTCGGGTTTAAATAAAGTAAGCCAAGGCCTAACCAGCCTTGAAGAAATCAACCGAGTAATCAAGGTCTGACAGAACGGTAACAAAAACTGATGGCACTTAAAAAGAAAGAAAAGTTACCCACTACCTTTTTGTGGGAAGGCAAAGACAAAACAGGTAATCCCAGCAAAGGCACTATTAATGCTGAAAACCTGACCATAGCTAAAGCACAGTTACGACGTCAGGGAATTCTCCCCCGCAAAGTCCGCAAACAGACTAACAGTTTTTTTAGTAAAGCATCAAAACCAATCAAACCACTTGATATCGCTCTATTTACCAGACAAATGGCCACAATGCTGAAATCCGGTGTTCCTCTTTTACAAGGATTTGATATCGTTTCTAATGGCGTAGAAAAACTGCAATTAAAGAAAGTCATTAATGATCTTAAAAATGATGTCAACAGCGGTACCAGTTTTGCTAAGGCACTGGAAAAACACCCTAAATATTTTGATGAGCTCTTTTGTAATCTGGTACAGGCGGGCGAACAGTCAGGTTCACTTGAAACAATGCTTGACCGAATCGCCACTTACAAAGAGAAAATAGAATCACTCAAAGCCAAAATTAAAAAGGCGCTTACTTATCCAATAGCAGTCATTGTTATCGGAGTTATCGTTTCAGCTATTTTGCTTATAAAAGTTGTTCCACAGTTTGAAAGTGTTTTTCAATCTTTTGGTGCAGAACTGCCAGCATTTACACAATTTGTGGTTGGGCTTTCTGTCGTTGCCCGTGAGTGGTGGTTTATTGCCTTATTAGCCATCGTTGTCGTCGGCTTCTTATTTCAAAAAGCGATGCAAAGTTCTGCAAAACTCAGAGCGTCTGTTGATCGCGCAGTATTAAAACTCCCCATCATCGGTCAAATTCTTCATAATTCAGCAATAGCCAGATTTTCTCGTACCCTTTCCACCACATTTGCCGCAGGTGTCCCCTTAGTGAATGCTCTTGACTCAGCAGCTGGTGCTTCTGGCAACATTGTTTATTCAACTGCCATTTTGCAAATCAAAAATGGGGTCTCTACTGGCCAGTCTTTAAAAAATGCAGTAAATATGACTGGTTTATTCCCCCCGATGGCCACACAGATGATTGCTATTGGTGAAGAAGCAGGCTCACTGGATACAATGCTGGACAAAGTGGCTAATTTTTACGAAGAAGAAGTCGATAATGCTGTAGACAATCTATCCAGCTTGATTGAACCCATGATAATGGCTGTACTGGGTATTCTGGTTGGCGGGTTAGTTATCGCTATGTACTTACCAATCTTCCAGTTAGGTTCTGTTATCTAGTGAATTCTCTTTATATGATTTTAGATTACATTTCACTTACTCCTTGGCTAGCCATCAGCATCGCGTTTATTTTTTCACTGTTAGTAGGTAGCTTCCTAAACGTTGTGATCTACCGCCTACCAGTTATGATGGAGCGAGAATGGGAAGAACAAATTGCGGAATTAAATGGGAATACGGCTACGGCATCGGAAGATAGATTTAACCTCAGCGTTCCTGCATCTACTTGCCCTCACTGCCAACATAAGATTCGCTGGTATGAAAACATACCGGTGATCAGCTACCTGCTTCTTCGTGGTGCCTGCTCATCCTGTAAAGCAACGATATCAATCCGTTATCCTGTCATTGAGCTAGTCACAGCTTTAATGAGCAGTTATATCGTTTTCAGTTTCGGCTTCAACCTGATCAGCCTGTCATTAGTCTTTTTAACCTGGTGTCTGATCTGCCTTACCATGATTGATGTAGACCATCAGTTGCTGCCAGATAAAATCACCCTTCCACTAATCTGGCTGGGACTGATCATCAACAGCTTTGAATATTTTACCTCTCTGCCCCAGGCTCTTTGGGGCGCGGTACTTGGTTACTTGTCTCTGTGGAGTATCTACTGGTTATTCAAACTACTGACCGGCAAGGAAGGCATGGGCTACGGTGATTTTAAATTACTGTCAGCACTGGGTGCCTGGGCTGGTGCAAGCATGCTACCTCTGATCATTCTGCTCTCCTCACTTGTTGGAGCTATTCTTGGCATAACCATGATTCTGTTGCGCCGTCATGAGGCTCAAAACCCAATTCCTTTTGGACCTTACCTAGCATGTGCTGGGTGGATCGCAATGCTCTGGGGAAATGAAATAACCGGCTTTTATTTACACTTCCTTCAGGTATAACAATGCTGATTATTGGTATTACCGGCGGCATTGGCAGCGGAAAAACAGCAGTTTCTAACCTGTTCATGAACCATGGCATAACTGTTGTTGATGCTGATATTGTTGCCAGAGAAGTGGTAGAACCCGGCACTCCCGGATTATCAAAAATACATCAACACTTTGGCAATAATATTCTTAATGCTGACGGCACGCTTGACCGGGCCAGTCTGCGCACTCTGGTATTTTCATCCCCGACTGAAAGAAAATGGCTAGAAGAGTTACTGCACCCTATTATTCGTAAAAGCATCGTAAGCCAGTTAAACAGCGCAAACAGCGCTTACGCAATTCTGGCATCCCCTTTACTGCTGGAGACAGATCAGCATCAGCTGTGTAATGAAATTGTCGTTGTAGATGTACCGGAAAAACTACAGATTAAGCGCAGCTGCGCCAGAGATAACAACTCTGCTGAGCAAATCCGAAAAATCATCGCCGCTCAGATGTCCCGACATGAACGCTTAGACAAAGCCAGCCACATTATTGATAATAGTGGGCCACAAACAGCGCTGGACGCACAAGTAGAGCGCCTCCATGAACTATTTATTCAGCAAGCCAACACGCATAAAAGTACTGAGATCAGATAATGAGCAAACCAATAGTCGATTGCCCTCAGTGTGGCAAGAAAAGCGAATGGAACACCGATAACCTGTTCAGGCCATTCTGTAGTAAAAGATGCAGGACACTGGATTTAGGTGCCTGGGCCAGCGAAGAATATCAGATTGCCAGCGAACCGGAACTGGATGATTACAGTAGCAGCTTCGAAGATCCTGAAAGCCGGATCGACGAAGCTAAACCACGCTTACACTGAAAACTGCCTGCCTCACCTGATGAGGAGCTCTGCATGAGCTCCTTATATTACCAAAACTCCCGGATTGCACAGATTCCCTGACCACCACGCTCCCAGCATGTCTCCAGATTTTCTGCAGTCATGCCGCCCAGCGCATAAACCGGTAACGGATACGCATTCGCCAGCTGAGAAAACACATCCCAGCCGATTCCTTCCTGATCCGGGTGCGTTGCAGTCGGGTTAACCGGCGAAAGAGTAACAAAATCCAGCCCTAACGCCACTGCTTTTTGTAACTGCTCTTCATTATGGCAGGAGGCACTTAACCAGCGACCTTTAAACACAGAGCGATCCTGCATCTCCATCAGCTTGGAAGATGTAAGGTGCAACGCGTCAACGCCTGCTAAATTAGCCTCCTCAACGCTTCCGTTCAGGCATAAATCAGCTCCTTCACGGTCCATCAGAGTTCTGGCCAGCTCCACCCTTTCAGCAGACTCCAGCCCATGCGCCCGTAACATCAGCCACTGAGCACCTTTATTGAGAGCTCTGGAAGATTTCTCAATATACTGGGCATTACTTTCTGCAGTCCCTGTTATGGCTATTTTCTCCGGTAATAACAGCGCATTAACAATTGGAGTATTTGCAGCAGGGAAGTCATAACTATCCAAATCCGTAATATCTGCCCACTCCAGTGGCTGCCCTTCAGCGCCATGAGGTACACCGGAGAAACCGGATACCTTGAACACGTCCAGCAACACAGACTTATCAAGATAATGATAAGGCACTTGGATCAGTGGTCGGGTAGATGCCTGATCAATCCGGATACCCAACTCCTCTTCCAATTCTCTGGCGAGCGCATCACGCACAGACTCACCCGATTCTACTTTTCCGCCGGGAAACTCCCACAAGCCCCCTTGGTGCTGTTTTTTACTGCGCAGAGCAAGCAACACCTTCCCTTGCGGATTAAAGATAGCAGCCGCAGCAACGTGAATCAGTTCAGGCATCGGTAACAGTCCTGCTCAGGAGCGGTAATCGGCATTAATAGACACGTATTCTTTACTCAGATCTGTGGTCCATACAGTCTCCGACACGTCGCCACGGTTTAGCACGATACGAATGGTGATTTCTTCTTCATTCATTACCGCCTGACCAGCTTCTTCTGTATAGCTGGCAGCACGTCCACCATCTTCAACAATACAGACATCACCCAGATAGATCTGAAGGGCATCAACATCTAGACTCTCAATACCCGCATAACCGACAGCCGCCAGAATCCGCCCCCAGTTAGGATCGCTTGCAAACAGCGCCGTTTTTACCAATGGTGAATGTGAAACCGCATAAGCTGCCAGTAAGGCTTCTTCTGAACTGCCTGCCTGTTCAACTGAAACGGTAATAAATTTAGTTGCACCTTCACCATCGCGCACAATCGCCTGGGCCAGCTGCAACATAATGTCATCAAGGGCATTATTAAAGACAGCAAACAGTTCAGCATCAGTTTCGGTAACGTTCAGCCCACTGGCACCGGTTGCAATCAACATACAAGAGTCATTAGTAGAGGTATCACCATCAATGGTTACCCGGTTAAAGCTCTTATCAGCAGAACGCTTTAGCATCTGCTGTAACAGTTCAGCATCCACTGCGGCATCTGTCGCCACATACGCGAGCATCGTCGCCATATTTGGCTTAATCATGCCAGCACCTTTAGAAATTCCGCTAAAAGTAATAGTTTGCCCCTGATACTCAAACTGAGTCGAATAAGCCTTAGGACGGGTATCCGTGGTCATAATACCACTGGCGGCATCCAGCCAGCCATTATCTGAAAGCGCATCGAACGCAGCAGGCACCGCTGAAGTAATACGCTCAACCGGTAATTTCTCTCCGATAACACCGGTAGAAAACGGCAAGACTTCTTCCAGCTTTACACCAGCATGATCAGCCACCGCCTGACAGCACGTCAGCGCATCTTCATGGCCTTCTTTACCGGTACCCGCATTTGCATTGCCGGTATTGATAACCAGATAACGTGGCTTATCTGACTGCAGATTTGCTTTACAGATACGCACCGGTGCTGCACAGAACTGATTAAGAGTGAAAACCCCGGCAACTGTTGCCTGCTCACCCAGCTCCATAAGTACCAGATCAGGGCGGCCCGGCGTTTTCACACCCGCTGAAGTCGTACCTACACGAATACCTGCAACCGGATGAAGCTCAGGGATTACACCGCTACCTACTGCCATTTTCATATCCTCCAACAAAAAGAAAGCAGCCAGGCTGCTTTCTTAAGTTAAAAATGTTTTACCGAAGCTTCCTGATTCAGGAAGCTCCGAAATGTATCATCAGTTTAATTTACCGTGACACTGCTTATATTTCTTACCGGAACCGCACGGACAAGGCTCATTACGGCCAACCTTTTTTTCATCACGCACAAAGGTTTCAGCAACAGGTTCAGCAGTAGCTTCACCGTCAGCGCCATTACCCATAGCTGATTCTGCATCATGCTTAAAATCCATTTTCTGACGTTCAGCCTGCTCACGTCGCTGACGCTCCATCGCTTCAATTTCTTCAGGCTGGCGAATCTGTACGTTACTCAGAATCTTCACGACGTCAGTCTTAATATTTTCCAGCAACTGCTCAAACAGGATAAAGGATTCACGCTTGTATTCCTGCTTAGGGTTCTTTTGTGCATAACCCCGCAGATGAATACCCTGACGCAGAAGATCCATTGCCTGAAGGTGCTCTTTCCATAAAGTGTCCAGCACCTGCAGCATAACCTGCTTCTCAAAGGTACGCATATTGTCCAGCCCCACCATAGCTTCCTTCGCCTGGTAGTCTTCAACAATTTGCTGTTCGATTTTGGTACGCAGGGACTCTTCATGCAACGAATCATCTGTATCCAGCCACTGCTGAACCGGCAACTGCAGACCAAATTCACTTTCAAGATGTTTTTCCAGTCCCGGAATATCCCACTGCTCATCCAGGCTCTGAGGTGCAATAAAGTTATCGATACCTTTATTAATCACTTCGCTGCGAACGGCTGTTACAGTTTCAGATACATCGCTGCTGGCCATCAGCTCATTACGCTGCTCATACACCGCACGACGCTGATCATTGGCAACATCATCGTATTCAAGCAGCTGTTTACGAATATCGTAGTTACGGCCTTCTACTTTGCGCTGCGCTTTTTCAATCGCATTGGAAACCATCTTATGTTCGATAGCTTCACCTTTTTCCATCCCCAGCGCCTGCATGAACTGACGTACCCGCTCAGAAGCAAAGATACGCATCAGGTCATCTTCGAGAGACAGGAAGAAACGGGAAGAACCGTTATCACCCTGACGACCCGCACGACCACGCAGCTGATTATCAATTCGGCGAGACTCATGACGTTCAGTACCGATAATATGCAAACCACCGGCGGCCAGCACCGCATCATGGCGCTGCTGCCATTCTGCCGTTTCTTTAGCGATTTCTTCTTCAGAAGGGTTTTCCAGCTTGGCAAGTGCTGCATCGAGCTTACCGCCCAATACAATATCCGTACCACGGCCCGCCATGTTGGTTGCGATGGTAATCGCACTTGGGCGACCCGCTTCAGCGATAATACCCGCCTCGCGACCATGATTCTTAGCGTTCAGAACATTATGTGGCACATTCTTCTTAGTCAGGAAGGCAGAAATCAGTTCTGAAGATTCAACTGACGCTGTACCGACCAGTACCGGACGCTCCTGTTTCACACACTCTTCAATTTCCTTCACAATGGCTTCGTACTTTTCCGCCACTGTCAGGAATACCAGATCGTTATAATCAATTCGAGCAACCGGTACGTTGGTCGGAATAACCACAACATCCAACGCATAAATCTGACGTAATTCGAATGCTTCTGTATCCGCTGTACCGGTCATACCGGCCAGGGTTTCATACAGGCGAAAATAGTTCTGGAAAGTAGTAGAAGCCAGAGTCTGACTTTCCTGATTAATGTGTACACCTTCTTTTGCTTCAACTGCCTGGTGCAAACCCTCAGACCAGCGACGGCCAGGCATGATCCGGCCGGTATGCTCATCAACGATGACCACCTGACCATCCTGAACAATATAATCAATATCCCGCTGGAAAAGGTTGTGCGCACGAAGAGCAGCCAGCACGTGGTGTAACAGGCTTAGGTTATGTGGGGCGTACAGGCTCTCACCTTCGCCCAGAATGCCTTTTTCAACCAGAACTTCTTCAATCTTCTGGTGACCCTGTTCAGTCAGTTCAACACTCTTGTTCTTCTCATCAACAGCAAAGTCACCGTCAACTTCTTCTTCACTCTTTGGATCAATCTCACCTTCAAAACGGCGTAAGCCCGGAATCAGCGTATTCATCTGGCGGTAAAGCTCAGAACTGTCTTCAGCCGGACCTGAAATGATCAGTGGGGTACGGGCTTCATCGATAAGAATGGAGTCAACTTCATCCACAACGGCGTAATGGAAGTCTCGCTGTACTTTCTCTTCTACGCTGAACGCCATGTTGTCGCGCAGGTAATCAAAACCAAACTCATTGTTCGTACCGTAGGTGATATCCGCCTGATAGGCTGCACGCTTACTTTCAGGGTCCTGGCCAGACAGAATCACACCGACACTCAAGCCCAGCGATTCATATAGCGGACGCATCCACTCGGCATCACGGCTGGCCAGATAATCGTTTACCGTTACAACATGAACGCCTTTACCTGTAAGAGCCCGCAGATAAACAGGTGCAGTTGCTACCAGGGTTTTACCTTCACCGGTACGCATCTCTGCAACCTTGCCTTCGTGCAGGGTAATACCACCGATAAACTGCACGTCAAAGTGACGCATTCCCATCACACGCTTAGACGCTTCACGGACTGTTGCGAACGCTTCAGGGAGAATCTGTTCAAGCGACTGTCCTTCAGACAGTCTTTGTTTGAATTCTTCAGTCTTCAGCTTCAGCTGTTCATCACTGAGAGACTCAAGGTCAGCTTCAAGGGCATTGATCTGTTTAACGATCTTTCCCATCCGCTTGAGTTCACGATCATTCTTACTACCAAAAACTTTCTTTAACATCGAGGTGAGCATAATGTGACTTTTAACCCTTGAGACACGTGAGCGGCTGAAACCTATGCCGCTGTTCTAAACTATTATTGGCCAAGCATTCTACCTCTATTGGGGCAATAAGTTGAATCTCAACCGTGAATATTTTCAAAGACATAAAAAAACCGGGCCTAAACCCGGTTTTAATCAATATTTTGTGCTGCCCGCAGGCAATTTTACCTTATGCCAGAATAGGCTTCAGGTATGAAATTGGCACCGCTGAGTCCTGATCTTCAAAAGTAACCACTTCCCAAGCTTCTTCATTTTCCAGCAACTTACGTAACAGCAGGTTGTTTAAATAATGTCCGGACTTAAAGCCATGGAATTCACCGATCAGGCTCTTACCCAGCAGGTACAGATCACCTACCGCATCGAGAACCTTGTGCTTCACAAACTCATCATCATAACGCAGACCATCTTCGTTAAGGATGCGGTAATCATCCACAACAATAGCGTTATCCATGCTGCCACCCAGCGCCAGATTCTGTGCACGAAGGTACTCAATATCACGCATAAAACCAAAAGTACGTGCGCGACTTACTTCTTTAACAAAAGAGGTACTTGAGAAATCAAGGCTGGCTTCCATATTGCGACCGGCAAACGCAGGATGATCAAAATCAATTGTGAAGCCTACTTTAAAGCCATCAAAAGGCTTAAAGGTTGCAACCTTGTCATCCATAGAAACAGATACTTCCTGTTTAATACGGATAAACTGCTTTGGCTCACTCTGTTCTTCAATACCGGCAGACTGAATCAGGAAAACAAACGGCGCAGCGCTGCCATCCATAATCGGCACTTCTTCAGCACTCAGCTCAACATAGGCATTATCAATCCCCAGACCCGCCATCGCAGACAACAAATGCTCAACCGTAGAAACACGTACGTCTCCTTTCTGCAGATTCGTAGACAGCGTTGTATCGCCTACGTTATTCGCACTGGCCTGAATTTCTACCGCAGGTTCGATATCAACCCGACGAAACACAATGCCCGTATTAACCGGCGCAGGCTTCAGCGTCAGGTAAACTTTCTGTCCTGTGTGCAGCCCCACTCCGGTAGCTTTAATACTGTTTCTTAGCGTGCGTTGTCCGATCATATTCTCTGCCAAATTTTGAGTCGCATATTAACCCGACATTGTAACAAAACTTGCTGCAATACAGCAATCCCGGTTACAGCGCATTTTTCGCCGTCAATCCTGATCAAATCTGCAGTACAGAGCTGTCTGTTTAATCTGCCTGACGGCGTAAAAACGTAGGAATATCAAGATATTCGCTATCGGTCTCTCCATCACTTTCTTTGGACACAGCTGGTGCGGATAGTTCCGCAGCCTCTAAATTATTTTCTGCCCGTAAATCTTCTCCCTTACGGCGCAGTACTGCAGGCATTTCCAGTTGCTTCAGATCAAGGCTGCCATCCGGCTTTCGGTTCTGGCTGACAACCTTCACGGTTTCTTCAGCAGCGCTGCCACCATCAATACCCGTAGCAACAACCGTAACCTTGATTTCATCCTCAAGAGTCGGATCGATTACCGTACCAATTACAACAGTTGCCTGCTCAGAAGCAATTTCTTCTACCACCTGACCGACTTCTGAAAACTCCCCCAGTCCCAAGTCAGGACCAGCGGTAATATTAACCAGGATACCCCGCGCGCCGTGCAGGTCGATATCTTCCAGCAGCGGGCTGCTGATCGCCGCGTTCGCCGCCTCCGTACCCCGGTTTTCTCCGCGGGCAGTACCGGACCCCATCATGGCCGTCCCCATTTCAGACATCACAGTACGCACGTCCGCAAAGTCGACGTTGATCATACCCGGACGGATAATCAGATCGGCAATCCCCTGCACCGCACCTTTCAGTACATCATTAGCGGCATTGAAAGCATTGATCAGTGTGCACTGGCGTCCCAGAGCCTGCATCAGCTTTTCATTCGGTACGATTATCAGTGAATCAACATTTTCCCGTAATTCACGGATACCGTCTTCGGCATACTGAACCCGCTTCTTGCCTTCGAACGGGAACGGCTTAGTGACCACAGCAACCGTCAGAATACCCAGCTCTTTTGCCACTTCTGCAACAATTGGCGCAGCGCCTGTACCTGTGCCTCCGCCCATGCCTGCAGTAATGAATACCATATCCGCACCGTGCAGCATCTCTGCAATTTTTTCACGGTCATCAACCGCTGCTTTACGGCCAATATTCGGATCCGCGCCGGCCCCCAGGCCTTTCGTCATTTGCGCACCGATCTGCAACAGGGTTTTCGCCTGCATACGGTCCAGTGCCTGTGCATCGGTATTCGCACAAATGAAATCAACCCCATCAACATCTGTTGATACCATATGCTGAACCGCGTTACCGCCACCGCCGCCAACGCCTACTACTTTAATCACCGCGTTCTGCGCGAGATCATTTACTAATTCAAACATATCCCTTTCCTCCAGATTCAGTGCCTGACCCACACCGGCTTCTGTAAACTCTTTGTATCTTATAATTTCGTTTTGCCCCTACGGGGCAGTGCCTGTAATTACCAAACAAACACTTAAAAATTTCTCGCAAACCATGCTTTCATACGGTTAAGCAGCGGCTCTGCAGGTTCACGTGGCTCGCTAACAGGATGCTCTGCTTTAAAACTGTGTTGCGCAGCACCCGCAGGTAACTCCCGCTGAGCATGCTGTAACAACCCGATACCTGTGGCATAAATCGGGCTGGCAAGAATATCTTCCATGCCCCGTACCCCCTTCGGCAATGCCAGACGAACCGGCATATGGAACACTTCTTCAGCAAGCTCTACAGCACCTTCCATCTTGGCTGTCCCACCGGTAAGTACAATGCCGGCAGCGATCATGTCTTCAAAACCGCTACGGCGCAGCTCCGCCTGAATCAGAGTAAACAACTCGTCATATCGCGGCTCTACTACCTCAGCGAGCGCCTGACGGGATAAATCCCGTGCCGGACGATCTCCCACACTCGCAACCTTGATCATTTCTTCCGGACCGGTTAACTGAGCCAGACAGCAGGCATATTTCTTCTTTACGTCTTCCGCATGCTGCGTCGGCGTCCGTAATGCCATGGCAATATCATTGGTAACCTGATCACCGGCAATCGGAATAACAGCTGTATGACGGATAGCACCGGCAGTAAACACAGCAATATCAGTCGTACCTCCGCCCATATCCACCATACAGACACCGAGCTCTTTCTCGTCTTCAGTAAGAACCGAATAGCTGGAAGCCAACTGCTCCAGCACACTGTTATCAACTTCCAGGCCGCAGCGCTGAACACACTTCTCAATATTTTGCACCGCATTCACGGCACCGGTTACCAGATGCACCTTGGCTTCCAGGCGCACTCCTGACATACCCAGCGGCTCACGAATACCTTCCTGATTATCAATCACATACTCCTGAGGCAGGATATGCAGAATCTTTTCATCTGCAGGAATTGCCACCGCCTGAGCAGCATCCAGCACCCGCTCAAGATCATAATCCATCACTTCCCGGTCACGTACAGCAACGATGCCATGGGAGTTCATACTCTTAATATGGCTTCCCGCCACACCCACTGTGACCGAGTGAATTTTACAGCCAGCCATTAGCTCAGCTTCTTCAACTGCACGCTGAATGGACTGCACTGTCGACTCTATATTTACAACAACACCACGTTTCAGACCGCGGGATACATGCGAGCCAATACCAACAATATCAATCCCTCCATCAGGACTGATTTCTGCAACCAGACAGACCACCTTGGACGTACCGATATCCAGGGCGACAATCATATTATTTCCAGGCTCATTCACGAACTACCTACCCACTTGTCTCTAATCTGCTTTAACCTAAATCAGCAGTGTTTTCCGGATGTGGCCGCCATTTAACTGCCACACCATTTTCATAGCGAACGTCGATTCGGTCGATTCGACCAGCCTCAACATCATCCTTTAATCTCAACTGATACAGGCTGACAAACCGCTCCAGCCTGCCTACTAAATCTTCACGTCCGAGCACCAGAGTCACACCGTTTTTCAGTTTCAGTGACCAGGCTCCCCGCGCTTCCATCTGCAAAGAATCCACCTGTAACGACAAATGCCGCAAGCGCTGGCTCAATTCGTAATACTGCGCCATCATTTGAGCAGTATTACTGGAAGGGCCTTCAAGCAGAGGTAACTGCTGGTACTCATCTGAGCCTTCCGGCCAGAAAATATCCCCTTCATGGTTCAGCAGGCCATTGCCTCCCCAGCGCGCCACCGGTACTTCTTCCTTTACTTCAAGTACCAGACTTGCCGGCCACTGACGCTCCACATTGACCTGATATACCCAGGGATGCGCCTGCGCTTCAGCTTTAACCCGATCTATATCCGCCGACATCAGACCGCCGTTTACGGCCGCCAGACTTTTATTCGCCAAATCCGTTTTATCCAGAAAGCGTGTCTGACCTTTGACGGTCAGATGCGTCACCGGCTGATCAAGCCAGACATACAACTTATCTGTCGCACTCCCGGCCAAAGCAACAAACACCAGCACCGCAGTCAGCAAAGTAACAGGCTTTAACCACCAGTCAGTTTGCCAGGATACAGAGAAACGCCAGGTATGCTTTTCAGCAGCCACAGACTCAGGCTCAGCCTTAACCCGGGTGCGTGACGCCCCTCTGGGTGCCTGGCTGGCGATATCCTGCTGTTCTGTAGCCGTCATACTTACAATGTTCCCCGCAAGATCTTAACCACCAGCTCTTCAAAGCTGATACCGGCTTTACGGCCCGCCATCGGCACCAGACTATGATCAGTCATCCCCGGCAGCGTATTCACTTCCAACAATTGGAATCCAACACCGGGTAGCTGCATCACATCGACCCGCCCCCAGTCTTTACAGCCCACCATATTGAACGCATTCACTGCCAGAGCCTGAAGTTCAGCTACCTCAGCATTACTCAGCTCGTTATCAAAATGATACTGCGTGTCATCAGACTGATACTTAGCTTCGAAATCATAAAAATCATTCGGTGTTTCCAGCCGGATAACCGGCAACGCCTCACCGTTGATTACCGTAACAGTAAACTCAGGCCCTTCGATCCACTGTTCAGCCAATACTGCCCGGTCATATTTGGCCGCCTCAGCGTAAGCTGTTTCCAGCCCTGTAATGTCCGTAACTTTACTCATGCCGATACTGGAGCCTTCGTGAGCAGGTTTAACGATGACCGGAAAGCTAAGGCGCTCAGCCACAGCAGAAAAATCACTGCCAGCAGTCAGCAACTCATAAGCAGGAGTAGGCATGCCAGCACCCTGCCAGATTTGCTTGCACTTCACCTTATCCATCCCCAGAGAGGATGCCATTACACCGCTGCCGGTATAGGGCTTACCCATAATCTCCAGCAGCCCCTGCAGGGTGCCATCTTCACCGCCACGGCCGTGCAGAATCAGAAATGCCCGATCAAAGTCCGCATCCATTAACTGCTGGACCGGTGATAAACCATCAACCAGGTTTTCGCCGTCACCGCATAAATCCAGACCGAACGCGTTCACACCGGCACTCTGCAGCGCTTTCAGTACCTCTGCTCCGCTCTTCAGCGATACCGAACGCTCTGCCGAGTTCCCGCCATAAATAACAGCAACCCGACCAAAACGGTCCTGTAACTGCGCATCAATACGATATTCAGCCATATCAACTCTCCTGTGCGGTGCTCAGATCAAGTGAGGCTAACCGGTGTGCCAGCGCTGTGATATCACCGGCTCCCTGAGTCAGTAATAAATCACCCGGTTGCAACAGGTTTTTAAGAATTTCAGGCACGGCATCCAGTGACTCAACAAACACCGGATCAATGCTGCCCCGCTGACGAATACTGCGGCAAAGACTACGGCTGTCTGCCCCTGCAACCGGCTCCTCGCCGGCAGCGTAGACCTCCATCAATAACAACACATCAACATCAGACAAGACCTGAACAAAGTCTTCATACAGATCACGGGTACGGCTGTACCGGTGTGGCTGGTTAATCATGACCAGACGGCGATCTGGCCAGCCATCTTTAACTGCTTTAACCGTTGCCTGAACCTCACGTGGGTGGTGACCATAATCATCTACCAGCATAACGTCACCGCCTTCAACCGGAATATCACCCAATACCTGAAAACGGCGTCCGACGCCCTGGAAATTTTCCAGCGCCTTACTGATAGCCGCATCGTCAATGCCTTCATCACTGGCCACTGCAATGGTTGCCAGGGCATTCAAGACATTGTGGTACCCCGGCATATTCAGAGTCACCTGCAGATCAGGACGACCATCCGGACGGGTGACTGTAAAGTGCGTATGCATACCGTGCTGGCTGATATTGACCGCGCGATAATCTGCACCTTCCTCAATACCATATGTCACCATCGGGCGGCCGATTTCCGGCATAATCTCCCGGACAACTGGATCATCATTGCAAAGTACCGCCAGCCCGTAGAAAGGCAGGTTGTGCAAAAAATCCACAAAGGTTTTTTTCAGCTTGCCGAAATCACCACCATAGGTATCCATATGGTCGGCATCTATATTAGTAACAATCGCCACCATAGGCTGAAGGTGCAGGAAGGAAGCATCACTTTCATCGGCTTCTGCGACCAGATAACGGCTCCCCCCCAGCTTGGCGTTGGTACCGGCACTGTTCAGCCGGCCACCGATGACAAAAGTCGGATCAAGCTTGCCTTCGGCCATTACCGAAGCAATCAGGCTCGTGGTCGTAGTCTTACCGTGAGTGCCAGCCACCGCAACACCGTGACGGTAACGCATCAGCTCCGCCAGCATTTCTGCCCGGCGCACGACCGGTATACGGCGTTCACGTGCTGCCTTAACTTCAGGGTTTTCTTCGTTTACAGCAGTAGAAGTAACCACAACATTGGCGGCGGTAATATTGTCTTCACTGTGGCCAATGAAAATTTCAGCGCCCATTGAGGCCAGATGCTCAGTCGTGGCAGACACTTTAATATCTGAACCACTGATCTGATATCCCTGGTTCAGCAAGACTTCGGCAATGCCGCACATACCCACGCCGCCGATACCGACAAAATGTATCCGCCGGATCCGGCGCATTTCAGGTACATCGTGTCTTGTCACTGTTGACTGTGTCATTATTTCATTTCCTCCAGGCATGCATTGGCAACAATTTCAGTTGCCTCAGGCCGACCCAAGCTTTTGGCCGCCTGCGCCATCTCTAATAATTTATCCCGCTGCGACAGTTCATCTGTCAGCAGTGTCTTTAACCGCGCTTTATCCAGATCTCTCTGCTGCACTAAAATCGCTGCGCCCTGCTCAGACAGATAACGCGCATTACCGGTCTGATGGTCATCAACTGCATGAGGAAATGGCACAAGAATAGCCGCTGCCCCTGCAATACTAAGTTCACTGACGGTTAGCGCACCCGCCCGGCATAAAACAATATCTGCCCAGCCATAGGCCTCATCCATCCGGTCGATAAAGTCCACCACCCGGATATTTTCCCGACCGTTTAAACCGGCCGTTTCATAAGCCAGTTCAGTGGCTTCAATGTTGCGTCTTCCTGCCTGATGCAATACTTCAAACTGTGATTCCGGCAGATCTTTCAGGACTTCAGGCAGCAGGGTATTAATCGCCTGCGCACCTAAACTTCCACCCACAACAAGTAAACGTATCGCGCCGCTTCGCTGTGCAAAACGAACGCCAGGCTCAGGTAATTGCAGGATATTTCCTCTTACCGGGTTACCGACAACCTGAGTCTTCAGATTACTGTTAAACGCCCCACCAAAAGCCTCCATTACCACACTGGCGACTTTAGACAGCAGCTTATTCGTCATTCCGGCAGCAGCATTCTGCTCATGCACGATGACAGGCACCCCGGTCAGATAAGCAGCGGCACCTCCCGGTCCGGAAGCAAAACCGCCCATACCCAGCACAGCGTCCGGCTTTACCCGACGTAACACCTTCAATGCCTGATAGCAGGCCTTCATTAATTTAAAAGGTGCCAGTAACAGGCTCAGTTTGCCTTTGCCCCTTAACCCAGTTACATCAATACAATGCAGTTTTATGTCTGCATCCGGTACAACCCGGGCTTCAATACCCGCAGCCGTGCCCAGCCATTCAACATTTATCCCCTGCTCCCGCAGAACATCCGCACAGGCAAGCGCCGGAAACACGTGACCGCCTGTCCCGCCAGCCATCACCAATAATGTTTTATGCGCTGCCGACATTCATCGCCTCCGGGGATTTTCCGTATTCTGATGACACATCAGTTGCCGCTTTCTTTTTACTGATCTTCTGTTTAGCTGTGGCTTCTTCGCCGCTGTCTTTCTTTAACCGCAATATCTTTAACTCATAATCAATTCGTAACACCATGGCCAGCATGGCTGCACATACCAACAAACTACTGCCCCCGTAACTCAGCAATGGCAGCGTTAAACCTTTTGTCGGTAGCGCACCAACATTTACCCCAATGTTAATCAGCGCCTGGGCCGCCAGCATGATGCCAAAGCCATAGGCCACGTAACTCATAAAAAACTGTTCCTGCTTTTCAGCCTGGCGTCCGATACTGAAAATCCGTAACACCAGAATCACATACAGCACGACCACGAACAGTGCACCAACACCGCCCATTTCTTCCGCCAATACAGAAAACACAAAATCCGTATGCGCCTCCGGCAGATAAAACAGCTTCTGTACGCTGTTCCCCAGCCCGGTTCCAAACCAGTCTCCGCGACCAAATGCGATCTGAGCCTGCGCTAACTGATATCCACTGCCGTAAGGATCAGCCCAGGGGTCAAGAAATGTCTGTAACCGCTGCATCCGATAAGGCTGTACAACAGCCAATGTGGCAATGACTGATAAACACCCGGTTACCACCAACAGAAACTGACCAAACTTCATGCCACCGAGAAAAATCATTCCCATTACGGTGCCCATCAATACAACCGCCGCACCAAAGTCCGGTTCCAGAATCAGCAACAACACAAAAAACGCCAGTGGCAACGCCGGCTTGGCAACGCCCTTCCAGCTGGAACGCACTTCAGATAAACGCCGTACCAGATAGCCTGCCAGATAAATCACCATGCTGAACTTGGCAATTTCTGAGGCTTGCAGGTTAATCGGACCGAAGCCAATCCAGCGGGTACTGCCGTTTACCTCCCGGCCAATCAGCAATACCAATACCAGCAACGCCAACCCAAGGAACAATAACCACGGACCGCTTCGCTGCCACATTGCCATAGGAATTTTCGATACAATCACCGCACCGGTCAGCCCCATCACAATAAAAATCCCATGTCGGATCATATAAAAGAAGGGGTTATCATTTTTTACTGAAGCCACTTCAATTGATGCCGAGCTGATCATCACAAAACCAATTAACATCAGGCTCAGTGCCGCCGCCAACAACCAGGCATCAAACGGTAACACCTGATTCACAGGTACTAACGGCTGTGAAGCACCAGCGACGCCCCGTCCGGTTAAGCGGCTAAACATACTCACAGCGCCAACACCTCATCGCAAAAGGCATCACCGCGGGCGGTAAAGCTGGCGAACATATCAAAGCTGGCACAGGCAGGAGAGAGCAATACGATATCCCCTGGCTCTGCTAATGCCTGTGCCTGCTTAACTGCTGCTGACATACTGTCAGCAAAATACTTATCCAGATCAGTAACGGCAGCCAGTTTATCTGCATCTTCACCAATCAAAACCAGCGCGCGGCTGTGCTTCGCCAACGGAGCAGTCAGTGCACCGAATTCAGCACCTTTCCCCTGCCCACCGGCAATCAGAATAATCTTTTGATTATTTTCCAGCGTTGCACCCAAACCATTCAGGGCAGCTTCCGTTGCTCCGACATTTGTCCCCTTCGAATCGTTGAAATAGCTGACACCATCCAGCTCTCTGACCCACTGACAACGGTGACGTAACCCGGCAAAGGTCTGAAGCGTTTTCAGCATAACGGCCATCGGCAGATCAACCGCATCGCCAAGTGCCAGTGCTGCCAAAGCATTGGCAACGTTATGATCACCCTTCAGCTTCATAGCACTTAACGGCATCAGCCCCTGCAGCCCTTTAGCCAGCCATGCTTCACCGTTTTGCTCTATAACGCCGAAGTCTTTCAAATCTGGCTTATCCAGTCCAAAACTGAAACGCTTAACCTGTTCAGGCAATAACGGACTGGTCAGGGCATCATCACGGTTTGTAACCACCTGCTGTGCCCCACGGAAAATCCGGTGCTTCGCCTGATAATACAGCTGCATATCGTTGTTATAGCGATCCAGATGATCCGGGCTGATATTCAGTACTGTCGCAACAGCCGGACGCAGGTCGTGTGTGGTTTCCAGCTGAAAGCTGGACAACTCCAGGACATACAGCGCCTGCTCACCTGCAGCCAGCATATCCAGTACGGGGGTACCGAGATTTCCGCCAATTCCGGTATCGATACCGGCATCCTGTGCCATCTGACCAACCAGACTGGTCACAGTACTCTTAGCATTTGAACCGGTAATGGCAATCACAGGCGCACTGATCTGCCTGCAAAACAAATCAATATCACCGGATAACTTAACCCCGGCATCAACCGCCTGCTGAATGGCAGGCTGATCTTTTGCTACTCCCGGGCTCAGTAATAACTCATCCGCCGCACAAAGCACATCTGCATTCAGCGGACCGCAATACAGTTCAGCTTGCGGAAACTCAGCTTTTATCGCCTCCAGATTCGGTGGTACGTCTCTGGTATCCATCAGCGCAAACGGCAACCCTTCACAAGCCAGAAACCGAGCGCATGAAAGCCCGGTTTGTCCTAACCCGATGACGATACGGCGGTTATCAGATGCAATCAGCGTCACAGCGATTTATTCCTCTGATTCTCAGCGAATCTTCAGTGTTGCCAGACCGATCAGTACCAGTACAACTGTAATGATCCAGAAACGAACAATGACCCGCGGTTCAGGCCAGCCCTTAAGTTCAAAGTGGTGATGCAGCGGTGCCATACGGAAAATACGCCGGCCGGTCAGCTTGAATGAAGCCACCTGCAAGATCACCGATACGGTTTCGATCACAAACACACCGCCCATGATCAGCAATACCAGTTCCTGACGGACAATTACGGCAATCACACCCAGCGCTGCCCCCAGTGCCAACGCGCCCACATCCCCCATGAATACCTGCGCCGGATATGCGTTAAACCACAGAAAACCAAGCCCGGCACCAACAATCGAACCACAGATAATAATCAGCTCACCGGAGCCCGGCAGATATGGAATGTTCAGGTAGTTTGCGAACTGCACGTGGCCGCTCAGATAAGCAAAAATCGCCAGCGCACCCGCTACCAGCACAGTCGGTAAGATGGCAAGACCGTCCAAACCATCCGTCAGGTTTACTGCATTGGAGCTCCCGACGATGACAAAATAGGTGAATACGATATAGAAGATGCCCATCTCGATCGCGACATCTTTAAATACCGGGATAATCAGCTGAGTTTCAATTGGGGAGTTGGCCGTCATGTACAGGAACACCGCCGCGCCGATACCACCAACCGACTGCCAGAAATATTTCCAGCGGGCAGGCAGACCGCGGGAATTTTTCTCAATCACCATGCGGTAATCATCTACCCAGCCAACCGCACCGAATATAAAGGTCACAATCAGTACCACCCATACATAACGGTTGGTCAGATCACCCCACAATAAACTGCTAATCATAATTGCCAGCAGAATAAGTGCACCACCCATGGTCGGCGTGCCGGCTTTGCTCAGATGTGACTGCGGACCGTCATCACGTACAGACTGGCCAATCTGTTTCATTTTCAGGGTGCGGATCAGTAACGGCCCGAGCATCAGAGAAATCGCAAGCGCAGTCAGTACTCCCAAAATCCCCCGTAACGTCAGATAACTGAATACGGTAAAGCTGGAAAAGTGTTGTGCTAACCAATCGGTTAGAAGGAGTAACATTGATTTAACCTCTCTCTTGCAGGCCTTTAATGACCTGTTCCATTCTTGCGCTTCGCGACCCCTTCGCCAGCGTCACCCTGTTAGTTGTTAATTGCTGAATAGCCTGCACCACATCCCCGTGTTGCAAAAAATTCGCCGACTGTTTTCCGCCAGCCGCCTGATAAGCCGCAACAGTATGCGCGCCTAACGGGCCACAGGTATAAAGCACATCGACCCCTGCCTGAGCGGCATAACGGCCGATATCCGCATGAATCTCAACCTCATCCGGTCCCAGCTCTCCCATATCACCCAGGGCCAGCACACTCAAAGATGCCTCAGGGGTCAGGTCCAGTAATGCATCCACCGCCGCTTTCATCGAGCCCGGATTAGCGTTATAGGTATCATCAATCAGTAAACCGCTGTCGGACTCAATCGGACACATCCGCCCGGCAACCGCTTTACAGGCACGCAAACCTTCAGCAATATCCGCCAGCGGGCAGTTATCCGCCAACGCAGCTGCCGCAGCCGCCAGCGCATTATTAACGTTGTGACGCCCCAGCATCGCTAACTGAACTTCCTGCTGCTGACCTTTAAACTGCAGCATGAACCGGTAACAACCGTTCAGTTGCCGGGTAATATCCGTGGCGGTTACATCCGCTTCAGGATGCAAACCGAAGCAAAGATGAGGCTGTTCCTTAAGCATGCTGTTCCAGACGCTAAAATGCGGATCATCCCGGTTAATAATGCCAACGCCGTCAGCATCTAATCCGTTAAAAATCTCCGCTTTGGCATGTACCACACCTTCAAGGCTGCCAAACCCTTCAAGATGAGCCGCCAGTGCATTATTCAGCAGCGCCACACGGGGCTTGGTCAGGCCGACACTGTAATTAATCTCGTGCGGACCGCTGGCTCCCATTTCAATCACGGCAAACTCATCTTCAGCGCCCAGACGTAACAGTGTCAGCGGCACCCCAATTTCATTATTCAGGTTGCCACGGGTCGCCAGAGTCTGGCCCCGCTGGCTGTTAATAGCCGCGAGCATTTCTTTAACAGTGGTTTTCCCACTGCTGCCAGTTATCGCAAAGACACTTCCCGAGAAGAAACTGCGGTTAAATGCCCCCAGATCGCCCAGTGCCAGACGGCTGTCCTTAACAATCAGCTGAGGTAAAGAAGAATCCACTGAATGCTCTACCACCAGTGCCACAGCACCTTTTTCTTCTGCCTGAGCAACCAGGCTGTGGGCATCGAAATTAGGCCCCTTTATTGCCAGAAACAGATCACCCTCCTGTAACTGGCGGGTATCCGTGCTTACACCGCTGACCTTCACATCAGCGGCGTTAATAACCTCTGCACACAAAGCCTGCTGAAGCTGATCCAGTGAAAAAGGGCCATTCATAATGTTTCTCTCAGACTCAGTGCGTGACGGGCAACTTTCACATCATCAAAAGGTAAACGCACGCCATTTACTTCCTGATAATCTTCATGACCTTTACCGGCGATCAGCAAAATATCATCCTGCTTAAGGGATGCAACAGCATGCTCGATTGCCTCCCGGCGATCCGCAATACGGGTAAAGACTGTTTCCGGCTGCAAACCGGCAACGACCATATCGATAATACTTTCCGGCTCTTCTGTACGCGGGTTATCACTGGTAACCACCAGTTTATCCGCAAGTGATTCAGCCACTTTTGCCATCTGCGGCCGCTTACCGTTATCCCGGTCACCGCCACAGCCAAACACACACACCAGATCTCCCCGGCAGTAATCCACAACCGCCTGCAATGCTTTTTCCAGTGCATCCGGCGTATGGGCATAATCTACCAGCACCAGTGGTTGCTCATTCTGTACCGCTTGCATCCGGCCCGGCACAGCATAAATACCGGCTACAGCGGTTTCTATCTGACTGGCAGTAAAGTTCAGCTCACCCAGTACCCCAATGGTCAATAACAGGTTACTGAGATTAAACCGCCCCAACAGTGGTGATTTAACCGATACGTCGCCCCAGGGTGTTTTGAGCTCGGCAGCAATCCCGTGACTGCTGAGTACAACATCGGAAGCAATCACTGCAGCATCAGAACTTTCACCAAAGGTGGTGACTGACTTCCCTTTGGCCAGTGCCTTCAGCTGACGACCATAATCATCATCCAGATTAATGACCTGAGCAGGCACATTCAGTTCAGTAAACAACCGGGCTTTAGCAGTAAAATACCCCTGCATATCACCGTGATAATCCAGATGATCGCGGGATAAGTTTGTAAACGCCGCCACATCAAACGACAGCCCTGCAACCCGTTGCTGATCAAGCGCATGACTGGATACTTCCATCACGACCGCAGTCGCACCGGCGGCAACAAACCCGGCCAGTAAAGCATGCAGGCTGATCGCATCCGGCGTGGTATGTGTGGCAGGCGCTAAATCATCGAGCAAACCATTGCCAACAGTGCCGATCAGAGCAGTCTTTTCTCCTAAGGCATTCATCCCCTGCGCAATATAATGGGCACAGGATGTTTTACCATTTGTACCGGTCACACCAATAACTTTTAAATGCTCACCTGGCTGACCATAAAATGCCGCAGCTAGCGCACCGGTTGCGGCATCAATATTATCTGCCTGAATGACAGGAACGGTAACCTGTTCCTGCCCCGCGAACCCTGCCTGCCAGTCGGTGGCAGACACAACCACAGCCGCTGCACCTTTAGCCTGCGCATCAAGAATAAAATCACAGCCACGGTGGGCAACGCCGGAGCGGGCAATAAACAACATGCCCGGCTTTACGGTACGACTATCCAGCGTCAAAGCACTGATCTGCACATCATTCAGATCATCGCTATTAATAAGTGGGGCTAACTGATTGCCGGCAGCCCCTACTGCCAACAGATCAGCTAGTTGTTTCCCCGTTCCCAAACCTGTCATTTCATTACCACCTGGGTCTCGCCCTCGGCTAACTTATCCGGAGCAACATTCAAACTACGCAGCGCGCCACCCACAACCCGGGCAAAGACGGGAGCAGCAACCTCGCCACCGTAATACTCCTGCCCTTTAGGGTTATCAATCATAACCACTGTAATAATCCGCGGATCACTGACCGGTGCGATGCCTGCAAATACCGAAATATACTGATCTTCCTTGTAACCGCCACTGGCAGCCTTATGGGCTGTTCCGGTTTTACCGGCCACCCGGTAGCCGTCAACCGCCGCCTGAGTACCGGTGCCGCCCTTGTTTGTTACCGTTTCCATCATGCCAAGAACAGTGTCCGCAATGTCTTCAGGCATCACCCGTACCGTACTGTCCGGCTTATCAATTTTCAGTAAAGAGACCGTTGGCATAACACCTTTATTGGCAAACGGCAGATACGCCTGCGCAACCTGCAAAGGCGTGGCTGATAAACCGTAGCCATATGACATGGTGGCCCGTTCAACCACACGCTTCTTCTCTACGTAAGGTAAAACCCCGGTCTGTTCCCCTGGAAACCCACTGTTGGTGGATTGCCCCAGACCAAGGTTGTAAAACACATTCCGAACAGCATCTTCATGCATACTCAGCGCCAGCTTAGTCACGCCCACATTGCTGGATTTAGTTATGATCTTGGTCATATCCAGCTCACCATAATTACGGTGATCCCTGATGGTACGACCTCTTACCCGGATAAAACCCGGCGCGGTATCTACCACACTGTCAGTGGTGTACTGACCGCTCATCAGCGCTGCGGCAACCGTCAGGGGCTTCATGGTTGAACCTGGCTCGAAAATATCGGTAATCGCCCGGTTACGGAGCATGGCCGGAATCAGGTTCGAGCGGTCATTCGGGTTGAATGACGGCTGATTCACCATTGCCAGAACCTCACCTGTATTAGCATCCAGCATCACCAGTGCACCGGAATCCGCTTTATGCGCACTCACTGCCGCTTTCAGTTCACGGTAAGCCAGATACTGCAGGCGTAAATCGATACTCAGCTGCAGGTCTTTACCCTGCACAACATCCTCAACCTGACGGATATGCTTAATAGTCCGCCCCAGAAGGTCCCGCATAACCAGCTTTTTACCCGGCACGCCTTTAAGCCAGTCTTCAAATGCCAGTTCAAGCCCTTCCTGACCCACGCCGTCTAAATTAGTAAAACCCACCAGGTGGGCAGTCACTTCAGAAGCCGGATAGTAACGTTTATACTCCCGGTCTACGTGCAGCCCTTTAATGCGTAGTGCCTCAACACTTTCAGCAAGATCCGGTGTAATCTGCCGCTTCAGATACAAAAACTGTTTGTTCCGGTACCGGGCAATTTTTTCCTTCACTTCATCCGGCTTAAATCCAAGCAGGCCGGCAAGCTTACCCACTGCAGGATTCTCTGCTTCAAACTCTTTCGGGTTGACCCAAACAGTGGCAACCGGCGCACTGACTGACAACGGCTCACCATTACGATCGGTAATAACGCCACGGTGTGCCGGTATTGCCGTCGTGCGCAGCACCCGGGAATCCCCCTGCTTCTGTAAAAAAGCCTGGTCCTGCACATTCAGCGAAACCATCTTGCCGACAATAAAACCTGCGATCAGTAATAACAGCAGCAAAACCAGCCACAAACGCCATCCCCGTGCCGCACGCGTCTGGATGCCGGCGACATCCTGAGATGCCTCCTGCTTATCCTGACTGTCCGCTACGGTTTTAGCGCTCATCACGTATAACCTCTATTCTTGCGGGTATCTGCATTGCCAGTTTTTTGGTTGCCAGATTTTCAACCCGGCTGTTCGCAGCCAACGCACCCTGTTCGAGCAATAACTGCCCCCACTCCACCTGCAACTCATCCCACTGCTGTACTAACTGTTGCTGGTGATTAAAATTGAGCCGGTACTGATAAGCGGTGTAAATCACCACCAGCGCCGATACCACAATGCTGCTCACCAGCACCAGCAATACGACCGCTTTCACATACAGATCGCTGGCCTTCAGCATCACTGCAGGGCGAACATCTTCACCCTCCGCTTCATGCGCTGCTGCAACCCCTAACTGCAGCCAGGCAGGCCAGCTCACTTTCACTTCAGTTTCACCGCCGCACGCATAACAGCACTGCGTGAACGCGGGTTATCATCAACTTCTTTACGGCTTGCCTTCACCGCTTTAGTAACGGCTTTCAGGCGTTTATTCAGCATGTCATCTGTGAAAGGGATTCCCGGCGGTAAATGCTCATCACCTTTCACATGGTGACGGATAAAACGCTTCACAATCCGGTCTTCAAGCGAATGGAAGCTGATCACCACCAGACGACCGCCAACCTTAAGCATTTCCAGCGCCTGCTCCAGACAGGTTTCCAGATCTTCAAGCTCACGGTTGATATAAATACGGATTCCCTGAAATGCCCGGGTTGCGGGATTCTTTCCCTTCTCCCAGGAAGGATTCGCTTCAGCAATGATTTTGGCCAGACGGCCGGTCGTGGTAATCGGTTCTTCAGCCTGAGCGGCAAGAATCGCACGTGCCATCCGGCGACCATGACGTTCTTCACCGTAGGTATAAAGCACATCGGCAATTTCAGCTTCAGTTGCATGGCTCAGCCATTCAGCCGCGCTCTCACCGACATCCGGATTCATCCGCATATCCAGCGGGCCATCCGCCATAAAGCTGAAACCACGGCTCGGGTCATCCAGCTGCGGAGAAGACACCCCCAGATCCAGCAATACGCCGTCCAGCTGACCGGATAATCCCCGGGCTTCAACAAACTCCTGTAGCTGAGCGAAAGAACCGCGCTCGATATCGAAGCGCGGTTCTGTTGCAAATCGCTGTTCTGCACAGGCAATTGCTTCAGGATCTTTATCTATCGCCAGCAACCTGCCCTGCGGCGTCAGCCGTTCAAGCACCAGTGCCGAATGCCCGCCCCGTCCAAAGGTGCCGTCAATATAGAAACCGTCTCCGTCACCAACCAGAGTGTCGACAGCTTCATTCAGCAATACTGTAATGTGTTGAAATTCTGCACTCATGTGCACGGCCCCTAATGGTTTAAATCAGCCCTGAAGGCTTAAAGCGATAAATTCTGTAAATCGTCCGGCAGTTCCATACTGCCGTCATCATCATTCAGGTAGTCATCCCGGGTACTGTTCCAGCGATCTTCACTCCAGATCTCGAACTTATTCCCCTGCCCTAACAGAATGATTTTCTTTTCCAGTTCAGCGTAATCACGTAACGGCGCCGGTAGCAGCAGACGGCCATTACCGTCCATTTCAAGATCAGTCGCATGACCGATCAGCAAACGCTGAATACGGCGGGCCTGTTTATTAAAACTGGGAAGGGACTCAATCTTTTCCTGGATTTCTTCCCATTCGGAAAGCGGATAAAGCAGCAGACAACGGTCTTCGGTATCGATAGTGGCCACCAGCTGGCCAGCACAGAACCCTGAGATTGCCTCACGGTAGCGTGCCGGTATGGCCATTCGGCCCTTGGCATCAAGATTTATCGGGTTTACACCCCGAAACATACCCTGACTTCCACTTTAGTTCCCCTTTGCTCCACTTTTACCCACATTTACCCACTTAGCCACACTATAGAAATTAACCCCGGCTTTTGCAAGGCCATAAAACAGATTTTGGGCAATCGTCAAGACCAGATATCCGAAGGGCTTGCAGCCAGTCAGACATACTGAAAACAGAGCAATAAAACAGAAGAGATAAAACTGAATCAGGGCTTTATAAGCAGCCTGAAAAGAGAAAAAATCTGCAACTACAAAATCAAACCGCTATTGAAGCACACACTGCTAAGGACGCAGAATTTTACCACAGTACGTCACGACAAATGACACCCGCCAACCGGTATGCACTTGAATTTTTTTGATAATGCCTGCGCCACTTAAACAAAAAAACGGAGGCATCTGCCTCCGTTTTTTTGGTAAAAGTAGATATTAGTGGATATACAGAGAGCCACGCTTATCCGTAATCCAGTAATGCCCTTCCAAGACATCAGTATTTTGCGGACCGATATACCCGGCAACCCCCACGGCCACCGCACCCGCCCGATATAACACCTGAGCCAGCTCCACTGCCGACCCACCGCTACGGACGACCGCCGCCTGATCCAGGCTAAGCACAGCCGGCACTCCGGCCTCAGAAGCAGCTTTTAAAAACGCTAACGCCGCATCTTTACTTTGCAGATAACTCTGGATAACAAAATCCGCCCCCTCTGCAGCAACCTGCGCCAGAACATCTGAGTAATCACACTCAGCAACCGCATTCAGCTCTGCCGATACCAGCAAAGGCTCCGGTGTTTCATTGGCCACTCTGCGGGCCGCCCGCAATGAAGCGATTGCAAGGTCATTTTTTGCCGAGCTGAAAGGGTGGCCACTCTCAACCACATCGCCCTGCAAATCTACCTGTTCAGAATACTCTGCCACTAAATGATCTAATTTCTCACCAGGATTCATCAGCGCGGCCGCTTGCACATCGCTGCAAGCGACACGGGATGCAGTTAATACTCCCTGGGATGCTAAACGGGTTTGAAGATCGCGTGATACAAGACTCATGATGTCTCTCCTCCGGTAATCAGGCTGTACTGCAAAATGCTGTACAGCGTTTAAGGTGGAGACATCATAAAAACAGTTAGTAAATTAGTAAAACTCAATATTTTCAGATTTTATTGAGTAAAATTAATATTCGACTAATTCTAACAATGCAAATAACCGCGCAAGGCGGTCAGACTGCATCATCTACATGCAAGTCAAAGCAACAATCCACATAGCGGCTACCGCTGCCACACAGACACGGCTGAGTTTTATCCGGTTGGGGCTGACTGTTCTCCATCACATAATGAGATGCATGTTCGCGCTTCGTCCAGAGCTGCTCATTCTTATTCAGAAAATCACTCTTAATTAAGGGCTTAGTCACATCCAGATATTCACTGTATTTAGCAACAGCCTGCGCCTGTTGATCTATAGAAGCATGCAGAGTCGCGACCGAGAACAAAGATTCTGTTGTCACCAGACTCAGCCGGTAACGGTTGCCGAAGCCATGCTTATACATTTCGAAGGCCTGCGCGAAACACTCAATAGCAGACGGCTCCAGTTCAAGATAACTCAGCGCAACACCGATATCTTCAACCACAGATGCGCGGCACGCACTGAAGCCAAACAACGTCGACATCTCATAGGTATTACTGCTCAGTGAAAGCTCCAGACAGGCCATCAGCGTTAACGCAGCCTGACGGTAATGATCAAATGCAAGCTGTAACCGTGACACATACACCAGCAAAGCCGCCAGATCTGCCTCATCAACCCCAAGCGATCGACAGGCTGCAATTTCTGAATAAAACAACTCAAGCAACAAAGTATTTGCTGCTTCTGATATGTAAGACTGCCCCACCAGCGTACTGTCATTAATCAACCGGGTGGCTATCCCTGCGATGTACAGCGACAAATTCAGCCGCGCAGCGCCGGACATATCATCAATTTCACGAAAAAGCTCCAGACCGCTCTTTTCCTTACCCCGGGAATGCTGCCAGGCATAAATAAGAGCTTCCAAACCTTTTTCCGGTGAAATACCGTTACTGAGAAACAGTGCATCCAGCTTTTCGCGCAACGCCTCAAACGCCGGCACGTCTTCTTTTTCACGGTATTCATAGACACTTTCATGAGGACCTGCTGCAATCAGAGCAGCCATTACAGAAGACAAGCGTTCTTGCAGATACCCGTCAGAAACAGCAACATCCAGCACTGATTCGGAACGTTCAGGTTTACGCGGTAACGCAGCAACATTCAGGGGGATATCAGATGTGGTTGCCCGGGCAAAAGCCGCCAGTTTATTTTGCTGTACGCTCACATTCACTCCTCAGAAGAGTCGGTATTTCTATTCAGGCCAGCTCACAGCCACTGCCGTTCAGCCTGCTTCAGTTTCAGCACCTTAGAACCGTTAACTGAAACAAAGCTGAACGTATAAAAGAACACCCTCAGCGACGGATAATATCTGCCGAATCAAAGCGAGAGGCATTTAAAGGGCTGTTTTCCTGAATATAAGCCCGCAATACTTCTGCATCCACAAATCCGGTGTTCACGTAGCCCGGGTGACCATCCATTTTCGGATAGCCGTCACCGCCCGATGCAATATAACTGTTAATCGCCATCCGGTATGTGCCGGCCGGATCGACAGGTTGGCCAGCCACCAATACCTTATCCAATTTGCCAGCAACCACTTCCAGCTGAACTCCGGCAAACTGTGCAAATGCACCACTGTCCACCGGTTTCTCGGCTACAACAGCCAGGTACTCAAGCAGCTCTGCCCCACTCAGTTCAACAAAGGCAACCGCATTGGCAAATGGCTGTACTTTCAACACATCTTTGTAGGTAATATCACCGGCGGCAATGCTGTCCCGCACACCGCCGGAGTTCATTACCGCCAGGTCTGACTGGGTTTTATCCATCTGCGCCTGCGCAATCAACACCCCCAGATTAGTCGGCTGAAAACGGATCACATCACGGTCACCTTCTAGTTTAGCGTCTACTTCGCCAATCTTAACTTGCAGTTGTGCTTGCCCCTGTTCCTGATAAGGCTGCAGGAATGCCTTTAGCTCAGCATCTTCGGCAATCGCATCAGCAACCAGTACCCTGACTTTTTTGCCGTCTGCACCCTTCACTTTTTTCTTAAGGTTCACGGGAATCAGCTGATAACTTTCCAGACGTAACTCACCATCTTTAAATACCAGATCGGCCCGCCCCACATATTTACCCCATTCATGGGCCTGCATAATCAGAGTACCGTTCTGCACATCCGGCATACAGACATCACCCGGCTGATAACCGGTCACAGTTGTTCCGTCCGCCGCCATACACACAGGGTCCTGTGAATGGCCACCGATAATCATATCCAGCCCATTAACCTGGCGGGCCATGGTCACATCTCCCGGGGCATTAATGCCATAAGCCGCATCCACATAGTGCCCCATATGCGTGGCGGCAATGACGACATCAGCCTGCTCCCGCAATTCTGGTACCAGAGATGCCGCTTCAGCTACCGGATCAGTAAAACGAATATCACTGATAAACTCCGGATTTCCCAGCTTGGCTGTATCCTTTGTCGTCAGGCCGAGCACCGCTATCTTCAGGTCACCCCGGTTAAAAATACGGTAGGGTTCAAATAATCGCTCGCCGCTGTTCTGCCCGTAGATATTTGCCGCAAGAAAAGGAAAGTCAGCCCAGGCCTGCTGCTCCCGCAACACACCCAGAGGATTATCAAACTCATGGTTACCCACGGCCATCGCATCATAACCAATCCGGCTCATGCCTTTGAAATCCGGCTCTGCGTCCTGAAGATCAGATTCGGGGACGCCAGTGTTAATATCCCCCCCTGACAGCAATAGCAGCTCACCGCCTTGCGCGGCAACTTCAGCACGAATACCATCAATCAGGGTTTTCCGGGCCGCCATGCCGTATTCACCATGCCGGTTCGACCAGAAACGGCCGTGATGATCATTGGTATGTAAAACCGTCAGCCGGTATTCTTTACCCGCCTGCCAGAGTGGCTCATCCTGCGCCCCGATTAACGAACACCCGGACACCGCCACTGAAACCAGCGCACCTGCAATCGCAGCTTTTAATCTGAACATCGGAAAACTCCTGTACTTTTATCCTGACACACATTCGGAAACCATAAGCCCGTAACAGCTTATAGCAGGGAAACAAACAAAGAGGAAACGGTGGCCGCTAGGCCGGGCCACCGGATTCGATTACATAATCAATATAATCTTCTTCAGCAAGCTGATCATCGGTCACTTCAAACCAACTGACCACAGACGCTCCAGCCTGCTTGACGGATTCCCGGCGCCCGGTAATCAGCGGATGCCAGTCAGGGATATCCTTGCCTTCATGAATTAAACGGTAGGTACAGGTACGGGGCAGCCAGTGGAACTCTTCCACGTCTTCCGGCCTGAGTTTTACACACTGAGGTACCAGAGAACAGCGTTTCTCGTACTCTGTACAAAACATGTTTTCCAGATCAAGCAGATGACAGACCACGCTGGTGTAATACACCTGCTCAGTCTCTTCATCTTCAACCTTATGCAGGCAGCATAAAGCACAACCGTCACACAGAGATTCCCACTGGGTTTCAGACATCTCTTCCAGCGGTGTGGAACGCCAGAAGACCTCAGCAGCCATCAGCGCACTCCGGTTTCCGGCCGGTCAACATGCAAATCCAGCATGTAATCTTCTTTCGCCGGAGGCATTTGCAGGAAAAAACCTTTTTCCTGAATATCACTCAGTACCTTATCTGCTTCCACACGGGCCATTTTCTTTTCCGGTGTGATCAGCATATCGAATACATGCAACGGGGTGCCAAACATGGTTTTCAGTGCATCCGGCACACGGGCAAGCTGTTCCTGCTTATCAACATACAGGTACATTTCGTCCTTTTTCGAGCTTTTAAAAACACTACAGATCTTTTTCATAGGGATTCCGGAACAGCCAGTAAACAGGCTGCTTTATGCAATTTCTTTCAGTTTAGCAACCAGCGCATCGCCAATTACCGATTTTCGCCAACCGCTTAAACTTTCTGGCAAGCTGTACTCACCCTGCTCACCTGTTCGGATCAGCGCATCCAGATCCTTCTTGCGCAACAGCACCTCAGGTGCCATATCCAGCTCAGCAGCTTTTTCACGGGCCATTGCCTTTAGCTGCTTTAACGGCTTATTCCAGTCATAGCTAAGCGGCTGCACAATGGATTCCGGCGGACTGGCCGCAGCAGAATCTTTTGCCATTTTCAGATAGCTCAGTATAGTCGCGCCGTCCTGCCGCACCGCCCGGGGATGAATATCATCAATCTGAGACAGCGCATATTCGGAAGTGGGCCACTTATAAACAATGTCAATCAGTGCCTGATTTCTCAGTACCCGGTTCCGGGGCACATCGCGCTGACGACATATACGTTCGCGCCAGGCGGTCAGGTCACGCAGTGCCGCCAGCTTTTCAGCCGGCAACTTCCAGGCCTGACTGAAACGCTTATAATAATGCACTCCGTCAGGATCCTGATCAGGAATACTGGCCAGCAAGACCTGTAACTCATCTTCCAGCCAACTTGTCATATCGCGGGCATCCAGCGCGTCTTTCTGCTTGAGATACAGTGCAGGCAGATACGCCACATCCAGCGTAGCATAATGTTCTTGCGCCGCGGTCAGAGGCCGTTGCAGCCAGTCAGAACGGGTTTCCCCTTTACCGATCGCCACGCCCAGGGCATGCTCTACAATTCGCTGATATCCCATTGAAAAGCCCCAGCCTAAAAAGCCAGCTGCGACCTGCGTATCAAAGACAGGTGAAGGCATTTCACCCAGCATGTAGAGAAACAACTCTAAATCTTCATTACAGGCGTGCAGAACTTTCAGCACAGACTCCGCACGGAATACCTCAACAAGAGGCCCGTAGTTTTCCAGCGTCAGCGGATCCAGCAAATAACAATGACGGTCATCCGCTACCTGGATTAACCCCGGCAGAGGATAGAAGGTATCGACCCGGATAAACTCGGTATCCAGCGCGATTAATGGCAATGTCAGCCAGTGCTGACAGCACTCAGCCAACGCTTCATCTGTACGGATCCAGACCGGGGTTTTGGCAGCCTCTTCCAACGCTAAATAATCATAAGACGCTGCACTTCCAGCATTCATAAACAGTTCCTGCAAAAGGCTTCTCAGAGAAGTGAACGGCGACCTGCCAACGCATGCGCCAGAGTACCACCATCAACAAATTCAAGTTCACCACCCACCGGCACTCCGTGAGCAATACGGGTGACTTTGATCCCCATATCCTTAACCTGCTCAGCGATATAGTGAGCGGTCGCTTCCCCTTCGACCGTCGGATTGGTTGCCAGAATAATTTCTTCAATTCCGGCACCGTCAATCTGCTCAAGCAAAACATCGAGCCCCAGATCCTGAGGGCCAATTCCGTCAATCGGGGACAAATGCCCCATCAGCACGAAGTAGTGACCATTGAAACCGCCGGTCTGCTCCACCGCCAGCACATCCACCGGCGTTTCAAGGATACAGAGTTTGGTGCTGTCACGGCTGCTGTCATCACAGATTTCACACAACTCATGCTCTGATAACGTCCGGCAGCGGCTGCAGCGACCCACATTTTCGATAGCTTGCTGTAACGTTTCAGACAGTTTAATACCACCTTCCCGGTCACGCTCAAGCATATGAAACGCCATACGCTGGGCGGTTTTCGGCCCGACACCCGGCAAGCAACGAAATGCTTCAACCAGCGACTGAATCAACGGACTGAATGACATAAACGCCCCTTAGAACGGCATATTGAAGCCTGGTGGCATACCCATACCACCGGTTACTTTGGCCATACGCTCCTGGTTGGCAGACTCAACTTTACGTACCGCATCATTCACCGCAGCCGCAATCAGGTCTTCCAGAATTTCTTTATCTTCTTCCATCAGGCTGTCACCAATTTCAACCCGTTTTACATCATGACGACCATTCATAACGATCTTCACCATGCCGGCACCTGACTCACCGTTAACTTCCGCTTTGGCGACTTCTTCCTGGGCTTTTTGCAGTTCTTCCTGCATTTTCTGGGCCTGTTTCATCAGGTTGCCCATTCCACCTTTCATCATAATAAACCTCGATATTTGTCTATCTGTCGTCGGCAGCACAGGTGCCAACTAAGTAAAAACTGTGATTTTTTAATTAATGCAGAGTTACCGGTGCATCAATGGGGGCAACGGAGGAAATATCAATCCGCCCGCCAAAACGCTCAATAATTGCCTGAACCGTCGCATCGGTTTCGATCGCAGTAACGGCCTGCGCCAGTCGCTCTGACTTTTTGCGCGAACGATACAGACTCGGCGTTTCCCGGCTAAAGATTCCCAGTTCGAATTCTACCTGAAGTGGTTGCTGAAAATAATCGCTCAGCGCTGCAGAAATACGGTCAGTATGAACTTCATTGAGAATATTTCTCTGTTCATCAGCATAGTGGAATCTGAACACACCTTCACTGACAGCTTCCAGCGAGGTATTCGCAGCAATCATATAGGTCATGCCCGACAAGCCAAGTTCATCCACCAGCAGTACCCACTGAGACACATCCAGCTCAGCCAGTTGCTGCGAGATTTTTTCCGCGACAGGCTCGGCAATATAACCGTCCGCTACGTTCGTCGGAGCAGCAGTCACTGCAGGTGCCGGCTGTTCAGCCACAGCAGCACTCTGAGCCACCGCTGCCGATGGCTGATTCATCTCTTCAGGCTTTTTTGACGGTTCAGACGCCTCCTGCGGTGCACCTGAGAAATAAGACTCATCATATGCCGGCGGCTCTTCCCACGGCGGTACATCATGAACAGGCGCCGATTGCTGAGGCTGTACTGCCACAGGCTCCTGAGCAACTGGAACGGTCTCAGTAACAGGCTGCTGGACTGGCTCAGCTGCAACTGGCGGCTCAGCTTCCTGAACCTGCTCCTGTACAAGGGATGTTACAGGGGGTTCTGTAACCGGCTGAGGTCTCTGAACAGGAACCTCTGGTTGTGCAGCAACTGCAGGAGCTTCAGCAGGCCCAGCAGCCGGAATAACAGGTGGAGCTGGCACGGCTTCAGCAGTTTGTTCCACGGCCGGTGCTGCCACATTTTCAACCACTGGAGAAGCAGCCGGAGCAGTGGACTGTGAACTGTTCTGAGTATCTGCCGCCGGTTCGGCCTCACCATCAGAAACAGCAGAGGCTGACTGCGGCTTATCGCCACTTCGCGGTGGCGCAGACGCCGGACGGAATGCCAGCATCCGCAACATAACCATTTCCAGACCTTCACGGGCATCCGGCACATAGGGCAGATCTTTACGGCCCAACAAAGCAACCTGGTAATACAGCTGTACATCTTCAGCAGACAACTGCCGTGCCAGTTCAAGCACCTGATCCCGATCACCCATTCCATTATCAACGGCATCCGGCATCACCTGCCCCAGTGCTATCCGGTGCAGCAGGCTGATCAGATCCCCTAACACGGTATTGTAATCCGGTGAAAACTGCGCCAGATCGCTCACCGTCGCCAGCATATCCTTTGCATTCTGCGCCACCAGGCTATCGAGCAAACGGTATACCAGACGCTGATCAATGGTGCCCAGCATTGAGCGGGCATCTGCTTCATTAATTTCACCAGCACCAAAAGCAATCGCCTGATCCGTCAGACTCATTGCATCCCGCATAGAGCCGTCAGCAGAGCGAGCAAGCAACCACAGCGCAGGCTCTTCAAACTTAATGGATTCCTGGGTTAAAACATGCCGAAGATGATCAACGATCCGCTCAGGAATCATGTTCTTCAGATTAAACTGTAAACAACGGGACAGGATTGTCACCGGCAGTTTCTGCGGATCCGTGGTAGCCAGCAGAAACTTAACATGTGGAGGAGGCTCTTCCAGTGTCTTTAACAACGCATTGAAAGAGTGCGTCGACAGCATGTGCACCTCATCGATGAGGTAAACCTTATAACGACCGTGGGTCGGCGCATACTGAACGTTTTCCAGCAACTCACGGGTATCTTCAACCTTGGTACGTGACGCCGCATCCACCTCAATCAGGTCAACAAAACGTCCTTCGCTGATTTCCTGACAGGGCGCACACACTCCACAAGGAGAAGAAGACACACCATTGGCACAGTTCAGCGATTTGGCAAACAGGCGCGCGATAGAGGTTTTACCCACCCCGCGGGTGCCTGTGAACAGATAAGCATGGTGCAACCGGTCATCGTCGAGCGCGTTTACCAGTGCTTTAAGCACGTGCTCCTGGCCAACCATTTCCTGGAATGTAGCAGGGCGCCATTTTCGCGCCAGAACCTGATAGCTCATGATGTGAAGATTCTTATCCGGTAAGCCCGTTTCAGGCCTAAGTTAAAGCGGTAACTGTAAATTAGCTCACATGCTAACGATAACAGCTCAACAGTGCCAGCTTAAGCCCGGGAATATTCAGCAAAAATTTACCGACAAATTATTATCCGGAGTTCCGGGGAGGAAAACTGATACCGAAAACCGCTTATACCTTTGTGGCAGGCTCAGCAGGTTGTTCACTGACGCCGGCATCCGGTAAGACAGCGACTTCCGCACGGTCACGACCGTTTTGCTTGGCAGCATAAAGCGCCTCATCCGCAACCCGGATAACATCATCCATTGCTGCACCGTGCTGTGGATAAACCGCTATACCTATCGACGTCGTCACCGTACCTAAAGAAAGCTGATTCATACTCAACTCCAGCTTGCGGATACTCTTACAGATACGCTCGGCAATCTGTCTTGCCTGAACCTCACTTGTCGACGGACAAACGACACAAAACTCTTCACCCCCGTACCGGCACGCAATATCTTCCTGCCGTAACGAATCCTTCAGCGCCTGAGAAACAGCTTTCAAAACATGATCCCCTGCATCATGCCCGAAGTTATCGTTAAAGAGCTTAAAGTGATCCAGATCGATCATCATTACAGCAATATCAGTGCCCGTGCGCTCTGCACGGCTATGGGCCTGATCAAGTGCTTCCAGCATATAACGGCGGTTAAACAAGCCGGTGAGAGGATCGCGGATAGCCTGCTCACGCAGACTGTCCCTCAGCTGAATATTCGCCAGCGTCAATCCAATCTGTTCTGAGACTGCACTCCACATTCCCTGAAAACGGTCAGCCTCAGTTTCCGGAGGAAGAACAAAATGCAGAATACCGATCGTCTCTCCCTGGGCTAAAAGCGGAATACAGAGCGTCTGTTGCTTTTCAGGTATTTCCAGCCAGTGACGACAATAGGTTTCAATTCCATGCTCTACCGCAAGATGCTGATGCCCTTTACGCAGCGCCCAGCATTCACCGGGAGAAAACCGGTCAGCACCCGGCCATTCACCACCCCACTCAGTAATCCGGTCCAGCCGGTTTCGCGAAGATTTAATGATCGAAATGCTGCCCCTGAATTCAGGTAACAGTTTAGGAATCACACTGTTCATTACCTCACCGGCTTCTTCCAGCGTAGAACATGCATTGAGCAATCCGCCGAGGGTTTGCAACATCTGAATCTCTGTCGTTCGATCCTGAACCCGCCTTTCCAGTAACTGGTGTTCAGTATTCACAGCCTTATTCAGCACTCTGGCACCTAATATCCCCAGGAACAATACAACCACAAGGCTAATAACACCGGTAAACACAAGCGCTTCGCGAAGTTCATGCAATGCTTCACTGACCGAATCCTGCGAACGGGCCACACGGGCAATGATTGGATGAACCACATAGGAATGCTCATCCGTATAATTTGCTTCATTAGCACGAACAGCGACAAACATCATATTCGTTTCCAGCATATCGCTGTAACGTTCAGACATTCCCATTCCAACTTTAAGTGCCGCCTTCACCTCCGGTCTGTCAGCATGGTTTTCTACATACTTCAGCTGATCAAGAGTACTGTCAGAATCGCCCAGCACCTTCCCGGCTGCATCAAAATATGTCACCCGAAAATCACCAGCATGGGCAAAATTTTCCGCCAGTCGCTGAAACGCCATAATAATGTGGTCTTCACTGTGCCCGCCAGCATGAGTCTCCGTCTGCGGCATTCGGGTATCCGGATGCCCATCCAACACAGACTCAAGCGCCTCCACTGTCCTTACTGACTCCAGTGACGCTGTCGCCAGCAGCCTCAGTTCCTTAATATTACGTTCCATCAGATGGGACTGGAGATACTGTTCAATGGTAAAAATTGTAAAGGTACTGACCAACAGCATAACCGCTAAAGGGATTACCACGATCTTTTGCTGTATTTTCATAGTCTTCCTGTGACTCCACACACAAAACCTGCGACGGCTAAGGGGGGAACTCTCCTAAAAAATAAAGAAAATCATAATGATAGAAAAATCATTATAGGCACAAAAAACGTACTACAAGGGCTGCTGAAAGCACTTCAAAACCTAAAATGGTGACATTCTGACCGACAGACAGGCCGCTCAGCAACGAAAGGAAGATCTAACAGAGAATGTTATTACTTACATGGCAGACTGTTAAACAAACAGTAAAAAAACATCTGAATGATGGGGAATATGGCACATACGGCTACAGGTAAGAGTTTTCCTATACGCTTTAGCAGGCATGTAAACCCACTAAAAGCATATGGAAATAAAATGAGAGCTCACCGATAAGCCGGGTTCTGTCGTGGACAATCATTCATCTAGGACCTGCGTCACCACAGGCCTCAAGCGACCTACCCGAATCCAGTGCGGATCACACCTTAAAGGATTCCTATTTGGTCTTGCTCCGAGTGGGGTTTACCATGCCGTGATGTGTTACCACCCACGCGGTGCGCTCTTACCGCACCCTTTCACCCTTACCGGCTCATTGCTGAGCTTAGGCGGTCTGCTCTCTGCTGCACTTTCCGTAGGCTTTCGCCCCCCAGGCGTTACCTGGCACCCTATCCTATGGAGCCCGGACTTTCCTCCCCTGGCTAACGCCAGCGACGATTGTCTGGTGAACTCTCGGCGGCAAGGATACCAAGAAAACCGGCAGATACAAGAAAATTACAAACTTTGTCAGTCCACCTGTATGAAACAGTTTTACTGCCCTGCGGAAAACTGATAATTACGAGCCACAAACAACCATCGAATTGCTAAGACTATTAGCAAAGTTATACGTATTCAGCCTGCTTTCTTTTCCAGCGCAGCCTGATAGAGCACCTTCTTCTTCACACCTGTAATCTTGGCAGCCAGAGCCGAGGCCTGCTTTACAGACAGGTCTTCAAGAAGAATATCCAGCACCCGTGTTGCCTCAGCATCCAGCAAACCGGCGTCGGCCTGGGGCGCCCCCTGAACAATAACTACAAACTCACCTTTACGCTGGTTATGATCTGCCTGAACTTGCTGTAGTACCTCCTCTGCTGAACCGGACAGAAAGGTCTCAAACGTTTTTGTCAGCTCACGGGCAATCACTACCGGCCGCTCTGCACCGAAAGCGCTCACAATCGCTTCAAGACTGGCCTCAATGCGATGGGGGGACTCATAAAAAATCAGACTTCGGGATTCAGAAGACAGATTTTCGTAAAAACTCAAACGCTGCTGCGACTTGGCTGGCACAAATCCTTCAAAGGCAAAACGGTCTGATGCGATTCCTGCTGCACTCAGCGCCGCAACCATGGCACAACAGCCCGGCACGGGAACAACCTTATATCCGGCCGCCCGGACTTCCCGCACAAGTACAAAACCCGGATCAGAAATCAGCGGTGTACCGGCATCTGAGATCAGCGCAACACTTTCGCCCCGGGCCAGTGAATCGATAATTTTTTGCCCCTGCTGGCGTTCATTATGATCATGAACTGCTATCATCGGCGTTTTAATATTAAAATGTGCCAGAAGCCTGGCACTGTGTCGGGTATCTTCAGCCGCGATTAACGCGACTGAGCTTAGTGTTTTGATCCCCCGGGGCGTAAAATCTTCAAGATTACCGATCGGGGTCGCGACTATATATAACGCTGATTCAGACATGTGTTTCTGGACTATTAATTATTCAGGGTGTGAAAGTATATGACGTTTGCAATCCGTCTGTCTCTAATCGTAACAACCAGCGCAACACTATTACTGGGCGGCTGCGGAACCAGCCCCATTACAACTGGCACACCGCAAGTAGTTGAATCAACCGAACAGCAGGTTAGCAAGCTTCTGCTTCAGGCTGATCAGGCAGCCCCTATCGAGCAGGCCCGCCTAAAAGCAGAAGCAGCCAGAATTCTGATTGCAGCCAACCGCCGTGATGAAGCAGTAAACCTGATCGACGGAATCGATCTGCGTCTGCTTAGCCCAACACTTAAATTTGATATTGCATCCCTCCGCGCCCAGGCAGCCCTGGACCAGCAGGATGGTGCAACAGCGCTGCGTTACCTTGAGCAGCTACCGACTGACGACCCACGGCTTCAACCCGATCAGAAATACCAGGTGGGTCAGATGGCCGCTGAAGCATACGGTCTTGAAAACAATCAACTACGTCAGGCTCAACAGCTGATTCGCCTTGGACGGTTCGGACTGGAAGAAGATAAAGAAGCCCTGCACGACAGTATCTGGGCAGCACTGATGGCACTGGACCTGCAAACCCTGCAACAGATCGCACTGGCCACTGATAACAGCTACACAGAACAGGGCTGGTATGAACTGGCTCTGGCAGTAAGGTCAGCAACCGATCTGGCTACTCAAACCAACAACCTGCAGCAATGGCAAACCCTGTGGCAATCGCACCCGGCCAACACTGCCGCACCGGACAACCTGACAGCACTGGCAAACAACCAACTGATTGTCAGTGATCATATTGCACTGGTACTGCCTCTGAGCGGCAAACTGCAAAAACCAGCTGAAGCCATCATGACCGGTTTCATGGCAGCTCATTACCAGGCCGCCCAGCAAGGCAAGAAAACCTCGCAGATTACCATTCTGGACTCGAGCCAGATCACCAGCCCGGAAGCACTCTATCAGGTTGCCGCTGAAAAAGGTGTCGACCTGATAATTGGCCCACTGGAAAAACAGCTGGTAAGTGATCTGGTCACACTCGGCAACGCTCCGATTCCGACCCTTACCCTGAATGTGGTCGCAGACAGCGCTGCAGCGAACATCTATCAGTTTGGCCTGGCCATTGAAGATGAAGCGATTCAGGCTGCCCGTCGTGCCTGGAACGATGGCCAGCGTACAGCTCTGGTAATGACCCTCGAATCTGAGTGGGGTAAGCGAGCCACTGCGGCCTTCACGGAAGAATTCAGCGCACTGGGCGGACTTGTACTTGATACGATTGAATACGCGAACAGAGACGACTACTCAGCAAAAGTAACCGACTTGCTGGCAATTAATGAAAGCGAAGAACGCAGCAATCTGCTGCGCCAGATTATCGGCCCTGGATTTGAAACTGAAGACCGTCGACGTCAGGATGTCGATGCAATCTTTCTCGGCGCACTCCCACAGGCAGCCCGTCAGATCAAACCGACCCTGGCCTTTTTCTACGCAGGTAACATTCCGGTTTACGCAACCTCCAATATTTATTCAGGCCGCCCTAACCCGATCAGCGACCAGGACCTGAATAACATCCTGTTCACCGGCAGCCCATGGTTACTGCGTCCGCCATCAGACAATCACATCCGCCTGGCACAACAGGGCAAAAATACAGACTCCCGTTTCGGACGCCTGTATGCACTGGGCCTTGATGCTTACCAGCTCTACCCTTATCTGAACCAGTTGGCCGCATCACCTTCCGCCAGAATTAATGGCGAAACCGGCAGCTTATCTATCCAGCATAACAATCATGTACAACGGGAACTAGACTGGGCAGTCTTCCAGGACGGCCAGCCACAGCTGATCCCTTAATTTCAGGATGACTTGTCATGGACAGACAAAAACTCGGCAGGGACGCCGAACAAAACGCAGAACGTTTTCTGCGTACTCAGAAATTAAAACTGATCTGCCGTAATTTTCACTGTCGTTTCGGTGAAATTGACCTGATCATGCTGGACAGCTCAAACCTCGTATTTATTGAAGTCAGAAAGCGCATCCACAAGGGCTGGGGCGGCGCCAGTGCCTCAGTAGACAGACGCAAACAGCAAAAAATCATTCACAGTGCTGAATTTTTTCTCAGTCAGCACCCCGAATACTGTAAGCTTAACTGTCGCTTTGATGTTATTGCCTTTGAAGGCAGCATAAAGGCTCACGGGGGTGGCGATTCCCCGCCCATATGGTATAAAGACGCCTTCAGATTGTAAGCTCGTGAAAACGAGGCATTTTTCCACACAGGAGCCCCGATGGTACTTCAAGATCGCGTCATTAACCTATTTCATAACACTATGGAAGTTAATGCTCAAACCATCGAAGAATATACGCCTCTGATTGCACACGCCGGCGAACTCCTTCTTAACTGTCTGATTTCAGAGAATAAAATACTATGCTGCGGTAATGGCGGCTCAGCAGCCCTGACCCAGCATTTCAGCGCATTGCTGATAAACCAGTTCCGCCACGAGCGTCCGGGACTTCCGGCCATCAACCTGTCCAGTGATGGCAGCGCAATCACCGGCATCAGTGATAACGGCCACTATAATGACGTTTTCTCGAAGCAAATCCGCGCACTCGGTCAACCCGGCGACCTCCTGATCATTGCATCTTCAGACGGCCGCTCCCAAAACCTGGTACAGGCAATTCAGGCAGCCCACGACCGTGAGATGCTGGTCATCGCCCTGACCGGTGGAACTAATGACAACATACAGTCTCTATTACTTCCTGATGAAGTAGAGTTTTGCATTCCGGCAGATGACTATAGCCTGATTTACGGCGCTCATCTGCTGGTGTTACATGCTTTATGTGACCTTATTGATTACCAGCTATTCGGCGGAGAAGAATAAATGAAACGAGTCATCGCCCTGATTTTATCCAGTGCCATTCTCAGCGGTTGCGCCAGCCTTATCGGCGCTGCAAGAGAAGAACCGGTCAAAGAGGATGTCGGCAGCCGTACCACCGGCAGCTATATTGATGATGAACTTATCGAAGTTAAAGCACTTGTGAATATCAGCAAAGGCTCACAGGAACTTCAGCAAAGCAATGTCAGTGTGACCAGCTTTAACGGTATTGTCTTACTGAGTGGCCAGGTAGCCTCTGAACGCAGCAAACTGGAAGCAGAACAGATTGTTGGTCAAATTCGCAAGATCCGCCGGGTTCACAATGAGCTAACTCTGACGAGCCCCACTTCAGCACTGACCCGCGCCAGCGACGCATTCATCACAGCGAAAATCAAAACCAACATGCTGGGTGATGAAGCAGTGGATGCTACCCGCGTTAAAGTGGTTACCGAAAATGGCGTTGTTTACCTGATGGGCCTGGTTACCCGCAACGAAGCAGACAAAGCGGTTGATCTGGTACGTCGCGTTAACGGCATCCAAAAGATCATCAAGATCTTTGAATATGTTGATGACACTCCCGCATAATCTGTTGCACTTTATACACCATTAAAAAAGGCCGCTGATGCGGCCTTTTTAGTACTTAACTCTTTTTATTTAACGACCTTCAGGCTCGGCCGCTTCGGCTTTTCTTCAGCCTCTTCAGCAGGCTCCGGGTTCTGCATTTCAGGTTCTGCAACGGTTTGCTGAGCATACAGCTCAGCACCCGGCTCCATACCAAAGCCCATACCCTGTCCGTTTTCACGGGCATAGACAGCCATAATAGCCACCATAGGCACATACACATTCATCGGTACGCCGCCGAAACGGGCATTAAAACTGACACCTTCATCATCGATAAATAGATTCTGCACAGCAGAAGGCGATATATTTAAGACAATCTGACCGTCCTGCACGAACTGAGTGGGTACAACAACCCCCTGAATATGCGCATCGACAGCCAGATGAGGGGTACAGCTGTTATCTAAAATCCATTCCTGTAACGCACGTACCAGGTAAGGTCTGCTTGGATTCATAATTTCATTCTCACCAATAATCAGGCACAAAAAAAGGGATTAAGCTCAAGCATAATCCCTCTTGGCATACTTAGCAGTTTAGTCGCGCATTTCGCGTTCTTCTTCAGACAGGCTTAACTGGAAAGATTCACGCTCAAACAGGCGCTCCATATATTCCAGCAGGTCTTTACACTGAGCTTCCGGTAATTCAACACCCAGAATTTCCAAACGCCACAACAGCGGTGCGATGCAGCAATCAACCAGCGTGAACTCTTCACTCATGAAGAAGTCTTTCTCACCAAAGATTGGAGAGATTGTTACCAGGCTGTCACGCAGCTGCTGACGCGCCGCATCAACCTGATCCATATCTTCACTGTTCAGAATGACATCAACCTGTGAACACCAGTCACGCTGGATGCGGTACATAAACAGACGGCTTTCGGCACGCGCTACAGGATATACAGGCAGCAACGGCGGATGCGGAAAACGCTCATCCAGATATTCCATCATCACATTTGGCTCGTACAACACCAGCTCACGGTCCAGCAGAGTTGGCAGGCTGTTGTACGGATTCAATGATGCTAGATCTTCCGGCAAGTTGTTCGGATCACAATCATTTATTTCGACTGCCACGCCTTTTTCTGCCAGCACAATCCGAACACGATGGCTGTAATGGTCTGTACCATTAGAATAAAAAGTCATGGAAGAACGCTTGGCCACTACGCCCATTAAATCACCCTTTTCCTGATTCCTAAAAATAACTATACGCGACCCCACAACAGGGTCGCGTATCCTTAAAGCGTACTATTAAAACGCTTTAGTGAATGTCGCGCCAGTATTCTTTCTTCAGTGCGAAAGCAAATACGAAGAAGATCGCCAGGAAGATCAGTACATTGGTACCAATCCGCTTGGATTCCAGCATGACAGGGTTACCCATGTAAGACATGAAGTTAACCAGATCGTAGATAGTCTTATCGAACTCTTCAGCAGACTGGCTACCCTTCTTGCTCAGAGTCAGACAGCCACCCATGGTCTTACCGGTCAGCGGATCTATCTTCTTCTCTTGGTGTAACAGCTCTTCCGGCGTACAGTGGTTAGACTGAACACCCTGCAGACCTTCCAGCACGTTAGGCATACCAACGTCTTTAAAGACAACGTTGTTTACACCCCAGGGACGGCTGTCATCTTTGTAGAAACTACGCAGATACGTGTACAGCCAGTCATCACCACGCAGACGTGATTCCAGAGTCAGATCCGGTGGTGGCGCACCAAACCAGTTACCTGCATCAGCCGGTGACATTGCAATAGTCATTTGCTCACCCACCTTCTGGTTACCGAAGATCAGGTTCTCTTCAACCATCTCTACCGGGATTTCCAGGTCAGTAGCTGCACGCTCAAAACGCTGATAATTAGCGGAGTGACAACCCATGCAGTAGTTTACAAAGGTAGTCATACCGCGCTGCAGTGACGCCTTATCAGTATGATCGACGTCGATATTGTCCAGAGGTACCTTCGCACCAGCCGCTTGTACGGCAACAGGCAACAGCACCATCATCAATGTGATAAAAAACTTTTTCATTAGCCTGTCACCCTTTCCGGTACCGGTTTAGTCTTTTCCATTCTGGTGTAGAACGGCATCAGGAAGAAGTACGCAAAATACAGAGCTGTACAGATCTGCGCAACCAGCGTACGACCCGGAGACGATGCAACCACACCCAGGTAACCCAGAATTACAAAGCTAATCGCGAAGATTACCAGCCAGATTTTGCTCCACCAGCCTTTGTAACGCATAGACTTAACAGGGCTGCGGTCCAGCCACGGCAGAACAAACAGGATTGCAATCGCGCCACCCATCACAACAACACCCGGGAACTGCGAACCGGCAATAGGCGGAATCGCACGCAGCATTGCGTAGAACGGTGTGAAGTACCATACCGGAGCAATGTGCTCAGGCGTCTTCAGCGGGTTAGCAGGCTCAAAGTTAGGCTTCTCAATGAAGTAACCGCCCATCTCCGGGAAGAAGAAGATGATCATGCAGAATACAAACAGGAAGACCACAACACCTACGATATCTTTAACAGAGTAGTAAGGGTGGAATGGGATACCGTCCAGCGGGATACCGTTCTCATCTTTCTTATCTTTGATCTCGATACCGTCAGGGTTGTTAGAACCCACTTCGTGCAGTGCGATGATGTGCATTACAACCAGCCCCAGCAGGACGATTGGCAGCGCAACAACGTGCAGCGAGAAGAAACGGTTCAGGGTAATGCCGGAAATTACGTAGTCACCACGGATCCACTCCGACAGCTCCGGCCCTATAACAGGGACTGCAGAGAACAGAGATACGATTACCTGTGCACCCCAGTAAGACATCTGACCCCATGGCAGCAGGTAGCCCATGAAGGCTTCAGCCATCAGCGCCAGGTAGATCGCCATACCGAAGATCCATACCAGCTCACGCGGCTTACGGTAAGAACCGTATAACAGACCCCGGAACATGTGCAGGTATACAACAACGAAGAATGCAGAGGCACCGGTAGAGTGCATGTAACGCAGCAACCAGCCGTACTCAACATCGCGCATGATGTATTCGATAGATGCAAATGCACCGTCAGCAGTAGGCGTGTAACTCATGGTCAGCCAGATACCGGTTAACAGCTGGTTCACCAGAACCAGTAAGGCCAGTGAGCCGAAGAAGTACCAGAAGTTAAAGTTTTTTGGCGCGTAGTATTTCGCCAGGTGATCATCCCACATCGCAGTCAGCGGGAAACGATCATCAATCCAGCCGATAAAACCTGGATTACCCTTATTTCGTGAGCCAGCCATTACACAGTCTCCGGATCAATACCAATGATTAGCGTGTTGTCATCCTCATAGCTATGAGGAGGAATCACCAGATTGCTTGGCGCAGGAGAGTTGTTAAACACGCGGCCAGACAAATCAAAACGGGAACCGTGACAAGGACAGTAGAAACCACCGACCCAGTCATCACCCAGATCTGCAGGCGCAACTTCCGGACGATATGTCGGTGAACAGCCCAGGTGCGTACAGATACCTACCAGCACAGACAGGTCTTCACGAATTGCACGGGCAGGCGTATGCGGAATATACGGCGGCTGCTGCGGCACTTCAGAATTCGGATCCGTCAGGTTACCCAGCGCGGCCAGGTCTTCAAGTGCCTGCTCGCCACGACTTACAACCCACACCGGCTTGGCACGCCACTGGACAACAATCTGCTGGCCCGGTTCGATCTTGCTGACGTCTACTTTAACTGGAGCACCCGCCGTTCTTGCTTTGGCACTGGGCGTCCATGAAGCCACGAACGGAACAGCAGCTCCTACAGCACCCACCGCTCCGACAACAGAGGTGGCACCGACTAGGAGACGTCGCCGTCCCTTATTCACGCCGTCATTACTCATTAAGACTTTCTCCCCTCACTCAACCTTCGTCCCCCGCTTATGCGGAAGTCGCCCGGTTGCTCGTAATGAATACCGATTTAACGGATTTTTAAAATGCGCCAAATATTAAAGAAAATCCCTGCTCCTTACAAGGTAATTCCGCCGTAAAACGGCGTTTTTACCCCTATAGTTGACCTTGCACAAGGGATTGAAAAACAGGCACAAAAAAACGCCCGGGCTGCAAGAGCCGGGGCGTTTTTCTGGTGATACGAAAGTCGTATCGAAGCGATATTAACGCTTGGAGAACTGTGGACGCTTACGTGCTTTACGCAGACCCACTTTCTTACGCTCAACTTCACGTGCATCACGGGTAACGAAACCGGCAGCACGCAGTTCTGGACGCAGAGTCTCATCGTAGTCCATCAGCGCACGGGTAACACCGTGACGGATAGCACCAGCCTGACCGAAGCTACCACCGCCTTTAACTGTTACGTAAACGTCGAATTTTTCAACGTTGTCAGTCAGTTCCAGAGGCTGCTTAACGATCATACGGGCAGTTTCACGACCAAAGTACTCTTCCAGAGTACGCTGGTTAACAGTGATCTTACCAGTACCCGGACGCAGGAATACGCGAGCGGTAGAAGATTTACGACGGCCAGTGCCGTAATACTGAGTAGTAGACATATTCAACTGCCCCTTAGATAGTCAGTTCTTGTGGCTGTTGAGCCGCATGCGGATGTTCTGCACCAGCGTACACTTTCATTTTAGTGTACATAGCACGACCCAGGGGACCTTTAGGCAGCATGCCTTTAACGGCCAGTTCGATAGTACGGGTTGGGTGAGTTTCAACCATCTTCTCGAAAGAAGTTTCCCGCAGACCGCCAGGGTAACCAGTGTGACGGTAGTAAGTTTTATCCTTACGCTTGTTACCGGTTACGTTAACTTTTTCAGCGTTAACAACAACGATGTAGTCACCGGTGTCAACGTGAGGGGTGTATTCAGGTTTGTGCTTGCCACGCAGACGGCGGGCAATTTCAGTAGCCAGACGACCCAGGGTTTTACCCTCAGCATCTACAACATACCAATCGCGTTTTACCTCTGCAGGCTTTGCGCTAAATGTACTCATGATATTTTCGCCTTTACATCAGTCTAATCTTATTTTCATAAGACCGACGACCTTATAATTATTGGTTGCCAGCTCAGCCAGAGCCTTACCGACAACTTCATATAATCCTGCTATTTCGCCCGGCATTTTGCCGACTCCCATAACAAGAGGCGCGCATTATAAAGCAGCGCCTTCCATAAACCAACCCTGATTTACACTTAATTTAAACAATCCGCCAGAAAACCTCTTAAGCAATCAGGCCTTGTGCTCCCGGGCCAGATACTCATGGGACTGCATCTCAAGCAAACGGCTCTGGGTACGGGCAATTTCAAACTCCAAACCACCCTGTGTATAAATCTCCGGTATGGATACTTCAGCGGAAATAATCAGTTTTACACCGCTGTCATAGAACTCATCCACCAGATTGATAAAGCGGCGGGCAGCATCATCATTCGCCCGCCCCAGCTGCGGCACATTACTCAGCATCACTGCATGGAAAATCTTTGCCAGCTCAATATAGTCATTCTGACTGCGTGGCCCTTCGCACAGCTCGGAAAAATCAAACCAGACAACATCTTCACAACAGCGTCTGGACTTAATATCCCGGCCATTTATTTCCAGCACCTCTGCCTCAACCACCTCTTCCAGATCCGGTGCCAGATTTTCAAAACTGGTATTAAGACTCACATCCGCAGCATCATCCAGCGGATAATGATAAAGCTCAGCCTGCTCAAGTGTACGCAAACGGTAATCCACACCGCCATCAACATTCAAAACATCAGTGTACTTATTCAACAATTTAATTGCCGGAATAAAGCGCTCACGTTGCAAACCGTTTTCGTACAGACCATCCGGAACAATATTGGATGTAGCAACCAGTGTTACACCGTTGGCAAACATTTGCTCCAGCAAGCCACCCAGAATCATCGCATCCGTAATGTCGGTAACAAAAAACTCATCAAAGCAAATGATCTGAAACTCGGCCGCAAACTTTTTACCGATAGTGACCAGCGGATCCTGAGTACCGTCCAGCAACCGCAGCTCTTTATGAACCCGCTGCATAAAACGGTGAAAATGGGTCCGTTCCTTATTTTCAAAAGGCAGGCTGTCAAAAAACGTATCCATCAGATAGGTTTTGCCCCGGCCTACTCCGCCCCAAAAGTACAGCCCCTGCACCGGCTCAACAGGTTGCTTATTAAAGCGTCCGGTCAGACGCTGCAACAAACCACCTTTCGGTTTTTCCTGCTGCGCAGCCACCATATCGTCATACAGCCGCTGCAAATGCTTAACTGCCATTTCCTGGGCAGGATCGTAACTAAAACCTTCCCGCTTCAAATCAGCCTGATAGCGCTCCAAGGGGGTCATAACACTTCCAAATTATCAGTTTTATTAATCTGCGGGGGACTCTACATAGACACCGCTGACATTGCAACGCAACATAAACACCCCTGATACTAAAGATGCTTATGGCGTCAGCTAACAAAATGCCAGACACAAAAAAGCCGGGCTTAATAACCCGGCTCTGCAACCTGTAAGCTTTTACTGCTGTAATTCATCCGGCGAATTCAGGTTCTGTAACTGTGAAGCCAGATCGCTGACATCTACCTCCACAAAAGGATGCTTGCGCATCCAGCCCTGAACACCGCGACGCCCTTCTTCCAGCCAGCTATCCAGCGAATCTGCAAATTTACCAGGGATAACCGCATGCAGAGGATGCCACCAATCCGCTTCAGATAAGACACAGATATGGCCCGGGTGCTCTGCAGCCGTTGCCAGCAGCCGACCAACAACCTGCTCACTCAACAAAGGCGTATCACAGGGCACAACCAGCAAATTGTCCGTTTTACAGACCCGCAAAGCAGCCTGAATACCCGCCAAGGGACCCTGAAAGCCTTCCAGTTCATCAGCAACGGTCAGATCGGCCAATTCGGAGTATCGCGGAATATTTCTGTTACAACTGATCAGTAGAGTGGAAACTTCAGGTCGAAGCAGCTGAACCGCATACTCAACCATCGGCCGCTGACGGAACTCAACCCAACCTTTATCCTGGCCACCCATACGCTGACCCTGCCCGCCGGCCAGCACCAGTCCGGTGACATCCAGCGGCGATAACTCAGCCATGGTTCAGCCGCCCGTTACCGGAGGAAATAATCCAAGCTCATCGCCATCGCTGAGCTGCGTATCCAGCGCCACCAGCTCCTGGTTCACCGAGCACAACAAATCAGCATTATTCAGAACATCATCCCAAACATCGCCACGCTGACGCAGTAACTGCACAACATCAGCAACAGAGCAGGCGTCATCACAGGTTACTTCCGTGCGTTCAACACCCAGGGTTTCACGGATAGAAGCAAAAAACAGCACATTGATCATTCAGTTATCCAACTATTATTTCGACGGTTAACCCGAAATATACTACTTAATTCAACACTTCGCTCAGAGGAATAAAGTCATACAGCTGACCTTCCACAACCTGAGTATCACATGGCACCACCATAAAGCCTGCCGCACTGGCAGCAGAGCTGAGAATACCGGAGCTCTGATCCCTGCTCATACATGCATTACCCGCTTCAAGCTCTACACGCAGGTACTCCTGACGTGAAATAGCCTTACTTCGGCTGAACCCTGCAGGCACTTTAAAGATCTGCGGCAGATAAGTAGTTGCTCCCTGAGACTTCAGCAAGTAAGGACGCGCTAAAATCGCAAAGGTAACAAAGACAGATGCTGGATTACCCGGCAAACCGATAAACGGCGTGCCGCTTACCTCACCGAATGCCAGCGGTTTACCCGGCTTAATCGCCATTTTCCAAAGATTCAGCTTACCCAGCTTTTCCACAGCCGCTTTAACATGGTCTTCTTCGCCAACGGAAACACCGCCACTACTGATAATACAGTCAGCCTGTTCCGCAGCTTTTAACAGAGCAACTTCGGTCGCTTCAAAGGTGTCATCCACTGTACCAAGATCAAGTACATTGAGACCCAATCCTTGCAGTAAACCTTTCAGCGTAAACAGATTGGAATTATAAATCTGTCCCGGCTGGAGAGGATTACCCGGCATAACCAACTCATCACCGGTAGTCAGAATTGCAACCGTCAGAGGCTGGCGGACTTTAACCCGGGCAACACCTACGGATGCAAGCACACCCATATGAGCTGACTGCAACCGTACACCGGACTGCATCACCACCTGACCGGCAGCAATATCCTGTCCTTTCGGACGCACATTCGCCCCGGATTTAACCGGCTTTGCAAACTCAACCCAGGCGCCTTTTTCATCTTCACCGCTGACGGTATTTTCCTGCATTTCTACAGCATCAGCACCCGGAGGAATTTCGGAGCCAGTAAAAATACGCGCTGCTGTTCCCACTTCTAATGGCTGCGGGGCTGTTCCTGCAGGAATTCGCTGAGAAATATAAAACCGCTTTCCGTCACTGAGATCTGCAGCAGAAAGCGCATATCCGTCCATTGCACTGTTATCCTGAGGCGGCACATCTACAGAAGAATAGACATCTTCCGCCAGTACCATTCCCAAAGCATCTTCAATAGCAACTTCATCATACTTTTCTGTCACCCGTGCCAGATCAAGCATGGCATTGAGTGCATCAGCAACAGGCATTAATGCCTGCTTCTGAGAATCACATCCGCAACTGCTCATCCCCGGCTCCCGCAGGCTGTTTCAACCGGCCCGGTCATAACCATCTCGACAAAGTTACAGGGGCGATGACGGGCATCCAACTGTTCACGGATAATATTATTCCAGGCGGTTTTACATGCACCTGTTGATCCCGGCATGCAAAAAATAACAGTACGGTTAGCAATGCCGGCAAACGCACGGGACTGAACAGTAGACGTACCGATTTCCTGATAAGAAATCTGCCGGAACAGCTCACCAAACCCTTCCACATGCTTATCGAACAGCGGCTTCATTGCTTCCGGCGTTGAATCCCTGAGGGTAAAACCTGTGCCGCCGGTGACGAGAATCGCATGAATATTTTCATCTGCAATCCATGAGGAAGCCACTGCTCTTAACTTATAGACATCATCAATACAGATCGTACGGGTCGCCAGTTGATGACCGGCTTCTGTCAGCCCGGCAACCAAAGCATCACCAGAGGTATCATTCTCCGGGGTACGGGTGTCAGATACAGTTAAAACCGCAATATTTAAAGGCTGAAACGGAACGCCTTGCTTAGCATGACCCATGACTAAATCTCCGATCTGAATTAAAAGCCCGGCTAAATTATTGTATGCCCGCCGTCCAGGCAAGCTTTATTTCGCAATCCGACACAGGGAATGCCAATCCCCTGACCTAAGTTAATTTTTCCACTGCCGGACAACAGTAAACTTTAGCATTATCGTAAAAGACCTTTAACTGACTTCACAGATCCGGGCTATCTGTTAGAATATCCGTGCTACAAATCAGGCTACGGAAAAGCCCTCCCTGTCAGCTAACAGGGAAACAGAAATTACAGGGAGGTAACCGCAATGACATCTCAGATACTGGCTAACCGCCACACACAGGAACTTGAGAACATGGAACGTATGTTCACCCGGATCACCCGGGACTTTGAACGGGAATTGCTCACCAGCGATGAACAAGCCTACAGACCCCTTCTGATGACGCTGAATGACGCAGAAGCGCCTGACAATCCACCCACAGGAACAGCAGACTAAAACTCAGCTTAAAAAGAACCTTTGGTCACCAAAACTAAACCGATATACTTATTCTGAACACCTGTAAAAGAATAACGGTAACTACACAGTACGCCTGTAAAACTATCAGGCAACACTGCTACACAACATCGATTAACCGAGAGCAACTCACACCATGACAACAGTCCGTAAAGCTATTATCCCGGTTGCAGGCCTTGGCACCCGAGTACTGCCTGCCTCTAAAGCAATTCCTAAAGAAATGCTGCCTGTTGTAGACAAACCGGTTATCCAGCATGTTGTCGAAGAAGCGGTTGCCGCCGGCATCAAGGATATCATCCTGGTCACCCGTGCAGGCAAATCAGCCATCGAAGATCATTTCGATACCCATTACGAACTCGAAGCTGAGCTAAGCCGTAAAAATAAAACCGCCCTGTTAGAAGCCATTTCAAACATCATTCCTGATGATGTCACGATTCAGTCAGTAAGGCAGTCCCGCGCACTGGGTCTGGGGCACGCTGTTCAGTGCGCCGCCAGCATGATTAACGATGAACCTTTTGCGGTGATTCTGCCGGACGTTCTGGTCAATAATTACGGACAGTCCGAAAACGACCTTGCCTGCATGATTAATGCTTTCGAAGCGAATAATGCTGCGCAGATCATGGTGGAAACAGTACCGGCAGACAAAGTCAGCCTTTATGGTATCGCTGACTGTCAGCAAGTTACCCCCGAGGCTGGCAAGTCCACACCTGTAGTTCGCTTTGTTGAAAAGCCAGCTGCCGATGAAGCCCCTTCTGACCTGGCCGTTGTTGGCCGGTATATTTTACCAGCCCGAATTATGGAGCTGCTTGCCACCACCAAACCCGGTGCCGGCAACGAAATCCAACTGACAGATGCCATGGATGCTCTCTTGGAAGAAGACACCATGGAAGCCTACAGAATGCAGGGAAAAACCTACGACTGCGGTAACAAGACAGGCTTTTTACAGGCAAATATTGCCTACGGACTGCAACACCCGGAAACCTCTGCAGAACTGACGACATTTATCGGCCAACTGAATAAATAAACATGAGCATAACTTCAAGCGCTGCCTGGCAAGCCCTGCAGACACATGCAGAACAGGCAAAACAAACACACATAAAGGACATGTTTGCTGAACAGCCGGCACGCTTTTCTGAGTTAAGCTTTCAGACAGAAAACCTACTGCTGGACCTGTCTAAACAACGTTTTAATCTTACGACGGTTTATCTGCTTGTTCAGCTGGCTAAAACCCAGCAACTGCCGGCAAAAATACAGGCCATGTTTGACGGCGCTATTCTGAACCCCTCAGAAAACCGCCCGGCACTGCACAGTGCACTGCGTCAACCCCGAGACAAATCACTGGTGCTCGACGACACAGATGTCATCGCGGATGTGCATCAGTCTCTGGACGCAATGGAGCAGCTGGTAAACCGTATTCACCAGCGCCAGTGGCGCGGTTTTGACGGCAGCCCAATTCAGAACATTGTAAATATAGGTGTTGGCGGATCAGACCTGGGACCACTGATGTGCTGCAAGGCGCTCACTGAATGGGGACCCGAGGAAGCCCAAAAGCTAAACATCCATTTTGTGTCCTCCATGGATGGCAGCCAGCTTGAACGCCTATTACTGACACTCGACCCGGCTTCGACACTTTTTATTATCTCCTCAAAGTCATTCTCCACCATTGATACGCTGGCGAACGCTAAAACCGCCCGGGAATGGCTCATCAATGCCAGCGGTGCACCTGCCGATATTATCAACCAACATCACTTTATTGGCGTTACCAGCAAGCCAGAGAAAGCAGAAGCCTGGGGCATTCCCCTGACTAATCAACTGCACTTCTGGGACTGGACCGGCGGCCGTTATTCACTATGGTCCGTGATCGGTTTCCCGATTGCACTCCACATTGGCATGGAAAACTTCCAACGGTTGCTGGCAGGTGCTCACAATATGGACGAGCATTTCCGAACTGCTGAACTGACGGATAACCTGCCGGTATTACTGGCACTAACCGATATCTGGAACATTAACTTTCTGGATATTCACGCCCATGCCATTCTTCCTTATGATGGCCGCCTGTCACACTTACCGGCCTACCTTGAACAGCTGGAAATGGAAAGTAATGGCAAGAACGTCAGCCTGGACGGTCAGCAAACTGATTACCGTACCTGTCCGATTCTCTGGGGTGAGATAGGCTCAAACGCGCAGCATGCGTTTTATCAGTTACTGCATCAGGGTACGGAAGCAGTTATGTGTGACTTTATCGTGCCGGCACAGCGCTACCAGGATGCCAGTGCAGAACTGCAACAGCAGCATCAACTGGCCCTGGCTAACTGCCTGGCACAGTCCCGCTTATTAGCACTGGGAGACAGCATTCTGGACGCCGCAGAGCAGGCACCGGCACACAAACGCTATCAGGGCAACCAACCCTCCAGCACCATTATGCTGAAAAGCCTTAATCCTGAGACCCTGGGCGAACTGATTGCCCTCTATGAACACAAAGTATTTGTGCAATCCGTCATCTGGAATATCAATCCATTTGACCAGTGGGGGGTTGAGCTGGGCAAAGTCATTGCCACTGAACTACTTTCGCAATTCAGCAATGAAAGCAATTCTGCCCTGGACAGCTCCACCGCAGGCCTGATTGACTTCATTCAGTCAAATACCGGTTCCCGGCACACAAACGACGGATAATCAGCATGAAAATCACAGTTTACGGTAAAGAACTGACATCCTGGGTTGCCGCTGCCTGCCTTGCCCGCAGCGGCAATGAAGTCACCATCATTGAAAACCCTTCCAATGCTAATATCCGGCCTCAGCCACTGCCTGCAATCAGGGTACTGGTAAACGAACCCGGTTTACTGGATCTTGTTGAAGAGCAAATCCATTCAGGCAGGCTGGTACGCAACCTGCAAAGCGAAACCGATACCACTATACACTGGCTGGCACTGAATGCAGACGAAATCAGCCTGGCTAAAGAAATTGTCAGTGAAGAGACCCTAGAATCCGGCACCCAGCGCCTGATTGTCAATCAGTCGAATTTTGGCGTTGGCGCAACAGAGCAGCTGCAAAACCTGCTCACACACACAGAACAACACGATGTAATCTATCTACCAGACCTGATTCAGGAAGGTAATGCAATTAATGATTTTTCCACGCCAAAACGGCTGATTATCGGTGCGGACCGGGAATGGAGCATCATCCAGACCAATGCATTACTGCGCCCTTTCAGCCAGTCCGCCGACAACATCCAGGTAATGGCTCCAAAAGAAGCTGAATTTACCAAGTTTGCCATTACCGGCATGCTGGCTATCCGGATCGGCTATATAAACGAACTTGCCAATCTGGCGGACCAGATCAACGTAGATATCGATGTCATCCGTCAGGGTATGGGTGCCGATCCCCGCATTGGTCATCACTACATGTCTCCAGGCTGCGGATTTGGTGGCCAGAATTTTCAGGAATACACCCGCAAGTTTTCGGAGCTGTTTGAACAAAAGAGCAACCCCTCCTTACTGGCGACAGTTATTAAAGAAAATGAAGTCCAGAAAGAACTCCTGTTCAGAAAGCTCTGGCAACACTATCAATGTGATCTGAAAGGTAAAACCGTGTCTTTATGGGGTGGGTCCTTTAAGCCGGAAACCGCCAGCATTGATAACGCCCCCAGCCTGAAAATCATTGAAGCACTGCTGGCTCAGCAGGTCACCGTAAAACTGCATGATCCGCAGGCCCTGCAAAATCTTCAGGAATATTTCGGTAACGACCATTCGCTTGAGTACTGCGACAACCGTTACACAGCTCTGGAAAACAGTGACGCCCTGCTTATCGTGACTGAGTGGCAGGAATACTGGTCACCGGACTACAGCCTGATGCTGAGCAAGATGCGAACACCGCTGATTATTGACGGACGTAATATTTTCGATAAAGAAATGCTTCAGAGTCAGGGATTTACCTACACAGGTATTGGTCGCTGATGCAATCTCAAAACCTCAGAAGAATCGCTCAGCTAGCCTTCATCCTGAGCATTGCGGCCATTCTGACAGGCCTGTTTCGCAGCACACCGCCTCAGGAGCTATTCCCCCATTCAGACAAAGTCGGCCACGTTGCAGGCTTTCTGGTGGTCGCCATTTCCGGATATTTCGCCCTGCCGGCCAACCTGACAAAAGCGTTCACGGCCGTGCTTATAATCCTGGCTATCGGCTCTGAATATGCTCAGGCCAGCTTTCTGCCAGCCCGGTATTTCTCACTACAAGATATGTTTGCTAATCTCTCGGGCATACTGATCGCCGGGATAATTATCCGCATACACCACACCTCTAACGCTAAAAAACACCAATGAATATGGATGCCATATGACGCCTTTAGCCTGTTTCAAAGCTTATGATATTCGTGGCCAGCTCGGCACTCAGCTAGACACCGATATTGCCTACCGGATCGGCCGCGCTTACGCACAGTACCTAAAACCTGAAACGGTTGTCGTGGGAGGTGATATGCGCCTTTCCACCAGCGAATTGAAAGAAGCCCTTAGCAATGGTCTGCGGGATTCAGGCGTGAATGTATTGGATATCGGTCTGTGCGGCACCGAAGAGATTTATTTTGCGACCACGCATCTCGGTACAGACGGAGGCATCGTCGTCACTGCCAGCCATAACCCGGAAGACTACAACGGTATGAAGCTGGTAAGAAAAGGCTCCAAACCGATCAGCGGTGACACCGGACTTAATGATATTGAACGCCTGACCCGGGAAAATGACTTTCCCAAGCCAGATCCTACTGCCCGCGGTGGATATCAACTGGTCGACACCCGCAGCGCTTACGTTGAACATCTGCAGACTTATGCAGATCTGAGCAAGTTAAAACCGCTTCGCCTGGTGGTCAATGCCGGTAACGGTGTTGCCGGCCCGGCCATTGATGCACTGGAAAGTGCGTTTCAACAACAGCAGGTGCCGGTAGAATTTATCAAACTGCACCACCAGCCTGACGGTACGTTTCCAAACGGCATTCCTAACCCTATCCTGCCTGAAAACAGAGCTGACACCATCGCCGCTGTACTGGAACACAAGGCAGACATGGGCATTGCCTGGGACGGCGACTTCGACCGCTGCTTCCTGTTCGATGAAAAGGGACGTTTTATTGAAGGATATTACATCGTCGGCCTTCTGGCAGAAGCCTTCCTTAACAAGCACCCAGACGAAGCAGTTATCCATGATCCCCGCTTAATCTGGAACACACTGGATATTGCCGAAACCAGCGGTGGCCGGGCAATTCAGAGCAAAACCGGACATGCATTCATCAAAGAACGCATGCGAGAAGAAGATGCCATCTATGGCGGTGAAATGAGCGCTCACCATTACTTCCGGGATTTCTTCTACTGCGACAGTGGAATGATCCCCTGGCTACTGGTTGCCGAACTGATCAGCGACAAACAGCAACCGCTTTCAGAACTGGTCGATGACCGCATTGCCAAATACCCATCTCCGGGTGAAATAAACAGCAAACTGGCAGACCCTGCCAGCGCGATTCAGCGGGTACTTGAGCATTACGAAAATGACGCCGTCAGCATTGACCATACAGACGGAATCAGCCTTGATATGGGTCAGTGGCGCTTTAACCTGCGCAGTTCAAACACGGAACCCGTTGTACGTCTTAATGTAGAAACCCGTGGCGATATTAACCTGATGGAAGACAAAACAGCGGAACTGCTGAGCCTGCTACGCCGTTAAACTTAATATCCTACAGATACAAAAAAGGCGCTTAACAGCGCCTTTTTTATTACCAGAACAGTACCTGGTTACATAGCCATACGACGAACATCGCTCAGCAATGCATTCAGGTAGGTCAGGAAACGCCCTGCATCACCACCGTTGATTGCCCGGTGATCATAGGACAGGCACAGCGGCAACATCTTACGCGGCTCAAACTCCTTACCATTCCAGCGCGGTTCAATATCCGCCTTGGACACACCCAGAATCGCCACTTCAGGGGCATTCACAATCGGCGTAAAGCCGGTTCCGCCAATACCACCCAGGCTGGAGATCGTGAAGCAGGCACCCTGCATTTCATTAGGCTTCAGCTTGCGATCCTTAGCCTTACCCGCCAGCTCAACCGCTTCCCGGGACAGCTCATAGATGCTCTTCTTATCAGCATCCTTGATGACCGGAACCATCAAGCCGTTAGGCGTATCAACCGCCATACCGATATTTACATACTTCTTGTAAACGATGTGTTCACCGTCCGCATGCAAAGAGGCATTAAACTTAGGATGTGCTTTCAGCGCCATAGCAATCGCTTTGATCATGAACGGCAACGGCGTCAGCTTAACCCCTTCACGGGCAGCTTCTTCTTTCATTCCCGCGCGGAACGCTTCCAGATCCGTAATATCCGCTTTATCAAACTGAGTCACATGCGGGATATTCAGCCAGCAACGTGACATGTTATCGCGGGTAACCTTCTTAATTTTGCTCAGTTTTTCCAGCTCAATCTCACCGAACTGGCTGAAGTCAACCCCAGGAATAGCCGGAATACCGGAGCCACCGGTTACCGCTGCTGCAGGCTGCTCTTTCAGCTTCTTCAGAGACGCTTTCACATAGGCCTGAACATCTTCCTTAAGAATACGGCTACGCGGACCGGTACCGGATACCAGGGCAAGATTAACACCGAATTCACGGGCAATCGCACGTACTGCAGGGCCGGCATGAACAGATTTATTTTTCTGTTCCAACTCAGCTTTATCAACAGCCTGAGAAGGCTGTGCAGCAGGCGCTGCAGGCTTGGAAGCCGCAGGCGCAGAAGCAGCCGGAGCAGACGCTGCCGCAGCAGGTGCTGGCGCCGCCACTGCCACAGGGGCAGCACTTGCAGCCACTTCCAGGCTCATTAGCAGGTCACCAGCGTTCACCTGGTCACCTTCTTTTATCTTCATGGCTTTAACAGTACCCGCCTTAGGTGCAGGCACTTCCATGGATGCTTTATCGGTTTCCAGCGCGATCAGGGAATCACCCTCAGCAACGGTATCACCGTCCTTAACCAGCACTTCAACCACATCCACATCAGTGGCACCGCTGAGATCCGGAATCAGTACATCTTCCACACCACCAGCAACGACAGGTGCAGGTTCAGCAGCAGGTGCCGGAGCAGCAGGTGCTTCAGTAGCAGGTACCTCTGCAGCAGGTTCAGCGACAGGCGCACTGCCTGCAATCTGCATTTCACAAAGGGCATCGCCTTCATTAACCGTATAACCTTCATCAACAGCAACGCTTACCACTGTACCGCTGTAAGGGGCCGGCACTTCCATGGAAGCTTTATCCGTTTCCAGCGCAATCAGGGAATCCCCTTCAGCAACCGTATCACCCGGTTTCACGAATACTTCAACAACATCCACATCGGTCGCGCCACTCAGATCAGGTACAGCAACCTGAGCGGTTTCGCTCGCCGCGGCAGGTGCGGCCGCAACCGGTGCAGCTTCCGCTACAGGTTCAGCATCCACTTCAGCTACGGGTGCTTCAGCAGCCGATGCATCGGCAGGAGCTATTTCCAGCACACAGAGCGCATCACCTTCGTTGATCGTATCGCCTTCGCTGACAGAAACCGACACAACCACACCGGATTGTGTTGCCGGCACTTCCATTGAAGCCTTGTCAGTCTCAAGGGCAATCAGCGAATCCCCTTCTTCAACCTTATCACCAGGCTTAATGAACACTTCGACCACATCTACGTCAGCCGCACCACTTAAATCAGGAACCGTAATATTCACAGTACTCACAGTCATTTCCTCTTTTGCTTCCGTCTGGCCAGGGTTACACAGTCCAAGGGGCTGGTTTTTCTGGGTTAATGCCAAACTTCTGCATCGCACTGGCAATTACAGAACGCTCAATCAGGCCATCATCGGCCAGTGCTGTCAGTGCAGCAATTGTCACGTAGTGACGGTTTACTTCAAAGAATTCACGCAGCTTATCGCGGGTATCCGAGCGGCCATAACCGTCAGTACCCAGTACCCGGTAAGTACCCGGCATGTATTCACGCAGCTGTTCTGGATACATACGCATGTAGTCAGTCGCCGCAATCACAGGGCCCTGACGGTCCGCCAGACAATCCTGCAGATAGCTGGTCCGCGGCTCCTGCGCAGGATGCAGCATATTCCAGCGGGCTACCGCCTGAGCATCACGACGTACTTCGTTGATAGACGTTGTGCTCCAGATATCTGCTTCTACACCAAACTCTTCACGCAGGATATCCGCAGCAGCAATCACTTCACGCAGAATCGTACCGCAACCCATCAGCTGTACTTTCTTCTCTGCCTGCTTACCTTCCTGCAACAGGTACATACCCTTAACAATGCCTTCTTCAGCACCGATCGGCATTGCCGGATGAGCATAGTTTTCGTTCATCGTAGTGATGTAGTAGAACTTGTTCTCTTTGTCCTGAAACATGCGCTTGAGGCCGTCCTGAACGATAACCGTCAGCTCGTAACCGAAGGTTGGGTCGTAGGAAACACAGTTCGGGATCATCTGCGCCATCAGGTGAGAGTGACCGTCCTGGTGCTGCAGACCTTCACCGTTCAGCGTAGTACGGCCGGAAGTTGCACCGATCAGGAAACCACGTGCCTGCATATCACCGGCCGCCCAGGCCAGATCCATGATGCGCTGGAAACCAAACATCGAATAATAGATGTAGAACGGAATCATGGTGCAGTTGTTGTTGCTGTATGACGTTGCACACGCCATCCAGGCACTCATTGCACCGGCTTCGTTAATACCTTCTTCCAGGATCTGACCGGTCTTGGATTCCTTATAGAACATGATCTGGTCAGCATCATGCGGTACATAACGCTGGCCTTCAGATGTATAAATACCCAACTGACGGAACATACCTTCCATACCGAAGGTACGGGCTTCGTCCGGTACGATCGGTACGATACGCTCACCGATAGCTTTATCCTTCACCAGCGTGCTCAGCACCCGGTTCAGGGTCATCTGAGTGGACATTTCACGTTTACCACTCTCTTTCAGCTGAGAAGAGAAAGTATCCAGCGGTGGAACTTCCAGCGCGTCAAAATCAGCCCGGCGGGATGGGTAAACACCGCCCAGCTTATTACGACGATCCATCATGTACTTCATTTCCGGAGAGTCTTTAGACGGACGGTAATAAGGTACATCTTTAAGTTGCTCATCACTCAGTGGAATGTTGTGGTTGTCACGGAAGTCCATCAGGTCATCCATGGCCACTTTCTTCATTGAGTGAGTATCGTTCTTCGCCTGACCGGACTTACCGGTACCATAACCTTTTACAGTCTGCGCCAGAATGACGGTCGGCTGACCTTTATGGTTCATCGCCTGCTGGTAAGCGGCGAATACTTTATACGGATCGTGGCCACCGCGGTTCAGATTCATGATGTCCTGATCAGACATATCCTTAACCAGCTCAAGCAGCTCAGGGTACTTACCGAAGAAGTGCTCACGGGTATACGCACCGCCGTTCGCTTTGTAGTTCTGCAGTTCACCGTCGCAGACTTCATCCATACGCTTTTTCAGCAAACCGGACGTGTCGTTCTCAAACAGCGGATCCCAGTGACGGCCCCACAGACACTTGATTACGTTCCAACCAGCACCGCGGAATACGCCTTCAAGTTCCTGAACAATCTTACCGTTACCCCGTACCGGACCGTCCAGACGCTGCAGGTTGCAGTTAACAACAAACACCAGGTTTTCCAGCTGCTCACGGCCGGCCAGTGCGATAGCACCCAGAGATTCCGGCTCATCACACTCACCGTCACCCAGGAATGCCCAAACCTTACGGTCGCCACGGTTAATCAGGCTGCGGGCAGACAGGTAACGCATAACGTGCGCCTGATAAATCGCCTGAATCGGACCAAGGCCCATTGATACTGTCGGGAACTGCCAGAAGTCAGGCATCAGCCACGGGTGTGGGTAGGAAGAAAGACCAACACCATCCACTTCACGGCGGTAGTTATCCATCTGCTCTTCTGTCAGACGGCCTTCAAGGTAAGCACGGGAGTAGATACCCGGCGCAATATGGCCCTGGAAAAATACCAGGTCGCCTTCCTGCTCACCTTCTGAGCCACGGAAGAAATAATTAAAGCCGATATCGTAAAGCGTTGCAGAAGAAGAGAAACTGGAGATGTGGCCGCCAAGACCTTCATCGTTGTCATTGGCACGCATAACCATTGCCATCGCATTCCAGCGGATGAAAGAGCGAATCCGGCGCTCCATAAATAAATCACCCGGCATCCGGGCTTCATCTTTAGGGGCAATGGTATTTACATAAGAGGTTGTTAACGTATTGCCCGCTTCGATCCCCATATCAGAGGCTCTTTCGCCAAGCTTACTCAGGATATAACGCGCGCGCTCATCACCTTCGTGTTTTGCAACCGACTCGAGCGCATCCAGCCATTCATTCGTTTCGATTGGATCAATATCATCGATTATGTCTTGCACGTTTCCTTTCTCCACTTTTCTTACTTCTATCTTTTATTAGCAGGCAGCTTCCGAATAAAGCGCTGTTGACCACCAACAAACCAGAATGCTCCGACAATTTGCTTACCGACACACAGACGGGTGCAGTACAGGCAACATCCGGTCACCGGTACCAACAACTACAAAAAAACAAATCAGAGTTTCGATCAGTCTGAATCGCCGCAAAAACAACGACTAATGACCCAATCAGACCTAAGCATGACGCATTTAATCCACTTTTCACACTGAGGTATAAAGGTTTGTTGGTAAAAATTTTGTAGTAATACTACAAAAAATGACTTTTCAAGTCTAGTCAGACTACAAAAATCTAACTTAATAACAAGCTGTGTAGTTTTTATACAGAACGTATATGACAGGATACTTACAGTTGGTGGGGGATGGAGCAATGAACAGTGCACAAAGCCCCGGAAAACACCTGCGTTTAGAAAGAAACGTAACTTGCGCCAATTGACACAAGTCACCAAATCAGGGAATTGCCGGTAGCATCAGCAAAATCAGCTCAGCGCGGTGTCAGATCAGCCCGGCGTAAAGCCCGCTTAAGACGGGTATCTTCCTTACCCTGCTGTAATAAAGCATCTTCCACATACGCCAGGTGATCATGGGCCGCCTGGCTGGCACGGTCCGGATCCCCTTCAAGAATCGCTTCCATCAGCACATAATGTTGCTGGTGAATCTTGCCGCGGATTTCGGGCTTCGGATAAATATCCTGCAAGTTATCCCAGACGTGCTGACGCAATAAAGTGAACAGCGCACGCATCATATGCAATAGCACCATGTTGTGTGTGGCTTCAGCGATTGCCAGATGGAAATCCACATCCGCATACACTTCTTTATCGAAGGCTTTATTCTCGTGATGTTCCTGAAGCGCGTTATAACGGGCACGGATATTTTCTTTATCTGCTGCAGTACTACGCAAGGCAGCATAATAAGCAGACACCCCTTCCAGCGCGTGACGGAACTCAAGCAAATCATACTGAGCTTCAGGGTGTGTCTTAAAAAGCTCCAGTAAAGGATCCGAAAATGCCCCCCCCAGATCCTCAGATACATAGGTTCCGCCACCCTGGCGGCTGATCAGCACCCCTTTGGCAGAAAGCTTCTGCACAGCTTCACGTAATGAAGGCCGGGAAACATCGAACTGTTTTGCTAATTCCCGCTCTGAAGGTAACCGCTGGCCAGGCTTCAGTGTGCCTTCAAGCACCATCTCTTCCAGCTGCCCCATGATGACATCAGATATTTTTGGCTGTTTAACGCGCTGATACGCCATATTTATATTTCTCCATGGAGCTGTATTAACGGCTCCGTACCGCAATCACACTGTGCATTTTCAAACCACAACCCAACGGCCTGGCCGGGATTACCTGCCGCGGAACGCAGTATACCTGCTCATCCCGCCAATGGTTGCTTTTTTATCTTACCAATCACCCTGCAGGCTGCCTGATACAGGAGCGCACCGTCCCCCAAACGCATAAGCGACATTGATCCAGAGCAGCTCAGCGTTAAATCGCACACCCGAAAAACAAATTGGTAAGACCAAAATTAAACATAAAAAAACAGCAACTTGCCGCCAAAATCACACTTAAGCGTAGATATTCAGTAAAAATTAGCTATTGACAAGTATTAGCACGAATCTTTATGGTTACAGCACTTTTGATGGTAAATTGGTATTACCAATTTATCAAGACGTAATCTGAACACGGTTTCAGACATCAAAAGAATATCCACAGATTCAGCCTCTGGCAGAAAAAAGAACAACAACCTCAACGAGGGCAAGTCATGAAAAAGTTCGTAAAGTCTATTCTGAGCACAGCCGTACTGAGCGCCGCCGTTTGCGGTACCGTCACCGCACAGGCAGCAGATAAAGTCCTGCTGAAAACCCCTATCGCATTTGGCTCGCACCTGCCAGCTCTGGGTACTCCGATTAAATGGGTATCTGAACAGCTGAAAGTCATGAGCGATGGCTCAATCAAAATGAAGATTTACGAGCCAGGCAAACTGGTTGCACCTAAAGAGATTCTTGACGCCGTATCTGCCGGCAAGATCAATTCCGGCTATGCAACTGCCGGTTACTGGCAGGGTAAAATGCCAGCTGCAGCACTGTTCTCTGCAGTACCTTTCGGCCCAGAAGCCGGTGAATACATGGCATGGCTGTACTATGGCAACGGTATGAACCTGTATCAGGAAATGTATGACACTAACGGTTACAACGTAAAAGTAATCCCATGTGCGATCATCTCTCCAGAGACTTCCGGCTGGTTCAGCAAAGAAATCAACAGCCCTGAAGATCTGAAAGGCCTGAACATGCGCTTCTTCGGTCTGGGTGCTTCCGTAATGGAAAAACTGGGGGTATCCACCTCTCAACTGCCAGGCGGTGAAATCTTCGGTGCCCTTGAGAAAGGTGCGATTGATGCATCTGAATTCTCTCAGCCAGCCATCGACCAACGTCTGGGCTTCCACAAGATCGTGAAGTACAACTACTTCCCTGGCTGGCACCAGCAGGCAACCGTATTCGAACTTCTTGTAAACAAAGACGCCTGGGGCAAGATGTCTGAAGGTCAGCAGGCAATCATCGAAAACACCTGTAAAGCCTCTATGACCAACGCTATCGCTGAAGGTGAATCCATGCAGTTTGACGTTATGGCTAAAGCACAGGAAAACGGTGTAAACATCCGTTACTGGAGCGACGACATGCTGAACACCTTCAATGAAAAATGGCAGGAAGTAGTTGCTGAGAAAACTGCCGGCGACGAATTCTTCAACAAAGTCTGGACAGACATGAGTACTTTCCGTAAAGGCTACGACCTGTGGGAAGCGAACGCATTCCTGCCACGTGCTGCACGGTAAAACGTCCCTCCGGAGAAGCCCTGCTTCTCCCCCCCGCAGTAACGGGCTGTTCAGGCAGCCCGTTTATTAACTGCCACAGAAGTAGAAATACCAGAATAATAATTTACAGAGGAGCCTCAAGGTGAATACTTCCGGTAACATGCCACCCGTGCCTCTCGCCGATTGTATCGATCGTGCTATTCAGAAAATCGGCAGCTACATTGCCTGGTCATATGTATTACTGGTACTGGTAATCATGGCTCAGGTAATCCTGCGCAAAGGCTTTTCCAGCGGTTTAATACTGCTTGAGGAATTACAATGGCACCTCTATGCCGTAGGCGTTATGTTTGGCCTTGCCTATGCGCAAACCACCAATTCACATATCCGTGTAGACCTTTTCTACACAGGTTTCCGGGCCCGCAGTAAATACATCATTGAAATCTTCGGAATTCTGGTACTGGTACTGCCCTTCATCGGCATTATCTTTTTACACAGCCTGGAATTCGTTGCTGATGCCTGGCGCATCAACGAACATTCTGAATCCCCTTCCGGCCTGCCATGGCGCTGGCTGATCAAGAGCGTTATCCCCCTGAGTATGGCAATGATGGCGCTGGCAGCGCTTTCACGTTTATACCGCGATACTGTTTTACTGTTTAAAGGGGATGCATGATGGAAATTAATGAGATTCTTGTCATTGCGATGTTCGCCTCGTTCATCGCACTGTTATTCACCGGCATCCCGGTCGCCTGGGTACTGGGTGGCATCGGGGTTATCTTCGCCGGCATCGGCTACATTGCCGACACCTATTTTGACACTATTACCGGGCTGGACTATCTGACCCTCGGCCTGGTGGTGAACCGCCTCTGGAAGATCATGGATAACTGGATTCTGGTGGCCCTCCCCATGTTCATATTCATGGGCATCATGCTGGATAAATCCGGTGTGGCAGAACGCCTGATGAAGTCCATGCAGGAGCTGTTCGGTAACGTCCGTGGCGGTCTGGCCATTACCGTGACCGCCATCGGTATTATCCTGGCGGCATCTACCGGCATCATCGGTGCATCGGTGGTGTTGCTGGCGGTGATGTCGCTGCCATCCATGACCAAGCAGGGCTATGCCATGCCACTGGCACTGGGCACCATTGCCAGCGCCGGTACTCTGGGGATTCTGATTCCGCCGAGCATCATGCTGGTAATCATGGCGGATCAGCTGGGTCTGTCCGTGGGCGATCTGTTCATGGGAGCGGTGTTCCCGGGCCTGATGCTGGGGGCTATGTATATTGCCTACATTCTGATTACCGGTTTCCTCAAGCCTGAATCGGCCCCGCTGCCGGCGGACGCCAAACCGGTGACCATGGCCACCTTGGTTTCAGTTCTGAAAGCGGTTTTGCCGACACTGGCGCTGATCTTCGTGGTTCTGGGGTCGATTTTCGCCGGTATTGCCACACCGACGGAAGCCTCCGGCGTCGGTGCTTTTGGTGCCACCCTGCTGGCCATGTACAACCGGAAATTCAGCTTTAAAGTGCTGAAGGAAGTCATGACCGGTACCTACAACACCACCGCGTACATTTTCGCAATCTTCATCGGTGCCACCTGTTTTGCACTGGTGCTGCGGGAACTGGGCGGTGATGAACTGATCGAGTCCTTCCTGACCGGCCTGCCGTTCGGCCCGTACGGCATTATCTTCTTTATCCTCGGGGTGATCTTCCTGCTGGGCTTCTTCCTGGACTGGATCGAAATCACCCTGATTATCCTGCCGCTGCTGGCGCCGGTGATTTCCGCTCTGGGGCTGGATATCAACGGTTACGGTGTGGTGGATAATCCGGAGCTGGTGTGGTTCGTGATGCTCGTCGCCATGGCGTTGCAGACCTCCTTCCTCACCCCGCCGGTGGGCTTCGCCCTGTTCTACCTGAAAGGGGTATGTCCACCGAATGTGAAGATTACGGATATCTATAAAGGCGTGACGCCCTTTATCATTCTTCAGCTGACCGGCCTGTTAATCCTGGTCTTCTGGCCACAGCTGGTACTTTGGCTACCGGCAGCCGCTTACGGCTGATTAACCGCCTGACAAGCCAAGGCCTGGCAACAGCCAGGCCATGATGTAACGCGAAAGACTCAAGGTATCACTATGTCACAAGATGCGATCATTCAGCAGTTAAGTGCAATTGTCGGCGCAGACAACATCTACACAAAAGCACGCCAGACCGAGCACTACCGCAGTGGCTTCCGGTCCGGTAAAGGCGACGCGCTGGCCGTGGTCTTTCCAACAACCCTGCTCCAGCAATGGCAGGTACTAAAAGCCTGTGTGGCAGCCAACAAGATTATTATCATGCAGGCCGCCAATACCGGCCTGACAGAAGGTTCCACCCCCAGCGGTGATGACTACGACCGCGAGATTATCATTCTTAATACCACCCGGATGAATAAAATCATCCTGCTGGATGAAGGCAAACAGATTATCAGTTTTCCCGGAGCAACTCTGTTCACTCTGGAGAAACTGCTTAAACCACTGAAACGGGCGCCTCATTCTGTTATCGGTTCATCCTGTATCGGTGCGTCAATTGTTGGCGGTATTGCAAACAACTCTGGCGGTGCACTGGTTAAACGGGGTCCGGCGTATTCTGAGCTATCACTTTACGCACAGATCAATGAGCAGGGCGAACTGGAACTGGTTAACCATCTAGGCATTGAACTGGGTAACTCTCCGGAAGAAATTCTGACTAACCTGGAATTACAGCATTTCAACGCGTATACGCTTGAACCCTATGAAGGGAAAGCCTCAGCCAGTGATTATCCGGAAATCCTCCGGGATGTGGATGCTGATACCCCGGCCCGCTACAACGCCGATACCAGCCGGCTTTACGAAGCCAGTGGCTGTGCCGGAAAACTGGCCATTTTTGCTGTACGTATCGATACCTTCCCGGTTGCCGAAAAAGAACAGGTTTTTTATATCGGTACCAATGATCCGAAAGAACTGACTCAGCTGCGCCGGGATATTCTGCAAAACTTTGAAAACCTGCCGGAAGTTGGGGAATACATGCACCGGGATGTTTTCGACATCGCACTGAAATACGGCAAAGACGTATTTCTGATGATTAACTACCTTGGCACAGACCCACTGCCAAAACTATTTGCGATGAAAGGCTCCATCACTGCCTGGTTAAACCGTTTCAGCTTCCTGCCTAAAGATATTCCTGACCGTGCCATGCAACTGCTGAGCCGTTGCTGGAAAAACATTGTGCCTAAGCGCCTGATGCAATACCGGGACGATTACGAACATCACCTTATTCTTAAGATGAGTGACGCCGGTATCAGCGAAGCTGAGTCTTACCTGCAAAAGTTCTTTGCCAACAGTACTTCAGGTAATTACTTCACTTGCAGTGCCGACGAAGCCAAAAAAGCTTACCTGTTACGCTTTGCTGCTGCCGGTGCAGCCATCCGTTACCAGACAGTTCATCAGGATGAAGTGGAAAATATCCTCGCGCTGGATATTGCCCTGAAGCGTAATGATGAAAACTGGGTAGAAGAGCTACCTGAAGAAATCCGCAGCCAACTGGTGAGCGCCCTGTACTACGGACATTTTATGTGTCACGTATTCCATCAGGACTATATTTTAAAGAAAGGTGCTGATGCCGCAGCGATTAAACAGCAAATGCTGGACATCCTTGCGGCGAAAGGTGCCAAGTACCCGGCAGAGCATAATGTAGGTCATCTGTATGCAGCAGAGGAAGGTCTGAAAGACTTCTATGTTGCCCTGGATCCGACCAACACATTCAACCCGGGGATTGGCAAAACATCTAAACGCCGTTGCGGTTGTTGATCCGGATCAAGGCTACCCAATTTCGGGGATTTACCCTTGCGGAGCAACGACTTACCTTAGCCGTGTGAGATTTTAACTCCCCCGGTCAGACAAATTAGCGAGGCAGACCATGGCTTTACCAAAGATTAAAACGATTCTTTACACGACTTCACTGGGGAAACACACCCGGCCGGTATTCCGTCAGGCGGTAAACCTGGCACAGCAGTTTGATGCTCACATCATCATGCTGCATGTTATTGAACCGATCGGTGAACTGGGCCAGGCGCTGATTCAGAACTATCTGCCCCAGGATCTGGTTAAAAAAATCCATGACGAAGGTATCGATGAAGTTAAAGCATCCATGCAAAAGCGCGTTGAAGTCTTCTGTGAAGAAGAACTGGGGTCACTGGATAAAGTCGTCACCCTGGACATTGAACAGCGGGTTGTTGAAGGTAACTATACTGATTCCATTCTGGCGCAGGCAAAACTGAGCAACGCCGATATGATAGTAATGGGATCTGAAAACACCTTTGGCCACCATAGCCAGACGACCCGTCAGGTCATCAAGGGTGCCAAGATTCCGGTAGTAGCAGTACCAACCGGCAAAGCATTCGACTGATCACAGTTTTTATCCCGGGCTGCTGACCGTTATTGCAGTCCGGGCTTAATATAGCCGGCTGTTATAAGTTATAAAACAAACAGTCTTGGCAACCTGTAGCCCCTCCTTGACCCTTTTTTCATTTTCCCTTGTAATTTCATGTCTGTTTGCAGCTATGCTGCAACTCACCCTCTTCGGATAAAGGCATCAGACATGGCATTATCACTGGCAATTGTCGTTGGCATTGTTGCAGCAATTTCATTGTTTCTCTCCCCAAAAGTGAACAATGATCACACCTTTTTTAAAGGCTACAGCAAAGACGGTGAACAACCGGGCTTATTGCTGCTGACTTTCTCACAGGTAACCACCTGGATCTTTGCCCGTTCATTGCTGAACGCCGCCATTCTGGGGTTTTATTACGGTATCTGGGGCACGCTGGCCTATGCAGCCTATTACCTGTCCTTCCTGACCGGCGGCAAAATCATTGACTCATTACGCTTCCGGCATGGCTATACCAGTGTGCAGGCATTCCTTCATGATCGTTTCGGCCGCTGGGGAACAGGATGCTATAACTTTGTTATCGGCCTACGCCTGATCAGTGAAGTTTTCGCTAACATTCTGGTCATCGGTATACTCTTTGGCGTCGCCGGCAGCAGCAGTTATACCTTCGCAGTAGTTCTTTTTGCCGGTATTACACTGGTGTATTCAATGCTGGGTGGCCTCAAAGCATCCCTACGAACAGACCTTTTCCAGATGACCCTGTTTCTGGTTGTGCTGGCATTACTCAGCGGTCTCGTTCTGTTTCAGGGACATGTCAGTATCGACAACATCATGTTTAAAGCATTCAACATCACCGAACCCGGCCCAATCCTGCTACTGGTAGCCCTGTTACAGGTCTGGAGTTATCCGATGCACGATCCGGTAATGATGGACCGTGGCTTCCTGGCAGACCGGGAAACCACACGAAAAAGCTTTATTCATGCTGGCTGGATCAGCGTTATCTGCATTATCATTTTCGGAAGCTTTGGCATCATCGCCGGGGCTCAGGCCGCTTCCGGTGAATCCATGAATGAGGCACTGCTGCGCCTGCTGGGTGACAACGCCATGCTGTTGTTTAACATCACCCTGATCATCTCAGCGATGTCGACACTGGATAGCACCCTCTCCAGTTCTTCAAAACTGGTCGCGGTTGATATGAAACTGATGCCCGCCAGCCGCTTTAATGGCCGGGTAACGATGGCGGTATTTATGCTGCTCGGTTTACTGTGCGTATTCCTTGGCAATAAAGACTTGTTCAGTGCGGTCGCTGTCAGTGGCACCGCCTCTATGTACCTGGCACCGGTTATTTTCTTTTGCCTATGGGGCAAGCAGGATCAGGTACCGGTATGGAGCTATGTCAGCACGTTCATTTTAGCGATTGCCGGTGCAGCCCTGTACTTTGTCGAGTCAGCCGGACACACCCAGTTGCTGGGCGACGCGCATAAATACACAAAACTGCTGTTCATCTCCGCAACGGTGCTGATTGGTGGCTGTCTGCTGTTTTGGTTGGGTATTCTGAGCAACCGCAAAACACAGCCTTTACCCAGCTCAGCCTGATTTTAATGACGGAATTTGATAATGCAGGAATTTTCACCGGCTGATACAAAGCCATTACTCATCTTTGGTGGCCCTTACAGTAATCTGGCAGCAACTAAGGCAATCAAAGAGACCAGTGAAAAACTGGAGATTCCTGCCGGTAATATCCTCTGTACAGGCGACATTGTCGCCTACTGCGCTTCACCACAGGAAACAACTGATTTAATCCGTGAATGGGGCATTGCTGTAGTACAGGGCAACTGCGAAGAATCTCTGGGTAATGGTGCCAATGACTGTGGTTGCGGGTTTGATGAGGGCAGTACCTGCGACTTGCTGTCTGCCGGCTGGTTTAACTTCGCTAAACCCAGAGTCAGCGCTGATGCTAAAACCTGGATGGCAACTCTTCCCGCACAGATCAGCTTTACCTGGGCAGGGCTGAAAATGCATGCTATCCACGGCGGCTTAAACAGCATTAACCAGTTTATATTTGCCTCTGATGTAACGGAGCAGGCACAGCAACAAACCGACTCCGAAGCAGATATCATTATCAGTGGTCATTGCGGTATTCCTTTCGGGCAACAACTGACAAAGGGTACATGGCTAAACGCAGGGGTTATAGGTATGCCGGCCAACGATGGTCAGCCGGACACCTGGTATATGCTGATAACACCGGAATCTGATGGGCAGATCACTGCCAGTTGGCATGCCTTACAATACGACGTGGAAGACAGTATCAATAAGATGCGTCAGGCTGGCCTGAATACACCTTATGCAGAAGCACTCAAAACCGGTTACTGGCCAAGTACCGATATCCTGCCACCGGCAGAGCAGTCAGCAACTGGCAAGCCGCTGAACTTATCCCCATTGAGGATCTCAGCGGGCATCCTCTGATACAGCGGCGACCACTTTCTGACTACGGGTTTCCAGATAACGCCCGGTAAACGCATCAAAGTATTTCTGTAAATGAATGCTGGCACTGTGATCGCCAATTTCATCGAGCAACGCAATCGCCACTTCAGCGGTGCACAGCTGATTATCATGAACGGCCTTACGCAGCCCGTAGCGGGAAGCAGGCACTTCTTTCAGGCTGATAACCGCTAACCCCTGCAAATATTCACTCAGGCGAAACATACGCCTTGCCTGGCGCCAGGTACCATCCAATACAATGAACACGCTCCGTTTACCTGGTTCGGGATTAAACTCCGTCATCCGTTCAGCATAATCATCACCTGGCGGAAAAACGATGTAAGCATTCACTTGCGGACTCTGAATCAGCGCCAGTAACTCAGGATCCGCCTCTTTGCGGTGCCAGATAAACCGCCGGGTGCCAGCAATAGAGTCCTTAATGAGCCTGCCTGTATTACTGGGCTTATACACTTCATCATTATGAGTCAGCAGACAAAACTCAACCTGTGCAGGCACAGCACTCTGTAAATCACAGACACACTTATCAACCCGCAAAAAACATGACTCACAGCGTTCAACAGATGCCCCCCTGCCCAGATACGGACGGCGGGACGATACTACAGAAGAATTCATTCAGCTTACCAGACGATGACTTAACGCCGGGGGAATATAGCCAAGCACTCAAAGAAATGCCACCGGAACTCAGTCAGCACCGGTGATTCTTAGGCATTCAGGCAGAGATCGCATATAATGGCGGCCCGAAAATGACAGCCAGCTTACAGGCAACAAAATGCGCGAAGATACACTGAATTACCGGCAACTATTTCTCAACGATACCCCCATGATCGATCTGCGGGCACCGGTAGAATTTAAGCAAGGCGCATTCCCTTCTGCTGTCAGCCTGCCGCTGATGAGTAATGAAGAACGGGAAAAAGTAGGCACCTGTTATAAACAGCAAGGACAGGATGCAGCTATCAAGCTAGGCCATAAACTGGTCAGCGGTGAGATTAAAGAACAACGTATGGCAGCCTGGAAAGCCTTCGTAGAAGAAAATCCTGAAGGGTATCTGTACTGTTTCCGCGGCGGCCTGCGCTCACGTACAACTCAGCAATGGCTGAAAGAAGCCGGTGCTGACTATCCACTGGTCACCGGCGGTTATAAAGCACTGCGTAACTTCCTGCTGGACGAGATAGAAGCAACCTGCGAAGAATTGCCTTTTTATATTGTTGGCGGCAATACAGGCTGCCGTAAAACCCCTCTGATCAACAGCCTAAAAAATGCTGTCGACCTGGAAGGCGCTGCTAATCACCGGGGTTCAAGCTTTGGCCGCTATGTCACACCACAACGTTCTCAGATCAATTTCGAAAACAAACTGGCAATCGACTTACTGAAGCTGCGCAACACTGGTATCAGCGAACTCATTCTGGAGGATGAAGGGCGGATTATCGGCAGCGTTGATATCCCACATTCTCTGCACCTGAAAATGCAGCAAGCCCCCATCATTGTCGTGGAAGAAGATCTCGAAACCCGGTTACATAACCTGCTTCAGGAATACGTCATCGATATGCACCGTTCCCATACCGAATATTACGGTGAGGAACAGGGCAATCATCTGTGCGCTGAATATCTGCTCAGCGGTCTGGATAAGATACGTAAGCGCCTTGGCAGCGAACGCTGGCGGGAACTCCGTAAAATGATGGAACAGGCGATCGCTACTCATGACAAAGGTGAAGGTTACAGCCAGCACCTGAACTGGCTAAGCCCACTGTTAGAGTGGTATTACGATCCGATGTACAGCTATCAGTTGGGTAACAAAGCTGAACGGATCGTATACCGGGGTAACTGGCAGGAATGTCAGGATTACTTACACAACATAAAGTAACAGATTCTAACTTTACAAAGCCGGGAGATTTTCCGGCTTTTTTATGCCCCCAAATTGGCCCACCTCGAACTGGCACGCCTCCTGCAGTACATGAAGCATAAATCGTAAAACCGGTGCATCTGCCCGGTTTTGCAGCATAAAAAAACCTCAAACGCGCTGAATTGGTGCAGGCAAAATTACGCCTGACTCTGATTGGTGCATCAATGCTTCGGAGACCGCTGTGGATAGTATTAACAGTGCTGTAGAAACCTTGGTACAGAGTTCAAACACTCTATTTATTCTCATGGGCGCAATCATGGTATTTGCCATGCATGCCGGCTTTGCATTTCTGGAAGTCGGCACCGTCCGGCAGAAAAACCAGGTGAATGCGTTGGTAAAAATCATGACCGACTTTGGTTTTTCAGCGGTCGCTTACTTCTTTGTCGGTTACTGGATTGCCTATGATGTCACCTTCTTCAGTGATGCTCAGACCCTCGCCGAAGGTAATGGTTATGAGCTGGTCAAATTCTTCTTCCTGATGACCTTTGCAGCGGCCATTCCAGCAATCGTTTCCGGCGGTATCGCTGAACGCGCCCGCTTCTGGCCATTCCTGATAGCCTCTGCCCTGGTTGTAGGCTTTGTTTACCCCTTGTTCGAGGGCATTATCTGGAACGGTAACTACGGCTTTCAGAACTGGCTGGAAAGCACCTTTGGCGCGCCCTTCCACGACTTTGCCGGTTCCGTTGTTGTGCACGGCGTCGGTGGCTGGTTAGGATTAGTTGCGGTTCTCCTGCTGGGTGTCCGTAAGGGCCGTTATAAATCTGGCCGCCTGATGGCTTTCCCCCCGTCAAACATTCCGTTTCTGGCACTGGGCGCATGGATTCTGTGTATCGGCTGGTTTGGCTTCAATGTTATGTCAGCACAAACACTGGATGGTATCTCAGGTCTGGTTGCAGTAAACAGCCTGATGGCGATGGTCGGCGGTATCATTGCATCATTACTTGCCGGTAAAAACGACCCCGGATTTATCCATAACGGTCCGTTGGCCGGTCTGGTTGCGATATGTGCCGGCTCAGACATTATGCACCCAATCGGTGCACTGTTTGTTGGCGGCGTTGCAGGTGCCCTGTTTGTCTGGATGTTCACCATCGCACAAAACCGCTGGAAAATTGATGACGTACTGGGTGTATGGCCTCTGCACGGCCTGTGCGGCGCCTGGGGCGGCATTGCAGCGGGAATATTTGGCACAACGGCCTTTGGTGGTCTGGGCGGTGTCAGCCTGATGTCACAGCTTACAGGCACAATAGCGGGAATCCTGATTGCAGTGGCTGGCGGTTTAATTGTCTATGGTGCAATTAAAGTATTCTGTGGCCTGCGACTGGATGAAGAAGAAGAGTTCAACGGCGCGGACCTTTCAATCCACAAAATTGAATCCATGTATATGGACTGATATTCCGTGACAGAAACAAAAAGCCCGCGTCAATAAGCGGGCTTTTTTATACCTTACAGAAATCTTCCCAGTCAGCATACACCTTACTGATTTTACGAACCGCCTCATTAAGCAACTGCTTAGCTTCTTTATCTGAACGGCTGACTTCAGCATCATACTGCAAATACCCGGCTGTATATCGCCCCAGCTGCTCTGTTGGCAGTTTTGCACCAACCTTTCCTTGAACCTCAACTGCACAGGCAGTTCTGCGGGACTCCATCAGTTTAACGTGCGCCATCACAGTCTCGACTTCGTCGAGCATATTCAAACCCACTTTAAGATCCTGCAGCATATTGGCCATAATCACAGAAGACACTAACGGCAAATATAACTTTGTTTCTGTGACGAAATAGCCGCCACTTTTGGACCGCCGGTGCTTGCTCACATAAGGCTTCAGGCGGGAAGTGGTCATGCGCTTAAGAGGAATATTGGGAAAGCAAATGCAGGCACAATACATCAGCTCACCACGTTTGTTCTGATAGGTTTCCAGTTCAATGCGCTCATCGAACCCCCGCAGCCATGCCAGAAGCTCTCCGGAATTAACCGTTTCATCAGCGGTGCTGTTAAGGCCATACCACACTCCTTCCTGCCGACAGGCAAAGAAAAACGGCGGCATTACACCGTCCATATAAGGCATGTGATAGTTAGAATGCGCCATCATTACGACAACCGAACTCTCAGACAAATATATACATTAAGCTTAGCCGGTAAACACTAAGCCGCCGTCAGTGCCCAACTTATGGTCAGGTACGTATCCACAATAAGAAAACCCCTGACCGGATTACGATCAGGGGTTTTCTTATTATTCTATTTACAATAACACACGAAAAAACCCTGCTACAACGTAGCAGGGCTTTCTTAATTAGGTGCTTGGCGATGACCTACTCTCACATGGGGAAGCCCCACACTACCATCGGCGCTAAGACGTTTCACTTCCGAGTTCGGTAAGGGATCGGGTGGTTCCATCTCGCTATGGTCGCCAAGCAAAAAAAGGTAACAATCTAAATCCTGTATGCCTTATTCAGGCTGAGTCTTGGGTAACACTGTACAAACTCTAATCCGTCTCGCTTTTCAGCAAGCTCTATGTATCTTCAGTTCTTGATCCGTGTTGCAGCTCTCTGCAACCAAACGCTTTTGGCGTTATATGGTCAAGCCTCACGAGCAATTAGTACTGGTTAGCTCAACGCCTCACAACGCTTACACACCCAGCCTATCAACGTCCTGGTCTTGAACGGCTCTTCAGGGGAC
>NZ_JAFIDL010000039.1:0-396 GCF_017051665.1 Aliamphritea spongicola
TGCCATAGATTATAGCTAAGGCATGTAATAATTCGTAATCTTTTAGCGTATTAGCGACCCATCGTCTTTCTGATTTAATAATAGATGATTCAGTTAAATATGAAGGTAATTTCTTTTGTGCAAGTCTGACTAACTTTTTTATACCAATGTTTAACATACTTTCATTTGTAATAAACTCAATGTCATTTTCTTCAATGTAAGATGAAATAAGAGTAGCCTTTGCCTCGCTATACATTTCTAAATCGCCTTGTTTTTCTATCGTATTGCGAGAATTTTTAGCCCAAGCCATTAATGGATCATTTTTCCATTTTTCAATAACATTATTGTTATACCAAATGTCATATCCTATAATCTGGTTTTTGTTTTTTTGAATAATAAATGTTACTGTTCTTGCGG
>NZ_JAFIDL010000040.1:0-384 GCF_017051665.1 Aliamphritea spongicola
TACGTTAATTTTACTCCAAGAGCGCAATATATCCAGATAAATATCGAAAAAACACATAATATAGAACATAACATTGCGCGACATTGATTGTTAAGAGAATCCGTTTATGCATTAGGAATTTACTTATGATAAAGGCAGGATAATGCTTTTTTCGCACGAGGCGGCGGGGTCATCGCAGACCCTATTAAACAGAGTATAACCATATTCATTTTATTGTAAAAAAATTGCATAAAAAAAAGCTACACTTTATGGCAGTAAGTGATTCCCGCCCTTTCATGTAGACGGCAACAAAAAAGAAGAAGGCGAACCCACGGCCGCCCGCGCAAGAAATGCCTGGTAGGAGTAAAGATTTTTCTGGAGTGATGCGCAGCGTAGAAAGATAAC
>NZ_JAFIDL010000041.1:0-383 GCF_017051665.1 Aliamphritea spongicola
GCGTCGGCGAAAGCCACCAGTTTGAAGGGGCGCGCTATGCGCCCCTTAATTATTTCTGCCGGGAAATGATCGTTACCACACCGCCGGCTCTTCGCGCAGGAACGGGTTGGTCTGGCGCTCGTGACCGAAGGTCGACATTGGACCGTGGCCGGGAATAAAGCGCATGTCGTCGCCTAACGGCAACAGCTTGGTGCGAATAGAGGCGATCAGCGCCTGATGGTCACCGCGCGGGAAGTCGCTGCGCCCCACGCCGCCGTTAAACAGCACATCACCCACCAGCGCCAAACGCGCCTGCTCATTGATAAAGACGATGTGGCCCGGTGTGTGCCCAGGACAATGCAACACCTTGAGCTTCATCTCGCCCACCTGCATCTCATCGCCTT